>CAVZWZ010000005.1:0-459996 GCA_963779195.1 uncultured Alphaproteobacteria bacterium
CGCAGCATGCCTACAAGCACGGCCGCGTGTTCGAGGACGATCCATTTCCCCGGGCGATCGAGGGCTCGGACCCTTGCGGGCAACTGATCCGCTGGAACGATGCGCGGATTTCCGGCCAGTCAGATAAGGCGCAGGAATACCGCCGGTTCATTAACTGCCATGCAGTCGATGTTGTCGGCGCCTGGGTGCAGCAGGTGATGCCAGAGTTTTATCTGGTTATCGGCGCGCATTGCCGCCCCGGCGGGCACCGCAAGAGTGAGGTCTCCCACAAGCTGCTGGCGCATGAAGCTTCCGGCATTTCGCAGATGATCGTCAGCCAGCTGCTCGAAGAGGCGGTGTCCGCCTCACCGGGAATGGGCATGCTGAAAGCGGTGATGCACGATTGCGGCGACGGAAGCGCAACAGTTGGGGGGCCCGGCGCGGTCCTGTCATCGCGCGAGCTGCAGATCGCGCAGCTTGTCGGCACCGGCAATCAGAACAAGCAGGTGGCCTATCTCACCGGGATATCCGAATTTACCGTCGAGAACCATCTCCGCCGCATCTACCGCAAGCTCAATGTTCACAACCGCGCGGCGATGGCGGCCAAGCTGCTTGGCGGGCAGACTTGCCAATAGCGGCGGGCCAATAGCGGAATTCCGTCACTGGCAAGCAGCCATCTGACACAATATCCAATGATCCCAATGCCTGCGGATTCCGATCCGAACAAGCAGTGAGAGGGACAGAACAGCCATGAAAGCGATGGTGCTGGAGGGCGGCCAATTTGCGCTGACCGAAGTGGCCGAGCCCAGGCACGCGGCCGGACAAGTGCTGTGCCGCCCGCTGGTTTGCGGGGTGTGCGGCAGCGATCTGCATGCAAAGGAACATACAGGACATCTGTGCGATCTGCTCCACCGTGCGGGCTTCCGCGGTTTCATGGACCCTTCGCGCCCGGTGGTGATGGGGCATGAGTTTTGCTGCGAGGTGCTGGAGAAGTCCGGCAGTTTCGAGCCGGGCCAGCGCATCGTTGCCCAGCCCTTCATCGCCGGGCCGGACGGGGTCGAGCTGATCGGCTACTCCAACCGCTTCAACGGGGCCTTTGCCGAGCAAATGCTGGTCGGGGCGGACAGCGCTTTGGTCGTGCCCGATACTGTTTCCAGCGATGTTGCGGCGCTGACCGAGCCGCTCTCGGTTGCGGTCCATGCCGTGGCTGAGAGCGGCGGCGATGCGCAGTGCGCCTATGCGGTGTTCGGCTGCGGCCCGGTCGGCCTGTTCGTCATCGCCCGGCTGAAGGCACTGGGCTTTGGCCCGGTGCTGGCGGTCGAACCCAATGCCGCGCGGCGCGGGATGGCCGAGCGGATGGGGGCGGACATTGTCGCCGCGCCGGGCGATGCCGGGATCGAAGGATGGTTCAACGGTTTTGGCCTGCCGTTCGGCCTTTCGGACGCGATGGCGCAAGCACCGGAACTCAAAACGCGCGAGCGGGCGGTGCTGTTCGATTGTGTCGGCAAGCCGGGCATGATCATGGGTATCGCCCAGTCGGCACCGGTCGCGGCGACCATTGTCGTGGTCGGCACCTGCATGGAAACCGACCCGATCGAACCGGCCTTCCTGCTGCAGAAGTCGCTGCAACTGCGCTTCGTCTTTGCCTATTCGCCCGGCGATTTTGCCCAGGCCTTCGAGATGGTCTGCGCCGATCCGGACCGCCTCGCGCCAATGGTAACCGGCCATGTCCCGCTGACCGGGGTGGAGCAGGCCTTCGCCTCGCTCACCGGCGGAGGCGCAGACATCAAGTTGCTGGTCGCGCCGACATGACTGCTTGTTCAACCTTGCTACGGACCAGCCGATGAAGCCGATCACCGAAGACTTGCTGACCGCCTATCTCGCCCGGCGCATGCCCGATTGGCGGGGCATAACGGTCAGCGATCTCCACCGCCTGCCGATGGGCGCCAGCCGCGAGACTTTCCGCTTTGATTTGGCCTATGACGATGCGGGGGGCCGCCACGCCGAGAAGATCATCCTGCGTCGCGATCCGCCTGCCAGCAACGTCGATAGCGACCGTCAGCACGAGTATAACGCCTACAAGGCTGTGTATGGCCACGGTATCCCGGTGCCCAAGATGCTGCTGCTGGAGGCAGACCCGGCGCATTTGGGCGGGGCAATCTCGCTCGCCGAGGATATGCGCGGCTATCACAACAGCGAATACCAAATTCAGGGGCCGGAGTGGCGGGACAAGCTGCCGCGCCTCGCCGAGGGCATGTGGACGGCGATGGGCAAGCTGGCGGCGCTGCCAGTCGAGACGCTCGATTTGGCGTTCATGAAGCCCTCGACGCCTGAAACTACCGCGATTCAGGAGCTCGACCATTGGGAGGCGACGCTCGACAAGGCCGACCTTGGCGCGGAGCCGATCACCCGCGCGGCGATCCGCTGGATGCGCCGCAATCCGCCGCCGCCGGCGCAGAAGTTGGCCATGGTCCACGGCGATTTCCGCGCCGGAAACTTTCTCTACGACGATAATGGCGAGCTGATTGCGGTGCTCGACTGGGAAATGGCGCACCTCGGCGATCCACTGGAGGATCTGGCCTGGTCGATGTCGCGGGTGCTGTCGTTCGGCAAGGACGAGCGCCGCAGCGGCGTCGCCCCGCGAGAGGATGCACTGCGCATCTGGCAGGCGGCGAGCGGGTTGGAGATTGATCCCGCCGCGCTGCACTGGTGGGAACTGATGATGTGCATCAAGGGCCAGGCGATCTGGAACGCCGGTGCCGATGCCTGGCGCAAGAGCGCCGAGCCGCAGGTGATCCACGCCTATGCCGCCTGGTGGCTGCGCAATGCGCAGGACCGCGCGATCCTCGAACTGATGGGGAAGCTATGAAACCGTCTGTTCCCGCCGCCGTCGCCAATCTCGCCGCGCTGCTGCGTGACGATATTGCGCCGAACCTCACCGGCTTTCGCGCCGGGAATGCCGGAATGGCCGCCGCGATGTTCGATATGGTCGCCGAGGAATGGGACCGCGCCGCCGCCAGACTGGTGGCAGAGAACGCAGCCTTCCGCGCTCTGCTGGTGCGCGGCGGGGATGCGGGTGATCTGGGCGATGACAGCGACCTGCGCGTCTCTGCGCTGGAAGCCTGCAACGAGAAGCTGCGCGCACGGCTGACCGATCTTCACGCCGCTGTGGAACTTCGCGGCGACGCCGACGCCACAGCACTCGACGCTGCGATCTGGGATGCCTTGCGCACGTCGGTCGAAGGTCGCCGCATCTCATCCGCCAATTTCTGACAATTCCACCCGGAGACCCCAATGCTCACCGCCGCCGACGATTTCGCCATCCACCAGACCACCGAGCCGGTCGCCTATTCGGGCACCGACCGCAATTTCTACGAGCGCTACTGGTTCAATGGTTACGAGCCCGACGGCTCGCTGTTCTTCCTCGTCGGCATGGGAATTTATCCGCACCTCAACCTGATCGACACCGGCATCTCGATCATGGTCGATGGCAAACAGCACTGCCTGCGCGCCAGCCGTATCCTGACTGACCGGATGGATACCTCCGCCGGGCCGATCCGCGATCGAGGTGGTCAAGCCACTGTGGTCGCTGCGGGTGATTGTCGAGGAACACGACGGCATTGCCGCCGATCTGACGCTGGAAGGCCGCGCCTTTCCCATCGAGGAGCCGCGCTTCATCCGCCGCGTCGGCACCCGCGCTTTCATGGACTACACCCGACTGACCCAGAACTGCACCTGGAAGGGCTGGGTCAGCATCGACGGCAAACGCATCGAGCTCAGCCCCAAAGCCATCGGCACCCGCGACCGCTCGTGGGGGATCCGCCCGATCGGCATGTCCGATCCGCAACCGAACCCGCTGGCCGGTGAGCAAGGCTATTTCTGGCAATGGACCCCGCTGAATTTTGCCGACAAGAGCCTCTACTTCCACATCGCTGCCGAACCCAGCGGGGCCGTGTGGAACACGCGGTCGGTGCTGGTGCCCAACGGCGCGATGCCCGAGCAGTTCCTTGAATGCGAAAAGCCGGTGATGGAGACCGTGCTGGAACCCGGCACACTGTGGCCCAAGCATGGCAAGCTGACTGCGGACTATGGCACTGGACCCCACACGCTCACCTTCGAGCCGTTCCAGCGCATCCAGATGAAGGGCATCGGCTATTTCCACCCCGAATGGTTCCACGGCAATTATCATGGGGCCCTGCGGGTCGCGCGCGAAGATTTCACCATTGAGGGCCTCGATCCGATGAAGCCGGAAAACTTTCACGTCCAGTATCTCTCGAACATCGTGCTGACCGAGCCGGACGGCAGGCAGGAGAAGATTGTCGGCGTGTTCGAACAGGCGATCCTCGGGGCTTACCATCCGCTGGGGGTCAAGAGCTCGTCGGATATCACCCGCTGGGATAGCCAGGACTGATGGGAGCGATGGGCATGGCAAGACTGCATGATAAGGTCGCCGTGGTTACCGGCGGCTCGGCAGGGATCGGACTTGGCATTGTCCGGCGCCTGGTCGACGAGGGCGCGAGAGTGTTGTTCTGCGGGCAGGACAAGGCGCGCGGCGCGGCGGCGCAGGCTGAGCTGGGCAGCCCGAACGCGCAGTTCATGCGGGCCGATGTCGGTGTCGAAGGCGACGTCGAGGCGCTGATTGCCGGGGCGGTGGAACGATTCGGCAGGCTCGACATCCTGGTCAACAATGCGGCCAAGGCGGCGGTTTCGCTTATCTCCGAACATAGCACCGAGGACTGGCGGCGTTCGATGGCGGTCAATCTCGATTCGGTGTTCTTCGCCAGCCGTGCGGCGATAGGCCAGTTCCGCAAGCAAGGCGGCGGCATCATCGTCAACATCGCCTCGATCTCGGGCCTTGCGGGCGACGGGGCCTATCCTTCCTACTGCGCGCAGAAGGGCGCGGTAATCAATCTGACCAAGGCGATGGCGGTCTATCACGCGCGCGAGAACATTCGCATCAACGCGCTGTGCCCCGGCTTCATCGAGACCCCGGCGACCGATGCCTTCAAGGCGGTCCCGGGATTGCTCGACGACTGGTTCAAGGGCATCCCGGCGCAGCGGCCGGGACAGGCGGCCGAAATGGCGGGGATCGTCGCCTTCCTCGCTTCGGACGATGCCAGCTACATGCACGGTTCGATCGTGGTGGCCGATGGCGGCGTGACCGCCTCGACTGGCCAGCCGACGCAGGTGCCACTGGGTTAGGGGATCAGCACTGCCTTGACGCATTCGCCGCGATGCTGCGCGGCGATGGCCTCGTTGATCTGGCTCAGCGGGAAGGTCTTGATCAGGCGGTCGAAGGGGAATTTGCCCGCGCGGTGCAGGGCGATCAGTTCCGGAATGAAGCCCTGCAAGTCACTGTCGCCTTCGACAATGCCGATGATGCGGTGGCCGAAAGTGATCATGCCAGCGATGTTGATCGACAAGGTGCTCTCGGCGCTGGCAGGCACCCCGACCAACCCGAGCACGCCGTGGCTTGCCAGCGCCGCCAAGGCCGCCTCCATGACTGCCTCGCGCCCGCTGGTTTCCAGCGCATAGTCCACGCCATCCGGCAGGATCGCGCGGATCGCAGCGGCGACATCGCCGACTGCCGGATCAATGACATGGCTCGCCCCGAAATCCAGCGCGAGCTCGCGCCGCGCGGCAATCGGCTCGACCAGGATGATTTGCGCGCACTTTCGCAGGACCGCCGCCATCACCGCCGCCAGCCCGACCGGACCGCCGCCGAACACCGCGATAGTTTCGCCCTCGCGGCAGTCAAAAGAGCGCATCACGCTGCCAGCCCCGGTCTGCAATCCGCAGGCGAGCGGGCCGAGATGGCTGAGCTCCAGTCCGGCTGCATCGACTTTGACGACATTGCGCTCCAGAGTGATCGCGTGGCTGGCGAAGGAGGACTGGCCGAAGAAATGCGAAGCGACCGGCTGGCCGTCCAGGCTCAGCGCGCTCGAGCCATCGCCGCGCGCTCCGGCATAGTTGAGCGGCACGAATTCGCGGCAGTAGGAAGGCAAGTGCGCATCGCAGCGCGAACAGTGTCCGCAGCTGCTGAAGCCGATCACCACCGCATCGCCCGGTCCTATGCTGGTGACGCCCGCTCCCACCGCGCGGACAATGCCTGCGCCTTCATGGCCGAGCACGATCGGCCAGGGGATCGGGATGAAGGCATCGCGGAACACCAGGTCCGTGTGGCACAGGCCCACGCCCGCGATTTCCACCAGAACTTCGCCCGCGCGGGGCTGCTCGATTTCGAGCGCGGCGATGTCGAATGCGGCTCCGCGCTCGGGGACGACTGCGGCGGTGATCTGCATCGGCTTGTCCTGTCGGTTCAGGCGGCGGTGTAGCCGCCATCGGCGATGAAATCCGCGCCGGTGATGAAGCTCGCGAGATCGCTGGCGAGGTAGGCGACCAGCGGCGCGATGTCGCTGGTCGCGCCCAGCCGCCCCAACGGAATCATCCGCGCCCATGCGGCCAGCACCTGCTCTGCGCTGAGCGGATTGCCGTGATCGTCCAGTGGTGGATCCCAGGTGGCCGACAGGTTGGTGAGCACCGGACCGGGCAGGACCGCATTGACGCGGATCTTGCTGGAAGCCAGCTCCACGGCAACTGCCCTTGTCAGCGCGCGAACCGCGCCTTTGGTGGCGCTATAGGCGGCATATTGCTCACCGCCGACCTTGCCGTAAATCGAGGCGATGTTGATGACCGAGGCGGTGACAGCGCCCTGTGCGACCGCTTCGCACAGCATCGGCAGCGCGCCGTGCATGCCCATGTAAACACTCTCGACATTGATCTGCAACTGGCGGCGCAGCACCTCGATGCCGGCCTCGACAAAGGGTTTGGACAGCATGATCCCGGCATTGTTCACCAGCACATCGAGCCGGCCGTATTGCGCGCGGACCGCGTCGAACACCGCGGTCCAACCTGCTTCGGAGGTGACGTCGTGGGGCAGGGCTAGCGTGCCGTGCGTGAGACCTGCGGCGGCGGCCTTGAGGCCCTCCGCGTCGATGTCGGTGACGATCAGCCGGGCACCCAGTGCACTGAACAGGGTGGCGGTTGCCAGCCCGATGCCGGAAGCCGCACCGGTGACCAGGGCGACCTTGCCTTGCAGCGTATAGGGCGATGTGGTCATCGGTTTCCTCGGCTTTGGCTCAGATGTTGGAGCGCAGATGCCGTTCTGTGCCGCATAGCGCCGGCTGGAACGGTAATGCGTTTTCGCAGAAAACTTCGATAGTCGGGGTAAGCTCAGCCACCGTATCAAGCGTCCCGGCCTTGATCAGCACCATGTCGGGCATTGGCGTGATGGCGGAGAAGATCGGCGAGCCGCAGTCCGGGCAGAAGTGCCGCTCCACCGGGCGGCCGCTGTCGCCGGTATCATGGAATATCTTGGTTTCGCCTTGCAGTTCGAAACCGGCCCGGGGCACGGCCGCGACGATGGAAAAGGCGCTGCCGCTCTGCCGCTGACAATGGCGGCAATGGCAAACCGCCGCGAGCAGCGGCGTGCCGGGGAAGCTGTAGCTTACCGCGCCGCAAAGGCACTTTCCGTGCGATAGTGGTGAAGCTATCTGCGCCATGCGCTCCAGTAAACCCTGTGACTTTGCAAGGGAACCACGACCGGCGGGGGAGGAGGGTCCGCCGGCCGTGGAACTGGTTCAGAACTTGTAGCGGGCGGTAATGCCATAGCTGCGCGGCGGGGCGTGCAGCATGTAGTCATAGCCGAATGAGCCGCGCAGGTTCAGGCCGTACATGAAGATCTGCTTGTTGGTGATGTTGGTCATCCAGGCCCGCACCGACAGCTGTTCGCCCTCCCAGCCCAGCGTTGCATCGAGCATGGCATGGGCCGGTGCATTGAGGTTCTGGTTGCCGTCCTTGTTGTTGAACGGCGAGAAGAACTGCTTGCTGGTATAGGTCATGTTCGGCGAGAACACGATATCGCCGTTGCCAAGCCGAGCGGCCTTCCAGTCGAACCCGAAGTTGAGGGTAAATTCGGGCGCGTTCGGTAGCCGGTTGCCGTCGAGATTTACCCCGGACAGGGTCAGCTTGTCATAGGTTGCGTGGAGATAGGTAACCCCCAGATTGGCCGTCAGCGTGGGGACCGGACGGGCGTTCACTTCGAGCTCAAAGCCCTTGATCGTCGCCCCGGGCACGCTGCGGATAAATCCGGTGGTGCCGATAACCTCGTTGAGCTGCTGGTTGCGATACTTGGTCAGGAAGGCGGCGGCGGTGAGATTGGCCCGGCCATCGAGGAACTTCGTCTTCAGGCCCACTTCATAGGCATCGACTTCTTCGGGCGGGACGAAATCGATCGGATTGCCGCCAAAAAACTGGCTGCTGAACGAGCCGGCGCGATAGCCGCGGCTGAAGTGACCATAGACCATGGCACCGCCGTCAAACGTGTAATCCAGACCGATCTTGCCGGTCAGCTTGCCGCTCTTCCGCTCCTGCGCGGCTTCCGGCACGATTGTCCCGTTCGCCAGGATCGAGCCGTGAGTGAAGCCGGTTCCGGGTGCGGTCGGGTTAAAATCGTAAGCCGAGAAGGCCGGGGATGTCGCCGGATTGGCAAAGCTGGTGATGAATGAATAGGCCTCGGCATACCGGCTCTTGTCTTCGGTATAGCGCAAGCCGACAGTGATCCCCAGATTGTCACCGAACTTCTGGTTCAGCTGGGCGAATGCCGCATATGAATTGCGCGTCTGTTTGAAGTGCTGATAGATATATAGAACGCTGACCAGGCGGTAGCGATCGACGTTGTTGATCTCGTCCCAGCCATAATAGACGCCTGCCTGCAAGTTGGTGTGATCGGTGTCATACATCAACTTCAGTTCCTGGTTGAACTGCTTGTAGACGTCCTGATAATGCGTTTGCAGAAAGCCGACGACCGGCGTGCCGGAGCCTTCCTGGGTCAGGTTCTGCTTCGACCAGTCATAGGCGCTGAGCGACTGGATCGAGAAATTGTCGTTCAGCTCATAGTTCACCTTGAGCTGTGCACCGGCATTGGCGACATCGTTGAAGCCAAGATCGGGCTGGTTGGTCTCGAAAAAGCTCAGTCTGTCACTGGAGCGCAAATAGCTCGAGGTGCCGGTGCCATCGTTGAGATGGAAAGCGGCGGCCTGGGTCGGCTTGCCCTTGCTGCCCGTGAACTTCAGCGTCACGTCCAGCTTGTCGCTGGGCCTGGCCCGGATGATCAGGCGACCGGCGATGGAATCCTTCGAATTCGCATCCGGCTGGCCCGGGAAAATGTTCTTCACATAGCCATTGGCGTGAACATAGTTGGCGGAGGCGCGAAAGCCGAGCGTATTCGTCGCTCAGCGTGCCTTCGATCGCGCCTTGCGCGCGAATTTCGTTGAACCGGCCATAGCCGACTTCGACAAAGCCGCGGGCCCCGGCTTCGAGGTTGGGCTTGACCGAGATGAAGTTGATCGCGCCGCCGGTGGTGTTGCGGCCATAGAGCGTGCCCTGGGGGCCGCGAACCGCTTCGATGCGATCGAGATCGAACAGCTGGAGGCCGTGCATGGTTCGCGCGCTAAGGTAGTTGTCGTCGGTGTAGATGCCGACCGGCGAAACTTGGTTGGCACCATATTCATTGCCCACGCCGATGCCGCGCATGGTAAAGTTCGGCTGGGCCTCGCCGAAGGCGCTGGTGACCTGGAGCGAAGGCACCGAGGCGCTGAGGTCGAAGCTGGACGTGATGCCCTGTCGGGCAAGATCGTTGGTGGTCAGGGCCGAAACTGCCACCGGAACTGTCATCAGCGATTCCGAACGGCGCTCTGCCGTCACCACGATCTCTTCGAGCTTGGTGCCGTCTTCGACCGCCGCATCCTGCGCCATTGCGGGCTGGGCGAGCACAGCCGCAGTGCCCAGCAACATCGCGGTGAACGGCTTGAGGCCCCTCATTGAACCTGAATTTTTCATATTTTTCCTCCTGCGAGTCTGCTGATCCGCGCTCTGTTGCCGGGTCATTTCGTCAGACGATCAGTTCCTGTATTTTATCCAACACACCTTTGTTCTGCCAAAGTCCAATCGGGACTTTTCGCCAATTCATTGAAAAACGGAATGGACGCAGTCAGTGGTAAAATGGCTGACCGGCAGCTTACACGTGAACCCCGGTTTGCGATGGTGACGGATTTCCGTCATCGCCAGTAAGCCTCGCGCAGCTCGCGCTTGAGCAGCTTTCCAGTTGGCGTGCGGGGCAGGGCTTCGGCGAAATCGATCTTGCGCGGGATTTTGTGACGACCGATACGCGGTTGCAGCCATGCGATCAGTTCGCCTTCCAGTTCCGGTCCGGCATCGCTCCAGACGGCGGGCTGGACCACCGCCACGACTTTCTCGCCCATATCGGGATCGGGCGCGCCGATCACGGCGGCATCGGCGACCCTGGGGTGCAGGATCAGCTGGTCTTCGATTTCCTGCGGGTAGATGTTCACGCCGCCCGAAATGATCATGTAGCTCTTGCGGTCGGTGAGATAGAGGTAGCCGTCCTCGTCCAGCCAGCCGACATCGCCGATGGTCGTCCAGCCATGGCGATTGCGGCTGGCGGCGGTCTTTTCGGCATCCTTGTGGTATTCGAAGGGCGCGCCCTCGGCGAAATAGATCGTGCCGGTCGTGCGCGGCGGGAGTTCGTTGTCGTCCTCGTCGCAGATTTTCGGAATGCCCCAGACCGGCTTGCCGACCGAGCCGGGCCGCTCCAGCCATTCCTGCGGGCCGATCGAGGTCAGTCCATTGGCTTCGGTGCCGCCGTAGAATTCATGGATGATCGGACCCCACCATGCCAGCATCGCCTGCTTGACGTCGACAGGGCAGGGCGCGGCGGCGTGAAAGGTGGTGCGCAGCGAGGTCAGGTCATAGCGGTTGCGCAGCTGCGTCTTCGAGCTTGAGCATGCGGATGAAATGGGTCGGAACCCATTGGGCATGAGTGACGCGGTAGTGCTCGATCAGCCGCCAGCGCCGCATCGGCGATCGAACTTTTCCATGACGACGACCGTGCCGCCCAGCTTCTGCACGCTCATGCACCAGCGCAGCGGCGCGGCGTGATAGAGCGGGGCGGGGGACAGAAAGACGGTGTTCTCGTCGATGCCGTAGGTGCTGCGGCCAAGCTCGGTCAGCCCGTTGGTTTCCGCCAGTCCGCCTTCGGGCAGCGGCGGTTTGATGCCTTTGGGCCGCCCGGTGGTGCCTGAGGAATAGAGCATGTCGTTGCCCGGGCTCTCGTCGGCGATCGGCACGACCGGCGATGCTGCGCGTTCGGCGAGGAAGTCGCGCGCCGTTCGCGGGGTCACCGATGCCGAACAACGTCACGCCCAGTCCGGGCAGGCTGGCCGCGAGTTCGTCCGTCACCGTGCTGCCGGCAATCAGGATTTTGGCGTCGCTGTCTTCGAGGATGAATGCCACTTCTGCCGCAACCAGCCGGGTGGAAATGCAGACATAATAGAGCCCCGCGCGCTGCGCCGCCCAGACGATCTCGAAGAATTCGGCCACATTGTCGAGCAGCAGCGCGATCACATCGCCGCGCTGCAAGCCAAGCTGGCGGAACAGCTGCGCGCCCTGATTCGAGCGTGCGTCCAGTTCCGCATAAGTGATCGCCTTGCCGCTGGCAGCCATGACGATCGCCGGTTTGTCCGGCGTGCGCGCGGCGATGACGCTGGGGTGCATGAAAAAGCTCTGCTGTGCGGGCCGGTCAGGCTTGAAACCGGATCGGCAAGGTCTTGAGGCCGGAAACGAAGTTGGCTTTCACCCAGGCCGGTTCACCCGCCAGCTCGATGTGCTGCACCCGCGCCAGCAGCTCGGTGAACAGCGCCTGCATTTCCAGCTTGGCGAGGAACTTGCCGAGGCAGATGTGGGCGCCTACGCCGAAAGCGAGGTGACGGTTGGGTGAACGGTCGACGCGGAAGGCAAACGGATCTTCGAAAGCATCCTCGTCGCGGTTGGCCGACCAATAGGCCATCATCAGGCTATCGCCGGCGCGCACCGCCTTGCCGCCAACTTCGCAATCCTCCACCGCCGTGCGGAAGAAGTGCTTCACCGGCGAAGTCCAGCGGATCATTTCATCGACCGCGCGCGGCATCAGCGCGGGATCGGCGCGCAGCTTCGCCATTTCGCCGGGGTTCTGCAGCAGCGCCAGCAAGCCGCCGGAGATCGCCGAGCTGGTGGTGTCGTGCCCGGCGGCGGCGATGATCAGGTAATAGGCATTGCGCTCCGCCTCGCCGATCGGCTTGCCGTCTATCTGCGCATTGGCGAGGATCGTGGCGACATCATTGCGAGGATTGCTGCGGCGATCTTCGGTGATCTTGGCGAAAAAGGCATTGAATGCGGCAAAGGCCTCCATCATCGAGGCCATGCCATCGCCGCCGCCGGCATCGGGATCGGTATTGCCGAAAACTTTGCGCGACAGCTCCAGCATCAGCGGCTCGTCCTCGGGCGGAACCCCCAGCACCAGCATGATGATGCGCAACGGAAACCAGGCGGCAATGTCGGTCGACGAAATCGCAGGCGCCGCCCATCGCGACCATCCGGTCGATGGTCTCCCTCGGCCAGCGCCTCGATCTGCCCGGCCAGCTCCTGCACCCGTTTGGCGGTGAACCAGTCGGCGGTCAGCGCGCGGAAGGCGGTATGTTCGGGCGCGTCCATGGCGACAAGATTGCGCGCAAAGGTGCGCTGCCGGTCTGCGCCTGCATCATTTCCTCGTCAGCCTTGGTGACGAGGAACTGGCGCGGCTCGTTGCGGAAGTTCTTGACGTTGAGTTCGACCGCGGTCAGTTCGGCATGGCGGGTGACGGCCCAGAACGGGCGATAGTCGCGCGGCTCGCACCAATGGACCGGATCGTGCGCGCGCAGCTGGGCGAAAGCATCGTGAAACAGCGCTTCGTTGGCATAGGTCGCAGGATCGGTGATCAGGTCGTCGATGTCCGGGAAGCCAGTTGTTCGCCATGCAGTTTTCCTCTCGAGCCATGGCTAGGATTCCTGCGTGCCCGCGTCCAATCGGCATTTGCGCGCGAATTGATAGACCTCGCCGATCGATGTGCTATTGTCAGGCTGCGGACGGATGGGAGGCCCGCTTGCATCATCTTGACTTCAAACTGCTGCGCAGTTTTGCCGCTGTGGCTGGTGAGCAGTCGGTGACGCGCGCGGCAGAGCGGCTGAACCTTACCCAGCCGACGGTTTCGGGCCAGATCAAGGAAATGGAACAGACGCTCGGCTTCCTGCTGTTTCACCGCACCTCGCGCAAAGTGGCGCTGAGCGAGCAGGGCGAGCGGTTGCTGCCGCTGGTCGAAGCGTTGTTGATCAAGGCCGACGAAGTGCGCCTTGCAGCGGAAGCGATGCAGGTTGCCGCCGCCACGCACTTCAAGCTGGGCGCGGCGATGTACACGATGGACCTCGCCGATCGCGCCCTGTTGCTTGAGGATTTCGCGGCGAGCGGCGCAAAGCTGCACTATTCGATCATCAACCGCTTGCAGTTCGATCAGGTGCGCCACTTGCTGACCGACCGGCTCGATGCCGCGCTGCTGCTGGGCATTGCGGCCGACATGCCGGAGAGCAGGTTCACCAGCGACCTGCCGTCGGGGGTCATCGCCAACGAAGTGCAATACCCCCGCTCGCTCGAACGGGTGGTGCTGAGCAGCCGGAAGGTCGGCTTGCTGGTGCCGGACGATCTTCCGCTGGCGAGGCACCAGGTCATACCGCGCGGCGCGCTGGCCGGGCAGTCTGTTGCCATGCTGGGCAAGGAGCATGGCGAGGCGCTTGATCGATCCGCTGGTCGATTTCCTGTCGGCGCAAGGCGCAGTTTTGCTGACCGATCCGGTCGAAGGCAACGCGCTGGCGATCCAGCGCTATGCTTCGCTTCATCATACCTGCGCGATCGGCATCGGCTGGTTCCCGGCGCCCGATGGCATGGTCTGGCGCGAGGTCGAGGGCATGGACGTGACGATGGATTTCGCGCTGGTTCTGGGCCCCGGCGCGAACAAGGCGGCGCGCAAATTCTTCGAATTTGCCAAGGCCAGGCAAGTCGCCCGCGAACATTCATCGGCGGCTCCGATGGTTTCCGCCTAAAGGCCAATTGGACTCTGAGCTGGAGTTTCCGCACAGCATCCGGCAGGCTAGAGGATCCATGCCTGCCTGAGGAGCGCACACCATGACGCAGACACCCAGTATTACCATGACGATCGGCGGGCAACCGGCCACGTCCGCGCAAGAGCTTTGCCGTGCTCAATCCGGCGACCGAAGCGGTGGTTGCGCAGGCGCCCGATTGCTCGCGCGAGCAGCTTGACGAGGCCGTCGCGGCGGCGCGCGCCGCGTTCCCGGCGTGGCGCGCGGTGCCCTATGCCCAGCGGCAGGACGCACTGCGCGCGATTGGTGCCGCACTGGCTGCTCATGCCGAGGAGTTGCAAGGCGTTGCTCACCGCCGAACAGGGCAAGCCACTGGCAGCCGCGCTGGCCGAAATCCATGCCGCAGCCTGGTGGATCGGCGCGGTGGCGGACGCGCGAATTGCCCGAGACAGTCAGCGACGAAATGCCCGGCCAGCGCGCCATCACCCGGCATGTGCCGCTGGGCGTGGTCGGGGCCATCGTGCCGTGGAATTTCCCGGTGCTGCTGGCGATCTGGAAGATCGGATCGGCGCTGCTGACCGGCAACACGCATGGTGCTGAAACCCTCGCCCTTCACGCCGCTGACCAAGCTTGCGGCTGGGGGAATTGCTGCGCGATGTGCTGCCTGCGGGCGTGCTCAACGTGGTCAGCGGCGGTGACGCGCTGGGGCCGTGGATGTCGGCCCATCCGGGCATCGACAAGATATCCTTCACCGGCTCGACCGCAACGGGGCGCAAGGTCATGGCCAGCGCGGCGGGCAACCTCAAGCGGCTGACGCTGGAGCTGGGCGGCAACGATGCCGCCATCGTGCTGCCCGATGCCGATGTCGCGGCAATCGCCGAGCCGCTGTTCTGGGCCGCCTTTACCAACAGCGGCCAGGTCTGCGTCGCCACCAAGCGGCTCTATGTGCACGAGACGCTCTACGACGAGGTCGTGGCCGCCTTCCAGGCGATTGCCGCCGAAACCAGCGTCGGCGATGGTGCGCAGCAGGGAAGCCAGATCGGCCCGGTGCAGAACCGCGCGCAGTTCGAGCGGGTGAAAGACCTGATCCGCGATTTGCGCGAGGCGGGGCACGAATTTCTCACCGGCGGCGAGCCGGTGGAGGGCACCGGCTATTTCGTCCCCGTCACGCTGATCGGCAACCCGCCCGAAAGCGCCCGCGTGGTGCAGGAAGAGGCCTTCGGGCCGGTCCTGCCGATCCTCAAATACAGCAGCATCGACGAGGTTATCGCGCGCGCCAATGCATCGGAATTCGGGCTGGGCGGTTCGGTCTGGGGATCGGACATCGATCAGGCGGCGGAGGTCGCCGCGCGGCTGGAAACCGGGACGGTGTGGATCAATTCGGCGCAGGGGCTGACGCCGTTCGCCGCCTTCGCCGGGCACAAGCAATCGGGCGTCGGGGCGGAGAACGGGCTGGAAGGCCTGCTCGAATTCACCGTGCCGCAGACCATCTATGTGCCGCAGCCGCAGCGTGAGGACTGAGGCAATGAGCGGCAGCGGACTGTTGCAGGGCAAGGTGGTGATCGTCACCGGTGCCGGATCAGGCATCGGCCGCGCGTCGGCCCGGCTGTTCGCGGCTGAAGGGGCAATAGCCTGCCTGTTCGACATTGACGGCGCGGCCAATCGGGCGACGGCAGCGCTGATCGCCGACGACGGGCCATTCAGTGCCTCGTGCTGGCAAGTCGATGTCGCCTCGGAGACCGAGGTGTCCGGGGCAGTGGCGGCCGTCGTGGAGAAATTCGGCAGGCTGGACGGGGCCTTCAACAATGCCGGGATCGAGATGGCGAACAAGTCGGTTTCCGATCTCACGCTCGACGACTGGCAGCACATGATGGCGATCAACCTCAACGGTGTGTTTCTGTGCATGAAATACCAGACGCGGGCGATGAACCATTCCGGGGGCAGGAAAGGGCGGCGCCATCGTCAACATGTCGTCGGGCGACGGCATCATCGGCGCGCCGCTTCGCCAGCGACTATGTCGCGGCGAAGCACGGCGTGGTCGGGCTGACCCGCGCAGCGGCCTGCGAGGCGCGCGATACCGGGGTGCGGGTCAATGCCGTGCTGCCGGGACTGATCCTGACGCCGATGGTGGAGGAACGGCTGTTCGCCAGTCCCGCCTTTGAAAGCCAGGTTGCGCCGATGGTGGAGCGCCATTCGATCGGGCGCTTCGGCAAGCCGGAGGAAGTTGCCGAGGCCGCTTGCTGGCTGCTCAGCGACCGGGCCTCCTTTATCAACGGCGCAATGCTGACTGTGGACGGAGGATACACCGCGCGATGAGCTGCCACCGCCTTGAGGGCAAGATCGCGATTGTCACCGGCGGCGCTTCGGGCATTGGCGAGGCGACGGTCAGGCGGTTTCTCGATGAAGGCGCCGAGCGTTGTCATTGCCGATATTCGCGGCGACGCGATTGACTGCGCTGATTGCTTCGTTGGGCAGTGACCGGCTGCAACTGGCTTCACGGTCGATATGATGGACCTGGCGCAGGTCGAGGCGATGATCGCCTTCGCGGTAGAGCGCTTCGGGCGGCTCGATATCCTCGTCAACAATGCGGGGATTGGCTCGTTCGGGCGGATTACCGACATCGATCTGGCCCATTGGCGCGAGGTGCTCGGCATCGATCTGGAAGCGGTGATGTGGTCGTGCCGCAGCGCCATGCCGCATCTGGAGCGGCGCGCGGCTGCATCGTCAATGTCGCCTCCGTAGCAGGCAGCGGCGGCGATTACGGCTTTGCCGCCTATAACGCCGCCAAGGCTGCGGTGATCAATCTCAGCCGGTCGATGGCGCTCGATCATGCGCCGCATGTCCGGGTCAATACCGTCAGCCCCGGCTTGACGCGCACTCCGCTGGCGACGGGGCTCTATGGCAATCCCGAGATCATGGCCGCCTGGCGCGACGGTCTGCCGCTGGGCCGCCCGGGCGAGCCGTCCGAAATTGCCTCGGCCATTGCCTTCCTCGCTTCGGACGATGCCAGCTATGTCAACGGCCACGATCTGGTGGTCGATGGCGGCGGCGCGGCGCACACCGGCATGCCCAACTTCACGCGCATCCTCGCTGGCCAGAGCCACCTCGTTGGCGCCGAAAGCTTCGTCAAGCGCGATACGGCGGAGGGTGAGTGAGGTGACTGCAACCATGCGCGTGCTGCGCCTGCCCGCCAAGCCCGGCCTCGAAACGCTGGCCGTCGGCTCCGTGGCCGATCCCGGCGCCCGGCCCCGGCGAAGTCTGCTGCGGGTCCGTGCGTCGTCGCTGAACTATCATGACTATCTGGTGGTCGGTGGCCACATCCCGCAGCCCGCGGGCCGCATTCCGATGTCCGACGGGGCAGGGGAGGTCGCCGCGCTTGGCAGCGGCGTCAGCGGCTGGTCGGTCGGCGACCGGGTGATGGGCGCGTTTTTCCCCGACTGGACCGACGGCGAGCCGACCGATGCCAACAATGCGGCGACTCTCCGGCGAGACCATCGACGGGTTCGCCGCCGAATATGCCGTGGTGCCAGCTCATTCGCTGTGCCGCATGCCGAAGGGCTGGAGTTTTGCCGAAGCGGCTACGCTGCCTTGCGCCGGGCTGACCGCCTGGCGGGCGCTGCGGGTGGAAGGGCGGCTGGCGGCTGGCGCACAGTCCTGCTGCCGGGATCGGGCGGGCTGTCGGTGTTCATGCTCCAGATCGCCAAGGAGCTGGGCATCCGTGCGATCGTGATTTCCTCCTCGGACGACAAGCTCGCCAGACTGGCCGCACTGGGCGCGGATCATGGCATCAACTACCGCACGCACCCCGAGTGGGGCGCGGTGGTCCGCGAGTTGACCGGCGGCACCGGTGCCGATCTCGTACTCGACATCGGCGGCGAATTGACCTTCGCGCAATCGGTTGCAGCGTGCCGCATGGCAGGTCTGATCATGGTCGTCGGCTCGACTTCCCAAGCCGCGCCGGTGTTGCCGCTGCGCGATGTTGTGATGCACCATATCCGCATTGTCGGTATGGCCGTCGGCAGCGTCGCGCAGCTTGGCGAACTGGTGGACTTTGTCGAGCACCATAATCTGCGCCCGGTGATCGACCGCGACCTTTCCGCTCGAGCAACTGGGCGAGGCTTTCCGCTATCAATTGAGCGGCGAGCATCTCGGCAAGATCGTCATCGACATCTGAAAGGTAAGGGATGACCGCTCAGCAGTTGATTTCGGTCGAAATCGCAGATGGGTTGGCGCATCTGCGCCTCGCCAATCCCGAACAGGGCAATGTTCTGGACCTGCCGATGATTGCGGCCTTCGATGCGGCGGTCTTGCAGGTGAAGCAGGCATCCGCCCGCGCCGTTCTGATCTCGGCGGAAGGGCGTAACTTCTGCGTCGGCGGCGATTTGCGCGGCATGGCGGCGGCCGACGGATCGCGGCGCTCTGCTGCGCGACATGGCGGACGGTTGCATGCCGGTCTGCGCCGTCTCGATGCGCTGGGCGTGCCGGTGGTCGCGGCGGTCAACGGTTCGGCGGCGGGCGCCGGGCTCAGCTTGACGCTGGCCTGGCGATCTCGTCATCGGCGGGTGAGGGCAGCAGCTACATGATGGCCTATACCGCGATCGGGCTGTCGGCAGACGGCGGATCGACGTTCCATCTTCCGCGCTGGTCGGCATGCGCTCGACGCAGGAAATGGCCTATCACAACCGCAGACTCGATGCGGCCGAGGCACTGGCGGCGGGACTGATCACCCGCGTCGTGCCGGACGATGCCTTGCTCGATGAGGCGCTGGCCATCGCGCGGCAACTGGCGCAGGGTCCGACAGGCGCGTTCCGGCGGATCAAGCGGCTGCTTGGCGACGGCTTTGGCAATTCCCTTGCCGCGCAGCTGGCTGCCGAGGCCGAAGCGATTGCCGCTTCTGCGGCGACGGCCGACGCCGGCGAAGGAGTCGCGCCTTTCTCGAACGCCGCAAGCCCGAATTTCGAGGGGAGTAGCGCCCGCTAGCCGCAGGCGTCCATCGCTTCGCTGGCGAGCCGGGCAAGTCTCGGGAAGTGTTCGGCCGCGCTCCTGGCATGGGCCGAAGCGGCGGTGCCGCGGATCACCCGGCCCTTGATCCCGTGGAAGATCGCGGCGAGGCGGAAGAAGTTGAAGGCGACGCAGAAATCGTAGCTGTCGAAGCTCGACCGCCCGGTGCGCGCGGCATAGGCGGCGGCGTATTCCTGCTCGCTCGGGATGCCCAGCGCGGCGATGTCGGCATCGCCCAGCCCGGCGACGATGTCGGGCGGCATGCGGTACATCATCGCATGATAGGCGAAGTCGGCGAGCGGATGGCCCAGGGTCGACAGCTCCCAGTCGAGCACAGCGAGGATCCTCGGCTCGGTGGGATGGAAGATCATGTTGTCGCAGCGGAAATCGCCGTGGACGATGGCGGTCTCGTCGCCTGCGGGAATGTTTTGCGGCAGCCATTCGATCAGCCGGTCCATGTTGGGGTCGCGCCCGGCGTCGGTGTCTTCGAGATATTGCCGCGACCAGCGGCTGATCTGGCGGGCGAAATAGTTGCCCGGCTTGCCATAGTCGCCGAGCCCGATCGCCTGCATAGTCGATGCCGTGCAGCCGGGCGATGGCCGCGTTCATCGCATCGAAATAGGCGGCGCGCTCGCCGCTTCGGCACCTCGGGAAAGCTGGCGTCCCAGAAGATGCGGCCCTCGACCAGTTCCATGACGTAGAACCAGCTGCCGATGACGCTGTCGTCGGTGCACAGGCCATGGACATGCGCGACCGGGAAGCCGGCCTTCGCCAGCGCGGTCAGCACGCGCGCCTCGCGGTCGACCGCATGCGCGCCCTTCAGCACCTCGCCGGGCGGCTTGCGGCGCAGCACATAGGCGCGGCGCGGCGTGACCAGCCGGTAGGTCGGGTTGGACTGGCCGCCCTTGAACTGCTCGACGGTCAGCGGCCCGGCATAGCCTTCGACATGCGCCTCCATCCAGCGGGCGAGCGCCGCCTCGTCGAAGCGGAAGCCTTCGCGGACCGCGGTGGTGCCGGCGTTTTCGTCCTGTCCGGTTCCGCTCATTGGCTCTTGATCCAGTCGCGCTTGATCTTCTTGGCGAGCGACCATTTGTGCACTTCGGTCGGCCCGTCGTAGATGCGGAAGGCGCGGATTTCGCGGAAGACCTGTTCGACAATGGTCTTGTCGGTGACGCCGGTGCCGCCCATCGCCTGGACGCAGCGGTCGGCGACGCGCATCAGCGCTTCGGACACCGCGACCTTGGCCATCGAGCTTTCCGCCGTGCCCGGCGAGCCGGTATCGAGCACCGCGGCGCACCAGTCGATCATCAGTTCGGCCTGCTTGAGGTCGATCAGGTTCTCGGCGAGCATGAAGCCGACGCCTTCGTGGTCGATCAGCGGCTTGCCGAAGGCCATGCGGCGGTTGGCGTAGTCGGTGGCGATCTCGTGCGCGCGGATGCAGGCGCCGAGCCAGCGCATGCAATGCGACAGCCGCGCCGGAGCGAGCCGGATCTGGGCATAGTTGAAGCCCTCGCCGGCCTCGCCCAGCATCTGGTCGGCGGGGATGCGCAGATTGTCGATCAGCACGGTGGCATGGCCGCCGGGCATCGAATTGTCGATGGTGTTGGGCACATGCTCGATGCGGATCGCCGGATCGGGCAGATCGACGAGGAACATGCAGGCGCCTTCATCTGCCTTGGCCATGACGATGCCGATCTTCGCGCCGTCCGCGCCGGTGATGAACGCCTTGCGGCCGTTGATCACCCAGTGGTTGCCATCCAGCGGCAGGTCGTCTTCATCATCATCGGGTCGGAGCCCGCGCCGCCTTCCTCGGCGGGCTCGGTCATGAAGAAGGCGGAGCGGGCGCGGCCTTCGATCAGCGGCCCGAGGAAGCGCTCCTTGATCGCCGGGCTGCCGACCTTGCCGAGCAGGTACATGTTGCCCTCGTCGGGGGCGGCGGTGTTGAGCGCCAGCGGGCCGAGCGGCGAGAGCCCCGACTTCTCGAGCACGATCGCGGTCTCGCGCTGGGTGAGGTGGCTGCCGTCGGCCAGGATGTGCGGCGTCAGCACCCCGGCGGCGCGCGCCTGCTCGCGCATCTCGAAGACCAGCTCGTCGGTCGGCGCGCCGTGGTGGTCGCGGCGCGGATCGTGCTCGTAGGGAACCACGACCTCGCGCACGAAGCCCTCGACCCGCGCGGCGATTGCGGCGGTCTTTTCGGGTCCGGCGCCCGACATCATGCGCAACTCTCTTCTGCAGGCTTCCGCATCGGTTCCTCGCCCCGCATCGCCGCCATCCCCAGCCGCGCGAGCAGCGCCGCATCGGCATCGTCGCCGGCATTGGGCGCGGTGAGCAGCTTGTCGCCGGTGAAGATCGAATTGGCGCCGGCGAGGAAGCACAGCGCCTGGGTCGCCTCGGACATGCTTTCGCGCCCCGCCGAGAGCCGCACCATGGTCAGCGGCATGGTGATCCGCGCCGCCGCGACCGTGCGGACGAACTCGATGTCGTCGATTTTGGCGAGCGGCGTATCGGCCAGCATGTCGCCCAGCACCGTGCCCTTGACCGGCACCAGCGCGTTGACCGGCACGCTTTCGGGATGGCGCGGCAGGGTCGCCAGCGTGTGGATGAAGCCGACCCGGTCGGCGCGGCTCTCGCCCATGCCGACGATCCCGCCCGAGCAGACATTGATCCCGGCCTCGCGGACATGCGCCAGCGTGTCGAGCCGGTCGTCCAGCGTGCGGGTGGTGATCGCCTCGCCATAGTACTCGGGCGAGGTGTCGATGTTGTGGTTGTAGTAGTCGAGCCCGGCCTCGGCGAGCTGGCCGGCCTGCTGCGGCGTCAGCATGCCCAGCGTCATGCAGGTCTCCATGCCCATCGCCGCGACGCCCTTCACGATTGCGACGATCGCGGGCATGTCGCGGTCCTTGGGGTTGCGCCAGGCCGCGCCCATGCAGAACCGCTGCGAGCCGGCATCCTTCGCCCGCGCCGCCGATTGCAGCACTTCGCGCACGTCCATCAGCTTGGTCGCCTTGACCCGGCGTCGGCATGGACCGACTGCGCGCAATAGCCGCAGTCCTCCTGCGCAGCCGCCGGTCTTGATCGACAGCAGCGTGCACAGCTGCACCTCGGCGGGCGCATGATGCGCGCGGTGGGCTTCGGCCGCGCGGAACAGCAGCTCGGTGAACGGCAGGTCGAACAGCGCGGCGATCTCGGCGCGGGTCCAGTCGGTGCGGGGACGGGCGAGGATGGGCTGCCGATTCGCTTTTTCGTCCGGATTCGCTAACCGGTTGCACGCACCGGGGGCTCGGGATATATTCTGCTTCGATAACGGACATAGCCGGAAATCCTGCATTTCTGAGTGGTTGAGCCGAATGCGAGTGCATCGGATTCGCCAAAAATCGTCCGACGATATTGACAGACCAGAAGCCGTTAGTCCACAATCCTTGGCGGGAGAGCGAAAGGCCGGCGGCCCATGCTCGATTACGTCCGATTGCTGGAGGCCAACAACGGGATCCAGACGGTTGGTGACGACACCTACTGGCTGTGCGTGACCCGCACGGTGCAGGAATCGAAGCTGTTTCCGGTGCCCTCCTACATGCTGCTGTCCTATCTGTGCTGCTTCTACCGCTATCCCGAGCTGCTGCGGAAAGTCGAAGCGAAGATGCCCGCCGAGGAAATCGGCGACCGGGTGCGCGCGATGGGCGGCAAGCTGGGCAATCTCACCGGCTGGGCGCTGCCGACATTCTATCTGATCGGGCGCGAGATGCTGATCAATTTCGGCATGCTCGATCCCGCCGATGCGGCCGAGGATGTCGCCTATGTCATGGACTTCTGGCGGCGCTTCAAGCTGGCGCAGCAGCGCGAGGACGGGCACCTCAATGCCCGCGAATTCGGCCAGCGGGTGCAGATCCTGCCCGAGCGCCGCATCCAGCGCTTCCATGCCGAACTGCACTCCTGCCAGCCGGGCGACCGGCTGAACGCGGCGGCGCAGACCTTCCTCGCCACGGTCTCGCAATACGGCTTTCTGGTTTCCTGCGAGAGCCGCTGCACGCTCAACAATTCCGGCCCCTACAAGCTTGGCGACGACCGCGAGATGATCGTGCGCGAATTCACCGATCTGGCCGAGGGCGACTATCCCTGGCTCGACGGGGTGGCGGCCGACATTCCCTACAACAACCTCACCGTGACGATGGAAGCCACCGGCTGCCATTTCTACCTGATGGACGATTGGGGCAGCTTCGAGAGCCGGCCCGAATTCACCTCGGACAAGCTGACCGGGATCGGGCTTTATACCTCGGATGCCCTGTCGGAAGGCTTCGTGCCGGTCGGCATGGGCTCGGCCGAGGAACTGACGCAGACCTTCGAGGATCTGACCGAGAAAATCCGCGCCGCGACGGTCGCGCTGTGGAAGCGCATGGCGGGCTGGTCGCGCGACGAGATGATGGACGGCGGGGCGCTGGTCTATTTCTCGCTGATCAAGGATCTGGCGCACGTCGCCGGGGTCTATGACGTCAACGACTGGATGACGATCGATCCGCGCGCCGACCGCTTCCGCCATCTGCTCAACGACGAGTTCGGCCGCGATTTGCTCGGCGAGATCGTCGGGCTGGTCGATATGCCCAGCCAGCGGCTGCACGATTATGCGATGATGCAGCACAACAACAATCCGGTGCGCTATCTCTCGCAGATTCCCTATTCGGTGCTGAACCGCAAGGATGCGGCCCCGCAGCTGGCGCCGATCGGGCCGGGGGTGACGCATCACGGGCCAAGCAGGACCGCTACATGACCACCGCCGGGCCGCTGACGCTGGCCGAATACAACGCCCGCGCCGCCGCCTTCCGCCCGGCGCAGATGGCGGACGAATACCGCTTCATCTGCGATACCACCGCCAAATACCGCAGCGAGGACGAACGCGGTGCAGGAACTTTACCGGATGGAGCAGGCGGGAACGCCGCTCGAAGGGCGCGGGGCGGGGCTGAGCCGGGCCGATGTCGAAGCAGGGCGGAGTGGGCGGTGATGGACAGTGAAAAGCGCCTCGCCGATCTGCAAATGCTGATCGACGAGTTCAAGCGCTCGGGCCTGCGCGAATTGCAGGCGCGGCATGGCGATTTCGAGATTTACCTGTCGCAGGATGCCGATGCGCCGGGGCTGGGCGGCACGGCGGTGCGCCGGTGGTGCAGGTGCAGCGCAGCGCGCCGGTTGCGCGGCACCGGCAGCAGCTTCCGCTGCGGCTCCTGCTGCAACTGCGGCACCTGCGCGCGCAGGATGTGCCCGCCGGGGCGGTCGTGGTCTGCGCGCCCTATCTCGGCACCTTCTATCGCTCGCCCAAGCCCGGCTCGCCGCCCTATGTCGAGGTCGGCAGCATGGTCACCGCCGAGAGCGAGCTGTGCCTGGTCGAAGTGATGAAGCTGTTCACCGCAGTGCGCGCCGGGGTGGCGGGCAAGGTCGGTGCAGGTGCTGGCGAGCGACGGCGAACTGGTCGCCGCCGACCAGCCGCTGTTCGCCGTGATGCCTGCCTGACCATGGCCGTCAAGCGCGTCTTTGTCGCCAACCGGGGCGAAATCGCCCTGCGGGTCGTGCGCGCCGCGCAGGGCCTCAATCTCGAAACCGTGGTCGGCGTGTCCGATGCCGATCGCGGCAGCGCGGCGGCGCGGCTGGCGGATCGCGCGCTGGTGCTGGGGCCGGGGCCGGCGGCGAAGAGCTATCTCGATGCCATGCTGGTGGTGCAGGCGGCCAAGGCGAGCGGCTGCGATGCGCTGCATCCGGGCTATGGCTTCCTCTCCGAACGCGCCGAACTGGCGCGGCTGTGCGAGCAGCACGGCATCACCTTCGTCGGCCCCGAACCCGACATGATCGACGCGCTGGGCGACAAGCTGCGCGCGCGCGAAATGGCGGCGGCGGCGGGGGTGCCGCTGGTGCCGGGCAGCGGCGAGATCGCCAGCGCGGCGGACGCGCGGCGGATCGCGGGCGAGATCGGCTATCCGGTGCTGCTCAAGGCGGCGGCGGGCGGCGGCGGGCGCGGCATGGTGATCGTGAACGGCCCGGACGAAATCGAGGCCGGCTTCAACCGCGCCCACGCCGAGGCCCTGACGGCCTTCAACGACGGCACCCTGTTCATGGAGCGCTTCGTGCCCTTGGCGCGGCATGTCGAGGTCCAGCTGGTCGGCGACGGCAAGGGCGAGGTGATCCACTTCGGCGAGCGCGACTGTTCGGTGCAGCGCCGCTACCAGAAGGTGATCGAGGAAGCGCCGTGCGTGGCGATGCCCGCCAAGCTGCGCAAGGAACTGCACGCGGCGGCGGTGAACCTCGCCAAGAGCGTCAACTACCGCAACGCCGGCACCTGCGAGTTCCTCTACGACGTGCTGCGCGGCGAGGTCTATTTCATCGAGGTCAACGCCCGCATCCAGGTCGAGCATCCGGTCAGCGAAATGGTGACCGGCCGCGATCTGGTGCAGGAACAGCTGCGCATCGCCGGGGGCGAGGGGCTGTCGGTCGAGCAGGACGATGTCGTGCTGACCGGCCATGCCATCGAATGCCGGATCAATGCCGAGGACACCACGCGCGATTTCGTGCCGGTGCCCGGCACCGTCACCCGCTGGGCGCCGCCCGAGGGCGAGGGCATCCGGCTCGATTCGCACATCACCGAAGGCGCGGTGATCCCGCCGTTTTATGACAGCATGATCGGCAAGCTGATCGTCCATGCCGACGACCCGCGAGAAGGCGATCGCGAAAATGGCCGATGCGCTGGACAATTTCACCGTCGAAGGCGTGCCGACGACGATCCCGCTGCACCGCACGATCCTGGCCAGCGACGCCTTCCGGTCGAACAATTTCCACACCCGCTGGCTCGAACAGGATCTGTTCGCCGCGCAGGCAGAAGCAGCGGAGTAGCCACATGGCCCATATCCAGTTCCTCGACGAAACCATGCGCGACGGCCAGCAGAGCCTGTGGGGCATGCGGATGCAGGCCGGCATGGCGCTGCCGGTGACGCCGATCATCGACCAGACCGGCTACCAGATCATCAGCCTGGCGGGCTCCTCGCTGTTCGAGGTGCTGATCCGGCATTGCCAGGAAGACCCCTGGGCCGGGCTCGACATGCTGGTCAAATCGATGCCGAACACGCCGTTGCGCGCCGGCTGCCGCTCGAACGGATCGGTCACGTTCGGGCATACGCCCGATGCGCTGATGGACATCTGGGTGGACCGGCTCTGCGTCCACGGCTTGCGCAGCTTCTGGCTCTACGATGTGCTGTTCAACATCGAACAGATGCACCGGCTGGCGAAGGTGGCGAAGGGGCATGGCTGCCAGGTTGCCGGGACCATGCTGTTCACCCTGTCGCCGGTGCACGATGACGCCTTCTGGGCCGACAAGGCGGACAAGCTCTCGGCCCTGCCCGAAGTCGACAGCCTGCTGCTCTACGACACCGGCGGCGTGCTCGACCGGGAGCGGATCTCCACGCTGGTGCCCGCGATCAAGGCCAATGCGCGCGGCAAGCCGATCGAGATGCATTCGAACAACATGCTGGGCCAATCGGCGAAGGCCTATTGCGATGCCGTCGAATTCGGCGTGACCGTGCTGCACACCGCCGCGCGCTCGATGGCCAATGGCCCTTCGATCCCCTCGATCGATTGCATGATCAAGAACATGGAGGTGCTGGGCCACACCCACAATATCGACACCAGCAAGCTGCAGCCGGTGTCGGACCATTTCCGCGCCGTCGCCAAGGCGGCCGGCTATCTCCACGACCAGCATTACGAGTACGACATCACCTCGCTGCACCACGCAGATCCCCGGCGGCATGATGGGGACGCTGCGCAACCAGCTGATCCAGCAGAACATGCTCGACAAGCTGCCGGAGGTGCTTGAGGAAGTCGGCAAGGTCCGGCGCGAACTGGGCTATCCGGGCATGGCGACGCCCTTCGCGCAACTGGTCGGCACGGTGGCCGTGCTCAACATGGTGACGGGCAAGCGCTATTCGGCGGTTCCGGACGAGGTGATCCAGTACGCTGCCGGCTACTACGGCGAGCCGCCCGCGCCGATCGACGCCGAGGCGCTGGACCGGATCATGGCGGCGCCGCGCGCGAAGGAAATTCTCGCGCAGCCGCCCGAACAGCCCGACCGCGAGGAACTGCACCGCCGCCACGGCACCGGCGGCGACGATGACGAACTGCTGCTGCGCGCGCTGGTGCCGGCGGCGGATATCGACAGGATGCGCCTCTCCGGCCCGCCGCGCCGCGACTATCCGACGCTGTCCTCGCCCGAGTTCGATCAGGTGGCGAAGCTGATGAAGCTGGCCAGCCTGCCGCTGGTGCAGCTGCGTTCGGACGAACTCGAACTCGACGATGCGGAGCTGATCCGCCGATGCGGATGATCGACTTCTTCGATCGCGGCGCGCGCATGGCGCATGACAAGCCGTGCATGATCGATGGCGATCAGGTCCGCACTTATGCCGAGGTCAAGCAGCGCAGCGACGCCATCGCCCGCGCGCTGATCGCCGATGGCTTCGCGCCGGGTGCCCATGCCGCCGTGCTCAGCGGCAATGCGATGGCGGCGTTCGAGGCGATCCTCGGCATTCTGCGCGCCGACGGCGTCTGGGCGATGGCCAACAACCGCGCACCGGTGGGCGAGAACGCCTATCTGCTCGATCTGCTCGATGTCGATACGCTGTTCCTCCATTCCGAAGTGGCGGACCGCATCCCCGCATTCCGCGAGCAATGCCCGAACATCCGCCGCTATATCGCGATAGACCGGCCGGTCGCCGGGGCCGATGGCTGGATCGAGGACATGCTGATCGTCAGCGACGATCCGGTCCCCCAGCGCCGCGCGGGCCATGCCGACGAACTCGGCTTCCTCGCCAACACCGGCGGCACCACCGGGCGCTCCAAGGGCGTGATGCTGACCAATGGCAACTGGCAGGCGCTGGTCTCCAGCCTGGTCGCCTCGATGCCGATGAAGCGCGCGCCGGTGAACCTCGTCGCCGCGCCGATGACCCACGCCGCCGGGCCGCTGGCGCTGGCCAGCATGGCGCTGGGCGGAACGGTGGTGGTGCTGCCGAAGTTCGAGCCGGAAAGCGTGCTGCGAAGCCATCGAGCGCCACCGCGTCACCTACATGTTCCTGCCGCCGACCGCGATCTACATGCTGCTGGCGCACCCGGGCGTGCGCGACTTTCGACACCTCCAGCCTCGAATATATCTCCTACGCCGGTGCGCCGATGTCGCTCGACCGGCTGAAGGAAGCCATCGCGGTGTTCGGCCCGGTGATGAACGCCAGCTTCGGCCAGACCGAAGCGCCGATGTGCGTCACCGCCATGCCGCCGCACGAGCATCTGGACGCGGCGCGGCGAACTGGCCCATCCGGGCAGCTGCGGGCGGGCGAACCTGCTTTCCATCGTCGAGATCATGGACGACGACGGCAACATCCTGCCCCCCGGCGAGCGCGGCGAGATCGTGGTCGCGGCCCGCTGGTGATGGCGGGCTATTACAACAACCCGGAGGCGACGGCGGAGGTTTCCAGCTTCGGCTGGCACCACACCGGCGATATCGGCCTGCGCGACGCAGACGGCTGGTTCTATGTCGTGGACCGCAAGAAGGACATGATCATCTCGGGCGGGTTCAACATCTACCCCGCCGAGGTCGAACAGGCGCTGATGGCGTTCCCGCAGGTTCAGGACTGCGCAGTGATCGGCGTGCCGGATGAGAAATGGGGCGAGGCCGTGCTCGCCGTGGTCGAGCCGCGCGCCGGGGCGTGACGATCGATCCGGCCCGGCTGCTCGCCGATGTTCGCGAAGTGCTGGGGCCGGTCAAGACGCCCAAGGCCATCGAAGTCATGGCCAGCCTGCCGCGCAGCAATGCCGGCAAAGTGCAGCGCAGCGAACTGCGCAAGACGCGCTGGCAAGCGGCGGGAAGGACGATCTGATGCGCGAAGCGGTTATCATCGGCACGGGCATGACCCCGTTCGGGCGGCATCTCGACAAGACGCATGAGCAGCTCACCCAGGCTGCCGCAAAGGCAGGCGATGGAAGATGCCGGGGTTGCGGGCAGGGACTTCGACATGGCGGTCTATGCCAATGTCGTGCAGGGCTTCGTCGCGGGCGAAATGTCGATCCCCGGCGAATATGCGCTGCGGCCCGCTGGGTGTCTCGGGGGTCAAGGCGTTCCATGTCGAGGCGGCCTGCGCCAGCGGCACCATGGGGCTGCACCTCGCCATCGATCACGTCCGCATGGGGCTGGCCGACATGGCGCTGATCGTCGGGGTGGAAAAGCTCTACAGCGACGACCGCGCCAAGCGCTTCGCCGTGTTCCAGCAGCCGCGCGATATTGTCGAGGCGCAGGGCTATCTGACGCGCACCGAGGGCCTGCTGCAGCCGGTGCCCGAAGGCGAGGAAAGCGAGAGCCCCAACGTGCTGATGGAAGCCTATGCCGCGCAGGCGCGGCTGCACA
The DNA here is from genome assembly GCA_963779195.1 of uncultured Alphaproteobacteria bacterium. Taxonomy (GTDB): domain Bacteria; phylum Pseudomonadota; class Alphaproteobacteria; order Sphingomonadales; family Sphingomonadaceae; genus Novosphingobium. Next base: position 29,422 of record CAVZWZ010000005.1, read on the forward strand.
TGGCGACCTACGGCACCACCGCGCGCCAGATCGCGGCGGTGGCGGCGAAGGACCACGATGCCTCCGAGCACAACCCGCTGTCGCAATACCGCAAGCCGATGAGCATCGAGGAAGTCCTCGCCGCGCCGCGCGTCGCCTGGCCGCTGACCAACCCGATGTGCGCGCCGATCAGCGACGGCGCTTCGGCGGCGGTGGTCTGTTCGGCGGAAATGGCGGCGCGGCTGGGCGCGCGGGCGATCCGCGTGCTTGCCGCCGAAAGCCAGACCGGCAGCGACCGCGCGCCGGATGATTATGCGAACCACGTGACGCGGCTGGTCTCCAAGCGGGCGTTCGAGCGGGCCGGGGTGGGGCCGGGGGACATGGAGCTGGCCGAAGTCCACGATGCCAGCTCGATCGGCGAGATCATCCAGACCGAGGCGCTTGGGCTTGTCCCTCCCGGCGAAGCGGGCCGGGCGGCGGAGGAGGGCGTGACCGGCCTCGGCGGGCGCATTCCGGTGAACAGTTCGGGCGGGCTGGTGTCCAAGGGGCATCCCCTGGCGGCGACGGGTCTCGCGCAAATTCACGAGCTGGTGCTGCAACTGCGCGGGCGGCGCAGGGGCACGGCAGGTCGAGGGCGCGCGGCTGGCGGTGGCGGAGAATTCGGGCGGGTTTTACGGGGTCGAGGACGGGATGTCGGCGGTGACGGTTTTGGCGCGGGATTAGGTCCCAAACACCCCCCGCAACCCATCCAGCGCCGCCCGGTCCGTCATGTCCAGCTGCAACGGCGTCACCGACACTTCCTTGTCCAGCGCTGCCTGCAAATCGTTGCCCGGCGCGTGGCCGCCGTCGGGAAATTCGATCTTGGTCCAGTAATAGGGCACATGCCGCTCATCGACCCGGCGGATCGGGCGGAAGGTGCCGGGCGGGCGCAGGCCCTGGGTGGTGACGCGGATGCCGCGCACTGTCCTCGGGCGGGCAATCGGGGAAATTGACGTTGATGAAGCTGCCCGGCCGCCATGCGAGGCCCAGCAGCTTTTCGATGACCCGCCCGGCCCAGGCCTCGGCGGTCGCCCAGTGGACGCGTCGCGGGCGGGCGGAACACCTGGCTGAGCGCGATGGCCGGAATGCCCAGCATCGCCCCTTCCATCGCCGCCGAGGCGGTGCCCGAATAGGTGATGTCCTCGGCCATGTTCGGGCCGCGATTGATGCCGGAGAGGATGATGTCGGGGCTGGCGATCCGGGATCAGTTCGTAGACGCCGAGCAGCGCGCAATCGGTCGGCGTGCCCTTTACCGCGAAGTGCCGCTCGTCGCGCTGCTTGCACCCGCATCGGGTGATAGGTGGAAAGCGAATGCCCCGCGCCCGATTTCTCCTCGTCGGGCGCAACCACCCAGATATCGTCGCTGATCCCGCGCACGATCTTTTCGAGCAGGACGAGGCCGGGAGCGTCGATGCCGTCATCGTTGACCAGCAATATGCGGGGGGGATTTTGTGTCATGCGGGGGTGCTAGGCAGTGCTACATGATTGGTCAATATCGTCGGACGATTTTGGCTAAAATTCTTGACACCCTCCCGGCGATGCGGCAGTCCTTTGCCGGAGAAATGAAGGAAGAACCCGTGCCTGTTGCCAAGCTTCCGATTGACGGTGCCCGCTTCGTCCAGCCGCCAGCCTCGCCGCTGGTCGAGGCGACGATCGATCTGGTGAAGCAGGCCGTGCGGCATGCGGCTGGCCGAATCCGGAATGGGCTGGGAAGAGTTCGCCATGGCCGGTGCCGACAGTCTGGTGACGGCGGAGGACATGATCGGCGTCGAGCAGGCGATCCTTGCCAGCGGGCACCGGTTCGACTGGTCGGCCAGCATTTCCGCGAGCGAACGCCCCGAGGCGCACAAGCCCGCCGATGGCGTGTCGGACGACGGCGCCGGTTTCTCGCATCCCGATGCGCCTTCGGGCGAGCCCGATGCGCGAAGGCAAGGCGCTGCGCGGGGTGGGTGACAATGTCGTGCGCCACAAGGCCGATGTCAGCGGCACCGCGCTCTATGTCCGCTCCAATGAGCGCGTGCTGGGCCTGCTGACCAATGGCGTCCCGCCCGGCACCATCGCCATCATCGACAATTCCGGCGGCACTTTGACCGCGCCGATCATCGACCAGTTTGCCGGCGTGATCTGCGCGGGCGGCACGGTGCGCTCGCACCTCGGCATCCTGACCCGCGAATACAACATTCCCTGCGTGATGAACGCCAAGGTCGCCGGTATCCGCGAAGGTGACCGGGTGGTGATCGAGGCCACTGCCGAGGCCAAGACCACCGAGGACTACCAGCAGGGGACCGAGCGCACCGCCCGGGTCTGGGTCATGGCGGAGGCGGAGATGGGATGAGGATGGATGGGCGCGATCTCGTGCTCCACGCCGCCGCGATCAAGCGCCATGCGCCCGGCATCGGCGATTGCCGCGCTCGCCGGGCTGCCAGCTCGATCAGGCGCAGGCGCAGCTCGATGCGCTGGTCGCCACGGGCCGCGCGATGGAGGCCAAGGGCGCCTATGCGCTGACCCCGCTCGCCGGGGTGGCCTTGCAGGCGCGCTATGCCGGGCACTTTGGGCACTTGCGCGAAGACGCGGCATTTCGCGGGGCCTATGAGGGCTTCGAGCGGATCAACAACACGCTCAAGCAGATCATCACGGACTGGCAGACGCTCGACGTCGGCGGCCAGAAAGTGGCCAACGATCACAGCGACAAGGCGCATGACGCCGCAGTGATCGACCGGCTGGGGGCCTTGCACGAACAGGCCGAACCGATCCTCGCCAAGCTGGCGGCGGGCCTGCCGCGCCTCAAATACTATGGCGACAAATTGCTCGCCGCGCTGGAAGCGGCCGAGGACGGCGATGCCGAATGGGTCAGCGATATCCGCCGCGATTCGTATCACACCGTCTGGTTCGAACTGCACGAGGAAGTGCTGCGGATCATGGGCCGCGAGCGGCAGGAATAGCCATGGCACGCTGGACAGCTCTGCTCGATGGCAGCGGCCTGCCAGACCGCGCGACTGGTCGGCGGCAAGGCCTGGTCGATTGCCCGCATGGCCGCGCTGGGGCTGGACGTGCCGCCTGCCTTCGTCATCGGCACCTCGGCCTGCAACGCTTATCTGGAGGCGGACGGGTTTCCGGCAGGGCTTGAGGACGAGATCGCCGAAGGCCTCGCCTGGCTGGAAGAGCAGACCGGGCGGACATTCGGCCAGGGCGACAAGCGCCTGCTGCTGTCGATCCGCTCGGGCGCGGCGATTTCGATGCCGGGGATGATGGACACGGTGCTCAATCTCGGCATCGACGCGGCAGGCGAGGCGGCGCTGGCGGCGGAAACCGGTCTGCCGGAATTTGCCGCCGACACCCAACGGCGGTTTCGCGAGCTCTACAGCGCGATCGTGCTTAAGGCGCCGGATGATCCCGCGGCGGTAATCCCCGCCGATGTGCGCAGTCAGCTGCTCGGCGCGGTGCGGGCGGTGTTCGAAAGCTGGAACACCCGCCGCGCCCGCCGCTACCGCGAGCATAACGGCATCGCGCACGATCTCGGCACGGCGGTGACGGTGCAGGCGATGGTGTTCGGCAATCTCGACGAGACCAGCGGTACCGGCGTGCTGTTCAGCCGCAATCCGCTGAACGGTGACCCCGCGCCCTATGGCGAATATCTCCCCCGCGCGCAGGGCGAGGATGTGGTCTCGGGCAAGTTCACCCCGCTGGGGCTCGATGCGATGTTGGGACATGTGCCGCAGGCCCACGCCGCGCTGTTGGCGGCGAGCGATATGCTTGAGCGCGAAAACGGCGATGTCCAGGACATCGAGTTCACCGTGCAATCGGGCAAACTCTATCTGCTGCAATCGCGCTCGGCCAAGCGCGCTCCCGCAGGCGGCGGTGCGGATTGCGGTCGATATGGTCGATGAGGGCCGGATCGATGCCGCCACCGCCCTGTCACGGGTCAGCGCGGAACAAGTGGCAACATTGCTGCTGCCCCGGCTTGTCGCCGGTGCAACCGACGGCGCTGAAGTTCTGGCGCGGGGCGAGGGGGCTTGCCCCGGCGTCGCGACCGGCGTTCTGGTCGCCGATGCCGACGAAGCAGAGCGCCGTGCGGCTGCCGGAGAGGCCGTGGTGCTGGTGCGCGCGACGACCAGCCCGGACGATGTCCACGGCATGATCGCGGCAAGGGCCGTTGTGACCGAACAGGGCGGCTCGACCAGCCACGCTGCGGTGGTCAGCCGCGCATTGGGTCGGCCTTGCGTGGTCGGCGTGGGCAGCGGCGCGGTGGCGCGGGCGGGTGCGAGCGTGACCGTCGATGGCGCGGGCGGGCTGGTCTATGCCGGGGCGCTGGCAACCGAAGTGCCGCATGAGGATGACCACCCGCAGCTCGCCCGGCTGATTGAATGGGCGCGGGAGCGCAGCCCGGTGCGGGTGGTGCGTTCGGGCGACGGCGGGTTGGATATCGACCGCGTGATTGCCGATGGTTCGAGCGATGACCTTGCCGCAGCGCTGGCCGGCCAAACCATCGCGCGCGGCAGCGGCCTCGCCAATCCGGAGATTGCCCGCATCGCGAAGGCACAGCGGCGTGACGACGATGATCACCGACCCGGTCCTGCCGGCCCTGCTGGTGGCTCTGGAGACATGACCATGTCCGATCCCGTAACCGAAATGCGCGCGTTGCTGATGCAGTTCGAGAAGTCCGGACTGAAGGACATGTATGTCCGCTCGAAGGACTGGACGGTGTTTATGGCGCAGCCGCGATGGCGCGGCCAATCCGATGCAGGCGGCGCAGGCTGCGGGCGGCCCGGTCAATCTGTCTGCGATAAGCGCGCCGCATCTTGGCCTGTTCGAGCCAGCCTGTGCGGCGGGGGATGTAGTTTCTGCCGGGCAGGTCATCGCCATGATCGACGTGCTCGGGCGCAAGACGGAAGTTGACCAGCACCAGCGCCGGACGCGTGGCGGCGGTGCTGTTTCGCAGCCAACGATCTGGTGGAGTTCGGCGAAGTTCTGGCGGAGATCGCCGCGGCCTGATTCAGGCATGCTCGCCGGATCGTCCCCCAGCACCCCGTGCCGCCGCTTGCCGCGCTCGCTCATGCTCTCAAGCTGCCCCGGCCAGAACGGCGCATCGAAACCGGCGGTCATCCGCGCGATCCGCCAGATGTCTCCCTCGCGGGATAAGCTCGCAGCGATAGAAGCCGGTGCATTCGACCTTCGGGCCGCCCCATCGCTCGACATCAGCAGCAGATAGCTGAGCGTTACCGCGCTGTCCTCGGTACAGGCTCTCGACCAGATTGTTGAGCAGCATGTGCCGCCGCTGGTCGTGCTGGTGCGGCCAGAATTCGGTCAGCCACTTGAGGATTTTCGCGCGTCCGATAAACGGCCCGACAGGCACTTTGTCCAGGACATTGCCTTCCCACACGCCGTCCTCGGTGAAGCAGTCCGCCAGCAGGTCGGCGCGGCGTTCGTCGTAGGCCCAGCAATAGCGGGCGACGCGCTCGATCACCAGGCGGGCGGCATCGGGATCGGCGCCCGCGACGCCGCCGCCCATCGCCAGCGCCCCGGAATGGTGCGCCCAGCCGGGCAGCTGCCAATCGGGATGCGCCAGCCGCCAGCACACTCAACCCGCCGCCATCGCCCGCTTTTCCAGCAGGCCGACATAGGAAGGGATGATCGTGCCCCAGGCCTCGAAACGCGGATCCTGAATGCGGCCGGTGCGGAACAGGAAATCGCCGACCGAGATGATCGCCGAGACCTTGGCCTGGCCGAGCACGGCATAGCGATTCGCATCGACCGCGGTGCGCCCGGTGCCCTTTTCCCATTCGGCGATCATCTTTTCGGGCCGCCACCAGCCGGGCAGCTCGAACCCGGCATTGGCCAGCGAAGCCTCGCCCTGATCGTGGAACATCAGCACATAGCCGAGATCGAGCAGCGGCTCGGAAACCTGCGCCATCTCCCAGTCGAGCAGGGCAGTCAGCTTGCCCTCATGCCACAGGCAATTGCCGTGCTTGGGATCGCCATGCACCGGCGTTGCCGGCCCGGAAGAGCGCGGCGGGCGCTTGGCGAGGTCTTCGAGCACCGCGATCAGCGCGGGCGCGGAATCCGCCCCGCGCGCGACGTCGAGCCAGTGCTGCGCTTCCTGCTGCACCGTGCGGCCGCCGCCGGGCAAGCGCCGAGGCGGGCATGTTGTGCAGCGCGATCAGCGCATCGAACCACTGGCGGCAGACCGAGTCCGCGCCTTCCACCGGGCTGGGGGCGAGCCAGTCGGGCACGGCATATTCGAAGGCCTCGCCCGGAATCTTGCCCATCAGGAAGAACTCGTCGCCCAGCACCGCAGGATCGGTGCATAGCTCAAGGATCGGGGGCAGGGGGATGGCTGGCGCGCCCTTGCTGACGGCGACCAGCACCTCATGCTGGCGCGCCATGTCGTAGGGCGGCAGCAGGCCTTCCTCCGACGGCGGCATGCGCAGCACTTCGTCGATCCCGTCGATCAGATAGGTCTCGTTCGAATGCCCGGCCGAAAGCGTGGTGACGCCGGTGATCCCGGCCCCGCGCGGCGACCAGGCGCGCAAGGCCGTCGGCGAGCTTCTGGGTGTCGCGGGCCATGTCAGATCAGCGAATTCGCGGCGGTGAGGCCGAGTTCGGGATGCTGCGCCGTGGATGATGGTTTCCATGATGCCATAGCCGACCGCATCGCCCTCGGTCACCCGGATCGGGCAATCGCGCACCTGGCGGATGCGCTTGAGCGTTTCGACATCGAGCGTGTTGGCGAAATGCTCGCCCTCCAGCTCCAGCGGGCCCTTCCACGAGCCGTGCTTGCGCCCGTCGAAGCCGAGATAGAGCCCCGGCCCGAGGTGGACGCCGGAAGTGCCCAGCACCTCGACCTCGATCGTGTGGCTGCCGCCCTGCAGCATGTCGAAATGCAGCGTGCCGCCCAGCAGCCGCCGGGTCTTGTCGTCATACCGCAAGTTCCGGGCGGCACCCGGGCGATGCTTTTCCTGCGTGCCGTCGGGATGGTTGCGATAGCCCGAGGAATAGAAAATGCGGCCCTGCTTCGACTGGAAATACATGTGGTAGGCCACCTTGTCGCCGTTCGGCGAGACCAGCATGAACGGGCTCCAGATCAGCACATATTCGCCTTCGCCGAACTTGACGTCGCCAAAGTCGGAAGTCGGGCGGATGTCGGGATTATGCGCGCCGACGTCGAGCCGGGTGCCCCAGCGAGTGGTCGCGGTATTCGGTCCATTCCTCGGGCTTCACTTCGATGCGCTGGCCTTCCAGTTCGACCCAGCCCGAAGGCACGCCGATCTGGTGATAGCGGATCACGTCCGAACCGATGCGGAAGCCGTCTTTTTCGCGCTGCTTGTGGCGGTCTTCGAAGAAGGGCGGCATTTCGGCGGTGAAGGTGATGTCATAGGCGATCGGCTGGAGGTCGTTCTTGGCCAGCGCGTAACGCACCTTTTTGAGCGGCTCGATGATCTCGTAGGTCAGCGGGCCGACTTCGGTGATCGAGGGATCGTCGCGCAGTTCGCGGTTGGCGCGCACGGTCCACTGCTCGCTGCCGCGCGAAACCGCGCCCCAGGCATCGAGCACGCCGCGGTTGTGATAGCGGCCAAGGCCGAAATCGATCCCCAGCGTGCCGTCTTTCTTGACGATGGCCGACCAGATCTTCTCGGTCCAGCTGTGCTCCGACGTGCCGACCGAGGCGAAGGTATCGACGATCTGGTGGTTGAGCACCTCGTCGAGCGCGGTGATCATGCCGATGTCTTCCATCGCATTGCGGACATAGCGCAGCGGTTCGTTGGTCAGAAGTGCGGTCATGTTCAGGCTCCTGTCTGGTCGGGTTGGATCGCCGGCCAGTCGTGCTGACTTGCAGCGATCGGGGTGACATTGGTGTAGTTGGGAATGTCGGCGAAAATCGCCTCGCCGCAGGCGGCCATCGCAGCGTCGAAATGCGCGCGCGAGGCGAAGATCATCTCGGAAATCGCCCAGTATGCGGGCGGGGTGCCATCGAGACTGGCGAGGCCCGTGGTCGAGCGGATTTCGAGCAGGCCATGCGGGCCGAGCATCTCGCGGGCGAGCGGCTCATGGCGGCGTGAGATAGTCCGCCGCATCGAAGCGGCTGCCCGGCTCGTTCGGATAGAGTGCCGAAATCCGGATCATTGCTGCCGCACTTTCACTCTGCATCCTTAAGTCCCAGTGGGGACGTTAAAAGCGTCGGACGATTTCGTCCAGTGATTTCACCGCTAAAAAATCGCTCGGCAGTCAGGAATTCGAACGGCGGGAACGAATCCGCCGGCAAGTTCCTCCATGGTCTTGCGCGTGCCATCGAAGTGGCGCTTTACCGCGCGGTCGGCGGCGGCGGCGTTGCGGTCGAGCACAGCCTTGGCGATGCGGCCGTATCCCGAGGCGTGGCGCTGGCGCTGCTTCTCGTTTTGCACGGTTTCGACTTGCGCGCGGAACAGATCGGTGCGGGTCAGCGGCATGGCGCGTTCAAGTTCGCGATTGCCGCCGATCTCGACCAGCGTGGAATAGAAATGTGCGCCGCTGTTCGAGATATTCGGCGCGGTTGCGGCTGCGGCTGGCCTCTTCGATGGCGGCGGTCGCAGCCACGATCCGGCGTCCCGTTTTTCCTGCGTATCGCAATGTTCTGCGGCGAGCCGGGCGGCGAGGCGGGCGAGGGGTTCCAGCGTTTCCAGCAGATCGAGTACCGATTTGCGGTCGAGCGTGGCGATATAGGCGCCGCGAAACCGGTTGAGCGTGACGATTCCCGCTGCCGACAGATGCTTGAGCGCCTCGCGCAGGGAGCCGCGGCTGATCCCAAGGCGGCGGGTCAGATCGGGTTCGAGCAGATGCTGGCCCGGGACGAAGGCGCCCGAGCGGATACCGCGAATGATCGTGTCGGAAACCTTGTCGACCGCGCTTGCCGGGCCTGCCGTCGAGTGCCGGGATCGCCGTCCAGAACGGTCTGGTTCGAGCTTGCTTTTGTTGTCGGCACCGCTGCTTGCCATCTTCACCTCTATGCCCGCCATGATCGCAGCCTCTGATAGCTGCGAACAGGTCGCGCCGTCTACGCGAAGCGCCAAGGTTTCGTCCATAACTCATCACACGAAATCGTCAAACGATATTGACCTATCGGTCTGTGAGATTGCTGCAGCCACTGGAAGCCTGTTGCCGATTTGCTGGCTACTCCGGTCACGATGGCGGCTCGAGCCGGCTGGCAATTCTGCTGCACTAGTGGGATAAAACCGATAAAACGTCGAATAATGATTGACGCTGAATTTGCAGCAATCTAAATAAATATGCGGATTTAAGGCGTTATCTCTAGAAGCGCGGGAGGAGTTTAGAAATGACGAAAATTCGGAAAAATGTCGCAATCGGTGTCTCGATTGCAGTAATGGCGATGGCTTCGGCAGCACATGCGCAGGCAAGCCAGGGTTCCGACGGAGCGGACGATGCTGCGGGCGGCGATATCATCGTTACCGCCAACAAGCGCGAGCAGTCGATCAACGATGTCGGGCCTGACCATTCAGGCGGCGACGGCGGAAACGCTGGGCAATCGCGGCATCAACAGCGTGGCCGATCTGACCAAGCTGGTCCCGGGCTTCACCGCCACCCAGTCGACCTTCCAGACGCCGATCTACACGCTGCGCGGCGTCGGCCTTTACGACGCCACGGTAGGCGCGTCGCCGGCAGTGGCAATCTACACCGATCAGGTTCCGCGCAACTTTCCGATGATGTCCGATGGGCTCGAGCTCGATATCGAGCGGGTTGAAGTGCTCAAGGGGCCGCAGGGCACGCTGTTCGGCCAGAGTTCGACCGGCGGCGCGATCAACTATATCGTCGGCAAGCCGACCGATGAGCTTAAGGCCGGCTTCGACGCTTCGATCGAGCGTTTTGGCAAGGCTGATATATCGGCGGCTATGTCAGCGGCCCGCTGGGTGAGAACCTCAAGGCCAGGCTGGCGGCGCGGGGCATAACTGGCGGCGCCTGGCAGCGCAGTATCTCTCGTCCCAGCGACAAGAACGGTGCGACGCGCAAGCTGATGGGGCGCCTGTCGCTCGATTTCACCCCTTCGTCCGACTTTCCGGGTGCAGGCATCGTCTACGGCTGCGCAAGACCATTCGGACCCGCAGGCGCCGCAATACGTCAATTCGTTTTACAACATCTACAGCACGGCATCGCTGGCGGCGGCCAATGCCAATCCCGCGACGCGCAATCCGTTTGGCTATGCCAACAATGCGCTTTACGCGCTGCTGACCACGCCGGCTCTCCGGGTTTCCGCGCCGATCACATCAGCAACCAGTCGACTGCCGTTGCCCGCATGAACGGGGTTGGCGATATCAATGCTTTCCGGCCGCAGATTGCGGCTGGAACCCGGGCGCTGCTGGGCACGCCGCGCATGTCGCTACGCCGCAGGCTGCCGACTGGACGCCGGGATTTCTGCGCGGCGCACGCAAACACTATTATCAGGGCACGCTGCGCGCCGATATCAATCTGACCGACGATATCACGCTGACCTCGCTGACCGCCTATGCCAAGTCGAAGACTCGACCGCACGATCGATCTCGATGGCACGATGGCGGAATCGCTGAACATTCCTTCGTTCGGATCGATCAAGGCGTTCAATCAGGAACTGCGCCTCTCCGGCAAGAGCGACCGGCTCAACTGGATCATCGGCGGCACTTACGACAACCTGAAAACGTCGGACAACAACGACTACATTCTTTTCGACTATATCGGCAGCAATCCCATTCGGCACGACCGCGGTGGCGCTGCGGACAAATGGTCCGGTCCTGCTGACCACCAACCTGTTTGACACCAAGCTCAAGACGCTCGCCGTCTTCGCCAACGCCGAATTCAAGCTGACTGATCAATGTGACCTTCAGCGGCGGCGTTCGCTATACCGATAACAAGCAGACCGCGACTTATTGCTATAACGATCCTGCCAAGGATACCTTGCAGACTACATCTGCCTTGTTTGGCACACTGTCGCAGCTGGTTGGCGGCGCGCCGGCCACGTTCAGCATCGCACCGGGCCAATGCTTCCCGGCTGGCGATGGCACGCCGGGCCGTCCGTTCGGCATTGCGACGCTGACGCCTGTGCCAAACCAGCAGAACGAGAACAACGTCTCGTTCCGGTTCGGTCTGAACTACAAGCTTGCTGGCGGCGGGCTGCTTTATGCAACGGTCAGCCAGGGCTACAAGGCGGGCGTGTTCTCGAACATCGGCGCTTCGTCGATTTCGCAGTATTCGCCGGCCGTTCAGGAAAAGCTGAATTCCTATGAGGCGGGTTTCAAGCTGCCGCTGGCTGATCGCAAGCTGCAGCTTAACGGTGCCTTCTTCTATTACGACTACACCAACAAGCAGACCCGGGCGAAGGTCTCCGATCCGGTCTGGGGCTTGCTCGAAAAGCTGGTCAATGTGCCCAAATCGCGCATCTGGGGGCTGGAAGGCGAAATCGTCGCGCGTCCGGTCGATGGCCTGACATTTGCGGCAGGCGCGACCTATCTCAAATCGCGCGTAACCTCTGATTTCTCGACCCGGTCGATCGATGGCCAGCAGGTTTACAACTCGATGGGCTTCACCGGCAATTTCAAGGATTCGAAACTGCCGTTCACACCCGGAATTCACCGCCAATGCCGATCTGCAATACGAATGGGACATGGGCGGGCTGAAGCCGTTCCTTGGCGGCACCGTGGTCTATCAGGGCAAATCGGTCGCGACCTACGAGAACAGCATTTTGCGCGCCGACTTCTTCCAGATACCTTCCTATGCGACGCTTGATCTGCGGGCGGGCATCGGAGCCGAAGACGACAGTGGAAGCTGATGCTCTATGGCCGCAACGTGACCAACAAGTACTACATCATCGCGCCGACTTTCTATCACGATGCCTATTTCAACCTGGTAGGCAAGCCGGCGATCTACGGTGCGCAGTTCAGCGTCCGGTATTGAGCTGAAGCTAGGCTGGCCGGGCCTGCGGTCCGGCCGCGGCCCTGGCCTGGCTTTCCTCCCAAGAGCCTTGACGGCCAGGGCCATTTCTGCGATTATCAATTGCTCGACAGCCTCGCCGGGAGGCATCTGCTGTGACGGATGAGGCCTGCCGCAGAGGAGAAGGAGCGTCCCATGGCGACGCAGCCAATCGATCGGTCGCTCGAAACTGCCCGGGGCAGGGATGCGTTTGCCCGCATCGTCGAGCAGAATCCCGCCGATCCCGGCGCGCAGCAAGCCGCACGGGCCGCTGACCGCTTATCGGCCTGCGCCGGTTCTACGCGTGTCCTCGCGGTCGGATTTCTCGCCGGCATAGCTCCGCTCTGCTCGGACTGGAGCGCGGCATGGCAGGCGTTCGGGCTGGGGACGATTTTCCCGGGCGCGGGGTTCCTCTATGCAGGCGGACGTGCTTGGCGTGGTCTTCGCCGCGCTGTCAGTCTGGCCGTTTTCGCCGTCGTCATGTTCCTGTGGTGGGCGCGCGGACCGATCCTCGCTGCCGCCGGCAGTGATTCTGGTCTACGGCGCTGCTTTCCGCCGCCTGGATCGGCGAGGGCGGGGGCGTATCGGTGCTGGGCTATGCCATCCCGGCGGCAGTCGCTGGTCTGCATTTCTATCTCGCCTTCCGTCGCCGCGCGCAGCTTCGCCGAGCAGCAGGCGAAGGGCGCCAAGATCAACACCTTGCTTGCCAAGGCGCAGCCGATCCTGGTCGATGCGCCGGTCGAGGCGGCGGGCGAAATGCCCGACAGCCAGGTCACCGAATTCCGCCGCATGCTCGATCTGGCGCTCCAGCCGGTCGATAGCTGGAACGGCTTCAGCCATGGACGACACCTGGCAGGACGGCGCGCTGCGCTATCAGATTTGCACGATGTCGTGGAACCTGTCGTTCGGCCAATACACCCAGCTTCCCGCCTTCCACGGCTATCTCAACCAGGCGCAGGAAAACCTGATCCGCAAGCACATCGACCGCAAGACCTGGAACTACTGGTTCTGGGAAAGCCTGTGGGGCAATCTCGGCTGGAGAAGAACCCGGTCGCGACCGACAACATCATGCTCTCGGGCTTCCTCGGCGTTTCGCTCGGCCTGTTCGAGACCTCCAGCGGCACTTCGCCGTTCGCCGCGCCCGGGCGCGCTGACCTTCCGCTGGGACGAGAAGACGGCGTTCCCTTACAGCCACGAGACGCTGCTGGGCGAGGTGGTCAAGAACTACCAGCGCTACGATCTCGGCTGGTTTCCCTGCGAGCCCAAGTGGATCTATTCGATGTGCAACCTCGTCGGCCACACCGGGCTGGCGCTGCACGATGCGCGGCATGGCACCAATCTGGTCGAGCAAGTCGGCGACCGCTTCGAGAAGACGATGGAAGAGGAAATGATGATGGCCGATGGCCGCATCAAGGTCTGCACCTCCTCGCCGTTCGGCTTCCAGGTGCCCAGCCTGTCGGGCCTGTTCGGCGAGACCTGGGGCATGCGCTTCCTCACCCCCCACGCGCCCGAGCAGGCCGAGCGGCTGTGGCAAGTGCTGCGGCATGAATTCATCGGGGTGAAGCCGGACGGACACCTCGATTTCAAACTGCTGCCGCTGGGCTGGGATACCCGCAAGCCGGCCAATTTCTCCTCCGCGCAGTGGCCCGATATCTATCCGCTGATGATGACGCTGTGGTCGGCGCTGGAAATGGGCGACGAAGAGATCATCGCCGCGACGCGCAAGACGATGGACGAGCGCTATGGCGCTGGCATGGCGGATTCGCAGACCTGGACCAGGCGCAATACCGTGCGCGACATGGTCAACAAGGGCCTGCCCGAGGCGTGGCGCAACGGCCCGCTGCTGGCCGGGGCGAACTACGCCGAGTGCACCGTCACCCGCGCGGTCAGCGACGGCAAGGCGCTCGATCTGGTGCTGCGTGCGGCGGATGCGCCGTGCCGGACCAGGCTGGACTTCTCCCGGCTGACGCCGGGCGCGAGCTACAAGCTGGTGCAGACCGGGCGAGGCGGTGAAAGCCGCGACGGATGGCACCGCCAGCCTCGATCTTCAACCTCGACAAGCGCAGCGAGCTGAGACTGGTCCCCGCGCCATGATGCTCTGCTGCATGATCGCCGCGCTGATCTTCGCCCAGATCGTGGCGACGGTGCGGCGTTGGGGCATCTTCTGGGGGGTGGTCAGCCCGCAGCGAATGGGAGAACCCGGAAACGGTGTTCAACCGCGTCGTCAGCTTGGTTTGCCCGCCCGAAAGTGCGGCGCGCGGTGTTCGCCGTGGCGGCGGCGGAGTTCGCGGTGCTGGGCGGCTGGGTTTACTTTGCCCACGGCGCACATCTCTATCAGCTGGGCGATCAGGCGCTGGGCAGTCTGCGCGGTGAGCAAATCGTTTATGCCGAGGTCTGCGGGCGCGACGGCAAGGACCGCGTGATGCGCGTCGTGGTGAACCGGGCCGCCCCCGGCAAGTCGCTGGCCGACGCTACATGACGGATGAGTTCGCGGGCCAGTCGGCGATTGTCACGGGCGGCTCCAGCGGGATCGGTCTGGCGATAGCCGGGATGCTGGTGGCGCGGGGTGCCAGCGTGGTGCTGGTGGCGCGCGATGCTGGCGCGGCTGGAGGAGGCTGCGGCAGGGCTTGGCGGCCAGGTCGCGACTGTCGCCGGGGATGCCGCGCTGAAGGATACTGCCGACCGCGCCGTTGCGGCGGCGTTGGCGCTAACCGGCAAGCTCGATGTGCTGCTCAACATCGCCGGCTGGTATCCCACCGTGCTGGTCGAACAGACCAGCGATGCGGACTATGCCGCGACAATCTCCGCCAACCTGACCGCGACCTTCGCCATGTGCCGCGCCGCGCTGCCGGCGCTTGCGGACAAGCGGCGGGGCGATCGTCAACATGTCGTCCACCGCCGCGCGCTTTCCCACCCCGGGCCTTGCCGCCTACAGCGCGAGCAAGGCCGGGGTCGAGGCGTTCACCCGTGCGCTGGCTGCAGAAGCCGCGCCCGGCGTGCGGGTCAACGCCGTGTCCGCCGGGCCGACCATGACCGACGCCGTGCGCGAACTGATGGAAACCGATACGACCGGCGCGGTGAACGCCGTGACGGCCAATCTGCCGCTGGGGCGGATGGCCGAGCCTGAAGAAATCGCCGAAGCCGCCCTGTTCCTCGCCTCGCGCCGGGCGAGCATTATCACCGGACAAGTGCTCCACGCCAATTCCGGCGGGCACATGGCTTGAGGCCTATTTGACTCCGAACAGCGGCGGGATGGCCGCCAGTTCGTCGCCAGTGAATGTTGGATCGAGATAGTCGCCCAAAGTGCGGATCGCCTCGGCGTTGTCGCGCAGTTCCTCCGGGCCGTGGTGCGGGTTGAAATAGCCCTGACCAACCACGAACCCGACCCGCGCCACCTTGCCCGAGGATGAGCTGAAAATCTCGCCGTTGAGCTTGGTCGAACGGTGCGCCAGCCACAGCACCGTCGGGGCGACGATTTCGGCGGGGCCCATCGGCACTTTGCCCGAGGCGATGTCCTCGCGCCAGTTCTCGCCCTCGACCACCGCGCCGCCGAAGAACACTTCGCGGTTCATCCGCGTCACCGCCATCGGAGCGACGGCGTTGACGCAGATGCCGGTGTCCGCAGTTTCCTGCGCCATGCATTTGGTCAGCCCGGCAACGCCCAGCTTGGCCGCGCCATAGTGCGCGAGGGTTTCATTGCCCGCGAAAGCCGGCGTTCGAAGTGGTGTTGACGATGCGGCCATAGCCCTGCGTTGCCATCAGCGGCCAGGCAGCTCGGCTCATGTGGAACGTGCCGTCGAGCGTGACCGACAGCATCCGACGCCAGTCCGCATCGCTGATCTCGGGCAAAGTGGCATAGGCGATAGTTCCGGCGTTGTTGACCAGCACGGTGAGCTTGCCGAAATGGTCCAGCGCGGTCTGGACGATGGCTGCGGCACCCTCGCTGGTCGCAACCGAATTGGTATCGACCACCGCCCGACCGCCCGCCGCGACGATCTGATCGACCACGCCCTGCGCCACAGCTTGCGAACCGCCGCTGCCATCGGCCTCCGCGCCGATGTCGTTGACCACCACCGCCGCACCGCGCGCGGCAAAGGCCAGGGCATATTCCCGGCCCAGTCCGCGTCCGGCCCCGGTGACGATCACCACATCGTCATCAAACCTCATTTCACTCACAGTCACTCTCCTCAACCCGGGATTTCGAACAGGCCAGCCGATCCCATGCCGCCCGCCACGCACATCGAGACAACCGCATAGCGCACCCCGCGCCGCCGCGCTTCGATCAGGGCGTGACCCGCCAGGCGGCTGCCGGTCATGCCGAAGGGATGGCCCAGCGCGATACCGCCGCCGTTGACGTTGAACTTCGCCGGATCGATGCCGAGCTTGTCGCGGCAATAGAGCGCCTGGCGTGGCGAAGGCCTCGTTGATCTCCCACAGGCCGATGTCGTCGACGGTCAGAGCCCCGCGCGGTCGAGCAGCTTTGGCAAGGCGAATACCGGGCCGATGCCCATTTCCTCAGGCGCGCAGCCTGCGGACTGGAAGCCGCGAAAGATGCCAAGCACTGGCAGTTCCTCGCGTTCCGCCAGACTCCGTTCGACCAGCACCTGCGCCGAAGCGCCGTCGGAAAGCTGGCTGGCATTGCCCGCAGTGACGTGGCGGCCTTCCTGAGACAATCTGGCCGTCCTTCCAGACGGGTTTGAGCTTTGCCAGTCCTTCCAGCGTGGTTTCGGCGCGGATGCCTTCGTCGGCGGTGAGAGTTACCTCTTCGCTGCCGGAAATGCTCCATCCTTCTCCACCACGATTGCGGCGGGTGGCGAAGGGCACAATCTCAGCGTGCAAAGCGCCCGGCCTCTGCCGCCGCCGCTGCGCGCCAGTGGCTTTCCGCCGCGAAGGCATCCTGCGCCTCGCGGCTGACGCCATAACGATCGGCGACCAGCTCGGCGGTCTCGATCATAGCCATATAGGCATGGGGAACGGCGTCGCTGACCACCTTGGGCTGGGCCCGGTAGGTCGGGGCATGATCGTTGCGGGTGTGCGTGACCGATTCCGCGCCCGCCGCTACCGCAACATCAAGATCGCCCGCAACGATCCCGCGCGCGGCGAAGGCCAGCGCGGTAAGGCCAGACGCGCATTTGCGGTCGATCGTGGTGCCCGGAATTGACAGCGGCAGACCGGCGGCGAACAGCGTCGTGCGCGCCGCATTGTTGCCTTGCGTGCCCCACTGGCTGGCGACGCCCATCACCACATCGTCGATCCGCGCGGGATCGATCCCCGCGCGTTCGATCGCCGCATTGATGACATGCGCGGCCATGGCGGGCACATCGGTATCGTTGAGCGCGCCGCGAAAGGCTTTGGCTATGCCGGTGCGGGCAGTGGAAACGATGGCGGCTTCACGCATTGCTCGTACTCTTGTGATGCTTGGCGAGGAACGCGCTGAGTTCTGAAATGTATGTCTCGCGCGCCTGGTGGTGCAGCCAGTGGCTGACATCGGGAACGGTCACCAGACTAAGTTGCGCAGTAAAGAAACCCTTTCGGGCGGCGGCAAGGGCACCCAGCTGGTTGTGCCGTAAAACAGCTGCACTGGACATTCGATTGCGGTGAGCATCTGATCCAGCAAGCGCCCTTCTGCATCATCGGGCGGGCGCAAGCGCGGTGCCTGATCAAATTTCCAGCGCATCGTGCCGTCGGGATTGGTGATCAGTGCGTGACGCGCGAGATGCCCGATGGTTTCCGCCTCGACCTTTGGTTGTTCATGTTGCATCCTTGCGGCGGCTTCGGCGACAGAAGCATAGCTGCGCGGGTGGCGTTCGCGGCTGTCTCGCATGGTTTCCATCCACGTCCGCAGCCGCTGGGGATGGGTCTTCGGCTCCGCGCGCTCATCGCGAACGATCGGCAGCTCGATGCATTCGATGCCGCTGACTGCGGTAACCAGATCGGGCCAGCAGGCAGCGAAGCGCAGCGAAAGGTGCCCACCATACGAATGGCCGACCACAGCCACGCGTTCGAGCCGCAGCGCGCTGACAATATCGAAAAGGTCCATGCCAAATTCGGCCAGAGTATACCCGCTGGGCGCGGCCCAGTCGCTGTTGCCATGGCCGCGCAGATCGGGTGCATAAATCCGGTAGCGGTCGGCGAGGGCATTTGCGACCCAGTCCCAGCTGCGCGAATTGTCGCGGATGCCGTGGACTAGCAGCAGGGGCGGGGCTTCGAGTTCGCCCCAGCAGGAGAGATGGAAACGCCGTCCGGCGATTTCCAGAACGCGCACTTCGGGTTCGGGGAACGATAATAGGCGTTGTCATCCGAACCGCTCCCGCAGCGCCCGGCGCAGGATTTTCCCGGTCGGTCCCTTCGGAAGTTCGGCGAGAATGCTGATGCGGGCGGGCTGCTTGTATCTGGCCAGATGCTCCTGGCAATGTTCCATCAGGCCCGCTTCGCTTAGCCCGGCACCCGCGACGAAGGCCACCGGCACCTCGCCAAACATATCGTCTGGCACGCCGACAACCGCGGCCTCGGTGACGTTCGGCAGCCCGTAGAGCACTTCCTCGATATCGGCGGGATAGATGTTCTGCCCGCCGCGGATGATCACGTCCTTCTTGCGATCGACGATATAGGCGTAGCCATCGGCATCAATGGTGCCGAGATCGCCGCTGCGCAGCCATTCGCCGTCGAACACTTCGGCATTGGCTTCGGGCGCATTGTAGTAGCCGGCCATCACATTCGGCCCGCGAATGACGAATTCTCCCACCTCGCCGGGTGCCAGCCGGTCCCGTCCTCGCCGTGCACTCGAGCTCCATTCCATCGAGAACCCGGCCTATCGTGCGCCCGCGCAGCACCTCGCCATCCGCGCCGAGTTCGACCTCGGTCAGCGTAACCAGTGCGCTGGCTTCGGTAAGGCCATAGCCGGTGAGGACTGCGGCATTGCCACCGGTGGCTTGCAGCACCCGGGCGAGCAAAGGCGCGGGCACGGTGCGCCGCCGGTCATGATGCGCTTCAGCGAGGAAAGCTGGCCGGGCTGGAGGCCGGGATGGTCGACCAGCTTTTGCAGCATGGTCGGCACGGCGGGGAGGTAGGTGCAGCGGTAGCGCTCGATATCGGCGATGCAGGCGGCGGGATCGAATTTCGCGTGCAGCACCAGCGTCAGCCCGGTCAGCGCCATGGCGTTGATGCACTGGTTCAGCCCGAAGGTATTGTAGAGCGGCAGCGCGCAGAGCACGGTGTCTTCGCCGGAAAGCCCCAGCCAGCCGGGCGAACGGTCGTAGTTGGCGGCAAGGTTCGCCGCCGTCAGCATTACGCCCTTGCTCTTGCCGGTGGTGGCGCTGGTGTGGAGCAGCATGACGACATCGGCCGGGGCGACTTCGGCCAGCGGGAAACCGGCTGGCCGGGCCGGATCGCTGCCATCGCGAAAGATCGCGCCGGCGAAACCTGCCGGCACCCGGTCGGCATAGTTGCGCGGCAGGATCAGGTATTCGATATCGCAGCTGGCCAGGGCATGGGCGACCTCGCCAGGCCGGTAATGGATGTTGATCGGCGAGACGACCGCGCCCAAGCGCAAACAGCGCTTGCTGGACGACGATGAAATCGGGGCAGCTCGGCATCATCATTGCGGCGTGGCTGCCTTTGCCGATGCCCTGCGCCGCGAGGCTGGCGGCGGCATTGCGGACGCGGCTGGCCAGCTCGCCGAACGATATCGCCTCGCTTTCGAACCGGATCGCGATCTTGCCGGGATGCCGTGCCGGCGCTGGCGAAAAGGTGGGCGGCGCGGTTAGCCAAGCGCCGGGTCCGCGATGCGATAGACCCGCGCGGCAGTGCCCGAGAACAGCGCGTGGCGTTCGTCCGCGCTGGCGGAACGCGGCTAGGCGCTTGAAGGCATTCCAGACAGTGCGGTAGTGAATACATCGCCTTGTCGACCGGGAAATTGCTCTCGAACATGCAGCGTCACGCGCCGAACAGCTCGATGCAGGTTTCGACATAGGGCCGCCACGCCTCGGCGAGCTCGGCAGAGGAGGGCGGCGTCTCTGCCTCGTGCCACAGCGGTCCGCAGACGATCATGCCGAAGCCGCCAATCTTGACCGCGACATTGGGGCACTCGGCCAGCCCGGCCATGGCGGCGCGCCATTCGCGGAAGGTCTCCTGCTCTTGCCCGCGATAGGGGCCGACGCCGATAATGCAGCCAATGTGGTCGAGGACAATGCTGAAGGTCGGGCAAGGCGCTTCGCCGCCGAAGTCAGTTCGCCGATCTGGCTGATATATAACATTGCGTCATAGCTGATCCCCCGCGTTGCCAGCATGGCCATACCGGCACGGTAGGCCGGGCATCGCCGAGCAGTCCTTCCGGGTGCAGGGCGGACGACGATGCCCTCCGGGAAATGCGGGTCGCGCGAAGTGCTGTGGCGGATGCCGCGAAACGCGCCCTTGCCTGCTGCTTCGTGGGCATCGAGCACCTCGGCCAGCCGCTCGCCCAGCGTCAGTTCGGCATGGGCGACGATAGCGGAGGCGATATTCGTGGGGCAGCCACTGGCGGCGCATTCGCGCGGAGATGGCAACGGCGGCCTCGGTCTCGCCGATGGGCGCGAGGTGAGCGGGCAGATCGTCGCGGTAATTGTAATTCGCCTGGACGAACACTGTCGCGCCGATCGCGTGACCATCGCCGACATCCGCAATGATTTCAGGCCCCAGATAGGGCACGCCGTGCTCGATCCACAGGTGGTGGTGCGCGTCGATGATAGGCAGGCGCGGATCGAGCACTTCTTCGACATGGCGTGACAGCCATTCCTGATTGGGCGGAGGGTAGCGGTATTGCCCGCTGACATCGAGACTCATGGCAATTCTCACGGCAAAATCATGGCGAAATGTTGCTCTTCTCAATCCGATAATGTTTCGGAATTGATCTGATTGCAAGGATCGAAATTGCCGGTATGCATCATCGCGCTGAGTTGAAGGCGAAGCGTCAATTTCAAAAATCCGACAAAACGTCGATTTCCTTTGACAGTGGCGCTTTTCGGCAATTATGAGCAATGCAAGGGCAGCTTGAGCAGATGAGGATGGTGCAATGAGTTTCGCAAAGGTGGCCGTAATCGCCTCCGCCCAAACCGAATTGCGCCCTGCCTGGCGCGATGCGCAGCATATTGATTTGATCTCTGCGGTGGTCACGTCGGTGTTTAGGGGCACCGGGCTTACCTTGGACGATGTCGACTTCGTCATCGATTCGGGCAGCGATGTTCTGGATGGCCGTTCGATCTCCAATTGTGGCTTTCTAGGCGCGCTAGGGGCGCATCACAAGGAAGAGGCGCGGGTTGAGGAAGATGGGCTTTGGGCTGCACTCTATGGCGTCAACAAGATCCGCGCGGGCGCTTCGCAAGTTGGCCTGATTGTCGCCTATTCAAAGCCATCGGAAAGCGATGTCGATGCCTATTGGTCGACGCAGTGCGAACCGTTCTATCAGCGCCCGGTTGGTTTTGGTCAGCGCGCGGCAAGCGGTATCCAGGCGCAGCGGTATCTTGCTGCCAATGACCTGAGCGAACGCGATCTGGCCGAAATAGTTGCGCGGCGCTGGGCGGATGCGGCAGAATACGGCGATGTCGAAATCGGCGATGCGCCTGATGTGGACGCTGTGCTGGCCTCAGGAGGCGGTTCGACGCCGCTGACCGAACTGATGCTGGCGCGCCCTGTCGATGGCGCTGTCGCGATGCTGGTTTCAAACGAGACCATTGCCAGGCGGAGCAGCCGCACGCCTGTGTTCATCACGGGAATGGGGTCAGGGATGAATTCGCATGCCTTTTCCTCACGTTCGCAAGGTGAGCTTTCATCATGCAAAGCGGCAGCGGCAATGGCCTATAAGAAGGCGGGATGGGACGGTGCTAAAGCCGATGTGGCCGAAGTCAGTGCTTCTTCGGTTGTTAGCGAACTGATGGTGCTGGAAGCACTTGGCCTCGGAAGAGGGCTTGGCGCGGTGGGCAACAGTGACGTCACAATCAATCGCTCTGGCGGCGCGTTGCCTGCCGATCCGATCATGGCAACAGGCTTGGTTCGCTTGGTCCAGGCGGCAAAACAGCTGAGCCAGCCCGAACTTTACGGCAGTGGATCGCCAAGCCGTGCCATCGTCCACGGCGCAGGCGGTGTGGCGATGCAAAACAACTGCGTTTTTGCTCTCGAGGTTTGATCATGGCCAATATCAACAAGGGCAATCACGTTGCTATCGTCGGCGTCGGTCAGACCCATCACGCGCGCCGCAGGACCGATGTCAGCCAGGCGGGCCTCGTCCGCGAAGCCGTCAATCGCGCGCTCGCTGATGCGAACCTTACGATGGATGATATCGATTCAGTAGTGGTCGCGTCCGGGCCAGTGTTGTTCGCTGCGGTCAATCATCCGGAAAAATGGGTCGTCGATGCGATTGGCGCGCAGAACAAACCGGTTGTTCGTGTCACCAGCGGCGGCGGCGCGGGCTTTGCCGGGGCTCTGGCGGGTTATTATCAGGTGGCTGGCGGGTTTGCTGACCGAACTCTGGTTGTCGCCTATGACAAGCTTTCCGAAGGCCAGCTGCAGTATTCGATTTCAACGCTTTATGATCCGTTCTGGGGCCGCGAGTTTGCCGTTGGTATTATGGGCTTTTCTGCTGCCTATTGGCGCGCGCGGATGGATGTTCTTGGGCATACCGAAGAGGCTGCCGGGATGGTCGCGGTCAAGAACCGGATGAACGCTTTTGCCAACCCCTATGCCCATTTCAAGAAGGAAGTGACGCTTGAGGAAGTGTTGGCTTCCAAGCCGCTGTGCTGGCCGATCAAGTTGCTCGATGTGCCGCCGATTTCGGACGGAGCAGCGGCTATCGTGCTGTCTTCGGAAAAGCTTGCGGCCAAATCGACTGACCGGCCAGCCTGGATTCACGGGATCGCTTATTGCTGTGAAGCGGACAATGCGCCTGAACGCTCATTGCTTCTGTCTGAGCCGCTGGCGATTGCCGCGCGCCATGTTTACCGCGCGGCAGGCATCACTAATCCGCGCCGCCAGTTCGATGTGGTTGAAGTGCAGGAACCCTACAGCTGCTTTGAATTGAGCTATTACGAAAGCCTTGGCCTTTGTCCGCCGGGGCAAGCAGCAGAGTTGATTGCGTCCGGCGCAACGCAGCTTGACGGCGATATTCCGGTCAACCCCTCGGGCGGCTGTATGGGGGCTAACCCAATTGGCGCAGTTGGGGTAATCCGCTTGATCGAGGCTGCGACGCAAGTGATGGGCCGCTCGGAAAGCCACCAGATCAACGATGCCAAGCTGGCCCTGGTCCAGTCGGGCGGCGGCTGGGCCAATCTGCGCGGCTGCGCGGTTCTGGGGGCATAGGAGAAGACAGATGCTTTACGCTCCTGATACGCAGCCAATCGAACTCGGCACCTTCCACAGCGAAATCAGCATGCCTTATACGCTGACGCCCGGGCGCGCGGCAGGAACGTTCCTCGCGGAAATCGGCAACCGCCGCATCGTTGGCAATCGTTTCGCTGATGGCTCCGTAATCGCGCCCGCGCAGGACTTTTCACCTGTAGACGGCGATGACCGCTATGAATTTGTCGAAGTGCCGCACACCGGAGTGCTGACTGCCTTCACCAAGGTGGGGGACAATATCATCGGGCTAATCCAGCTTGATGGTTGTGACAATGATTTCCCGCACGTGATCCTGAGTGAACTCGCGGCATTAAAGGTTGGTCTGCGGGTTGAAGCGGAGTGGATCGAAGGGGTTGAAAAAACGATCCTGGCGATCATGGGGTTCCGCGTTGCGCCCGATGCGCCGATTGGCATGGTGCTTCCGTTTGCTGATGTGGCTGAACCACTGGAAGTGATCCCATCGTCTTTGACGCTGGCTTACGAGCATGCCTACGGCCCCTATTATGGGCGGTTGTTTGACGAGATCAAAGAGCATGGGCGCATCATGGGTGTGCGCACTTCGAACGGCGACGATGCCCTGTTGCCGCCGCGTGAGATCGACGATCTTACCCACAAACGCACCGGCACCTGGAAGGTCTGCGCTAATACCGGCACAATCAAGGGGTGCTCGATCATCAACATGGAATTTATCGGCCAGACCCGCGCTCCACCCTATGCCTATGCGGAAATCGTTCTGGATGGCGCGTCGACACGGCTGATCCATATGATTGACATTGACGATATCGCGTCCGCCAAACTGAAGATCAAACCAGGCACGCGCGTTCGCGCGATCTGGACGAGTGGCGAGCGCACGGGATCGCTTAAGGATATCGAGCGGTTTGAGGTTATCGACGAATGAGCGAGTGGACCGTCACCTCGCTCCGGCTGGGGAGCTCTATCTGCCCGAGGGCGGCGGCATCATGCGCGATCCGGTGCATTGCTGGCTGGTGCGCGGGGGCGGGGCGACCTTGCTGGTCGATAGCGGCATGGCGGACATTGCGCTGGTCGAACAGCGCCTCAAAGTCGGCGGAATCGGCGGCGGCCATGCCTCGCATATCAAGGCCTTGGCGGCGGAGGGGCTTACTCCGGACGATATCACCCACGTCGTGCTGACCCACATGCATTTCGACCATGCTGAAAACCTCGATCTCTATCCGAATGCCTGCGTGGTGGTGCAGCGCGACGAACTGCTCGCTTCGGTCGATCCGGTGCCCTCGCAGCGGGTATTCTACTGGAAATCGACCATCACCAACCTGATCGGGCGCAAGCGGCCCAGCACATTGCGGCTGGTCGATGGCGATACCGACCTGTTCCCCGGCATCCGCCTGCTGCGGGTCGGCGCGCATACCGAGGGTATGCAGGTGGTGGTGGTGACAACTGCCAAGGGCCGCGTCGCGCTGGTTTCCGATCTCGGCGATCACTATCGCTACTGGTATCCCGACGATCCCCGCGCCACCCGCCGCCCGCAACGCTCCTTGTCGGACGCTTTCCTCACCGGCAATGTCCGCAGCGGCAGCGAGCGCGAATGGCAGGCCTCGATGCGCCGGGTGCTGGACAATGCCGATATCGTCGTGCCCGCCCACGACTTCCGCATCCCGGTGCGCATGCCGGAGGAGTGGTTCGCAGTGCCCGCAACGACCGCCACCGATCTGGCGCATGTGCCGCCCGGGGAATGACCATGACCTACGACAACATCCTGTTCGACGTCTCCGAACGCGTCGCCACCGTCACGCTCAACCGCCCCGATGCGATGAATTCGACGACGGACGAACTCTATACCGAATTTGCCGACGCAATCGACCGGATCGCAGCTGACCCGAAGGTTTCCTGCGTGATCCTGACCGGCGCGGGCAAGGGATTCTGTGCCGGCGCGGATCTCAAGGTCAAGCGTGATCACATGACCACCATCCAGCTGCGCGCCCGGCATCGCTGGATTCTCAAGGACATTCTCGAGCCGCTCTATCGCCTCGAAAAACCGGTGATTGCGGCGGTCAATGGCGCGGCGGCGGGCGCGGGATGCAATATTGCCCTCGCTTGCGATTTCATTGTCGCTAGCGAGAACGCCAGCTTCATCCAGGCCTTTGCCAAGGTCGGTTTGGTGCCCGACCTGGGCGGCTTCTACTTTCTGGTCCGTGCGGTCGGTGTGGCCATGGCCAAGGAGCTCTGTTTCACCGCACGCAAGGTTCTCGCCGCCGAAGCCAAAGAGATTGGCCTGGTAAACCGGGTTGTGCCGCATGAGGAACTCATGCCCACTTCCCGTCAGCTCGCGCTGCAAATTGCGGCGGCGAGCCCTACGGCGAATGCGATGACCAAGAACCTGCTCAACAAGTCGAGCAATTCAACGCTCGACCAGATGCTCGAATACGAGAGCTTCGCCCAGACCGTCGCCTACCTCACGCCCGAATACAAGGAAGGCCTGGCCGCCTTCCGCGAGAAGCGCACGCCCGATTTTGCCGCAGCGGCGGAGCGGGGCTGAGGCGTGGATTTCAGTTACACCCCGGCTGAAGAGCAATTCCGCTCCGAATTGCGCGGCTGGCTGAGCACTGCGCTGCCGCATGGCTGGGGCGAGACGGTGTTCGAGCCGGAGAACGAGGAGGAACGCGCGATGTTCCGCCTCGCCTGGGAGCGCAAGCTGCATGCCGGCGGCTGGGCCGGGATCAACTGGCCCAGGGAATACGGCGGACGCGGCGCGAGCCTGATCGAGCGGGCGATCTTCGCCGAGGAGATGGCCCGCGCCCGCGCGCCCGAAGGCATCAACATCATCGGTCACAATCTGGTGAGTGCAACCCTGTTGCGGCATGGCACCGAGGCGCAGAAGCAGCGGTTTCTGCCGAAGATACTTTCCTCCGAAGAAGTCTGGTGCCAGGGTTTTTCCGAACCCAATGCCGGTTCCGATCTCGCCTCGGTGCGCACCAAGGCCGAGCTGCGCGATGGCAAATTCGTGGTCAATGGCCAGAAGGTGTGGACCAGCTATGCGCAGTATTCGCACTGGTGCTTCGCCCTGGTGCGAACCGATGCCGATGCGCCCAAGCACAGGGGGCTGAGCTTCCTGCTGATCGACATGAAGTCGCCCGGTATCTCGATCCGGCCGCTCAAGCAGATTTCCGGCGAGAACGAGTTCAACGAGACCTTTTTCGACGATGTCGAAGTGCCAGCGGAGAACATCGTCGGCGACCTCAATGGCGGCTGGAAGATCGCCATGACCACGCTGGCCTTCGAGCGCGGGCCGGAAGATTTGCTGGGGCGGCAGGTGCGCTTCAAGCAGGAGCTCGACAAGCTGCTGGTGACGCTGGCCGAATTGCAGCGCGGCAATGGCAAGGCGATCGACGATCCGGTGATCCGGCAGAAGCTGGCGAAGTCGATAATCGAGGTCGAAGTGATGCGGCTCAACGCCACGCGCGCCTTCAGCAAATATCTGGGCGGCGATGATCGCGGCTCCGATGCCTCGATGATCAAGCTCTACTGGAGCCACGCGGCGCAGCGGCTCTATGAAACCGCGCTCGACGCTCTGGGGCCGATAGCGCCGCTGGCGGGCAGCGATCCGGCGGGGGCTGCGGGCGGGCGGTTTCAGCTGAGCTGGCTGCAATCGAAGGCTTTCTCGATCTACTCCGGATCCTCCGAAGTGCAGCGCAACATTATCGGCGAGCGCGTGCTCGGCCTGCCGCGATAGAGGCGGCGGTATGGATTTCAGTTTCAACGCGGATCAGATCAGTCTGGGCGAGACTGTCAGCAAGGTGCTTGCCGATCACCCGGGCCTGCTTGCGCCGGAGCCCTTGCCTGCCAGTCAGGACGCGGCCTGGGATGCCTTGGCCGGGCTCGGGCTGTTTGCACTGCTGGTGCCCGAGCGCTTCGGCGGGGCGGGGCTGTCGCTGGTCGATCTGGCGCCGGCGGCCGAGGCGCTGGGAGCGGGACTGGCACCGCCTGCTGCTGCGGCGACTTTGGCGGTGACCGATTTCTGGTTCGCCATGGCAGCCACGGCCAGCAAAGCGAGTGGCTGCCCCGGATTGCCAGCGGCGAAGCGAAATGCGCCATTGCCTTGCTCGAAGCGGGGCAGGGCTACGATCCGGAGGATGCCGGCTGCTCACTTGGGAACGGGGCGCTGAACGGAGCCAAAATCCTGGTTGAAGGGGCCGACAAGGCGGACCTGCTGGTGGTGCTGGCACAGGGCGCATCCGGCCCACCTTGCTGCTCATCGATCCCGCTGCGCCGGGGGTAACCATGCGCCGCCATGACGACATCGATCCCGCCAGCGGCTGCTGTGCGGTGACGTTCGAGAGCGTTGCTCTCCCCGACAACGCCATTCTGGGCGGCGCAGCGCCTGCTCGCGCGGTAGCCCGGCTGCTGGATGCGGGTGCAACGCTGAACGCCGGTCTGCTAACTGGCATTGCCGCGAGAATGCTCGATACTGCCGTCGAATACGCCAAGTCGCGCCACCAGTTCGGTCAGCCCATCGGTGCGTTCCAGGCGATCAAGCACCGTTGCGCCGATATGGCTGTCGCACTCGAAGCGGCGCGTTCGGCGGCCTATTATGCCGTCTGGGCGATCTCCGAAGGCGCCGCCGACAGCATCCGCGCTGCTTCCATGGCCAAAAGCTGCTGCGGCGAATCCGCGCGGGCGATCTGCAACGAGACGATCCAGATTCACGGCGGCATGGGCTTCACCTGGGAGCTGGGCCTGCACCGCTTCCTGCGCCGCGCGCGGGTGCTCGAATATGCCTTTGGCGATCAGGCCTGGCACAATGAGCGGGTGCTGACCGAGACCCTGGCGATGCTGCGCTAAGATCGCGAAGAGACCGGCGGAGGCGGCGCAATGAAAGCGATGCTGCTCTCGCGCTTTGGCGGCCCTGAGGAGCTGGTCGAGGCCGAAGTGCCCACGCCGCAACCCGCCCCCGACCAGATGCTGGTGCGGGTCTCGGCCTGCGGCGTCTGCGGCCACGATCTGCTCAACCGCGCCGGCGCCTTCCCCCACACGCCGCTGCCTTGCGTCATGGGCCACGAGGTTGCGGGCGAGGTTGCCGAGTTCGGACCGCTGGTGACGCGGTTCAAGCCGGGTGACCGGGTGGCGATGATCCAGCGGATCGGCTGCGGCATCTGCGTGCCTTGCCGCAATGGCCAGGAGAATATCTGCACCAGCGGGCCGGGCTTCTATGGCGAGCAGATTTCGGGTGGTTACGGCGAATATGTGATCGCCTCGGAGCGCAACACGCTGTTGCTGCCAGACAATATCCCGCTCCAGGTCGCCCCGGTGCTGAGCTGCGCGGTCGGCACCGGCTATCACGCGCTGCGCCGCGCTGCGCTGCCGATGGGCTCCACCGTGCTGATCACCGGCGCTTCGGGCGGAGTCGGCATCCACGCGGTGCGGCTGGCGGCGCTGGCCGGGCACCGGGTGATTGCGGCGTCAAGTTCGGCCAGCAAGGCTGCGGGATTGCAAGCCGCCGGGGCCGATCATGTCGTGCTGGCGGGCGAGGGCGGGTTTCACGCTGAGGTGCGCGATATCACCGATGGAGCCGGAGTCGATTGCGTGCTTGAAGTGGCTGGGGGGCCGACTTTCGCCTCCAGTGTTCGCTCGATCCGACCGGGCGGCAGGATGGTGATCATCGGCACGGTGCAGCCGGGCAACTGGCCGTTCAATCCGGCGCTGTCGATTCTCAAGGAACTGGAATTCATTGGCAGCGCGCACGCTACTTTCAACGACTTGCGCACGGTGATCCGGCTGGTTGCGGACGGCAAAGTGGTGCCCGAAATCGGCCGGGTAATGCCGATGCGTGCTGCCGCCGAAGCGCACCGGGCGATGGAGGCCAAGGAAGTGACTGGGCGGGTCGTGCTGGTCCACGATCACGCGCTGGCGGCCTGAGAGGAGAACGCGGCATGCAAATCGGCTCGATCATCCGCCGCGCCGCGATCCAGTTCAAGGATGCGCCCTGCCTGACCCACGATGATCGCACGCTCAGCTTCCGCGAATTCGACGCCGCGACCGACCGGCTGGGCAATGCGCTGATCGCCAAGGGGCTGATGCCCGGCGACCGGGTGGCGGTGCTGCTGCCCAATTCGATCGACTGCATGATCGCCTTCTATGCGGTGTTCAAAGCGGGGCTGGTGCGGGTGCAGCTCAATGTCCGCGAGACGTTGGACAACCATGTCTACAAGCTCGACTACACCGGCTGTGCCTGCGTGATCCACGCCGGAGTCGAGGGCCTAACCACGCCCATGCAAATCGGGCTGGACGAACTGCTGGCGATGATCGCAGTGGGCGATCCCGCCCCTTGCGCCATCGACCGCGATCTCGATGCGCCGCTGCGCTTGGGCTTCACCGGCGGCACCACCGGCAAGAGCAAGGCAGTGACGCTGACCACCCGCAGCGATCTGGTCGAAACTTCGGTGTTCCTCTCGGACCTGATCCCGGAACTGAGCGAAGGCGAGATATTCCTCCACGGCGCGCCGATTGCTCATGCTGGCGGGGCATACTTCCTGCCCTCGCTGATCCGCGGCGTCCATTCGGTGATGCTGTCCAAATTCGATGCCAGCGAATTTCTCGCCAAGGCCGAGGAAACCCAGGCGGCCTATACCTTCCTGGTGCCGACAATGATCGCCATGGTGATGGACGATCCGGCCATCGACATCACCAAAACCGCGCTGAAAATCATCTCCTACGGCGCCTCGTCAATCTCGCCAACGCTTGCCGCGCGTGCTGAGAAGCGCTTCGGCAAGGTCTTTGCGCAGTGCTATGGACAGGCGGAAAGCCCGATGGCGATCACCTATCTGCGCCCCGAACATCACGACCGCATCGGCTCGTGTGGGCGGCCGTTTTCGGTGGTCGAGGTGGCGATTTTCGATGATGACGACAAGCCGCTTCCCCCCGGCGAGCGCGGTGAAATCGTCTGCCGTGGGCCGCAGACCATGGCTTATTACTGGGATATGCCGGAGGCCACCGCGCAGGCCTTTCGCGGCGGCTGGCTGCACACCGGCGACATTGGGGTGATGGACGAAGATGGGTTTTTCTACATCGTCGACCGCAAGAACGACATGCTGATCTCCGGCGGCTACAACGTCTATCCGCGCGAGGTGGAGGATGTGCTGATGGAATATCCCGGCGTCGCCGAAGTCGCGGTAGTCGGACTGCCGGATGAGAAGTGGGGCGACCGGGTGGTAGCAGTGGTCGCCGGGGCGGATGGCCTCGACGGCGATGCGATCATGGAATTCGCGCGTGGGCGGCTCTCGGGCGTTAAGCGGCCCAAACAGCTTTGGGTGTGGGACGAGCTGCCCAAAAGCGGCGCGGGCAAAATCTTGCGCCGCTCGGTGCGCGATGCGCTGAAGGAAGGGGCAGCCTGATGGCGCATATCCAGTTCCTCGACGAGACCATGCGCGACGGCCAGCAGAGCCTGTGGGGCCTCAGGATGCAGGCGGGCATGGCGCTGCCGGTCTCGCCGCTGATCGACCGACAGGCTTCCAGATCATCGACCTGACCGGCGGCGGCATGCTCGATGTGCTAACCAAATATTGCCGCGAGAATTACTGGGAAGGGCTCGACCTGCTGGTCAGCCTCGATGCCCAATACGCCGGTGCGCGCCGGCCTTCGCGCCAACGCCAATGTCACCTTCGGGATCACCCCGCCCGCACTGATGGACCTGTGGGTGCGTCGGCTCTGCGCGCATGGGGTGCGCAGTTTCTGGATCTACGACGTGCTGTTCGGCATCGACAACATGCTGCGGCTGGCGAAGGTGGCCAAGGAGGCCAATGCCCAGGTGGCCGGCGCGATCATGTTCGCGCTGTCGCCGGTGCATACCGACGAATTCTTTGTCGCCAACGCCAAGGCGCTGGCTGCCAGCCCCGATGTCGATTCGATCCTGCTCTATGACACCGCCGGGGTGCTGGAGAAGGAGCGGCTGGAGCAGCTGGTGCCCGCCATCGTCAAGGTGGCGCGTGGCAAGCCGATCGAGTTTCATTCGAACAATCTGCTCGGCATTTCGGCCAAGGCCTATCTCGACGCGATCGATCTCGGCGTGTCGGTGATCCACACCGCCAGCCGCCCGATGGCGAACGGTCCGTCAGTGCCCTCGACCGAAATCATGGCGAAGAACATCGGCATTGCGCGGCCATACCCACAGCCTCGATGAAGCGCTTGTTCGAGCCGGTCGCGGACCATTTCCGCAAGGTCGGCAAGGCGGCGGGATTTCTCGTCGATCAGTACGCCGAATACGATGTGTTCTCGATCCAGCATCAGATTCCCGGCGGCATGATGGGCACCTTCAAGGCGCAGCTGGCCATGCACAAGATGATGGACAAGCTGCCGCAGGTGCTCGACGAAGTCGCCGCCGTGCGCCGCGATCTCGGTTATCCTGGCATGGCGACGCCGTTCAGCCAACTGGTCGGCATCCAGGCGGTGCTCAACGTCGTCACCGGCCAGCGCTATGGCACCGTGCCCGACGAGGTGATCCAGTATGCCGCCGGTTTCTATGGCCAGACGGTGGCCCCAGTCGATCGGGCAAGTGCTCGACCGGATCATGGCCGCGCCGCGCGCCAAGGAAGTGCTGGCGCATCCGCCGGAAAGCCCGGACCTCGATGTGCTGAAAAAGCAGCACTGCACTGACGACGAGGACGAACTGATCTACCGCGCCTTCCTGCCGCAATCGGATATCGACGCGATGCGCGCCGCCGGGCCTGTGAAGCAGGATTTTCCGCTGCTGTCTTCGCCCGAACTGGACCAGGTCCGCAAGCTGATGCAGCTGGCAGATGTTCCGCTGATTCAGGTGCGATCCGAGACGATGGATCTTACTTTGCGTCGCTGACCGGCTCGCTTCCCCAGTCCGGATACTTGCCCAGCATCAGCAGGCCAAGCGCTCCCAGCACCAGCAATCCGGCGGCAATCTGCATCGGCAAGCTGTAGCTGCCGGTAACATCGTGCACCCGCCCGATCAGCAGCGGGGCAATCCCCGATGCGGCGGCGACGAAGATGTAGGCGCGGGCATAGATGCGCGGATAGTCGCCAATGCCGAAATAGCGCGCGATGAGATAGCTCAGCACGTCCAATTCAGTGCCGGTGGCCACGCCCAGCATGGCGGCGGCGAGGGCGAAACTGGCATAGCTGCCGCCGCTGCCGATTATCAGGCAGGCCAGCGCCGCCGGGACCATAACCAGCGCCGCCACGGCAGGTGCCCAGAAGCGGTCGACCAGCGCGCCAACGGCAATTCGCCCGCCGATCACGGTCATGCCGAAAATGCCCATGATCGAGGCGGCCTGCGCCATGCTCAGCCCGGCATCGGTGAAGGCGGGGACGAGATTGGGAATGATCCCGCCGATCACCGCATAGATGGCGAAAGTGGATAGCCCCAGTTGCCAGAAACGGCGGCTGCGCAGAGCCTCGCTAACGTCCATGCCTTGCATCGCGGTTGCCGCTGCGGCTGGCGATGGGTCGCCCGGCCTGTCGCGCGGGAGCAATAGCCAGCACAGCGGCAGCACCACCAGCAGGCAGAAGGCAGCCAGCGCCACATAGGCCCCGCGCCAGCCCCATTGCGCCATGCTCGCCGCGGCAATCGCGGGCATCAACATCGAACACAACCCGGTGCCGGACAGGCCAAGCCCCAGCGCCAATCCGCGCGCCTTGTCGAAGTTTCCGGCGATCAGCGACGTCCAGCCAACCGCGCCCGCCCCTGCGCCGAGCAGCGACATGGCCGCATAGACACCATAGAGCTGCCACAGCGATCCGTTGATGCCTGCACCCAGCAGGAAGGCCAGCGCCAGCCCCGCCAGACCAGGCAGGATCGTATTCCTGATGCCCCAGCGCCGGATCATCCAACCCGCCAGCGGCGCGCAGGCCACGGCAAGGCCGGTGCTGAACAGGACTGCGGTCTGGATTCCCGCCCGACTCCAGCCAAAATCCGCCTCGAACTGCGGCACGAACACGCCGATCGTATAGACCGGTAATGTCGTCGGCGCGCAGGTCAGGCCGAGCGCGGTCAGGGCGACAAGATGCCCGCCGCGCCGCCACTCGCCGGAAACCTGGCCTGGCATCAAACCGAAGTCAGGCCGCCGTCGATGACATGTTCGCTGCCGGTGGTGAAACCGGACTCGTCCGACGCCAGATAGATCACCAGACGCGAGACATCGACCGGCTCGCCGACCCGCTTGATCGGCACCGAATCGCTGGCGATGACGATCTGTTCGTCGGTCAGCGATTCGGTCATCATCTTGGTGCGGATATAGCCGGGGTGGACCGAGTTCACCCGGATAGCGTCGGCACCATATTCGATCGCCGCCTGCTTGGTCAGCCCGCGCAGCGCGAACTTGCTGGCGGCATAGGCGACATTGGGCGTGCCGTAGATCGCCACCAGCCCGGAAATCGACGAGATGTTGATAATCGATCCGCCGCCTGCGCGCTGCATCGACGGGATGACATACTTCATGCCAAGGAACACCGAAGTCTGGTTGATCGCGCAGATGCGCAAGTATTCGTCTTCGTCGAGATCGGCGCAGGGGCTGACCGTGCCGACGATCCCGGCGTTGTTGACCAGCACCGTGACCGGGCCGAACTTTGCCTCTGCCGCATCGACCACCTCTTCCAGCCCGCGCTGCTGGTAACTTCGTGCTTGCAGAACAGGGCGTTTGCGCCGAGTTCGGCGGCCAGGGCTTCGGAACGCGGCACGTCGATATCGGTGAGGACGACCTGCGCGCCTTCACGCACGAACTGGCGGCAATGCTCGGCACCCATGCCTTGCGCTGCCCCGGTGATGATCGCCACCTTGCCGTCCAGCCGTCCCATAGCTCGCTCCCATTTTACGATGTTCGTTCGGCTATAGTGTCGGCAATCCTACCGAATTGGAAGCTGCAAACGTAGATCGGCGCATAAAATCCGACGAATTTTCTTTTATTGACCGGTCGGCGTCGATAGTCTGCCGGGCAGAAGCGGGAGAAGCAAAATGGACACGGCGCAACTGGCTGAGCGGCCTGATAATGTGCCCGCAGACCGGGTGATCGATTTCAACCTGCACATGCCGGTGCCCGGTGGCCAGACGGTGCATCACTTCTGGCGCGAGGTCATGGCGCTGGCGGCGCATGACGTGATGTGGACGCCGCACAACGGCGGCCACTGGATGGTGCTCGATCCCGATCTGGCCGAAACGGTGCTGACCGATTCGGACCGCTTCTCCAGCCGCATTGTTATCGTGCCGCGCGATCCGGCGGGCGAGGCCTATTCCAAATACATCCCGCTGTCGCTCGATCCGCCAGTGCACGGCCCCTATCGTAAACTGCTCAACGAAGGTCTCAGCCCCAAAGCGATCAATGCCCGCAAGGAAGCGATGCGCGCGCTGACGGTCGAGCTGATCGAGGGGTTCCGGGGCAAGGGCCACTGCAATTTCAGCCACGATTTTGCCGAACAGCTGCCGATCCGCATCTTCCTGCGCATGGTCGATCTGCCGCTGGCCGATGCGCCTAAACTCAAGCATCTAGCCGATCAGTTCACCCGGCCCGATGGCAGCCTCACTTTCGAGCAGGTGGAGCAGGGCTTCAGCGACTATATCGGCCCGGTGATCCGGGAGCGGCGCGAGGGATCCGGTGACGATCTGATCACCCAGATGGTGAACGGCCAGGTGCAGGGGCGCGATCTGTCGCAGGACGAAGCGGAGAACCTGTGCACCCAGGCGCTGGTCGGCGGGCTCGATACGGTGGTTAACCTGCTCGGTTTCGTCTTCGCGCATCTGGCCCAGGATGATGACACCCGCCGCGCGCTCGCCGCCGATCCGGGCAAGCTGGACGATGCGATTCTGGAGTTTCTGCGCCGCTTTCCGGTAGTCTCGGATTCGCGCGAGGTGATCGCCGAGACCCAGTTCGGCGGTGTCACCTTGCGCCCGCGCGATATGGTTATGGCCTCGACCGTGCCGATCGCACTCAGCGACCGCAGCAACCCGGAGCCGATGGAGTTCCGCCTCGGCCGTCAGGCGCGCCGCCAGTATATCTTCGGCAAGGGCAGCCACACCTGCCCGGGCGCTCATTTGGCGCGCGCGGAACTGAAGCTGGTGCTGGAGGAATGGCTGGCGCGGATACCGGAGTTCCGCCTGGCCAATGGCAAGGCACTGTCTTACACCAGCGGAATTGTCGCGACCGTCGATCCGTTCGAGCTGGAATGGGATGTTTGAACGCTAGTCAGTTCGCCGGTTTCTCGCTCGCGATCATGTCCAGCATCCTCTCGGCGATCTCGATGCTCGCCTTGGTGAGATTGCGCGGGCGGCGATAGAGCAGCCAGGTTATGATGACCTGGTTGACCCCGCCCATCAGGATCGCCGCCGTCTGGAAGGCATCCTGCCCGGCGGGCCAATCGCCTTCGCGCGCGCCCTGCCGCAGTAGGTAGAGCACGACGCGGGCGAAATCGTCGACCGAATGGCGCAGGTCGGTCTCGCTGACGAAAACACTCGGCCAGATTTCCAGATAGAACAGCCGCGCCCATTCGGCATGCTGACGGGCGAAATCGGCGGACATAGTAAGGTAGAGCGTCAAGCGGTCGCGCGCGCCGGTCTTGCTGGCCACCGCCTGGCGGTATTCTTCGAAAAAGTCGGCAAGGTGGTTGCGTGGCAGGTCGTAGGCGAGGTCTTCCTTGCTCTTGTAGTACTCATAGAGCGTCGAGGTCGATATGCCTGCCTCGGCGGCGATATCGGCGATGCGCGAGCGCGATATGCCGTCGCGAGCGAAGACCCGCAGCGCCGCGCCGAGAATTTGCTGTTCGGTGCGCTTGCTGCGATCCTGCTTGCGCTCGGTCACCCGCTTTGGGCGGTGCGCGATCATATGCAGCAGGGCCTCCCAATCCGTTCCTGCGGCAAGCAAGTCCGCCCCGGAATCTGCGATCGTAGTGCCAATATCAAATTCGGACATATGTGGAATTCCGGTTGGAAAATCGGGTGCGAGACCGTCCTTATCAGCTAAACTTCAGTCGACCAAGCACCGGATTGCCGCCATGCTTCGCCGGGAGCATCATCAATTGGTCAAATAAAATCCGACAAATCGTCGAATTTTATTTGACGCCGAAATTCCGCCTGACTAGTCTCCGGGGCAAATGATAGGAGCGCGAGGATGGCCGACAATCTGGCATGTGCCGAGGCGATGGTCGCGGCCTACAATGCGCAGGATTTCGCCGCGATGGAGCGGCAGATCGCGGCCGATGTCGATTTCGCCCATTTCAACCGCAATTTCGTGCTGACATCGCGCGTTGAGCTGATCGGCGTGCTGCGGCAGTTCGCCAGCGATTTCTTCGTCGAGCGCCATTTCGAGCCGGCCGAACGGGTGATTGCCTCGGGCGACACGGTGGTGCGGATCGGCTGGTATGCCGGCACCTGCGCGGTCGATCTCGAAGGCTTTGGCAAAGCTGGCGAGGCATTCCGCCTCAAGTTCTGCAGTGTGCTCCGCTTCGATGACGCGGGCATCATCGTCGAATGGAAAGACTTCGGCTGAGAAGCCGTTTCAGAAAGGCAATCCCATGAAGATCGGCATGTTTCAGACCCCGTTCCTGCGGCCCGAGCGTTCGGCCCGGCAGGTGTTCGACTGGGCGATCCGTCAGGGCGTGCATGCCGACAAGATCGGCTTCAGCGAATACTGGGTGGGCGAACATGCCACGCTCAACTGGGAGAGCATTCCCAGCCCCGAACTGGTGATCGCGGCGCTGGCGGCGCAGACCAGCCGGATTAACCTGGGCCCGCTGGCGCACCTCTTGCCCTATCATCACCCGGCGACCTTGGCGATGCAGACCGCCTGGCTCAGTCAGATTCTCGAAGGTCGCTACATGCTCGGCGTCGCCAACGGCGCCTATCCCACCGACGCGGCGCTGCGCGGGATCGACGACATGTCGGTCAATCACGGCATGATGCTCGAAGCGATCGATATCATGCACCGTATGTGGAAGGGCGAACCGTTCCACTTCGAAGGCAAATTCTGGAAGGCGGGCATGCCCGAGGCCGAGCATGGCCACCCTTTCCGCGACATGAAGCCGTGGGGCGGCGACATTCATATGGCGATGACCGGCCTGTCCTCGCCGTCCTCGTCGATCGGATTTGCCGGCCGCAACGGCTTCCTGCCCGCCTCGGTCTATGCCGGCAACGCTTTCCTTCGCAGCCACTTTGAAACCTACGCCGAGGAAATGGCCAAAGCCGGACGCAAGGCCGAGCGTTCTGCCCACCGCGTGGTCCGCGACGTGATCGTCGCAGATACAGACGCCGAAGCGCGCAAGCTCGCAATAGATGGCGGTATTGCCTATGCTTGGCAGCAATATATCAAGCCGACCTACCAGCGCTTTGGCGTACTCAAGGGCCTGCTCCACGATCCGGATTACGATCAGGACAAAGTCGATGGCGAATATCTCGCCGAGCACGTCTGGATCGTCGGCTCGCCCGAAACCGTGCGCCAGAAGATCGAGGCGTGGTGCGACGATCTCGGCGGACCGTTCGGCACTCTGCTGATCTACAGCCACGACTATATCGACAATCCCGAACCCTGGGAGCGCTCGATGGACTTGCTGGTCAACCAGGTCGCGCCCAAACTGCCCAGCGCCGAACTGGCTGCGGCTTAGGAGCGATGGGCAGACTCGAAGGCAAGGTTGCCTTGGTCACCGGCGCGGCGCAGGGCATGGGCGAGGCGCATGCCCGCGCTTTCGTGCGCGAGGGCGCGCAGGTGGTGCTGACCGACATCAACGCTGCGCGCGGCGCGGGAATCGCGCGCGAACTGGGCGATGCGGCGGTGTTTATCGAGCACGATGTTGCCGACGAGGCAGGCTGGCAGCGAGTCGTTGCGCTGGCCGAGGCGAAGTTCGGCAAGGTGACCGTGCTGGTCAACAATGCCGGCGTGATCGGCCCGGTCAAAGGCCTGCTTGAGCTGACCCAGGCTGAGTTTCTCCAGGTCTGCGCGGTCAACCAGCTGGGCGTGTTTCTGGGCATGCAGGCGGTGGTCCCTTCGATGACGGCGGCGGGCGGCGGCTCGATCATCAACATCTCCTCGATCGCCGGGATGCTGGGCACCGCCGCCTCGTCGAACGCCGCCTACTGCGCCAGCAAGTTCGCGGTGCGAGGCATGAGCAAGCTGGTCGCGGTGTGGCATGGCAAGGACGGCATCCGGGTCAATTCGGTCCACCCCGGCTATATCCTGACCCCGATGATGGTCGCGGCGACCGATGCAGAGGGCGGCGGCGCGGCGTCAGCAATACCGCTTGGCCGGATGGCGCAGCCGGAAGAGGTCTCCAACGTGGTCATCTTCCTCGCCTCGGACGAATCCTCCTTCGTTTCGGGCGCGGAATATGTCGTCGATGGCGCGATGACTTCCGGATGATGTGAAAAGCCGTTGAGCTGCAATTGACTGACAGACGAAGCGGCGGACCATACGACTGGACTTCTCAAGCCTTGGACATCACGGGAACGCGCACTGACTAAAGCTCGAGTTTCAGGCCTGAGAGGACATTACTTAGCCCCGAAGATTCCGTATGCTTCCAAAAAAATTGGGGGCATCCTTAGGGGCATTCCCAGAAATGCCGACGCTGGCATATCATTAAAAACAATGCATTAGGCATTCAAATCGAATCCCACCCGCTCCGCCAAAAGCCTGTTTCAAGGCGATCCATCTTTACTTATTTTTCCCTGAATTCTGCGGCATTAGGCTAGTTTTCTGCTGCATGCCGATTGATGCTGGAGCATGTTAACCCGCATTGAGTGTGGTAGCAGATGTGGGAGCAATCAATTGGGCCGGTTGAGCGCCACGGCGGTCAAGGCGACGAAGCTGCCCGGTCGCTATGGCGACGGCGATGGACTCTATCTGCTGATTGGCCCGACCGGTGCGCGTTCTTGGGTCTGTCGGGTGCAGAAGAATGGCAAACGTCGCGACATCGGCCTTGGAAGTGTGAATAAAGTCACCTTGGCGCAGGCGCGGGACTGTGACCGCCATCGACGAACAATCCCGCTCGTCAACGATCCGCAGCCCGCGCGGCCCAAAGCCAAATGCCGGCCAAGGCGGGGACGCCACCGCAAGTCACGCCGCATAGCGCCCATCCGCCAGCCTCCGCGCTTGCCCGATCGCCGTCAGTGCATCGAGCACCGGGGTGACGCCCTTGGCATTGGTGCCCTTGATGGCGCGGGCAATTTCGCTGGGGTGCTGGGGGACCTGCGAGGCAGCGAGGAGTGCGGCGACTGTGCTGACTTGTTCGGCCAGCGTTTTGGGCCAGGGGATGACGGTTGCGGGCGCGGCGGCGGGGGCGTCGCCGAGGTCGAGTGTGGCGT
The DNA here is from genome assembly GCA_963779195.1 of uncultured Alphaproteobacteria bacterium. Taxonomy (GTDB): domain Bacteria; phylum Pseudomonadota; class Alphaproteobacteria; order Sphingomonadales; family Sphingomonadaceae; genus Novosphingobium. The sequence goes on from CAVZWZ010000005.1 coordinate 69,014, forward strand.
TGACTTGCGGGGCAGTCGCGCCCGGCGCCTGGAAGGTGGGGCGGAGCCAGCGGATCAGGCCCTTGGCCTCTTCGGCGGCGCGGGTCTTGTTGAGCGCGACCAGGCGGGTGAGGATGTCCTCGTCGGAGAGATCAGCGGGCCAGCCATAGGCCTGCGCCACGGCGCTATCGATAGCGTCGTGATACTGGCGGATCAGCGTCACCAGCCCGCGATCATGGATGTCGCGCTGCTTGTCGTCCAGCACGCGGCCTGCTTTCAGCGCCTCCAGCACATTGTAGAGGCCGGTCAGGGTGAGGTCGTCGTGCGCGGCAAGCACCTGCTTGCGCAGCGCGTCGAGCGCCTCGGCCTCGGCGCGGATGCGATCCTTGAGCGGTTCGGGGACGTCTGCGGGGAAGGGGAAGGGGTCGAAGCAGCGGGATTTCACATAAACCGGGTCGTCGCCCATTCCTAAACGCCCGCCACTTTCGATGGCCCAAGGGACATGGAAGCGACTGGACAGCACTCCGAGAAAATAGGCGTCGTCCAAGGCGACACAGGCCAGCTTGTTATCCGGCAGGATCGACATCGGCAGGAACTGGAACACGCGGTGCTTGGCGGTTTCGATGGTGGCGATGTAGCGGGTGACGCCTGCCAGCGCGCGGCGCAGCTCTGAGCGGGGTTCGCCGAATAGCCACCAATTGTCTCGGTAGCTGGCGCGATTGTTCTCGTCGCGGTGCGGCTTCACGGTGGTTGCAACATGCTGATAGACCGCCGGATAGCGATCCCGCACTTCGGCTTCGCTCAATCCGTATAGATCGATCACTTTGACCCCGCGCGGGCGCGAGGCAAGATCGCGGCCATTGCGATAGTCGAAGATCACTTCGGTTTCATCCGCCGCGCCGGTGCGGAGGCTGCCTGCCCCCCTCCCCTTCAGGGGAGGGCTATCGCATATTCGTTTCGATGGCATAGCGACTTGGTCCCCCTCCCGCTTGCGGGAGGGGTTAGGGGTGGGCCAGTCGGACGAAAACGGCAGTGTTGCGTCGATTTCAGACTCACCCACCCCCAACCCCTCCCGCAAGCGGGAGGGGAGAAAAGAAGTCGAATCGGAATGTGCGATAGCCGTGCCTGAAGGGGAGGGGCTTAAGGTTTCAGCCTGCTCGGGCGTGACGATGAAGCCGTCGCCCATGCAGCTGCACACCGCGCGAGCGAGCTTGTCGTTGGCCTTCAACGGAACTGTAGCTGCTCACATCCGCGCCCGTGCGCAAATCGCTGCTGACTGCACCGGCACGCTCGACAAATGCGATCTGCTCCGGAGCGCCGCTTTCGTCGGCCACGTCGAGCGCGCGACCGGCAGCCTTGCCCTTGGCGGCAACCGTCATCGCGATGCGCACCGCCGCGCCATCCTTCTCATCGACCCAAGGATGGTTGGGAATGGCGAACAGCAGGCTCACCCGATCCTTGGCATCCAGATGCTTGGCGATCACCCGGCGACTGAATACCTGCGTGATGCTGTTGGTGGTGACGAAGCCAAACCGCCGCGTCTTGTCCTTGCGCGTGGCCAATGGCCGCCTTGTCCCACCAGTGCATCACAAATCCGCGCTTTCGGGAACATCGGTGGTCTTGAACAGCGCATCGAAATAGCCGCCGCCCAACCGTTCGCGCACATCCTTGCCGCCGATAAACGGCGGGTTGCCGACGATGAAATCCGCGCGTGGCCATTTCGCCGCCTTGGGCGCAACGTAACGCTCCACCTCGACCCGCGCATCCTCATCGGGCACCTTCTTGCCCGTCACCGGATGAAGCTTCATCGTCTCGCCATCCCAGCGGGTGAGCGGCTTGCCGTGCTCGTCCCGCTCCAGCACTCGTCTGTCCCAGTCGATCAGCGCATCGCGGTTCTCGATGGTCTTCACATCGCGCAGCACCGGTTCGGGCGGGACCTTGCCTTCGCCGTTCACCTTGAAATGCCATTGCAGATAGCCGATCCACAGCACCAGCTGGGCAATCGCCGCCGCGCGCGGGTTGATCTCGATGCCGAGGAAGTTTTCGGGCGTGATGGTATGCCCGCTCAGCTCCGCGACATACTGGCTGGCGCCTTCCGGCTCCAGCTCGGCCAGCCGCCCGATCACTTCGCCTTCCAGCTCCTTCATCCGGGCGAGCGCGACATAGAGGAAATTGCCGGTGCCGCAGGCGGGGTCGAGCACTTTGGTCTGCGCCAGTTGCGCGTGGAATTTCTCGATCACGCCGTGCGCTTCGTCCGCCTTGCCCGCCTCGATCAGTTGCCCGGCGGCGGCCTGCACCCCGGCCCAGTCGGCGCGCAGCGGCTCCATGATTGTCGGCATCACCAGCCGTTCCACGTAAGCGCGCGGCGTGTAATGCGCGCCAAGCTTGGCGCGTTCCTTCCCGTCCAGCGCGCGTTCCAGCAGGGTGCCGAAGATCGCCGGTTCGACATGGTTCCACTTGTGCTTGGCCGCCTCGATCAGCAGGCCGATCTCGTCGGCATTAAGGGCAATCGCGGTGGTATCCTTGAACAGATAGCCGTTGAAGCGCAGCACGGTCTCGCCCGCTTCGCCCAGCACGCCCGCCAGTCCGCCCTTGTCCATCGCCTGCCACAGCGATGACAGCTGGGGCGCGAAGTTTTCCGGGCGCTTCTGCATCCGGGTGAGGAACTGGGTGAAGCTGCCTTCGGGGATCAGCGCGACATCCTCGGCAAACATCGTGAACAGGCAGCGCATCAGGAAATCGGCGACGCGGGTAGGGTTCTGCTCGCGCTTTTCGAGGCGTTTGGAGAGTTCCGCCAGATGCCCGGCAATCTCCCGCGTAACGCGCGCGGCTTCCTTCGACGGGTCAAGGCTGAGCGGGTCGGTCCAGATGGTCGCAAGGCGGGTGCGGACGTCTCGTCGCGCAAATCGTCCAGCGCGATGCGGAAGCGGGCGGCATCGGGGAACTGGGTGTATTGCTTCCCGGTGCCGCTGAAATCGGCATAGACATCGATGCAGTGGCCGACATCGGTGACGAGCAGGAAGGGCGGCCAGCCATGATCGATGGGCAGCGCCTTGGCATAGCGTTCGGCCTGTCCGCGCGCTTCGACCATCGCCTTTGACCAGGCGGGAGTTCCGCGTTTGGCCGTGCCGCGCTTGAAGCGGGCGGCGGCGGTCTGGCCGAAAATGTCGAGGTCGGCCTCGCCCGCTTCGGCGGCCTTGCGGTCGGCATCGCTGCCCTGCTTGGCTTCCAGCACGAAGCAGTGGCGCTTGTAGGCGTCGATCCGCCCAAAGCTTTCGGTGCCGTCGGCTTCTTTCTGGAAGACGCCGGCGTTCGAACACATAATCGTTGTGGGCGTCGTCGTCGCGGCTGCCCTTGGGCGGATCGACGCCGATCAGGGCGCACAGGCCGCTGACGAAGAGATGGGTGTTGGCGAGTTCGGAACCGCCGGTCAGCGCCCAATCGGCGATGAATGTCTCAATGTGATTGGCGGCCCCGGTCATTGTCCGGTTGGTGGCAGCGAATGGCCCGTTTCGCAATTGGCTTGTGCGTGCGGCAAGATTCTGCTTGATGATGCGAACGCTTCGCGCGGCGACTTTTGGTAGTATTCGAGGCGACAGGAACGGCATGGCCCGCAAGGCGATCAAATGCCGCTGGTTAGCACATACCTGGAGCAGCCTGATCTCGACGCTATTGCCCGATAGCTCTCTGGTCATGATCCCATGGCACATCATCGACTGAACTGTCTTGCCCAAGCGCATGGCCGAGAAATTGCTGCGAACTCATCGGTCGCGCAAAGTGGAACCCTTGCGCGTGCTCGATACCCAAGGCGCCAAGAATCATCGCCTGTCCGGCGTTCTCGACGCCTTCGACAACGATTTCCAGACCAAGCGAGCGTCCCAGCCGGGCGAGTGCGAGCATGGATTTGCGGCCCTTCGGAGTTCTCGATCTGGTCGGTCAGGGCCTTGTCGATCTTGAGGGTGGTGAACGGCAGGGCGCTGAGGCGGGCGAACGAGGAATGTCCGGCTCCGAAATCGTCGATGGCGAGCCCTGCCGCATGGTCGGCCAACCGGATTAGCCGTTCGACGAACTCGTTTTCCGGAACGCTCAGCGCCCCCTCGACGATTTCGATCTTCAACCTCGCACCGCGTTCGCTGGCTTGACGCAAGGCGGCTTCAAGCGTTGCCCATTCAGCAACTTGGACAGGGGACACGTTGACGTTGACCACCATGTCAAATCCCTGTTCGCGCCAATGCAGCTGGTCGTCGGCAGCTCTCTCTATGACCCAGGCACCAATCGGCACGATTTGCCCGGTGGCTTCGGCCACCGGCATGAAGCTTGCTGGCGATGTCTGGTCACCCTGGCGGCTGGGCCAGCGGATCAGCGCCTCGGCGCCAACGACTTCGCCGGTGCCGAGGGCGACTATCGGCTGATAGACCAGCTCGAATTCGCCATTCTCCAGTGCAACCGGGAGATTGCGCTCGATCGCCAATGCCAGTTGTGCATCATCGGCAAGCGCCTGCGAATAGACTACGGAGCGGCCTTCGACATCCGACCTCGCGTGCGACAGCGCGAGATGGGCGCGGCGATAGGCTTCGAGCGGATCGACATGCGCTTCTGCCGTCATAGACCCAAGATGGAAGGTGAGGCAAAACCGATTGGCGCTCTCCAATGGTTCGGCAAGATCGCGCTGCAACCTGCCCATGGCCTTGACGATGGTTTCGCCAGGACCAAGCCCGTGATGGCCGATTGCGAATGTCGTCTCGTCGATCCGCCAGACCTTGCCCCATTGGCCGACAAATGCGGTCAATCGGCCCGCCACTTCGACAATGGCCTTGTTGGCTGTCGCTGCGCCGAACAGATTTGCCAGATCGTGAAGATTGGCGGCCCGCACCAGAATGATCGAGGCGCCCCGGTCGCGCGCTTTCGCGCGGTGCAACTGTGTCACCAGCACGCGCGCATTACCCAGCCCGGTCAGCCCATCGACCCCCACCACTTTCGTGACCATCGCCAGCGCCGTGGTGACAAGTCCGAGGCCGATCATGTGTTCGACCTGTGCCCCGATCAGGACCGCATCCGAAGTCATGTACTCGACGAAACTGCGCGTCATCCGGCTTGCCGGATCGAGCACGGCTGCAAGGGTCAATCCTGCCCAGCCGAACACCGCAGCCGCGCCGGCCAGCGCCACTGCCCGCAATTCGAGATGAACCGCCCGGATCGCGATCAGGAAGAAGGCGAAGCTGGCGGTCGTCGATTTGAGATAGACCCCCGGGCCTTGCTCATACTGAATATGGAAGCTGTAGATCAGGAGATAGAGAAATGTGAAATCGGCAAAGATCCAGAACGATTCATCCGGCCCTTTTGCTTCAGGCCGGGCATGAAACCAGGTTCGTAGGCCGGTAGTCGCCAGAAATCCCGCCAGAATTATCGGCGTCAGCAAGGAACCTGTGGCATCGAGCGGCCGGGGCGCGGCGAAGTACATTGCCTCCAGCATCGCGATGACGCACAGCTGGGCAATGTCGCACCAGCGGCGGGCGCGGCGGAGTTCCCAGTAAGCAGAAATCCCGTCTTCCATGGCGGTGTGCGACACTCCTCGGGAAGGCAGTTCTTTCGCGCATTCCCTGTGCCCGCGTTAACGAATTATGGTTAAGAAGGCGTTGCGGGGGTCAAAGCGCCGTCTTCGCGGGCATTGTGCGTTTCTTCGCGCCGTACTGTAACTTCTTGCCACTCCCGTGCGAATTGAGGCGAGAGAACCCGGTTCGGGGGACTGGCATGGAGCATGATCGTGGTCTTGGATGAGTGGTCCCTTTGCAACCTCATGACTGCGGCGCAGCGGGGGGACAAGCAGGCCTATGCCGCGCTGCTCGAGGCCGCAAAGCTCTGGCTTGAGCGCTTTTATGCACGGCGCGTGCCGCAATCCGAACGCGACGATCTGGTTCAAGAGGTCTTGATAGCGCTGCACAACAAGCGGGCTACCTACGATTCAGCACGGCCGTTTCTGCCCTGGCTGGCGGCCATCGCGCGCTATCGCTGGGTCGATTACTTGCGCCGCGTCTATCGGTCCGAGCGCGCCATCCTTGATGGCTCCGAGGTGCCAGACGAGGTGGAAGGCGACGTCACGGAAGCACGCCTGAGCCTAGAGCGGCTATTCGAGCATCTTCCCTCAAAGCAGATTACGGCAATCGAACTCGTAAAAATCGAAGGCTTCAGCATCCGCGAAGCCTCGGATCGCAGCGGGCAAAGCGAAGCCCTGGTCAAGGTCAACATCCATCGCGGACTGCGAAAGTTGTCAGCGCTAATCGAGAAAGCCAACTAAATGCCGGATGCAAAGCCAAATCTGATCGATGCGCTGGTCGCCGATCTGCGCCCCGTAAAGCCATTGCGCACGCGCGATGGTACCGTTCTGATAGCCGTTGCCGTCGTCATTTCGGTTGCAGCCGTAGCGATGGTCAAGGGATTGTGGGCAGGGGCCTGGAATGGCAAGGCTTCGGAAATATTTCTTATCGTCAACGGTTTGCTGGGTGTATTGGGAATCGTTTGCAGCGTCGGTGTGCTGGCATCGTCATCGCCGCGCATCGGCAACCGGCATGACGGTCCGCGTTGGGGCTTGGCCATGATCGGCGTCGTCCCGATGGCGGCACTCGTCCATGCTCTGAATGGCCATGGACTCAGCGCCGTCCTTTCTGATCCTTACGGAGTGTCCTGCGCCCTGCTTGCGGTTTCGGCTGCGGTGCCCGTCGCGGGCGCGCTGGTCTGGTGGCTGCACCGCGGTGCGCCTGTGTCGCTAAAGCTGGCAGGTCTGTTTGTCGGCGTGGCCGCAGGTTCGTTTGGCAGTTTGGCCTATGGCTTGTCCTGTCCGATCGACACCATGACGCATATCGGCGTCTGGCACATTGTTCCGGTCGCGATTTGCGGTCTGATAGGGCGTCTGGCCGTGCCTCCCTTGGTGCGGTGGTAAGCGGTTCAATCCCAATCCAAATGATCGGGAACCATTTGTCCGATCCCGGAAGCCGGATCATCTGGCGAACGACAGGAACGTCCTTGTGAAAAAGCTGACAATTGTCGCAGCCATTGCGGCTGCCCTGATCGCATTTTTGGCACTCGACCTCGGGCGTTTTCTTGAGATGGATCAGCTGCGCGCATGGTCGGCATCGCTAAGCGCTGCCCAGGCCGAGGAGCCGCTGCTAGTCATCGGGACGTTTTTCGCGATATATGTTCTCGTCACCGCGACTTCGTTGCCCGGTGCGGCTGTCCTGACGATCGCCGCTGGCGCGATCTTTGGCCTGGTTACCGGGACAATAGTGGTGTCGTTCGCATCCACGCTCGGCGCGGTGCTCGCATTTCTCTCATCGCGGCATGTCCTGCGCGATTTTGTCGAAGCCAAATTCGGCGAAAAGCTGAAACCGGTCAATGCAGGGCTGGAGAAGGACGGCGCGTTCTATCTCTTTACGCTGCGCATGGTGCCGCTGTTTCCGTTCTTCCTGGTCAACCTGGCGATGGGCCTGACCCGGATAAAGACCTTCACTTACGCCTGGGTCAGCCAGCTTGGCATGCTGCTGGGCACGATCGCCTATGTCAACGCGGGCACCCAGCTTGGGGGGATAACGAGCCTTGCCGACGTCGTTTCTCCGGGACTTCTGATTTCGTTCGCCGCGCTGGGCATCTTGCCTTGGTTTGCAAAGGGTATCGTTGCGGCAATCGAGCGGCGCAGGATCTACCGGGGATACGAAGCCCCCAAGCGCTTCGACCGCAACCTGATCGTTATCGGCGCTGGATCGGCCGGGCTGGTTTCGGCTCTGGTCGCAACCACCGTGCGCGCACGGGTTACGCTGGTCGAAAAGGACCGCATGGGCGGCGATTGCCTGAATACCGGCTGCGTCCCCAGCAAAGCGCTGATCCGCAGTGCGGCCGTTGCCGCGCAGGTCCGCGACGCGGGGCAGTTTGGCATCGGTGCGGGCGAGCCCGAAGTACGCTTTGCCGATGTGATGGCGCGAGTGCGGCAAACGATTGCCACGATCGAGCCGAACGACAGTGTCGAGCGCTATGCTGCGCTCGGGGTGGATGTGGCGCTGGGCACAGCCCGGATTGTCGATCCCTGGACCGTCGAGATCGCCGACAATGACGGTGCAACGCGGCGGCTGACCAGCCGCGCGATTGTCATAGCTGCGGGTGCCGGGCCATTCGTGCCGCCCTTGCCGGGGCTGGAGGAAACCGGATATCTGACCAGCGACACGCTGTGGGATGCCTTCGCCGGATTGAGCAATCCGCCAGGTCGGATCTGCGTGCTCGGCGGAGGACCGATCGGTTGCGAGCTATCTCAGGCTTTCGCGAGACTGGGCAGTGCGGTGACGCTGGTCGAAATGGCGGATCGCCTGCTGGTTCGCGAAGACGACGAGGTGTCCGAAGCGGCATTGCGCGCTCTGGAGAAATCGGGCGTCACCGTGCTGACCGGGCATCGCGCGGCCTGTGCTGAAGTCAGGGGGACCAGCAAGAGCCTTACGGTCGAGGGACCGAACGGAACCGAAAGCATAAGTTTCGATCAGTTGATCGTCGCAGTGGGCCGGGTTGCCCGGCTGTCCGGCTACGGGCTTGAGGAGCTAGGAATCGATGCCCAGGCCACCGTTTCCACCAACGCATTTCTGGAAACCCGCTTTCCCAACATATTCGCTGCCGGCGACGCAGCCGGACCTTACCAGTTCACCCACGCCGCCGCGCATCAAGCCTGGCATGCCAGCGTCAACGCACTGTTCGGCCAGTTCTGGCGCTTCAAGGTCGATTACCGCTTCCTGCCGCACACGACGTTCCTTGCGCCCCAGATCGCCCGGGTCGGATTGAACGAGCGCGAGGCGGCGGACCAGGGCCTCGCCTGCGAGGTGACCCGTTACGACTTCGCTGATCTCGACCGGGCCATCGCCGATGGCGAAACCACCGGATTCGTCAAAATTCTGACCCAGCCGGGCAAGGACCGGATCCTCGGCGTCACCATCGTCGGCACCCACGCCGGCGAACTGCTCGCCGAATATGTGCTGGCGATGAAGCACGGGCTTGGCCTCAAGAAAATCATCGGCACGATCCACGCCTACCCGACCTTTGCCGAAGCCAACAAGTTCGCGGCCGGCGAATGGCAGAAGGCGCGCAAACCGGAGCGGCTGTTGAAGCTGGTCGAAGCCTATCACGCCTGGCGGCGCGGTTAACCTGACAGATTGAACTTGCGCGCGAGTGAACTGGAGCAGACTAGCCCGGCGGCCGCGCAAGCGCAGGGAGGGGAATGATCATGCCGGAATGGACGCTTGGAATTATCGGAGGGTCGGGCCTCTACCAACTCGATGCGCTGACGGACGCGCAGTGGATTGCGGTCGATAGCCCCTGGGGTAAGCCATCCGACGAACTGCTGGTCGGACATGTCGGCAAAACGCGCTGCGTATTTCTGCCGCGCCACGGACGCGGGCACCGGATCGGGCCGAGCCAGCTCAATTTCAGGGCGAACATCGACATCTTGAAACGGGCTGGCGTCACCGACGTCATTTCGATTTCTGCAGTCGGGTCGCTTTGCGAAGAAATGGCGCCCGGCGATTTCGTAGTTGTCGATCAATTCATCGACCGCACTCATGCCCGGCATGGCAGTTTTTTCGGCGAGGGGCTGGTAGCCCACGTTTCGATGGCCGATCCGGTCTGTCCGCGCCTGTCCGGACTGGCTTTCGATGCCGCACGGACAGCCGGGGCGAAAGTCCACCCGCGTGCGACCTACCTTGCCATGGAAGGCCCGCAGTTCTCATCGCGGGCCGAGAGCCTGCTCTATCGCCAGTGGGGCGCACAGGTGATCGGCATGACCGCAATGCCCGAAGCCAAGCTCGCGCGCGAGGCAGAGCTACCCTATGCGCTGGTCGGCATGGTGACCGATTACGATTGCTGGCGGGAAAACGAAGCGCCGGTCGAGGTCGAAGCAGTTATCGCGCAGTTGCTGGCCAATGCCGCTATCGCGCGAAGCCTGGTCGAGCATCTGGCGGTATCGCTTACCGGGCCAAGGCAAGCGAACCCGATCGACACCGTGCTGGATGCCGCACTGATTACCGATCCCGCTACACGCGATCCGCATTTGGTGGCGATGCTTGATGCCGTCGCAGGGCGCGCGCTCGGCTGAATCTATGCCCGCCGGTAATGCAGTGCTGCCGCAATCACGCTTGCAATGCCAAGCGCCACGAGCATCGGCAGACCGTGCGCCAAAACCTCAAGCGCCGAATGTCCTTTCAGCGTGGCGCCATGGGCGGCGCGTATGAAATGGCTGAGAGGAAAGCCATTGCCGATCACCTGCGCCCAGCGCGGCAACGTTTCGAAGGGGTAGAGGAATCCCGAAAGCAGCATGGCTGGCAGATAAAAGGCGACCGCGCCTTGCAGAGCGGCGAGCTGGGTCTTCGCGCCGGACGAAATGGCATAGCCGATCACCAGATGCGTCGCGGCAAACAGCGGCGCGAGCACGATCAGCGCGGCGATGCTGCCGTGAGCAGGCACGGCAAAGGCGAACAACGCAATGGCGAGGACGAAGACGGCCTGAACCAGGCCCAGCCCGGTTCCCGGCAGCAGCTTGCCCGCCATGACCTCGGCAGTGCTGAGGGGCAGGCTTTGCAGCGTCTCCCAGGTTCCGCCTTCGCGTTCGCGCGAAACAGCAAGGCTGCCCAGCATGATCATGGCAATCATGACGGTGACACCGACAAGCGACGGCAAAAAGGTCCAGTCAGCTCGCGCATCGGGGTTGTAGATCCGCTCGACTTTGAACCCGGTGCCCCCGGCATCGGCATTTTCCGCAAGTTTCTGCCAATATCGCGCCTCTATCCTCGCCTCGGCGGTTGAAGTCAGCGTGGGCTGGCTGGCATCCACAACAATCCGGACCGGTCTGATCGGTGCCCTGGGATTGGAAAAGCTTCGCATTTCGGGAACTTCGATGGCGATCGCCGCCTCGCCGCGCTTTACCGCGCGTTCAGCCTCGCCCGGCTTGCCGACTGCGCCAATACGCTGGAAGCGCCCGTCCTTGTCGATTTCGCCGACAACCGCAGCGACACTTTCCGGTGTCGGTGCGGCGATGGCGATCGACACACGAGCCGCCTCCGGCTTGATCGCCAGACCGAACAAGATCACCTGCAGAACCGGCACCAGCAGCAACAGGGTGAAAGTGACCCGGAAACGCCTCAGCCGCAGCCATTCGACGCGCGCAACTGCAAGGATATTTCGCCAGCTCATCCGCCCGCCTCGGCAATCACAGCGGCTTCAAGCGAAACCGCGCCGCTCTTCGCCATCATCTGCGCCGGTGATTGCAGGCCATCGACCAGGCCTTCCCGGAAGTGGAGGATTTGCGGACAGAGCTCGGCTTCCGCCATGTCGTGGGTGCTGATCAGGATGCTGCTGCCAGACAATGCCAGCTGATCGATCCAGTGCCACATATCACGCCGGGTGCGGGCATCGAGTCCGGCGGTCGGTTCATCGAGCAGCAGCAGCGCAGGCGAATGGATGACACTGGCGGCAAATTGCACGCGCCGCGCCCATCCCCCCGAGAGCTGCGCAACCCGCGACAGCAGCACTTCGGCCAAATGGTATTGCCCGACGACCCGATCAATTGCACGTTCGTCGCCTTGGCAGAGCACGTCGGCCCGAAACCGCAGATTTTCGGCCACGGTGAGTTCGGGATAGAGCGCCAGGCTTTGCGTCATGTAGCCGATGCGATGGCGCGGGATGCGGTGCGGTCGCAGCACATCGGCCCCCAAAACACTGCCGCTGCCCGCCGATGGCGTCAGCAAGCCGGCCACCATGCGCAAGGTCGTCGACTTGCCGCCGCCGTTCGCTCCGACCAGCCCGATCACCTCGCCGGGCCGCACCCGCATGGTTACGCCGCTGACCGCGTTGCGCGCGCCAAATCGCCGCGCCAGGCCGACAACGTCGATGACCGGTTCATCCGTGGACATAAGCAAAGCCGCCGTAGAGGTATTTGCTGGCTTCGGCACCAAGGGCGAGCACTTTCGCGCCCGCCGAAAGCCCACCAGCCCGCAATTCGGCCAGCGCCAGCCAGATCGCGGCAGAGCCGGTGTTTCCAATCCTGTCGGCATTGACGAAAACTCTGTCGGCCGAAACGTGAAGATGGCTCGATGCCTGCAATTTCACGCGCCCGCTCACCTGATGCGGGATGATCAAATCCGCTTGCTCCAGTGGCCAGCCCAGCGATGCAGCCGCTGCGATATCGGCATCGAACAACAACGGACCATGCTGAAGAATTCCGGCGAAATCGTGGTCGAATTCCTGCCGCCGCGCATGCTGCTGGATACCCGGCGCACGGCCCAGTCCGATCGAACCGAACCACATGGCTTCCAGCACCGAACCTGCACCCGTTTCAGGCCCCAGGATGATCGCCCCCGCTCCATCGCCCATTTGCATCATGTTGACGATCTGCCCGCGATCTTCCTCAAGCCGGTTCGGATCGAAAAACAATGAGCCGGTTTCCGATCCGACAATTGCAACCGGGCGGGCGCCGGGCACGGCCAACAGGCCAGCGGCGATCATCAGCGCGTTGGCGAAGCCCGTGCAGGCCTGGCGCAATTCAACATGGGGGCCGGCATAGCCAAGTCGGTCGGCGACGTGGGCGATGTTGCCGGGAAGCGGCTGCACGGGTGTAGTTGTGTGGCCAATGAGATAGCCGATATCGCCTGGTTCCAGTCCGGCATCGGCCAAGGCGGCCCGCACTGCACGCGCTGCCAGATCGGCATTGCCATCGCCGCTGCGCGCAGCCTCCACCGCCGCATCGAAATCCCGGCAGACATGGCGCGAGTCAATCGCCATGCGCTTGGCAACCGCCCTGGCTTCGCGTCGCACGTCGATCGGGAAGCGGCTGTGGACCAGCTCGATCAGCTCGTCACTGGCGATCGTCGGCCCTGGAAATGCCGACCCGGTACCAAGCACTGCAAGTTGCCTGCGCGATGTCCACGGCGGTGCGGTCGCGATTGCGCCGGTCATCCTGGAAACAGTCCCGGCGGCAAGCGGCGCACATCCCGATCAAGCGCATCGGGATCGACGCCAAGCCGTTCGAGCGCCTGCGACCCGAACGAGAGCAATTCGGCCAGACCAGCGCGGGCCTGTCCCGCAGCATCGCGCGCGGCGCTTGGCGCGATGGACGCCAGGGCGATACGCCTGGAAATTGCGACATGGCGCGTCTCGTCGCGCCGGATATGACCTAGGACGCTGGCGATATCCCTGTCACCGGCAAGGGCCGATTTCGGACGCAGCAGTCGCGACAGAATGGTGCATACGGCGGCATCGACCCCGGCTATCCGGGCGAGATGAATCGCCGCGCCGCCTGCAGTCAGACTGAGGTGAAAGCGCCGTGCCGCCTGCCGCATTGCCGGAATCGGCGAAGCGGCGGGCAAAGCTGCCTGCAAGCCGCGCAGCAAGGCATCATGCTGGCGTTCATCGGCTGCGATGGCCTGCAAAGCCTGCCGTGCTTTCGCATCCAGGCCGGAAAACCTGGCCAATCTGTCAAATCCGATCACAGCAGCCTCTTCGCCGCAGCCGAGCAGCGGCAGCAACGCAGCGAGAGGTTCGGCGTTGCAGGCATCCAGCGCAATCGCGCATGGCCTGGGGGACATGCGCTGCCCGACTGCAAAGCAATGGCAGTGCCAGTCATTCAGGCGCGATTCGGCTATCTGGCCATCAGGGACATTTGCAGTCTGCATGCTCTCCACTCAGCGAACAGGGATCTGTTGCCTGGTTGTAGTTCGGCGGGCAGCGCGATTTTGTTACAAGCGCCATGATTTTCGCAGCAGTCGAGGAATGCAGATAGATCAGAACGCAATCAAGGCAACGCTCCCGGCGATCAGTGCGGCACATGGCAAGGTCAGCACCCACGACATCAGCACCGATGAGACAGTCGACAGATCGAGCCGCCCTGCCGCCGCTCCGGTGCCGATGATCGAGCCGACCGATACATGGGTGGTGGAAACCGGGAGCCCGGCCTTGCTGGCAAACAGCACCAGCGTTGCGGTCACAAGATTGGCCGCGATGCCCTGAGCCGGCGCGATTTCGGAAATCTTGAGGCTCATCGTCTCGGCGACCCGGCGGGACAGCAGCCAGCCGCCTGCAACCATGGTCAGGGTCGTCGCGAGAATGCTGCCGGAGGCTGAAACCACGCCGGCACCCAGCATCAGCGCTGCAAGCTTCGGTGTATCGTTGACCGCGCGCGCGAAGCAGATTGCAATGCCGCTGACGATGTGAACACCGTCCCTGAAGGGCTGTGGGCCCGCTGGCAGGTAGCTTGTGTCGCCGCCGGAGCCAGCCAGTGCTGCAAGCGGACGCAGGCTTGCGGCCCGGCGTGCCAAGGCAAACAGGATCAGCCCTGCCATCGCCGCCAGCAGCGGGCTGACCAGCAAGGGAAGCATGAAACCCCCGCCAAGCGCGATCCAGGAGACTGGGCTGCCGCTGGCAAGCCCGGTTCCCGCCAGCGCTCCGACCAGGGCGTGGGTGGTCGAGATGGGGAACCCAAGCCGCGTCGCCAGCATGACCGTTGCTCCCGCACCCGCCGCGACTGCAAGGCCGAACCGGGCGGAACCTGCCAATTCGTCAGGAACCAGGCCCCGGCCGGAAAACTGCACGAGCAATCCATCTGCCAGGTATAGCGAGGCCACCCCGCCGGCCCCGGTGGCAACTGTAGAGAGGACAAGTGCCGCGCGATAGGAAAGCGTTCCGGATCCCCAGCTTGTCGCAAAGCCCTTGAAATTGTCATTCGCACCGTTGCTGAACGCGAGGAACAAGGCCATTGCGGCCAGCAGAATAATCATGCGCTGTTCCCTGATGCGGTGATCTCCACCTTAATTCGCCGGACCAGGCGATCAGGTTACAATTCCCGGCTCAGGCCGAACAACTGGCACCGCCGAGCACGCAAAAGCGGGCGCAATGCGGATGGTTGAGCGTCACCGGTCCACCCGCTTCGGCCAGTGTCGCGCCCATGTCGAAGCGCGGGTCGTAGGGCAGCAGCGTGCAGGCGGCGACACGCGGGCCGGTTTCGCCCTTGCGCTTGACGATCATGCGGCTCGATGCGCACATCATCGCGGCGGGATCGACATCAAGGATTCCCCAGCAGGCGGTGGTGATCTCGGGAACATCGGCCCCAGCGTCCATTTCCGGGAACAATACCAGCCGCGCCGGGTCATCTGCCGGTATTGCCAGCCCCAGGCTACGAAACAGTTCCGCGTATCCCCGCCTCGCATCCGCTTCGGTTTCACCGCCAAATTGCCGTCCTGCCACCGTGACCCGGAAGCCGCTTTCTGCCAGCCAGCGCAGACCGTCCGTCGCTTTGGCCCAGGTATCTGCGCCACGTTCAGCCTCGTGGATGGCCTGGGTGTGGTGATCGAGGCTGACCCGCATGGTCAGCCGGTCCTTGCTTTCCAGCGCCAGCAGTTGCTTTTCGAACCGCCGCATCGGTCGCATGGCGTTGGTCAGGACCAGCACAGCGAACCCGCGCTCAAGGCAAAGCGCCAGCATTGCCGGCACCTCCGGATTCATGAACGGCTCGCCCCCGGTGAAGCCGATCTCGCGGACGGACAGGCCGTCGCGGGCAATCTCGTCGAGATAGGTGCGGACTTCGCCGAGCGTCAGATAGGACAGCGCATCATTGGTGGGCGAACTCTCGATGTAGCAGGTCTTGCAGGCGAGGTTGCACAAAGTTCCGGTGTTGAACCACAGGGTTCGCAGCTTCGTCAGTTCGACCCGCGCGCGCGGCTCGAGCGTTGCGGTAAATTCAGGATCACGGAACTTTACCGTATCGAGCGGCCGTGCGCCGGCTATCGCGAAGGGAGACAATTCGGTCATCGCCATGTTGTTCGCTCGTTCGTGCCCGGCGGTTACACGCCCGCGCAATGTAACCGATCGCGCTCCGCAAACGTATAGCCCTACATTGCTCGGAACTTGAAAGGAAAGCAGTGACGATCGAGAACAGCCGCGATTACTACGGGCGCGTCCTGCAAGGCTCCGCCGACCTGATGACCGACGCCTGCACCATGGCGGACATGCCTTCTCCGGCAGTTCGCCAGGCGCTGGCTAATGTCCATGCGGAGGTCAAGGCGCGCTACTATGGCTGCGGACTGGTCGCGCCTTCCGCTATTGCCGGAGCGCGCGTGCTCGATCTCGGATCGGGTTCGGGCCAGGATGCCTATGTCCTGGCCCAGCTCGTCGGCGAAAGCGGATCGGTTCTGGGTGTCGATACCACACCGGAACAGCTGGCCGTGGCGCGGGCACATCTGGACTGGCATCGCGACAGCTTCGGTTATGCGAACAGCAACGTGGCTTTTGTCCAGGGCGATATCGAACGACTGGATGAACTGGCGCTTCCGGCCGGGTCTTTCGATGTGATCGTGTCGAACTGCGTCATCAACCTGGTCGCTGACAAGGGCGCGGTGTTCAGGGCGGCGTTCGATCTGCTCAAACCCGGAGGCGAGCTGTATTTTTCGGATGTCTATGCCGACCGCAGAGTGCCCGAACACCTGCTCGCCGACCCGGTGCTGCACGGCGAATGTCTGGCCGGGGCGCTCTATTGGGGAGATTTCCTGCGCCATGCCAAGGCTGCCGGTTTCGCCGATCCGCGCCTCGTCAAGGACCGACCGCTGGGCATTGGCGACGAACGCATTGCCCGTCAGCTTGGCGGCATCGCATTCTTTTCGGCCACCTATCGCCTGTTCAAGCTCGATGGTCTGGAAACAGAATGCGAAGACTATGGGCAGGCGGTCGTCTATCGCGGAACCGTTGCCGGCGAAGAAGCGGCGTTCCTGCTCGACAAGCATCATCTAATGGAGCGGGGACGCATCTTTCCGGTGTGCGGCAACAGCTGGAAAATGCTGGCGGAAACCCGCTTCGCCCCGCACTTCGATTTCATCGGGGACTTTTCGCGGCATTTCGGGATATTCTCAGGTTGCGGCGGCGGTCTGCCGTTTGATGCCGCGCTGGACGCCCAGCCGGCCGCTTGTTGCTGAGGTCCGCAGGGGGAGAGGCCGACCCTCTTCCCCTGTGGGCGCTATTCAGAAGCTATAGCCAAGCCCGACCCGCAGGAAATCGCTGCGCGCCGTATTGCGACCGTCGAATTTCTTTCCGAAGCCGACGTTGATCGAAGCCCGGTCGGTGACATTGGCGGAAGCGCCAATCGACCATACCTTGTAGTCTTCCTCCACTTCAGGGAAGCGCGCCGGAGAGAAGCCCGGCCCGCCGATATCGAGACCGCTCGTCGAATCGGTGAAGGCAACGCCGCCATAGATTGAAAATCCCGATACCGGGCTGACGCTGGCATTGACCGATCCGAAGACTTCGTCGGGCACATTGTTCGAGCGGGTGCGGTAGCCGATGTCTCCGCTGAGCGAAAACAGGCCAAACGAACGACCGGCTGCCAGGGCAACCTGTCCGCCCGAACCGCCATCGCCGATCGCCGGCAGCGCGCCAGTGCGATAGCCGCCGTCGATGATCCCGGCGACACCGGCGGTCAGCGTCAGACCCTGCCCGGCGGCTTCATCCAGAAGCTTGTAGCGAGCGCCGATGAAAACATCGTTGAGGCCGTCCAGGCCGCCTTGCGGCGCCAGCATCGGATCGACGAGAAAGTCGCTCTTGGAATAGCCAACTCGCAGGTCGAAGGCGAGCCGATCGGTTGCGCCATAGGACAGATTGAGCGTGTAGCTGTCCTGCGTCAGTTCGCGCGGCAGCGGCGCCTGCATCTTGCCCGCATAGAGGGTGTCTGCCTCCTGGTGGGTGTAGGCCAGTTCCACATCGACACTGCCGGGAGCTGGTGTCCATGGCGATATATCGTTGGCCCATGCGGCAGGTGCAATTGCGAGCAAACCGGGCAACGCCGCCCAGCGAATGGCTTTGCTATGGATCATGTCAACCCCTCCGGAACCGGCGGTTGATGAAATCGACGACTGCCCGCTTTTCGCGCATCGAGAGCGCAATTTCGCCGCTCTCGATCTTGGCGAGCGCCATTGCGGCCTGATCGCCATTGCCAATTCCGCCTGGGAAAGCGCAGCTCTTGCAGGCAACTTTGCGCATGTAGACCGACTGGCCATACTGCGCCGACGATTGTGCGCCGCCGCCCATTGATCCAGACGCAAAGGCGGGAGACCCCGCCGAAATTGCCAGGGCGATGCCCCCCAGCAAAAGCCTCGTTATCACAGTCATTTTCGCATACTCCTTCTTGGCGTGGATCGGGATTAACGGGGTTCAGGCTGCGGCGTTGAGCGCCCAGTCGTAGTCGTATGCATCGATTGTCGTGGCACCCGCCAGCAGGCTCAGGGTCGCTTCGCTCGCATATTTGCGCGCGTGTTCGATTACCTTCGCGGCGCTGCCCCAGTCGCTTTCATACCATTCGTAGATGTTCGACGCGGTCAGCTTGCCGCCCACCCGGGCAAAGCCGCGCGGATGATTGACATAAGATTTTGCCGCCGCTTCCAGCATCTCCTCCAGCCGGCCCGCCTGCCAAGCCTGCGCGGCAAGGTTGGGACACCCGAGCGAGGCGCAATTGACGGCGTAGTGGATGCGGACATCCTTCCAGATGGGCCGCAGGATGCCGTGCTCGATATCATCGAGGGATAGCTTCTTGCCGTTGACACTGAGGATTTCGTCCTTCCATGGTCCCTGACCCAGCACACCAATATCGCGGATCGATTCCAGCGGAAAATTCCGGACAATCTGATCGACGGTCGCCGCGTTGTAGAGGTTGACCCAGTAGGCAAACTGCTCGTTGCGATTGTAAGCAGAAATGTCGATGCCCTGCATTTGCGTGATGTAGGCCGCGAGCTGCGTAGCCGCAGATTCCTTCAGCCCGGCGTAATCGACAAGATTGATGCCATCGCTTGACGTTTTGACATGGGCTTTCAGCAACCGGTCCCAGGCGGAATGATCTATTGTCGAGGCGGAGCCGGAATTCTCCATCCATTTGGCATCGGACCTGCCCCTTGGACCGCATGCCGCCAGCACGAGCAAAGACGTAAATCCGGTCAGCACGCTCCGGCGGGAAGGCAGGAAACAGGATTGCGTGAGTGTAAGCATGGCGAGGCAGCCCCGGTGAGATTGACTACCTGCTAATTCGCTTTGAATTCGCCGCCGGTTACAGTTGGGCGATCAAAGTGATTTCATGTTCACATTCGCGCCTCACCGGACATCGGGATAAGACGCGGCAAGCGCCTCTCGCTGCCCCATTGCCCAGAGCAATCCAACCTTGAGGTAGATGTAGTTTGCACGCCATCGTCCCCAGGCGACGATGCGGCGATCCGATGTCCACGCCCATCGGCGCATCATCCGGGTGCGACCGAAACGGGCGAGGCCGATACACAGCCCGACTTCTTCCAGCACCACGGCGCGTTCGTCGCAGCCACCGATGGCGAGGAATTGTTCGCGGCGGAAAAACATCGCGTGATCACCGAACAGCAGGCGAACCCCGCGCAAGAACAAGTGCGGTCGGAAAAGCAAGGGAACGTACCATGTCTTGGCGAGATTGTTCAAAGTCGATCCCCAGCGCGTCCTGCGTGCCCCGCAAATGCGCGGCATGAAGCTGGCGAGCGCAATGCCCGCGTCCGCCATGGCTGTGCGCATGATCGAAATAGCATCGACTGGCAGCAAAGTATCGGCATGCAGCACGCAGACGACCTCGCTGTCGCAGGCCGCAACCCCCGCGTTGATTTGCGCGCCTCGTCCGCGCTTGCTGCACTCAAGCACCTCGATACCCGCCAAGCGGGCGAGCGTGCGCGTGCTGTCGCTGCTGCCGCCGTCGGCGAGGATGATCCGGTCTGGCGGGGGATCGAGCGCCAGCAGGCTGGCGATCGTATCGGGCAGCGCCAGCTCCTCATTGAGCGCGGGGATGAGAATCGTGACCGTGCCCTTCATGGTGCAAGCCAGGGCCAACGGGCGAGATCTTCGGGCCGGTCGCAATCGTGGAGGGGTTCGAGCAATGCCGCTGCAATGCCGCGTTGTTCCAGCCGTTCGCAGGTTTTCGCGAATACCTGCTCGCTGCCCCAAGGCATATTCTCGAACAGAAATGGCATGGGCTGGCGCATGCCAATGAGATAGTATCCGCCGTCTTCTGCCGGCCCGATGACCACCTCATGGGTTTGCAGCGCAGAGATTGCCGCTGCGACGATTTCCGTCGCGAGGTCGGGGACATCGGCCCCGAAGAAGATGACTGGCAAGGGATTCATCGCCGCGAGCAAGCGATCACCAAGATCGCCATCCACCTGTGGCACCAGCACTATGTCATCCCCGAGCCATGCGGCGAACGCTGGTGAAGAGCCGCCGGTATAGTGCAGTTCGACGTTCCGATTGACCGCGCCAAGCACTGCGACAGACCGTTCCACCAACCGTGCGTGCAGCTTTGCAGCTCCGTCCGCTCCCAGCGCAGGAATGAGTCTGGTCTTTGCCTTGCCGGGTTCGGGAAATCGCGCAAACAGGACCAGCCGCATGGTGGCACATATCGCTGCCAAGGCTTTCATCCGCAAGGTTGGTTGCGCGCGACAAGGTGCAAGTCGGCGAAGGCCGCGGTCGCGGTGCTTTTCGTATTATCGGTGTCGGAGGACAGCGCGATCAGGGTGACCCTCCCGTCAGCGGTGCGGAATTGCGACTGGATGTCTGCCGCGATGTCGCGCCGTTCCGCCACCCAACGCCCGGCATTGGCGTTACCGCTTTCGGCAACGAACACCCGCGCCAGATTGAGAAAAACATTGGGTCGGACTGTGCCCACGGGCAGGCGATTGTCCCAGACATAGTTCAATGTTGCATCGGGCAGCGGCATCGCCGTCCGCCTGCGCGCGGCTGACAGCTTGATGCGATCGCCCAATGACAAGCGATTGCCCGGAAGGCGCAGGCCGATGAAAACTCTCGCCGCCTGATCGTCGCCGGATTTGCGGGTAATGTCTGCAAGCGCAACGACACTTTCGATGCGCCAGCGCCAGCAGAGGATGGGTGTTCGGGACAGATCGACTTCGATCGGACGAACCAGCATGCCCATGCTTGAATTGGCCTCGGCCACGACCGCATCGCGGCCATCGACCCGTTCGGAGCGAAAATGGGTCAAGGGAACGGACCTGTCGATGCGATGCACGCTCCAGCCCGACAGGCCCCGCGAGAAGTCGCTCAGACGGACGGCAGCATCCGGGGTAGAGCCGAGGCTAATCGCCGCGATCGCGACAATTGCCGCCAAACGGGATAGACGGTTCATTGGCCTGCTCCCGCTAAATGCGACACGCCGGTCGAACTGCGGTGCTTGCGCCCCGAGCCCGCGCAATCAATTCGCCCCGACCCTGGTGGCAGGACAGCATCGGCGCCATAGTCGCACAGCGCTTCTCTCAGGATAACATGGATGATTTTGCTGCCGGCACCGATGACCCCCTTTAGCGTTCCCGAGATTTTCGAGACACCGATCCGGTGACGGTAAGCAACCGGCACTTCGAGCACCGTCATGCCCAGCTTTGCGGCACGCACCTGCATCTCTACTGTCCAACCATAGTCCCGGTCCTGCATGGCAAGCGCTTCAAGGTGGTCCCGCCTGACAGCCCTGAACGGCCCGAGATCGGTAAAACGCACGTCCCAGATCAGCCGGATCAGCATTGGCGCAAGCCAGTTGCCGAATCGCTGCGGTGGGGTCATTGCGCCCGGATCGGCTTGGCCGAGCGAGCGTGAGCCGATTACCAAATCTGCCGTGCCTGCGAGTATCGGCTTGAGAATCTCGCTTGCGTCATCCGGGTCGTCCGAACCGTCCGCATCCATGAACAAGATGACATTTGCGGTAGCGGGCAGCGCGGACAGACCGGCGAGGCAGGCCGCGCCATAGCCGCGCTCGGGCTGGTGAACGACGGTTGCCCCGGCGGCTCGCGCCACGTCCGGGGTGCGATCCGTCGATCCGTTGTCCACGACGATCACATCGCAAATCGCACTTGCCAGCGCCCGCCGGATTCCCGAAACCGCACCACCGACCGCCGCCTCTTCGTTGAGCGCAGGCATAATGACCGCTACATGCGGAATGGCAATAGGCGTGTGCGGCAACACGCTCGGCGCAAGCTCCTTGTTTCGCAGGTAGCGAGAGAAGTCGAAGCCAACGGCCAAAGCGATTATCCCCCATTCGATGATCCAGGTGGCAGGATGGATTGCGAAGGGATCGAGCGCGCTGTCTCCAATGTTCAGGCCCGTGAGATACGACAGCGGCAGCGCGGCGCTTGCGGCAAATGGCCATGTCTGCCGCTGTCCGGCAGCGAAGGGCAGCAGCCAAAGCACATACCAGGAATTCACTGCCGGAGCGAACAACAGGATCACACCGAATATCCCGGCGACCGGAACCGCGTCAAAAGTTCGGCTGCGCAAGTGCAGCAAGCATATCAGCGCCGCTCCGATCGCCGCTCCAGCAATTCGTGCCGGACCATCGCCAAACAGCGCGGTCAGCGGCGCAATGGCGAACTGATTGAAAGTCCAGGTTGAGGCAAAAGTCTTAGTGGTCTCCAACCCGACACCGTTGCCCTGCCACCAGAATGGCAGGTAGAGCGCAAATAGGGCAACAACCGCCGCGACCAGGGCCGGCCTCCCCAGCCGGAGCAGCGCGGGCCAAACGGCGAGCGCGGCCAATTTGCTCGCCGCTGCCAGACCAAACAGGATTCCGGCAGCAAGCCGGAACCGGCGCCCCGCCAGGAAACCTGCGGCAAGCATCAATCCCAGCAAGGCATCGGGATGGATATGGATTGCAGTTTCCGCAATGACCAAGGGGTTCCAGGCATAAAGTGCCGCAGCCTCGGGCCGGAGCTTGCGCAGCAGCAAGCAGATCAGCACGATGTTGGCGAGCATGAAGCACAGGCGCAACGCCAGTGAATTGGCGCCTCCGAACACATAGCTGGCAGCAAAGCAGAGTTCGAGGAACGGGCCGTAAATCGTGGCCAGATCGGGATGATTGATCCCGCTGAGCACCGTGCGGAGAGCCTCGGGCACGGACTCGTCGCCGAAAAAGCTGTCCGGCGCGATGCCATAGGGGGTGCCGGCTTGCAGCGTTCGCCAGCCATCCCAGATGAACCTGTAGTAGTCGTTCTCGAAGACCGGTTGGGCAAGCAGAGCGAGAAGGTGGGCCACCAGCGAAACCGCAAGTACCGTTCGGGCAGAAATCGCCGGTGCATTCCACAGCAGCGCGCTGACTGCTGCACCGCCAACCGATAAAACAAGGACGTAGTTCAGGATGTTTGGATCGGGCTGACGCGAAATGCCAATCAGTGCGCCCACAATTCCGAACAGCGCGGCCATCGCCAGCAAAACGCGGCGGCCCACAGGTGGGTTTTCTCGCTGAAGCATATCGGGCGCATACCTCATCATCAGTCGAGTGTGGCATCAGGTCATGATTCGTTGCTGGGCTGCATTCGGTTACATTTTGCGAGGCAAGCCCCGATTTTTCTGACCAAGGATCTGCTTGAACGGCTGAAACCTCAATGTGATAGGGGAAGGCCTTCCCCTGAGCCGGAGCCGCTTCGCTGTCTCCGGCTACCCCTTCAAGCTGGGCTCCGCCCCGCAACGCCCTGGAAAGCAGTGCGGGGCTATGCGCCAGCGCGCGCCCTTCTTTGTAGCAGTGCCCTGCTGGCCGATCCCGCGCGGGGTCCGGCAGGCGTCGATGATCCAGGCTTCGCCCATTGCGGCTCGGTTCCTTATGCGGGGATCTGGTTGCCAGCGGCCATCAGGCCGGAATTTCGTTAAACGCGACGCCCTTGTCGGGGCGGTGATCCTGCGGCAGGCCGAGGATTTTTTCGGCGATGGTGTTGAGCAGCATTTCGTCGGCGCCGCCGGCGATGCGCCCGGTGGGGGCGGTCATCCAGCTGGTCTGCCAGTTGTCCTTGGTGCTGGCATGTTCGTCGTAATGCAGTGCATCGGTGCCTTGCAGGTCGATCGCCAGTTCGGACAGTTTCTGGCGGCTGCGCACCGAGACCAGCTTGTTGAGCGAGCCTTCCGGCCCCGGCTCCATGCCCGCCTTCATCATCATCATCGCCCGCGCGGTGATCGCATCGAGCCCGTTGCGCATGGCATAGTTGCGCGCGATGGCCGAGCGGATGCGGCCATCCTCGATGGCGGGTTTGCCATTGATCTTCGTCTCCTTGGCCAGGCTGACGAACAGGTCCAGATGCGGGCCGAAACCGGCGCTGTCGGTCGCCACGTAGCGCTCGATCATCAAGGTCGCCATGGCCACGGCAAAGCCGCCGCCGACCGGCGAGAGGCGGTTGCTGTCGTCGATGCGGACATCGTCGAAGAACACTTCGTTGACGTGGGCATCGCCGCCGGCGAGCTTGATCGGGCGGGCCTCGACGCCGGGCGTGCGCATATCGACCCAGAAATAGGTCAGCCCCTTGTGCTTTGGCACAGTGGGATCGGTGCGCGCGACGATGACGCCGTAGTCGGAATGATGGCGCGTAGCTGGTCCACAGCTTCTGGCCGTTCAATTTCCAGCCATTTCCGTCCGGTTCTGCGCGCAGGCGCAGACCCGCAAGGTCCGATCCGGCGGCAGGCTCCGAAAACAGCTGGCACCAGATTTCTTCGCCCTGCATCGCCTTGATCACGCGCTCGCGCACGAAGGCCTTGTCCTCGCAGAACTTCATCATGATCGGCACCGGCATGCCCAGGCTGATGCCGAAATAGCTGTTCGGCATGCCGTATTTCAGCTCTTCGGTCTCGAAGGCGATCTTCTCGATGTGGCTGAGCCCCTGACCACCGAATTCGGGCGACCAGTTGATCCCGGCATAGCCAGCATCGAAGCGCGCCTTGAGATAGCGGCGGCCAAGCGCGAGGTCTTCGGCTTCGGACAGGCCCTTGCGGGCGGCGCTGCCAAATTGGCCCGCGACCGACTGGAGCCACATATCGGCCCTGGCGGCATAGGCTGCGATATCGGTCATGCCGCTTCTCCCGTCAGCTGATCGACCAGCACGTCTTCCCAGAACAGCATGTTGCCCTGTTCGACCGCCAGCGTGCGGGCGCGGCGCATGTGGAGGTGAAGCCCGCCCTCCCAGGTCACCCCGATGCCGCCGTGAATCTGCACGCAGTCGCGCGCCGCAGTGTCATAAGCTTCGGTCGCCTGAATACGCGCGGCGGCGGCGGCCTGCAGGAAATCGGCGTGGCCTGCGCGCGAGGCCGCATGCAGCGCAGCGGCGCGGGCCAGTTCGACCAGACCGTAAAGCTCGGCGATGCGGTGCTTGACCGACTGGAATGCCCCGATGAGCGAGCCGAAGGCGCGGCGGGTGAGCGCATAGTCGCGCGCGCGCTCCATCAGCGCTTCGGCCCCGCCGGTCTGCTCGTGCGCGGTGACCACCGCTTGCAGGGCGAGGATGTGGCGCGCCGCATCGAGCGCCTGCTGGCCCGATGACAGCACTGTGGCGGGTGTATCGGCGAAGGCCAGATCGGCGGTGCAGCGGGTGTTGTCGAAAGTGTTGAAGCCTTGCCGCCGGGCTCCCGCCAGATCAGCTGCAACCAGGACCGGCGCGCCCGCCTGATTGGCGAGAACAATCGCGATATCGGCCTTGAGGCCAGCCGATACCGCAGGCTTCGCGCCGTTCAGTACGCCGCCTGAGAATGTGACCGAGGCCGAGGCCGGAGCCACATCCTGCCCCTCGGCAAAGGCAATGGCTCCGATGGCATCGCCGCTGGCGAATCTGGGCAGCCATGCGGACTTCAGTTCGTCGGATCCATGGTCCAGAATCGCCCGCGCCGCACCGTATGTGCTGGTGAGAAACGGCGCGCCCGCCAGCGACCGCCCGGTCTGGAACGCGATCAGCCCGAGTTCGATCAGCGACAGGTCGAGCCCGCCATAGGCCTCGGGCAGGGCCAGCGCAGTCCAGCCCTGTTCCTTGGCCGTTTCCCAGAAGGCCGCGTGATATTGGCCTTGCTGCTCGAGCAGCGGCAGCAATTGCGCAAACTCGACCCGCGCCTCCAGCACGCGGCGAGATTCCGCCGCAATCGCCAGCTGGCCTTCATCATAGAGTAACGACATCGCACACCCATCGCTTGCAAGGATTCAGCCACCTTTGGCCGGGCTGCGCCAGCCGCGCAATATGGCGCGCACGATCAACAGGTATAGGATGGCGCTTCGGCCCGCTCACCGCGACGCGATTGGCGGCGACATCGATATCGGCGACTGCCAGCCGAAGGGCGGCGCTCCTTGCCGAGAAGCTTCCAGCGCCAATCACGGTGGGTCAGATCTACCGCACGCCGCTTTATACCACATCGCAATGATCTCGACCCATGAGGACGGTTTCTGGCGGTTCTCGGCAAGAAGCGACCGAAGTGGTGATGTGGTTCATCATCACGAGGGGGCGACGCTGTCCGAGGGCCGCCAGAAACCGCCTCCGGTTGCCATTTCCCGCCCGCTGGACTGCGTTGTAGTCTCGCCACGATGAACCACATCGCAGCTTCGACTACTCCTTGCCAGCAAACGGGAAATGGCAATCCTCATGGGTCGAGATCATTGCGATGTGGTATTAATTGCGTCCTCCGGTCAGCCCGCGCGCGATGACCTGCGCCTGGATTTCCGCCGCGCCTTCGAAGATGTTGAGGATGCGCGCGTCGCACAGCACGCGGCTGATCTCGAATTCCAGCGCATAGCCGTTGCCGCCGTGGATTTGCAGCGCGGCGTCGGCGTTGCTCCAGGCGGCGCGGGCGCCAAGCAGCTTGGCCATGCCCGCCTCGATGTCGCAGCGCTTGCCCAGATCCTTGGCGCGGGCGGCGGCGTAGGTCAGCTCGCGGGCCAGCACCAGATCGGCGAGGCTCATCGCGATCTTGTCGGACACGCGCGGGAAGTGGAGGATCGCCTTGCCGAACTGCTTGCGGTTCAGCGCATAGTCGAGTCCCAGTTCCAGCGCGCGGCGGGCGACGCCGACGGCGCGGGCGGCGGTCTGGATGCGGGCGCCCTCGAAAGTGCGCATCAGCTGCTTGAAGCCCTGGCCCTGTTCGCCGCCGAGCAAAGCATCGGCCGGCGCGCGCATGCCGTCGAACGACAGCGCATATTCGCGCATGCCGCGATAGCCGAGCACTTCGATCTCGCTGCCCGCCATGCCGGGGGCGGGGAAAGGGTCGGTCTCGCTGCCGCGCGGCTTGGGCACCAGCAGCATCGACAGTCCGGCATAGCCATTTGCGTACCGGGAGAGTCGTGCGGACGAGCAGCGTCATCATGTCGGAGCGGCTGGCGTGGGTGATCCAGGTTTTGGCACCGGTCGATCGACCAGTTGCCATCAGCGCCAGCAACCGCGCGGGTTGGCAGGCTGCCGAGATCGGAGCCGACATCGGGTTCGGTGAAAACGGCGGTTGGCAACACTTCGCCGCTGGCGATGCGCGGCAGCCAGTAAGCCTTCTGCGCCTCGGTTCCGCCCAGCGAGATCAGCTCGCCGGCGATTTCCGAGCGCGTGCCCAGCGATCCCGCGCCGATCCAGCCGCGCGAGAGCTCTTCGGTTACCAGGCACATGACGATCTTGCCGAGGCCGAGGCCGCCGAATTCCTCGGGAATGCAGACGCCGAAAGTGCCAAGTCCGCGCCATCGCTTCCACGGTGGCATCGGGGATCAGATCGTTGGCGAGGTGCCATTTGTGGGCGTGAGGCAGGATCTCGCCCTCGGTGAACTTGCGGAACTGGTCGCGGATCGTGTCGAGTTCGCTGTCGTGGAAGCCCTCGCTGGGCCAGTGGCCTTCGCTGAGCGCCTGGGCCACTTCCACGCGGGTTGCGGCATGGTCGCGGTAGAGCACTTCGCGCGCAGCTGCCCCCAGCGCGCGCACGGCATCGCCGAGGCCGAGGTCCATCGGGCGGAACATCTCGTTCTGCCCCATCGGCAGCCCGCCGATCAGCTGGGCGATGGTTTCGGCGAAAGCGAGCTGGGCGACCTGTTCATCGATCGGGTTGGCGTCGCCACCCGCCTCGAGCCAGCCGAGCATTGCCTCCAGCGCGGCGACGCTGGTGGCAACCCAGGCGAAACCGTGGGCGGCGCGCTGTTCGCTGTCGATGTGGCGGGACGCCAGCCGCTGCTGCAAGGCATCGCGCGCGGCGTCGCGATAGGTTTGGGCGGCGGCGAGGGCGCGGACGTAAATCGTAGTATCCATCACGCAGTCCCGACAATACCGGCATCGATCAGTCCGGCGATCTCGCCCGAGCCCATGCCGAGCCGCTCGCTCAGCACTTGTTCGCTATGCTGGCCATTGCGCGGGGCGGGCTGCGGGGCGGCGCGATCCAGCTGGGGTATGGTGACGAAGGCTCCTGCGGCGGGATAGGCTTGGCCGCTGGGATTGGCCGCTTCCCCGAAGATCGGATTGGCGGAGACCATCGCCGGATCGCGCGCCGCCTCCAGCATGGTGCGATAGCTCGAGTGGACCACGCCCCCGGCATCGAGCGCGGCGGCGAGATCGGCATGGCTGCGCGCGCCAATGGCGGCTTCGAACAGCGGGAACAGCGCGTCGCGGTGGGTGAAGCGCAGACCGTCGTCGCGGGCGAAGCTGACGGCGCGACCTGCCTCGACTTTGGCGATGGCCTCGCCCAGCCCCAGCGCGGCGACCAGATTGCTCCATTGGCGCGGGGTGACGACGACGATCATCGTGCGCACCCCGTCAGCGGTGACGAAATCGCGCCCGAACAGACCGTAGACCGCGTTGCCCAGGCGCGGACGGTTCTCGCCGGTATAGAGCACCTCGGCCAGCCCGCCGAGATTGGCGGCGGTGCCGATGGCGACGTCGGACAGCGGAATGCGCACTTCGCCGCCCTGGCCGGTTGCCGTGCGCCGCTGGATCGCCGCCAGCAGCGCGAAGGCGGCATAGGCGCCCGAGAGCAGGTCCCAGGCGGGCAGCACGTGGTTGACCGGCTCGGGCCCGGCCCCGGTCATCAGCGGATAGCCGACCGAATTGTTGACGGTGTAATCGAGCGCAGGCGAGCCGTCGGCCCAGCCCATCACCCGCACGGTGACGAGATCGGCGCGGCCCTCGGCGAGCTTTTCGTGGGCGAGGAAGCCCTCGGCGGGAAAATTGGTGATGAACTGCCCGGTCGCCCGCACCAGCCGCACCAGCAGGTCGCGCCCTTCGGGCTTGCCGAGATCGAGCGCCACCGATTTCTTCGCGCGGTTGAGGTTTTCCCAATAGAGCGAATCGCCCGCCGTCGTCACCGGCCAGCGCCGGAAATCCGGCCCCCCGCCGATCTGGTCGACCCGGATCACCTCCGCCCCCAGCTGCGCGCAATAGAGCCCGGCGCTGGGCGAGGCGACGAAGGACGATGCCTCGATGATCGAAAGGCCGGAGAGCAGGTTATACATGAGGCAAGCTTTCGCAGAACCACCTGCCAGCGTCAATATTGCGCGAGAGTGCAGAAATTGGCTGGCGAGGAGCGAAGAGCTTCGATAGGATGGCGGCAGAACAAAGGCGTGACGGCGAGGTGAACCGGTGATTTCCCGCGAAGTGCAGCTCAAGCGACGGCCTGCGGGAACCCCGCTGCCGGAAGACTTCGCCCTGGCGCAGCGCGACGTGCCGCCACCGGCCCCCGGCGAAGTCATGGTGCGCAACCTGTTCATGGCGGTCGATCCGGCGATGCGCGGGCGGATGGACGATGCCAAGAGCTATGTGCCGCCGTTCGAGCTCGATGCGGCGATGGAAGCCCGGGCGGTGGGGGAGGTGGTGGAGTCCGCCGATCCGGCATTCAAGCCCGGCGCCATCGTCCAGTCGCAGCTCGGCTGGCGCGAGGCGTTCACCGCGCCCGCCAGCATGCTGCAATTGCGCGATTGCTCGCAGCTGCCGCCCCCGGCCTGGCTGGGCTTTGCCGGGATGACCGGGCTGACAGCCTATGCCGGGCTGCTGCGGATTGCCGGGCTGAAAGATGGCGACACGGTGTTCGTTTCGGCGGCGAGCGGCGGGGTCGGCTCGCTCGCCTGTCAGATAGCGCAGCTCAAGGGTCACAAGGTGATCGGCGCGGCGGGCGGCGCGCGCAAGGCGGCGTTCCTGCGCGACGAGTTGAAGCTCGACGGGGTGATCGACTACAAGGCCGAGCCCAATCTCACCAAGGCGCTGGCGCGCGAGGTCAAGGCGGTGGGGGCCAGCGGCATCGACGTCTATTTCGACAATGTCGGCGGCGATCATCTGCATGCGGCGATCGCGCTCGCCAATCCCTTCGCGCGGATGGCGATCTGCGGCATGATCTCGCAATACAACGCCGCCGGCGCAGTCACCCCGCCGCGCAATCTCACCCAGATCATGACCAAGCGGCTGCGGCTGGAAGGCTATATCGTCACCGATCATCTCGACCTTGAGGCACAGTTCCTCGCAGACATGACGGCGTGGCACCGCGCGGGTCTGCTGAAGCCGGTCGAGACCGTGCTGGAGGGCATCGATCGGGCTGTTGACGCATTCCTCGGCCTGTTCACTGGCGCGAGCCTCGGGCGCACACTGGTTAAGCTGTCATGAGCAAGCAGGCCCTCGAAGGGATCAAGGTGCTCGACCTGTCGCGGGTGCTGGCGGGGCCGTGGTCGACGCAGATACTGGCCGATTTCGGCGCCGATGTGCTCAAGGTCGAACTGCCCGGCAAGGGCGACGATACCCGCGGCTGGGGGCCGCCGTTCATCAAGCTGGACGATGGCTCGGACGATCCGCAGGAAAGCGCCTATTACCTCTGCGCCAACCGCAACAAGCGCTCCGCCGCGATCGATCTCGCCAGGCCCGAAGGCGCGGCGCTGATCCGGCGGCTGGCGGCGGAAGCGGATATTCTGGTGGAGAATTTCAAGGTCGGGGGCCTCAAGAAATACGGTCTGGATTACCCCGCGATCTCGGCGATCAACCCGCGCCTGGTCTATTGCTCGATCACCGGTTTCGGCCAGACCGGCCCTTATGCGGACCGCGGTGGCTACGATTTCGTCGCGCAAGGGATGGGCGGCTTCATGTCGATCACCGGCGAGGAACATGGCGGGCCGCTGCGCGCCGGGGTCGCCATCGCCGATCTGTCCACCGGCATGTACGCCACCGTCAGCATCATGATGGCGCTGCGCCATGCCGAGCGCACCGGCGAGGGCCAGCAGATCGACATCTCGCTGCTCGATACGCAGATTTCGATGCTGGCCAACCAGGCGTCGAACTGGCTGGTCGGCGGGGTCAATCCGGGGCGGCTGGGCAATCGTCATCCGACGGTGGTGCCTTACAAGACCTACGATGTCGCCGACGGCATCATGATCATCGCCATCGGCAACGATGGCCAGTTCCGCAGTTTCTGCGCGGAGATGGGGGTGGCAGAATGGGCCGGCGATCCCCGGTTTGCCTCCAGCCCGCAGCGGCTGATCAACCGCGAGGAACTGGAACGGATGATCCAGGAGCTGGTGCGGCGGCATGACAGCAACGTCCTGATCGCGCGGCTGGTCGCGGTGGGCGTGCCTGCCGGGCCGGTAAACACCATCCGCGACATCTTTGCCGATCCCTTCGTCGAAGCGCGCCAGACGGTGCAGCGCATCGCCCGCGCCGACGGCGTCGAAGTGCCGGGCGTCGCCTTCCCGGGCAAGCTCTCCGCCACCCCCGCCGCTTACCGCCTGGCCCCGCCCCGGGTCGGCGAACAGAGCCGCGCCGTGCTGAGCGACTGGCTGGCGCTGGACGAGGCCGAGCTTGCGGCGCTGGAAGCCGGCGGCGTGGTGGTGCAGCGGGGCGCATCGTCGTGAGCGATCCGGCCATCGATCTGGAGCGCCTGGCGGGCTGGATGGACGGGCAGGGGCTCGGCTCCGGCGCGATAACCAATGCCCAGCGCCTCGCCGGGGGCAGCCAGAACATCCTGCTGCGCTTCACCCGCGCGGGCCGCGACTATGTGCTGCGCCGCCCGCCGGAACATGTCCGCGCGGGCAGCAACGAGACGATGCGGCGCGAGGCGCGGCTG
The DNA here is from genome assembly GCA_963779195.1 of uncultured Alphaproteobacteria bacterium. GTDB lineage: Bacteria > Pseudomonadota > Alphaproteobacteria > Sphingomonadales > Sphingomonadaceae > Novosphingobium. Next base: position 100,853 of record CAVZWZ010000005.1, read on the forward strand.
CTGGGCGCGCTTGCTGGCAGCGCGGTGCCACACGCCGGGCTGATCGCGGCCTGCGGCGATGAAAGCGCGATCGGCGCAGCGTTTTATCTGATGGAGCCGATCGCTGGCTTCAATCCGCAGAACGGCCTGCCCGCGATCCACCACGATGCAGCGGTGCAGCACCGCATGGGACTGGCGCTGGTCGAAGGACTGGCCTTGCTGCATGCGGTCGATCATCTCGCGGCGGGGCTGGACGATTTCGGCAAGGTGGAGGGCTTTATCGAACGGCAGGTTGCGCGCTGGCGCTCGCAGCTCGATGGTTACGCGGAGCTTGCGGGCTGGCCCGGGGCGGGTGAACTGGGCGACGTGGTGGTTGTTGCCGCGTGGCTAGAAGCGAACCGCCCGGCCAGCTTCGCCCCCGGCATCCTCCACGGCGATTTCCACCTCGCCAATGTCATGGTCCGCGAGGACAGCCCAGAACTCGCCGCGATCATCGACTGGGAGCTGGCGACCATCGGCGATCCGCTGATCGACCTTGGCTGGCTGCTGGCGACCTGGCCGCAGCCGGCCGACGGCGGCATGCTCGATATCGCACCGTGGAACGGGTTTCCGACTTCCGCCGAACTGGTGGCCCACTATGCGGAGGCGGCCACGCGCAGTGTCGAAGCCATCGACTGGTACGGCGTCTTCGCCTGCTACAAGCTCGGCATCCTGCTCGAAGGCACATACGCACGCGCCTGCGCCGGCAAGGCGCCGCAAGATGTCGGCGAACGGCTGCACCGCCGGGCGCGCTGGCTGTTCGCGCGCGCGCAGCGATGGATGGCGAGCGGGGTTTTGACGGGAGAATAGCGACGTGGACTTTCAATATAGCGCCAAGGTGCAAGACCTGCGCGAGCGGCTGACCGCCTTCATGGACGAGCATGTCTTCCCGATCGAGGCAGAGCGCGAACATTTTCTCCACGATCCCGCCAATCTCTGGCAGGTCTGGCCGGGGACCGAGGCGATCAAGGACAAGGCGCGCAAGGCGGGGCTGTGGAACCTGTTCCTGCCGCATGAATACGAACCTTTCAGCCCGGGGCTGACCAATCTCGAATATGCCCCGCTGGCCGAGCTGATGGGGCGGATGCTGGGCGCGTCGGAGTTCTTCAACTGCAATGCGCCCGATACCGGCAACATGGAAATCCTCGCCAAATACGGCACCGCCGAGCAGCAGGAGCGCTGGCTGAAGCCGCTGCTCGATGGCGAAATCCGCTCGGCCTTTGTCATGACCGAACCGGCGGTGGCGAGCTCGGACGCGACCAATATTGCCACCTCCATCGCTGCCGATGGCGATGACTATGTGATCAATGGGCGCAAGTGGTGGATTTCGGGTGCCAAGGATCCGCGCTGCAAGCTGTTCATCCTGCTGGGCCGCACCGAAGATCCCGACAAGCCCAAGCATCAACAGCATAGCCAGGTGCTGATCCCCGCCGATACGCCCGGCATCGAGATTGTCCGGGCGCTGGACGTGCTGGGGCAGGTGCACAGCCCCGGCGGGCATTGCGAGGTGCTGTTCACCGATGTGCGGGTGCCCAAGGCGAACGTGCTGCTGGGCGAGGGGCGCGGCTTCGAGATTGCCCAGGGGCGGCTCGGGCCGGGGCGCATTCACCACGCCATGCGGCTGATCGGCATGGCGCAGCGCGCGCTGGAGCTGATGTGCCAGCGCGCCGATAGCCGGGTGGCCTTCGGGCGCAAACTTTCGGCGCAAGGCATGGTGCGGGCGGATATTGCCAACAGCTTTGTCGAGATCGAGCAGGCGCGCTTGCTGACGCTGAAGGCGGCCGATGCCATGGACCGGGTGGGCAACAAGGCCGCCAAAGACCTGATCGCCGCGATCAAGATTGTCGCCCCGCGCATGGCGCAGGCTGTCGCTGACCGGGCGATGCAGGTGCACGGCGCGGGCGGCTTTTCCAGCGACTTTCCGCTGGCGACGATCTTCACCACCGCGCGCTATCTGCGCATGGCCGACGGGCCGGACGAAGCGCATATGTCGCAGCTCGCCAAGCTGGTGCTGGCGGCGCACGTCTGATGTCGCAGACGCTGCTTTCGATTGCGCCAGAGCGCCGGGGCGAACCGGCGCTGGCGGACGAGCGGACGAGCTTGAGCTGGCTGGAACTCGACGATCTGCTCAACCGCGCGGCCAATGCCCTGTCTGCCGCAGTCGATGGCCAGCGCCGCGCCGCAGTCTTTGCCCCCAACAGCGCCGAGACGGTGATCGCCTATCTCGCCGGGATCGAGGGCGGGGTTTCGACCGTGCCGGTGAGCTATCACCTGACGGCGGGCGAAGTCGCCTATATCCTCAGGGACTCTGGTGCTTCGGTCTTGCTGGTCGGGCCGGAGACGCTTGAGGCGGGGCTGGCGGCTGCGGCGGAGGCGGGGGTGGGCCAGGTCATCGGCTGGCGCTGCGAACCGCGCAGCGGACTGGTGGGCTGGGAAGACTGGCTGGCCGCCGCCTCCGCTGCCGAGCCGCCTGCCGATGCGCAGCCAATGCCGCACCTGCACTACACCTCGGGCACCACCGGCACGCCCAAGGCGACCGAAACCCCGCCGCAATATTGGCCCGAGACCGCGACCATCGCCGAACTGGCCGCGCTGCTGCGTCCCAAGGCGACGCCCTCGCCGGGGCTGGCAGCGGGGCCGCTCTATCATACCGGGCCGCTGGGGCAGGCGCGAAATGTCTTCGCCGGGACGGCGCTGGTGACGATGGCGCATTTCGATCCGGAGGAAGCGCTCCGCCTGATCGAGCGCCGCCGCATCGCCGGATCGGTGATGGTGCCGACGCATTTCCAGCGGATGCTGGCTTTGCCGGAAGATGTGCGGGCAAAATACGACGTCTCCTCGATGCAGCGCCTCGCCCACACCGGCGCGGCCTGCCCGCGCGAGGTCAAGCAGGCGATGATCGACTGGTTCGGTCCGGTGCTGGTCGAGGCATATGGCGCCACCGAAGCCGGTTCGACCACCTTCATCGCCTCGGCGGAATGGCTGGAGAGGCCCGGCTCGGTCGGCAAGGCGCAGCCGCCGTTCGAGACCGCGATCATCGGCGCGGACGGGCAGGAGCTGCCCCCCGGCGAGGAAGGCCAGGTCTATTTCCGCGACACCACCGGGCGCGGCATCGTCTACGCCGGCGATCCGGAGAAAACCGCCGCCGCGCATATCGCGCCGGGGGTCTTCACCCTGGGCGAAGTTGGCTATCTGGATGCCGAGGGCTATCTGTTCATCACCGACCGGGTGTCCGACATGATCGTGTCGGGCGGGGTCAACATCTATCCCGCCGAGGCCGAGCAGGTGCTGCTGCGCCACCCGGGGGTCGCCGATGTCGCGGTGCTGGGCGTGCCCAATGCCGAAATGGGCGAGGAAGCGAAAGCGCTGGTGGTGCCCGCCGATCCCGCCGATCCGCCTTCCGCCGAGGAGCTGAACGCCTTCTGCCGCACTTCGCTCGCCGGGTTCAAATGCCCGCGCAGCTATCTCCTCGTTGACGACATCGGGCGAAGCGCGATGGGCAAGGTCAACAAGAAAGCGCTGAGAGCAAAATACTGGCCGGGCGGGCGGATGATCGGGGGATAGGGCCGGGAGGGCTTACCCCGCCTCGAACAGCGCCAGCATCCGGTAATACTCATCGTCCTTGCTGCGCAGCGCATGGGTGCCGGGCGGGGTTGCGGAATAGGGCGTGGCGGCAGGTGCAGGCGCCGAGGTCCAGTCGCGACATGCCGCGCCGCCGGACGATCTTCCATTCGCCCCCGCGCCGCTCGAACAAATCGATGTAGCGGCCTTCGAAAAATATATCCTCCTCGCCGCTGCCCGAGGCCGCATCGCGGCGGTGGTGGGCGTAATAATAGCATTCGCTGAACGCCCGGTTGCCGCGCACCCGCACCGAGACGTTGCTGATGTGGTGCTTGGAATATTTGAGCCTGGGCAGCAGCTTCATCGCGAAATCGATGAAGCCGCTTGAAGTGCCGTCGAAGCCGCCGTGCTTGTGCGCCGAATTCGGGCCAGAAGCAGGCGCGGATCATGGCTTCGTCGGCATGGTCGTTGCCGCGCGCATAGTCGAACAGCACTTCCTCGATCGCAGCGCGCGAGGCCAGCATGTCGATCTGTTCCGCCGCGCTTGGCCTCCGCGCCCGGGGAGCGGCCTGCGCTGCGCTGCCCGCCGCCGCCATGCCAGTGACCATTGCCGCTGCCGTCAGTGCATTCCGGCGATCCATTGCAACCATCGCATGTCTCCTCTTCCGCCGCCGTTGCGGCTATCCTGCTGCTGCCGCCATCGCTAGCATGCGGTCCGGTTGACTTCACCTGAATTCTGCACCATCGTGCATTTATGCGCTGGATAGCGGCGCGCGTCGCAAGACTATTCGGGAGCTCGCGGGATGGCCAGTTGGATTGCGCGCACGGCGATGGCGATGGCATCGGCTGTGCTGCTGGCGGGGGCCTCGCCGCCGCAGGCTGCGGCTCCGCAAGACGGCCGCGACTGGTACAGCTTCGGCGGCGCCGACGATGGCCTGCACTACAGCCCGCTGAGCGAAATCAACGCCGCCAATGTCGCCCGGCTCGGCCTCGCCTGGTCCTACGATATCGATAGCTTCGATGCCTACACCCAGCCGCTTCAGGTTGGCGGCACGGTCTATTTCGCAGCAGGGCACAGCGTCGTCCACGCGCTCGATGCGCGGACTGGGCGGCTGCTGTGGCAATACGATCCCAAGGTCGCCGAAGCGCCCGAGTCGCAATGGCGGATGCGCGCGGGCTGGGGCATTCGCGGTATCGCCTTCCGCGACGGCAAGGTGATCGCCGCCACCCGCGACGGGCGGCTGCTGGCGGTGAACGCCCGCACCGGCAGGCTGGCGTGGAGCGTGCAGACGCTCGACGAGGAAGGCTCGAAGGGCGCCTATATCACCGGCCCGCCGTTCGTCGCGGGCGGGGTTGTCGTCATCGGCTTCGGCGGTTCGGACTATTCGGTGACGCGCGGCTACGTGACGGGCTACGACCTCAAGACCGGCAAGCGCGTATGGCGCTGGTATGTCGTGCCGGGCAATCCGGCAGTCGATACCGACGAGACCACCAGGGCCGCAGCCAGCAGCTGGACCGGCGAATGGTGGAAGTTCGGCGGCGGCGGCGCGGTCTATCATGCGATGACCTACGATGCGAAATACGACCGCATCTATCTCGGCACCGGCAACGGCTTCCCGTGGAACCAGAAGATCCGCAGCCCCGGTGGCGGCGACAATCTCTACCTCGCCTCGGTGGTCGCGCTCGACGCGAAGACCGGCAAATATGTCTGGCATTACCAGACCAATCCCGGGCTCACCTGGGATTTCAACAATGCCATGGACATCGCGCTGACCGACATGGTGGTGGACGGCAGGAAGCGCCCCGTGCTGCTGCACGCGCCGAAGAACGGCTTCTACTATGTGATCGACCGCGAGACCGGCAAGCTGCTCTCCGCCGAGAAGTTCGGTCCGGTCAACTGGGCCGACAGGATCGACATGGCCACCGGCCGTCCGGTGATCAATCCCGAGGCGCTCTATCCCGATGGCAAGCCGTTCCTGCTCTATCCTTTCCCCAATGGCGCGCACGGGGTGCAGGCGATGGCGCATAGCCCGCAGACCGGGCTGACCTATATTCCGGTGATGGAGGCGGGGCGGTATCACCTCGATCCGGCCAATCTGAAGGACTGGAAGGTGCGCGACGGCATGTGGGTCAACACCGGCCTCGGCGCGGTGCCGGCCAGCCTGCCCGCACCGCCGCCGATCAAGAGCTTCCTGCTCGCCTGGGATCCGGCGAAGCAGAAGGAGGCCTGGCGCATCCCGCAGCCCAACACCTTCAACGGCGGGGTGCTGGCGACCGGCGGAAATCTGGTGTTCCAGGGGCTCAACACCGGCGATTTCGGGGCCTATTCCGCCGGCAAGGGCGAGAAGCTGTGGAGCTTCGACGCGCAGAACGGCATCCTTTCCGCGCCGATCAGCTATTCGGTTGGCGGGCGGCAATATGTCACGGTGATCGCCTCCTATCGCTCCAGCGTCGCCAATCAGCCCAACTGGGATTACCGCCAGCAGAAACGCCGGGTGCTGACTTTTGCGCTGGGCGGCAACCGGCGTTTGCCCAAATTCGAGCGGGTGGCGGAACCAGTGCTGGACGATCCCGCGTTCGCGATCGATCCGGCCAAGTCGGCGCTGGGCCTGGCGACCTACAATTCGACCTGCTTCATCTGCCACGGCGCCGGGATGACGGCGGGCGGGGCCGCACCCGATCTGCGCAAGTCGCCGATTGCGCTCGATGCCGATGGCTTCAACGCGGTGCTGCGCGAGGGCGCGGCGATGGAGCGCGGCATGGGCAAGTTCGCCCATCTCACCGACGCCGAGGTCGAAGGCCTGTGGCACTACATCCGCCAGCGCGCGCGCGACACGATGCCGAAGAAATGACGGGCGCAGCATCCGACCTGCTGGTCGAGCGCACCGACGATGACATTGTCATCGCCACGCTCAATCGGCCCAAGGCGCGCAACACCGTCTCCTTCGCGATGTGGGAGGCGCTGGGCGCGCTGTTGACCGAGATTGAGGCTGGCTCGCCGCCGCGCGCGCTGATCGTCCAGGGCGCGGAGAATTATTTCAGCAGCGGCGGCGATGTCAAAGTGCCGCCGGCACGCGGCGAGGGCGCGCTCAAGCTGGCCAAGCGGCTGGAGATCGGCCAGCGCGTGCTGGCCCGGCTGGCGGGGCTGCCGGTGCCAGTGATTGCCGCGGTCGAGGGCGGGGCATACGGCGTCGGCTGGGGCATCGCCTTGGCCTGCGACGTGCTGATTGCGGGCGAGGGGGCGGGCTTCGGCGCGCCGTTCCTCAAGATGGGGCTGACCCCCGATGGCGGGGTGGCCTGGTTCCTCACTCGCCAGCTCGGCCGTCGCCGCGCCTCCGAGATGATCTATTCGGGGCGCACGGTCGGCGCCGGAGAAGCGCTGGAACTGGGGCTGGCGAGCCGGGTGGTGCCCGACGGACAGGCGCTGGCGGCAGCGCTCGAATTCGCGCGCGGCATGGGCGAGGGCAATCGCCAGGCGACCGAGCTTACCAAGCGGATGATCCAGAATTCCGAGGAAGGCTCGCTCGCCGCCTGCCATGCGCTCGAACTGGCCTATTGCCACCAGCTGCAATCGGGCGAGGAGTTGGCTAATGCCCGCGCCGCCTTCATCGCCCGTTCCGCCGCGCGCAAGCAGCAGGGTTGAGGCGCGATGCAGTTCGACATGCGCGAACTGGGACTGGGCGCGCGCTACAAGATCGTCAATTCGACGATCACCCCGCGCCCGATCGCCTGGGTGACGACGCTGGGGGCAAATGGCATGATCAACGCCGCGCCTTACAGCTTCTTCAACTGCGTCGGGGTCGAGCCGCCGCTGGTGGTGCTGGGCCTGCTCAAGGATATGCAGACCCGGCAGTTGAAGGACACCGCCACCAACATCGCCGCCAACGGCGAGTTCACCGTCAATCTCGTCTGCGAGGCGGATGCCGAGACGATGAACCTGTCCAGCGTCGATGCCCCGCGCGATGTCAGCGAGATCGACTATGCCGGGATCGCCACATTGCCATCAACGGCCGTGGCCCCGCCGCGCATCGCCTCCAGCCCGGTCAGCTTCGAATGCCGCAAGCTGGAGATGCTCGACATCGGGCTGCAGAACGTGGTGATCGGCGAGATTCTGGTCGCGCATATCGCCGACGAATTCATCAGCCAATCCGGAAAAGCTCTATCTCGATACGCCGGGCATGAAGCTGATCGGGCGCACGCATGGCAGCGGCTGGTATGCGCGCACCAGCGACCAGTTTGCGCTGGAGCGGCCGAAGTTCGATGCGGATTGGGCCAAGGGGAAGCAGAACTGATGGAGATGACCGACACCCCCGCCGCGCGGCTCTGGCCGAAAAGCACCATCGCCTGGCTGACCGTCGCGATCCTGTTCCTGCTCTATATCCGCAGCCTGGCGGACCGCTATCTGATGGCGCTGATGGTCGAGCCGATCAAGGCCGACCTCGGCCTCAGCGACTTGCAGATCAGCCTGCTGCAAGGCCCGGCCTTCGCCGTGCTCTATGCGATCTGCGCGATCCCTGTGGGTCTGCTGCTCGACCGCTCCAGCCGCCGCTGGGTGCTGTTCGGCTGCATCGTCGTGTGGAGCAGCGGCGCGGCGGCCTGCGGGCTGGCGGCGAGCTTCGCCATGCTGGCGCTGGGCCGTTCGCTGGTCGGCGCGGGGGAGTCCGGCTACACCACCGGCGCCTATTCGATCATCGGCGACAGCTTCCCGCCCGAGCGGGTCTCCTTCGCCATGTCGATCTTCGTGATGGGCGGGGTGATGGGGGCGGGGATCGTGTTCCTGCTCGGCGGGCCGCTGGTCGGCGCTGGTGCTCGACGGCGCGATCGCCCACTGGCCGGGGATGGGCGGTTTCAAGCCGTGGCAGCAGGCCTTCATCATCACCGGCGTGCCCGGCATCCTCACCGCGCTGCTGGTGTTCCTGTTTCCCGAGCCCAAGCGGCAGAAACCCTCGGCGGGCAAGCAGGCGGGCGGCGGCTATGGCGAGGCGATGCGCTTCATCATGGCCCACCCGCGCTGCTTTGCCGGGATCATTCTGGGCATCGGCTTCGTCTATGCGGTGACCATCGGCCTGCAGCTGTGGAGCCCGAGCTATCTTACCCGGGTGCATGGCTGGACGCCCGGCGCAGATCGGCGTCGCCATGGGCATCGCCCAGATGCTGCCGGCGCTCAGCCTGCCGCTGCACGGCTGGGTGGTCGATCGGCTCTATGCGCGCGGGCGCAGCGATGCGCATCTGCTGTGGTGCCTGATCACCCTGCTGATCGCCGCGCCTTTCGCCATGGCCGCCTATCTGGTCGCCAGCCCGACGCTGACGGTGGTGCTGTTCGGCATCTACATGCTGTTCATCCTCTCGACCTCGTCGATCGGACCGGCGGCGGCGCAGGTGGTCACTCCGCCCGAACTGCGCGGGCGCGTCTCGGCGATCTTCGTGCTGGTGACCGGCCTGATCGGCATGGTGCTGGGCAATCTGCTGGTCGGGCTGTTCACCGACAAGGTGCTGGGCGATCCGAAGCAGATCGGCACCTCGCTGATCCTGCTGGTGGTCAGCGTGCTGACGATCGCCGCGATCTTCTTCGCGCAGGGCCGCGCCGACATGCGGCGGCTGGTCGCCGGTTCCGGAGGTTCCGCATGAAGCGCCTTCGCCAAAATCGCGCAGCCGGCGCTGCCTGCGGCCTATCGCGCCAAGTCGCTGCATCTGATCGGCGGCGAGCTGGTCGAGCCTTCGGGCGGCACCTGGTTCGATGCGTCGATCCCTGCACCGGCGCGGTGATCGCGCAGATCGCCGAGGGCAACGCGGCCGACATCGATCGCGCGGTGAAAAGCGCCCGCGCCGCTTTCGAGGGGCCGTGGAGCAAGTTCAAGCCCTCCGAACGGCAGGCGGTGCTGCTCAAGCTCGCCGATCTGATCGAGGCCGAGTTCGACGATATCGCGCTGGTCGATACGCTCGAAATGGGCCGCCCGATCACGCCCTCGCTGTTCTTCAAGAGCATGATCGTGCGCGCGCTCCGCCATTACGCCGGGCTCGCCACCGCGATCCACGGGCAGACCATGGGCAATTCGGCGGCGGTCGAGCTGGTGTCCTACACCCTGCGCGAGCCGGTCGGGCGTGGTCGGCGCGATCATCCCGTGGAACGGGCCGATCTTCTGCGCCGCGTGGAAATGCGCGCCCGCGCTGGCGGCGGGCTGCACGGTGGTGCTCAAGCCGATCGGAGAAGGGTGCGCTGACCCCGCTGCGGTTCGGCGAGCTGTGCCTGGAGGCGGGGATCCCGCCCGGCGTGGTCAATGTCGTCACCGGCCACGGCGCGGCGGGAGCGGCGCTGGTCGATCATCCGGATGTCGACAAGATCACCTTCACCGGCTCTTGCGGCACCGGGCAGAACATCATCCGGGCCTCGGCGGGAACGGTCAAGCGGGTGACGATGGAGCTGGGCGGCAAATCGCCCAACATCGTCTTCGCCGACGCCGACCTCGATCTGGCGGTGCCAGCGGCGGGCATGGCGATCTTCAACAACAGCGGCCAGGTGTGCAGCGCCGGTTCGCGGATTTTCGTCGAGCGGGCGATCCACGATGAATTCGTCGCGCGGCTGGTGGAATTCGGCAAGGGGCTGAAGATCGGCCACACGCTCGATCCGGCGGCGCAGATCGGCCCGATCGTCTGCGCGCGGCCAGTTCGACCGGGTGTGCTCCTATCTCGATCTCGGCCCGCAGGAAGGTGTGCAAGTCGCGCTGGGCGGCGCGCCCTTGCAGAGCGGCGGGTTCGAGAGCGGCTTCTACGTTCCGCCGACGATCTTCGGCGCAGGCGCGCGACGACATGCGGGTCGCCCGCGAGGAAATCTTCGGCCCGGTCGCCTGCGTGCTGCCGTTCGACAGCTTCGACGAAGTCATCGCCCGCGCCAACGATACCGAGTTCGGCCTCGCCGCCGCCGTCTGGACCCGCGACATCACCCGCGCGCATCAGGCGGTGAAGCGCATCAAGGCGGGCACGGTCTGGGTCAACCACTACGGCGCGATGGACCCGGCGGTGCCGTTCGGCGGCTACAAGATGAGCGGCTATGGCCGCGAGGGCGGCGACGAGCACATCGAGAGCTATCTGCAGACCAAGGGGGTGTGGATCAGGACGGCGTTAGTTCCCGCCCCCTCGCGCATCAGCGGATGATCCTCCAGATTGGTCAGCACCTCGACGATCTGCTTGCGCGCCGTGCCAGTGGTCGCGCCGGCCATGAAGGTGAAGAAGCCGCGCAGCAGCTCGATCACCAGCTGGTCTTCCGGGATCAGCCCCTCGGCCCAGGCATGGGCAGTGGCGTAGCGGTAGCGCACCAGATTGGCGATCAGGTCTTCGGCGTCGATCCAGGGCTGCAACTGGCGCTTGCGGTCGAGTTCGAGGATCCACGGCTCGTGGCTCTTGGCGGCGATATCGTGGATCGCCTGGCGGATTTCCGGATCGACATCCGACGAGTGATAGATGTTCATCAGCGCGCGGGTGTAGTTGCGGATCGACAGATTGCGGCGGGCGACGATGACCAGCCGCTCGATCATCCATTCCAGCGTGGCGTCCTGGGTCGAATAGTCGATCTTGCTGGCGTAATCCTCGAAGTACTTGCTGATCGCCGAGGCAACGAGATGCTCCTTGCTCTGGAAGGCGTTGTAGAGCGTGCGCTTGGCGACATTGGCGCGGCGGGCGACATCGTCCATGCTGAGATTGGCGATGCCGACCTCGCCGATCATCCGGCGGGTCTCGTCGAGGATGCGGTGGCGGCGGGCGATGATCGAAGGGCTGGCATAGCCGGCGGCGCGCGATCTGGTTTCGGTAGATATCGGCGGTCAGGGCTGTCTTCGAGCATCGCCGGCAAAATGTCACGGATGCGCGGCAGCGCCAAGGCTGGAAAATGCACTGCAGATGCAGGAATGCGGATCAGATGCCCGAAAGCCGCGCGTAGCGCTCGCGGTGGAAGGCGACAGTTGCCGCAGCATCATGTCGGCCGCCTGCGCGCGCTTGAGATAGAGCCCGGCGTCGTGCTCGTCGGTCATGCCGATGCCGCCGTGCATCTGCACCATTTCCTGCGCCACCTTGCGGAAGGTCCGTGCCCGCCAGCGCCTTGGCCAGCGAGGCGAGGCGGGGCGCATCGGCATCGTCCGCGTCAATCGCCGCCAGCGCCGCCTGCACCGCCGAGCGGGTCAGCTCCAGCTCGCCGAGCATGTCGGCGGCGCGGTGCTGCAGCGCCTGGAACGAGCCGATCGGCTTGTCGAACTGGACGCGGGTCTTGAGGTATTCGATCGTGGTCTCGAACGCCTGCTGCGCGCTGCCGAGCATTTCGGCGGCGAGCACCGCGCGGCCGCGGTCGAGCAGCCTGTTCGAGCAGCGGCAGGCCCTGGTCGACTTCGCCCAGCACCGCCGCAGCGTCGAGCCGGCAGCCGGCGAATTGCGACCACGGCGGCGCCGCGCGAATCGATCTGGCTGAGCGGGGTCAGGCGTCAGCCCGGCCGCCTCGCCGGGGCAGAGGAACAGGGTGATGCCTGCGGATCGCCCGGTCGCCCGAAGTCCGCGCCGCCACCAGCAGCAGCGCCGCGCCCATGCCGTCGAGCACCGGACGCTTGGTGCCCATCCAGCACCCAGCCGCCGCCCTCGCGCGCGGGCAGATAGCGCAGCCGCAGCGGGATCGTGCCGCGCGCCTTCGTCGAGCGCCAGCGCGGCGTGCGATTTCGCCCGAAATCAGGCGCGGCAGCCACTGCCGCCTTCTGCGCCGCGCTTCCGCCCAGCACCAGCGCCCCGGCCACCGACCACCGCCGAATAGATCAGCGGCGATGCGGCAAGGGTGCGGCCCAGCTCTTCGGCGAGCAGGCCCATGCTGGCATGGCCGAAGCCGAAACCGCCATCCGCCTCGGGCACGACCATCCCGGTCCAGCCCATCTCCGCCATCTCGCGGTAGAGCGCCGGGATCGAAGCCGAGGCCGAGATGCTCTGCTGCGCAGCTCGCGCAGCGCCGCAACCGGCGCGCGTTCGCGCACCCAGCCGGCCGCGGCATCGCGCAGCATGCCTGCTCTTCGCTGGGTGACGGGCGCGTCAGATGGTCATGCCGCGGGCAAGTCCAGTTCGCGCAGCGCGGTGATGTTGTTCTGCACCTCGTGGCTGCCGCCATAGATCGAGTAGCATTTGGAGAAGCAGCCACAGGCTGGTGAGTTCCAGCTCCTCGTCGCTATAACCTCTGGCTCGGCGCATTCGCGGCATGGCCCAGCCGAGGCCGGCATTGCCGAGCATTTCCACTGCCAGCTCGCCGCGCCGCTGGCCGACACTCGCGCCGATGTTCTTGAGCACCGAGACCGGCGTCGATGGCTTCAGCCCCGCCTCCAGCTTCGCGCGCGCGGCGCTCCAGCGTCAGGCGATAGGCATGGTCGCCCATCAGATGATCGGCCAGCCGCAACCGCAGATCGGCATCGGCGATCCTGCCCGTGTCATCGGTGCCGCAATAGCGCCGCGCAAGATCGGGCAGGTCGACCCGGTCCGGTATCGGAGCCGCGCAGCGCGGAAAGGCCGTTGCGCTCGAACTGGAGCAGCCGCTTGGCCACCGTCCAGCCGCCGTTGACCTCGCCGACCAGGTTTTCCTTGGGCACTTTCGACATCGGTGAAGAAGGTCTCGCAGAAATGCGAGCCGCCGTTGATCAGCGTGATCGGCCGCGACTTCGACCCCGGGCGTCTTCATGTCGATCAGCAGGAAGCTGATGCCGCCCTGCTTGCTTCTCGGTGCTGGTGCGGGCCAGGCAGAAGCACCAGTCGGAGTGATGCGCATAGGAGGTCCAGATTTTCTGGCCGTTGACCAGCCAGTGATCGTTCCATGTCTTCGCAGCGCGTGCGCAGCGAGGCGAGGTCGGAACCCGCGCCCGGCTCGGAAAAGCCCTGGCACCATAGCAGCTCGCCGCGCGCGATCGGCGGGCAGATGGCGCAGCTTCTGCTCCTCGCTGCCGAATTCGAGCAGGGTCGGGCCCAGCATCATCAGCCCCAGCCCGGCAATCGGATAGAAGGCGCCGGCGGCGGCCAGTTCCTCGGCCAGCATATCGGCCTGCGCGCTGGTTCAGCCCGCCGCCGCCATAGCGGCGCGGCCAGCCCGGCGCGCCCCAGCCGGTGTCGGCGAACGCGCCGCTTCCACACGGCAAGGTCTTCGAGCGGCCCCGCCGGTTCTTCGTGGCCGTTGGTCGGCGGGCGGCAGCCGCGCAGGCCTGGCGGGAAATTCGCCGCCAGCCAGTCGCGCGCTTCGGCGCGAAAGTGCTCGGCGGAAAGGGCGGCGGGATCGTTCACGGTGACTCCGGCAGGCGAGGGCAAACCGGCCTTCCCGGCGCAGTCCAGCATCCTCGGCTTGTTACTGCGAGGCCTATCGGCTGTCAATTCAAATTTGCACTTGGGAGTAGGATTCGGCAATTTGGCGCGGCTTCGGCCATTGTGCAATATTGCAACTGAGTGTAATGATGGCGTCCGGTCCGGACGGCGCCGGGCATGGTGTGAGGCTCTGAAACATGGCGCAGGATGCAGGCGATTCGGCCGAGGCGAAGAGCTTCGTCAGCTACGAAGTCCGCGACGGCGTCGCCTGGGTGATGCTCGACCGGCCCGAATATGCCAACACCCAGAACTATCGCCTGCTGAACCAGCTCGACGATCTGTTCCGCAGGGCGGTCGAGGACGAGGCGGTCAAGGTCATCGTGCTGGGCGGCAACGGCAAGCATTTCTCCTCCGGCCACGATCTCGGCACGCCGGACCGCGACCGCGACCTGCCGCGCGAGCGCAAGCTGCTGTGGTACGATCACCGCGAGCTGGAAGGCGCGGAAGCGCAATATGCGCTGGAGCAGGACGTCTATCTCGGCTTTTGCCGCCGCTGGCAGGAAATCCCCAAGCCGATGATCGCCATGGTGCAGGGCGCCTGCATCGCCGGCGGGCTGATGCTGGCCTGGGTCTGCGACATGATCGTCGCCATCGGAAGACGCCTATTTCCAGGACCCGGTGGTGCGCATGGGCGTGCCCGGCGTCGAATATTTCGCCCACGGCTTCGAGCTGCCGCCGCGCATCGCCCGCGAATTCCTGATGCTGGGCGAGCGCATGCCGGCGAGCCGCGCCTATCACTTCGGCATGGTCAACCGCCTGTTCCCGCGCGAGACCCTGCGCGAGGAAGTGGCCAGGATCGCCGCCGAGATCGCCGAGCGCCCGCGCTTCGGCCTGGCGCTGACCAAGCAGGCGATGAACCTGGTCGAGGATTCGCGCGGCAAGCGCACGGTGATGGACGGGGTGTTCCACATGCACCACCTCGCCCATGCGCATAACCAGCTGACCCAGGGCAGCCTGACCGCGGGCATGGGGGCCAAGGAAATGGCCGGCGCCAACAAGCAGCAGGCCGGGGACGGGTGAAGTTGAGGCATTGCAAATCCTCCCCTCGCGGCGATGGAGGAAGCGACCCTGCCCCGCAGGGGACGGGGGAGGGGTGGAGAGCCTGCGCCGTTCCGCGCTATGGTCGCTTCGCTGGCGCCAGATCACGCCCTCCCACCGTCCTGCGGACGTATCCTCTCCCCAGAAGGGCGACGCTTGGGGAGGAGGTCATGAACTCGACCCCGCCCCCCAGCCTCGCCCCCGCCTGGCGGATGGTCGCGGCGCTGTTTGCGATCTATGTCTTCTCCTGGCTCGACCGGCTGGCGGTGAGCATGCTGGTCACGCCGATCAAGGCCGACATGGGCCTCAGCGACACCCAGATGAGCCTGATCCTGGGGCCGAGCTTCGCGATTGCCTATGCCGTGTTCGGCGTGCCGCTGGGCTGGGCGGCGGACCGGTTTTCGCGGCGGCTGGTGATCTTCTGCGGGGTGCTGGTCTGGGCGCTGGCGACCGTGGCCTGCGGCTTCGCCACCAGCTTCGCCGGACTGCTGGCCTGCCGCGTTGTCGTCGGCATCGGCGAGGCGGCGCTGCTGCCGGCGGCCTATTCGCTGATCGGCGATGCCTTCCCGCAGCAGCAAGGTGACGGTCGCCACCTCGGTGTTCCAGTCGGCGGGCAAGACCGGCTCGGCGGTGTCCTTCGGGCTGGGCGGACTGGCGCTGGCCTTCGCCGCGACGCTGACCCATATCGACTGGCCGCTGCATGGCCCGGCGAGCGCCTGGCAGATCACCTTCGCGCTGGTCGGCCTGCCCGGACTGGCGCTGGCGTTCCTCGCCTTCAGCTTTCCCGAGCCGGGCCGCAAGCGCGCCGCCGGGGCCGAGCCGGCGAGAGGCGAAGTGCGGGCGTTCCTGCGCCGCCACGGCGTGCTCTGCGGCCTGATCGCCTTCGCCTTCACCTGCCTCGCCATGGTCGGCTATTCGCTGACAGCGTGGGTGCCGAGCTATATGGACCGGCATTTCGGCTGGCAGCCGGCGCGCTATGGCGTGGCGCTGAGCATGATGAACATCCTCGGCGCGCTGGCGCTGATCGTCTGCGGGCGGACGCGTCGACTGGCTGTTCTCGCGCGGGATCAAGGATGCGCATCTGCGGTTTTACGTCTGGACGATCGTCGGCGCTGTCGCCGGCGATCCTCTATGCCTTCTTCGCGACCAATCCCTATGTCTTCCTCGCCTGCTATGCGCTGATCCAGATCATCACCGTGCCGTTCATCGTCTATGGCTCGGCGATCATTGTCGCTGCTCGCGCCCAGCCATCTGCGCGGGCAATTGCTCGGCATGCTGATGTTCGTGTTCAACATCGTCGGCTTCGGCGGCGGCCCGGCGCTGGTCGGCGTGCTGACCGACAAGGTGTTCGGCGACGAGGCGCAGGTCGGCATGTCGCTGGCGGTGGTGGTGATCGGCGGCGCGGCGCTGGCGCTGGCGGCGATGCGGATTGCGCTGCCGAGGCTGCACAAGGCTGTGACCGAGGCGCAGGCCGGGACTTAAGGAGAGACACGTGGCGGGACCGCTTCACCATTTGCGCGTGATCGAGGCCGCGACGGCGATGCCCGGCGCGATCGCCGGCATGCTGCTGGCCGATCACGGGGCCGAGGTGATCAAGGTCGAGCCGAAAGGCGGCAGCTGCTTCGCGCACGATCTCACCCGCAAGGGCTGGGACCGGGGCAAGCGCAGCGTCGAGCTCGACATCGCCGCCGAGACTGCGAACTCTGCGCGGGCTGCTCGCGACTGCCGACATCTTCATCCATTCGCTGAGCGATGCCGAGGCCGCGCGGCTGGGCCTCGACGAGGCCGCGCTGGCGCGCGATTTCCCGGCGCTCGTCTCCTGCGCGCTGACCGCCTACGGGCGGGACACGCCGTTCTCGGACCGGCCCTACGGCGAATCGCTGGCGGCGGCGAAGCTGGGCACGATGGTCGACAAGGGCAGTTCGCACCGCGCCGGGCCGATGTATCTCGGCCATCCGGCGCTGCATTACGGGCAGGCCTTCCTGACGGTGATGAACGCGCTCGCCGCGATCCGCGCGCGGCGTGTCCTGGGCGTGGGGCAGGGCGCCGAGGCCTCGCTGCTCGACGCCTTCCTCGCGCAGAGCCCGATGAACCACTGGTGGCAGGAAGACGGCATCTCCTACATCAAGAAGGGCGACAGCGGCGCGGTCGACCGGTTCGGCAATGTCCGGCTGGTGACCGGCATGTTCCAGTGCGGCGACGGCAAGTACCTGCAAATCCACACCGGCTCGGGCGGCTTCAAGCCGGCCTTCGACATCCTCGGCTTCGGCGACCGCATCCAGGCGGTCAAGGGCCTCGAGATGGCGGTGCCGCTGAGCGACGATGAGTACAAGATCGCCCGCGAGGAGATTTTCGGCGCTTTCAAGGCAAAAACCGCGCGACGAATGGATTGCGCTGTTCCACGCCGCCGATGTCGCCGCGCTGCCGGTGCTGGAGCCGGCGGAAATCCTGCTCGACGAACAGGTCGAGTTCGCCGGCATGCGGATTGCCCTGCCCGATGCCGATTTCGGGACGATCCATCAGGCCGCGCCTGCCGGCCGCTTTGCCGCAACTCCCTGCGCCGATGCCAGCGCCCGCACCGGCGGTCGGGGCTGACAATGGCGCGCTTGAGGCCATGCTTGCTGCGCCCGTGCGCAATGCCGAAACCGGCCGTCCGGTCGATTTCGCGACCGCTCGAAGGCACGCGGGTGGTCGATTTCTCCTCCTTCTTCGCGGTCGGCTTCGGCGGTCGGCTGCTCAGCGACCTCGGCGCCGACGTCATCAAGGTCGAGACCCCGGCGGGCGACCAGATGCGCCCGCTGCCCGACGTGTTCGACGCCTCCAACCGCGGCAAGCGCGACATCGTCCTCGACCTCAAGACCCCCGAGGGGCTGGCGGCGGCGAAGCGGCTGGTCGCCAGCGCCGATGTCGTCACCCACAATCTGCGCCCCGGCAAGGCCGACAAGCTGGGCATCGGCTACGAGGCGCTGAAGGCGGTCAAGCCCGATCTCGTCTATCTCTACTTGCCGGGCTACGGTTCCGCCGGGCCGAAGTCGCTGCTCAAGGCCTTCGCCCCGCTGATTTCGGGCTGGACCGGGCTGCTCTGCGAGGTCGGCGGAGAGGGCAACGATCCCAACCGCTCGGCCTTCGGCAACGAGGACTACAACAACGGTTTTGTCGCGGCGGTGATGGCGATGATGGGGCTGGAGGCGCGGGATCAAGGAGCGGGCGGGCAGTATGTCGAATGCCCGCAGCTGCATTCGAGCCTGTGGACCACCTCGGAGCATTTCCTCGATAGCGAGATGAAGCCGGTTTACGGACTGCGGCTCGACCAGCAGCAGCAGGGCTTCAACGCGCTCGACCGGATCTACCAGACGCAGCGACGGCTGGGTCTGCATCTGCTGCCGCGAGGATGCCCGCTTTGCCGCGCTGGCGCAGGCAATCGGGCTGCCGCAGGACCCGCGCTTCGCCACCCCGCGCGATCGCTCGGCCAACGATGCGGTGCTGAAAGCGCTGCTCGATCCCTGGTTCGCCGCGCAAACTTCGGAGCAGGCCTTCGCCGCGCTGGATGGCGCCGGGGCACCGGCGGAGATCGTCTGCGAAGGCCCGTGGGTCGATGAGGCGCTGTGGTTCGACTGGATGCTGGAGAGCAACCGCGTCGTCGAGAACTTCGCTTCGATGTACGGCCACGTCCGCGAATTCGGCCTGTTCAACCGGTTGAGCCGCACGCCGGGGCTGGCCGTTGGCGACGCGCCGCGGCTTGGCGAGCATACCGTCGAGATCCTGCTGGAGGCCGGCTTTGCCGATGCCGAGATCGCCGCACCTGATCGACCGCAGGATCGCGATCCAGTCCGCCGATGCGACCAGCCGCATCGACAGCAAGGTCAATGCCTGAAGGATAAGTGCCCGATGCAACTCAACCTGCGCTACGACATGAACAGCCCCGCCTGGGGCGCGCCGCATCCGGCGATGTACCGCACCGCGATCGAGCAGGCGGCCTGGGCCGACAAGCTCGGCTTCACCCAGGTGTTCCTCGCCGAGCATCACGGGGCCGAAGATGGTTATTGCCCCTCGCCGATGGTGCAGGCGGCCTCGATCTTCGGGGCGACGGAGCGGATCAACGTCCACCTCTCGGCGCTGGTGGTGACGCTGCACGATCCGCTGCGGCTGGCCGAGGACCTGGCGGTGCTCGACAATATCTCGAACGGGCGCATCTGGCTGACCGTCGGCATGGGCTACCGCCCGCACGAGTTCGAAATGTTCGGCAAGGATGCGACCAGGAAGCTGGCGCTGCAAACCCGCGCGCTCGGCGTGTTCAGACAGGCCTGGACCGGCGAGCCGTTCGAGTTCGAAGGCCGCACTGTGCGGGTCACGCCCAGGCCGGTGCAGCCGGGCGGGCCGAAGATATACATGGGCGGTTCGACTGAGAAATCGGCGCTTGCGCGCGGCGCGCGGCGGCTATCAATATTTCCCCGGCCACCCCGGGCTGTTCGATGTCTATGCTGCGGAGCGCGCCGCGCAGGGCTTCCCGCCGCCCGAGCCTTTGGTCAGGAGCGGCGCGAGCTTCCTCTACATCAGCGACGATCCCGATCGCGACTGGCCGCGCGTCGCCCCGCATGTCGCCTATGCGACCAATCTCTACGCCGAATGGGCGACCGAGCGCGGCAGCGGCGATACGCTCTACAAGGCGGCGGATTCGGTCGAGGCATTGAAGGCCATGCCCAACATCCAGGTGGTGACCCCGGACCAGTGCTTCGACTGGCTGAAGACCCAGCCCGCCAACACCGGGATCAATTTCCACGCGCTGCTCGGCGGGCTCGATCCCGAATTGTCGTGGGCCAGCTTGCTGCGCTTCGAGAAGCAGGTGCTGCCCCGGCTGGTCGAGGCCGGGATGGTCGAGCTCAATCGCTGACCGGGGTTTGCAAGCCGGTGTTGCCCAACGGCCTCAGGCGGTGGAAAACCTGCGCAGCACGCAAGGCTGCAGCCTAATTTTGCATTGACTAGCAGAATTCGCCGCGATAC
This sequence comes from uncultured Alphaproteobacteria bacterium, assembly GCA_963779195.1. GTDB lineage: Bacteria > Pseudomonadota > Alphaproteobacteria > Sphingomonadales > Sphingomonadaceae > Novosphingobium. The sequence continues at coordinate 120,836 of CAVZWZ010000005.1, forward strand.
CAAAGTTGCAATCGAGGGTAGAAACGGGGGGCCGGTCGGCACACCGTTAGCGGAGCCTCGACGGGAGGATCGGTTTATGCGTATTCGTGCCACCACGCTTTTGCTCGCCACCAGCGCCCTGACGCTTGCCGTTCCAGCCTGGGCGCAGGATGCGGTTGCGGAAGAGGAGGCCGCTGGCACCGGAATCGTCGTTACCGGCACCCGTATCGTGCGCGACGGTTACGAGGCGCCGACGCCGGTGACGGTGGCGACGACCGAAGAACTGATCCGATCGACCCCGACCAACATTCCCGACGCGCTCAACAAGCTGCCGCAGTTCCAGAACTCGTTCGGCCCGGCGCGTTCCGCCAGCAATTTCGCCGACATTCCGATCCACGGCAATGTCCTCAACCTGCGCGGCCTTGGCACCACCGGGGTAAATCCCAAAGGGCCGCTGCGCACGCTGGTGATGTTCGATGGTCTCAGGGTTCCGGCGACCACCTATATCGGCACGGTCGATACCAATGTCATTCCCAACATGCTGATCAGCCGCGTCGATACGGTGACCGGCGGCGCTTCGGCGGCCTGGGGTTCGGATGCGGTTGCAGGCGTGGTCAATTTCGTGCTCGACCGCAAGTTCACCGGCATCAAGGGCCAGGCGCAATACGGCGTTTCGGCCAAGGGCGATAACGACAATTACCGCTTCGGCCTGGCCGGCGGCTTCGATTTCGCCGAGGACAAGGGGCATTTGCTGCTTTCGGCGCCGAGCATTACAGCAATTCGGGCATGCGGCGTAACCAGCGCGAACTGGGCACCGGCGGCTATGCCTATTTCTGCGGCAATCTCACCTGCACCAATCCCAACCCGGCCAGCGATCCCGCATGCCTGCGCTGCCGGCGGCTCGCTCAATCCCTATTCGATCGCCGCCAACGTGCGGATCAATGCCGCGACCGAATTCGGCAAGATCACCGGTTCGTCGGTCGGGGCGGCCTTCCCCTTCCTCAACCACCTGTTCAACGCCGATGGCACCATCGCGCCCCTTCGTCAACGGCACCGCGACCGGCGTTGGCGTGATCCAGGTCGGCGGCGACGGCTACCGAATTCCGAGCCAAGAGCGACGACGATCAAGCCGTTCAAGACCTACCAGCTGTTCGGCCGGATGGATTACGAAGTCGCGCCCGACATCAACTTCTATCATCCAGGGCGTCTTTTCGCGGCAGAATCTGGACTACAGTCCGCTGGCCAACTCGCTGGTCGCGCCGACTGCGGCGACGCTGTTCAAGGGCAATCCCTATCATCCCCGCCGCGATCGACGCGGCGCTGCCCGCAGGCGGCTTTATCAATGTGGCCGAATACAACACCAACGGCCCGGGCACCCGGGTGCGCGAGCGCACCGATTTCTGGATGGGCACGCTGGGCCTCGAAGCCAAGCTGGGCGGCGGCTGGTCGGCTCAATGTCAATTACACCCACTCCGAATCACGCCATGCAGATGGCGCAGTCGGGCCTCTATGACTGGCTCAAAACCTTCGCCGCGCTCGACGTTGTATCGGTCGGGGGCACGCCGACCTGCAACGTTCTGACCAATGCCGCGACCAGCCGCCGCTTTCGCCGGTTGCAAGCCGCTCAACATCCTGCGCGGCGATCCTTCGGTGACCACGCCCGACGGTTATGCCTATGCCACCGGCACCTCGCGCTATCGCGCGCTGACCAAATACGATTCGGTTACCGCCACCGTCTCAGCGGCTCGCCGTTCGAACTGCCGGCTGGTCCGGTCGATATCGTGGTCGGCGCGGAATATCGCAGCCAGTCGCTGGCGCTGACGACCAATGCCGATCCTTCGCTGCTCGATACGGCGGCGGAGCGCCTCGCCTACTTTGGCACCGTTCGCGGCGTGCCAGGCTCGCCGACCTTTGCCGCGACCGCCCGCTGTTCTACTGGCTGACCAATGTCGGCACCGCCAATGGCAGCCTCAACGTCAAGGAAGTGTTCGGCGAAGTCGCGGTGCCGCTGCTGCAAGCGACCAGGCGTTTTTTCAGGACCTGAGCCTCAACGGCGCGGTGCGGCTGACCGACTATTCGGTCTCGGGATCGGTCACCACCTGGAAGGTCGGCGCGACCTGGCGGATGTCGGACGATTTCATGCTGCGCGGCGTCTATTCGCGCGATATCCGCGCGCCCAACCTGTATGAGCTGTTCGCCGGCGATTCCTGCGACGATCAGCATCATCAACGATCCGGCCTGCCTCGCCGCGACGCCGGGCAATGCCGCGTGCAGCGGCAATGTGCCGCAGCTGCGTGGCGGCAATCCCACGCTGGAGCCAGAAATCGCCAAGACGCTCAGCATTCGGCGGGGTCCTCACCCCGCGATTCATGCCGGGCTTCAGCCTGTCGATCGACTATTATCGCATCCGCCTGGCCGGGGCGATCAACGGGCTGACCGCCCAGCAGGCGGTCAACAACTGCTTCCAGTTCGGCGCTGCTTCGCCAGAGTGCCTGCTGATCACGCGGACCTCGCCGACGACGCTGCCCACCGGCATCCGCCTGACCGAGGCGAACATTTCGTTCATCAACACGTCCGGCATCGATTTCGACGCGAGCTATCGCACCAAGCTGGGCAACAATGGCGCGCTCTCGCTGCGGCTCTATGCCAGCTACCTCGACAAGTTCGAGACCCAGCTGTTCATCGGCCAGCCGGTGATCCAGTGGGCCGGCGGCAATGTCGTCGGTTCGAACCCGGTCGCCTATCCGCGGCTGCGCGGCTCGCTGTCGATCGATTACCAGAACGGTCCCTTCGGCATCACCCTGACCGAGCAGCTCATCGGATCGATGGGCCGTTATATCAACGCGGTCAATCCGCTGCCATCGACCTCCAATTTCGTCGGCGGCAAGGTCGGCGCGGTGGCCTATACCGATCTCAATGTCCGCTACAAGCTTGAGCAATTCGGCGGCGATATCGAACTGTTCGGCACGGTCAACAATCTGTTCAACCGCAAGGCGCCGCTGATCCCGGGCATCACCCCGGGCGTCAATCTGGCGACCAACATCGCCGTCTACGACGTGGTCGGCACCGCCTTCACTGCGGGGGTGCGCTTCAAGTTCTGAATCCGCAGCGGGGCGGCGCCTCCTCCCGCCGCCCCGTTCCGGATCCGGCTCAGCCTGGGCTCCATTCCAGCTCCAGCTCCTCGACCCCGAACACGAACCCGCCGAAAGTGATCGGCGTCGTTCCCGTCTTGATCCGGAACGGGCCGATGCGCGCGAGGAATTCCTCCAGCCCGATGACGATCTCGCGCCGCGCCAGGTGGCTGCCGAGGCAGCGGTGGGGGCCATAGCCGAAGGCGACGTGGTGGTTGTCCTCGCGGGTCAGGTCGATGCGGTCGGGGTCGGCGAATTCGGCGGGGTCGCGGTTGACGGTCATCGACGGGCAGGCGACGAGATCGCCTTGCTTGATGAAAACGCCGCCCAGTTCGACATCGCGGGTTGCCTTGCGGGTTGGCGTGATCGTCGAAAAGGCGCGCAGCATTTCCTCCGCCGCGAGCACGATCCGCTTCGGGCTCCGCGCGCAGCAGCGCCTGTTCGTCCGGCTGGCGGGCGAGGTGATAGAAATCGAAGCCGAGCGCGGCGGCAACCGTATCCAGCCCGGCGACCAGGATCAGGATGCTCATCGCCTTGACCTCATGCTGCGTCATCTTGCGCCCGCCGACTTCGGCCTGGGTGACGAACGACATGAAATCGTCGGTCGGCTCGCGGCGGCGCAGTTCTTGCAGATCGTCGAGATAGCCGATGAAGTTGCGCGCCGCGGCGGTGCGCTTTTCCGGGGTGCCGTGGATCTGGTCCATCGCCCAGCTCGACGAAGGTCGGCAGCATTTCGGTCGAGATGCCAAGAAACTGCAGGAAGATGCTGACCGCGAAGGGATAGCAGAAATCGTCCATCACGTCGCAGCTGTTGCCGCGCGCCTTGATCCCCTCGATCAGCTCGCTGGCGCGGGCGCGCACCGCCGGCTCCAGCGCGATCACCCGCTTGGGGCTGAGCAGCGGATTGAGCAGCGAGCGCCACACGCCATGCTCGGGCGGATCGATCTCCAGCGGGATCAGCGGCCAGTCCTCGCCCAGCGCCGAGGCGAACAGCCGCCGGTTGCTGGAAAAGGTCACCCCGTCCTGCAGCACCTTGCGCTGCAGTTCGGCGGTGATCGCCATCCAGGTGCCTTCGCCGTTGCGGGTGTTGTTCGGCGCATAGAAGATCGGCGGACCGGCATGCAGCACGCTGACTGCGGCATGCGGATCGCCCAGCGGGGTCGGCGCCATGCCGGGCGAGGTATAGAGGTTGAAGCTGCCGACCAGATGCGGCGGAATGTGATCGGGGATTGGGTGAGCAGCGGTTGGCACGGTCGTTCCTGTCCCATCAATATTGCACTGGAGTGAAATTATGGCTAGCGGCGGACGGCGTCAACGGTTAGATCGAGTGGCGCATGAAACAGTCGGATGAAACCACGGCCCCGCGCCCCCTGCCGCTGGCGGACGATGCCAGCGCGCCCTTCTGGGATGCGGCGAAGGCGGGCCGGCTGGACATCCAGCGCTGCACCCGCTGCCGCCGCTGGAACCACGCACCAAGCCTGGCTTGCCCCTCCTGCGGCAGCTTCGATCTGGCCTATGAGACGGTCTCGGGCAAGGCCACGCTGTTCTCGTGGACCGTGCTGCAGGAAGCCCCCGCGCCAGGCTTTCGCCACATGCTGCCGCTGATTGTCGGCGTGGTCGAACTGGCCGAGCAGGCGCATCTGGTGCTTGGCGCCAACATCCTGGAGGCGCGGGTGGATGAGCTGAAACTCGGCATGCCGCTGGAGGTGGTGTTCGAGAGGGTGAGCGACGACTGCACCCTGCCGCAATTCCGCCCGGCGAGGGGCTGACGCGATGTGGGCCTTCTCCAACAGGATCGCCGTCGCCGGGGTCGGCTATTCCACGCTCACCCGCCGCTCGGAAACGCCGCTGGCGGCGCTGGCGGTGCAGGCGGTCGATGCCGCGCTGGCCGACGCGGGGCTGGCCCGCCAGGACCTCGACGGCATCGCCACCTCGCCCGGCATGCCGCGCTATGGCGGGGTCAAGGGCACGGTCGAGGGGATCGATGTCGTCAATCCGTGGTATCTCAGCGAGCTGCTCGGCATTCACCCGCACATCGCATGGACCGGATCGACCAACGCCATGGTCACCCAGGCGGTGATGGAAGCGGCAATGGCGATCGCCAGCGGCATCTGCACCCACGCCGTGGTCTACCGCGCGCTGCATGTGCCGCCGGGCAGCTATGTCAATTTCGAGGGCAGCCATGCTTCCGGGCTGGACCAGTTCTTGGCCCCCTATGGCTTCTCCGGCCCGCCCAGCTGGCCCGCCACAGTGATGCGGCGCTATTTCGAACTGTTCGGCTACAGCCGCGACGACATGGCGCGCTATATCGCCGACAACCGCGCCAATACCCAGCTCAATCCCAACGGCTACTGGCGCGGCAAGCCGATTGCCGAGGCGGACTATCTGGGCGCGCGGATGATTTCCGATCCGATGTCGATCCTCGATTGCGATATTCCGGTCGATGGCTGCGCGGCGATGGTGCTGACTTCGACCGAGCGCGCCCGCGATCTGCGGCACAAGCCCGCGCTGCTCACCGGCTTTGCGGCGGGCACCCATCCCGCGCCCTATGGCATGCCGATGACGCTGGAGGATATCTGGACCGGCTGCGAACAGGTGGCGCAGCGGCTGTGGCAGGCCACTGGGCTGGGGCCGTCGGACATCGACAATGCCCAGCTCTATGACGGGTTCAGCCCGTTCGTCTATCTCTGGCTCGAGGGACTGGGCATTGTCGAGCGCGGGCAGGGCCTCGCCTTCCTGCGCGACGGGCATGGCGCGCTGGGCGGCAAGCTGCCGATCAACACCGGCGGCGGCGCGCTGGGCGAGGGGCGGCTGCACGGCATGACCCAGATGATCGAGTGCGTGCTGCAAGTCACCGATCGCGCGGGCGAGCGCCAGGTTCCCGGCGCGAGCCGCGCCATCGCCACCATTTCCAACGGCCTGACCAAGGCCACCGCCTTCGTCTTCAGCCGCGATACGGGATAGACCATGGACCGCGAAACCTTTGCCCTTTTGCGCGAGACGGTTCGCCGCTTCGTCGATGAGCGGCTGATCCCGAACGAGGACCGGGTCGAACACGAAGACGCTGTGCCCGGCGAGATCATCGAGGAAATGCGCGGTCTCGGCATTTTCGGGCTGACGGTGCCCGAAGAATTCGGCGGCCTCGGCCTTGCCGCCAGCGAAGAGGCGCAGGTTATCTTCGAATTCGGGCGGACGGCGCTGGCCTATCGCTCGGTGTTCGGCACCACGGTGGGCATCGGCAGCCAGGGCATCGTCATGGACGGCACCGAGGCGCAGAAGGCCGAATGGCTGCCGCGCCTCGCCAGCGGCGAAATGATCGCCAGCTTTGCGCTGACCGAGCCGGGGGCGGGATCGGACGCCGCTTCGGTCACCACCACCGCGACGAAGGACGGCGCGGTCTACCGGCTCAACGGCGCCAAACGCTATATCACCAACGCCACCAGGGCCGGGTTCTTCACCGTGATGGCGCGCAGCGAAGCCGATGTGAAAGGGGCCGCAGGCATCTCCGCCTTCATCGTTCCGGCGGATACGCCGGGCATATCGTTCGGCAAGCCCGACAAGAAGATGGGCCAGCGCGGCACGATCACCTGCGATGTCAATTTCGACGATGTCGTGGTCCCCGCCGCCAATATCATCGGCGGGGTGCCGGGCAGCGGGTTCAAGACGGCGATGAAAGTGCTCGATCGCGGGCGCATCCACATCTCGGCGCTGGCGACCGGAATGAGCCACCGGCTGGTCGAAGAGTCGGTGCGCTATGCCGCCGAGCGCAAGCAGTTCGGCGCTCAGATCGGCACGTTCCAGCTGGTGCAGGGCCTGCTGGCGGACAGCCGCACCGACGCCTTCGCCTCATGGGCCATGGTCAAGGATGTCGCGGCGCGGTTCGATGCCGGCGAGAAGGTCTCGGCGGATGTCTCGGCGACGAAGTATTTCACCACCGAAGCCGTCGGGCGGGTCGCCGACAGGGCGGTGCAGATCCACGGCGGGGCGGGCTATATGGCCGAATACAAGGTCGAGCGGTTCTACCGCGATGTCCGGGTGCTGCGCATCTACGAGGGCACCAGCCAGATCCAGCAGACGATCATCGCCAAGGCGCTGCTGCGCGAAGCGGGGTTGAAGCTATGAGCGATGTGCAGGTGCTGGGCGTGGTCGGCGCGGGGCCGATGGGGGCGGGGATCGCGCAGATCGGGCTGACCGCCGGGCTGAAGGTCATTCTGTTCGATCTCAGTTCCGATGCGTTGGCCAAGGCGGCGCAGGACATTGAAGGCCGGATCGCGCGGCTGGTCGAGAAGGGCCAGCTGGCCGAGGGCGCGGCGGAGGATGCCACGCGCGCGGCTGACGCTGGCCGCCAGCCTCAGCCGATTTCGCGCCTGCCGATGTCGTGATCGAGGCGATTATCGAGCGGCTGGAACCCAAGCAGGCGCTGTTCGCCGAGCTGGAGGCGATCGTCTCGCCGGACGCCATTCTGGCGAGCAACACCTCGTCGCTCTCCATCGCCGCGATTGCCCGCAACTGCGCGCATAAGGGCCGCGTCTGCGGGCTGCATTTCTTCAATCCCGTGCCGCTGATGAAACTGGTCGAGGTGATCGCTGCGCCCGGCACCAGCGCGGCGACGGCGGCGCGGGCGACGGCGCTGTCGCAGGCGCTCGGCAAGGTGCCGGTCAGCGTCAAGGACGGCCCCGGCTTCCTCGTCAATCTGCAGGGCCGCGCCTATACCACCGAGGGCCTGGCCATTGTCCAGGAGGGCGTCGCCGATCCCGCCGCCGTCGACCGGATCATGCGCGAGGGCGCCGGCTTCCGCATGGGGCCGTTCGAACTGATGGACCTCACCGGCATCGACGTGAACTACCCGGTCAGCACGTTCATTCACGAAGGCTATCAATACGATCCCCGGCTCAAGACGACGACGCTGCACGCGCTGATGGCCGATGCCGGGCTCTATGGCCGCAAGAGTGGCAAGGGCTTCCACGACTATGGCGGCACCGCCCCTGCAGCACCCGCACCGCCCGCGCCGAGCGGGCGCAAGCTGCGGCCGCGGCTTGGCGAGATGTCGCCGCACTGGGCCAGGCTCGGCGATGTCGAGACCGGCGAGGATGTCACCCTGATCGCGCCGCTGGGCGAGGATTGCGCCACGGCCTGCCACCGGCTCGGCCTCGATCCCAGGCGCACCGTGGCGGTGGATTTCACCGGGGCGGATCGCCGGCATCTTACGGTGATGGCCGCAGTTGGCGGACGGGCCAAAGCCGAGGAAGTCGCCGACTGGCTGCGCGGTCTCGATTTCGCGGTCGAAGTCATCGCCGACTCCCCCGGCTTCGTGCTCCAGCGCATTCTCGCCATGATCGCCAATCTCGGCTGCGAGCTGGCGCAGATCGGCGTTGGCACGCCTGCCGACATCGACACCGCGATGAAGCTGGCGCAGAATTATCCGCTCGGGCCGCTCGAATGGGCAGAGCAGCTGGGGGTGCCGCAGTGCCACGAGATCATGCGGCAATTGCAGGCGATCACCGGTTCCGACCGCTATCGCCCCAGCCTGTGGCTGCGCCGCCGCGCGCTGCTCGGGCTGCCTGTTCACACCCCCGATTGAGAACCGCCATGGCCGAACCGACGTCCGAATGCCCGCTGCTGTTCGAAGTGGTGGAGGACCACATCGCTCTCGTCCGGTTCAACCGGCCGCAGGCGCGCAATGCGGTCGATGTTGAGACCGCTCTCGCCCTGAACGCAGCGGTCGAGCGGATCGAAGCCGATCCGGCATTGCGCGCGGCGATTCTGACGTCCTCGACGCCCGGCATGTTTTGCGCCGGAGCGGACCTGAAAGTGGTGGCTGCCGGGCGGGTGGCCGAACTGCGACCGGGCGATGCGGGCTTCGCCGGCTTCGTCGATGCGCCGCGCGACAAGCCCTGGATCGCGGCGGTCGACGGACCGGCGCTGGGCGGCGGCACCGAGCTGTGCCTCGCCTGCGACATGATCGTCGCCACGCCGGAATCGCGCTTCGGCCTGCCCGAGGTGAAACGCGGGCTGATGGCCAACGGCGGCGGCGCCTCGCGGCTGATGCGGGTGCTGCCGCGCAATGTCGCGCTGGAGCTGATCGCCACCGGCGAGCCGTTCGGTGCGGAGTTCGCCGCCAGTTACGGCATGGTCAACCGGATCGCCCCGGCGGCGCAGCTGCTGGAAGCGGCGCTGGGCCTGGCGCGCAGCATCGTCGGCAACGCGCCGCTGTCGGTGGCCGAAAGCCTGCGCATCGCCCGCCAGGCGGGCGACCGCAGCGACGCCGATCTGCGCCGCCTGTCGAAGGAGCGGATGAAGGTCATCATGGCCAGTGACGATGCCAAGGAAGGCCCGCGCGCCTTCGCCGAGAAGCGCCCGCCGGTGTGGACGGGGCGCTAGGCGGCCCGCTCGAACACCGCCGCCAGCCCCTGGCCGCCGCCGATGCACATCGTTTCCAGCCCGTAACGCCCGCCGCGCCGCACCAGTTCGCGGGTCAGATTGGCGAGGATGCGGCCTCCCGTGGCGCCGATCGGATGGCCGAGCGAGATGCCCGAGCCGTTGACGTTGAGGATGTCGTGGCGGGCATCGTCCTCGCTCCAGCCCCAGCCCTTGAGCACGGCGAGCACTTGCGGGGCAAAGGCCTCGTTGAGCTCGATCAGATCGATGTCCGCCCAGCCCAGGCCGGTGCGGCGGAACAGCCGCTCGACCGCCGGAACCGGGCCGATGCCCATCCGGCTGGGTTCGCAACCCGCCGCCGCCCAGGAATGAAACCAGGCGATGGGTTCAAGACCGAGTTCCGCAAGCTTGTCTTCCGCCACCACAAGGCAAGCCGCCGCCGCGTCGTTCTGCTGGCTGGCGTTGCCCGCCGTCACCACCCCGCCTTCGAGCGGGCGGAGCTTGCCCAGGGTCTCCATGCTGGCGTCGGCGCGGTAGCCCTCATCGTGGTCGAAAAGCAGCGGTTCGCCTTTTCGCTGCGGCACCGGCACCGCGATCAGCTCGTCGGCGAACAGGCCGGCAGCCCAGGCGGCGGCGGCGCGCTGGTGCGAGCGCACCGCATAGGCGTCGCATTGTTCGCGGGTGATGCCATAGTCCTTGGCGCAGTTCTCCGCCGTCTCGATCATGCCGCTGATCACCCCGAAGCGCGCGATCGGCTGCGACATCACCCGCCCGCGGGTCAGCCGGTCGTGGAGCGTCAGGCTGCCCGACTTCACGCCCTTGCGGACCTCGACCGAATAATGCTCGACATTCGACATGCTCTCGACGCCGCCGGCGAGGACCATATCGGAAGCCCCGGTCTGCACCATCATCGCCGCGTCGATCACCGCCTGCAGGCCCGAGCCGCAGCGGCGGTCGAGCTGATAGCCCGGCACTTCGACCGGCATCCCCGCCGCCAGCCACGACCAGCGCCCGATCGCCGGCGCCTCGCCATTGCCATAGCCCTGGGCGAAGACGACATCGTCCACCCGCGCCGGATCGATCCCGGTGCGCTCGACCAGCGCCGCGATCGCCACCGCGCCGAGCTCGCCTGCGGGCATCGCGGCAAGCGCGCCGCCGGATTTGCCGACGGCGGTGCGCAGCGGCGAGACGATGGCGGCCCGGCGCAATGCGGTGCTGGAGCCGGATGACATTGGATCGCTCTCCCCGTGGCGATTGAAACCAAGCTATGTTCCAAGCCAAACTTTCAGTCAAATGCAACTTTGGCCGCCATCGCCCGCCGCCGCGACTTGGCAATGCAGAGCGCCGGTCAGCCAGCCAGTTCGCTGGCGAAGGTCGCGTCGGGTCCGGTGGGGGCGTTCATCATCCGATCGAGGATTGTGACGGTATAAGGGGCGCCAGCGTGCGCTTGAGCAGGAAACGGACATCTGCCTCCCAGGTCATGGCCATCGCGCCGAACACCATCTCGCCGTCCATCCGCTCGATCGGGCGGACGGCGACGCCCGGCGCGTCGAGCGGGAACAGGTCGAGGCTTATGCTCCTCGCGGCCCCCGGCGCATGGGGATGCGATCGTTGTGGTGCCCAAACCCTATGGGCCTCTACACTGTCAACTCCTGCCCTGCTCGCACGGGTTCACTGTCCGACCGCGACTGTGCGCGCTTCCAGCGACGCGGTCTCGACCGCATCGAGCAGCCCGGAGAGCCGCACTGCCGCTGCGAAATCGGGCACACTGCGCGATCCGGTGCGAATGTCGCTCGCGAATTGCGCCCACATCTGGCCGACGTTGATCGCGGCATCGGCGAGGCCCGGCACGGCGGGTGCGGGTTGCGGCTCGCCGCCGGTGCTGCATTCGACCTTGAGATCGGCGCACTGGTAACCGCCCGGATGGTAGCCGGTTATCGCGATCGCGCCCGCAGTCCCGCGCAGTTCGAAACGCAACGGGATCGGCTCCCCGCCGACGATTTCGACGCTCGAGACGCAGCCGCCGGCATGGCTGCCGGTGATCAGCAGGTGATCGGCGCAGCTGCGCTGGACCTTTTCGCCCGACCCCGCGATCTCGACGGTGTCCTGCAGGATCGAGCAGCGCGCCGCGACGTCGCGGTATGCGCCGATAACAGCCTCGACGGCGGCGAGCGTATGCCCGCCCGCGATCGTCGCGAGCGTCGCGCCGTTGCGGCGATCCTGGAGGTAGGCATAGTGCGGGGGTGCGATGGCGCCCCAGCCGGCGGTCGAAGAAACCACTCGCAAGTTGAGCAAGCGCCCGATCGCGCCTTCTCGCACGAGCGTCGCAGCATGGCGCACCGCCAGGGCATTGGCCCCTTGCAGGCCGACCGCCGCATGACGGTCCGCCCGGGCCGCCGCAGCGGCCATATCCCTGGCTTCGTCCAGATCGCGTCCCAGCGGCCATTCGCAGTAGACGTGCTTGCCGGCCTCGAGCGCGGCGAGCACGATGGCGCGGTGCTCGGGCACCTTGACCAGCACCGCGACGATATCGACCTCGGGATCGCGGACCATCGCCAGAGTATCGCCATAGGCCTTTGCCGCGCCGAATGCCTGCGCTGCCGTATCGGCAATGTCCTGCGTCCGGGCCGAGACCGCGTGGAGCCTAATCTCTGGCAGCCCGCGCAATGCCGGAATATGCGTATCCCGCGCCCAGCCGCGCGTTGCATTGGCGCCGGCGATCCCGAGTTTGAGCGCGGCCACGGCTATCGCGCCCGCGGCAGCTGGAGGATGCGGTCGGCGGTGATTTCGCGCTGGATTTCGCTGGTGCCGCCCGAGATGCTGAACACCCAGCTCCACAGATAGTCGTAGGTCCAGGGATGGGCGGTGCGGTCGCCGTCGAATTCGAGGAAGCTCCAGCCCAGCATGTCGCCGACCACTTCGCTCAGCGCCTTGTGGGTGGCGGTGACCATCAGCTTCATCATCGAGCCTTTCGGCCCGGGCTCGCCGGTGCGGTCGGTTTCGGCGATGTCGGCCAGCGTCATCGAGCGGATGGCGATGGTCTCCGCCTTGACCGCCGCCAGCCGCTGGGCGATCCCGTCATCCTCGATCGCAAGGCGGCCATCCTCGAGGCGGACGGTTTGCGCCAGTTCGATCGCCCGGCAGACGCGCTCGTAGAGCTCCAGCTGATCGCCGATGAAGCCGAGCCCGCGCTCGAACGACAGCGTGGCGAGCGCGGTCAGACCAGCCCTGGCCCACTTCGCCGACGACGTTGCCGATGGGAATGCGGACCTCGTCGTAGAACACCATGTTGACGTGTTCGTCCTGCAGCATGGTGCGGATCGGCTTGATGTCGATGCCGGGCAGCTTCATGTCGCAGATGATCCAGGTCAGGCCCTTGTGGCGCTCGGAGCCGGGATCGGTGCGGATCAGCAGTTCCTGGTAGTCGGCATGCTGCGCGTCGGTGGTCCACATCTTGGCGCCGGTGACGACGATATGGTCGCCGTCGACAACCCCGCGCGCGCGCAGCGAGGCGAGGTCGGAACCCGCGTTCGGCTCGGAGAAGCCCTGGCACCACAGCGCCTCGCCGCTGAGGATGCGCGGCAAATGGAACGCCTTCTGCGCTTCCGTCCCGCGCGCGATCAGGGTCGGGCCGGCATGCATCAGCGAAATATAGGTGGTGTTGATATGGTGCGGAGCCTTGGCGCGGGCCAGCTCCTCGTACCAGATCACCTGCTGCAATCCCGACAGGCCGAGCCCGCCGAATGCCTGCGGCCAGGCGACGCCGGCCCAGCCGTGGTCATGGAGCTTGCGCTGCCAGTCGCGGTCGAACTGCGCAGCGCCGGGACCATGCGCCGGGCGCCTGGCGCCGGGCACGTTGGCGGTCAGCCATGCGCGTGCGCGCGCGCGAAACTCCCGGTCGGCGGCGGAATAGCGCAGGTCCATGTCAGTCTTCCACCCGGGCGCCGAGCAGGCGGGCCAGCAGCGCGCGCTTGCTGCCGAACAGGCGCGACAGGGTCATGGCGTGCTTGAGCAAAAGGTGGGCGTCGTGTTCGTCGGTCACGCCGATGCCGCCATGCAGCTGGATAGTGGCGTCGGCATTGGCCAGCGCCGCCTGGTTCGCCATGTGCTTGGCCGCATCGAGGTGAACCGCGGCGTCGGCGCGATCCTCCTTGAGCGCGGCGGCGGCATACCACAGCTGCGCGCGCGCCGCCTCGACCCGCACCGCCATGTCGGCGCAGGGGTGGCGCACCGCCTGCCACGAGCCGATCTTGCGGCCGAAGGTCTCGCGCACCTTGGCGTATTCGACGATCAGCTCGAGCGCCGCCTCGGCCATGCCGACCAGCATGGCGGCGGCGCCGAGTTGCCCCAGTCGCCAGCAGGCGATGCCGGCGGCGGTCGCGACCGGATCGCCCAGCTGTTTCGCAACGCGAAGAGTGTTCACCGGATCGAGAGCCGGACGGTGTTCGGCCACGACCCCGCCCAGCGCATAAAGCCTGGCTTCGCCTGGCGCGACGTGCAGCGCATAAGCCGCCTCCGCCGCTCCGAGGATGCGGAAGCCGCCATCGTCGGATATAGCCAATGCAACCGCAGTTTCGCCGGACATGACCGCCTGGCGCAGCCCGGCCTCGCCGATCATGCCCGCAGCCAGGCACTGCGCGAGCAGATCGACCGGCGCGCATTGCCGGCCGGCCTCGCGGAAGAACAGCGCATGCTCGACAGTGGAGAGCCCGCTGCCGCCCAGCGCTTCGGGCACGGCCAGCGCAAACCACCCCATCTCGCCCATGGCCTGCAACCGCGAGGCGCCGAGATCGGCCGGGTCATCGCCATGCAGCCGGGCCATCGGGATGGCGCCGGCGAGGAAATCGGCAGCCGCATCGGCGATCTCGATTTCATCCCCGTCAGGCGCGAGATACATGCTTCATCCTTCTGCCGGGCCGCGCGCGGACCGCCGAATTCAAAATGACCGTGGCTAATTGCATTAGGCCACCGGAACGCAGATACCCCAGCTTGCGATAATTGCAAGAAGGTTGCCCCGTTCAGTGGCTGTCAGTCGGCCAATTGGCCGAACGGCGCGGGACGCAGCGTCTCGCTCAGCCTGGTCCGGCAGCCGGGCGCGTCCGGCTGGCAACATGGTCCGCCAGCGCTTCGGCCTGCCCGGCGTCGAAGCGCAGACCGAGCTTGCTGCGGCGCCACAGAATGTCGCCGGCACTGCGCGCCCACTCGCGCCCGATCAGGTAATCGACCTCGGCGGCGGTCAAGCCGTGGCCGAAATGGGCGCCGAGCTCTTCCAGCGACCGCGCCGTTCCCAGCCATTGCCGCGCCAGCGTGCCATAGGCCTTGACCAGCCGGTCGATCCACTCCGCCGCGAGGAAGGGATAGGCGCGGGCATAGTCGGCCGCCAGCGCCTGTGCGCCGCCTTGCGGAAAGTCGCCGCCCGGCAAAGGCTTGCCTGCGGTCCAATCGCTGCCGGATAGCGCCGGGACCAGCGGCTTGAGCATTGCGACCGCTTCCGCCGCGAGATGGCGAAAAGTGGTGATCTTGCCGCCGAACACCGATAGCAGCGGCGGCGTTCCATCCTCGCCGCCGTCGAGCTCGAATCTATAACCGCGCGTCGCCGCCTCGGGCTTGCCCGAACCATCGTCGATCAGCGGACGCACGCCGGCGTAGCTCCACACGACATCGGCGGGGGAAATCGACTTCGCGAAATAATGGTTTGCACCCTCGCAGAGGTAGGCAATTTCCTCGTCGCTTGCCGCGACATGCTCGAGCGGACCTTCGTGATCGCGGTCGGTGGTGCCGATCAGGGTGAAGCCCTGCTCATAGGGAATCGCGAAGAAGATGCGCCCGTCGGCGAGCTGGAAGAAATAGGCGAAGCCGTGATCGAACATCCGCGGCACGACGATGTGCGAGCCGCGCACCAGCCGCATGCGGTGTTCGCTCGGCTGGCTCGCGCGGGCCATCAGGGTGAGCACCGAAGGCCCGGCGGCATTGACCACGGCGCGGGCGCGGAACTCTCCTCCGGAGGTTTCGATTCGCCAGCGATCGCCGGCCCGCACCATCCGGGTCACCTCGCAGCAGGTGCGCACCTCTGCTCCGCGATCCGCCGCGTCGCGGGCGTTGAGCACCACCAGCCTGGCATCGTCGACCCAGCAGTCCGAATAGGCGAAGCCGCGGGCGAATTCGGGTTTGAGCGGGCCGCCCGCCGGATGCTTGCGCAGATCCAGGCTCTGCGTCGCGGGCAGCAGCTTGCGCCCGCCGATATGGTCGTAAAGGAACAGCCCCAGCCGCAGCAGCCAGCGCGGGCGCAGGCCCGGCACATGCGGCAATACGAAGCGCAGCGGCCAGACGATATGCGGGGCGATCCGCCACAGCCGCTCGCGTTCCTTGAGCGATTCGCGCACCAGGGCGAATTCGTAATGCTCGAGATAGCGCAGGCCGCCGTGGATCAGCTTGGTCGAGGCCGAGGAGGTGCCCTGCGCCAGATCGCCGCGTTCGAGCAGCAGCACCTTCGCCCCGCGCCCGGCGGCATCGCGGGCAATGCCGCAGCCATTCACCCCGCCGCCGACGATGGCGAGATCGTAGAGGGGGGTAGGCTGGCTCAGCTCTTCAAGCCGTTAGGGCTTCGAACGGGGCTAGGAGCTAAGGAGAGGGGATGGCACTCGCCAGGGCAGGCCCCTCACTGCGGCTACGAGTGACGATGCGAGAGGGCAGGGAGGCGATCCAACAGCGCCAGCGGCCCATGCGCGATATGCGGCAGCACATGCCGGGCGAACAGATCCGCCTCGGCGGCATGCGGATAGCCCGAGAGGATGAAGGCCTCGATGCCCTCGGCCTGATAGGCGCGCAGCTTGGCCAGCACCTGATCCGGATTGCCGACGATCGCCGCGCCGCAGCCCGAGCGGGCGCGGCCGATGCCGGTCCACAGATTGTCCTCGACAAAGCCGTCGCCGCCTGCCGCCGCGCGCAGTTCGGCCTGGCGGCTGACCCCGGCGCTGGCGGTGTCGAGCGACTTTTCGCGGATCGCCCGCCCGATTTCGTCGTCCAGCTTCGACAGCAGCCGGTCGGCCCAGGCGCGCGCTTCCTCCTCGGTATCGCGGACGATGCAATGCGCGCGGTAGCCGAATTTGAGCTTGCGCCCGAACTTGGCGGCGCGGGCGCTCATGTCGGCGATGAGTTCGCGGACAGCCGGCATGGTGTCGGGCCACATCAGGTAGACATCGCAGCCCTCGGCGGCGCATTCGCGGGCATCTTCGGACAGGCCGCCGAAATAGAAGGCGGGCGGCTTGCCTGATAGCGTGGTGATGCGCGGCGGGTCGAGTTTCATCCGGTAGTGCTCGCCCTGGTGATCGACTGCTTCGCCCGAGAGCAGCGCGCGCATGATCTTGAGCGCCTCGGTGGTGCGGCGGTAACGCGGCGCGCTTGCCAGCTTCTCGCCGGGAAGGTCGGAGGAGATGATGTTGACCGTCAGCCGCCCGCCTTTGGCGTCCGCTGCGGGCCCGAGAATCCGGTCCAGCGTGGCGATCCGCCGCGCGAGCTGCGGCGGCCAGTCCTCGCCGATGCGGGTGGCCCACAGCAGTTTCAGCCGGGTCAGCATCGGCGCGATCGCGGCGGCGAAGGCAGTGGTGTCCAGGCCCAGTTGATAGCCGGAAGGCAGCAGGATGTTGTCGAAGCCGCCGCTCTTCGGCTTGCAGCACGATATCGCGGCAATGTTCCCAGCTCGATTGCAGCATCGGATCGGGCACGCCGAGGAACTCGTAATCGTCGTCGCACAGCGCCGAAAACCATGCGATCTCGCAGGGCGGAAATTGGGTCATGGCAACTTCTCTCCTCTCGCTGCGACCAGCACTTCGTACCAGTCCTCGCGGCTCCAGCGCAGGCCCAGCGCGGCGGCGCCTTCGGCAATGCGCTCGGCCTGCTGCGAGCCGATGATCGGCACGATCCCCGCCGGGTGGGCCATCAGCCAGCTGTAGGCCGCAACCGCTCGCGAGACATTCTGCGCCTTGGCGACCCTGTCGAGCGCTTCGGCGATCTGCTTTTCGCGCGGGCTGCGCGGCTGGGCCAGACGACCGCCGCCGAGCGGCGACCAGGCCAGCACGGTCAGCCCCAGCATCATCGCCTGGTCCAGCTCGCCATTCTCGAAACAGGCGATGCATAGCGGGCTGATTTCCGGCTGGGTCGCGGCCAGCTTCGATCCGAGGAAGTGGTTCAGCGCCGCCGTCTGGCAGGCGGTGAAATTGGAAACCCCCAGCGCCCCGATCTTGCCCGCGCGAACTGCGTCGTCGAGCGCGCGGGCGACCTCCTGCGGATGGGCGAGAATATCGGGCCGGTGGATGTGCCACAGCTCGACCCGCTCGACCTTCAGGCGGCGCAGCGAGGCGTCGATGGCTTCGGCGAGGTAGCCGGGGCTCTGATCGTAGGGCAGCGGCGGGCGGATGCCGCCCTTGGTCGAAAGCACGATGCGGGTCCGCAAGCCGGGCTCGGCGGCGAAGACCTTGCCCAGCAGCGCCTCGGCATCGCCGAAACCGCTGGTCCCGTCGAAGCCATAGATATCGGCAGTGTCGAACAGGGTAATCCCGGCATCGAGCGCGGCATGAACCAGCCTGGCGGCTTCGGCGGCGCTGCGTCCGCCCTCGGCCAGCCGCCACATGCCCCAGGCAATCGGCGAAATCTCCGGACCGTCGCTCCCCAGTTTCCGGGTGGCAGGCGGAAGCGGCAATTGGCTCATACGGGTTTCCTGATGGGAGGGGCGACCGAGGCGCGCTCGACCAGCGTGTGGGGCAGACGGCGATGGCTGATATCGCCGCCGGCGATGAGGATATCGGTTGCGGTATGCGCCAGATCGGCCATCGGCTGGTGGATCGTCGTCAGCGGCGGCCAGACCGAGCGGGCGAGGGTGGTGTCGTCGAACCCCGCGACCGAAAGCTGGCCGGGCAAATCGATGCCCCGGTCATGCGCAATGGCGAGCACGCCCGCAGCCATGTCGTCGTTGGCGGCGAAGATCGCGGTGGGCGGCTCGGGCAGGTCGAGGAAATGCCGCCCGGCGCGAAACCCGCTGTCGAAATCGAATTCGCCCTCGGCGACCAGCTGCGGCTCATAGGATATCCCGGCGCGGTCGAGCGCGCGGCGATAGCCGAACAGGCGGTCGTCGCTGGCCATGTGGTTGGGATGACCTTTGACGAAGCCGATGCGGCGGTGGCCGAAATTGATCAGATGGGTGGTCATGTCGTCCGCCGCCTGGGCGTCGTCCATGAACACCGAGCTGGTCAGCGCGTGGTTGGTGCCCGGCGAGATGCGCACGAAGGGCACGTCCATGATTCTCGAGCACCCGCAGCACCGGGTCGCAGTCGGTCACCGGCGAGGACAGGATAATGCCATCGACATGGGTTTCGGAGACCAGCCCGCGCACCTGATCGCCGATGCGCGGGTCGGCGACATCGACCGGCTGGGCGAGCAGGCGGATGCCGTCCTGCTGGCAGCGCGTCCAGCAGCCATGCTGGATCTGGAACATGTAATAGGGGCTGTGATTGTCATAGATCAGCGCGATCTGGTTCGACTTCGCCCCCGAGAGGATGCGCGCGGCGATGCTGGGCCGGAAATCGAGCGCCTGCATCGCCTGCTCGACCCGGGCGCGGGTGTCGGCGCTGACATAGGGATGGCCGTTGAGCACCCGGCTGACTGTCTTGACCGCGACCCCGGCGCGGGCGGCGACATCGCGGATGTTGGAGCGCTCTTTCATGTCACTACTCCCGCGAGTGAAGGCGGAACAGCGCGGCGTGGGCGCTGTCGGGGCGATAGAACACCGGCGGCTGGCCAATCGACGCGGCAATCTCGTGGCGGCCCGGCAGGAAGTCCTCGCCGGTCCAGACATGCCGCCAGGACGCATCGCCGGGCAGGATCACCGGACGCATGACAGCCCCTTGCTCGATCACCGGCGCCACCAGCAAGTCCTCGCCATAGAGGAACTGATCCTGCACCGGCCACAGTTCCGGGTCATCGGGATAATGCAGGAACAGCGGGCGCTGGACTGGCAGGCCGAGCGCGGCGGCCTCGTCGCACAGATGGCGCACATAGGGCGCGAGCGCGGCATGGACCCGGCTCCAGCGGGCGAAACAGGCGAGCAGTTCGGGGGTCGAATCGTATTGCAGATTGTCGTCCGGGCGATTGCCCTCGTGGCTGCGCATCACCGGGGCGAAAGCGGCCAGCTCGCACCAGCGCTGCATCAGTTCCACGGTGCGGACATTGCCGAACAGCGAGGTATAGCCGCCGCAATCGGAATGGCTGTAGGCATTGCCGACCAGGCCTGCGGAGAGCGCCGCCGTTATTACCGTGCCGATGCCGTCGTGGCGGGTGAAATCGACCGATTGGTCGCCCGCCCACAGCAAGGGGCAATGCGCCTGCACCCCGGAAAAGCCGGCGCGCATGAAGAACAGCGCCCCATTCTCTCCTGGGCCGGTCCGCCCGCGCGATGCCAGCGCCGCCGCGTTGACCTGCGCCCACAGCACCGGCCAGCGGTTGTGCGCCTCCATCGGGTCGGAGCCGTCGGCGAGGCGCAGGTCGGTAGGGAGATATTCGCCGAAATCGGCCATCCAGCCGTCGATGCCGATATCCAGCATCTCGCGCGCCAGCACCTGCTCGGCGAACCAGTCGCGGGTTTCGGCGCGGGTGAAATCGAGCACGCCGCAGTCGAATTCGCCGAAATCGACCAGATAGGGCTCGTCCGAATCCTGCCGCAGCGCGAAATGCCCGCCGTCGTTCGCCGACTCATAGAGAATGCCATCGACCGCCAGATAGGGGTTGGCATAGGCGAGGAAGCGGATGCCGCGGGCTTTCAGGGCGGCGATGCGCCCGGGCAGGTCGGGATAGCGCTGGCGGTCGCGCCGCCAGTCCCAGAACAGGCGGCGGCCGAAGCTGGTCTCGCGGATGCCCGCCCAGTCCTCGCACCACAGGCCCGAGACGGCGGCTCCGGCGGCGATGAATTTCTCGAGCCGTTCGAAACTCTGCGCGCCGTCCTTCAGCCCGACAATCGCTCCGCCGATCGCCCATTCGGGCAAGGGCGGCTGGCGGCCGAAACGGGTTGAGAGCGCGCCGACAAGCTGTTGCGGGCCGTCTTCAGCGAACAGCTCAAAACTGGCGCTGTTGCCCCACACCTCGACGCTATGTGCGGCGGGATCGGTGAAATCGAGCACGCTGTAGCAGCTGGCATCGAGATGCACCGCCAGCCAGCGCGAGGTGAGGAAGGTCGGCTGCGGATAATTGGTGTTCCAGTAATCGCCGCCCGCCATGCCATGCGCGTCCATTTCCCGGGTCAGCTCGGTCGATTTGTCGCGGCCGACGCCCGGCTCGCTGGTCCACATCGGGAAGCGCCGGCCATTGAGTGCGAAATAGCTCATCTGCTCGCCGCCGCCCCACACCGCTTCGCCGGGCTCGGCATGGAAGCGCAGCCAGATGCGGTCATGCGCCGGATCGAGCGCGGCGACGGTGAGGCGATTGCCGCTGACCGAGAGCCGCGCCATTGCTTTCCCGTCGCCGCGCATCTCGACAGAATCGCCATCGAGCGTCCAATGTCTCGGCGCCGCCAGCCCGGAAGGCGCATCCTCGATGCGAAAATTGCCCCGGAACATGGCGACCTCGGCGTTGCCGCAGGCCAATGTCAGCGCCGGACAGGCCGCGCGGTGGCGCAGCACCAGGCGGCCGGCAAAATGCAGGTCGAACCCGTCTTCCGCTGCCTCGAAATGCGCGACCAATGCGTGATCCACCCCAAATTGCGCTGGCTGTGGCAGTGAAGCCACGGTGCGCACCTGTCAGTATGACACCGCTTGACATATCCGCAAGGCTGACGCAATTCAAGGGGCACGAACGGTGGGCGGAGGAGCCCTTGCCGATCGCACGCATTCGCCGGTGGCCGTCAGGGACGGCCCGGCCCAAGGGAGGACACACATGAAATCGACGCTCCGCGCCACATCTGCGCTTGCAGGCATTGCCCTCGCACTTTCGTCTGCCGGGGCAATGGCCCAGTCGGCCGATGCCGGCGCCGAAGAGGAATTTGCCCCCGCCGAAATCGTCGTCACCGCGCAGAAGCGGACAGAGCGGCTTCAGGACGTGCCGCTCGCGGTCACCGCGCTGAGCGGCGACAAGCTCGAAGCGCAGGGCGGGGTCAATCTCGAGACCGCGCAGACCATCATTCCTACGCTGAACATCCAGAAGTCGGGCACGACGCTCAACCAGTCGATCTACATGCGCGGCGTTGGCACGGCGACTTTCTCGATCGCCGCCGAACCCAGCGTGTCGACCGTGGTCGACGGCGTTGTTTACGCCCGTGCCGGCGAGGCTTTCTCCGATCTGGTCGACATCGAGCGTCTGGAAGTGCTGCGCGGGCCCCAGGGAACCTTGTTCGGCAAGAATGCCTCGGCCGGTGCTATCAACATTGTCACCAGACGCCCGGGCAACAAGCTCGGCGGCTCGGTCGAGCTGAGCTATTTCGACAGCAAGGAAGTGCGCGGCAAGGTGGCCATCGATGCGCCGCTTTCCGAAAACGTACTCACGCGCTGGGTCGGCTTTTACACCGAATACGACGGCAATATCCTGAATGTCGCGCCCAATGTGAACAGCCGGGTCAACGGCTACAAACGTTGGGGCCTGCGCGGCACGATCGTTGCCGATCTTTCGCCCGACGTGAAGCTGACGGTGATCGGCGACTACCGCAAAGCCAATGACGATTGCTGCGCGCAGGTTATCGGCACGGTCGGCACCGGACTTGCGTTCCAGGTCCTGCCCGCACCGCTCGGTGCGGACAGCCGCACGATCAACCAGAACCTGATCACCCGCACCGATGAGCAAAGCTGGGGTCTATCGGCACAGCTCGACGCCGATATCGGCGAGCATTCGCTAACTTCGATCACCGCCTATCGTGGCTGGAAAAACACGGAAATCCGCGACGGCGACTGGCTGCCGCAGGCCTATATCGGCCTCAACCAGCTGCACGATTCCGGCCCGCAGAAGGCGAAAACTTTCAGCCAGGAGCTCCGCCTCGCTTCGCCGACCGGCAATTTCCTCGAATATCTGCTCGGCGCCTACTATTCGCACGCAACCAATGACCGGGTATTCACCCGCGTCGTGAATCTGTGCGCTTCGGCGGTGACTCCCGCCCCGACCGTGCCGACGCCCTGCACCAGCCCGCTGGCAACAAACTCGCGGACGGTCAGCGGCTCTGCGCCGCACGGCGCCAAGTTCGACAACTTCGCGGTTTTTGGCAATGTCACGGTCAATGTCAGCGATGCATTCCGCCTGATCGGCGGACTGCGGCTTACTGTTGACAAGCTCAGCATCTATCACAGCCGCACGGCAGTGGGGCTTGACCTCAACGCCGCAGGCCAGCCGGTGAATACCGGCGGCGTCAACACGCCGTTCGGGCCGTTTACCAGCGAGGTCAAGACGACCAACCTTTCCGGCCGCGCCGGCATGCAATACGATGTTGGCGACGATGTGATGGCCTATGCGACCTATACGCGCGGCTACAAGGGCCCTGGCTACAACAACTTCTTCAACCTTGGCACGGCCACGACCCCCGTGGTCGAAGCCGAAACCTCCAACGCGTTCGAACTGGGCCTCAAGAACACGCTGTTCGGCGGCAAGGCCACGCTGAACCTTGCGGCGTTCTATACCAAGTTCGACAATTTCCAGGCCAATAACCCGGACTTTTCCGGCACCGTCGTCATCAGCCGGTTCACCAATGCCGGCAAGGTTTCGACACGAGGCTTCGAAGTCTGACTTCAATGCAGTGCCAATCCCGGGGCTGACTATCACTGGCGGCCTGGCCTATACCGATGCGCGCGTCGATGCGTTCAAGGTTGTGGCCGGGGCGAATCCTGCCGACATCATTGCCGCGGGCACGCCGCTGCTCTTTGCGCCGAAGTGGAAGGGCACTTTCGGCATCGATTACCGCACGACTGTAACGAGCGGGATCGACCTGTTCCTCGGCGGACAAGCCTCGGCACAAAGCAAGCAGCTCTCGATCTTCTCGCCTAACGCCGCGCTGCGCGCTCTGGGGACGATCGACGGCTATGAGCTGGTCAACGTTCAGGCCGGCTTCGGCGATAGCGAGGACAAGTGGAGGATCATGTTCCATGTGCGCAACCTGTTCGACAAGAGCTATGTCGCGCACAAGGAAAGCGGCGGCCCTGGCGGTTCGATCCGCTTCCAGATCCCGCGCGATGCCGATCGCTACTGGGGCGTAACCGGCCGCATCAACTTCTAGGAACCCGCGCCCAAGCCGGGTCGCAACGAAGGGCCGCGAGGGAAACCTCGCGGCCCTTCGTTTTACGCCGCCACCTCGTCCTCGGCCGTAATCCGGGGCACCAGCAGGTGGATCCACAGCAGCGCCAGCAGATAGGCGCCGGCCGCGCCGTAGAACAGCGGGGCATAGCCGTAGCCGCCGGTCAGCAGCCTTCCGGTCACCATCTGGATGCCGAAACCCGCCATATTGCCGGCGATCGCGCCGATTGCGATCACCGTGGCGACGCGGCTGACCGGAATGGCGTCGGCGGCGAAGCCGAAGATGTTGGTCGAAAAGCCCTGATGGGCGAACAGCGCCATGCCGATGATCGCGGCGGCAATCCATGGGCTTGAAGCCGTAAGCGCCAGCGGCACCGGCACCACGATCAACGCGAAAGTCAGCATCGCCAGCTTGCGCGCGCTGTTGACGCTGCGCCCGCGCGCCAGCAGCGCCGGGAACAGCGATCCGCCCGCCAAGGCGCCCAATGCCGCAAGGCTGAAAGCCAGCGCGGTGGGGCCGACCAGCTCTTGCTGGCTGAGATCGAACACCTTGTGGAACAGATCGGGCAGCCAGAAGGTGAAGAACCACCAGAACATGTCGGTGATCGCCTTGGCCCCGGCGATGGCCCAGGTCGCCCGGTCGCGCGCGGCCTCGCGAAACGACAGCTTCTCGCGTGCGTCCGCATCCGCCGCGCGGGGCAGCGGCTTCAGATGGCGCGTGCCGCCGATCCAGAACGCAATCCAGACGAAGCCGAGCGCGCCGGTGACGATGAAAGCGGCCTGCCAGCCGAACACGGCGGCGAGGGGAATGACGGTCAGCGGGGCGAGGATATTGCCGAGGTTTGGCGCGGTGTTGACGATGCCGATCGCCATCGAGCGTTGCCGGATCGGCAGATATTGCGCCGCCGCCTTGACCGCTGCCGGGGTGTTGATCGATTCCGCCGCCACCAGCACGATGCGCGCGGTGAGGAACTGGGTGACCGTGGCGGCCATCGCATGCGCCATGCCGGCCATGCTCCAGATCACCACCGCCGCGCCATAGGCCAGCCGCACCCCGAAGCGGTCTACCAGCCAGCCGACGAACAGCAGCGCCCCGGCGGCGGCGAGCTGCGACATGGCGGCGAAATGGGCGAATTCGGCGTCGCCCCAGCCGTAAGCCGCCTCGATCGTCGGCTTGAGCAGCGAGAGCACCTGGCGGTCGACATAGTTGAGCATGGTGCCGAAGAAGACCAGCGCGACAAGGAAATTGCGCGCCCGCGCCAGTTTGCGCTCTTCGCCTGCGTCCATCCCCGCTCTCCCTTCGCGCGATAATCGCCTTGCACCTTACGCAGTTGGGCGGATATGGAAAGGGCAATATGACACCGAGAGACAGAGAGGCGGGCGCTGACCCCGCGAACCCGCCCGGCCAGGGCTGGTCGGGGATCGACTGGGACGCCCTGCCGCACGGCGGCGACCTGTTCGGCGAGCTCGATCTGGCCGCGCGCGAAGCCGCTCCGGCCCGTCGCCGCGATTCGCTCGGGCCCGGTCTGGCGCTGTGCGGCGTCGCCGCCGCCGCCGCCGCCTGGCTGGCGGAGCACTATGGCTTTCCGATCATGTTGCTCGGCCTGCTGGTCGGTCTCGCGCTCAACTTCGTCACCCGCGACCCGGGCACCCACTGCGGCCTCGATTTCGCCTCGCGAACCTGCCTGCGCGCCGGGATCGTGGTGCTGGGCCTGCAGGTCAGCGTCGCGCAGATCGCTGCGCTGGGCGCGGCGCCCTTCGCTGCGCTGCTGGCGGTGATGGCGGCGACGGTGCTGGCCGGCCTGGCCGGCGCCAGGCTTGCCGGGCAGTCGCGCTATGCGGGCATGCTGGCGGGCGGGGCCACGGCGATTTGCGGCGCCAGCGCGGCGCTGGCGCTCTACGGGGTGATCGGCAAGGACCGGCTGAGCCAGGCGCAGTTCGCGCTGACGCTGGTTGGCATATCGCTCGCCAGCGCCCTCGCCATGACAATCTACCCGGTGATCGCTGCGGAGCTGGCGCTGAGCGACCGGCAGGCCGGTTTCCTGATCGGCGCGTCGATCCACGATGTCGCGCAGGCCATCGGCGGCGGCTATGCCTATTCCGACGCGGCCGGCGGCACCGCGACCATCGTCAAGCTCGCCCGGGTGGCGCTGCTGGCGCCGCTGGTCGCCTTGGCCGGCCTGCTGCTCGGCCCGGCGGCGGGGAGTGCGGGGCAGCCGGTCTGGCGGCGGCTGGCGCTGCCCTGGTTCATCGTCGCTTTCCTTGCGCTCGCCGCCTTCAACAGCCTTGTGCCCGTGCCGGACTGGATAGCCGCCGGGGCGCTGGTCGCCTCCAAGGGGCTGCTGCTGCTCGCGGTCACGGCGATCGCGATGCGCTCGCGCATGGACCTGCTGATCGGGGTGGGGTGGCGCGCGGTGGTGCCGGTCATCGCGGCGACGCTGGTCAGCCTTGCAGTGTCGCTCGGCTTCGCCCTGACCGTGCTGTAGCTATCAGGTCGCCGCCTGCTTGATCCCCCGGTGGTCGGTCAGCACGAACTGGCCCGATTGCGCATAGGCCGAGGCATGGCCGAGCTGGTGGATATCGAAGCAGGCTTGCAGCGCGGCATATTGCCCCTGGATGTCGAGCGTCTGGTTGACCACCCGCTTGGCCATGGCGAGCGCATGCGGGTGCATCCCGGCGATGCGCAGCGCCATCGCGCGCGCCGCGCTGTCGAGTTCGTCCACCGGCACCACCTTGTTGACCATGCCCAGCTCGCGCGCCTCCTCGGCGGTGACCGAACTGGCCATGAACAGCAGTTCCTTGGCCTTGCGCGCGCCGAATTCCCAGGTGTGGCCGTGGTATTCGACCCCGCCGATGCCCATCAGCACCACCGGATCGGAAAACTTCGCATTGTCCGCCGCGACGATCAGGTCGCACGGCCACACCAGCATCAGCCCGCCGGCGATGCAGGCGCCCTGGACGGCGGCGATCGACGGCTTGGGGATTTCGCGCCAGCGCCGCGAATAGCCGAGGTAGCGCTTGGTCTCCCATTCATAAAGGCCGAGCAGGCCATGCGTCTGCATGCGCTCCGCCGACATCGTCGGCTCGGGCTTGCGGGCGGCCATCGAGACATCGTGCCCGGCGGAAAAATGCGGCCCCTCGGCGCGCAGCAGGATCACCCGGGCGGCGTCGTCCACCGCCGCGCGCTCCCAGGCGTCGTTGAGGGCATCGAGCATTTCCGGGTTCTGCGCGTTGCGCCGCTCGGCGCGGTTGAGGGTGATGGTGGCAATGCCCTCGGCGACGTCGTAGAGGATGAGATCGGACATGCAGGCTTCCTCGCGGGGGTTGGGTGTTTTCTGAGCCGGTCGATCGCTGGCTAGTCTTTCGCCTTGCCATTCTCCAGCCACTCCGCCGGCGTTACGACAGTCAGCGCGGGAAACAGGCTGCGCATGTGGCCGGCATTCCAGGTCACGATGGCGGGAATGCCATGCACCACCGCCACCTCGCCGATCAGGCGGTCGTAGACGCGTGGTCCGATGCCGCCTGATTGGGCAAAATTGCGGATGGTTTTGTAGGTTTGCGGGGCGGAGAGACCCAACAGTCCCGTAATCGTTCGGATCTCGTCGAGTGCTGCCCAAGCTTCGTCGGGTGTAAAGCGGAACTGTCCATTTGTGCGCGTGAGCGTGTTGTATGCCTCGGACAAACTGTGCGCCGCGACGGCATATGGTGTCTTGCCTCCCGTCAGCAAACCGGTCGAGGCTCGATAATGGAGGTGGTCTTCGGCCAATAAGGCAACAACGACGTTGGTATCGAGCAGCGCTTCAATCATCGTAAAACAGTTCGCGGTTGCGACCTGCTTCGATCTCGGCGTTGGTTTCCTCGAGGGTTATTTTCCTGCCTTGCGAAGGCATGACCAGCAACGGTCCCTTGCGCACAAGCCGGCCCACTGTCTTCTCGCCTCCCGGCGGCACATAGCCGCGCAGCGCGTCTTCGACGATTTGCGTCACGGTCATCCCGGTAAGCGCGGCAAGTTCGCGCGCGCGCGCCTTGGCGAAGGCCGAACGGACATTGAACTGGGTTTGATCGGCGCGGCCCATCGAACTTGCTCCTAGCCTTGCCTAGCACGCCGGGCGGCAGTTGGCTAGCCAAACTGCGAAAATGGCTAGCCGCCCTACTTCAGCTTCAGCAGCTTGTAACTGTCGTCATCCGGAAACCGCCCGCCCGGCTCGATCATGATCCCCAGCATGCCCTGCGACCAGTCGGCCGAGTTCGGGATATTGCCGGAACCAGTCGGTCACCACATGACGCGTCATGATCCGCCATTCCTGGCCGCGCTTTTCCAGTCTGTCGAGATAACGCCCGGCGCCGATCACGTCGTTCTTCGCGCCGTCCGGCAGGTTGATGCGGTGGAAGCCGTAGAAATAGCTTTCGACATCCGCCTTGTCGCCGTGCAGCGCGATCAGCACGTTGGCGATGAAATGCTGCGACTGGTCCATGCTGCCCATGATCGGGAACGACCAGGCGATGAATTCCTCGGCATTGCCGCAAAAGCCCATGTGGTTGTCGGTGCAATCGGGCCAATAGGCGCTGCGCACCATATCGGCGTCGAGCCGGTCGACTCCGCGCGAATAGCGGTAGAGGCATTCGCGGATCGCCTCGCGGTCGGCGAGTTCGCTGAGGATCTGGTCGGTGGGCGTGGTCATGGAATTCTCCCGGGCATGTTGCGCGATTTTGCGCAGCATTGCGCGGTGACCAGGCGATGGCAAGGGGCGGCCTATCCGCAAAGATTGCAGCGGACAGGGATTCGCAGGAAGCGAAGCCAGAAAGCGGGAGTGCGCGCGCTGCACAATCGCAGCGCCCTGTAAATGCGCACCATGAGCAGAATGAATATTACACCCTCATTACGAATGATGCTGTTTTCCGATGCATTTTTTGCACCCAACACCCCCTGGTTTGCAATTGTCAATGTGGGCATGGATGACGATACTCGGCGAGAGAAAACAATGAGGTTACTGGACGGAAATTTGCTCCATAGGACATAGGAACTGTTGCCATGTTGAAATTTTACTCAGCTATCGTAGCAATGACACTCGTTCTTGTTCCCGTAACCGTCAGCGCGGAAACATCCGAACCAGTTTCATTCAAGCATGCCGGTGAAACATACACCTATACTGTCGAACAGGTCGGCAGTACGCGGGTGTTGCGCGGCGAATTTGGATCCAGCCGCGCACCTTTCGTGCTGCGCGTCGGCAAGCGAACGGTTACCGGCACGGTCAACGGCAACCCGGTCGAGTTTTCGCGGCGTTCGGTCAGCCGTGTCAAAGGCATTGTCATCATCGAACAACTGGCCAATCGCTAACCGGCCGGGATTACCCGCGATCGCAAGCGCCTCCCCATCCGGCGGATGGGGAGGATTGCCTTTTTTCCGGGCAGCTCGGGGCAGCAAGGCACGACTGCGCTGCGGGACTTGCGACCGGACGAGGTGCAAGCCTTCAGGAAGGGCGTGTCCCCGGCGCGATTGCCAAGCGCGCGGCGGGGTGGAATAGACGGCGGGTGCCGCAAAACCCCCTCCCTCTCCGCCGATGAGCTATTTCGGCGAATTCCGCATCAACTGGCGCTATCTCGCCTCGGCGACGCTGGGCATTGCGGTGGGCTACGGGATCAACAATTACCTCAACAACATCTTCGTGCCGCCGCTGATGCAGGAATTCGGCTGGCAGAGCTCGGACATCGCCCTGCTCGGCATCGCCGCCGCCAGCTCGTTCATCTGCCAGCCGGTCGCGGGGCGGCTGACCGACCGCTTCGGGGTGCGCCGGGTCGCCGGCTTCGGCATCGTCTGCGCGACGCTGATCTATATCGGCCTGGGCACGATGCAGGGCAGCTTCATCCAGTTCTTCCTGCTCAACGCCGCCCAGATCGCGCTGGCGGCGGCGGCCACCGGGCCGGTGGTCTATTCGCGATTGATCGCGGGGAGTTTCGACCGCGCGCGGGGGATGGCGCTGGCGATCGCCGCCTGCTCGCCGTCGATCGCCGGGGTGGTGGCGGCGCCGCTGCTGTCCGGCTTCATCGAGCGCGAGGGCTGGCGCGCGGGCTATATGGCGGTCGCGGCGATCACTGCGGTGGCGGGGGCGATCGCCTTGCTGCTGATCCCCGCGCATGTCGCCGCGCCGCGCCCGGCCAGCGTGGCCGCGCAAGGCGAATTGGCGCGGCTCAAGACGATCGCCGCAAACCCCGCCTTCAAGCCGGTCGTCGCCGGCATCTTCCTGTGCAGCCTGACGATCGTCATGCAGAGCACGCAGATGAAAGTCATCCTGATGGAGCGCGGGCTTTCGTCGATGGACGCCGCCTATGTCATTTCGATCTATGCGCTGGGGGTGATCTCCGGGCGGCTGCTGTGCGGGGCCGCGCTCGACCGGTATCCGGCATGGCTGGTCGCCGCGCTGTCGCTGGGGCTGCCTGCGGCGGGCCTGGCGATCCTCGCCTCGGGGGTGACCAGCCCGGCGCTGCTGGCGACGGCGGTGGTGTTCCTCGGCGCGGCGCTGGGAGCAGAGGGCGATGTCGGCGGCTATCTGGCGATGACCTATTTCCGGCTGGAGGTTTACGGCACGGTGGTCGGCATCGTCTTCGGCACCCTGTCGCTGGCGAGCGCGCTGGGATCGGTGATTCTCAGCCTGACCCTGCAAGCGACGGACAGCTTCGCCCCGTTCATGTGGTTCGCCGCAGGTTCGGCGCTGGCGGGCAGCGGGCTGTTCCTGCTGCTGCGGAACGTGCCGCGCGAGGGGCGGGCGGGAGAGAGCCATGCGTAGATTCAGCCCCGAACAGGCGGCCATCGCCGTCGAACTGGAGCAGATGGTCGTCGATTACTGGCGCGAAGTCGATTTCAATGGCGGGGCGAATGCGGCGGATTTCTTCACCGAGGATGCGGTGGCGGAACTCGGCGCGATCGCCTTCACCGGCCATGCCGGCGTGCGCCAGTGGTATGCCGAGCGGCAGGCGCGCATCCTGGAGGAACAGGCCGACGGCGTGCGCACCTCGCGCCACAGCTTCCAGAACCTGCATATCGACATCGAGAGCAGCGAGCGCGCAGTGCTGAGCTTCCTGATCGTCACCTATGCCGGGGGCGGTGTCCCGCCTTTGCTCGGCCCGACCGCGCCGGTGGCGGTATCCGACGCCAGCTTCGCCTGCCGCCGCGAGGCCGGCGGCCAGTGGCGCATCCACCGCTTCACCGGCGCGCCGGTGTTCATCGGCGAGGAGGATTTCGCGCGCAAGGCGCTGACCGGGGAGTGAGGTTGTTTCCCCAGACCCGACTATCCTGAGCTTGTCGAAGGACTGCTTTTTCTTCAGGCAGTTGTGCGCGAGGCACGAAGAAAAGGACAGTGCTTCGACAAGCTCAGCATAGACGGATATTGGTCTGGAGAAACCTATCCGCTCATTGCTATTGCGGCTGCGCGTCGATCTCGCCGCTGACTTCGGCCAGCACCGGCTTGCCGCCGATCGCCTTGGGCAGCGCGGCGGCGATGCCCCGGCTGACGACATAGGCGATCCAGGCCGGATTGCCCAGCGCATCGCGGCCCTCGCCAAGGCCGGTGACGCCGGGGATCGCCAGGATCTGCGACTCGGCGCTGCGCCGCGCGGCGCTGACCGGTTCGGCGGGATTGTATTCGCGCGGTCCGGATGCGGCGAAAGGGGGATCGTCGGCTGGCATTGTCTTTACTCCGGTGCGGGACCGGCTCGCGCCGGTCCCGCCATGGTGCGCCCTGTCGGACTTACGTATACAGGTTGATGTCGAGCGCGGAAAGCACGCGTCCGATCTTGTTGCCGAAGGTCAGCCCGCCGCCGCCGGCGAACAGCAGACCCACCGGCGCGCGCCGGGCGTCCCAGGTCCAGATCAGCGAACCGCTGTCGCCGCCCGCGCTGAAATCGCCGTTGAGCCCGCGAATGGTGATCTGGTCGCGGAAGTTGGCGATCCGGCCCGAGCCGTAATTGACCCGGATCGACGCGCTGGTGTCGATGATCCGGCCGGCCTTGAGCTGGGTGGTGCGGCCGGTCTTGCCGACGATCATGCCGAGCAGCGGCGCGACCGGGATGCTGCCGACCCGGAACAGGCCGAAACCGGCGCCGGCGCGGTAGATGAAATCGCGCCGCACGCGGTCGGGCCAGCACCAGCCGGTGGCGGCATCGACGAAGTTGATCCCTGCGGCGCTGAAGTTGATCGGCACCCACTGCTCCAGCAGCGCGATCCGGTCGGCCGGGTTGGCGCCGCCGTCGAACGGGCCGGGCTGCAGGATGTTGTCGCCGACCGCCGCATTGTTGCTGTTGGCGATCACGTGGTTGTTGGACAGCATCAGCAGCCGGTTGATCCGCGGCGCACGCCGTCCGCGAGCCAGCGCGCCGATGGTGCCGGCGGTGATGCGGAAGTGCCCGGTGGAAATGCCGCAGGGCGCCGGGCGCTGCCGGTGGCGGTGCGGCTGGCTGTCGATGATGCCGCTGACCAGGACATTGACCGGCGTGGCATCGCTGGCCAGCGCGCTGGCGCCGAAGCCATCGACCAGGAGACCCTTGACCTGCTCCATGTCCATCGCCTCGGTGACATAGACATTCAGCACCGGCGCGCCGGGCCCTGAGGGGCCGACGCTCTCGAAGTCGCGGTGCGCCGCGCCGATGCCGACGCCGACGATCGCGTTGGCGGCATCGCTGACGCCGCTCGCCGCAGCGCTGATGCCGCCGCCGCCGCCGAAGATCTGGGCTTCGAGGTCCTGCTTGAGTTGCAGCAGGTCGTTGTCGGCGCTGAAGGCCGACGCCGCTTCATAGTCGGCATCGAAGCCGCTCGCCGCATCCTCGCCGTCGCTGTCGTCGCCGGGGGGCGCGGAGAATTCGGATGCGGCAGCGCCGCCCTGATCGGCGGTATCGTCGGCCGGGATATCGAAGGAAGGCTCGGCCTTGCCGGATTTGCTTTTCGAGTTAGCCATGACATTCGCTCCTTGCTTGGGTTTTGCAAAGTCAGGAGCGACCCGGTTGGTGTAATGAAAATCCTGAGCTTTGCTTGGGGTTGTCGTCGCCGGAATCTCCGGCTCGCTTGCGCGAACTCAGAAGTGATGGGCGACGGTGTTGGTCTTCTTGCGCAATTCGGTTCCCGAATTCAGGCTGGTCAGCCGCAGCAGGCCGTAGATTTCGTCCTGGCCGGCATCTTCGTTGAGCACGCCTTCGCCCAGCAGCACTTCGAACTTGCGGCTCTCGGTCGCGGCCGGGTTGCCGTCGGGGAAGAAGAAGGTCGTGCCATAGGTGAACAGCAGGTTGTCGGTGCGGTCGAAGAAGCTGTCGTCTTCGCCCCACAATTGGCATTTGAGCTTGAAGTGACGCCCGGCAGAGCAGGTCTTCATCTGGCACAGTTCGAGCGCGGTGAAGTTGACGTCGCAGGTAACCGTCGCAAGCACGGTCTTCTTTTCGTGATCGTGACGCAGGTTCAATTTGCGGTTGGTAATCGAGGCCATGGTAGTTCTCCCAAATAGGCGGCAGGTTCGCAGAATGAACCGGCTGCAGGCGTGGCAATGCGCCGCAAGAAACTCGCGTGCATTGGATGATATATTTGTTGTTATAAGCTGACTGGACCAAAGGGGCGATAAAATCGCGCGGCAGTCCTATTAGCTGCGACTTGAAAAAAATAATATAACATCAAATTTGTCGCAATATTAAAGTTGTGTTAACTATAAATTGGAAAGTATTTGACGGCAGTCTGTTCGATTTCTGCGGTTAGTTGACTTTCCCGGCGCGCCGGACCCTGCGAGGCATGCGCAGCCTCGGGCTGCGCTTCGCATTCGCCTGGCCGGGGGCGTGACGCGACCGCGAGGGACGGCTAAGGTCCCCGCCATGGCGGATGAACAGCCCGGCCGAGAGGATGCGGAACCGACGGTCTGGCGCTACGCCAGGGCCAGCCGCGCGCATATCGTCGTCGATGCCGCCGCCTATTTCGAGCTGATCCACGATGCCATGATGCAGGCCCGCCAGCGCATCTTCCTGATCGGCTGGGATTTCGATTCGCGCATTCGCCTGACCGGCGGGCGCCGCTGGTGGAACCTGCCGCGCAAGGATCGCTATCCGGCCCGGCTCGGCGCTTTCTTCATCTGGCTGGCGGCGCGGACGCCGGGGCTCGAAATCCGCCTGCTCAAATGGAATTTCGGCGCGCTGCGCTATTTCTTCCGCGGCTCGATGATGATCGACATGCTGCGCTGGTTCATGAACCGGGCGATCGATTTCAAATTCGATTCCGCCCATCCGCTGGGGTGCAGCCACCACCAGAAGATCGTCGTGATCGACGATCGCTTCGCGGTCTGCGGCGGTATCGACATGACCTCGGACCGCTGGGATACGCCGCTGCACCTGCATGAGGATTCGCGCCGCCGCCGGGTCAATGGCCGGCCCTACGGACCGTGGCACGACGTCACCATGATGATCGAGGGCGATGCGGCGCGGGTGCTGGGCGAGCTCGGTCGCAGGCGCTGGCGGCAGGCGGGCGGCAAGCCGATGCGGCCCTGCCTGCCGCAGGACGGCACCGCCTGGCCCGAGCGGCTGGCGGCGGAATTCCGCGATGTCGAGATCGGCATCGCCCGCACCCGCGCCGCGTTTCGCGATATCGGCGAACTCCGCGAGGTCGAGGCGCTGTTCCTCGCCCAGATCGCCCGGGCCAAGCGGTTCATCTACGCCGAAAGCCAGTATTTCGCCTCGCGCTCGATCGCCGAGGCGATTGCCGAGCGGGTCTCGGAACCGGATCCGCCCGAAATCGTCCTGATCAACCCGCTCACCGCCGAGGGCTGGCTCGAGCAGACCGCGATGGACGCCGCGCGGGTGCGGCTGCTGCACGCCATCGCCGAGGCCGATCACGCCAGCCGGTTCCGGGTCTTCGTGCCGAAAACCTCGGGCGGAACCGCGATCTATGTTCACGCCAAACTGCTGATCGTCGATGACGAGATCGTGCGGGTCGGTTCCGCCAACATGAACAATCGCTCGATGGGCCTCGATACCGAGGCGGACGTGTTCATCGATGCCGCCCGGCCGGGCAACGCCCATGCCGCCGCGCCGATCGCGCGGCTGCGGCTGAGCTTGCTTGCCGAACATTGCGGACTCGGGGTGGAAAGGCTGCAAGCGCTGCTGGTGCGGCACGGATCGATGGCCGCAGCGATCGATGCGGCCCCGAAACAGGGCAAGCGGCTCGAAGCTTTTGGCTTGCGTCCGCTGACCGATGCGGAGAAAGCGATTGCCGACAACGCCTTCTTCGATCCCGAGCGGCCCGAAGAGTTTTTCGAGCCGATCGGGCGGCGGCGCGGCTTGTTCAGGCGCGGCGGCATCTTGCGACGGCCGCGCTGACGGGAGACGGATGCAATGGGACAGCACGATCACGACGACGAAAATGGCGCGGGCGACGAAGGGCCGATGTCGAAACTGCCGGTGCCGGCGGACGTGCAGGAAGCGATCCGCACGCTGATCCGCTGGTCGGGCGACGATCCGGCGCGCGAGGGCCTGATCGATACGCCCAAGCGGGTCGCGCGCGCCTGGAAGGAATATTGCCAGGGCTATGGCGACGATCCGGCCTATCACCTCTCGCGCCAGTTCGAGGAAGTCGGCGGCTATAACGAGCTGGTGCTGCTCAAGGACATTCCCTTCCAGTCGCACTGCGAACACCACATGGCGCCGATCATCGGCAAGGCGGCGATCGCCTATATGCCGCGCAACAGCGTGGTCGGCATCTCCAAGCTCGCCCGCGTGCTCAACGCCTATGCGCGGCGGCTGCAAATCCAGGAACGGCTGACCGCCGAAGTCGCGCAGTGCATCTGGGATCATCTGAAACCGCAGGGCGTCGCGGTGGTGATCGAGGCGAGCCACGGCTGCATGACCGCGCGCGGGGTGCGCACCCCGGGCGTCGGCATGGTCACCAGCCGGTTGATGGGCTGCTTCCTCGATGACGAGCGCAGCCGCAAGGAAGTGCTGAGTTTGATGGGCTATTAGGCGGCGGCGAGCTGCATATCGACAATGGACCGGGAGAATGAGCTATGTCCGAATACGGCGCGCTGGAGCTGCCGCCTGCCTCGCGCGAACTCAGCCGCAAGGCCTCGATCGTCGGCGTCGGCGAGACCGACTTCCACGCCGATTACCAGGCCGAGCGGACCAAGCCGCCGGGCTATGAGCCCAAAACCGCCGAGGGCCTCGCGCTCACCGCCTTCGAGCGCGCGCTGGACGATGCCGGGCTGACCCGAGCCGATATCGACGGCCTCACCGTCTCCTTCACCTATGGCGGACCGCCGCCCGAGGACATGGCGGCAATGCTGGGGGTGAAGCCGCGGCTGTGCCGCACGCTCGGCAACATCATGGCCGGGCCGCTGCCGGTCGCCTGCGCCGAAGTCGCGGCGGGCAGGGCGGACACCGTCGCCATGGTCTATTCGGTCGCCACGCGCAGCATCGGCCGCCGGGATTTCGGCGGGGCGACCCACCCGGCGGGGATGGGCGGGCCGGCGTCCTATTACTACTACCACCCCTGGGGCTGGAGCTCGCAGGCGGCGCATTGGGCGATGATCTTCGCGCATTACCAG
Source organism: uncultured Alphaproteobacteria bacterium (assembly GCA_963779195.1). Taxonomy (GTDB): domain Bacteria; phylum Pseudomonadota; class Alphaproteobacteria; order Sphingomonadales; family Sphingomonadaceae; genus Novosphingobium. The sequence continues at coordinate 157,137 of CAVZWZ010000005.1, forward strand.
TGGAAATACGGCGCGCGCGAGGAGGACCTTGGCGCGGTGGCAATCCAGGTGCGCGAGCATGCGGGGCGCAATCCCAATGCAGTGATGCAGAAGCCGCTGACCAGCGAGGCCTACATGGCCTCGCGCTATATCGTCCGCCCGCTGCACCTGTTCGACATGTGCCTGGTCAACGACGGCGCGGTCTGCCTGATCCTGCGCCGCGCCGATCTCGCGCGCGGCATGGCCAAGGCGCCGGTCGACGTCGCCGGCTGGGGCGAGGCGAAATACAAGCACAGCAAGCTCGATATGCTGATCCGGGGCCAGCTGCGCGAAGAGATCGCCGGGGCGGGCGGCCAGGCCTTCGCCATGGCCGGGCTCTCGCGCGACAACATCGGACATTTCGGCGGCTATGACGCCGCGACCATGCATCTGGTCAACCAGGTCGAAGGCTTCGGCTTTGCGCAGCCGGGCGAGGGGCTGGCCTTCTGCCAGGCAGGCGAAATGGACCTCAAGGGCCGCCTGCCGACCAATACCGAGGGCGGCAATCTCTCGGGTTCCTATATGCACGGCTGGAGCCAGGTGGTCGAAACCGTGCGGCAATTGCGCGGCGAGGCCGGGCCGCGCCAGGTGGCGGATCTGCAATTCGCCCTGACCTGTCTCGCCCAGACCGATCAGGTTCACCCGATCCTCTATGCGCGGGGAGAATGACCATGTCCGAGAAGAGACCCGACCGCACGCTCGGCCCCGGCCACGACACCTTCTGGGACTATTGCGGCAAGGGCGAACTGCGCCTGCAGAAATGCGCCAGCTGCGGCGGCTTCACCTGGCCGGTGCGCGCGAGTTGCGAATTCTGCGGCAACGCCGAGCTGAGCTGGGAGCCAATGTCGGGCAAAGGCAGAGTGGTCAGCTGGTGCAGCTTCGAGCGCGATTATTACCAGGGCACTCTGCCGGTCCCCTACGACTGCATCCTCGTCGAGCTGGAGGAAGGGGTGCTGTTCATGAGCAATCCCAAGGGCTTCGGCTGGCGGGATATCGCGCCCGGCATGGCGGTGAAGCTGAGCTTTATCGATTGCGAGGATGGCGGCGGGGCGTTCAAGCTGCCGGTGTTCGAACGGCCCTGATTCCCCCGAATTATCCCCCCCGCGTCACCGGGATCAGCGCCCCGCTCACCGCCCTTGCCGCCGGCGAGGCGAGGAACAGGATCACATCCGCCACCGCCTCGGGCTTGACCCATTGCGAGGTGTCCGCATCCGGCATGTCGGCGCGGTTGGCGGGCGTGTCGATGATGCTTGGCAGGATCGCGTTGACCGTGACGCTGCTGCCCGCCAGCTCCTCGGCCAGGGCCTCGGTCAGCCGGTGGACCCCGGCCTTCGAGGCGGTATAGGCGCCCATGCCCATCCCCGCCTTGATCGCCGCGCCCGCGCCGATGCTGACGATGCGCCCGGCGTCGGACAGTTTCAGCTGCGGCAGCGCCAGCTTGGTGATCGTCGCGTTGGACAGCAGGTTCATCGCCTGCATCCGCGCCCAGCTGTCGATGCTGCCATCCTCCAGCGTTTCCCAGGTGAAGCCGCCCGCGACATTGACCAGCACATCGATCCCGCCATGCGCCGCCGCCACCTTGTCGAGCGCGGCCTGGGTGCCCTTGGCGTCGGTCAGATCGACCCCGCCGATATCTAGCGCACCGGCGAGCGGCGCATGCGGCGACGGCACGAAATCGATCCGCGCCACCTGGCCGCCGGCCGCCAGGAACGCCGCGCTGACGGCCTGGCCCAGCACCCCAAATCCCCCGGTGACGATAATCGAACGCGCCATTGCAAGTCTCCTTCGATCCCTCTCGTATCGGGCGGCGGCGGCGCGGGCAAGTCAGGCAATGCGGGATGGCGCATGCCGATGTTTCGCATTATGCCAGGACCATAAGGCTGGGAGATGCAGGCATGATAATCAACAATTTGCCGGAAAGATGGGACGTCGAGACCGATCTCGTCGCGATCGGTTCGGGCATTGGCGGGCTGGCCTCGGCGATCGCCGCGCATGACAACGGACTCGGCGCGATCGTGCTGGAGAAGTCGGACCAGGTCGGCGGGGTAACCGCGCTGTCGCAGGGCCAGGTCTGGGTCGCCGGCAACCACCACGCGGCGGAGCTGGGCATCGAGGATTCGGCCGAAAGCGGCTTCCGCTATCTCCAGCGGCTGGCGATGGGTTATGGCGAGGACGAGGCGATCCTCAACTTCGCCGTCCATGCCCGCGCCGCACTGAAATATTTCGAGGAGCACGCGGGCCTCCGCATGAATGCGATCCGCGGCTGCCCGGATTATTACTATGGCCTGACCAACGACTCTGTCTCGGAAGGCCGGCTGCTCGAAGTCGAACCGTTTCGCGGGGCCGAACTCGGCGACTGGCAGGCGAAGACCCGGCTGTCGCCGCAAGTGCCCTACGGCCTCACCACCCAGGACATCGCCGATGCCGGCGGGCTTGCCGCGATGATGAAATGGGATTTCGAGCTGCTCGCCCGCCGTATCACCGAGGACGAACGCTGCGCCGGTTCGGGCCTCGCCGCTTATTTCGTCAAGGCCGCGCTCGATCGCGGCATTCCGCTCGAAACCGGAACCAGCGCCGAGCAGTTGATCGGCGACGGCACGCGCATCGTCGGCGTGCGCGCGCGGCGGGACGGCAAGGACATCGCCATCAAGGCCGGCAAGGGTGTGGTCATCGCGGTGTCGAGCTATGAGCGCAACCGCAATCTCGAACGCACGCTGGGCAACCAGCTCGATGCGGAATCGATGCTGTTCTCTTCGATCGACGGCGCCAATATCCGCCTCGCCGGGCCGTTCGGGGCCAAGGTCGCCCGCGTGCCGGAAATCGCCATGGCCGGCTTCGCGGTGCCGGGCGAGGAGACCGACGAGGGGTTGCAGGTGTGGCGCAGCGCGATGCCGATCATCGGCCTGCCGCATCACATGGTGGTCAACGCCAAGGGCAGGCGCTTCGGCAACGAAGGCTTCTACCGCAGCTTCTATTACAACACCGACATTATCGACGGAGCGAACCAGACCCACCCCAATTTCCCCTGCTGGATCGTCATCGACAGCCAGGCGCGCGAGAAATACGCCTTCGTCTCGATCATGCCCGGGCAGGACTGGCCCGAGGGGCTGGGGGTTGTCGCCGATACGATCGAGGAACTGGCGGAGAAGGCGGGAATCGACAAGGCTGGCCTGGTCGAGACGGTGGCGCGTTTCAACGCCAATGCGGAGAAGGGCATCGACCCCGATTTCGGGCGCGGCGAGCAGCCCTGGGGCGCCTGGATGACCGGTGACAAGACCCACCAGCCCAACGCCAATCTCGGCCCGATCGTCAAGGGGCCGTTCTACGCGGTCAGGATGTCGCGCATGGGCGCCACCGGCATTCCCGCCGCCGGGCTCAAGATCGATCGCCACGCGCAGGTCGTCGGCTGGGACGAGGCGCCGATCCCGGGCCTCTATGCCGCAGGCAATTCGGCGGCGCGGATGGAAAGCGGCGCGGTGATGCAAAGCGGCGTCTCCAACGCGCGCGGCATGACCTACGGCTGGCTGGCTGCGCTGCACGCGGCAGGCAAGCCGAGCACCTTGCTGGCGCAGGAGATCGAGCGGATGGGGCATTAGCGAGGCCGGGATTTTTGACTCGCACGAAGCCACGAAGCCACGAAGATGCCGCATCCGCCGCAGGCGGAGTGAATCATTCCGAAGACACCGCTTGCGGCAACCGATGAATCGAAAAGAGGCTCCGCCTCAAACTCGACCTCTTCGTGTCTTCGTGTGAGATAAAACTTGACTCAGCGAACCATATCGGTTATACGCCCCGCACCTTCCGACTGGAAGGTTGCAGGACAAGGACCGGGCGAGGCCAGCCCTGGTTCCGGTCCTTCGCCTCATCGGCAAGCTCTGTCCGAGCGGACTCGATGCGGCGGCGCGGCCGGCGCGGCGGCGCGTGTTTGCGGGCGGTTACGCTCCAGCGGCATGCCCAGCCAAGAGCGTCGATGCGGCAGACCGGATGGCGCACTGCCGCGGCCTCTCCCGCCCACCCGTCTCCCCGCTCATCGGCGCGGAGCGGCTACCGGGTTTGGAACCGGCATCGTCGATGTGGCGCGGCGCGATCAGCCGCGCGGGTGCAGCAAGTGGCTTTCGCGAGCCTGCCACGCTGCCCCGGCCGGTCGCCGAAAGGAACGAGCCGGTGGCGCCGCGGAAGAGCGCCCCGGCCATTCGCAAACTTCTCCGCCCGCCCCAGCGCGCGCTACCGACTAGCCCGCGCCGGCCGCGCGGTTCTGTATTCTTCTTGAACGGCCCGCTCACCCTGAGCCTGTCGAAGGGTAGCCCGCATTCGCCAGCGGGGGCTTTGCTGTGTCCGCAGCAAGGAGAAATCGGGTGCGCGCAGAGACGCAGAGATCGCGGAGGGTTGGAAGAAAAGGGGACTCACGCGAAGGCGCGAAGGCGCGAAGAAGAAGACCCGGGGCGAAGCCCCCTTTATCAATCGGCATTTGCGCATGAAGCTGCGTTGGAAGAGCCGAAAAGGCCTGCGGCGCAACAGAACATCTTCGCGCCTTCGCGTCTTCGCGTGAAACCAAACTTTCTTTCTCTGCGATCTCTGCGTCTCTGCGCGAACCAAAATGGCTCGAGGGTGCGGGTCTAACCTATCACCCTGCTGCGGCAACCCCGGCATCGGCCATCAGCTGGTGCAATTCCCCCGCCTCGAACATCTCCATCATGATGTCGCTGCCGCCGACGAATTCGCCCTTCACATAGAGCTGCGGGATGGTCGGCCAGTCGGAGAAGCTCTTGATGCCCTGGCGGACATCCATGTCCTGCAGCACATCGACGCTTTCGTAACCGACCCCGAGGTGGTCGAGGATGGCGATCGCCTTGCTGGAAAAGCCGCATTGCGGGAACAGCGGCGTGCCTTTCATGAACAGCACGACGTCGTTCGAACCGACGATATCGGCAATGCGGCTGTGGGCGTCGGACATGGCTTGGTATTCCTCGATTGGCTTGCCGCTCAGTTGGGGACAGCGGTGGTCAGTTGCAAGGCGTGCAGTTCGCCGCCCATCCGCCCGCCCAGCGCCTCATAGACCAGCTTGTGCTGGGCGACGCGCAGCTTGCCCTTGAAGGCGGCGGAAACGACATGCGCGGCATAGTGGTCGCCGTCGCCGGCGAGGTCGGTGATTCTCACTTCGGCATCGGGCAAAGCTGCAACGATCAGCGCCTCGATATCGGCAGCCGCCATCGGCATCGCTTCAGCCTTCGCCCATCAGCATGCGCTTGGCCTCGATCGCCTTGGCCTCCAGCGCGGCGCGCACTTCGGCCTCGTCGGTGTCGATCCCCGCCGAGGTCAGGTCGCCGAGCAGCTTGCGGATGACGTCCTCGTCGCCGACTTCCTCGAAATCGGCCTGCACCACCGCCTTGGCATAGGCCTCGGTCTCGGCGGGGGAGAGCTGCATCTTTTCGGCCGCCCAATGGCCCAGCAGCCGGTTGCGGCGCGCCTGGATGCGGAAGGCCATATCCTGATCGTGGGCGAAGTGGGCTTCCTCGCCCCGCTCGCGGTCTCTGAAATCGGTCATGTGTAAAACCTCTTGGTGCCGGGTCTGCGATAGGGCCGCGCCCCGCCGCATTCAATCCCCCATGGTGACAACAATCTTGCCGATCGCCCGGCGCTCGCCAAGCTCGGCAATCGCCTCGCCGCCGCGCGCCAATGGGAAGGCAGTGGGTTCTTCCACCGCAACCTTGCCGGCAGCGGCCAGTTCGATCAGCTCGCCGACCAGCTGCGCATTGCGGGCCGGATCGCGCAGGCTGAAAGCGCCATAGAAGACGCCGCGAATATCGATCGATTTCAGCAGGGTCAGATTGAGCGGGATCGAAGGGATGCCGGCCGCGAAGCCGATCGTCAGATAGCGACCGCCCCAGGCCAGCGCGCGGATCGCCGGTTCGGCAAAATCGCCGCCGACGCAATCGTAGACGATATCCGCACCTTCTCCGCCTGCTGCGGCCTTGAAGGCCTGGGTCAGCGCCCGCGCCGCATCGCGGTCCAGATTGCCGCGCGGATAGATCACCACGTCCTTGGCGCCGGCGGCGCGAACCGCCTCGGCCTTTTCGGGCGAGGAGACCGCGCCGATCACCGTGAGCCCCAGCGCCTGGCCCAGCTCGACCGCAGCCAGACCCGCGCCGCCGCTGGCGCCCAGCACGATCATGTTCTCGCCCGGGCGGATGTCCGCCCGGTCGCGCAGGGCATAGATGCCCGTGCCATAGGCGATCGACAGCGCCGCGCCGCGCGCGAAGGATACCGATTCGGGCAGCGCGAAGGTGCGATCCTCGCGGACGGCGACCGCCTCGGCAAACCCGCCGAAGTCGGGCAGGGCGATCACCCGGTCGCCAACCGACCAGCGCGAAACGCCTGACCCCACTGCGGCGACGATACCGGCGACTTCGACCCCCGGCGCGAAGGGGCGCTGCGGCTTGGTCTGATAGAGATCGCGGATCACCAGCGTGTCGAGGAAGTTGATCCCGCAGGCCTTGACCGCGACCAGCACTTCGCCGGGGCCGGGTGCGGGGTCGGCGACAACTTCGAGCGTCAGCGTCTCGGGTCCGCCCGCCGTGTGGCTGAGCAGCGCCCTCATGCCGCGTGCCGCTGCGCGTGGCTGAGGAACGGCAGGTCCTTGCCGATCTTCGCCTCATGCGCGGCAATCTCGGCATCCTGCGCCAGCGTCAGCCCCACCTCGTCGAGCCCGCCCAGCAGGCAATGCTTGCGGAAAGGGTCGATCTCGAAGGCGAAGCGGTCCTGGAACGGGGTGGTGACGGTCTGGGTCTCCAGGTCGATATCGACCGGATCGGACTTCGCCACTTCCAGCAGCCGGTCGACCGCCTCCTGCGGCAGCACCACGGTGAGGATGCCGTTCTTGAAGGCGTTGCTCGAAAAGATGTCGGAAAAGCTCGGCGCGATCACGCAGGTCACGCCCATGTCGAGCAGCGCCCAGGCGGCGTGTTCGCGGCTCGATCCGCAGCCGAAATTGTCCCCGGCGATCAGCACCGGCGCGCGCTCGTATTGCGGGTCGAGGAAGACATTGCCGGGTTCCTGCTTGACCGCCTCGAACGCGCCCTTGCCGAGCCCCTCGCGGGTGATGGTCTTCAGCCAATGCGCCGGGATGACGACGTCGGTATCGACATTCTTGCGGCCGAACGGGATCGCCCGGCCCGAAACGTGGCGGATCGGCTCCATCAATCGGACTCCGGCACTTTGGGCGCGGGCGGCGTGCCGGCGCCCGGCTGCTTGCGGCGGCCGGCATAGAGCAGGGCTGCGGCGAGTGCGGCGGAACCGACGGCGATGCCGGCCACGGCGGCCTTGGCGGCCCAGCTGGGCACTTCGGGCTTTTTGGTCATGCGCTTCCTATGTCCATCGGCGCGGCGGGTTTCAAGGGGCGGGGCGGGGAAATCTTTGCTTCTACCAACCCTTCACTCCTCTCCCCTGGCGGGAGAGGATAGCGCAGCTTGTTCCTTCAGGAACTAGCGTAGCTTGGAGAGGGGGGCGAGGTCGCGCTGCGGGCACCCCCCTCTCCAACTACGGCTAGGCAGCAAGCTGCCAAGCCTTCGTATCCTCTCCCGCGAGGGGAGAGGAGCTGAACGGTTCGAAATTTCTGCGAATTCGTGATAATTTCAAGCCCCTGCCGTCGCCGCCTCCGCCGGCGTCCCGCAGGACAGACAGAAGCGGAAGAAGGCCATCTTGCGCGTCTTGCAACCGCCGCAGTGGTTATACAGCGTCATGCCGCAGTGGACGCAGAAATTGCTCTCCGCCCCTTCCATCGCGGCGATCGGCCTATCGCAGCCGGGGCAGACCTTGGCCGCCATCTTCTTGAACGCCTCGTCATGGCTGACCAGCTTGCGGCGTTCCTCCTCGTTCTGCTGCTCCACTTCCTGCCGCCGCGCGAGATAGGCGCGCATGTTCTTGATCAGGTAATGCCCGGCGACGATGGTCAGCACGATGCCGACGGCATAGCGGATATAGCCGCCGTAGCTCGGCAGATAGGGCACCAGCTCGACGAAGAACACGAACACCGCCGCCAGCACGAAGCCGCGCATCAGCGGCCAGCGGTCGCTCTTGCGCTTCTTGACGACCATCCAGCCGGCCACCAGCAGCATCGGCAGGGTGATCGCCAGCCGCAGGCCGAAGATGCGCAGATCCTGCCAGAACATCGCCTGTTCATAGGCGGGGTAGGCCTGGGCCGAGAGCCGCGATTGCTGCTCGCGCAGCGCGCTTTCGCGCTGGCTCATCGGCACCCGCTCGGTGTCCAGCGCGTCGATGCTCGCCTGGATCGCCCGCTCGTTGCCTTTGAGCTGTTCGAGCTGGCGGGTGCGGGCGACGACTTCGGGGTCCTGGCCCGGATTGGTGGTGGCGGTGCGGGTCTGGATCCAGGCCTGGAAGGTCTCGGTGCCGGTCCGCGAGGCCGTCTGCGCCTGTTCGAGCTGGAGGCGGGCGATCTCGAGCTTGTCGTCGATCGCCCCGGTGCGGGCCGATATCGCCCGCAGCTCCTCGTCGATCTTCCGGGTGGCGGCGGAATCGGTGAACTGCTCCTGGGTGACCGTATTCTCGACCTGCGGCAAATCGCCGATCACCAGATTGCCGAGCCCGACAATGAACGCCGCGAGGATGACCGAGACCACCCACATGGCGATGCCGAAAGCCTTCTCCGGAACGCGAACACCTTTTGCCATGGCAGTCTCCCTCTCGCTGCGGGTCTAGCCGAACGGCACGCCGAAGAACAGCGACCACAGATCGCCCGCCAGCAGCACCAGCAGGCACATCGCAGTGGCCTCTATCGCCACGCGGCAGAGGCTCCACGGCCGGTGGCTGGCGCGCTCGTCGAGCCAGTAGACATTGGCGAAGGTGAACAGGAAGCCCATCGCATAGAACAGGCTGCCGATGCCGAGCTGGCGCTCCAGGTCCTCGTACCAGGCGAAGCTGCCCTTGGGCTGGCTGACGAACAGCGTCGTCTCCAGCCAGGCCCAGAACAGCGCGGCGAGCAGCAGGGCCAGGGCGAAGGCAAGTCGTCCGGCTGTCAGTCCCTTGGCCTGACCGATCCGGTAAAGCCGCCGCATCATCACCATCGCGCCGATATGATAGACGGTGAAAAAACCCACCGAGATCGGATACATGCCGATCGGCACGCGCTTGTATTCGGCCAGCGCGGAGGCCTGATCCGGGCCGAGCAGCACCGAATCGAAATACCAGCTGACCTTGGGATAGTTGTAGCGCATCCCCAGCGTGTCGAAGAAATACTCCGTGCCGAAATAGGTCAGGAAGAAGATCACCACCGCGAGGTAGAGCTGGAACTTGAACCACCACTGCTGGGTGACCGGCAGCGGATGATCGCGGCGCAGATACAGCGGCAGCAGCACGCAGAACGGCAGCCAGACGAGCAAGCCTGCGATCAGGTTCTGCCAGTTGCCCGCCAGGCTGAAGCCGGTGCGCGAGGTGATCCCGCTGATCAGGAAGAACACCGGGATATACCAGAGATAGAGCTTCTCCGCCCAGGCGCGGTCGTCGTTGTCGGACAGCCATGCTGCGCGGGGTGAAGGTGCGGGGGTCGGGGGTGTCGTCGCTGTAGGTGGTTGTGGTCATTGTGCGTCCCCCTTGGCCCTTATGCCGGGGAGACTAGCGGCGGGCCGGACTAAGTCCAGTCCTCGCAGCGCAAGCCATCGACGCGGGTGAAGTCGTCCAGATCGGTGGTTACGACCGTCATCCCGAGACTGCGCGCGTGTCCGGCGATCAGCATATCGTAGGCACCGATGATGTTGCCCGCCTTGGCCAGTGTCGCATGGATGTTGCCCGAATGGTCGGCGGCGTCGGAATTGAATTCGATAACGTTGACCTTGGAGATGAGGTCCATGACCAGCCCGCGCTGGTATGCGGGTCTGCGGGACTTGTCCGCACCATGAATCAGCTCGTGCAGGGTCACAGTCGAAACGGACATGTCGGCAACGTGCGCCCTGAATTTCGCGGCCACTTTGCCATCCGGATCGCGCATCACATGGATGCACACATTCGTATCGAGCATGTAGCGCATCACCAGCCGAAATCGCGCTCCTGCACCGGCGGCTGATCGCGCTCGGGAAAGTCCGGGTTAGGTCCGCGATCAAAGAAATCGTCCCACAGCGCATCGACCGGGATGATCTCCAGCTTCTTGCCCCGCCGGATGACGTAGACTTCCTTCACATCGTCGGGAAACGCCAGTTCCTTGGGGATGCGCACCGCCTGGCTGCGGTTCGACTTGAACACGCTGGCGCGCTTTTTCTGGGGGAGGGCGGAGTGGGCGTTCACGCGGGGAAGGTGCGCTTGGGGGTGGGATATGTCAATGGGATATGGCTAGCTTGGTATTGACATGACGAACTTTATATGGTTCATAAGCCGAACGGAGGCAATTGGGGCGTGACGCAGAAGATCGAACTGGTTTTCTACCGAAGCCTGTCGGGTAATGAACCGGTTCGGGATTGGTTGATGGAAAACCATTCCGCCAATCGCAGGGCAATCGGCCTCGATTTGCAGCGCGTGCAGTATCGCTGGCCGGTCGGAATGCCGCTGGTACGCCCGATGGGCAAAGGCCTGTTTGAAGTTCGCACGCCACTGCCCGATGGCACGACGGCGCGGGTGATGGTCTGTTTCCATGATGGCGCGCTCTTCGCGCTGCATGGCTTTATCAAGAAGACGCAGACAACCCCTGCGTCCGATCTCGAAATTGCCCGCAAGCGGCAGAAGGAAGTGCAAAATGGCTGACAACAAGCATCGCGGATCGACGCTCGACAGCTTCCTTGAAGCAGAAGGCGTGCTTGGCGAATTTCAGGCGCGGGCGATCAAGGAAGTCATCGCTTGGCAACTGGCCGAGGCGATGAAGGACCGCAAGCTGACCAAGACCGCACTCGCCGCGCTGATGAAAACCAGCCGGACGCAGATCAACCGGGTGCTCGATCCCAACGATGGCAATGTGACGATCGAGACCTTGCAGCGCGCGGCGGCGCTGGTGGGCAGGCGGGTTCAGTTGGAGCTGGTTTGAGGGTCTGACGTGGTTTTCGAGACTTATGCATCAGCCCTGATGGTGTCATAGGCCCAGCCTATCCAAAGATCGACTCCGTCAAACTGCTTTGGACCCAACAGCTTGCCAACTTCCAAACCGGGCAAGCCAATTGCCTCGAAGAATGCGCGCGCGTCGCTCAAGCCTTTCGATTTGGTGCAGAAGCTATGCACGATCATTATCGCTTTGTCGGACCGGAACCGCTTCGCTTCAAGGATGGTAGCCGCAGTCCGGTGAAAAAGTTGGTATCGCAAATGGCCTACCTGAGCCGGATCAAGCTGGAAAAGGTCGCAAAGCTGAGCCAGACGTTGCGTTTTCCCTTCGCTATCGCTTTCCAGCCATTTGGTTACACGCTTGTCGAAACTCTCTTTGACCTTGGCTTCGATGCCGAGCACGGCCAGCTTCTCGCCAATACCTAGCAAGGCGAGCAGGTCGGTTTGTGTTGGAGTGCCGCGACTGTCCTGAAGGTCGGTTTCCCGCTCAAGCCACGCTTCCAGGAACTGCGCTCCCGCTAGTTGCTCTGATTGTTCAAGTAAGGCTCTGATGGGAAATGGAATGTCGCTATCAAAAAACCAAGCCTCCGCGAGTGACTTGGCTGAGTAGCCTTGCTTCCAATGGCTTGGTCTGCCGAGATGCGGAATGACGTCGCCGGGGCGCTTAAGCGGAACCGCGATCCTCGAAGACCGCCTCACCCCACCAACTCCCGCACATCCGTCAACTTGCCCGTCACCGCCGCCGCCGCCGCCATCGCGGGCGAGACCAGATGTGTCCGCGCGCCCGGTCCTTGCCGCCCGGTGAAGTTGCGGTTGCTGGTCGATGCGCAGCGTTCTCCCGGGCGGAACCTTGTCGGGGTTCATGCCGAGGCACGCCGAGCAGCCCGGCTCGCGCCATTCGAGGCCAGCATCGGTGAACACCTTGTCCAGCCCTTCGGCCTCGGCCTGGGCTTTGACCAGCCCGGAACCCGGCACGACAATCGCCCACTTTACCCCCGCCGCCTTGTGCCGTCCGCGCAGCACCGCCGCAGCCGCGCGCAGGTCCTCGATGCGGCTGTTGGTGCAGCTGCCGATGAACACGTTCTGCACTTCGATGTCCTGCATTCGGGTGCCGGGCGTCAGGCCCATATAGTCGAGGCTGACTTGCGCGGCTTCCTGCTTGGAGGGATCGGCGAAGCTGGCGGGGGAGGGGACGACGCCGCCGATGGCGACGGTGTCCTCGGGGCTGGTGCCCCAGGTGACGGTCGGCTGCACATCGCGCGCCTGGATGACGACCGATTTGTCGAACCGCGCGCCCGGTTCGGTCGCGAGGCTCTTCCACCAGGCGACAGCCTTGTCCCAGTCCGCGCCCTTGGGCGCATAGGGGCGGCCCTTGAGGTAGGAGAAAGTGGTTTCGTCCGCCGCCACCAGCCCTGCGCGCGCGCCCGCCTCGATGCTCATGTTGCAGACGGTCAGCCGGCCCTCGATGCACATTTCCTCGAACACCTTGCCCGCGGAATTCGATGACATGGCCGGTGCCGCCCGCCGTGCCGACCACGCCGATGATGTGCAGCACCAGATCCTTGGGGGTAATGGCGGGCAGGAGGTCGCCCTCCACCCGCACTTCCATCGTCTTCGATTGCTTGAGCAGCAGCGTCTGCGTCGCCAGCACATGCTCGACTTCGCTGGTGCCGATGCCGAAGGCCAGCGCGCCGAGCCCGCCGTGGCACGAGGTGTGGCTGTCGCCGCAGACTATGGTGGCGCCGGGCAGCGAGAAGCCCTGTTCGGGGCCGACGACATGGACAATGCCCTGTTCGGCGTCGCTATCGCCGATGTAGCGGATGCCGAAGGCGGGGGCGTTCCTCTCCAGCGCCGCGAGCTGCTGCGCGCTTTCCGCGTCGGCGATGGGGATGCGCTGGCCCGCGCTGTCCAGCCGCGCGGTGGTCGGCAGATTGTGATCGGGCACGGCCAGCGTCAGATCCGGGCGGCGCACCTTGCGGCCTGCCACGCGCAGCGCCTCGAAGGCCTGCGGGCTGGTGACCTCGTGGACGAGGTGGCGGTCGATATAGATCAGGCAGGTGCCGTCTTCGCGGCCGATCGACGACATGGGCGTCCCAGATCTTTTCGTAAAGGTGGGGGAGGGTGCGGGGTTTGCTGGTCATGCAAGCGACCTAGTTATGCGGGGGTCGAATGACAAGCCGGGAAGGGCATGCGCGCTTTATTCCGCCCGCGTCCAGATCCAGCTGCCGGCGATGAGCAGGATCGCCAGCGAAATCCCCACCCACGGCCAGCCCAGCGTCAGCCAGGTAACCACCGCGCCCACGCTCATCGCCGCAACCGCCGCGACCTTTGCCCGCCGCGAGATCGCCCGCCGCTCGCGCCAGTCGCGCAGGCTCGGGCCATAGCGCGGGTGGTCGAGCAGCCGCTGTTCCCAGGCCGGATTGCTGCGGGCGAAGCAGAATGCGGCGAGCAGCAGGAACGGCACCGTCGGCATGATCGGCAGGGCGACGCCGATGATGCCCAGCGCCACGGCGATCAGCCCGCCGGCCAGATAGAGCGGCCGCGTCACCCGGCCTCGCCAGCGGCATAGCGCGCCGCCGTCTCGCGGATCAGCGCGATCATGTTGGGCACGCCCTGGGTGCGGTTGGAACTGAGCTGGTTCTTCAGCGCGAAGGGGGCGAGGAGGGCGGCGATATCGGTCGCGGCGACTTCGGCGGCGGGCTTGTCCTGCACGGCGGAGATCACCAGCGCGACGATCCCCTTGGTGATCGCGGCGTTGCTGTCGGCCAGGAAATGCAGCTCGCCGCCTTCCAGCAGCGTCGGATAGACCCAGACGCTGGCCGAACAGCCGCGCACCAGCGTCGCATCGGTCTTCAGCGCGGCGGGCATCGCATCGAGCTCGCGGCCCAGCTCGATCAGCAGGCGATAGCGTTCGTCGGCATCGAGGAAGTCGTATTCCTCGCGGATATCGTCGAGAGTGCGCATGGCGCGCCATGTAAGGCCCGCGCTGCGCGGCGCAAGGCGGTTGTGGCGAGGCGGTCTTTACCGGATTGCAAACACCTTGCCGCTAATGCCGCCTCCCGAACGTGCGGAAACGGAGCGGGCGCTGCAAATGAAGACCATCAAGACTGTGCTGGCCACGTTGGCCTGCCTCGCCTTGCTCGGCGCCATCGGGGTTTACCAGGCCGCTGGCTGGTTCTCGTCGAACAAGCAAGAGATTGCCGAGGAAGCCGTCAAACTGAGCGGCTTTCCGAAGCGGAAATGCGAGCAGCTCGAAGCCAGTTACCGGCGCGAATGGGATGCAGCGGTCGGACCGGGACGCGCTCGAGGCCAACGAGGCCCAGCTCGAGCGCATGCGCGACGAGATCGACAAAATGTGCCGACGACGTTTGAGCTTGCATTTCCGGGTGCTCTAGCCTAACGGCCCTTTCATCCAGACATTGTTAGCAACGTCCGGGCTGGCGCCGAAAGGGGCCGGCGCGAAACTGCGTTGGCAATGCTGGCCAACGGAGCAGGCATGGCGGATATCGCGCGGATTATCGAGATTGTCGAGCCGGAGGCAAAGGCCCTCGGCTTCGATCTCGTGCGCGTGAAGTTCTTCGGCAAGAGCGAGGCCGGCGACGGCGACGAGCCCGCGCTGCAGATCATGGCCGAGCGTCCCGAAACCGGCCAGCTGGTGATCGACGATTGCGCCGCGCTGTCGCGCCGCGTCTCCGACCGCATTGACGAGCTCGAAGTGGCGGGGGAGAATCTGATCCCCGGCGCCTATCGCCTCGAAGTCAGCTCGCCCGGGCATCGACCGCCCGCTGACCCGCCCCAAGGATTTCGCCAATTGGGCGGGGCATGAGGCGCGGGTGCAATTGCTGGAACCCGTGGAAGGCAACCGCAAGTCGCTCCAGGGCGACCTCGCCGGCATCGCAGGGCGACCTCGTCGCGCTCGACGACAAGAAGTCCGGCCGCGTCGAATTTTCGCTTGCCAACATCCAATCCGCCAAGCTGGTCTTGACCGACCGGCTGATTGCCGCCACTCGCCCGCTCGATCCGAGTGGGGCCGACGAAATCCTCGCCGAACAGGACTAAACGACTATGGCCAGCCCGATTTCCGCCAACCGCGCCGAACTGCTTGCGATCGCCACCTCGGTCGCCACCGAGAAGATGATCGACAAGTCGATCGTCATCGAGGCGATGGAAGAAGCGATCCAGAAGAGCGCCCGCAGCCGCTATGGCGCCGAGAACGACATCCGCGCCAAGCTCGATCCGCGCACCGGCGATCTGCGGCTGTGGCGCGTCGTCGAAGTGGTCGAGGAGGTCGAGGACTACTTCAAGCAGGTCGATCTCAAGGCCGCCGAAAAGCTTCAGCCGGGCGCGGCGATCGGCGATTTCATCGTCGATCCGCTGCCCGCGGTCGAACTCGGCCGGATCGATGCGCAGTCGGCCAAGCAGGTGATCTTCCAGAAGGTCCGCGATGCCGAGCGCGAGCGGCAATACGAGGAATTCAAGGATCGCGGCGGCGAGATCATCACCGGCGTGATCAAGTCGGTCGAATTCGGCCATGTCATCGTCAATCTCGGCCGCGCCGAAGGCGTCATCCGCCGCGACCAGCAGATCCCGCGCGAGGCCGCCCGCGTCGGCGAGCGGGTGCGCGCCTATATCTCCAAGGTCGAACGGCAGAACCGGGGCCCGCAGATTTTCCTCAGCCGCGCCCATCCCGAATTCATGAAGAAGCTGTTCGCGCAGGAAGTGCCCGAAATCTACGACGGCATCATCACCATCATGGCCGCCGCCCGCGATCCCGGCAGCCGCGCCAAGATCGGCGTGATCAGCCGCGATAGCAGCATCGATCCGGTCGGCGCCTGCGTCGGCATGAAGGGCAGCCGGGTGCAGGCGGTGGTCCAGGAACTGCAGGGCGAGAAGATCGACATCATCCCGTGGAGCGAGGACACCGCGACGTTTGTCGTGAATGCTCTCCAGCCCGCGACCGTCAGCCGCGTCGTCATCGACGAGGAGGAAAGCCGCATCGAAGTCGTCGTGCCCGACGATCAGCTCAGCCTCGCCATCGGCCGGCGCGGGCAGAACGTGCGCCTCGCCAGCCAGCTCACCGGCAGCCAGATCGACATCCTGACTGAGGCCGAAAGCTCCGAAAAGCGCCAGCGCGAATTCGCCGAGCGTTCGAAGATGTTCGAGGAAGAGCTCGACGTCGACGAGACGCTGTCGCAGCTGCTGGTCGCCGAAGGCTTCAGCGAGCTCGAGGAAGTGGCCTATATCGAATTGTCGGAAATCGCCGCGATCGAAGGTTTCGACGAGGAGCTGGGCGAAGAGCTGCAGAGCCGGGCGAAGGAAGCGCTGGAGCGCCGCGAGGAAGCCAACCGCGAGGAACGCCGCGGCCTGGGCGTCGAGGATGCGCTGGCGGAAATCCCGCACCTCAACGAAGCCATGCTGGTCACCCTGGGCAAGGCGGGGATCAAGACGCTCGACGATCTCGCCGATCTCGCCACCGACGAACTGATCGCCAAGAAGCGCGTCGAACAGCGCCGCCGCGACGGCTCCGCGCCGCCGCGCCGCGACAAGCGCGAGGAAGACAAGGGCGGCGTGCTCGGCAGCTATGGCCTGAGCGAAGAGCAGGGCAACGAGATCATCATGGCCGCGCGCGCGCATTGGTTCGAAGACGAAGAAGGCGCATCCGCGCCGGGGTCCGAGCGACGAACGCATCCGCGCCGGTCCGCGACGGGCCAGCATCAGAGGAGGCCGCCGATGCGGATTCCTCACAATGAGCCGCTAGCTTCCGCCAGCCTCGAAGCGCATCCGGCAGGCAAGGAGCCGCCGGAGCGACGCTGCATCCTCACCGGGAGCCACGGCGCCCGGGATGAGCTGATCCGGCTTGCCATTTCTCCCGATGGCGACGTGTTGCCCGATGTGCTGGCGCGCGCGCCGGGCCGGGGGGCCTGGATCGGCGTTTCGCGGACCGAGCTGGAAACCGCGTTGGCCAAGGGCAAGCTCAAGGGCGCACTCGCCCGCGCCTTCAAGGGCGCGGCGCTGGCGATCCCGGCAGACCTCGGCGAAAAAATCGAAGCGGCGCTGACCCGCTCGCTATGCGACCGGCTGGGGCTGGAGATGCGCAGCGGCAAGCTGCTGATCGGCTCGGACCGCATCGCCGAGAAGGCGCGGATGGGCAAGGTCGCCTGGCTCGCCCATGCGTCGGACGCCAGCGAGGATGGCTCGCGCAAGCTCGATCAGGCCTGGCGCGTGGGCGAGGACGCCGAAGGGTCGGGCATGCGCGGCGCGCGCTTGCCGCTGGACCGGGCGGCCCTGTCTGTGGCATTGGGCCGCGATAACGTCGTCCATCTGGCGCTGAGCGATTCAGCGGCGGCTCGAAGGATAACCGTCCCGTTGCAGCGCCTGCTGCATTTCCTGGGGCAGTCCGCAACGGCTGACAGCAATTCTGGCGAGGGGACGGCAGCCGCTGCCGCGCCGCTCGCCGCGACGACCAATTGAATTCGAAGGGCAAAGTGAGATCATGAGCGATACCGACACCAAACCGACGCTGGGCCGCAAGCCGCTGGGGCTCAAGACCTCGGTCCAGGCGGGCGAGGTCAAGCAGACCTTCAGCCACGGCCGCACCAACAAGGTGGTGGTCGAGGTCAAGCGCCGCAAGCTGATCGGCAAGCCCGGCGAACCCGCTGCGCCCGCGCCCGAACCGGTCGCCGCGCCCGCCCCCGTCGCCGAAGCGCCCAGGCCTGCCGCGCCGCCCAGGCCCGCTCCCTCGGCGGAAACCCGGCAGGAAATGCAGGCCCGCCTGCTGCGCGAGGCCGAGGAAGCGCGGCTCGCCTCGCTGGAGGCCAGCACCCGCCGCGAGCAGGACGAAAAGGCCCGCGCCGCCGAGAACGCGCGGCTTCAGGCCGAAGCGAAACTGCGCGGCGATGTCGAGGTCAAGCAGGAAGCGCCTGCGGCCGAGCCCGCACCGCAACCCGAAGCCGAGGTTGCCGCAGCGCCGGAAGGTGCCGGCGAAGCCGCTGCCGAAACCGGCGCCGAAGCTGCCGTCGCAAGTGCCGGGGGCGAAACCGAGGCCAAGCGCGACGCCGCCCCGCAGCCGCGCCGCTTCTCGCCGGTCGCCGCGCCCAAGCGCCCCGAACCCGCGCCCAAGAAGATCGTCCATCCGCGCGACAAGGCCGGCGAGCACCGCCGCCAGTCGGGCAAGCTCACCGTCAGCAAGGCGCTCAACGAGGACGAGGGCGCCCGCGCCCGCAGCCTCGCCGCGCTCAAGCGCGCCCGCGAGAAGGAACGCCGCGCCCATTTCGGCGGCCAGCAGCAGGCGCGCGAGAAGCAGGTCCGCGATGTCGTCGTGCCCGAAGCGATCACCGTCCAGGAACTCGCCAACCGCATGGCCGAGAAGGGCGCCGATCTGGTCAAGGCGCTGTTCAAGATGGGCGTGCCCGTCACGATCAACGAGGTGATCGACCAGGATACCGCCGAGCTGCTGGTCACCGATTTCGGCCACAACATCCAGCGCGTTTCCGAAAGCGATGTCGATATCGACCATTCCTCCGACGTCGATGCCGAGGATACGCTGAAGGCCCGCCCGCCGGTGGTGACGATCATGGGCCATGTCGATCACGGCAAGACCAGCCTGCTCGACGCGCTGCGCGGCACCGATGTGGTGAAGGGCGAGGCCGGCGGCATCACCCAGCATATCGGCGCCTATCAGATCAAGACCAAGGGCGGCGACCATGTCACCTTCCTCGATACGCCGGGCCACGAGGCCTTCACCGAAATGCGGATGCGCGGGGCCAATGCCACCGATATCGTCATCCTGGTGGTGGCGGGCGACGACGGGCTGATGCCGCAGACGATCGAGGCGATCAACCACACCAAGGCGGCCGGCGTGCCGATGATCGTGGCGATCACCAAGAGCGACAAGCCCGAGTTCAACGCCCAGAAGATCCGCGAGCGCCTGCTCGAGCACGAGGTCATCGTCGAGGCGATGTCCGGCGATGTCCAGGATGTGGAAGTCTCGGCCAAGAGCGGCGCGGGGATGGACGATCTGATCGAGAAGATCCTGCTCCAGGCCGAACTGCTCGAACTCAGGTCGAACCCCGACCGCGCGGCGGAAGCCACCGTGATCGAGGCCAAGCTCGACAAGGGCAAGGGCCCGCTGGCGACCGTGCTGGTCAATCGCGGCACGCTGAAAGTCGGCGACATCTTCGTCGTCGGCACCCAGTCGGGCCGGGTGCGCGCGCTGCACGACGACAAGGGCCGCCAGATCAAGGAAGCCGCGCCCTCGCTGCCGGTCGAAGTGCTCGGCCTCGGCGGCGTGCCGATGGCGGGCGATGTGCTCACCGTGGTCGAAAGCGAGGCCCGCGCCCGCGAGGTCGCCGCCTTCCGCCACGAACAGGCCACCGCCAAGCGCACCACCACGCCGCAGGCCAGCCTCGAGAACATGTTCTCGGCCTTGAAGGACAAGCAGACGGTTCTGGAATATCCGGTGGTGGTCAAGGCCGACGTCCAGGGTTCGGCCGAGGCCATCGTCAATGCGCTCAACCGGATTTCGAACGACGAGATCAAGGTGCGGGTGCTCAGCTCCGGGCGTCGGCGCGATCACCGAGAGCGACGTCAACCTGGCCTTCTCCAGCGGCGCCCCGGTGATCGGCTTCAACGTCCGCCCCAACGCCAAGGCGCGCGAAATGGTCGAGCGCCACAAGGTGCGGATGAAATATTTCGACGTGATCTATCAGCTGACCGAAGACGTCGCCAAGGAAATGGCCGGCATCTGGGGGCCGGAACGCATCGAGACGGTCGTCGGCCGCGCCGAGATCAAGGAAATCTTCCCGGCGGGCAAGCACGACAAGGCAGCGGGTCTGCTGGTCACCGACGGCTACATCAAGAAGGACATCCACGCCCGCATCACCCGCGACGACGTCATCATCTCGAAGACCACCGTCGCCTCGCTGCGGCGCTTCAAGGACGATGTCGCGGAAGTTCGCGCCGGGCTCGAATGCGGCGTGGTGCTCAAGGACACCAACGACATCAAGCCGGGCGACGTGCTGGAGACCTTCGAGGTGGAGATGAGGGAGCGGACGCTCTAAGTCCGGGGAGGATGGGTTTGTTTCAGACTGTTCCGTTGATGTTGGCTGCTGCCTCGGTGGCAACGCATCCTTGTGCTGGAGACTTTGTCTATCAAGCGCCGAAGGATGAAGTGTCAGTTGGCGTTCGGGTTCGTCAGGAGCCGGACACAGTCGAAGTTCTGTTTTCTGACTATGGCAGCATTCGAGCGTCAAACGTCATCTTAAGTTCCGATGGCACGGTGTTGTTTTCGGAAAAGGGCGTTCCGGATATGGCAATGTTTTGTGAAGCAAGTTCCGTGGTTTTGGTGCTTCCGACAACTGAATATACCGCCGTTAGACCGCTGCGAATGCGTCGAGTTAGCGGGTCCCTGTGGGAGATAGGCACCCGTGAAGGGTGGCTAAAACCCGAGGATTGAGGTGCCCCGCTACCTCGCCCTGTTCGGTTCGATCAACGTCGGCGGCAACCGGCTGAAGATGGCCGACCTGCGCGCGGCTTTCGAGGCGGAGGGTTTCGCCAATGTCGAGACCGTGGTCGCCAGCGGCAATGTGTTGTTCGACCATGCCGAGCGCCCCGAAGCGGGCCTTGAGGAAAAGCTCGGTCTGATGATGCGGCACCGCTTCGGATTTGAAAGCGTCGCGCTGGTGCGTTCGCGCGATGCCTTGGCCGCGGCGATTGCGGAAAATCCCTTTGCCGCCGATGGTCAGGAGAACTTCGTCCACACGCTGTTTCTCGATGGTCCGGTCGATCCCGAAGGCTTCGCCCGCCTGCAATCCGACCGCACCGGCCCCGAGCGCCTCGCCGCAGGTGACCGCGCGCTGCATATCGACTATGTCGCGGGCGCGGGCGAGAGCAAGCTGGTCGGTGCGTTCATCGAGCGGCGGCTGGGCGCTAAGGGAACGGCGCGCAATTTGCGTTCGATGCGGCGCATTTTGGCCAAGATGGGCGTTTAGTTTTCTTCAATGACACTTGATGGTCTTGTTTAGATATGATAAGAAGCATCAGTGGAAATAGTTTATTCGCAAGATGCAGCCAAGACCCTTAGACGGTGCGACAAGCGCATGCTGATCAGGGAAAAGGTCGAAATGCTCGCGCGCGATCCGCTTGCCCTGAGCGCGAATGTAATACGATTGACAGGACGTGACGAATATCGGCTCCGGGTGCAGAACTGGCGTATTCTGTTTCGTTTCGAGGCGGAGATGCTCCATGTTCTCAGGGTTTTGCCAAGGGGATCGGCATATGAGGATTGATGTATGACCGTTCAGTTTATCGAAGTCGCCGGCCAGAAGATGGCAGTCCTTCCAGCGGAAGATTATCGGCGTCTTGTTGATTCTCTTGAAGAGCAAGAGGACATTGCAGCAGCTATCGAAGCCGAGAAACGGCGTGAAGCAGGCGAAGAGTATTTGCCTTCTGAAATGGTCAATCGTTTGATTGATGGTGAAAACGCAGTGCGGGTCTGGCGTGAATATCGCGGATTAAGCCTTACCCGCCTCGCCGAAATTGCGGGAGTGAACAAGGCTTCTGTTTCGCAGATTGAAAACGGTAAGGCACTAGGCAAGCCTGCACTGTGGCGCGCGCTTGCTGATGCGCTGAAGGTCACCGTGGACGATATTCTCCCGATCGATTGATGGCCCGCCCTCCCGCCACTCCCGAAACCCGCTCGGTCCGCCTGCTCAAGGTCGGCGAACAGGTGCGCCATATCCTCTCCGAACTGCTGATGCGCGGCGAGGTGCATGACGATGTGCTGGCGGCGCATTCGGTCTCGGTCACCGAAGTGCGCATGTCGCCCGATCTGCGCCACGCGATGGTTTTCGTGAAGCCGCTGCTGGGCGCGGACGAGGAGGATGTGCTCAAGGCGCTGCGCACCAACACCGCCTATTTCCAGCGCGAGGTGGCCGGGCGGCTCAAGCTCAAATATGCGCCGAAGCTCAAATTCACCGGCGACGAGAGCTTCGATGTCGCCGCCAAGATCGAAACGCTGCTGGCCAATCCGAAAGTGGCGCGGGATTTGGGAGATCCAAGCGATGACTGATTTCGCCTTCCTCCACGGCGGCGGCCAGGGCGGCTGGGTCTGGGACGAGACGATTGCCGCGATGAACGCGCAGGCCGGCAGCGAACACCGCTATCTCGCGCTCGATGCGCCGGGCTGCGGGGGCAAGCGCGGGCGGGATACGTCCGCCATGCCATTCGACGAGATCGCGCGCGAACTCGTCGCCGACATCGAAGCGGCGGAGATGCGCGATGTCGTGCTGGTGGGCCATTCGCAAGCTGGCACCTCGATGCCGGCAATGGCGCTGCTGCGACCCGGTCTGTTTCGCAGACTGATCTTTGTTTCCTGCATTGCTCCCGATCCCGGGCTGACGACCATTGCCATGACCGGCGCGCGGATCCACGGCGGGGCCCACCCGTTCACCGACGAGTCCCTGACGATGCGCGAACGCTATCGCGCCATGTTCTGCAACGATATGGCCCCGGCTCAGGCCGAGGCATTTCTCGACAAGCTCGGCCCGGACCAATGGCCATCCGTATGCTACACGCATTCCGACTGGCCCTATGATCATCTCGCCACGATGCCGGTGAGCTATGTTCTTTGCCTGGCCGATGCGATCCTGCCGCTCGACTGGCAGGCGTATTTTGCCAAGCGGTTTCACGCGCGCTCCACGCCGCAGATCGACGCCGGGCACCAGGCGATGAACACCCGTCCGCAGGGTCTGGCGGAGATATTGCTGGCGGAGGCGCGCGGTTGACCGGCTTATGGGGTAAGACGTATCTTACTGCCATGAACGCGCAAACCAAAGTGTCCGGCAAAGGCCAGGTCGTCATCCCCAAGGATGTGCGCGACCGGCTGGGCATGGTTGAGGGCACAGTCCTCGATGTTATCGAATCCGCCGACGGAGTATTCCTCCGCCGTCCGGCAAAGCGCAAGAAAATGACCGTTGAGGAAGCTTCGGCGTTTCTTAGGGAGAGAGTCCATTACGACGGGCCGCCTCTGCCGATCGAAAAGCTGAGCTGGTCCGCCGAGGTCGATCGTGAGTTCGAGCGTTCGCGAAAGTGATCGCCATCGATACCAGCATTCTGGCGCGATATGTCCTTCGCGATTCGCCATCCGAACACCAAGCTGCGGTGCAGTTCCTTTCCGCCAATCGATGCTCGGTCAGTTGGACCGTACTCGTCGAACTGGGCTGGGTGCTTGAACGAAGTGTCGGTTTGCCGCGCAACGAAGTCATCGATGGCATCTGGGGAATTGCCAACATGGAGCAGGTCTCCGTTCCCGATGAGGGGAAGCTGGACTGGGCGCTTGAACGCTTTGCGCAGGGAGCGGATTTTGCCGACATGATACACCTTGTCGCTGCACAAGGCGGTTCTGTGGAGTTCGCGACACTGGACAAGCGGATGGAACGGCAAGCAGGGCCGGATACTCCGATTGCGGTGCGAACCTTGCAGGTATGAATGATTTGGCGCAACTGAACTACTACACATCGATCCGAACCGGCCATCTGCGCAACACCTGCGTATTCGGGCTGCTGCGCGAGGAATGGCACGGATGAACGAAACCCTGTTCCAGGCGCTTACCCTGATCATCCCGCTGGTCTTCGCCATCGTCTTCCACGAGGTCGCGCATGGTTATGTCGCCAAGCTGCTCGGCGATCCGACGGCGCGGGACGCCGGGCGGCTGACGCTCAATCCGCTGCGGCATGTCGATCCGATCGGCACGGTGGTGCTGCCGGGCATCCTCGCGCTGGCCAAGGCGCCGGTGTTCGGCTGGGCCAAGCCGGTGCCGGTCAACAAATACAAGCTGCGCCATCCGCGCCGCGACATGATGCTGGTGGCGGCGGCCGGGCCGGGCAGCAATCTGGCGATGGCCGGGGTGGCGGCGGTGCTGCTGGGGCTGCTGTCGGGCGGCAACGGCGGCGAACCCTCGGTTCTGGCGTCGTCGCCGTTCATCGCCGCCAATCTGGTAAACTTCCTGACGATCAACATCTTCCTCGCCCTGTTCAATCTGCTGCCGATCCCGCCGTTCGACGGCTCGCATATCCTCGAGGGCATGCTGCCGCGCGAGCTGGCCAAGGCCTATGGCGGCTTGCAGCGCTATGGTTTCGCGCTGGTCATCGTGTTGCTGATCGTCATCCCCTGGCTGGTCCCCAGCTTCACGCCGGTCAGCTGGATCCTGATGCCGCCGTTCGAATGGCTGACCGGGCACTATCTGTCGCTGGCGGCGGGGGTTGCCGGGCGCTGAGCCGATGCCGCATGGCTGGATCATCCTCGACAAGCCGCTCGGCCTGGGCTCGACCCAGGCGGTCGGCGCGGTCAAGCGCAATCTGCGCGAGGCGGGCTACGGCAAGGTCAAGGTGGGGCATGGCGGCACGCTCGATCCGCTGGCGACCGGCGTGCTGCCGATTGCCCTTGGCGAGGCGACCAAGCTCGCCGGGCGGATGCTCGATGCCAGCAAGCAGTATGCGTTCACGATCCGGTTCGGGGTCGAGACCGATACGCTCGATCTTGAGGGCAAGGTGGTGGCGGAGAGTGACGCGCGGCCCTCGCTGGCGGAGATCGAGGCGGTGTTGCCGCGCTTCACCGGGCCGATCGAGCAGGTGCCGCCGGCCTATTCGGCGCTAATGGTCGATGGCGAGCGCGCCTACGACCGGGCGCGGGCGGGGGAGGCGGTGGAGCTGAAGGCGCGGGCGGTGACGGTGTTTTCCCTTGCCACCCCTCCCCGTTCAGGAGGGAGGGCGCTCGAGAGTGGTGGAGGGGTAACGTGTAGCCTTCGGACGCGACGCTACGATGATATCGGACAGACCCCACCCCAACCCCTCCCCTGAAGGGGAGGCGCTTTTGGATGAAATCACCCTCCACGCCCACGTCTCCAAGGGCACCTATATCCGCAGTCTCGCCCGCGATATCGCCCGCGCGCTGGGCACGGTCGGCCATGTCACCATGCTGCGCCGCACCCGCGCCGGTCCCTTCGCCCTCGCCCGGGCGATTTCGCTGGACAAATTGAACGAGATCGGCAAGGGCGCGGCGCTTGAGAACATACTCTTGCCGCTGGAGGCGGGGCTGGACGACATCCCGGCTCTGACCCTTGGCCCGGAACAGGCAAGCATGGTCCGACAGGGCCGGGTTCTGACCGGGCTGCCCCAACACGATGGGCTATACTGGGCGCGGGCAGGGGATGTCCCCCTCGCACTTATAGAGCTTTCGGGCGGAGACGCCCGGGTCGTGCGGGGTTTCAACCTTCCCGATGTCGCGGAGTAACAGACATGTCGGTGACAGCCGAACTGAAGCAGGAAATCATCAAGGACAATGGCCGCGGCAAGGGCGACACCGGTTCGCCCGAAGTCCAGGTCGCGATCCTCACCAGCCGCATCAACACGCTGCAGGGCCATTTCAAGACCCACGCCAAGGACAATCATTCGCGGCGCGGTCTGCTGACCATGGTCAACAAGCGGCGCTCGCTGCTCGATTATCTCAAGAAGAAGGACGTCGCGCGCTACAATGCGCTGATCGCCAAACTTGGGCTTCGCAAGTAATTTCGCGAAGGCGGCTCCAGACGGGGCCGCCTTTCGCATATTGGGCCTAGGCTCCGCAATTCGGCAGAGCATAGCCAATGGGGCAAAACAGGCCCCGCACCGGACCGGGACGGAACACCCGGCAGCTAACCCCGCACAGCATTCTTTGGGCAATCTGGCCCTGCGGGACTGAGGAAAAATACATGTTCGACGTTAAAACCGTATCCATGGAGTGGGGCGGAAAGACCCTCACTCTGGAAACCGGCCGCATTGCCCGTCAGGCTGACGGCGCGGTCCTCGCCACCCATGGCGAAACAGTGGTGCTCTGCGCGGTAACCGCCGCCAAGAGCGTCAAGGAAGGGCAGGATTTCTTCCCGCTCACTGTCCACTACCAGGAAAAATTCTTCGCCGCCGGGCGCATCCCGGGCGGCTTCTTCAAGCGCGAGCGCGGCGCGACCGAAAAGGAGACGCTGGTCTCCCGCCTGATCGACCGCCCGGTCCGCCCGCTGTTCCCCGAAGGCTTCTACAACGAGATCAACGTCATCGCCCATGTGCTGAGCTATGACGGCGAGACCGAGCCCGATGTGCTGGCGATGATCGCCGCTTCGGCCGCGCTGACCATTTCGGGCGTGCCCTTCATGGGCCCGATCGGCGCCGCGCGCGTCGGCTATGTCGATGGCGAATATACGCTCAACCCCAAGCAGGAAGAAGCCGCCAATGGCGCGCTCGATCTGGTCGTCGCCGCCACCGGCAATGCCGTGATGATGGTCGAATCGGAAGCCAAGGAGCTGTCCGAGGAGATCATGCTCGGCGCCGTGCTGTTCGCGCACGACGAGTGCAAGAAGGTCGCCAACCTGATCATCGATCTGGCCGAAAAGGCCGCGAAGGAACCCTGGGACATCGACGTGTCGGACAATACCGCCGACATGAAGAAGGCGCTCAAGGACCTCGTCGGCAAGGATATCGCCGCCGCCTACAAGCTGACCGACAAGTCGGCGCGGAGCAACGCGCTCAACGAAGCGCGGGCCAAGGCCAAGTCGGCCTATGCCGAGGACGGCGGCCAGACGCAGATGGTGGCCGGCAAGCTGGTCAAGAAGATCGAGGCCGAAATCGTTCGCGGCGCGATCCTCAAGGACGGCACCCGCATCGATGGCCGCAAGGTCGATCAGGTCCGCCCGATCGAAGCCATCGTCGGCTTCCTGCCGCGCACCCACGGCTCGTCGCTGTTCACCCGCGGCGAGACCCAGGCGATCTGCACCACCACCCTGGGCACCCGCGAGAGCGAGCAGATGATCGACGGGCTGGAAGGCCTGACCTATTCGAACTTCATGCTGCACTATAACTTCCCGCCCTATTCGGTTGGTGAAGTTGGCCGTTTTGGCGCTCCCTCGCGCCGCGATACCGGCCACGGCAAGCTGGCATGGCGCGCGCTGCGCGCGGTTCTGCCGGCCAAGGAAGAGTTCCCCTATACGGTCCGCGTGGTCTCCGACATCACCGAATCCAACGGCTCCTCGTCGATGGCGACGGTCTGCGGCGGTTCGCTGTCGATGATGGATGCCGGCGTGCCGATCACCCGGCCGGTATCGGGCATCGCCATGGGGCTGATCCTCGAAGGCAAGGATTTCACCGTGCTGTCCGACATCCTGGGCGACGAGGATCACCTCGGCGACATGGACTTCAAGGTGGCCGGCACCTCCGAAGGCATCACCACGATGCAGATGGACATCAAGGTGGCCGGCATCACCCGCGAGATCTTCGAGGCCGCCCTGCATCAGGCCAAGGAAGGCCGCGCGCATATCCTGGGCGAGATGACCAAGGCGCTGGGTTCTGCCCGCAACGAGCTTTCGGCCCACGCCCCGCGCATCGAGACCATGCAGATCGACAAGGCGAAGATCCGCGAAGTCATCGGCACCGGCGGCAAGGTGATCCGCGAGATCGTCGCCGAAACCGGCGCCAAGGTCGATATCGACGACGAGGGCCTGATCAAGCTGTCCAGCTCCGATCCGGCGCAGATCGAAGCGGCCCGCGCCTGGATCCTCGGCATCGTCGAGGAAGCCGAAGTCGGCAAGGTCTATAACGGCAAGGTCGTCAACATCGTCGACTTCGGCGCATTCGTGAACTTCATGGGCGGCAAGGACGGGCTCGTCCACGTTTCCGAAATGAAGAACGAGCGGGTCGAGCGCCCGGGCGACGTCGTTTCCGAAGGCATGGAAGTCAAGGTCAAGGTCATGGAGATCGACCAGCGCGGCAAGGTCCGCCTGTCGATGCGCCTGGTCGACCAGGAAACCGGCGAGGAACTGGAAGACACCCGTCCGCCGCGCGAACCGCGCGGCGATCGCCCCGGCGGCGATCGCGGCGACCGTCGTCCGAGTGGCGGTGGCGACCGTGGTCGCGGCCCCCGCCGGGATGGCGGCGGCGATCGCGGCCCGCGCCGTGACGGCGGCGGCGACCGCGGCCCCCGCAGGGATCGCGAAGAGGGCGGCAATCCGGACCACGTGCCGGCGTTCCTGCGCAACGACGACTAGTCCGGCCGTTCCGTTTTGCGGACAAACAAACCGCCCGCATGACCAGCTGTCATGCGGGCGTTTTGCTGTCAGGGTGTCACGTCCCGAGCAGGATCCCCTGATATGACAACTGCCACAACCTGAAACCCGGCTATCCTGAGCTCGTCGAAGGATCGCTTTCTGCTGCAAGCAGTTGCATGCGACGCGCGAAGAAAAGGACAACCCTTCGACAAGCTCGGGGAGGCCGGAGCCTGGTGCAGAGCATGGCTTCGCCCGGTCAGTCCGGGCCGAGCCGCTCGATCCATTGCGGATAGCCGTCCGGGTGCAAGACGATGTCGGGCGTCGAGACGTGGTCGTCGCCGGTTTCGATCCAGCCCCGGCTGTCGCAAACGTCGCAGATCACGCGGATGCAGCGGTGGCTGGCGAGATCGATCTGGCCGTTCCATTGCCCATGTCCCCGGCACTCCGGGCAGACCGCATCGAGCTCGCCGCGCCGGGGCTGGAGCGGGATTCCGTCGAAGGCGTGGCGGTCCCGCGGGCCGTGGCAGATGACAATCCGGCTTTGATGCATGGCCATGGCTAGCACGCAAAGCCGCCGGCGGACAATGGCGGGCTGCCGCGCTGGGTCTGTGGGCGCTGTCCGGCGCGGCGCGGGCGAGCGCCGATGGCGGGAACCTGCCGGCCTGGCCAGCGATCCGCATTTCCGGGGCTATGTTGTGTTCCTGCTGAACGCTGCGCCTACTTCGCGATAATCTTGCGGTCCTTCATCCAGGCGTGGAACGAATCGATCCACAGCGCCGGTCCGGCAAACCTGCCGCTCATGCCGAAGCCGTGGCCGCCTTTCTCATAGAGATGGACTTCGATCGGGCGCTTGGCGTCGCGCCATGACTCGATCAGGCCAAGCGACTTTCCTGCTGCAAACAGCTGATCGTCGAGCGAAATCGCCAGAAACATCGGCGGAGCGTCTGCAGGAACCTGCCGCGCGGCCATTGGCGGATAGACCGGGGCGATGAAATCGGGCCGCGCGGCAGGGTCGGCGGCGAGGCCCGCGCCCAGCGTTGTGACGGCTCCGGCAAAAAGCCGACGAAGCCCAATTTTCCGGGCGCAATGTTCCACTCAGCCGATCGCTGGCGCACCAGCCGGATGGCAGCCTGCGCATCCTCCAGCGCCTCGGGCGTCGGATCGCGAAACACTTCTTCGGGCGGACGCTTGCCGATCTCGGCCATGACACTCTGCATATAGGTCGTCGCATCGCGCGGCGTGGGGACAAGCCGGTATTTGAGCACGAAGGCGGCAATCCCGCGATCCGCCAGCCAGCGGGCGACCTGGAAACCCTCGTGGTCTATCGCAAGCCCCCGAAAGCCGCCGCCGGGCGCGACGATCACCGCGACGCCGGTCGCCTTGGCCGGATCGGGCAGCACCGGTGTCAGCGTCGGGTTGACGACGTTGCGGATGCTGCGATTCGAACTCCCGCCAAAAGTCATCTGTTCCCATTGCTCGGGAGCGGACTTGCGCAGCGGCGGGCGCAGCGGGATGGCGCCCGGAACATCGTTGGCCGGAATGGGCTTGAACATGTTGCTGACGTCGAACGCCGGAGGGGTGGCGGGAGGATTGGCTGTCGCACTTTGGCCATAGGCGGCCCCGGGTGCGCCAGTCGCGAGCGCTATGGCAGCGATGCGGATCATGCTTTTGAATGTCATTTCCTGTCTCACCCCTTCAGCCGCAGCTTGCCAAGATAATCCATCTTGCCGATCGGCAGGCCCTGATTGCGCAAGACGCCATAGGCGCTGCTCGCATGAAAGTAGAAATTCGGCAGCGAGAAGGTCAGCAGAAAGTCCTCCACCGTGAAATCCATCCGCCGGGTGCCGAATTCGAAACGCATGTCGCGGCCGATCATGCCATCGATTTCTGCGGGATCGACGCTTTCGAGCATGGCCCTGGCATCTGCAATTTCCGCTTTCAGCGCGGCGAAGTCGGTTGCCGCCGGATTGATCTCCGGCCCGAACACACCGGCGCGCACGCCCACGATCGCCCGCGCGGAATGGTGTCCGCATTCGAACACCTGCTTGGCGAAGGGCCACATGTCGGGGGCGAGGCTGGCGCCGGTCAGCGCCTCGGCGGCGAGGCCCTGTTCGGCGCAATGCGCCTCGGCCTTGTCGATCAATCCGGCGATCGAGGGGAGAATCTGCAGATAGGCCCCGACCGAGGCGTGATAGAGCGAAAACGGCATGCTGGTCTCTCCCTGATTGCGAATCCGGGAAAGGTTAGGCGAGAATGTTCGGCGGCGATAGCCGTCAGGGCAGGGGCGCCGCCTTGGTTCTGGCAAACTCGATGCGGTCGCGTCCGGCGGCCTTGGCGGCATAGAGCGCCTCGTCCGCCGCCTTCAGCGCCTCGCGGTGATCGGCATGGGCGAAAACATCGGCGATCCCGCCCGAGAAAGTGATCTTGCCGAATGGCATGTCGGTGGCGCGGTTGACCAGGCGGCGCTCGGCCATCGCCACGCGCGCGCCATCGAGCACCTGCCAGGCCTCGTCGATGGTCTTGCCGCGGATCAGCGCGACGAACTCCTCGCCGCCGTGTCGGGCGACATGGCAAGTGTCGCCGGAGATTTTCGCCAGCGTCTGCGCCACCGCCTTCAGCACCCGGTCGCCGGCTTCGTGGCCGTGGGTGTCGTTGACCTTCTTGAAGTGGTCGACATCGACAAAGGCGACGCACAGCGGCTCGCCGGCAACGCGCGCCGCCTCCAGTTCCCGCTTCAGCACGGCGTCGAAGGCGCGGCGGTTGGGCAGGCCGGTGAGGTGGTCGATGTCGGCCTTGCGGCGCGCGTCGTCGAGGCTCGATTGCAGCGCGCGGGTCTGCATTTCGCTGCGGCTCATCTCCTGCTCGATCTCGCGGGTGCGTTCCAGCATGACCTTGGCGATGGTCGCCAGTTCGGAAATCACCACCCCGGCCTTGCTGACCTGCACCAGCTCGTCGACATGGGCTTCCAGCGCGCTGTTGTATTCGCTGGTGGCGGAGCGCGCCTGGGTGGCGGTCCTGGCGAATTCGCCGAGGCTGGAATCGAGCTTCTCCATCAGCGCATTGAGCTGTGCCGAGCCATCGCCGCCGGACTTGCGCCCCGTTTCCTCCAGCCATTCGAGGCTGACCGGCTGGCGCGAGGCGACCCGTTCGCCGATCAGCCGGGCCAGCCGCTGGTCGGCGCCGGTGATCGCGTCATGCGCGATCGCCAGCGTATAGGGACTGACCTCCAGCCGGTGGGTCAGGAGGAAGCTGCCGACATCGGCGAGCAGTTGCCGCCGCCGCCGCTCGCGCGGATCGAGCGCGGCTTCGGGTTCGGCGATCTCGTCTTGCGGCGCCTCCTCGGATCGAGGCGCGCCGCCGAAGCCGAGCCAGCGAAGGATGCCGCGTTGTTCGCGGGCGAATTGGGGGTCATGTGCCGTCATGCCCATGGTTAACGTCGATTTGACGCGGCATTTAAGGGACAGCGGCGAAAATTGTCCGCCAGCGGTCAGGCCTTGAGCCGCTCCACCTCATCCCCCGGCTGGAACACCACGATCGGAATCTCGCGGCTCGTCCCCGCCTGATAGTCGCGGTAGGGCGGGTAGAGGTTGGCCATGAATTCCCAGATCGCCTGCCGCTCCGCGCCTTGCGGCTCGCGCCAGTTGCAGCGGAAGGCCTGGCCGGCAATCTGGATGGTCACTTCCTTCGAAGCCAGGACATTGTGATACCAGCCGGGATGCACGTCGGCCCCGCCCTTGGATGCGACGATGACGATCTCGCCGTTCGTATCGCCATAGATCAGCGGCGTGATCCGCCGCTCGCCGGTCTTGCGGCCGAAGTTCTCGACCAGCAGCGTCGTCGTGAAGCGATGCCCGCCGAGGTGACGATAATCGAGGATATGCCCGGCGCGGCCTTCGGAGGATAGATAGGTGTCGCGATGCTGCGCGACAAATTCGAGCGTCCTGCGCTCCACTTCGGTCATGGTGACTTTATCGTCGTCCATGATGTCCTCCTCCCTGTGCCGGAAATCCGCCTACGCCGCGCCGCCCGCCCTCGCCATGGCGAAACTGTAGCCGAGGTGATCGTTGAACCCGCTGGGCGCGACCGGGAAGGTGACCGATTTGCTTTCGTCGCCGATCTCGTCCCAGCGCGCGGCGACCTGTTCGATGGTCCACTCGGGCTGATAGACGCCGACCGTTTCCGATACATAGGCGCGGGCGATCCGCCCGGCCAGCGCCACCAGCATTTCGCCATTCACCGTGCAGCTCTCGTGGCACAGCCAGGCGACCATCGGCGCGACCAGTTCGGCGCGCATGTCGGGGAACATCGAGGTGTCGCGGCCTTCCGACAGCCGGGTTTCGGCCGACGGCAGGATTGCGTTCGAGTGGACGCCTTCCGAGACGCCCTCCAGCGCCATGACATTCGACAGCCCGACCAGCCCGGCCTTGCTCACCGCATAGCCCGCCAGCGTCTTCTCGCTATAGGCCCCGGCGATCGACGAGGTCAGCACGATCCGCCCGTATTTCTGCGCGCACATGATCGGGAAGGCCGGGCGGGCGAGGTGGAATCCGCCCATCAGATGGACGCCGAGGATCGCCTCGAAGTCTTCGAGGGCCAGCTCCTTCATCGATTTGGGCCGGTTGAACCCGGCATTGGCGATCAGGATGTCGATGCGGCCCCATGTGTCCATGGCCTGCTGGACGATCGCCTTGCCGCCCTCGGCGCTGGAGACCGAATCGGTGTTGGCCACCGCCTCGCCGCCCGCCGCGCGGATTTCCTCGACCACATCCTGCGCCGGGCCGCCATCGGGCTCGGCGCCATAGCGGGTGACGCCGAGGTCGTTGACCACCACCTTGGCCCCGCGCGAGGCGAGCAGCAGCGCATAGCTGCGGCCGAGGCCCCGGCCGGCGCCGGTGATCACGGCAACGCGGCCGTCGAAGCGCAGTTCACTCATCGGCATCCTCCTGCTTATCGGTTTTTGGGCCAGCGGTGGCAGGTGCTGGTCAGCAGTATCGTGCTTGCACCCAAATCGCAGAACTCCGCAAGGTCGCTTCGCAGCGGATCGAGCGCATTGCCCCGCAAGGCGGCCTCGGCATCGGCGACGCTGGCGAACCAGGCCTCGGCGATGCCGTCGAAGGGGAACAGCGGCAGCGGATCGTGGACCGGACGGTTGTGGACATAGCGGGTCATCGTGCCCAGCGCCTTGATCGCCGCAGC
This sequence comes from uncultured Alphaproteobacteria bacterium, assembly GCA_963779195.1. GTDB lineage: Bacteria > Pseudomonadota > Alphaproteobacteria > Sphingomonadales > Sphingomonadaceae > Novosphingobium. Next base: position 190,453 of record CAVZWZ010000005.1, read on the forward strand.
GGCAATATCGGCATGCCGGCCGCACCAGCGCCTTTCGAATTCTTCGTGCGACAGCTCTGGCTTGCGCGCCAGAAAGCCGAATACAGCCGCTTCGCCCGGCTCGCCGGCCAGGATCGGTTGTTCCTTGCAGTAATAGGTGAAATTCGGCGTCAGCATGTCGAACACGCGCAGCTCGTCCTGGTCGATCAGCGCGCGGTCTTCGTCCGAGAAACCGGCGCCGTTCAGTCCTTCGAGCGTTTCGCTTGCCGCGACCGCCACCCCATCGTGATCGCCGCGAAAGGCCCGGCAAGTCCGTATCGACCCGGTTGCAATAGCGCATCCAGTCGATCTTCGCCTCGAGCAGTGGGAACTGGCTGGCGAAGATCGCATGGCTCTTCCAGGTGCGCGGCCAATCCTCGCGGGAGACCGTCGCGGCGCGGCGGGCGAGGTAGACCAGCTTGCAGGTCATCGCCCCCCCGAACGCCAGCGCAGCCGGTCGCGGTTGAGCTGATCGACCCGCGTCACCCCGGCCAGCTGCATCCCGCGCTCGATCTCGTCCTTGAGCAAGCGCGATCGCCCGCTCCACCCCGGCCTGTCCGGCCGCCGCCAGCGCATAAAGATAGAGCCGCCCGCCGCTCGCGCAGTCCGCCCCCGCCGCCAGCGCTTTCAGCACATGGGTGCCGCGCCGCACGCCGCCGTCGCAGATGATCTCGATCTTGCCGCCGACCGCATCGGCGATTTCGGTCAGCTGGTCGAACGGCGCGCGGCTGCCATCGAGCTGCCTGCCGCCGTGGTTGGAAATCATGATCGCATCGGCGCCGATCTCCACCGCGCGGCGGGCGTCGGCGGCGCTCATCACGCCCTTGAGGCAGAAGGTGCCGCCCCAGTCGTTCCTGATCTTCTCGGCGGTCTGCCAGGTCAGCGTCTGGTCGAGCATGGTCTCGAAATAGCCCTGGATCGAGATCGGCTCCGATGTGCCCTCGCGGACATGGGTATCGAGATTGGGCAGCTTGAATTTCTCGCGGAAGACGTAGTCCAGCGCCCAGCGCGGCTTCACCGCATAGCTCAGCAGCGACGAGGGCGAGAAGCGCGGCGGCGAGGAAAAGCCGCTGCGCGCGCAGCGCTCGCGCTTGCCGCCGACGATGGTGTCGACGGTCAGCGCGATCGCGTCGAACTTCGCCGCCTGGCAGCGCTCGATCATGCTGCGATTGAGCCCCTGATCCTTGTGGACATAGAGCTGGAACAGCTTGGGCGTCGAGACCATCGCGCCCACTTCCTCGATGCTGACCGTCGCCAGGCTGGAAATGCCGAACCACAGCCCGAATTTCTCCGCCGCCCGGGCCACGGCGCGCTCGCCCTGCCAGTGGAACACGCGTTGCAGCGCGGTGGGGGAGAGGATCAGGGGCAGGGCGCTCTTGCGGCGCATGATCGTCACCGACGTATCGATCTTGTCCACGCCCGCCAGCACATCGGGCACCAGGTCGCAGTCGGCAAAGGCGGCGGTGTTGCGCGCCTTGGTCAGCTCGTCGTCGGCGCCGCCGTCGATATAGTCGAACACCGGCCAGGGCAGCCGCTGTTTGGCGAGGCGGCGGAAATCGTCGATGTTGTGGCAGTCGGACAGGCGCATGGCGGATCGGTAGCGAAGCCGGGGGGCGAACTCAATGGCGCTTGGCGGCGGGCGCGGCTTTGGCCTCGGCCCGCCGGGCCGCGATGGCCGCCATGCGCTCGGCAAACACGCCTGGCGTCACCGAGCGCGCCGGATAGGCGCAGCCGCGCGCCTCGCCCGCGCCCTTGAGGAAGGCGCGCCGCGCCACCCCGGCGTAGATGGCTTCCTCCAGCTCGCGTTTGCGCGCGCTGGCGCCGGTGACCTCGCGGATCACACCGCGAAACGGGATGAAGGAGGCGGCGACCGACTGTGCGACGCGGCCCGCCGATGTATGCGATCCGCCACTCTGCGGCAGATCGACATCCTCGCCCAGCACCGCGTCGAGTTCGCCGATGGCGGCGGCGAGCTGCTGGCAACTGCCCAGCCCGGCGAGCGCATAGGGCCGCTGCACCGCTGCCGCCAGAACCGGCGGGATGTGCCCCTTCTTGAGGTTCAGGTCCTCGATCGGGGTTTCGGCGATGTCCCGGGCGGTCGGGTCGTTGGCGGTCACCGGCTTATCCGGTTCGCGCGCCGGCGAGGGCGCGGCCAGCGCCAGGGTGGCGAGGAATGCTGGGAGCAGCAGAGGTCGTTTCATATCTCGACACCGGTTTTGCCCCCGTTGCCGTGTTCCCCAGCTGCCCTGCCAGACCGATAGCCTATCGCCGCAAATCGGAAAAGGTGTCGCAGACGTCCTCGTTGCCGCTGGTCATGCCCTTGCGCAGCCATTCCTGCCGCTGGGCGCTGGTGCCGTGGGTGAACGACGCCTCGACCGGGCGGCGGCCCGAGGCCTTCATCAGCACATCGTCGCCGATCGAATGGGCGGCATTGAGGCCGCTTTCCATGTCGCCCGGCTCCAGCCGGTCCTGGTTCTTGTTCGCCCAGACGCCCGCGTAACAATCCGCCTGCAATTCGAGCCGCACCGACAGCTGGTTGGCGTTGCGCGGGTTCTGCGCCTGCGCGCTGCGCACCTGGTCCGACATGCCGGTCATCCGCTGGATGTGGTGGCCGTATTCATGCGCGATGACATAGTCGCGGGCGAAGCCGCCGCGCGCGCCCAGTTCCTGGTCCATCTGCCGGTAGAAGTCGGTATCGAGATAGATGCCGCGGTCTTCCGGGCAATAGAACGGCCCCATCGCGCTCTGCGCCGAACCGCAGCCGCTGTTGCCCTGCTGCGAATAGAACACCAGCTTGGGCCGCGCGAAAGCGACGTTGGACTGGCGGAAGATCGGTTCCCAGGTCTTGTTGAGCGAGGACAGCGCATCGCAGCTCTGCTTGCTGGCGGCATCGACGTTGCAGCTCTCCGCCACGCTGCCGCCGGCCTGCGCCGGGGCTTGCTGCTGCTGCGGCATCTGCTGCTGCGCCTCCTGCAAGCCGCCGAGCATCTGGCCGGGATCGACCCCGAATACCAATGCCGCGATCAGCGCGATGACGATGGTGCCGCAGCCGATCGATCCGCCGCGCCCGCCGACCGGAAATCCCCTGCGCCCGCCGCTGCCGCGCTGATCTTCGATGTCGATGGCATTGGGGTCGTAATCGTCGAGGCGCATGGCCCAATCCTCCCGCAGCGCCAACGGCGCGGCGCGCGCCGTCCGGTATGGCTTGCGGCACAATTAGCAAGCGATTGCACCGAGTCGATAGTTAATTACCGTGCCGGGGCGCACCCGGTGGCAACTTCTCCGGTAATAAGGCAAACTCCTTGGATTCCTTGGTCTTGCAGCCAAACCTGCTTGGTGTAGTTTGCGCCGATGGGTTCGGGATGGATCGTTATCGGGCGTTGGCTGACGCTGCTGGCTGCGGCGGCATTGCTGCTGCCCGGCGGCGATGCCTTCGCCGCGCGGCGCGACAAGGCGCTCGAACAGCAGATGTTGGCGCATATCAAGGTGCTGGCCAGCGACGAATTCCAGGGCCGCGAGCCGGGCACCGATGGCGAGGCCAAAACCCTGCAATATCTCGGCAAGCAGTGGTTCGATATCGGGCTGGTGTCGGGAACCAACGATCCCGGCAACGAATGGTTCGCGCCGGTCAACCTGCTGGAACGCATGCCGGCGATCTCCTCGGCGCGCTTCAGCCGCAAGGGCCGGCCGCAATATACCCCGTCGGACGCGGTGCTGGTGCTGACCTCGGGCAAGCGCAGCCTGGTGCGCGATGCGCCGATCGTGTTTGTCGGCAAGGCGCAGGGCGCGATGCCGGCGCGCAGCGAGCTGGCCGGAAGGGTGGCGCTGCTGCTCGACGCGCAGATCGACACCAGCGAGCGGCAGAATGCCCTGCTGGCGGCGGGGGCCTCAGGCGTGCTCACCGTGCTCGACGGCGACCGCACGCTGGATAACGTCAAGGCCAGGCGGCTGCGACCCGGCTATGCGCTGGCCAGCGATGCGCTGGGCGGCGATCTCGAAGGGTTCATCACCCGCAGCGGGCTGGGCAATCTGCTCCAGGGCAGCGGCCGCACGCTGGCCTCGCTCGAACAGGCGGCGGAGCGCGCCGATTTCGCGCCGCAACTGCTCGATCTCTCCGCGACGCTGGAAGCGACCACCAGCGAGACGACGATCCGGACGTTCAATCTGATCGGCAAGCTGCCCGGCAGGCGGCCCGGCTCTGGTGCGGTGCTGTTCGTGGCGCATTGGGATCATTTCGGCATTTGCGGCGTGCCGCCAGCCGAAGAGGTGATCTGCCGCGGCGCGGTCGATAATGCCAGCGGGGTGGCGGCGCTGACCGAAATCGCCCGGCGGCTGGCGCGCGCGCCCAGGGCCGACCGCGACATCTATTTTCTCGCCACAACCGCAGAGGAGCTTGGCCTGCTCGGCGCTCACGCCTTCGCCGAGAACCCGCCGCTGCCGCTCAAGCAGATCGTCGCCGCCTTCAACATCGACACCATCGCTCTGGCCCCGGCCGGTTCGCCGCTGGCTATCGTCGGCAAGGGCATGACCAAGCTCGATGCCGATATCGCCGCCGTCGCCCGGCGCGAGAAACGCAAGATCGTCGAAGGCGAAGCGGCCAACAATTATGTCCGCCGCCAGGACGGCTGGGCGCTGATGCAGCACGATATTCCGACGGTGATGGTCTCCAGCGCCTATGCCGACATTCCCAAGCTGGAGGCGTTTTTCGAAGGCCCCTATCACCGCCCCGCCGACAATCTGACCCGGCGGATCGAACTTGGCGGCGCATCCGAGGATGTCGCCTTTCATGTCGCGCTGGGGCGCTGGTTCGGCGATGCGCGCAAGGTGCGGCTGCCGGTCAAGTAGCGGCGGACCGCGCGCGGGGATAACCCGGCGGCGCAACCCCGGCGCCGCCCTTGTGCCGCGCGACAGGCGCGGTTACATGGGCCGCCACGAATCTCCCGGCGCATGGACGGGCAGCACAGGCGGAACAGTGGCGGCAATGGACATCCCTCTCGGTCTTACCTTCGACGATGTCCTGCTGCGCCCGGCCGAGTCCGACATCCTGCCCAGCGCCGCCGACACCCGCACCCGCCTCACCCGCGAGATCGCGCTCAATATCCCGGTGATTTCCTCGGCGATGGATACGGTGACCGAGGCCGACATGGCGATCGTCATGGCGCAGCTGGGCGGGATCGGGGTGCTGCACCGCAACCTCACCATCGAGGAGCAATGCGCTGCGGTGCGCGCGGTCAAGCGCTTCGAGAGCGGCATGGTGGTCAATCCGATCACCATCGCCCCCGGCGCGACGCTGGGCGAGGCGCGGGCGATCATGGCGGCCAACCGGATCAGCGGCATTCCGGTGGTCGAGAACAGCGGCAAGCTGGTCGGCATCCTGACCAACCGCGACGTCCGCTTCGCCGCAAATCCCGCGCAGCCGGTGCGCGAGTTGATGACGCATGAGAACCTCGCCACGGTGAAGCTCGGCACCGGCGAGGAGGAGGCGCGGCGGCTGTTGCACCAGCGCCGGATCGAGAAGCTGCTGGTGGTCGATGACGCCTTCCACTGCATCGGCCTGATCACGGTCAAGGATATCGAAAAGGCGGTCACCTATCCCGAGGCGACCAAGGATCCCGCCGGCCGCTTGCGCGTCGCCGCCGCCACCACCGTCGGCGACAAGGGTTTCGAGCGCACCGAGGCGCTGCTCGACGCCGATTGCGACGTCGTCGTGATCGACACCGCGCACGGCCACAACAAGGATGTCGCCCGCGCGGTGGAACGGGTCAAGAAGCTGTCCAACGCGGTGCAGGTGATCGCCGGCAATGTCGCCACCGCCGAGGCGACCCGCGCGCTGATCGGCGCCGGGGCGGATGCGGTGAAGGTCGGCATCGGCCCGGGCTCGATCTGCACCACGCGGATTATCGCCGGGGTCGGCGTGCCGCAGCTCACCGCCGTGATGGAATCGGCCGAGGCGGCGGGCAAGCTGGGCGTGCCGGTGATCGCCGATGGGGGCCTGCGCACCTCCGGCGATGCGGCGAAGGCGCTGGCGGCGGGGGCCTCCAGCATCATGATCGGCTCGATGCTGGCCGGCACCGAGGAAGCGCCGGGCGAGACCTTTCTCTACCAGGGCCGCTCCTACAAAAGCTATCGCGGCATGGGCTCGGCGGGCGCGATGGCGCGCGGCAGCGCCGACCGCTATTTCCAGCAGGACATCAAGGACACATTGAAGCTGGTGCCCGAGGGGATCGAGGGGCAGGTGCCATTCAAAGGCCCGGCCCGCGATGTCATCCACCAGCTGGTCGGCGGGATCAAGGCGGCGATGGGCTATACCGGCTCGGCGACGATCGAGGATCTGCGCACCAAGGCGCAGTTCGTGCGGATCACCAATGCGGGCCTGCGCGAAAGCCACGTCCACGATGTGACGATCACCCGGGAATCGCCGAATTATCCGACAAGATAATTCGAAATGACCCCCTCCGCCCGCGTCCAGGCCGCCATCGACATCCTCGACCTCGTCATCGATGCGGCCCGCAGCAGCGGTCCGGCCGCTGACAAGATCGCCGCCGACTGGTTCCGCACCCGGCGGTTCGCGGGCAGCAGCGACCGGCGCGCGGTGCGCGAGCTGGTCTACCGGGCGGTGCGCTGCTGCGGCGAAATTCCGCTCGGCGGCCGGGCGGCGATGCTGACCGTGGCGCGCGGCGATAGCGCGCTTGCTCCGCTGTTCGATGGCTCGCTCCACGGCCCGGGGCTGATCGGCGAGGGCGAGCGCTATGCCCGCCCCGGCATTGCCCCCAAGTGGCTGGAAACCGCGCTCAAGGATTCCGACATCGCCGGGGTGGAGGCCGAGGCCCTGCTGTCGCGTGCGCCGCTCGATATCCGGGTCAACAGCCTCAAGGCCGCGCGCGATGCGCTGGAGCTGCCCGTGGCGGCGGAACCGACCGTGGCGCGCCACGGTCTGCGGCTGCCCGCCGGGACCCAGGTGGAGCAATGGGACAGCTACCTGAGCGGCGCCATCGAAATCCAGGACACCGCCTCGCAGATCGCCTGCGAGGTCGTCGCCGCGCAGCCGGGCGAGACCGTCATCGACCTCTGCGCCGGCGCAGGCGGCAAGACGCTGGCGCTGGCTGCGGCGATGGACAACCGCGGGCGCCTGATCGCCTGCGACATCGACCGCCAGCGGCTATCCCAGCTCACGCCCCGTGCCGCCCGGGCCGGGGCGACCATTGTCGCGACCCAGCTGCTCGATCCCGGCCGCGAGGCTGCCGCCCTGGCGGCGTGGCAAGGAAAGGCCGATGCCGTGCTGGTCGATGCGCCCTGTTCGGGCAGCGGCACCTGGCGGCGCAATCCCGAGGCGCGCTGGCGGCTCAATGCCAAGGGGCTCGAGCGGCATCTCGCCGCGCAGGCGCAATTGCTGGATATCGGCGCGGCGCTGGTGCGGCCAGGGCGGGCGGCTGGTCTATGCGGTCTGCTCGCTGCTCGACGGCGAGGGGCCCGACCGGATCGCCGCATTCCTCGCACGCCATGGCGATTGGCGCGCCGATCCGCCGGTTCTTGCCGCAGGAAGATCGCGCGGTTCAGGAATCCGGCTGACACCGTTTCACGATGGGACTGACGGGTTTTTCGTCGCGCGGATGTTGCGATCGTGCTAGAAAATGGCCAAATGAGCCACCCCGTGCAGCCAGACCGGCCCATGCATTTTACCTGCGGAGCCCTCAGGGAGTTTTTGATGCGCTATTATCCTGCCGCGCTTGCCCTTTCCCTGATTTGCGGGGTCACCGCCAGCGTCGGCTATTCCGCCCCGCCGCAGCCGCTCGATCCGCGCGCGGGCGCCTTGCTGGCGCAGGGCCGGAGCGAACTCGCCGCCGGCCGCACCGACCGGGCGATCGACGCCTATGAGGCGGCGCTGACCATCCAGCCCGGCAGCGTCACCATCCTGCTCGATCTCGCCCAGGCCACCCGCCGCCAGGGCATGCAGGGCAAGGCGCTGCAATATTACCGGGCGGCGCTGCGCTCCGATCCGCAGAATTTCCAGGCGATTTCGGGCGAGGGCGTCGCCCTGGTCGAAAAGGGCGCGGTGGAAAAGGCGCGGCGCAACCTCGCGCGGTTGCAGGGCCTGTGCGGCGACAGCTGCGAGCCGACCCGCCTGCTTGCCGACGCCATCGCCAAGGGCCCCGCGCCCAAGGTGGTGACCGCGCAGCAGATCAAGCCCGAGCCGGTGATTTCGGCCAATTGAACGCCGGGGCACAGCCCGGCGAAGATCGCGCTACCGCACAATCCCGCTATAGGCGATCCGTCCGGCCCCGGCTGCGGCGCTGCGCGCCGGCACCCGCCAGCGGACGTGGGTGACATCCTCGGGCGTTGCGATCCGCTCGCCATACATCAGTTCGCCGATTCGTCCCCAGCTGCGCCCGCCATCGACCGAGACTTCCTCGTCGTCGCGCGCGCTGGCCTGATAGGCGATCGCCCGGGGCAGAGGGTTGATCAGGGTGAAGCCGTCCGCGCTGGCGCCAGGCGCCCCGCCAGTGCGTTTCCAGGTCAGGATCGTCACCACCCGGTCGCCCCGGCTGAGCCGGTTGGCGGGTTCCAGGTTGCGGATATTGCCGGGCTGCAGCCGCTCGACGAACACCGCGCTATCGAGCGTCACGCCCGGATCGGCGGCGGCCGGCGTGGCGGCGGCGCCAACCGCGACCGCCGATCCGGCCAGAACAGCCTGCATCGATTGCCGGTAGCTCACCAGGACACTTCCCCATCCATGGCCCCATGGCGGAGCCGACGAGGGGCCTTGTCGCAGCGGAAGGCAAACTTATGGTTAATCCGGGCCGAATGTTTTTTCGTCGTGGCGGAACCGGCCAAGCCGGTTGACAGGCCCGGGGCGCTGGCTTAGTGGCGCGGCCTCCAACCAATGCGCGGGTGTAGCTCAGTTGGTTAGAGTGCCGGCCTGTCACGCCGGAGGTCGCGGGTTCGAGCCCCGTCACTCGCGCCATTGGTGGATTTCCGGCCCTTCCCAGCGGATTGCGGCCCGTTAGGGCTTAGCCCAGCTGCCGGTTTCCATCCACTTCAGCAGGCGCCGCACCGGCAGCAGCCACAGCCACGCCACGCCGAGCACGACATAGACCGGCAGTTGCAGCAGCGCGGACCAGCCCGTCATCAGCGGCGCGATATAGCTGGCGATCAGCATGCCATAGGCGAACAGCACCGCCAGCAGCCCGAGCACGCCCGCCGGGATTCGCCAGGTCGGTTCGCTGCGCATCAGCCTTGCCTTTCGTAGAAGCGCGTTGGCGTTACGACGCCATGCAGACGCCGGTCATGCGGTTCGGTCGGCAGCGAATCGACCAGCTGGCAGTCCCAGGCAAGCCCGAAGGCACGCGCGGCGGGGTTCGCGGCGAGCCAGCGGTCGTAATGCCCGCCACCCTGGCCGAGGCGTTCTCCCCGCGCGGTAAAGCCGATCAGCGGCACGAAGACGGTTGCCGGGATGAATTCCTCTGCTCCGATGCCGGGCTGGAGCATGCCTAACGGCCCCACCTCCAGCCCCTCGTCGTCATAGGGATCGCGCCAGCTGCGAAACTGCATCGGGGCATCGCGATCCGCGAACCAGGGCAGGGCGATGCTGCGTCCGTTCTCGAAGAACCAGCGGGCATAGGACCGGGCCGGGGCTTCGGCGGGCAGGGCGTGATAGAGGCCGATGCAGCTTCCTTCCGGCGCCATTGCCGCAACCGGACCCGGCGGGCGCAGGAACAGCAGTCCCCGGGTGGCGGCGGGCAGGGCGGCGACATGATCGCGGCGCAGCTGGCGGAGCCGGGCGCGCAGCTGCTGCTTTTCGTTCACTGGCGCCTCAATGCGATGGGGTGACGGGCCCACCATGGGTCGTTGCCGGGAAATCCACTGACGCGTTCACGTCAGGTGGGAACCATATGTGCCGGACCCCAATGGAATCAGAGTGGCCAGACCAGGGACAGCCCCCATAGGATTGCTTATAGCCTCAGGGATGTTCGAACGGCTCGTGCCGGGCAGAACCCGTCGCGCCCCATGTAGGCGCTGAACGGTTAACCCTCAAGCCGCGCGGCGAGATTTTCCAGTTTTGCCGCGATGGCGTTAAGCCGCTGCGCCACCGCCGGGTCGCCTGCGGGGGACGGGGCTGCTGGCGGCGCGGCGGGTTGCCGGGCGGCTTCATGCGCCTCGTCGGCCAGCAGCAGCGCAGCGAACAGCAGCATGCGCGATTCGCTTTGCCCGGTCATGTCGCCCATTTGGGAGAGCTTGCTGTCGATCATGGCGCCGAGGCCAAACACGTGGCTTTCCTCGCCCTCGGCGCAGGCGACGGTGAAGCTGCGTCCGGCGATGGTCAGGGTGACGTTGCTCACCGGCCCTGCTCCGCGATCAGCGCATCGAGCTGGCGCAGGGTCTGGCTGGCGGCGCTGCGCAGGCGTTCGTGGCGCGCGGCTAGTTCGCCATCCGCCCGGGGCGCTTGCGCCGCAGCCGTTTCGATTCTGGCAAGCGCCGCATCTATGCGTGCGAATGCGTCCTGGATTTCGCTTCCCGACATACATCGCTCGATAGGCCAAAAGCGCTTCACTGCATAGCGTTGATGGAGATTTCTCCCACAGTCTCGACGATGGCCGGTTGGTTAGCGGCAAATACGGATGGTGGCCCGCTTGACGGGGCGCTGCCTCTCCCTAAAGGAAAGCCGCACCGAATCGTCCTGCATTTCCGCCCTTTTTCGGGAGCCTAAGTTCCGATGAGCCTCGATCCTGCCCGCCTCGGGCCCATGGCCAATGCCATTCGCGCCCTGTCGATGGACGCTGTCCAGGCGGCGAACAGCGGCCATCCCGGCATGCCGATGGGCATGGCCGATGTCGCGGCGGTGCTCTATTCGCAGTTTCTGAAGTTCGATCCCGCCGCGCCGAAATGGCCGGACCGCGACCGTTTCGTGCTCTCCGCCGGGCACGGCTCGATGCTGCTCTACTCGCTGCTGCACCTCACCGGCTACGCCGCGCCGACGATGGACGACATTCGCAAGTTCCGGCAGCTGGGCAGTCCCTGCGCCGGGCATCCGGAAAACACCCACCTCGAAGGCGCGGAATGCACCACCGGGCCGCTCGGGCAGGGCCTCGCCATGGCCGTCGGCATGGCGATGGCCGAACGGCAGCTCAACGCCACATATGGCGACGCGCTGGTCGATCACCGCACCTGGGTGGTGGCGGGCGACGGCTGCCTGATGGAAGGGATCAACCACGAGGCGATCGGCCTTGCCGGGCATCTGCAGCTGGGCCGGCTGATCGTGCTGTGGGACGACAACCGCATCACCATCGACGGCGGCACCGATCTTTCGACCAGCGAGGACATCCCGGCCCGCTTCCAGGCGACCGGCTGGCACACCGAAAGCTGCGACGGGCACGATCCGGCGGCCATCAGCCGCGCCATAGGCGCCGCATTGGCTGACGGCCGTCCTTCGCTGATCGCCTGCAAGACGGTGATCGGCAAGGGCGCGCCCAACAAGCAGGGCTCGCACGCGGTCCACGGCGCGGCGCTGGGTGCGGACGAAGTCGCGGCGACCCGCACGGCGCTGGGCTGGACCGCGCCTGCCTTCGAAGTCCCTGCCGAACATCCTCGCCGACTGGCGCTCGCTGGGCGCGAAGGGCGCGGCGTCTCATGCCGATTGGGCGAAACGCCTGGCAGCCAACTCAAAGGGCAAGGAATTTTCTGCCCGCATGGCCGGCGAACTCCCGCCGCTCAAGGGCTGGGAGGCCTATCGCAGCCAGCTGGTCGAGGACATGCCCAAGCTCGCCACCCGCAAGTCGAGCGAGAACGCGCTGGGCGTGCTGACCGCGGCGGTGCCCGCGATGATCGGCGGCTCGGCGGACCTCACCGGATCGAACAACACCAAGACCGCCTCGACCGGCCCGTTCACCCCGGCGGACTATTCCGGCCGCTATGTCTATTACGGCATCCGCGAATTCGGCATGGCGGCGGCGATGAACGGCATGGCGCTGCACGGCGGGGTCATCCCCTATGGCGGCACTTTCCTTGTGTTTTCGGACTATTGCCGCAACGCCATCCGCCTGTCCGCGCTCCAGCATGCCCAGGCGATCTATGTGCTGACGCATGATTCGATCGGCCTCGGCGAGGACGGGCCGACCCACCAGCCGGTCGAGCACGTCGCCTCGCTGCGCGCGATCCCGAACCTGTGGGTGTTCCGCCCGGCCGATGCGATGGAAACCGCCGAATGCTGGGAACTGGCGCTGCGCCGCAAGGACGGGCCATCGGTGCTGGCGCTCAGCCGCCAGAACCTGCCCGCGCTGCGCGACGACGACGACGAGAACCTCTGCCTGCGCGGGGCCTACCGGCTGATTTCCTCGGAAGCCGAGCTGAAAGTCGTGCTGCTGGCGACCGGTTCCGAAGTCCAGCTCGCCGCCGCTGTGGCCGAGGCGCTGGAGGCCGAGGATATCGGCGCGGATGTGATCTCGATGCCCTGCTGGGAACTGTTCGAGGCGCAGGACGCGGATTATCGCGACAGCCTGATTCCCGACGATGTGCTGATTGTCTCGATCGAGGCTGGCACGACCATGGGCTGGCACAAATACACCGGCCGCGACGGGCTGACGATCGGCATCGACACATTCGGCGCTTCGGCCCCGGACAATGTTCTGTTCAAGCATTTCGGCTTCACGGCTGAGGCAATTCTTCCGCAAATCAAAGACAAACTGGGCATCTAGCAGGAGTTCTTATCATGGCGACCAAGGTTGCAATCAACGGTTTCGGGCGCATCGGGCGCAATGTCGCGCGCGCCATCATCGAGCGGCCCGATTGCGGACTCGAGCTGGTCTCGATCAACGATCTCGCCGACGCCAAGTCGAACGCCTTGCTGTTCAAGCGCGACAGCGTCCATGGTCCCTTCAGCGGCACAGTCGAAGTCGATGGCAACGATCTGATTATCAACGGCAAGCGCATCCACGTCACTGCCGAGCGCGACCCGGCCAATCTGCCGCACAAGGCGCACGGCGTCGATATCGCGCTGGAATGCACCGGCTTCTTCACCAGCCGGGCTGGCGGGCAGAAGCATCTCGACGCCGGCGCCAAGCGCGTGCTGATCTCGGCGCCGGGCAAGGAAGTCGATCTGACGGTGGTTTACGGCGTCAACCATGACAAGCTGACCAAGGATCACATCATTGTCAGCAACGCCAGCTGCACCACCAATTGCCTCGCGCCCTTCGCCAAGGTGCTCAATGACGCTATCGGTATCGAACGCGGGCTGATGACTACGATCCACGCCTATACCAACGACCAGAAGATCCTCGACCAGATCCACGAAGATCCGCGCCGCGCCCGCGCCGCCGGCATGTCGATGATCCCGACCACCACCGGCGCCGCCCGCGCGGTCGGCGAGGTGCTGCCCGAGCTCAAGGGCAAGCTCGATGGCACCGCGATCCGCGTGCCGACCCCCAATGTCTCGATCGTCGACCTGACCTTCACGCCCAAGCGCGACACGACGAAGGAAGAGGTCAACGCACTGCTCAAGGCGGCGTCGGAGGGCTCTCTCAAGGGCATCCTCGCCTATACCGACGAGCCGCTGGTCTCGATCGATTTCAACCACAATTCGGCCAGCTCGACCATCGACAGCCTGGAGACCGCCGTGCTCGAGGGCAAGCTGGTGCGGGTGGCGTCGTGGTACGACAATGAGTGGGGCTTCTCCAACCGCATGGTCGATACGGCCGGCGCGATGGGCAAGTTGATCTGAACTAACTCCCCTCCCGCTTGCGGGAGGGGTCGGGGGTGGGTCAGTGGCAGCTCAAGCCACTTGTGACTCACCCACCCCTAACCCCTCCCGCAGGCGGGAGGGGGACCTTGGAGTTGACCATGACCAAGTTCCGCACACTCGACGATCTGGGTGACGTAACCGGCAAAGTCGCGCTGGTCCGCGTCGATCTCAACCTGCCGATGCAGGACGGCGCGGTCACCGACGACACCCGCATGCGCGCCGTCGCCCCGACCATCCTCGAACTGGCCGACAAGGGCGCCAAGGTGCTGCTGCTGGCCCATTTCGGCCGCCCCAAGGGCGCGCGCAATTCGGAGCAATCTTTGTCGATGGTGATCGACGCCGTGCAGCATGTGCTGGGCCGCGAAGTGATGTTCTGTCCCGAGATCGCCGGGCCGGTGGTGGCGCAGACCGTCGGCATCCTGCGCCCGGGCGACATCGCGGTGCTGGAGAACACCCGCTTCTGGCCGGGCGAGGAGAAGAACGATCCCGATCTGGCCAAGGCGATCGCGGCCAACGGCGATTTCTACGTCAACGACGCCTTCTCCGCCGCCCACCGCGCCCACGCCACCACCGAGGGCCTGGCGCATCTGCTGCCCGCCTATGCCGGGCGATCGATGCAGGCCGAGCTGGAGGCGCTGGAAAAGGCGCTGGGCAATCCGCAGCGGCCGGTCGCGGCCGTGGTCGGCGGGGCCAAGGTGTCCTCCAAGCTCGACGTGCTCAAGCATCTGGTCAACCAGGTCGATCATCTGATCATCGGCGGCGGCATGGCCAACACCTTCCTTGCCGCCAAGGGCGTCGATGTCGGCAAGTCGCTGTGCGAGCATGAACTGGCCGGAACCGTGACGGAAATCCTGGCTGCGGCGGACAAGGCGGGCTGCACCGTGCACCTGCCTTACGATGTGGTCGTCGCGAAGGAATTCGCCGCCAATCCGGCGAGCCTGCGCACCTGCAACGTCCACGAAGTCGCCGCGGACGAGATGATCCTCGATGTCGGCCCCGCGGCGGTCGAAGCCCTGGCCGACGTGCTCAAGACCTGCCGCACACTGGTGTGGAACGGGCCGATGGGCGCATTCGAGACCGCGCCGTTCGATGCGGCGACCGTCGCGCTGGCAAGAACTGCTGCCGCGCTCACCCGCGAAGGCTCGCTGATCTCGGTCGCGGGCGGCGGCGATACCGTCGCGGCGCTGCATCATGCCGGCGTTGGCGATGACTTCAGCTATATCTCCACCGCCGGCGGCGCCTTTCTCGAATGGATGGAAGGCCGCGAGCTGCCGGGCGTTGCGGCGCTGGCGGCCTGAGTTTCATGATTAATGGCGTTGCGCCGCCGCGCGCCGCCAATTAACCGGCACGATAAATCGTAGATCGCAACACGGGACCAGATCGATGAACACCTCCGACATGACCGCCAAAATGGCCGCCGGAAACGGCTTCATCGCCGCGCTCGACCAGTCGGGCGGATCGACCCCCAAGGCGCTGGCGGGCTATGGCATCGAAGCGGGCGCCTGGGGCAGCGAAGAGGAAATGTTCGGCCTGATCCACGACATGCGCAGCCGGATCATCCGCTCGACGGCTTTCACCGGCGAGAAGGTGATCGGCGCGATCCTGTTCGAGCGGACGATGGACGGCACGGTCGATGGCGTGCCGACCCCCGCCGCGCTGATCGCCAAGGGCGTGGTGCCCTTCATCAAGATCGACAAGGGTCTGGAGGACGAGGCGAATGGCGTTCAGCTGATGAAGCCGATGCCCGATCTGGATGCGCTGCTGGTCAAGGCCAAGGCGCTGGGCGTCTATGGCACCAAGGAGCGCTCGGTGATCAATTCGGCCAACGCCGAAGGCATCGCCGCGATCGTCGCGCAGCAGTTCGAAGTCGGCCGCCAGGTGCTGAGCCACGGGATGATGCCGATGCTCGAGCCCGAGATCAACATCAAGAGCGAGACGCGCAGCGAGTGCGACGAGATCATGCTTGGCGAGATTCTCAAGAACCTGGAGGGCCATGAACGAGCAGGTGATGCTCAAGCTGTCGCTGCCGGTGCAGCCCGGTCTGTTCGATCCGCTGACCAGCCACCCCAAGGTGCTGCGCGTCGTCGCGCTGTCGGGCGGCTACAAGCGGCCCGAGGCCTGCGTCGAGCTGTCGAAGAACAACGGCATCATCGCCAGCTTCAGCCGCGCGCTGCTCGAGGACCTGCGCTTCCAGATGAGCGACGCCGAATTCGACGCCGCACTGGGCAGCGCGATCGACGATATCCACAAGGGTTCGACGCAGAAGGTGTGAAGGCGGAAGTTCGTGTCCTGCCAGATATATCTGATCTCCCCGCTCGAAACTGGCGGCACCTTTCCTGACCGGCTCGCCCTGGCTCTCGACGCCGGGCCGGTCGCGGCGTTCCAGTTCCGGGTGAAAGACATCGACGAGCATGCGGCGGCGGCGCTGGCCGAGCCGTTGCAGGCGATCTGCGCCGAGCGGGATGTCGCCTTCATCGTCAACAATTCCATCAGCCTCGCCAAGCGGATCGGTGCCGACGGCGTGCATCTTGGCCAGTCGGACGGGACTGTGCGCGAGGCGCGCGAGCGGCTCGGCAAGCAGGCGCAGATCGGCGTCACTTGCCACGATAGCCGTCATCTGGCGATGGATGCAGGCGAGGCGGGGGCGGATTATGTCGCTTTCGGGGCGTTTTTCGCGACCGAAACCAAGCAGGTCGAGCACCGGGCGGAGCCGGAAATCCTGACCTGGTGGCAAGGCCTGTTCGAGCTGCCTTGCGTTGCGATTGGCGGGATAACTCCGGATAATTGCCCCGGACTGGTGCGCGCGGGGGCGGATTTTCTCGCAGTGTCGGGCGCGGTGTGGGGCGGGGACGAGGTTGCGGCGGTGCAGGCGTTTCACCAGGCGATTGCCGGGGCCTGACTCAACCCAGCGCCGCCAGCAGCTCCCGCGCCGCCGCTATCGCCGGGCGCAGCCGGTCCTCGGGACCAATCCCCGCCTCCGCCCGCGCCGCCATCGGCAGTTCCAGCCCGATCGTGACATCGCGCGGCAGGGCGCTCAGCAATTCTCCCAGCGGCAAATCGCCTTCGCCCGGCGGCAGGCGGTTGTCGCGGGCTTCCATGCCGTAATCGGGATTGACCGCCGGTATCGGCACATCGCAAATCTGGACATAGCCGATGGCCGCCGGATCGATCCTGGCGAGGTCCGCCGCGCTCGATCCGCCGCGATAGAAATGCATTGCGTCGATCAGCACCCGCGCATTGCCCGCGCCGCTATCGGCGACGAATGCGGCGGCTTCGTGGATGTCGATCGGCCACATCATCGGCATGAATTCGAGGCAGGCAAGCATGCCGCGCTCCGCCGCCATGCCGGCATAAAGCGCGAACTGATCGAAAGCGCGGGCGCGGTCCTGCTCCATGACGATGGTGTTGACCATCGGCGCGCCCAATTCCGCCATGACGTCCATGATCGTCACCGCATCGGCAATCTCGATGCCGCTCATGATCAGAAAGCCCTCGCCCAGCGTCAGCCGCACCCCGTTGGCCGCCAGCGCCGCTTTTGTCGCGCGCAGCAGCGCCGGGTCGGTGCGCAGATTCCAGGCGGGATAGCCATGCGGATTGGCGGCGATCGGGCCGGGCGCGAAGCCGAGGCCGGTGACGCCGAGACTTGCCGCCAGTTCGATATGCGCCACCGGCGGCATGCCCAGCGTGCTGATGAATTCCAGGGCCAGCCGGTCCATGCTTTCTCCCGATCCGATTATTGACCCATGCGCCAAGGCTTACAGGAAGAAGCCCTTGGAGGTAAGCCAGGCAAGACCCGCAGCGACCAGTGCCGAAACGATCAGCCGCAGCGGCGATGCAGATGCCAGCGCGCCATGGGCGGTATCGAGCTGGCTGTCGGATCCAGTCACCATCGGGCGGATCAGGTTGCGCTTGCGCACGATCAGATAGAACAGCACCGCAGCGACATGCACGGAGACGACGATTTGCAGCAGGGTGAAGCTCAGATGGTGGATCCCGGCTGCAGTGCGACCCAGATCGAAGGAGACCAGAAAGGACAAATGCCCTGATTCGAGGCCGTCGATATCGACCGCAAACAGGCCGGTGCCGATCTGCACGGTGAGCAGCAGCAGCATCGCCAGCACGCTCAAGGCGCCAAGCGGATTATGCCCCGGAGTGCGCGTTCCCGGACCGCTCGACCGCAGATAGGCCAGCACCTTGGCCGGCGACCGCACGAAACTGGCAAAGCGCGCTGTATTCGAGCCAAAAAAGCCCCAGATCAGGCGAAACAGCAACAGCCCCAGCAAGATTGTGCCGAACAACCGGTGCCAGTCCATTGCGCCCTGCTCGGCGCTCCACCACGAAGAACCGAGCAGCAATACCAGCAGCCAGTGGAACAACCGGGTCGGAATGTCCCAGACGCGCACGGGAGGGGCGGCTTTCATTGCGGTCAGGCCTTTTTGGCGAAGGAAGTGCAAACCGCAGCGGCCGTGACCGGTCCGTCGCCGAGCAGCTGGCAGCTGCCGCAGTCTCCGGCCTTGGCCGTGTAGAAGGCGCAGGCGCCGCATTGCTGCTGCGGATCGCTGGAAACTTCGACATAGCCGAGCGCGCGGCGGCGGCTCTTCTGGCTGAGCGGCAGGGTCGCGGGCACGTAGCAAGCCGCCGCTTCCGCCGCCAGGGCGCTGGCGGCGGCAAGGCCGGCGAACGGGACGAGGCTGGCTGCGGCGAGGAACGCCCTGCGCGAGGGGGCCATTGGTCTGTCTCCCAGCTTGATCGGCCTAATCCTTCGGCGGCGTGCGGAAGGTATCGTGGCAATTCTTGCAGGCGCCGCCGAGGCTGCGCGCCGCCGAGCGGATCGCGGCGGCATTGCCGCTTGCCGCTGCGGCCTGAAAGGCATCGGCTTGCCGGGCGAAATTGTCCTGCGCGGCGCGAAATTCGGCGGCGCGGGTCCAGATTTCCGGCTTGGCAAGCGTCTTCAAGGGCGGGCGGGGTCCAGTACCGGCGGGGAACCAGTTGTATTGTCCCTGCGAGGCGCTTTTGATCTCTCTCGCCGATTGCCGGATCATGATGAGCTGCGGTTCGCCGCGCAGGCTGTCCATTGCGTTTTTGAACGCCGCGCCCAGCTCGCGGTAGGCGGCGATGCGCGCGCGCACCGCATTGGCGGCGCTTTGCGCCGGCGGATTGGCGGCCTGCAGGGGCACCGATGCGGTGGCAAGCAAGAGACTGGCCGCAGCGGCGACGCGGATCGGACCGATCATGATAGCTCCCGTTAGGATGATTTCGAATACCGGCGCAGACTATTGGATCAACGGCGGAATTGGTCAAGCCGGAGCGGGAGCGCTTCCCACATTGTCCCTGTCGGGGGGCTTAACCGGCGGGAAATGCGGATAGGGCCCGAGACCGGAGATGCTGAGTGCGGCGATTAGCGCCACCGGAATGGCGAACAGCAGCAGCGCGCTGTAGTTGCCGGTGGCGTCGAAGATGACCGCTCCGAATAGCGGCCCAAGGCCGCCAGCCAGCCCCATCAGGCTCGATATGATGCCAAAAATCTTGCCGAAATGCGCCACTCCGCCATAGCGCGAAGTGAGGTAGATGGTGATCTGAAGCGTCGCTCCGCCGCCAAGACCGACGAGCAGTATCGCGATCGCCGACATTGCCAGCGAACCCTGGCCCAGAGCCAGCAGCAAGGCATATCCCAGCCCTGGAAGGGAAAAGGCCAGAAACGGCAGAAATGCGAATTTGAATTGATCGACCATCCAGCCCGAAATCAGCTTCCCGCAGAAGCTGCCGATACCCAGCGCACCCGCCAGCGCCGCAGCCTCGCCTCGCGAAATGCCCATTGTGCCGAGCAGCGGCACCAGATGCACGCCGATCGCCCCGCCGATCAAAGCCTGTAACAACATCGCCGTGGCGATCCGCAGGATGCGCCGGTCGCGCAAGGCTGCACGCAAGGTCAGCCCGCCGGGCAACTGGCGGGGCGCCTCACTCTCGGCAGTGGCGGCCCTGGCCCGCCCCTTGGCGCTGCGCGCATCGTGGAAGAAGAACAGAACCAGAATGAAGCCCATGCCGCCCCAGCCCAGGCCCAGTCCGGCATAGGCGACGCGCCAGCCATAGTTTTCGGTCAGCCAATGGGCGATGGTCGGGGCAAGCATCTGTGTCACCGCCATGCCGCTCAGCACGACGGCGATGGCAAAGCCGCGCCCGGCTAAAAAGTTGGCCGAAACCGCGCTGTTCCACACCGGCGTTCGAATGCCGAGCGATGCCAGCGAATAGAGCACCCACACCGCAAACCATTGCCACAAGGGGCCGCCCATCAGTGCGAAAGCGGCGAACATCAGTCCGGTCAGGCCAAGCGAGGGCAGGCCGACGGCACGCGCGCCGTAGCGATCGACCAGCGCACCGGCAAAGGGGGTCAACGGCGTGGTGATCAACGCGAAGATCGTCATGCCCAGCGCGACTTGCGAAGCGGTCCAGCCGAACTCGGCATTGAGCGGCTGCATGAACAGCCCGAGCGTCACTGTCGGCATCGCGCCGAATGAGAGGCCGAATGTCGCAGCCATCACCAGCGGCCAATGCGCCCGCCATTCCTGCGCGCTGGTTTTCGCGGCCTCAGTCAAGCGCTTCTCCTTCGGGGATGGCCCGCTGTTCCGGCGGGCCGCCGCTCCTCTTGAATTCGGGATATGCGCCAAGTCCGACAAAGCACAGCGCGCAAGTCAGAACTGCCGGTATGCCGAGCGTAAGCAGCAGCCTGTAGCTTCCGGCCGCATCGTACAAAAAACCGGCTAACAGAGGGCCAATCGAAGTTCCCAGCATCATTGCGCTGCCAATCGTTCCGAAGATCGTGCCGAAATTCTTGAGACCGGCATAGCGCGAGGTCAGGTAGGTTGTGGTCTGAAAGCTTGCGCCGCCGCAATAGCCCATGATCAGCACAGCCATGGTCAGCATGGTTCTTGAGTCACCATGATTGAGCAGCACATAATAGGCCAGCGCCGACGGGGCGAAGCTCAGGAAAGGGATGAGATTGCCCTGGATGCGGTCGAGCAGCCAGCCGGTGCACAGTTTTCCGGCAATCCCGGATATCCCGGCGATGGAGGCGATCGCCAGCGCGCTGCCGCGATCAAGGCCGGTCCCGGTCAGGATCGGCACCAGGTGCACGGTGATGCCTGAACCGATCATTGTGAGCAGGATATTTGCCATGCCAATCCGCAAAATCCGCGAATCGCGCAGCGCTTCGGCCGCAGTCAGACCGGGCAGATCTCCAGACACCACCGGCGTGCCGCCGCTGCGTTTGCCATGTTCCCGGGCATCGTGAAAAAACAGCAGAACCAGCAGAAACCCCAACCCGCCCCAGCCGAGGCCGATCCACAGATAGGCTTGCCGCCAGCCGTGCTGCTCGATCAGCCAGCCCGCGAGCAGCGGCGACATCTGCCCCAGCGCGGTGCCGCACAGCATCACCGACAGCGCGAAGCTTCGCCCCAGGGTGAACACGCTGGAGACCGCCGTGCTCCACAGCAGCGAGCGCGTGGTCAGCGCCGCCAGTGCCAGCGCCGTCCACAGCGCGAACCATTGCGCCAGCGAGCCGTTGGCCAGGCTGAGCCCGGCGAAAGCGGCGGCGTGGAGCGCAATCCCGGGCACAGCGACGCGCCGCGTGCCGACCTTGTCGATCAGAGCGCCGATCAGCGGACCCCCGACCATCGCGGTGATGGTGAAAATCGTCAGCCCGGCGGAAATCGCCGCCCGGCTCCAGCCGAACTCCTGTTCGAGCGGGGCGATGAAAGTGCCCAGCGAATAGGTCACCACCGAATAGAACGACATGCCGACCAGACCGGCGAGCACCAGCGGCCAGTGCTTGCGCCATTCCGCAGCCGCCGAAGCGCCGGTTTCGGTCATGCCATTCTCCCCGGCCTGTGGCGATCAATCCAGCTTGGCGATCACTTCCTCGCCAAAACGCCGGGCATTGTCGCACCATTCGGCGCGCGAATCTGTCCAGACGCTGGTGCCCGAGCCCGAAATGCCCATGGCTTTAAGGTGCATGAAGTTGTCGATCGCTTCTTGCGCGTTCCATTGGCCGCGCATGCCGAAGGTGCCCGAGCAGATGACAGCAGGGTAATCCTTGCGGCCAATCTTGTCGCAATGCTCATGGATATAGGCGATTGCCGCGAGAATTTCCTCGTCGGTCGTAATGCTGGCGGTGCGCGCAGTATCGGTGACCATCTTGGGCACGAAGAAGGGATGCCAGGCATCGCCGAATTCCGCCGTGCGGCGCAGCGCGCGCTTGGAGTTGCCGCCGATCAGCAGCGGCGGATGCGGTTTCTGGACCGGGGTGGGGAGCAGGCGGTTGCCGACGGCGGTATAGCCGGTGCCCTCGAAGGTGAAATCCTCGCCGGTCCAGGCCAGTTTCATGGCCTTGATGTATTCGTCCATCAGATCGTTGCGCGTGTCGAAATCGACCCCGAGCGCCTTGTATTCAGGCTTGAGATAGCCCGCACCCATGCCGAACATGAAACGCCCGCCAGAAAACACATCGAGCGATGACACCGCCCGCGCGGTGATGAATGGATTGCGATAGGGCAGCACGACGATGTTGGTAAGGAGCTTCAGCTTGGTCGTGACCGCCGCCACCATCGACAGCATGACAAAGGGATCCTGCGCATAATGCCCGCCGTTATCGAGCCAGCGGTAGGACGGGATCGGGATGATCGGTTACGCTGGCGGCGGTGAATCCCGCCTCTTCGGCAGTCTTGGCGCAGTCGATCACGGCCTGCTGGGTAACGAATTCCTCAGGATGCTGGATGTGATCGAAGGGGAAGGAAATGCTGACGTGGAATGACATGGGCTTGGTCCTGCTGAGAGATTCGGTCGATCAGTTGGCTTCGGGCGGAAGAATCCAGTTATCGGACTTGTCGCGCACCCAGCCGCTGGAGGCCCAGCTGCCGCCATCGACCGGGATCACCGTGCCGGTGATATAGATCGACATGCGGCTGGCGAGAAACACCGCCAGCTGGCCGCATTCCTCGTCGATCCCGGCGCGGCCCCAGGGAATGCGGCGGCGGATGACTTCGCGCTGCTCGGGCGTGAATTCGAACTTGGCTGTGTCCGAGACTGGACCGGTGAAGTTTCCCGTAGTTCCGGGAGTTACGGTGTAATCCGGAGCAATCGCATTCACCCGGATGCCGTGTTCGGCCAGTTCCAGCGCCAGGGTGCGGGTGAGGTTGTTGATCCCGGCCTTGCAGGCGGCGTAAACCGCATAGCCCGGCGCGGCGCGGCTGCCCTCGATGCTGGTGACATTGACGATCGAGCCGCCGCGTTTCCCGGCGATCATGATCGGGATCGCCGCCTGTGTCGCGGCGAGATTGCTGATCAGGTTGAGGTCGATATGCCGCGCCCAGTTCTTCGGCTGCAAATCGACGAACGCCCGGCGGGTGACGCCGCCGGCATTGTTGACCAGAATGTCCAGCCGCCCGAACTGCTTCGCGGTTTCCGCCACGGCCGCCTGCAGCGGCTCGATCTCCATGACGTTGATCGGAAACTGGATCGCCCTGCGCCCGCGCTTTTCGACTTCGCTGGCGGTCTCGGCGCAGCGGTCCGGGATGACATCGACGATGGCCACATCCGCGCCCATATCCGCCAGGCACAGCACGCAGGCCCGCCCAATCCCGCCGCCGCCGCCGGTGACGAAGGCCACCTGGCCGGTCAGATCGATATCGCTGGCATCCATCGTTTTCCAACTCCCAATTCCGAGGCGCTTTGCGCGCTTTGAATTCAATTCTAACCGTTCGCCCTCATCAAATCCGCCGCATCCGCCAGATCATCCGGCAAATCCACGTCCCGCGCCAGACCCTGGCTGTGGATCGCCTCGACCGGCAGCCCGAGCCGCTCCGCTTCGGCGTGATGCAATGCGAAGCTGTCAGGACCGAAGGCGAAGGTAAAGGCCTTAGCTGCGGGTAGCGGCAAGGAAAGCGCATTGGTGCCGGTGCCGTGGCGGTCGGGAGCAATGGCGATAGTCCCGGGAGGGGCTGCCGCCAGCAGCTGCACGTCCTGCGTCGCCAGCCTGGGCAGGTCCGCGAACAGCACGATCAGGCGGCTCGCGCCTTCACTGGCAACCTGGCGCAAGGCCGATTGCAAGGCCGGATTGAGCCCGGCCCCCGCATCGGGCAGCAGCGGTATCTCCTCCGCCATGCCGAGCCGCGATGCGCCGATCAGGGCGATTTGCTGGACGTGATCCGCCGCCTGCGCCGCGTCCACGACATGGCGCAGCATCGCCCCGGCCAGCGCTGCTCTCTCGACCGCGCCGAGAACCTCGGCGAGCCGCGATTTGGCGTGGCGCGGATGTTTGACCGGGATGACGGCCCAACAGTTCACGGAATCGGCGGGGCCGTGGTCAGATTGGTGAAGCGGATGCCCGCGCCGTCCGCGGCATAATTCTTGTTCATATAGATCAGGATCGAGGTCAGCGCCTCGGCCGCCGCCGAATTGGCCAGCGCCCCGCCGGCCAGCCCGCGCAGGCCCATTTCGTTGACCAGGCCGACGATCGTCTTGCGCGCTTCGACATCGTCGCCGAACACCAGCACGTCGCACTCCACCCTGGCCTCGCTGTCGAGGATGTGGGCGGCGACATTGTGGAAGGCGGAGACGAAGCGCACGTCGGGTCCCAGATGCTGGCGCGCCTCCAGCGCGGCGCAGCCGGCGGCAGGCAGCTGCACCCGCATCACCTTGGGCGGCATCAGCGGCACGGTGGTATCGACGACGATGGCGGAGCCGACCAGCGGGGCGATCTGCTTCAGCGTCGATTCCTGGTTCTCGTAGGGCACGGTGACGATCACCACGTCCTTGCCCTGGACGACGTCGGTATTGGCCCCGCTGGCCAGCGAGAGCCCCAGTTCGCCGTTCATCTCCGCTGCAATGCCCTCGGCCTTCTCCGCCGCGCGGCTGCCGATGGTGACGCTGTGCCCGGCCTTGGCCAGGCGGCGGGCGATGCCCTTGCCGAGATGTCCGGTGCCGCCGACGACTGCGATTGTTGCCATGTTAGTGTTTCTCCCAGAATCCCGATTGCCTGCTAAGACTGTTGCCGATAGCGGCAGGGGCGGGCGAGGCAACAGAATTGTCGTCGCGGCAGAGTGGAGCGGAACAGAGGCATGCCAGCGCAAGGAACTCTGAGCATTGCGCCGCTGTGCGGGATGCCGATGTTTGCGCCCGGCATATCTGTCGCGGCGGAGATTGCGGCGGCTTTGCGGCAGGCGGGCGAGACGATTGGCCCGGAGGATATCGTCGTGGTTGCGCAAAAGATCGTTTCCAAGGCGGAAGGACGGCTGGTGCAGCTCGGCAATGTTGAGCCCGGCGATGCGGCGCGGGAACTGGCGGCCAAGACCGGGCGCGAGCCGGAAATGGCGCAGCTGATCCTCGACGAGAGCAGCGCCATTCTGCGCGCCACCCCCGCCGCGATCATTGCCCGGCAGACCACCGGGCACGTGCTGGCCAATGCCGGGATCGACGCCTCGAATGTCGCAGGCGGGGAGGGGGGCATGGTGCTGCTCTGGCCGCTCGATCCCGACGCCAGCGCCCGCGCGATCCGCGCGGAGCTTGGCGAACTGTGCGGCATCCGCCCGGCGGTGGTGATCGCCGACAGCCTCGGCCGCGCCTGGCGGATCGGCACGGTCGGCGCGGCGATCGGCTGCGCCGGGCTGACCGTGCTCGACGACCGGCGCGGCAAGGGGCAGGACTTGTTCGGGCGGACCTTGCAGGCGACAGTGATCGCCGTCGCCGACGCCGTCGCCGCCGCCGCCGTGCTGGCGATGGGCGAGGGGGCGGAAGGCACACCGGCAGCGCTGGTGCGCGGGGCGGGGCAGTGGGTTACTGCGGACGACGGCCCGGGGGCTGCGAGTGGGCTGCGGCCGATGGCGGAGGATATGTTCCGGTGAGCGGCGGTCACATCCTCGCGCTCTCCGGCGGCGTCGGCGGGGCCAAGCTGGCCGCCGGGCTCGCCGCGGCGCTGCCGCCGGAGCAGCTGACCATCGCGGTCAACACCGGCGACGATTTCGAACACCTCGGTCTGACCATCTGCCCGGACATCGATTCGGTGGTCTATGCCCTCGCCGGGCTCAACGACGAAGTGCGCGGCTGGGGGGTGGCCGAGGAAAGCTGGCAGGCGATGGCCATGCTCCGAGCGCTGGATGCGCCGGACTGGTTCAATCTGGGCGACCGCGATCTTGGCATGCATCTCGCCCGCAGTGCGAGGCTCAGGGCAGGGGATAGCCTTTCCGAGACAACCGAAGCGCTGACCCGGGCCTTGGGCATCACCCACAAGGTCGTGCCGATGAGCGACGCGCCGGTGCGCACGCAAGTCGAGACGGTCGCAGGCTGGCTCGATTTCCAGCACTGGTTCGTGCGCGAGCAGTGCCGGCCCGAAGTGCGCGGCATCCGCTTTACCGGGCTTCCCGCCGCGCCGTCGCCGGGCCTGGCTGACGCGCTAGCAAGGCCTGACCTTGCCGCGATCGTCATCTGCCCGTCCAACCCCTTCGTCAGCGTCGATCCGATCCTTGCGCTGGAAGGCGTCAGGGCGGCTCTGGGCAACCGCAAGGCCCCCATCGTCGCCGTCTCGCCGCTGGTGGGCGGACAGGCGATCAAGGGCCCGCTCGCCAAGATGCTTGCCGAACGCGGAATGGCCTGCAATAACCTCGCCATCGCCGACCATTACTCCGGCATTATCGATCATCTGCTGATCGATAATGCCGACGGCGCGCAAGCCCAAGAAGTCAGGGCCCGCGGCGTTGCAGTAACGGTAACGGCAACAGTCATGCGCACGGCCGAAGACCGGAAAGGGCTGGCGCGCGAAGCACTGTTGGCAGCCGGTATCGAATTGGGCTGAGGCATGACTTCTTTGGATTCCGCGCTTATCGAGCGCTTGCTGACATCGCCACTGGACGATCTGCTGGCTGAGGCCTGTGCCCGCCGGGATGCGCGCGGACCCGAGCGGATGACCTATTCACCCAAAGTGTTTATCCCGCTGACCCGGCTGTGCGCCGATGTCTGCCACTATTGCACTTTCGCCACCACGCCATCGCGGCTGTCAGCGCCCTTCCTGGCGCCCGAGGAAGTTCTGGACATCGCCCACGCCGGGGCCGCTGCTGGCTGCAAGGAAGCACTGTTCACGCTCGGCGACGCACCCGAACGGCGCTACGCCGTGGCGCAGGAATGGCTGGCGGAGCGCGGCTTCGCCCGCACCATCGACTATGTCCGCCATTGCGCCGAGCTTGTGCTGAACGAGACCGGGCTATTGCCGCACATCAACGCCGGCTTGCTGAGCGAAGACGACTACCGCATGCTGCGTCCGGTTGCGGCCTCTGCCGGGCTGATGCTGGAAAGCACTTCGGAGCGGATTTGCGCGAAGGGCGGGGCGCATTACGGCTCGCCCGACAAGGTTCCCGCCGTTCGCATCGCTTCGCTGGAGGCTGCGGGCCGGGCGCGAGTGCCAATGACCAGCGGTATCCTGATCGGTATCGGCGAGACACTCCACGAACGCATCGAATCGCTGCTCGCCCTGCGCGATATCCAGCTCGCCCATGGCCATTTGCAGGAAGTTATCGTCCAGAACTTCTGTCCCAAGCCGGGCACCAAAATGTCTGGGGCGCCGGAGGCTTCGGAAAGCGATTTCCTCCGTGTCATCGCCGCCGCGCGGATCGTGCTGCCGGACGAAGTTTCGGTCCAGGCACCGCCCAATCTCAACGGTGAGCGATTGCAAGAGCTGATCGATGCCGGGATCGACGACTGGGGCGGGATTTCGCCGGTGACGCTCGATCATGTCAATCCGGAAGCGCCCTGGCCCGAGATCGCCGTGCTGGAGGATATCTGCGCCAGGGCCGGCCGTCCGCTGACCGAACGGCTGACGATCTATCCGCGCTTCGTCGCCACGGATGACAGCAGCTGGATCGACCCCAAGCTGCGCCCGCATGTGCTGAGGCTCTCCGATGCCGAGGGCCTGGCGCGCGACAGCCGCTGGTCGCCGGGTCTGGCTGAGCATGCGCCGGGCACGCCCGCCGCGCCGCTCGGCCGCCGCCATTCGGGCCCGGTCGCGCCGCAGCTTCACCGCATCATCGACCGCGCGGCGAATGGCGCGGAGCTTGCCGAGGCCGAGATCGTCGCCCTGTTCGCCACAAGGGGTGCGGCGGCGCAGGCGGTGGTCGAGGCGGCGGACGCGCTGCGCCGCGAGGTCAAGGGCGACGAAGTGACCTATGTCGTCAACCGCAACATCAACTACACCAACATCTGTTCATACGCCTGCTCGTTCTGCGCTTTCTCCAAGTCGTCGAGCAAGGCGGGGTTCCGCGACAAACCCTATATCCTCGACTACGAGGAAGTCGCCAATCGCGCCCGCGAGGCCGTCGCCAGGGGCGCGACCGAGGTCTGCCTGCAAGGCGGCATCCACCCGAGCTATACCGGCGAGACCTATTCCGCCATCGTCCGTGCGGTGAAACAGGCGTGCCCGGACCTGCACATCCACGCCTTTTCGCCGCTGGAAATCTGGCAGGGCGCGCAGACGCTGGGCATGAGCACCCGCGATTACCTGATGCGGCTCAAGGATGAAGGGCTGGGCTCGCTGCCGGGCACTTCGGCGGAAATTCTCTGCGACGACGTCCGCCGGGTGATTTGCCCCGACAAGCAGACTGTCGATGAGTGGCTCGGCGTGGTGCGCGATGCGCATCTGGCGGGTATCCCGACGACTTCGACGATCATGTATGGCCATATCGAGCGCCCCGAACACTGGGCGCGGCATTTGCTGGCGCTGCGGCATTTGCAGGACGAAACCGGCGGCATCACCGAATTCGTGCCTCTGCCCTATGTTCACATGGAATCGCCGATGTATCGCCGCGGCCAGTCGCGCAAGGGCCCGACATGGCGCGAGGCGCTGATGATGCATGCGGTGGCGCGGATCGCGCTGCATGGCAGCATCGGCTCGATCCAGTGCAGCTGGGTGAAGCTCGGCGTGCCCGGCGCGGCGGCGGCGCTGGCGGCGGGGGCCAACGATCTCGGCGGAGTGCTGATGAACGAAAGCATCAGCCGCGCGGCCGGGGCCGAGCACGGCCAGGAAGTCAGCGTCGCGGATTTGCGCGCTGCGGCGGAGTCTGCCGGGCGGGAGATTGCGGCGGCGGTCGACTCTGTACAAGCTGCTGGATGATGCCGAGGCGGTGAGCGAGCTGGCTTGAAATCCAAATCCTCCCCGAGCTCGTCTCGGGGAGGGGGACCACCCGCGCAGCGGGTGGTGGAGGGGAATAGGCCGAATGCCCCTCCGTCAGTTCCTGCGGAACTGCCACCTCCCCGAGCCAAGCTCGGAGAGGATTTTATTGCTAAGGTCGCATGATCCAGCCGCCATCGACATGGATCGTCTGCCCGGTAATCCATTCCCCGCCGGCGAACACAGCAGCAGCAAAGCCCCGACCAACTCGTCCGGCGCGCCGCGCGGTTTGGTCGCCACTGTCGCCTGCAGGAACTGGATGAACGGCGAATCGTCGGGCACCAGCATCTTGCCTGCGTCCGAGGTGACATTGCCCGGGGCGATGGCGTTGCAGGTGATCCCGTCCTTGCCCCATTGCTTCGCCAGCGAAGTGGTCAGGCCGACCAGCGCGATCTTGGTGATGCCGTAGAGGCTGGTCGCCGGGTATGCTCCGCCCGAGCTTTGGTTGACGATCCGCCCGCCGCCGCGCTCGCGCATTGAAGGCGCCACCGCGCGGCTGCACAGCAGCGCGCCGTTGACGTTGACCGCGAAGGCCTTGTTCCAGGCTTCCATCGGCACGGTGTCGATCGAATCATAGCTGATATCGACCATCAACGCGGCGTTGTTGACCAGAATATCGACACCGCCGAAGGCCGCCTTTGCCGCATCGGCCATGGCGAGGGTTGAAGGCCTCGTCTGAGACATCCACCTGCACGCCGATCGCCTTGCCGCCCGAAGCGTTGATTTCCTCCGCTACGGCATTGGCGCCTTCGCCGTTAAGGTCGGCGACCACCACCGCGGCTCCGGCATTGGCGAGACCGAAGGCATAGGCGCGTCCGATGGAATTGCCGCGCCCGCCCGCGCCGGTGACTATCGCGACTTTACCGTCAAGCCGGAATTGATCGAGAGTGAAGGTCATTACTTAAACTCCTGAAAAAGTTCCTGCCTGCCCTGAGCCTGTCGAAGGGCTGCTTTTTCTTCGGAGCTTGGCTCCCAGCCTCAAGAACAAGGACAGCCCTTCGACAGGCTCAGGGCAGGCGGAGTTGGGGTGCATAGGTCATTTCGATTCGGTCACCGCGAAAAAGTCCTCAGCCGCCGCCGCCAGCTTGTCCGCATCGGCGCTTTCCGGCAGGATCGCCTGCAGCAGCTTCATGTCCTTGACCAGCAGCGGCCCGCCCAGCCACGGGCCCGGCGGCTGCGGCATGCGGGCATAGATCTCGAAGCCGAAGCTGCGCCCGCTGCTCTGCTGGACCAGCGCGGACAGCGCCGCCCGGTCGATCCCCAGCGCTTCGCCTGCCGCCAGCGCGTGGTGGGCGACGCCGAGATGGGCGGAAAGCAGGGCGTTGTTGACGATCTTCGCCTTCTGCCCCGCGCCCGGCATGCCGAGCAGCACGATCAGCCTGCCGAAGCTCTCGAACACGGGCCTGGCGGCGGCAAACAGGGCAGGCGGTCGCGCCGCACATCACGGTCAGCGTTCCCGCCTCCGCTCCGGGCGAGCCGCCGCTGACCGGGGCGTCGATCAGACCGATGCCGCGCTCGGCGCAGAGCTGTTCGAGCCGGATGCAGCTGTCGGGCAAGATCGTCGAATGGATGGCGATGCGGCTGCCCCGCCGCATCGCCGGGATCAGCTGGTGGCAGATCTCATCGACATCGTCGTCGTTGACCACGCAGATGCCTACATGGTCGCAATAGGTGCCCAATTGGCTGACACTTCCCGCCGCCTTCGCGCCCTTGTCGAGATAGGGCGCAAGCACCTCGGGACGCCGCGCCCAGACAGTCAGATCCATTCCCGCATCGGCGATCCGGTGCGCCATGGGGCCGCCCTGGCTACCCAGACCGATGAAACCGATTTTCTCTGCCATGCTCTTCAACCCGCTGTAATGCCGGCATCGATCGAGATGCAGGCGCCGTGGTAACCCCGACCCGCTGGCGAAGCGAGCATGGCGATGAGTTCGGCGACATCGTCCACCTCCACCTGGCCGCGCAGGCCCGAATAGCGCGCAACCAGGTCCATTTCGGCCTCGGCAGGAAAAGTCATTCCGTCGGAGATATTGGTGATCATTCCGCCCGGCGCGACCGCATTGATCCGGATCGGCTTGC
Source organism: uncultured Alphaproteobacteria bacterium (assembly GCA_963779195.1). Taxonomy (GTDB): domain Bacteria; phylum Pseudomonadota; class Alphaproteobacteria; order Sphingomonadales; family Sphingomonadaceae; genus Novosphingobium. The sequence goes on from CAVZWZ010000005.1 coordinate 221,487, forward strand.
GGCTGTATTCCATCGCCATCGCCTTGGTCATGTTCATCAGCCCTGCCTTGCTGGCGCAATAGGCGGCGGCATAGGCCTCGCCGATAAAGGCAGCGGAGGAGCAGCAGTTGACGATGGCGCCGTTGTTTTCAAGCAGATGCGGGATCGCCGCTGTGCTCAGGAACCAAGGCGCGTTGAGGTTGATCGCGATAGTTTGGAGATAGTGATCGCGCGGCATCTCGTGGCTGTGCGCCATGCGGATGATGCCGGCGATGTTGCACAGCGCATCGAGCCGCCCGAACCTGGACATGGCAGCCGCAACGGCCCCGGAGCAGGCATCCGGATCGGCCAGATTGGCGTCGTGGACCAGCACTTGCGCATCGCCCAGCAGCGCAGCAGTTTCGGCCAGTCGCTCCGCGTTGACATCGACCAGGCACAGGCTCGCCCCCGCCTCTGCCAGCCTGATCGCGGTCGCCCGGCCCAACCCCGAGGCTGCGCCGGTGACGAGGGCGGCCTTGCCGGTCATGTCCACATTCATTGTCCTGTCACCCGTTCCACGGCAGCCCGGCTTCGATTTTCTTGGTCATTTCCCAGACAATGCCCTGAATATTCGAAGCCTTGGGCCAACCCGCGCACAGGCCATAGGCAAGCACGAATTCCTGCAACTCATCGGCGGTGCAGTTGCCCGAGGCCATCGCCGAATGGAAATGCGACTTGATCGGCACTTCGGCGCAACTTTCGGCGACGCCGACCAGCGTCAGCCAGCGGCGCGAGCGTTCGTCGAGGCCCCGGCGGCACCACATTTCGCCGAACACGAAATTGTTGATCGCCTCCATGAACGGCGAAATCGAGGGCCCGCCGGGGAAGGTCATCACCTTGGCGAATTCGGCCATGCCCTCGGCGGTGCGCACTTCCGGGTCCCAGGGCTCGGCGCGGATCGGCGGGCAGTCGGCGGCGGGAATGCCCAGCGCCTGCGCGGCGCGGGTCGCGGCCTTGTCGATCAGATCGCCGGTGCCCCAGCCGCCATAGAGGCACATGTGCAGCGCGGCTTCGCGCACTTCCGCCAGGGTCAGCTCGCCGGTGCGCAAGGCCCCGGCGACAATCCCCTGGATGGTGCCTTCGGGAAAGCGGCACAGCGATGCCCCGGCGATGCCGATCAGGAAACGCGCGCGCAGATCGAGGCCGGGGCGGTTCCATACCTCGGCATAGATGAAATCGCGGATGCTTTCCTCGAACGGGGTCTGCGGCTCGGACGGCGCCTGGCCGTAGATTGTCTCCTGCAGCGCCGCGCCGCGCGCGGAGCGTTCCTTGGGATCGAGCAGCTCGCTCATGCCTCGGGTCCTTTCAGGCTCATCCAGATGTTCTTGGGCTGCATGAATTCGTTGAGCCCTTCGATGCCGCCGAGCCGCCCGTGGCCGCTCTTCTTCCAGCCGCCGAACGGGCAATTGGGCTGCATCGCCTCACCCGAGCCGTTGACGTGGATCATCCCCGCCTGAAGCTGCGCGGTGACATGATGCGCGCGGCGCAGGTTTTGGGTGTGGACGTAGGCGCCGAGGCCGTATTCGGTGCCGTTGGCCAGCGCGATCGCCTCATCCTCGCTGTCGAAGGGGGTGACCACGAGCACCGGGCCGAACACCTCGTTCTGGGCGATGAAGCTCTCGTTCGGAACATCGGCGAGGACAGTGACCGGCAGGTAATAGCCGCCGGCATGGTCGCCGCCGAGCCGCTCGCCGCCCGTGAGCACGCGACCGCCTGCGGCCTTGCCGCCCTCGATCATGCCGAGAATGCGGTTGATCGCGGTTTCGGAAATCACCGGGCCGAGCACGGTGCCGGGATCGAGCGGATCGCCGCAAGGGACATGCGCCGCCATGCCTGCGAGAGTTTGCAGATAGGCATCGTAGATCCCGCGCTGGACCAGCAGCCGGGTGCCGTTGACGCAGCCCTGGCCATTGGCCGAAACCGCGCCGGACATGCCCAGCTTGGCGGAGCTCATCAGATCGGCGTCGTCGAACACGATCACAGCCGACTTGCCGCCCAGTTCGAGCCCGACCGGCTTGAGCGACTGCGCGGCGCTGGCCAGCACCTTCTTCGCGGTATTGCCCGAGCCGATGAATTCGATCTTGTCGATGCCGGGGTGGGCGACCATCGCTTCGCCGGCATCGGCCGCGCCGACGATCATGTTGACCACGCCCGGCGGGAAACCGGCCTCGCGGATGATTTCGGCGAGCATCATCGCGCTGTAGGGGGCGAGATCGGGGCTCTTCAGCACGACGCAATTGCCCGCGGCGAGCGCCGGGGCCATCACCATGGTCGCGGCGAACAGCGGACCGTTCCACGGGATGATCACGCCGACCACGCCATAGGGCTCGTAGCTGACATAGTCATGCGCCGGGCCGCCCCACATCGGGATGGTGCGGCCATGTATCTTGTCGCACCAGCCGCCGAAGTAGCGGAACTTCTGCGCCGCATCGTAGCCCATGAAAGGCGCATAGGCGGCGACGGAACCGTTTTCCGCGACCAGGCTTGGCGCGAATTCGGCGCTCTTGGCTTCGAACAGCGCGGCGAGTTTGAAAAACAGGTTGCGCCGCTGGTCGCCGGGCAGGGCGCGCCAGGCCGGGGCGGCCTTGCGGGCCGAGGCGACGGCGCGGTCGACATCGGCGGCGTTGGCCATGCGGATTTCGCGGGTTACCTTGCCGGTTCCGGGGTAAATATGCGGCATCAGCGGGCCGCTGCCCGCTTCCTCGCGCGCATCGCCGATGATGATCGGGTGGCGGGGAAGGGCGGTCAGATTGGGGTCTTGGAAGCCCATTTTATGTCCTCTCACTTTTTTTAAGCCCCTCCCGTTGAGCTGCGCTCGACTGCGTCTCAGGGGAGGGGTTGGGGTGGGGTTTGTCCGGCCAACTGAGTGCCAGATGGCCAGACCCCACCCCTCGATCCCCTCCCCTGACGGGGAGGGGCGAAACTCACATCGCCCGGGTCTGTTCCCATTGCGCATCGGTGCACCAGACATACTCCAGATAATGCCCCATGGTCGCCCGCGCGTCGATGTAAAGGAACTTCAGACTGTCCTTGCCCATATCGCGCCACATCGCCACCGGCAGGTCCTGCGCCTTGGTCCGCGCAAGGAAGTCCTCCCATGTCCCTTCCACCCGCATGCAGATCTGGTGAAACCGGATCGGCGCGCCGTTCGACGGGGCATTGGCATAGATGCCCAGCGGGTCGGTGAGCGGCTGGATCAGCTCGTATTGCACGTCGCCAATCCAGATAAAGCACAGCCGCAGCTTGTTGATCACTTCGCCTTGCGGCGAATCCACCGGCTGATCGACCTCGATGATATGCGGCTCATGCGTCATGCCGCGCCCGCGGAACAGGGCGATGCCCTCCTCCAGATTGTCGCAGACATAGCCGAGCTGGTAGAATTTGCCTTCGATCAACCTCTTGTCCTTTCTGCTTCCCCTCCCCTTCAGGGGAGGGGATCGAGGGGTGGGGGCTGTCGTCCAGGCGATGTGCCCATCGGACAGCCCCCACCCCAACCCCTCCCCTGAGACGCAGTCGAGCGTAGCTCAACGGGAGGGGCTTTGATCTCGTTATTAGCCTTCCATCTCAATATCGTATCGCGCCAGATAGCGCGCATACAAAGGCTCGAGCTTTTCCTTGCTCAGCCCGTACTGGTCCAGCTTGTAGCCGTGCTTGCCGAACTTGTTCTGCGGATTGTCATCGACCCAGGCCTGGATGCCGGCCTCGGCTTCCGGCGACCATTCATCGCCAAGCTTGGCATAGAGCGACTTGGTCGTGCCGACGGGATCGCGCATCATGTCGCCATATTGCACGTCGATGATCCGGTCCTCGCCATGCCTGTCGCGAAAATCCATCGCCCGCTCGGCGTGCTGCGCGGCATACCAGGGATACTTCTCGCCGAGCCACTCGTAGTCGATCCGGCCCATCAGCATGCGGTGGCTCATCGAGATGATGCTGCACAGCGAGCCGGTGGCGACATAGGGATCGCGATGCGTCCAGATCAGCCGGGCATCGGGATATTCCTTGATGAGGTATTCGAGATGCAGCGCGTGGCTGGGCATCTTCAGGTTCCACACCCCCGGCGCCTTGTGCTGCAGCGCCTGCAGGAACTTCCGGTGCCAGGCATAGGCGGAGGTCATGTCGGCCGAGAAGATGTATTCGCGATATTTCGGCAGGATGCCCTTGCTCTCGATCATCAGCGTCTTGAAATCATGGGCGAGGAACCAGACGCATTCGTGCGGATAGATCGGCGAGGAGCGGTAGATCACGCCCGCCTCTGGATGGGCCTTGATCATGGCGGCGTGGGCATCCAGCTTGGCCTGCACGCGCGGGTTGTCGGTCAGTTCGGCGGTCGAAACGGGAGGGATCGGATCGTCGATCTCCCATTCGAGCGGCGATCGCCGCGCAGGGTCTGCGGCAAGCAAGTTCGACATCAAGCGTGGTGCCGGTGCGCGGCACGCCGAGCACGAAACACCGGGCGCTCGATCGGCCGCTCCAGCAGTTCGGGATTCTGCTGGAGATAGCCCCAGACCTTCAGGCGATCGCTGAGATACTTGAGGCAATCTGCGCGAACCCGCTCGATGCCTTGATCGTTGTAGAGCCCCTTGGCGATCCCGTCGTTGAAATCCTCGACGAATACGTCGAGCCCCTCGCGGTAACTATCGCAATCGAAGGCATCGACGCCGGTGGCCTTGTGGGCCGCATCGACCAGGGCATTGGCATTCAGGGGCTGGGCCATGCTGCAATTCTCTCCGCTTGTGTCATCCGGTCATCATGCAGCTTGCGCCGCTCATCGTCGAGGCGATAAGGGCGAGGCAGGCCAGTGCCGGTTCGCTCCGGCATTAGCGAAAAAAAGACAAAGGGAAAGAGATGGCGAAGGGTTTGTTCGATTGCACCGGCAAGGTGACAATGGTCACCGGCGGCAACAGCGGCATCGGCCTAGGCTTCGCCATGGGCTGCGCCAAAATGGGCGGCGATGTCGCGATCTGGGCGCGCAATGAGGAAAAGAACGCGCTGGCCAAAGACAAGCTGCTGGCGGCAGGTGCGGGCAAGGTTGTGACCTACAAGGTCGATGTCACTTCCGAGGAGCAGGTTACCGAGGGCTACAAGCAGCTCAAGTCCGATTTCGGACGTCTCGATTGCGTCTTCGCCAATTCGGGCCGCAATGCGAAGAACAGCAATTTCATCGACATGGATTCGGCCGAATGGCACGATCTGCTCGCCGTCAGCCTGCACGGTGCGTTCTACACCCTGCGCGAAGGCGCTCGGCTGATGATCGAGCGTGCCGAGGCCGGCGAGCCGGGCGGCAGCCTGGTGTTCTGCGGCAGTCTTTCGATGTTCCAGGGCGTCCCCGGCATCTACAACTACGCGGCCTCCAAGGGCGGCATGGGCGCGGTGATCCGGGGGATCGCAGTGGAGCTCGGCAAATACGGGATACGCGCCAACACCGTCGCGCCTGGCTATATCAAGACCGGCTTTTCCGAGAACATTCCGGAGGACATGGCCAAGCAGATCGACGGGATTTTCTCCGCCGTGACGCCGATCAGCCGTCCCGGCTATCCCGAGGACTTCGAAGGCATCGCCGCCTATCTGTGCAGCGACGCCTCGCGCTTTCATTCGGGCGACACCATCGTCATCGACGGCGGCAGTGTTATTTATCCGCCCTATGCGGCATCTCTTGGAGGTTGATTTCAGAATGAGCAAACTGTTCGACTGCACCGGCAAGGTGACGATGGTCACAGGCGGCAATGGCGGCATCGGCCTGGGCTTTGCCATGGGCTGCGCCAGGATGGGCGGCGATGTCGCGATCTGGGCGCGCAATGCGGAAAAGAACGCGGCGGCCAAGGCCGAGTTGCTGGCAGCCGGGGCTGGGCGGGTGGAAACTTACATCGTCGATGTCGCGAGCGAGCAGGCGGTGATCGACGGCTACGAAAAGCTGATGGCCGATTTTGGCCGGGTGGACTGCGTCTTCGCCAATTCGGGTCCGCCGCCGCGCTATGACTCGGTGTTCGATATGCCGACCCAGCACTGGCACGACTTCCAGGCGGTGGCGCTGCACGGCGCTTTCTTCACCCTGCGCGAGGGCGCGCGGCATATGAAGGCGCGGGCGCTGGCGGGCGAGCCGGGCGGCAGCCTGGTCGCTTGCGGTTCGGGTTCGCTCTATCAGGGGCTGGCGGGCAAGATGGAATATGCGGCTTCCAAGTGCGGCGCCGAGGCGGTGATCCGCTGCCTGGCGGTGGAACTCGGCGAATTCGGCATCCGCGCCAATGTCGTGGCGCCCGGCCTGATCATCACGCCGATGATGGGGCCGAACCAGGATGCCGCCGATAAGGCATTGAGCGCGATCTACGCCCCGCAGACCCCGATGCGCCGGCTCGGCTATGGCACCGACTTCGAGGGAATCGGCGCCTATCTGTGCTCCGACGCCTCATCGTTCATGTCCGGCGAAACGGTGTTCATCGACGGCGGCTACAAGATTCGTCCGTAAGGCGCGACTTTGGGAGAATGACAATGAAAGTGCTCAACATCCACGAAGTCGGCGATGTCCGCCTCGACGATTATGTCTTGCCCGAAGCCGGCCCGGCGGATGTCGTGGTCAAGATGAAGGCGGTTGGCATCTGCGGTAGCGACCTCAGCTACATCAAGATGGGCGGCATCATGCGGCAGCCCGGCGGCGTCACGCCTATCGGCCACGAAGGCGCGGGCGAGGTGCTGCGGGTGGGCAGCGCCGTGAGGGGCATCAGCCCCGGCGATCCGGTCATCATCAACCCGATGAACACCCCCAGCAATGTCGGCAGCGGCGGGCCGGAGGGCGCGTTCGTTCACGAATTGCTGGTGCGCGAGGCGCGGCTGGGCGATTCGATCCTGCCGATCCCCAAGGGCGTGAGCTACGAAGTCGCCGCGATGTGCGAGCCGCTGGCGGTGGCCATGCACGGCGTCAACCGGGCAAACCTCAAGCCGGGCGACAAGGCGGTGGTGTTCGGCTGCGGCCCGATCGGGCTGGGCATGATCCTGTGGCTGGTGGATCGCGGGATTACCGACGTGGTCGCGTTCGATCTCGCGCAGGAACGGCTCGACCGCGCGCTGGCACTGGGCGCGCGCGCGGCCTTCGATCCGCGCAAGGTCGATCTCTACGAGACCCTGGGCGAACTCCACGGCAAGGAAATGTGCATGCACAAGCCTGCCGTCGGCACCGATGCCTTCCTCGATGCGGCGGGTGCTCCCAATATCCCGACCGATGTCATCAACATCTGCAAATACCAGTCCCGGCTGGTGGTGACGGCGGTCTACTACAAGCCGGTCGAAATCCCGCTCGGCACCATGCTGACCAGCGAGATGGAGATCACCACGGCGGTGGGCTATCCCACCGAAATGCCCGAAGTCGTGGCCAATATGGCGCGGCTGAAGGACAAGATCGGTTCGATGATCAGCCACCGCGTGCCTTTCGATCAGGTGCTTGACGGGCTCAAGATCGCCGGCACGCCGGAATCGGCGAAGGTCATGGTCCACATGGAGGAGGCCGGGGCATGAACGACACCCCAACCAAAGCCCCGCCGCTCGCCGATCTGGTCCGCTCGGGCGATGCGCAGACCGAGGCGGTGGAAATCACCCCCTTCATCTTCATGTCGCGCGATATCTCCAACGCCTATCTGGTGACGACCTCGGACGGCGACGTCGTGATTAACACCGGCATGCCCGACGGCGCCGAGCGCAGCGTTGCCCTGTTCAAGCCGCATCGCACCGGGCCGCTGAAATACATCATCCTGACGCAAAGCCATGCCGACCATTTCGGCGGCGTGCCCGATTTCCTGGAAGCGGGCGCCAAGGCGATCGGCGGCCCCGGCTATTGCCAGGCGCGCGACGACATGATCGGTTTGCAGAGCTTCTTCGGCCCGCGCACGTTCAAGCTGTGGGGCAGCGCGCTGAAACGCGACAAGCCGCCCCGGCCGATCCCCGAGGTCACCCCGGACATATTCGTGCCGGAAAGCGGCATGACCCTGGAAGTCGGCAATCGCACTTTCGAGCTGATCCACGCCCCCGAAGGCGAGACCGAGGACAACATTCTCGTCTGGATGCCCAAGGAGAAGGTGGTGTTCACCGGCAACACCTTCGGCCCGGTGTGGCTCTCGATGCCGTTCCTCAACACGTTGCGCGGCGACAAGCCCCGGCGGGTGCGGACTTACCTCCAGTCGCTGGCTAAAGTGCGCGATCTCGGCGCGGAAATCCTCATCACTGGCCATGGCGATCCCATCGTCGGCAAGGACCGTATCCGCGAAGACCTCGACCGGATCGAAGCCGCCGTCACTTATGTCCGCGACTACACGCTGGATGGCATGAAGGCTGGCAAGACAGTCCACACCCTGATGCGCGAATTCGCATTCCCCGGCAATGTCGCGATCGGCGACTTCCATGGCAAGGCGAGCTGGGCGGTGAAATCCATCTGGCGCGAATACTCGGGCTGGTTCCACTTCGAGGACGGCACCACCGAGCTATACGGCGTGCCGCGCTCGGTGGTTTACAGCGACATCGCCGAACTGGCCGGCGGGGCAGGGGCGCTGGCGGCGCGGGCGCAGGCACATGTCGATGCCGGGCGGCCGCTCGAGGCGATCCACCTGGTCGATATCGCGCTGGGTGCCGAACCGGGCAACCGCGCGGCATTGGCGGTGAAAAAGCAGGCCAGCGAAACCTTGCTCGAGGCAAGCGGCGGCAAGAACCTCAGTGAGACCATGTGGCTGCGTTCCGAGATTGCAGAGATTGACCGGAAGCTTGGCGCCTGACCGACTTTACGCTCCCCAACATTGTCTTGTTTGCCCCGCGCCTTCCGCTCTGACAGGGCTGCTTACAAGGTTTTCCAGGGGTTCCCGCATGGGAGCGGCGCAGACCTGATTTGTTTTCTAGTTGCAGCCAGAATTGCTGGAGAATTTCGAATGCAAAACGCCCGTCCCGCCAGGACCCTGACCCACCTCGAACGACTGGAAGCCGAAGCCATCCACATCATGCGCGAGGTTGTCGCCGAGAGCGAGAAACCGGTGCTGATGTATTCGGTCGGCAAGGATAGCGCGGTGATGCTGCATCTCGCGCGCAAGGCGTTTTATCCCTCGCCGCCGCCGTTCCCGCTGCTGCATGTCGATACCACCTGGAAGTTCCAGGAGATGTACAAGCTGCGCGACAAGATGGCGAAAGACAGCGGCATGGAACTGCTGGTCTATCACAACCCCGAAGCCATGGAGAAGAAGATCAACCCCTTCGACCACGGGGCACTGCACACCGACATGTGGAAGACCGAGGGCCTCAAGCAGGCGCTCGACAAATGGGGCTTCGACGCGGCCTTTGGCGGCGCGCGGCGCGACGAGGAGAAGAGCCGGGCGAAGGAGCGCATCTTCTCGTTCCGCACCGCCTCCCACGGCTGGGACCCCAAGAACCAGCGCCCCGAGCTGTGGAACCTCTACAACGCCAAGAAGGCCAAGGGCGAGAGCATTCGTGTCTTCCCGATCTCCAACTGGACCGAGCTGGATGTATGGCAGTACATCCACCTCAACGACATCCCGATCGTGCCGCTCTATTTCGCCGGCAAGCGCCCGACGGTGGAGCGCGACGGCATGCTGCTGATGGTCGATGACGACCGCTTCCCGCTGGAGCCCGGCGAAGTGCCGGTCGAACGCTCGATCCGCTTCCGCACGCTGGGCTGCTACCCGCTGACCGGCGCGGTCGAGAGCACGGCCTCGACCTTGCCGGAGATCATCCAGGAAACGCTTTTGACCACCACCTCCGAGCGGCAGGGCCGCGCCATCGACAAGGATGCAGGCGGAGCCGGCATGGAAGTCAAGAAGCAGCAGGGGTATTTCTGATGTCGGACACCAAAACCCAGGATCCGATCTATGTTACCGAGGCGCTGATCGCCGAGGACATCGACGCCTATCTCGACCAGCACCAGCACAAGACCATGCTGCGGTTCATCACCTGCGGATCGGTCGATGACGGAAAATCCACGCTTATCGGACGCTTGCTCTACGATTCGAAGATGATCTTCGAGGACCAGCTCGATGCGCTGACGGCGGATTCGAAGAAGTCCGGCACACAAGGGCAGGAGATCGATTTCGCTCTCCTCGTCGACGGCCTCGCCGCAGAACGCGAACAGGGCATCACCATCGATGTCGCTTACCGCTTCTTCAACACCGAGAAGCGCAAGTTCATCGTCGCCGATTGCCCGGGCCACGAGCAATATACCCGCAACATGGTCACCGGCGCCTCGACCGCCGATCTCGCCTGCATCCTGATCGATGCGCGCAAGGGCGTGCTGGTGCAGACCCGGCGGCATTCCTATCTGTGCCACCTGATCGGCATCAGGAACCTGGTGCTCGCGGTCAACAAGATGGACCTCGTCGATTACAGCCAGGAAGTCTACGACAAGATCGTCGCCGACTATACCGAGTTCGCCAAGAGCATCGGCATCGAGAGCTTCACCGCCATGCCGATCTCCGGCTTCAAGGGCGACAACATCACCGGACCTTCCGCGAACACCCCGTGGTACACCGGACCCAACCTGGTGGAGCATCTCGAAACAGTCGAAGTCAATTCGGCGCGCGATGCGGAAAGGCCGTTCCGCATGCCGGTGCAATGGGTCAACCGCCCAATCTCTATTTCCGCGGCTTTTCCGGACTGATCGCCTCGGGCAGCGTCAAGCTCGGCGATGCGGTGCGGGTGCTGCCCTCGGGCAAGACCTCGACCGTGGCGAAGATCGCGGCGATGGGCGGCACCGTCGGGCTGCCGAGCGCCAAGGATCTGACCACCGAGCAATATCTCGAACAGATATCCGGCAAGGACGAAGCCGTCGCCGGCGAGAGCGTCACCATCTGCTTTGCCGACGAGGTCGATTGCTCGCGCGGCGATGTCATCGCGCTGGCCGACAGTCCGCCGCAGGCCGCCGACCAGTTCGAAACGACGCTGGTGTGGATGGCCGACGAGCCGCTGCATGTCGGCCGCGCCTACTGGCTCAAGCTCGGCACCCAGACGGTCTCGGCAACAGTCCACGCGCCGAAATATACGGTCAACGTCAACACCATGGAGCACATGGCGGCCAAGACGCTGGAACTCAACGCCATCGGCGTCGCCGAGATCGTCACCGACAAGCCGATCGTCTTCGAGCCCTATGCCGAAAACCGCACGCTGGGCGGCTTCATCCTGATCGACAAGATGACCAACTCCACGGTCGCTGCGGGCATGCTCAACTTCTCGCTGCGCCGCTCGCAGAACGTCCACTGGCAGGCGCTGGATATCTCCCGCGAGGCGCATGCCGGGCTCAAGAACCAGAAGCCGGCGGTGCTGTGGTTCACCGGCCTCAGCGGTTCGGGCAAGAGCACCATCGCCAATCTGGTCGAAAAGAAGCTGCACCGGATGAACCGGCACACCTTCCTGCTCGACGGCGACAACGTCCGCCACGGGCTCAACAAGGATCTCGGCTTCACCGAGGAAGACCGGATCGAAAACATCCGCCGGGTCGGCGAAGTCTCCAAGCTGATGACCGACGCGGGCCTGATCGTCATCACCGCCTTCATCTCGCCGTTCCGCGCTGACCGCGAGCTGGTGCGGGCAATGCTGCCGGAGGGCGAATTCTTCGAGGTGTTTATCGACACCCCGCTGGAAGTGGCGGAATCGCGCGATGTGAAGGGCCTCTACAAGAAGGCGCGTTCGGGCGAACTCAAGAACTTCACCGGGATCGACAGTCCCTACGAGAAACCTTCGCAGCCGGAGATACGGGTCGATACCACCAGCATGTCGGCTGACGAAGCGGCGGCGCTGATCGTCGATACGTTGCTGGGCGACGCCTGATGCCAAATGCGCTGAACGACGCCGAACTCGCCGCCCATCTCGCCGAAGTCGCGGGCAAGCTGCTCATCCAGGTGCGCGAAAGCGGCATGCTCAGCCTCAAGGCGCTGGGCAAGGCGGGGGACGCCACCGCCAACCAGTTTCTCGTCCACGCTATCAGGGAACAGCGGCCCGAAGACGGCCTGCTCTCCGAGGAGGAAAAGGACAATCCCGATCGCCTGGGCCAGAGCCGGGTGTGGATTGTCGATCCGGTCGATGGCACCCGCGAATACGGCGAGGCGCGGACCGACTGGGCGGTGCATGTCGCGCTGGCGATGGACGGCGTCGCCAGCATCGGCGCGGTGGCGCTGCCCGGGCTGGGCGTAGTGCTGCGCACCGATGAACCGCAGCAGGTTCCCCCGCCGGCCAATCCCCTGCGCATGGTCGTCAGCCGCACGCGCCCGGCGCGCGAGGCGACCGAAGTCGCGGAACGGCTTGGCGCCGAACTGGTGCCGATGGGCAGCGCCGGGGCCAAGGCCATGGCGATCGTGCGCGGCGAGGCCGACATCTACCTGCATTCCGGCGGCCAATACGAATGGGACAGCTGCGCGCCGGTTGCGGTGGCGCTGGCCTGCGGGCTGCACTGCTCGCGCATCGACGGCAGTCCGCTGGTCTATAACCAGGCCGACGTCTACATGCCCGATCTGCTGATCTGCCGGCGGGAGCATGCGGAGATGGTGCTGGCGCAAGTTGCTGAAATAGCACAATAGCGCCGAATTCGCATGGCAGCCAATGCGACACCTATGCGCCGCCTGACTGCCGTACACATGTTACAACTGTCGCCAATCCGCCACACTTGGCGTAAAAACGAGACCGATTCAGTTCAGCTATGGCGTTTTCGCTTGGCCTTGCGCCCCATTGCGCTAGCTGGTGAGCAGCGCGTCTGAAACGGCAGACGCGGGATGAACCGTGCGCCTGGCGCACCGGCAAGAATGGAATTTCGGACTGCCACTTGCAAGTCGCAGCGGCATCCGCACTGGAGGGAAAAAATTCATGCGTAGTATCCGCAATCTCGCTTTCGCGAGCGTCAGCCTGCTGTCGCTCACCACGCCGGCCTTTGCCCAGGATGCGGCGGCCGAGGATGAGGCCGACAAGGACATTGTCGTCACCGGCACGCTGATTCGCGGCACGCAAGCCACTGGTTCGCAGACCATCACCATCGATGCCAAGGCAATCACAGAAGTCGCCGCAGGTTCGACTAACGCGCTCTTGACCTCAATTCCGCAAATCGCCTCGTTCAATAGTCGCCCGGAAGGCGATCCGCGCGGGCTGACCGCAGTGTCGTCAATCGTTCGCCCCAACCTGCGCAACTTCCCTTCGACGAACTCGACCTCCGGCGCCCTGACGCTGATCATGGTCGATGGCATTCGCCTGACTCCGGTGGGTTCGAACGCATCGTCGCCCGATCCTGATATCATTCCGTCGGCCGTTCTGGCCGGCCTCGACATTGTCACCGATGGCGGCTCGTCGCTCTACGGCGCGGACGCAGTGGCCGGCGTCATGAACTTCCGCACCATGAGGAAATTCGAAGGCGTCAAAATCGATGGCAACTTCGGCTTTGGCACGACGATCAAGGGTTTCCAGGAGTGGGATGGCTCGATTACCGCTGGCAAGAGCTGGTCCACCGGCAATGCCTATGTCTCGGTCGGGCATTCAGACCGTGATTCCGTCCTGAACAGAGAAACGACCTGGGCGAACGGCACTGTCTACAATGCGGCAGGCGTTGGCCGGGTTACCTCGACTACTTGCAATGCCCCGCAGGCTACGGTTAGCCGGTTTGTCTATGTCCCTTCGTTCGGCGTATGGACGAACAATCCCGCCGCCGCTGGAGCCGGTCCTGTTTCCCTTGGCACAGGCTGCGATCAGGTTCTGGATTCAACCTACCTGCCGTCGCTGAAGCGAACCAATGTCTTCGCCGCAGTCTCCAATGAGTTTTCCGACACGGTCGATTTGCGGGTTACCGGTTACTGGATGAAGCGTGAATTGGGTCTTCCAGGATACCCGCTAGGTTACACGTCGAAGGCACCAGCTCCGGTTGCTCCATCCGGCGCGCCCGGTACGGCTGGTGCTCCAGCAACTTCGCCTTTCGACTTCCCGCAGGGGGTTGGCTTCGCGCTTGGTCCCAATGCGTCTTACGTCAACAAGCCGCAGCTGATCGGCATCGAGACCTGGGGCATCTCGCCCGAACTGACTGTCAAGCTGAGCAGCGACTGGTCGCTGCGCACCAGCATGCATTTTGGCCGCTCGAACAACTCAACCAATTTCCCGGGTCTGAACACCGCAGCGATCGACGCCTATGTCACTGGCGGGCAAATCGTTCCGACCAATATCGCTGCCGCAAGCTCTGCGGTGATCGCCGATATCACCAACTGGGAAACCGCGCAGGACACCACCCATCAGATGTTCCTGATCAGGGCCATCGCCGATGGTACGGTTTTTGCCTTGCCAAGTGGCGACGTAAAGCTGGCGATCGGCGCCGAATTCCAGGACAACAAGGATGCGACCCGGATCAACACCGGCAAGCTCGGCGTGGTCGGAAGCCTGCCTTACAAGAGCGCTTCCCGTAATGTGAAGTCGGTATTTGCCGAGCTGCATGTGCCGGTAACCACTTTCGCGGACCTGGCGGCATCGGTTCGCTATGATTCCTACAGCGATTTTGGCAGCACGACCAATCCCAACATCGGCATGACTATCAAGCCGGTGTCCTGGCTCAAGATTTTTGGCCATTGGGGCACATCGTATAACGCCCCGACGCCCTACGATAGTCTGGGAATTGGCGTTGGCCGCGCCGGGATCGCCTATTCACCCGCCACTCGGCCGCAGGTTGCTGCGGGCAAGAGCGACAACGGGCAGGGCACGAACTTCCTCGTCCTGACGGGTGCGTCGCCGGCTGGCCTCGAACCGCAGACATCGGAAAGCTGGGCCATCGGTTTCGAAGCGCAGCCGATCAGCGGAATGAGCCTGGGGGCCGAATTCTATTCGATCAACCTCGATAACGCGCTTGGCAACCTGAACCCGTCGGTTTCATCGACCTACCAGACCAATCCGAACCTCTACATCTACAACAACGAACTGTCGGCCAACGGTGGTGCGCTGTATAATTCGATCCTTGCGCAGCTCGCAAATGGTCCGGCAATCGCCACACAAATCGGCGGTGTTGGAAATCTGGCGTTGCTTGTCGATACTCGAACTTCGAACATCAATGCGGCGCGGGTCCAGGGTATTGACTTCCACGTCAACTATCAGTTCGATACCAGCTTTGGTCAGATTTCGATCACCAACAATGCCGCCCTGGCGACACGCGCCATAATCACCGGCAATGGTGCGACCACCAATGAACTTGGTCATAACCAGCCACGGTTCACCCTCGCATCGGGCCTCGGCTTGAAGACGGGGGGCTTCTCGGCCAAGGCAACTGTCAACCTTTCTGGCAAGTACCGCGATGGAGCCTTGAACAATCTCGGCGTCGAACCCCAAGTTCGTGCATTTGTTACGACCAATCTTAACCTGGGTTATGAGTTCGGTGAATCCGCCGGTTCGCTGGAGGGAGCATCCCTGCGTCTGACCGTGAACAACGTGTTCAACGTCAAGCCGCGGCCGGTGTTGCGGCTTAACACGAATAACCCAGGCTATCATGGCTGGACACTGGGCCGGGTCATCAAGCTGGGCTTCTCCTACAAGTACTGATCCTTTTCGGATCAACAAACCAGAACGGCCGGAGCTAACCCTCCGGCCGTTTCTTTTTGCGCACCGCCGCGCGCAGTTTCGCTTGCGCCGCCCCCGGTGATTGCGCATTGCATGCTCCAACAATCCCCCCGGCATGGGGGGCAAACAATAGAGAGGAACGACCCGATGTTTTCCGCCATCCTGATCGAGAAAACCGACGACGGCCAGACCTGCGGCCTCAAGCAGCTCGATGACAGCCAGCTGCCCGAGGGCGATGTCACCATCGACGTCCAGTATTCGACGATCAACTACAAGGATGGCCTCGCCATGACCGGCGCCGGGCCGGTGGTGCGGCGCTGGCCGATGGTGCCGGGGATCGATCTGGTCGGGACGGTTTCGGAGTTCGGCTACAGCGAGTTCAAGCCGGGCGACACCGTGCTGCTCAATGGCTGGGGCGTCGGCGAAGTGCATTGGGGCGGACTCGCCACCAAGGCGCGGCTCAAGGGCGACTGGCTGATCAAGCTGCCTTCCGGCTTCAGCGGCAAGGAAGCCATGGCGATCGGCACGGCGGGCTACACCGCCTCGCTGTCGGTCGATGCACTGGTCAAGTTCGGCGTGACGCCGGATCAGGGTCCGATCCTGGTTACCGGCACCCCGGGCGGGGTCGGCTCGGTGGCGACCGCGCTGCTCAAGCAGGCGGGCTACACCGTCACCGCCTCCTATGGCGAGGAAAGCGAGAAGGAATACCTCTCCACGCTCGGCGCCAGCGAGTTCATCCAGCGCGACGAGCTCTCCGCGCCGGGCAAGCCGCTGCAAAAGGAACTGTGGGCGGGGGTGATCGATTAGCGTCGGCAGCCACACGCTGGTCAACGCCATCGCCCAGACCAAATATCGCGGCGCGGTTACCGCCTGCGGCCTGGCCCAGGGCGCTGACCTGCCAGGCACGGTGATGCCGCTGATCCTGCGCGGCGTCTCGGTGCTGGGGATCGACAGCGTGATGTGCCCCAAGGGCCCGCGCATGGCCGCCTGGGACCGGCTCGACCGCGATCTGGATCGTTCGCTGATCGGGCTGATCGGGCATGAGGTCGGGCTGTCGGGCGCGATCCAGGCGGGGCACGATATCGTCGCCGGCAAGATCCGCGGGCGGGTGCTGGTGGATGTGAACGGGTGAAACGGTATCGAGGCACAGCGCGATGGAGAGGTCGCGAAGATGACGCACGCAGTCGAGGTTGTTGACGGCCTGTCCATCGCGCGCGGCGCGCCGCTCGCCGAGGAGGAAGGCATCGGCGCGCTGACGCTGGGGGCCTATCTGCGCGACGTAACCCGGCGTTTCGGCCCCAACGAAGCCCTCTGCATGCGCGCGCCCGGCGGCGCAAATGACGGCAGCGCCATGCTTCGCTGGAGCTACGACCAGCTGTGGGACAACGCCATGGAAGTGGCCCGCGCGCTCACCGCCTGCGACATCGGCAAGGGCGTGCGGGTCGGCACGATGACCACCAACCGGCTCGAATTTTTCTCCGGATTCTTCGGCAGCGCGCTGGCCGGCGGCGTGGCGACGACGATCAGCACCTTCTCGACCGCCGCCGAACTCGAACTGCTGCTGGAGAAAAGCTGCATCTCGGTGCTGATCTTCGAGCGGCATGTGCTGAAGAAGGACTTTGCGAAAATCCTCGTCGAGCTGGAACCGGAGATCGCCGCCGCGAAGCCGGGCGAACTGCGCTCGCTCAAGTTCCCGTTCCTGCGCCATATCGCCATGGTAGACAGCGACGAAGGCTTCGGCGCGATCGAGGGGTGGAGCGCCTTCCGCGCCCGCGCTGCCGGGGTTGCGCCGGAACGCGTTGCGGCGCGCGCCGCGCAGGTCGCGCCGGCCGATCCGGGCATAATGTTCTTCTCCTCGGGCACCACCGGCAAGCCCAAGGGCATCCTCTCCTCGCATCGCGCCGTCTGTCTGCAACTTTGGCGCTGGCCGGGCTGGTACCGCATCGTCCACGAGAAGATCCGCAGCTGGACCGCCAACGGCTTCTTCTGGTCGGGCAATTTCGCGATGACGCTGGGCAGCACGCTGACCACCGGCGGCTGCATCGTGCTGCAACCGACCTTCGATGCGCCCGATGCGCTGCGGCTGATGGAGCAGGAGAAAGTCACCAAGCTGATCGCCTGGCCGCATCAATGGGCCCAGCTGGAGGCCGCGCCCAATTTCCTCGAAACCGATCTCTCGGCGATGCATTATGTCCCCTACGATACGCCGGTGGGCAAGCATCCGACGGTCAATACCGACTGGCTCGATAACCGCGCCGCCTATGGCAATACCGAGACCTTCACCCTGATCACCGTCTATCCTTCGAACACGCCGGACGAAGTGACCAAGGGCAGCCACGGCATCCCGACGCATGGCTCGACGATCAAGATCGTCGATCCGATGACCGGCGAGACCGTGCCGCTCGGCGAGCGCGGCGAGATCGCGGTGAAAGGCCCGACGCTGATGCTCGGCTACACCGGCGTCCCGCTCGACGAGACGCTCGACGCCGACGGCTTCCTGCGCTGCGGCGACGGCGGCTATATGGACGAAGGCGGGCGGCTGTATCTGGGAAGGCCGGATGAACGACATCATCAAGACCGGCGGGGCCAATGTCTCGCCGATCGAGATCGATGCGGTGGTCTCGCGCTGCCCCGGGGTCAAGGCGACGCAGACGGTGGGCGTGCCCGACGAGCTGCTCGGCGAGCTGGTGGTCGGCTGCATCGTGCCGCACCAGGGCGCGGATGTCAGCGAGGATTCGGTCAAGGCATACGCCAAGGAAAAGCTCGCGAGCTACAAGGTGCCGCGCCGGGTGCTGTTCTTCACCGAGGAGGAGTTGAACCTCACCGGCAGCGCGAAGGTCAAGACGGCTGAATTGCGCAAGCTCGCAGAGGAACGGCTGGCGGCGGAGGCAGCTTGAATTGAGACCCGCGCAAGCGGTGCAGGATGGGAGAACGCAAGTGACAAGCGAAGCCGATTTCGCCGATTGGCTGGCCATCGCCAACGTCAAGGCGGCCTATTGCCGTCTGCTCGACACCAAGGACTGGGAGGGCTGGGGCCAGCTTTTCACCGAAGACGCAGTGCTCGATGTCACCGGCAGCGGTGGCACGATCGAGCGGGGCAGGGCGGCCATCGTCGCCTCGGTGCGCGGCTCGATCGAAACCACCAAGACCGCGCATCAGGTGCATTTCCCCGAGATCGTCATCGACGGCGACAGCGCCACCGCGATCTGGCCGATGCAGGACCGGCTCCACTGGGACGATGGCCGCACGATGACCGGCTACGGCCACTATCACGAACGCTATGCGAAGCAGGGCGGGCGCTGGCGGATCGCCGAGCAGAAGCTTACCCGTCTGATCATGGAAGCATAACAACAAGACCCAGGAGAGCCGTATGCCCCGTATCGAACTGAACGGCCACGAAATCGCCTACGATTTGATCGGTGAGGGAGACAGGGCGATCACCATCACCCCCGGCGGCCGCTTCTCGCGCGATACGCCCGGCGTGCGCGAACTGGCGGCGGAGCTGGCCCTGGCCGGCTTCAAGGTGCTGATCTGGGACCGGCTTAACACCGGCGAATCCGATCTCTGCTTCGACGGCGAATGCGAGAGCTTCCAGAACGCCGATATGCTGGCGGCGATGATCAAGGCGCTGAAGCTGGGCAAGCCGCTGGTCTATGGCGCTTCGGGCGGCAGCCGCGAGGCGCTGCTGACCGCGATCCGCCACCCCGGGTGCGTCTCGGGCGCGCTGTGCCAATGGCTCAGCGGCGGCGGCATCGGCATCGCCACACTGCCTATGGCTTACAACCACGATCCGGCCATCGCCGCATCGCTCGGCGGCATGCAGGGCGTGGCGGACATGCCGGCGTTCAAGGAAATGCTGGAGCGCAATCCCCGCAACCGCGACCTGCTGCTGGCCTGGGAGCCCGAGGCCTTCATCCAGCGGATGCGCGACTGGGCGGACTGGTTCTTTTGCGCGCCGGGAATGCCGATTTCCTGCGTGCGCGCGGGCGATCTTGAGGGCATCAAGGTGCCGGTGGCGATCCTGCGCAGCGGCGTGTCGGACCTTCACCACACCCGCGAGACCAGCGAGCGGGTCGCGGCGATGATCCCTGGCGCGGACTTGCAGGAACCGCCATGGGGCGACCGCGAATGGATGGACCGGCTCGGAGTCCAGTTGGCGGCGCCGGGCAGCGGTCTGTTCAACAGCATGCCCAAGCTGGCGCCGCAGATCGTGGCGCTGGCGGAGAAGTGCTTCTAGAGCGGCGTGCGGTAAATCTGATCCACCGTGATTGCCAGATGAGGCTTCTCGGCAAGGAGCGTTGCGCAGAGCGGGTCGGGAACCCGGTCAAGCAACGTGACGCTGTCCGAGGGGCCTCATCTGGCAACCCCGAAGGGGCGGGCCGCTTTTGGCCGATCGCAGCGTCGCTCGTCGGTCACTATGCTTCGGCATGGCTCCCTCCTCGCTCCTCACGCTCGGCCAAAATCGGCTCCGTCCCGGTGGATCAGATTTACCCCACGCCGCTCTAGCCGACCTTCATCCCCGAAGGCGTCTTCTCGTCCGGCCAGGTGCCGCGCCTTGCGCGCAGCGTCTCCACCGCCTTTTCCATCCAGGCCGGAGTGCCGCCCAGCATCTTGAAGTCGAAGTGGTTCGAGGTGCGGAATTCCAGCACCTCGACCCCGTTCTCCCCCGGCGTATAGGTGTAGGGCACGTCCACGCCGATGAAGAATCCATCGCCCGGCCCCAGTTCCTCGGTGCCGATCCGCAAACTGCCCGCGACGATGAAATAGAGGCAATCGGCGTTATGGCTATGCCGGGGCAGGGGGTAGCCGCTCTTGAACCAGACATAGGTCAGGCTCATGCCGGGGCGCTGGTAGAGCAATTTGACCTGGCCGCCCTCGCCGAAACCTTCCTCGCCAAGCAGGCTTGCTGCGCCGAAATCGACTGGCGCTGCCGGATCGACAAACATCACTCCGTCTTCGGCATAATCCACCGCGTCTTTGGCCCGGAAGATGTCGAAGGGCGAGGCGAAGGGGCGCTTTTCGGCGGGGCGGGTGTCGGCTTCGGCCATGGCATATCTCCACAGGGTTGCTCAGCTAGCTGAACATATGGCTGGATAGTAATAAGCATTGCTATTATATTCCGCCGCGATGGATGAGAATATTGGCACATTGCTGGCCCAGGTGTCACGCCTGATGCGCCGCAGCTTCGATGAACGCGCGCGCGGGATCGGCGTCACCCGGCCGCAGTGGCAGGTGCTCAGCTTGCTCATGCAGAATGCCGGCAGCAATCAGGGAGCTTTGGCAGAATTGCTCGAGGTCGAGCCGATCACGCTGGGCCGGATGATCGACCGGCTGCAGGAGGCCGAACTGGTGGAACGCCGCGCCGATCCTGCCGACCGCCGGGCCTGGCGAATTTTCCTCACGGAGAAGGGTGAAGGGCTGCTCGATCAACTGCGCCCGCTCGGGCGGGATACGCTTGGCGCGGCGCTGGACGGGGTGAGCCAGGCGGAGCGCTCGCAATTCATGACGACGCTGGCCCGCGTGCGCGCGAACCTATCGCGCAAGGCTCCATAGGAACGACGGAATGCGCGGCCGCTGGCGCGATCGCGGCTTCCAAAGCTCATAGTCGATATTACCCCTTGCCGAACCTGGCGGATTCTGGAAACGCACGCGTCACAATCAGCACATAGTCGAGAGCCATGTCCGTGGGAAAAACGATCGTCATTACCGGAGCAGGAATTGGCCTTGGCCGGGCGCTTGCCCGCCGTTTCGCCGGGGACGGCGAGACCGTTATCGCGCTGGGCCGCACATTTTCCAAGGTGCAGGCGCTGGCGGATGAGCTGGGCGCGCCGCATTTTGCCGTCGAATGCGACGTGCAATCGGCAGATTCGGTCCGCGCGGCATTCGCCGAGATCGCCGAGCGACACCCGAAGATCGACGTGCTGATCAACAACGCCGCGATTTACGAGCCGTTCTTCGTCAAGGACGCGACCGACGAGCAGATCATGCAGCCGATCCTGACCAATCTCGCCGGCCCGGTGTTTACCTCGCGCGCCGCGATTCCGATGATGGACAAGGGCGGCTACATCATCAATGTCACCAGCGAATCGGTCGCGCTCGAATTCCCGCTGCTGTCGATGTATCAGTGCTCAAAGGCCGGGCAGGAGCGTTTCACCCAGTCGCTGTCGAAAGAATTGGAGCCCGATGGCATCCGGGTCAGCACGGTGCGCTGCGGGCCGATGATGGAAGAGGGCAAGGGTTCGAACTGGAGCCCCGAGATTTCGATGAAATTCTACCAGCTCTGCCTTGACGCCGGAATCGACATGCGCAAACGGCCGATCAGCCACGTCAACAGCGTCACCGATGTCTTTCGCGCGCTGCTCGATCTTCCCGCCGATGTGCGGCTTACCCACGTTTCCGTAGAAGGCCGCCACCCCTGAGCGGACCCGCCACCAAGAGGATATGATGCCATGACCACACTTCCCGACGCCAAGCTGTTCATCGACGGCAAGCTCTGCGACGCCAGCGACGGCGGCACTTATGACGTTATCGGTCCCTGGACTGGCGCGCCCGTCGGCAAGGCCGCCGATGCAACTGCTGACGATGTGAACCGCGCGATTGCCGCCGCGCGCCGCGCTTTCGACGAGACCGACTGGGCGACCAACCGCCAGAAGCGCTATGATCTCGTCAAGAAGTACCGCGATTTGTTCGAGAAGAACCGCGAGCGGCTGGGTGAACTGGCCAAGCACGAGGCCGGCGCGGCGACAGGCGCGGTCAACATGGCGCATGTCAACATGGCGCTGAACGGCTGGGACGATTACCTGCGTATCTTCGACCGGGTGACCTGGGAGAAGGACTACGGCATTCGCGAGGCCTACGGTAACATGCACCAGCGCACTGCGGTCTATGAGCCGGTCGGCGTGGTCGCGGCGATCACGCCGTGGAATGTGCCGCTCTATGTCAACATCGGCAAGGTCGTCGCGGCGCTGCTCGCCGGCTGCACGGTGATCCTCAAGCCCGCGCCCAACACTCCGGGCATGGGCGCGATCTTCGGCGAGCTGGCGGCGGAAGCGGGCTTCCCGGCGGGCGTGATGCAGGTCGTGTTCGGCCAGGATCCGGCGATGGCCGGCGAGATGCTCACCGCCGATCCGCGGGTCGACAACATCTCGTTCACTGGTTCGACCGCAGTCGGCAAGCGCATCATGGAGGCGGGCTCCAAAACGCTGAAGCGCATCTTCCTCGAGCTTGGCGGCAAGTCGGCCAAGATCGTGCTCGAGGATGCGCCCGATTTCGCCATGGAATGCATGATGACCATGCTGGTCTTCCACGCCGGCCAGGGCTGCGCCGTGCAGAGCCGCCTGCTGGTGCCCCGCAGCCGCTACGAGGAAGCGCGCGCCATCCTGACCGCAGCCTATGCCGGACTCGGCGACAACTGGGGCGAGATCGACAATCCGCAGCACATCATGGGGCCGGTGGTTTCCAAGCGCCAGATGGACCGGGTGATGAGCTATATCGAACTCGGCAAGCAGGAAGGTGCGACCATCATCGCCGGTGGCAAGGCCCGGCCGGATAAGGGCGGCGGCTATTTCATCGAGCCGACCTGCTTCTTCGACGTCAACAACACCATGCGCATCGCCCAGGAGGAAATTTTCGGGCCGGTGCTGGTGGTGATTCCCTTCGAAGACGACGAGGACGCGATCCGCATCGCCAATGAGAGCAACTACGGGCTTTCGGGCGGCGTCAGCTCGGGCGATTTCGACCGCGCCATGCGCATCGCCAAGCGCATCCGCACCGGCACCATCGGGGTCAACAACGGCATGTGCATCACCGGCGACATTCCCTTCGGCGGCTACAAGGACAGCGGCATCGGCCGTGAATGGGGCGTCGAGGGCATCGAGGAATTCCTTGAGACCAAGATGATCGCCTATCCGGTCGGCCCGGCGGTCGCTGCCTGAGGTATCATGACAGCAGAACCGCAGAAGCTGGTTTACGAGGAGCAGGGCGAGTCAGCCTTGCCGGTCGTATCCGGCGGGGTCGAACGCAACCTCAACGGACAGAAGCTCGGCCGCAAAGGCCAGATGACGCGCGCGCGGATTCTGGCGGCGGCGGTCGAGCTCGTCTCGCAGGATAACGAAACCCCGATCACGCTCAGCGCGGTGGCGCGGCAGGCGGATCTGGGGATGACCTCGCTATATCTCTATTTCAGCGACCTGACCGAAGTGCTTATCGCCTTGCTGGATCCGGCGATGGAGACCGCAGAGGACGACTTCGTTGGCCTGCTGCGATCTCGTTGGCCGGACGCAGCGCTGGGCGAACACTGCCGCGCCTATATCGACGCGTTCCATGGCTTTTGGCTGAAGCATTCGCGGCTGCTGCATTTGCGCAACAGCATGGCCGATCTCGGCGACAGGCGGATGATCGAGCACCGCATCGCTTCGGCCCAGGCGATCATCCGCTTGCTGGTTGGCCAGATGGACGGCGATCTCGCAGACTATAATTCGCCGGTTTACGCCATGGCTTCGATGCTGATGACCGGGCTAGAGCGGTCGGCGACGGTCTGGACCGACCGCGAACTGCACCGCCATTTTTTGAACGATCCCACGTTCGCCATGGTGGAGCGCTTCAAGGTCCCGGCGGCGCGGCTGCTGGAGCTGGGGATTGCGGATATGCGCAAGCTCGGGCGGGGCTGAGCCTTTTCGCTAATTGCGCGACCTCGGCAGCCCCAGTCCCCGCTCGGCGACCATCGAGCGATGCACCTCGCTCGACCCGCCATAGATCGTCGTGCCGTGGGCGTGGCGATAAGCCTGGTTGAGATGACCTGCCGGCCCCTTGCGCTTCGACAGCGAATGGGGCGCGGTGAGATCGAGCAGATCGCGCGAGTTGGTGGTGAACTTCTCCGAGGAGAACACTTTGGTCATCGGCCCATAGGCAAGGTTCGGCTTGCCTTCCACCTGGACCCAGTTGGCGCGATATTGCAGCAGCTCGGCGGCGAGGTAGTTGGCATAGGCGCGCGCCAGGCGGGATTGCGCGTGCGGCTGATCGATCAGCCTGCCCGCTCCGGCCACTGCGATCCCGCGGCATAGCTCGACCGCTTCCTCAAGCATCACCCGCTGCACTTTGGCAAAGCCGCCGCCGTGCTCGAGCTCGAGGCTGGCCGCCATCGTCCGTGCGCCGCCATCGACTTCGCCGAGCCGCCAGCTGTCGGGGATTTTCACCCCGTCGTAAAACGTGATGTTGGTGCGCTCGTCCATGAAGGTGTGCACCCCCTGGATCGTCACGCCAGGTGCCTTCAGGGGCACGATGAACATGGTCAGGCCCTTGTGCTTGGCGACCTCGGTATTGGTGCGGGTCAGCATCAGCACATAGTCGGTCAGGTTGGCCCCGCTGGTCCACATCTTGGTGCCTTCGATTTTCCAGCCGTTTCCGTCAGGAATGGCTCGGCACTGTGCGGCGAAGACGTCCGAACCGCTGCCCGGTTCGGAATAGCCGAGCGAGCAGATCGCCTCGCCCGACATGACTTTGGACAGCACCTCCTGCTTGAGCTCGTCCGAGCCGAAGCGGTGCATGATCAGCGCCACCATCTGCGCGACCCCGGCGACGGGGTTGTTCCAGCCTTCTTCCTCGAAAGCGTCGCGCGCAGCAGTGACGGCATAGGCGCTGAGGCCGCGCCCGCCGACGTCCTTGGGCATTTGCAGATAGGCGAGATCGTTCTCAACCAGCAGCTTGTGGATGCGCGGGTTGTGGCCCTCCCACGAATAATGGAACTTCGCCCGCTCCTCGTCGGTGACGTGTTTGACGAAGAAATCGCGTATTTCCTGCTGCACCTGGCGCGCTTCCTCGCCAAGGTCGAACTCGATCGGCATTTCGCCGACTTCGGGCAAATCGGCACTCTCGCCGCCATAGAGCCGCCGCCCGGCTTCGGCGAGCAGCAGTTGCGGGTCGCCGAGCACCAGCGGCCAGGCCTTGGCGCGCAGATTGTAGAGGTGGATGTCATGCTCGAGCGTTAGCCCGATACCGCCGAAGGTGTGCAACGACTGGGTGACCGTGCGCGCGGCGGTTTCGGCGTTCCACCAGGCGGCAAGCGAGACTTGCGCCGCTGCTTCCCGATCGCCGTCGGCGGCGCCCTTGTTGGCATCTGCGATGCTGCGGATTGCCTTCCACACCATGAACTTGCCGCTGTCGATCTCGGCGATCAGGTCCGCCATCGGGTGGCTGAGCGCCTGGAACGTGCCGATCAACACGCCGAACGCCTTGCGCTCGCCGGCATAGGCCGCCGCCATCAGCAGCGCCGCGCGCGACAGGCCCGAGAGCGCGGCGGCGATCAGCAGCTTCCACTCCTCGATGGCGGCGGCGAAGCTGGCGAGGGCATCTGGGCCGGAGGCGAGGACGGTCGCGTCCAGCTGGCCGAAATCGATCTCGGCAAGCGGGGTGGAGGCGAGGTTTTCCTCGGCCTTGCGCGCGCCTTCTGGCACGGTGACCAGCAGGATGTCGTTGCCGCTGCGCGCCACTACCGCCTCGGCGACCAGCCCGCCCGCGATCCATTGCACCGGCTGCGCGGCGAGGTCATGCATGGCGATGCTCGCGACCGCCTCGCCGCCGATTACTCGTTCTAAAAGGCGCTCGTCCGCGCCCAGCTGCCCCATCAACCGCGCCGCCACCAGCGCTTCGGCCAGCGGCCCGGAGGCGAGGGTGCGACCGGCCTCTTCCATCACAATCGCCGCTTCGAACAGCCCCATGCCCATGCCGCCGGCACTCTCCGGCACCCGCATGGCGAATGCGCCGAGTTCGGCAAGGCCCTGCCACAGCGCCTGATCGAAGCCCGACGGCAGGGCGGCGCGGACACGGACGGAATTGGAGTTTTCGTCGAGGAAGCGCGCGAAAGTGTCGCGGACCATTTCCTGTTCGTCGGTGAGGTCGAAATTCATCTGGGCAATCCTGTCCGGTGCTGATTATTGCACTCCGCAACACCATGAAGCCTGCCGCGCCGCAACAGGAAAATAATGGATTTCCTCCCCAGCAGCCCGGGACAGGGTGCTCAGAAAGCAGACAAGACCCGGTCTGCGAAATCGGCCAGCGGCAGGCGCGAACCGTCGCTGAAATCGCGGCGTTCGCCGTTGCGCACTGCATGCGCGGCCCGTTCGGGCTGGAAGGTGTAGCAATTTGGCGGGATATCGCTGGCGACCGACTGTTGTTCCAGCGGTATCGTCCGGCCATGCGCGACGATCGCTGCCCATTGCAGCAACCGCGCGGCTTCCCGCTGGGGCTCGGCCAGGCGATTGATCCAGTCACGCAGCACGAAGAGCGTTTGCCCGGCCAGTTCGGCGGGTTTCACCAGCTTGCCGTCTTGCTCGACCCAGCTGTGCAGCACCTCGCCGTCGCAGCGTATCTCAAGCAGGCGCTTGCCCCCGGCAGGATCGGTCGCGACGATCTCGAAAATCAGCCCGCCCCGTTCCCCGGCATGCGCCGCCGCCAGCACCGCCATGTCGTGGAAATGGGTGCAGTTCTGCTTCTTGTCGCGCCGCGCCGTGATTTCGCACAGCGGCAAACCGGCAAAGGTTGCGATCAGCTTGTCGATTGCGCCTGGACAAGTGGTCCAGGGCAACCGGTCGAAGCGCGGTTCGATCGAGGTGACGCGCGTTCCGTCGTGCCGCAGCGTGACCGCCAGGCAGTGGATGTCGTCCTCCAGCATGGCGGCGCACACGCCCTCGCGCGCTTCGATCCGGATGCGGCGGCGAAAGCCGGGGCGATCGAGTGGCGGGATGGGGTGCGGCATGTCCTTGTTCTGCCCGCACGGCGCCAACTCGACAAGCGCTTTGCTTCCGTGGCAAGAAAACCGCGAAGGAGCAAAGCCGATGAAAATCAGGATCGACAAGGCACGCTGCACCGGCAACGCCCGCTGCTGGGCGATCGCCCCCGAGCTCTATCTGCTCAACGACGAGGGCTATATCTCGATCGAGGGCTTCGACGTGCCTGCGGGCCAGGAAGCGCAGGCGCGGCGGGGCGCCAGGGCCTGCCCCGAGCGGGTCATCGAGGTGATCGAGGAATAGCGGGCTTTGCGGTCGTTTCCCCAGGTGTGGTTGTTCGGCCACAATTCGCAAGCAAACGCCAGTTCCGGGCAATTTTTCCTTGCTGTCAGGGGATTCGCGGCTAGCGATGCGGCGATAAGCCGCGAAGCTGGCGGCAATGGGAACGAATGATGCCGCAAAGGCGTCGCGGGAGGAAATTTTCACTATGAGCATCGGCAAGAAGAGCGCCCTTTTGGCGGCAACCGCCTTCAGCATGGCCTATGGCGCACCGGCCTTCGCGCAGGATGCGCAGGAATTGGAAGATGCCGGTTTCGGGACAGACATTATTGTCACCGCCCGCCGCGTCGAAGAAAAGCTTCAAGACGTGCCGATCTCGATCACCGTACTGAACGAGAAGACGCTGGCTAACAACAATATTTCCAGTGCCAAGGACATCGCGACCTACACGCCGGGGCTGTCGACCAACAATCGTTTCGGTTCAGACAACACTACCTGGACGGTGCGCGGCTTCACCCAGGAACAGCGCACGACCGCAACCGTTGGCACCTATTTTGCCGACGTGGTTGCCCCGCGTGGCTCGGGAGCAACCCAGGGCGGCGATGGCGCCGGTCCGGGCAATCTCTTCGATCTGTCGAGTGTGCAAGTGCTGAAGGGTCCGCAGGGCACGCTGCAGGGCCGCAACTCCACTGGCGGAGCGGTGATGCTGGTCCCGAAGCGACCGACCGATCGCCTTGAAGGTTATCTTGAGGGCAGCGCCGGCGAATACAACATGTGGCGCATTCAGGGCGTGGTGAACGTGCCCGTTTCGGACACTTTCAAGGTGCGTCTCGGCGTCGATCGGATGAAGCGCGACGGTTATCTGCAAAATGCCGGCAAGATCGGCTTTGGCCCCTATGGCGATGCCGGTGGCAGCACAGACTATTGGGCGCTGCGCGGCAGCATCGTCTGGGACGTCACCCCCGACATCGAAAACTATACTGTCGCCACCTGGTCTCATTCCAAGAGCACTGGCGTGATCCCCAAGATCAACCAGGCCTTCTATCGCGAGCCCTATTCGAAATTGACCGGGGTCGCTGCCGCAGGGACGCTCGATGCCGGGCAGACGGTCAACGGTCTGGTGACCTCCAATGGCCTCATTGCCCTGAACCAGATGGCCTATGAAGCGTCGATCTGCGGCAGTAATTTCTGGTGCGTATCCAACTCGGTCTGGGATTCGAAATCGGAATCGAAGACCTGGCAAGCAATCAACACGACGACGTGGAAGGCCAGCGACAACCTGACGGTCAAGGCGAATCTCGCCTATGGTGAATTCCTCGGCGACACCACGCTCGACCTGTTCGGCCTATACAACCCAGCCCCGATCAATGCCACAACGCCGATCCCGGCCAATGCTATCTCGATCGCGCACTTCAATGCGGTCAGCACGCCGCTGGGCGTGCGCAACTTCTCGATGACGCGCAACCCCGAGGGCCTGCACACCAACGCCGAGAAATCCTATGTCGCCGAGCTGCAATTCCAGTGGCAGGGCGACAAGTTCAACTGGCAGGGCGGCCTCTATTTCGAAAACAGCGATCCGATCGGCCCGTCCGGCACCACCGGCCCCTCGCAAACGCCTTGCGGACCGATAGGCAGCGCGCTTCCGGGAATCGCCAGCGCCACCCATTCCCCGGTCCAGACCGACGCCGGTCAGATCTGCATGGCGACTTCGAACCAGGCCAATTCGCTCGGCCGCACCGGTTTCTCGCTGACCGAGAACTACTTCCGTGGCCGGGCACTATACTGGCAGGGCATCTATGAGCTGACAGATCAACTCAAGGTTACCGGTGGCATCCGCTATACCTGGGACAAGATGATCAGCAACTTCCAGGTCATCAATCTGCGCTACTATCTCAACACCATCAATAGCGGTTTCAACGGCAGGACGCTGGCGATCCCGGGCACCAACACCACCTTGCCGGGGCTCGCCCAGGGCGTTGGATTCTGCAACAACAACGTAAATTTCGGGTACCCTGCAAACATCCAGGACGGGACGAATGTATCCGATCCGGGCAGGGGCTATTTTCCTGCTGCCGATGCGATCAATCGCTGTAAGGAGCGGCACGAGGTGAGTACGAGCGCGCCAACCTGGCTGCTTGGACTTGACTACAAGCCAACCGACGATGTTCTGCTCTATGCCAAATATTCGCGCGGATACCGGCAGGGAGGTGTCGCTTCCTTCGGGCTCGACCAGCTCCAGGATTATGGCAAAGAGAAGGTCGATACCTACGAGATCGGCGCGAAGGCCAGCTGGCGCGGAGCGATGCCCGGCTATTTCAACGCTTCCGCATTTCACAATAACTTCAGCGACCAGCAGCTGCAGATCGGCGTGCAGTGCAATCCCACCGCCAACTGCCCGCAGACAACGGTCATTCTCAATACCGGCAAGTCCAGGCTGCAAGGTTTCGAGATCGAGGCAGGCATTAGCCCGTTCCAAGGTTTCAAGCTCCAGGCCAGCTATGCCTATCTCAAGACCAAGCTCATTGATGTCGTCGATGTGACGTCCTTCGTTCTGTCGAAGAACAGCACGCTGCTCGGTCTCGATTTGCGGCCGGTGCCAGTGGGTTCGACGATCCCCAACGCTGTGCCGCACAAGCTGGTGCTCAGTGGCAGCTATGAGCTGCCACTGCCGGAATCGATCGGCAAGATCACGCTTGGTGCGACCATGGTTTACCAGTCCTCGTATCGCGCGGTCAGCGATCCGCCGGTGCTGGTCAACTGCGCGGTCTCGCCCACCGGAGCAGCGCAAACCGTCAATACCAATATCAATCTGTTCAACTGCGGGGCGGCTTCGCCGCCGCAATTCGCCAGCCAATACGGCATTCTGCCCAGTTCGAAAGTGGTCAACCTAAACGTCAACTGGGAAGATGTCGGCGGCATGCCGATCGACGCCGCGTTCTTCGTCACCAACGTGACCAAGCAAAAGACCATCCTGCACGCCAACGTGCAAGTTGGCTCAGGCTTCCTTTCGAACATCATCGGCGAACCGCGCATGTGGGGCTTCCGCCTGAAGTACAAGTTCGGCGACTGATCCGCTCCTGCGGGAACTCAGACGGCGCCCCCTCGCCGGGGCGCCGTTTTGCGTTTGGCGTGGACCGCGCTTAAACAGGCCCGGCTATGGACATCGCTGCCCTGACTATCGACGCAAGGCGGCTGTGGCCGGGCGAGTCGCTGTGGGATGGGCCGCTGTGTTTCATCGACCTGAACGCCACCAGCGAGGCGCCTGATGCGCCGGTCTTGCCGCCATGCCCGTTAGTGGGACTGGGCGAGCGCAAGCATCCCTTCGCCCGCCACCTCGATGCGGTGATCGAGCCGCCGGTCGGCGCGGCGGGGCTGGCGGCGCAGGTGCTGGCCAAGCCGCTCGCTGCTGCGGCGATTGTCCAGTTGCTGCGGATATTGCCATCGCTGTCGCTGGACGAAGGCCTGACGGCGGAGTCGCTGGCCTTTGGGCTGCTGCAGGGCAGCGCGGAGCACCGCGATTGGCTTGCCGGCGCCGGGCAAGGGGATCGGGCGGCACCAGCTTCCGGCGAGGTGAGGCTGGAGCGAGATGGGCCCCGGCTGATCGTCACCCTCGATCATCCTGATAGCGGCAATTCCATCGATTGCCGCATCCGCGACCAGCTCTATGACGCCTTCACCCTTGCCGCGATCGATCCGGAAATCCGCCGCCTGTCGCTGCGCGGGGCGGGGCGCAGCTTCAGCCTCGGCGCGGAGCTGGGCGAGTTCGGCACGACCACAGATCCGGCGACGGCGCATGCGATCCGCTGCCGCACCCTGCCCGCGCGGGCGCTGGCGCGGGTTGCGGACAAGCTGGACGTGCATGTGCAGGGCGGCTGCGTTGGCGCGGGGCTGGAGCTGGCGGCCTATGCCGTGCGGCTCACCGCTGCGCCGGATGCGTGGTTCCAGCTACCCGAGCTGGCGATGGGTATCCTGCCGGGAGCGGGGGGCTGCGTCTCGCTGACCCGCAGGATCGGGCGGCAGCGGGCGGCGCTGATGATGCTTTCGGGCAAGCGGATTCCGGCGAAGACCGCGCTAGGCTGGGGCCTGGTGGATGCAATCGCCGGCGATGAAGGTGGCGCGGACGTTGGCTGAAGTCAGGCGGGTGCGGGCCTTCTCCCAAGGGAGGTGCAGCAGGCAGAGGTCGGCGGGTTCGCCGGCTGCGATCCGGCGCTGACGCGCGAGGCCGGCGGGATCGGCGAGGTAAAGCCCGAGCGCTTCTTCCGGGGTCAGCGCTTCGCCTGCACCGATTAGCGCTCCGGAAGCGGTTCGCCGGGAAACCGCCGCCGCTATCGCCGCCCAGGGATCGGCAGAGGCAAAGGGCGCATCGCTGCCTCCCGCCAATGCGACACCGGCCTCGGCAAAGGCGCGCAAGCGGTAGAGCTCGCCATGGTGGCGCTGTTCGACGTCGGCGAGATAGCGATCCCCGCGCTCGGCGACGAAATGGGGCTGGACGCAGACGTGCAGGCCAAGGCCGGCGATGCGGGCGATGAGCTCGTCCGAAGCCACCGAGGCGTGTTCGATGCGGTCGCCATGCATCGCCCCGGCTGCCTCCAGCGCGGCAAGTGCGAAGACCAGCTCGACCTCGCTGACGCAATGGATCGCGACGGCGCGGGATTGCGCATGCGCCTTGGCGATGAAGTCCATGGCCTCGTCGAAGGGGGGAAAGGCTGCCTCGTGCAGATGCAGCTTGGCCGGCCCCAGCCGCCAAGGGCCGGGCGCGGCTTCGGCGAGCGACAATTCCCCGGCCAGCCAGCAGTTTTGCTGCAAATGCTGCGATCCATGCTGCGCAGCAAAATGCGCCGCAATGGCGGGATCGTTGCGCGGCGACATGTCGGTGATGCCGGTGACGCCCAAGCTGGCGAGTTCCTGCGATATTGCGCCGAAGTCGGGCGGGGTGCTGCGCAGCGCGGTGCGGAGCCACTGGTCCTCGTCGAACAGGCGTCCGGTGAAACCGGAGGCATCGCGCTCCAGCCCGGGGGGCGTTCCGGCTTGGGCCAGCAGCTCGGCGAGGGCAGCGGAATTCAGCAGCCACATCCGGCCGGAGCGGTGCTGGATGCGCAAGGGCCGATCGGGCAGGATACGGTCGAGTTCGCGCGCCGAGGGCAGGCCCATGACGCTCTCGTGATAGCCAATCCCGCGCAGCCAGCCGATCCCGGACTTGGCCCGCAGCCGTTCGGCGAGCGCCTCGGCATTCTCCACCTCCGGCGGCCCGCACCATACCGATGAGGCCCGCACCGCCAGACCTGCCAGATGGATATGGTGGTCGTGCAGCCCGGGCAGCAGGGCGCAGCCTCCAGCATCGATAATCGCAAAGCCCCTCTCCTGCAGGGGAGGGGTTGAGGTGGGGGCTGTCGCTCGGGAACTGGCGATCCCGGCATCCCCCACCCCTGGCCCTTGCCCTGAAGGGGAGGGGGACTGACGATCGATTTCGGCAATCCTTCCTCTCTCGATCCGGACATCGGCAAGTCCAAGCCCCCAGACCTCGGCATTGCGGATCAGCATGACAGGTAGCGCGCCGTATCGGCGCCCAGCGGATGGATCGGCTCGTGCATCGTGCGGCGTTCCAGCTTGCGGAAGGGGTGCCCCTTGGCCGCGCCCCATGCGCGCAGCTCGGCGTCCAGCGCCTCGCGGTCGAAATCGCGCTCTTCGGCGAGCGCCTGCGCGGCAATTGCGCTCATCGCAAAGCCGAGGCGCTGGGCCTTGCCGCTCTGGTAGGCGCGCCAGCCAGCGAGCGCCGCAGTGATCCCGGTCAGCGGATCGGGCAGGGCATCGCCGACATAGCCGATCTCGCCGCTCGCCTGTTCCAGCGCCCGGCTTAACCCGCCCGCAACGCCGCAATCGTTGCCGATCCCGGTCCACATCGCCGCCTCGCCGCTTGCACCGTGGCCGGTTATGCTTAGCCAGACCAGCCCCGGCACCTCGCGCACCAGCGCCTCGGCGTCGATGCCCAGCTGTTTGAGCGCGCGCACCCGCGAGCTTTCGATGACGACGTCGGCGCGGCGGATCAGGTGGGTGAGGGCGGTTCTATCGGACTCGCTGGCGAAGTCGGCGAGCACATTGGCCTTGCCCTGGTTGATCAGGTCGAACGTCGCCGGATCGTCGCGGCGGATCAGGTCGGGGCGGGTCAGGCTCTCGACCTTGACCACTTCGCAGCCCGCCAGCCACAGCAAATGCCCGGCCAGCGGACCAGCCCAGATCGCGGAGAGATCGATGACCAGGGGACGGTGGTTCGCTGGCCTGGATCGCATGGGACCCTCAACCAGCAGCTCGACCGGCGGGGAAGCGGGCGTCTCATCCGCCGCAGCAACAGGCAGTCCCAGATCGCGCCCGCGCACAAGCAGTTCCGCGCAATCGTGCTGCGATACGGCAGCGGCAATCGCCGCCCAGTCGCGGCCGTCGATCCCGGCATCGCCAAACAGCGCAGGCATCGAATCGCGGTCGGCATCGCGGATCAGCGACAGCGCGAACCAGCCGCCGTCGCGCGTCCGCAGCAGGCGGCTGCCGCCGAGACCCGCCGAAGTCGTGCCGTTGATTGAGTAGCTGCCGTTGGACCCGCGTTCGCCCAGCAGCTGTTCGCCGGTCAGCTCAGCGATCCGCGCCGATCCGGTTTCCGCCGCGAGCAGGCGCAGTTGCCGGTCCGCCCAGCGGGTCAGCGGGATGCATGGGCCTTCAGCCATGGCAATCTGGAAACCGCACGCAATCCATCACCCCAACTCCGGCTACCCTGAGCTTGTCGAAGGGCTGTTCCGGTCCTTTGGGGGCAGTGACAGGCTCCGAAGAAAAGGACAGTGCTTCGACAAGCTCAGCATAGCCGGGTTTGGGGAAACGGGAACTCCCGGGTAGCAGGTCAGCTGGAAAGCAGAAGCTTGACCTCGCGGCGCAGCAGCTTGCCCATTTCGTTGTAGGGCAGTTCGCCGACGAACAGCACTTTTTCCGGAACCCGGCTCGAGCGCAGGCGCGCGCGGATCAGTTCCTTGAGCTCGGCCTCGTCCGGTTCGGCGTGGCCTTCGCGGGTGACGACGGCAATACCCACGGTCTCGCCCCATTCGACCGAGGGAATGGCGACGGCGCAGGCGTCGGCGACCGCCGGGTGGGTCGCCAGCACGTCCTCGATTTCGCCGGGCGACATGTTCTCGCCGCCGCGCACAATGACGTCGTCGGCGCGGCCAGAGAGGAACAGATAGCCTTCCTCGTCGATGTAGCCGGCGTCGCGGGTGGGGAACCAGCCGTCGGCGTCGAGCGCCGACTTTTCCTTGTATTGTCCAGAAACCTGGTCGCCGCGCAGATAGATTTCGCCTTGCTCGCCGGGGCCGACGCAGTTGCCGTCCTCATCGCGGATTTCGCATTCGACGGTGGGCAAGGGCTGGCCGACCGAGGCGAGGCGGGCACGGACCTTGGGATCGTCGGAGGCGAGAGCGGCGCGGTGTTCGTCGGGGCCGAGCAGGGCGACGGTCGAGCTGGTCTCGGTCAGGCCATAGGCGTTGGTGAAGCCGGTCGCGGGGAACAGCTCGAGCGCGCGGGCAATGATTTCGAGCGGCATCTTGCCGCCGCCGTAGGAGATCGCGCGCAGCGCGGCGATGTCGGCGCTGGTCCCGGTGTCGAGAGCGTCGATGATCCGCGCCAGCATGGTCGGCACGACAAAAGCGTTGGTCACCCCTTCCGCCTCGGCAAGCTTCAGCCAGGCCTCGGGCGCGAAGGCGGGCAGCATGACGATGCGGCGCTGCGCATAGATCGAGCTCATCAGCGCGGAAATTCCGGCGATGTGATAGGGCGGCACGCAGACCAGCCCGGCGTCGCTCTCGTCGGCGGAGGCGAATTCGACCGTGCCGAGGATATAGCTGAGCAGGTTCGAATGGTTGAGGATCGCCGCCTTGGGCGCGGCGGTGGTGCCGCTGGTGAACAGCTGCACGGCAATGCCTTCGCCGTCGTCCCAGGCGCGATCGGGATCGAGGGCGACCGATTGGGCGGCGCTCACGAAGTCCGCCCGGGCGAAGGTCTTGTGCCCCTTGCCCGGCGACAGCTTTTCGACCCGGGCGATATCGCCGACGATCAGCGATGGCGCGATCCGGTCGAGCAGGCCCGCCAGGTCCTCGTCGGCGAGCCGGTAGTTGAGCGGGCAATAAGGCACGCCCGCCAGCCCCGCGCCGAACAGCGCGATCACCGCCGCCTCGCTCGATTCGTCGAGCAGCGCGACATGGCTCGCCCCGCTTGCCTCGATCAGCTGCGCCGCCCCGCGTGCGGCGGCGAGCAATTCGCCATAGGACCAGCGGCGGCCATCGCAGACCAGGCCGATGCGGGAGGGATCGGTTTCCGCCGCCATTTCGAGGAGCAGGGCGATGTTCATGTCAGCGGTTCGCCGTGCTTAGTCGGAAGCGGGCAGGGGCTTGGCGTCCTTGGTCACCAGCGCCACACCATCGACCGCCAGCGAGCCCTTGCCGGGCTTGACGCAGAGCAGCTCGTAGGCGTTATCCGCATCGACATAGCGCTTGCCCATCAGCGTGCCGCCCGAGAATTCGGCGGAGAGCGCTGCGGCTTCGGCGGGCTTGGCTTCACCCATCGGCGCGCCGCCGCACTGGATGACGCCATCGCCGCAGCGGATCACCATGACTTCGGTATCGCAGGCGGCGCTCTTCAAACGGGTTCCGGGCTTCATGTCGCTATCCTCAAAAAATCTGCCGGTCAGGCAATGGTTCCCGCGGCCTTTAGGCTCTCGATCCGCTCCCAATCAAGCCCCAGTTCGAGCAGGAAGGTTTCCGTGTGCTCGAAGGCTTGCGGACCGCGCATGGTGCGGGTGGGTTCGTGGTTGAACTGCACCGGCCCGCGCACGAGTTTGAGCGGGTCGGCGCCGTCGATTGTCTCGATCTCGAACAGCATGTCGTTGGCCAACGCCTGTTCGTCCTCCGTCAGCTCGTTGAGACTTTGCACCGCGGCCCACTGGCCGGAGAAACTGCGCAGATGCTCCTTCCAATACGCCAGCGGATGCCGTGCGAAAGCGGCAGAGACCTTGTCGGAAAGCTCCTGCCAGTTTTGCGCCATGGCTGCGAAGCTGTTGAACCGGGGGTCATCTGCTGCCTCGGGAAAGCCCAACCGCTCGTAAAGGCTGCGGAAATGCAGATCGGGCTGCATCAGGAACACCGCAACCGCGCGCCGGTCCGAGGTGACGAACAGGCCCATCAGCGGCATGCCGGGGTTGCCGCCTGCCTGCGGGATCTTGTTTTGCAGCACCGGGCCGCCCAGCGCCGCCATATCGACCGCCTGGCCCGACGACCACCAGGCTGTGCTCATCAGCGAGACATCGACTTCCAGCGCCTCGCCGGTGCGCTCGCGGTGGAGCAAGGCGGCGGCGATGCCGCCAGCCAGGTTCGCGCCACTGGTCGAATCGCCGAACCCGCCGATGCTCATCGCCAGCGGCACGTCCCAATCTGCCGGGCTGAGCGTGAAGCCGATGCCGCTGTGCGCCCAGAACGCAGTCATGTCGAAGCCGCCACGCTCGCGGTCCGGCCCCTTGTCGCCGTAAGCGCTGCCACGGGCATAGACGATATTGGGATTGGCGGCCCGGATATGCTCGACGTCGATCTTCATCTTCTGCCGCGCGCGCGGCAGCATGTTGGTGAGGAACACGTCGGCGGTCTTCGCCATATCGTGGATCAGGGCATGGCCTCCGGCCGTGGTAAGATCGATCCCGACGCTGCGCTTTCCGCGGTTCGAGTGCTCGAGCATCGGATTGTGGTTGGGATCGACCGGCTCGCCGCTCCAGCGCACAAATGCGCGCTGGGCGTCGCCGCGCCCGGGGTGCTCGATCTTGATGACGTCCGCTCCCCAGTCCGCCAGCAGGCCGCCGCAGCTGGGCACGAAGGTGAACTGCGCCACTTCGAGAACGCGGTATCCTTTGAGGACTTTGACCATGCCGCTATTCTCCTCGCGCCGCGCTGCCGCTTCAGGCAATCGCGCCCTTGGCCTTCCAGGCTTCGATCCGGTCCCATTCGATGCCCATTTCCATCAGCAGGATCTCGGTATGCTCGCTGGCCTGCGGTGCGCGGGTGGTCTCCAGCGGCTCGCCGTTCCATTGCACCGGGCCGCGCACCAGCCGCATCGGCGCGCCGCCGTCGGCGCCTTCGACCTCGATGATCATGTCGTTGGCCACGGTCTGGTCGTCGGTCAGCAATTCGCGCATGGTCTGGACGGGAGCCCACTGGCCCTTCATCGTTTTGAGGTGCTGCCGCCAATATTCGAACGGCTTCTGCGCGAAGGCGTGGACGATATAGCCGCTGGCGATCGCCGCGTTCTCGAACAGCTTCAGGGGCTCCGAAAAACGCGGATCATCGGCCAGTTCAGGGAGACCGAGATGTTCGAAGGTGTCCCGGATCACGCCAGTGGGGCTCAGCACCAGCAGGTTGATCCAGCCGCCATCCGAGGTCTTGAAATTGCCCATGAAGGGATTGACCGGAGACGATCCGGCCTGGGGCATTGAATTGGGAATGTAGACATCGGTTTCCATCACCTGGCTGAGCAGCGCGCCCGCTGCCCACCACGCAGTGGAGAGCAGCGAGACGTCCATCTCGGTCGTTTCGCCAGTGGCCTTGCGATGATACAGTGCTGCAGAAATGCCCCCGGCAATGAACATGCCGCCAATCGAATCGCCGAATGCGGGCATTCCCTGGCTCAACGGACCATCGAGTTCGGCCGGCGACATGGCGTGGGCGATGCCGCTGCGGTTCCAGAAAACCGATCCGTCGAAACCGCCGACGTGGCGTTCGGGCCCCTTGTTGCCCAGCGCCGAGCCGCGCGCATAGATGATGTCCGGATTGACCGCGCGGATGTGTTCGACATCGAACTTGTTCTTCTGGCGGTGCTGGGGGAGATAGTTGGTCAGGAAGACATCGGCGGTCTTGGCCAGTTCATAGAGCACTTCCTGGCCCTCCGGGGTCGCCAGATCGATGCCGATGCTGCGCTTGCCGCGATTGGGATGCTCGATCAGCGTATGGCGCAGCGGGTCGAGCTTGACCCCGCCCATGTTCAGGAACCCGCGCTGGGTATCGCCGCGCACGGGATGTTCCACCTTGATCACATCCGCGCCCCAGTCTGCGAGAATCGCGCCTGCCGCAGGTGTGAACGTGAACTGCGCCACTTCGAGAA
Organism: uncultured Alphaproteobacteria bacterium; assembly: GCA_963779195.1. GTDB lineage: Bacteria > Pseudomonadota > Alphaproteobacteria > Sphingomonadales > Sphingomonadaceae > Novosphingobium. The sequence goes on from CAVZWZ010000005.1 coordinate 260,231, forward strand.
TGCGCACGCCCTGCATTACTTTGGTCGCCATAGCGAAATATCCTCTCGTCGGACCGGCCGGGCAGTTCCCTGGCTTCGATCATCTGCCGCAGTCTCCTGCGCGGAAATCGCGTCGCAATCAACTGCCAGCGTGATCGGAGGGAACAATGCGCGGTGAACTGGGTGGCCACGAGTGCGCCAAACCGCAGTTGCATAATACAAAACACGAGTTGCATTAAATGCAATAGACATCAAGGTGAGGAACTCCTAACCAGGCTTAGTGTTATGGGCGAATTTCGCCCCAGCCTCGTATTGGAGACATCTCGTGAACAAGCTCGCCCCCATTGCCCTGCTGGCCACTGTCGCCACTCTCAGCGTCGTTCCCGCCACCGTGTTCGCCGCCGAAACGCAGCCGGTCAAGGCCGCTGCCGAAGCCGTTGCGGCTCCCTCGGTCGCCATCAACGCCGGCAAAATGCTGTATGGCCCCGATGGCCGCCGGATTGCCTCGGTTTACCGCGTTTCCGCGAACGGCGATGCGCAGCTGATCATCGACGGCCGTCTGCTGACCGTGCCGGCTTCGACCCTGTCGGAAGCCAATGGCAAGGTCGCCACCAGCCTGACCAAGAAGGAAATCGTTCGCCGCTGACCCTCCCCCTCCCTACTCAGCGGTGAAGATCGAAGGGCGGCGCCAGTGGCGCCGCCCTTCTTGATTCCAGCGGAATTCCTAGGGCGGACCTTATACCAACCTGCACTGATCCTGACCCATGAGGATTTCCAATCCCGTCTGCTGGCAAGGAGCGGCCGAAACCGCGATGTGGTTCATCGTGGCGAGGTCGCGACGAAGTCCAGCGGGCGGGATTGGCAACCCAGAGGGCAGTTTCTGGCGGCCCTCGGACTGCGTCGCGCTCTCGTCATGATGAACCACATCACCACTTCGAACGCTCCTTGCCGAGAACCGCCAGAAACTGTCCTCATGGGTCAGGATCAGTGCAGGTTGGTATTAGCCGACGTTCTTGTAAATCCTGTCGAGATAGCCCTGCAGCTCTGCCAGTTCCTCTGAAGAAAAGCCGCGGAACAGGCGTTGTTCACTCTCGCGCCCCAGTTCCGCGAGTTTCTCCAGCAGGGGTTCCGCCGCCTTGGTGAGATAGACTGCACGGGCGCGGCGATCGTCGTAGCGCTCCTGCCGCTCGAGCAGTCCTTCGGCGCAGAGCCGGTCGATCAACCGGCCCGCCGAGGCCTCCGAAATCTCCAGCGCTTCGGCGATCGTGCGCTGGGTTGCGCCGGGATTGCCCGACACCACCGCGATCATCGTCCATTGCGACCGTGTGACGTTGAGGCTGCTCACCTGCCGGTCGAACCGGTTGCGCAGCAGCCGCGCCAGGACGGAAATTTTCAGCCCGATGCCCCGCTTCAGATCGAAGGCGGCTTCGGCAACGTCTCCCTCAGGCATATCCCTATCTCCCCGCTGTCACTATAACGGCGGGAAAGCGGAATGCACGGCCAATCGGCGGATGCGCCTTGCCCCGGTGCGGGACGCTCAGGATCAGATCCGTTCGATGATCATTGCCGGGGCCATGCCGCCTGCCGCGCACATGGTGATCAGGCCATAGCGCCCGCCGGTGCGCTCCAGCTCGTCGAGCGCAGTGCCAATCAGGATCGCCCCGGTGCCGGCGATCGGATGGCCGAGCGCAATCGAACCGCCATTGGGGTTCACCTTGGCGCGGTCCAGCCCCAGGTCGCGGATGAACTTCTCGACCACCACAGCGAAAGCCTCGTTGACTTCCCAGACGTCGATATCGTCTTTGGTCAGCCCGGCCTTGGCCAGCACCTTGCGCGCGGCTGGCCCCGGCGCGTTGAGCATCAGCGTCGGGCAATCGCCGGTTTCGGCCATTGCGACGATCCGGCCGCGCGGCTTCCAGCCGTTCTTGTCGGCATATTCCTTCGACGCGAGCAGGATCGCAGCCGCGCCATCGACCACGCCCGAACTGATCCCGACGTGGTGGATCGGCTTGATATCGACATCGGGATAGACCTGGTTGATCAGCTGGCGGTACGTTTTTTGCCCCTCGGCAGAAGGCATGTCGAGGAACATTTCGAAGGCAGGCTTGAGCTGGGCGAGGCCTTCGGCAGTGGTTTCGGGGCGCGGATATTCCTCATGGTCCAGGATCACATTGCCGTCGTCGTCCTTGACCACGATGGTCGATTTGGCGAAGCGGCCATCGGCCAGGGCAATCGCGGCGCGGCGCTGGCTTTCGACGCCCATGGCTTCCAGCTCTTCGCGGGTGATACCCTCCATCGCGGCAATCGCGTCGGCGCAGACGCCCTGGTTGCTCTGCGGATGCTTGGCCTGCAGGCGCGGGTTCCTGGTGCCCATGCCGCCACCACCGAGCCCGGCCTTGTGCATTTCCATGCCATACCAGTTAACGTAGCTCATCATTTCCATGCCGCCCGAGATCGCGCAGTCATGGGCGCCAGCCATGATCATGGCGGCGGCGAAGTTGGTCGAAGTGATCGATGAGCCGCAGAACCGGTTCAGCGTCACGCCGCCCGCGCGAATATCGTAGCCCGCGTCGAGCGCGGCGCTGCGGCCGATGTCACCCGCCTGCAAGCCCATGCCTGCCGAAACACCCCAGATCACATCGTCGACTTCGGCGGTGTTGAGATTGTTGCGGTCGCGCAGCGCGGCGAGCACGCTGGCGGAGAGGTGCTCGGGATGCATGGTCGAAAGCGCGCCCTTGCCCATCTTGCCGATGGAGCGGGGGGTGCGGACGGTGTCGATGATATAGGCTTCGGCCACGGTGCTTCTCCTCATAGTCGGCATTTGCTGTTGCCGTTCCCTTGACGAGGGCGCGCGGGCGGTCAAGAGCGCAATTTCGACCGGCATGCCGGGCAATCGGGAATCTGGGCATGACGGCAGGTATCGGCAAGGGGGAAGGCGGCGGGGGCGGCACATTTGCCCCGCTGAAGGAACCGACTTTCCGCAGAATCTGGACCGCGAGCCTGTTTTCCAGTTTCGGCCAGCTGATCCTCGGAGTCGGCGCGGCGTGGGAAATGACCCGGCTTTCCAATTCGCCGAGCATGGTGGCGCTGGTGCAAACCGCGATGATGCTGCCGCTGATGCTGGTTGCGTTGCCGGCGGGCGCCGTGGCCGACATGTTCGACCGGCGGAGGATCGCGCTGACCGGCCTCGGTTTTTCGATCCTCGCCAGCGCAGCGCTGGCCCTGATCGCCTTCTTCGGGCTGACAACGCCCTGGCTGCTGTTGCTGTTCTGCGTGCTGATCGGCGCCGGCGTCGCGCTCTATGCGCCGTCGTGGCAGGCCTCGATCGGCGAGCAGGTGAGCGAAGAGCATCTGCCAGCCGCGATCGGCCTGGGCACTATCAGCTATAACCTCGCGCGCAGTTTCGGACCGGCGATCGGCGGGTTGGTGGTGCTCGCGTTTGGCGCGCAAGCAGCCTTCGCGATCACCGCGGCATTCTATCTTCCGCTGTGGCTGGCGTTCTTCGCCTGGCAGCGGCTGCACATGCCCTCGCGCCTGCCGCCCGAGCGCATCGATCGCGCCATAGCCTCGGGCTGGCGCTATGCGCGCCATTCGCCGCCGATCCGCACCGTGCTGGTGCGCGCCTTCACCTTCGGCGTGGCCACTGCCTCCTCGGCCGCGCTCGCGCCGCTGGTCGCCAGGGATCTGCTCGGCGGCGGCGACCAGGGAGCCGGGATTTTCGGCCTGCTGCTCGGCGCGCAGGGGGTCGGCGCGGTAATCGGCGCGCTCTACATGGCGACGCTGCGCCAGCATTTCTCTACAGAAACCATCGTGCGGGTGTGCACCGTGGTCACCGCGCTGACGCTGGTCACGGTCGGGCTCAGCCGCTCGTTGCCGCTGACCTGCGGGGCGCTGTTCTTTTTCGGCGGCTGCAACATCGTCAGCTTCGCCCAGCTCAATGTCAGCGTGCAGCTGACCGCGCCGCGCTGGGTGACGGCGCGGGCGCTTTCGCTGTATTCCTCTGCGCTAACCGGCGGCATTGCCGTCGGCGCCTGGATCTGGGGCGCGGTGGCGGGAGCGAGCGACGTCACGATCGCCTTCATCGCATCGGGCGCGGCTGTCGCGGTGACGCTGCTGCTCGGCTGGCTGTTGCCGCTGCCGGTGGCCGAGGACGAGGACACCACCTCGGTCGGCATCGGCGCCGAGCCGGAAGTGTCGCTGGGGCTGACCCTGCGTTCGGGTCCGGTGGTGATCGAAGTCGAATACGATGTCGATCCCGCCGACGCGCGCGATTTCTATGGCCTGATGATGGAGATGGAAACGGTGCGCAAGCGCATCGGCGGCTTCGACTGGTCGATCTCGCGCGACATCGCCGATCCGGCGATCTGGGTCGAGCGCTATGCCTGCCCGACCTGGGGCGACTATCTGCGCATGCGCGACCGCTATACTCAGCCCGACCTCGACATCCAGGAGCGGGCCGATGCATTCTGCCGCTCGGGCCAGGGAAGGCGGGTCCATCGCCGTCTGCAGCGGCCCTATGGCTCGGTGCGCTGGAAGGCGGATTCGCCCGACCTTTACCGGGGGACGGTGGATTTTATCGGGCCGTGATCTGCGCGTGGCCAGAATGCCACATATTGGCACGTTCCGGCACTTATCCCCAAGACATCGTTGATATTGCCGAAATACTATAGTTTGTTAAGCTGTCGATAGTTCGCCAAAATGGCGACGAGGGAGGAATGGCATGAAACCCAACACTTTTCGCATGATGACTTCGGCGCTCGCGCTGCTCAGCGCGGCGGCGTTTGTGCCTTCGGCAGCGTACGCGCAGAGCGGCGATGAGGCAGCCAGTCGCGATTCGAGCGATATCATAGTCACCGCTCGCAAGCGGCAGGAATCGATCCTGAAAGTGCCGGTTGTGCTTACCGCAGTCACGGGTGAACAGCTAACCAGCAACCAGATCACCACTGTAACCGACTTGCCGCGACTTGTGCCGGGCTTGGTGATCTCAGGTAATATTCTGTCAATTGGGCCGCAAGTCACGATCCGCGGCGTCGGCACCTCTTCGTTCGACCCCGGTGTCGATCAGTCGGTTTCGCTCAATATCGATGGCCTGTCGCTCGGCCAGGGCCTCGCCTTTGGCAGCGCCATGTTCGATGTCGGTCAGGTCGAAGTCCTGAAAGGCCCGCAGGCGTTGTTCTATGGCAAGAGCAGTCCGGGCGGCGTGATTTCGCTGCGCACCGCCGACCCGACCGATGAATTCGAATTGATCGCCAGCGCTGGTTACGAAGTCGAGGCGCGCGAAGGGCGCGGCGAACTGATCGTTTCCGGTCCGCTGTCCGAAGGCGTCAAGGCGCGAGTCGCGGCGATGTATTCGCGCGGCCAGGGTTATTTCATCAACGATGCGATCCCGGATCTTGCGACAGGCGGGCTGGCACCGACCAACCGGCGCAATCCCCAGCCGCGCAATTTCGTCATTCGCGGCACATTGCTGTTCGATCCGACCGACAATTTCAGCGCACGGTTGAAGTTTACCCATGCCTATGATCGCTCGGAAAATGCGGAGCTCAAACAATTGGCCAATTGCCTGGAGCCGGGCCAAACGATTACCTTTGGCAGTGGCATTCCCGGCTCAGGCATTCCGGCAGCACCGAACTTTCTGACCCCAGTGGATCCGATTTCCTTCATCGGCAACGACAATTGCAAATATGATCGCTTCGCCCCGCAGGTCTATCTCAGTCCGGCGGCCTTTCCTGGCGTGCCGAACGGCGGCGTGCCTTTTCTGCAAAACAAGCAGGATTTCGGCACGCTGGAACTGAACTACGAGCCGTCATCTGCCCTCACCCTGACTTCGACCACGGCCTATTATCAACTCAAGTCGAGCAGTTCGGTGAATCCGACCTTGTCTGTCCGCTCTGCGCCTTTGTTCGGCGTTACGAACCGGTTCTCGCGGCGCGAATTCACACAGGAACTGCGGCTGAACAGCGACTATCAAGGTCCGTTCAATTTCACTCTGGGAGCCTTTTACGAGGATGGGCAGCTGCGCGACCGGGTCAATTTCATCCGTAACATCCGCTTCGGGGCGATCAGCCCGCAAATTGTCGGGCAGCCATTCCTGCCATTCCTCGACATCCTGAACGACGATCGTGAGTTCGACTGTCAAGATCAGGACATATTCGGCATTCGGTCAACTGCGCTACAAGATTTCGCCACAGCTTGAACTGGCCGCCGGTGTGCGCTGGTCGCAGGAGACCCGGAAGCTCAGCATCTTCGATTTCCACAACAATGTAACCAACACTCCCGGCCTGCCGGACGATCTTGATATTACTTCGCAACTGAAGCCGGGTTCGACCCGGGTCCACTCGAGCAATGCATCGCCAGAGGCCACGCTTACCTGGACGCCGACCGATGATCTCACCGTTTTCGGTTCGTACAAGAAGGGCTACAAGTCCGGATCGTTCAGCGTCGCGGTTCCAGGATCGGCGGGGCAGGACAAGTCGTTCGGTGACGAAAAGGTCGAAGGTTTCGAAATCGGCTTGAAGTCGCGGCTGCTCGATCGCCGCCTGTTGGCCAATATTGCCTTCTATGACTATCGCTACAACGGCCTTCAAGTCGGGGCGATCGAAGGCTTCGTCAATGGTTCGCCGGTGATCAATACCCGCAACGCCGGCGCGTCGAAAACTTATGGCGTCGATCTGGATTTGTCATATCGACCGCCTGCGGCGGAAGGACTGTCGCTCAATGCATCGGTCAATTGGAATCGCGCCAATTACAAGCAACTTCAGCTAGGCTGCTATCCCAACCAGACCATCAGTCAGGGTTGCGATCAGGCGCGCGACCCGATCACCGGCCGGTTTGCGGCCCAGAAGCTCGATGGCGTGCAGATGATCCGTGCACCCGAATGGACCGGGAGTTTTGGCTTCGATTATGAAATGCCGGTCGGTTCCGGAATGAAGCTCAGGCTAAGCAACAATAACCAGATGTCTTCGGAATACCCGTCATTCCTGGCGCTAAACCGTCCCAATCGCGACAACATCCAGCGGGGTTATTTCAAGGCCGATGCCAGTATCGCCTTGAAGGCAGCGGATGATCGCTGGGAGGTTGCGGTGATCGGCAAGAACATCGGTGACAAGCTGATCGCATCGAACTGTGCGCCTTCGAACACGGCAGGTGGCGGCGTGTTTGGCGGAGAGGCGGCTGGCTTCGCCACCCAGCAAGGCACCGTCGGTTTTGCCGAAGTGCAATGCTTCCCCGATGGCCCGGGCCGTTCGGTGTGGCTGCGGCTGACCTACCGTATGGGTAAGTAGGAGGGGCTTCTGACCTGGAACTCGGCGTGAAGTTCTGATTCCGACTATCTGGATTTGCTGAGAAACCGGAACGCCGGGGAGGGGAGACCTTCTCCGGCGTTTCGATTTTGCGCACCCTTGGGATTTTGGTGTCACACGAAGACACGAAGATGTTGTGCCCCGCCGCAGGCGGATTGGCTCATTCATTCGGATCGGCTTGCTGCCAGCAATGAATTGGAGTGGGCTTCGCCCCAGTCGCGACATCTTCGTGTCTTCGTGTGAAACAAATTTTCCTAACCAGCCGCAATCCGCTCCGCCGTCGCCACCACCCGCCGCGCCTGCTCCAGATGCAACAATTCGACCATTTTGCCCGCCACCTGGATCGCACCCTTGCCAGCGTTTTCGGGCAGGGCGAAGGCTTGGATCACCGCCTCGCCCCAGGCCAATTCCTCCGCGCTCGGCGAGAACACTTCATTGCACGGCTCGATCTGTGCGGGGTGGATCAGGGTCTTGCCGTCGAAGCCGAACAGCAGGCCCTGCGCGGCCTCGGCGCGGAACCCCTCCAGGTCGCGGAATTCGTTGCAGACGCCGTCGAGCACGGCAATGCCGTTCGCCCGCGCCGCCGCGACAGTCATCGCCAGGAATGGCAGGAACGGCGTGCGTTCAGCTGTCAGCTGCGCGCGCATTTCCTTGGCGAGGTCGTTGACCCCCATGACGAACAGCGTCAGCCGGGTGCAGGCCGCCATCGCGGCGATGTCGTTGAGCCGGGGGATGCAGGCGCAGGTCTCGATCATCGCCCACAGCTGCATGGGCTGGGGGGCGTTGGTGAGCGCTTCCTGATAGCGCGCGATGTCGTCCACCGAGGAGACCTTGGGCACCAGCACCGCATCGGCGTTCGACCCGGCGATGGCCGCAAGGTCTGCCGCGCCCCAGGGGGTATCGATGCCATTGGCGCGGATCGCCACCTCGCGATTGCCGAAGCCGCCCTCGCGCAGCGCCGCCACCGCCGCCGCGCGCGCCTCGTCCTTCAACTCCGGCGCGACCGCATCCTCGAGATCGAGGATCACCACATCGGCGGGCAGGGTGCGCGCCTTGGCGATGGCCTTGGCGTTGGATGCCGGCAAATAGAGCGCGCTGCGGCGCGGGCGATTGATCGAGGTCATTGGCGGGGTCCGATGTGCATGGTAACGGGCGATCCGGGAACTGGCGGCTTGGCGGCTGCCGGTCAACGGCAAAGACCGGGAGGATACCGATGGCCAGCGCCAGCATCGCCGAAACGAGGCCCATTCCCGAACACGTTCCGCGCGAACTGGTCTGGGACCAGAGCTTCGACGCCTTCACCGCCGAGGGCGACGATCCCTGGCTGGCGGTCACGCGCATGCACGAATTGCCGCCGATCGTCTGGACGGCGGATGCGAGCTACGGCCGCCCGGGCTGGGTGCTGACGCGCAACGATCTGATCACCGAGGCGTTCATCGACTACGAGCACTTCTCCGGCGAGCGCAAAGGCATGATCGCCGATCTGGTCGGTGAGCCGGTGCGGCTCAATCCGATCGAGATCGATCCGCCGGCGCATCACGGCTATCGCCGCATCCTCAATCCGTTTTTCACCCCCAAGGCGATCAATGGCATCGGCAATTCGGTGCGGCAGGCTTGTGTCGAACTTATCGCCAGGTTCGAGGCGCTTGATGAGAATGGGAGGGGCGGCTGCGAGTTCGTCAGCGAATTCGCCATTCCGTTCCCGTCATATGTCTTCCTCGATCTGATGGGCATGCCGCGCGACAAGGTCGGCCAGTTCATCGACTGGGAAGATCGCATCATGCGCTCGCCCGATTTCGCCGACCGGGCTGCCGCCGCGCGCGAGGTTTACGACTATCTCAAGCAGCACAAGGACAGGCAGCGCGAGCACCCCAGCAACCACTTCCTCGCCGGGCATGATGGCGGGCGAGGTCGACGGGCGGCCGCTCAACCATCTCGAGCTGATGGGGATGTATTATGTGCTATATGTCGGCGGACTCGACACGGTCTATTCGACGCTGGGCTGGATCCTCGATCACCTTGCCACCCACCCCGAATTGCAGCAGCGGCTGCGCGCTCATCCGGAGCTGATCCCGGCTGCGGTCGAGGAATATTGCCGGGCCTTCTCGGTGGTGGTGACGCACCGCGAGGTGCGCAGCGATTTCACCTTCCACGGCGTGCCGATGAAGCAGGGCGAGGAAGTGAACCTGCCGCTGGCGCTGGCCGACCGCGATCCCGCCGCGTTCGACAACCCGCACGAGGTGGATATCGACCGCAAGCCGCGCCATATCGCTTTCGGCACAGGGACGCATAATTGCCTGGGGATTCATCTGGCGAAGCGGGAGTTGCGGATCGTAGTGGAAGAGTTCCTGGCGCGATTCCGCAATATCCGGATCAAGCCGGGGGAGACCCGGCGCTATCACACCGGACGGACCTTCGGGATGGAATACCTGCCGCTGGTCTGGGAGCGGGCATAATGGTCAGTCGGGCCTTCTGATACATCTCCCGCAAAGTGTGCATGTGGAGAGGCTCTAATACCCCAGCCCGGCGAGAATCTTCTCGCTCTCCGCCCATAGCCGCGCCGCCGCCGCATCGTCCTTGGCATGGGGCTGGATTTCGAGTTCAGCCATGTCGTAGAAATGGCGCCCGCCGGGGAGGCCTGTGGCCGCATCGGTCGCCATCCATACCAGCGTTTCGGCAACTTCGGTGGGAGTCTTGCCCGGAGCGTCTTTCAGGTAGCCCTGCATGTTCTGGTCGCCGTGGCTGGCGAAATTGGTGTGGACGACGCCGGGGATCAGCGACTGGACGGCGATGCCGTCGCCGCGAACCCGCTTGTCGAGTTCGTGGCTGAACAGGACATTGGCGAGCTTGACCTCGCAATAGACGCCGCTGGCGGGAAAATCGCCGGTGAGGTGCTGGATGTCGTCCCAATGCATGCCCCCGACACTCTGGTAAGCGAGCGAGGATGTCGCCAGGATGCGCACTTCGCCGGGTTTGCCCTGCGCCGCCGCCGCCTTCAGCAGCGGCATCAGTTCGCGGGTCAGCAGGAAAGGGGCGAGGTGGTTGGCGGTGAAGGTTTCCTCGGCGCCCTCGCTGGTGACATAGCGCTGGTCGCGCACTCCGCCGGCATTGTTGAACAGCACGTCGATGCGGGCAGTCAGCGCCTTGATCTCGCCCGCGATGCGCATGGTCTCGGACATCAGGGCCATATCGCCGCGCAGGAAATCGAGCTTGCCGCTGTCCGCCAATTCGGCGCGGATTTCCGCCTGGGCGGCGGCGCTGCGCTGCGGATTGCGCCCGGTGCCGATGACGTGCCAGCCCATCCGGGCGAAAGCCTTGGCGGTCTCCTTGCCGATGCCCGAGCTGGCGCCGGTGATCACGATCGTGCGCTGGTTCATGCCAATTCTCTCTTCATCCGGTCATGACGCGCGCCCATGCTGCCGGTCAGATAGAAGCAGGCCGCGCCGCAGACAGTCACCGCCGCGCAGACCAGCAGGAACAGGTTGAAATTGCCATCGCCGCGCAGCGTCGCGCTGAGCAGCATCGATCCGGTCGACGAGGCCAGCCCCATCGAAGTCATCAGCATGGCGAAGACGAAGCTGTAATGCCCCATCTCGAAGCGGCGCGAGGTGAGGATCGAGGCGACGTCGGTCTCCGCGCCCTGCGCCAGTCCGACAAATGCGATCGCCATGGCCAGCGCCCAGCGCGCGTCCAGCGGCGAGGCGAGGATCAGGAAGCCGAAGGCAGGCAAGCCCAGCGAAACGATAGCGACGAGATGCGCCGGAACCCGGTCCAGCGCATAGCCGCCGATGAACCGCCCGATCACCACCGTTCCCGCGTAAAGCGAGAGCAGCGCAGTCGCAAAACCCATGGTTGCGCCATTCTCCATCAGCATGATGTTCATCTGCGACGAGACCAGCACTTGCGGGAAATTGACCAGGAACATGCCCGCCATCAGCAGCAGGAACACCGGATTGCGGCAGAATTCGCGAAACTGCGCCCAATCGAGCCTGGGCGCGGGCGGGCGGGCATTGCCGGCGGCATCGACATATTTGCCGATCAGCAGCACTGCGGCGATCCCGCCGATCCCGGATATCAGCGCCATTACGCGGTAGGCGGTGCGCCAGCCCTCGACCTCGATGATGTGGCCGATGATCGGCGCGGAGATCGCACCGATCATCGGCGGGCAGGAGAGCAGGCAGGCGAGCGCTATCCCGCGCGCGCGGTCGAACCGTTCGACCACCACGCGGGTCATCACCATCGTCGCGCTGAGTATGCCGATGGCATATTTGATGCCGAGGATGACGTAGAATTCCAGGATGTTCCCCGACATGAAGCTCAGCGCGAGGAATGCGGTGGGTATCACCGAAAAGCCGATTGCCGCCGCCTTGCGCGGTCCCAGCACATCGGCGACGCGCCCGGCGATCGGGGTGCAGACCATCCCGATCAGACCGATCGCCCCGACCAGCGCAAATTGCGCCTTGCTCCAGCCGAAGTCGGCGATCAGCGCCGGGCCGAACAGGTTCATCATGTAGTGGTTGAACGCCGAGCCGAATCCGAGACCCAGCCCCGCGCCAAGCAGGTTGGTCCAGTTGAGTCGAAACTCTCTCAGGTAGCTCAACACCGTCTCCCGTATTCGTCTTTTTTATCGCGGTCGTGCGCCATTCAGGAACAGGCTTACCGCATAGGCGATGCGTTCGTCTATCTCCGCCTGCGGCAGCGGATTGCCCGAGACGATGATCCGCACCGGTCCGCTCACCACCATGCTCATGAACACATTGGCGGCCTTGGCAGGCTCGGCGATCGCCAGCCGTCCGGCCTGCGATTCCCGCTTGAGCAGGCGGGCGAGGAACTTGATCGTCGGCAGCGCGCCGATCTCATAGACTTCGGTGAATATCTCCGGGAAGCGATAGCTTTCGGTGTTGATGATCCGTTGCAGCTTCAACCCTTCCGGTGTTGAGACCAGATCGATCCGCAGGCGCGCGATGTTGCGCAGGGTCTGCTCAAGATCGCCGCAATCGGTTGCGGCGATCCTCTGCTCGCTTATCGTATAGCGCTCGATGGCGCGGCGGACGGCGGCATGGAACAGCGCCGCCTTGTCGGCATAGCGGGCATAGACCGTGCGCTTGGTCATGCCGACATCGCCGGCGATGGCTTCGATCGTCGCGGTCTCGTAGCCCTTGTCGAGAAAGTGATCGAGCGCGCAGTCGAGCAATTCACCATGCCGTGCTTCGGCCTGTTCGCGAGTCGGCCGGCCGGCGCGGGCGCGGGCAGGGGCGAAGGATAGTGGGGTCAGTTGGTCCATTTCTTCCTTCCAAGCCAAATTTCCGCTTGCCCGCAACCGCGAAATCGGCAATAATGAAACGCGATGAGTAGCCATTAAGCCCGGCTCGGGCGATTCGGCAATTCGGCAATAAGGAGTGATGCGATGGGAACGGCAGCTGACAAATTGACGGGCAAGGTGCGGGCGGACGACCGCTTCGATTATTCGGCGGCAGACGTCCGCGCCACTCAGATCGAGGCGCTGAACGAACGCTTCCACGAGCGCAAGGATTGCCTCAAGCTGCTGGCCCACCGCGCCAACGAGGCGGGAACCACGGAAATCCGCAGCGTCGAGGACATGGTCCCGCTGCTGTTCCCGCACACCGCCTACAAGAGCTATCCCGAGAGCTTCCTGATGGAAGAGAAGTGGGAGCGGCTGTCGCGCTGGCTGGGCACGGTCTCGCCCTATCCGATTGCGCCGATCGACTATTCGGACATCGCCGATATCGACGACTGGATCGACCGGCTGCAGGCGGTCGGGCACTTCATTTCCTGCTCCAGCGGCACCACCGGCAAGTCGGCGATGCTGATCGCCAGCCAGAAGGACATGGACTGGTCGAAGATCGATACGGTCGGGGTGTTCTCCTGGGGTTCGGGGGTCGCACCGGCGCGGGACCGCAAGATGATCGGCACTGCCCCGGTCGCCTCGGTGCCCAAGAACCTCACCATCGGCGAGGCGCAGCGCGAGGCCTTCGCCAATCCGGACTGGCCGCGCTTCAACTATCCGGTGCCGCCGATCACCGTCGGCTCGCTGACCAAGATGGTGGTGATGCGCAAGAAGATCTCCGACGGCACCGCCACACCGCAGGAAATTGCCGACTTCGAGGCTACTTCGAAAGACCGGCAGGAAGTGCTCGACAAGGCAGTGATCCTAGCCGCCGAGGAATGCATCGCGCACCGCGAGAAGAAACTGATGGTCTCGGGCCTGTGGAGCGGGCTCTATGCCGTGGCCAAGGTGGTGCGCGAGATGGGCTACAGCGCCAAGGATTTCCATCCGGACAACTGCATCTATGTCGGCGGCGGCCTCAAGCGCGCGCTGCTGCCGGACGATTACCAGGAATTCGTCCACCAGACCTTCAACATTCCGCACAACCGCGATTTCCAGAACTATTCGATGCAGGAGCTCAATTCCGGCATGCCCAAGTGCCAGGAGTGCGGGCGCTATCACGTGCCGCCGTGGATCGTGCCGATGATCCTCGACAAGGATGGCGACACGCTGTTGCCGCATGATCTGAACGGCGGCGAGATCGAAGGCAGGGCGGCCTTCTTCGACCTGTCGCTGGACGGGCGCTGGGGCGGGGTGATCACCGGCGACCGGATTTCGATCGACTATGCGCCAGGGGGGTGCAGCCACAAGGGGCCGTCGATCCGCAACACCATCGCGCGCTATGCCGACCTCGAAGGCGACGACAAGATCGGCTGCGCGGGGACGATCGATGCCTATGTGCGGGGTGTGGCGTAGCACTTAATCGCCCCCCTTTCGGAGATACGTTGCATGTCGAGCGCAGTCGAGAGCTCCACGTGCGCGTCTCCACTTGCGCTCGAGAGACCGGTTTTCGCAGGGGAAGGGGATGTTTGGAGAGGAGAACGATAATGGCGACAATCGCGGGCGGAACGCTCGACAAGCTGCTCGGCTACATGTCCGATCCCTCGGGCCACAGCTTGCCCTATGCCGATGTGCGCGCGGCCCAGATCGCCGCGCTCGACGAGCGGCTGCAAGGCCGGATCGACAAGATCAAGCTGGTCAAACACCGTGCCGAGGAAGCCGGAATCGCCGAAATCCGCGCGCTGGAGGACATCGTCCCGCTGCTGTTGCCGCATACCGCCTATAAGTCCTACCCGGATAGCTTCCTCACCGAGAAGAAGTGGGACCGGCTGACCAAATGGCTCGGCACGGTCGCCGCCTATCCGGTCGATGGCATCGACCTCACCGGCGTCGCCGAGATCGACGATTGGGTCGAGGCATGCGCGAAGGCGGGCCATTTCGTCGCCTGCTCCAGCGGCACCACCGGCAAGTCGGCGATGCTGGTCGCCAGCCAGGCCGACATCGATTTCACCTGCCAGGACGGCGTCGCCGCAGTGCAATGGGGTTCGGACACCCGCGCCGGCGACATGCGCACGCCTGCCGGCGCAGCCGGGGCGGTCGCCTATACCCACAAGAACGTGGCGATGGGCATGGCGCTGATGGGGGCGTTCTGCGATCCGGATGCGCCGCGCTTCCAGTCGGGCCTGCCGCCGGTGACGATCGGCTCGCTGACCAGGATGATCAACCTGCGCAAGAAGATCGCCGACGGCACCGCGACGCCCAGCGAGATACAGGAGATGGACGCGGAATCGGCTGCGCGCCAGACCGGCCTCGACGATGCGCAGTCGCGCGCGGTGGATGACATCATCGCCAAGCGCCACGAGCGGCTTTACATCACCGGCATGTGGGGTTCGCTCTATCCCTTCGCCGCGATGGTGCGCGAGCGGGGTTACAGCGCCAAGGATTTCCACCCGGAGAACTGCTGCTATCTCGGCGGCGGGCTCAAGCGTGCGCAGTTGCCGGACAATTACCGCGAATTCACCTATGAGACCTTCAACCTGCAACCGCGCTACATCTACCAGATGTATGGCATGCAGGAACTCAATACCTCGATGCCGCGCTGCCAGCAGGGCCAGCGCTATCATTTGCCGCCGTGGCTGGTGGCGCTGCCGCTTAACAAGAACGGCGACGAGCTGCTGCCGGGCGCCGGGAAAGGCCAGCACGAAGGCCGCGCCGCCTTCTTCGATCTGTCGATGGACGGGCGCTGGGGCGGGGTAATCTCGGGCGACCGGGTCGAAATCGACTATTCGCCTTGCGCATGCGGCGCGGCGACGCCATCGGTTGCGGACAATATCGTGCGCTATGCGGACATCGAGGGCGACGACAAGATCGGCTGTGCTGGCACGATCGACGCTTATGTGCGAGGGATGTCCTAGAAATCAGCGGCAAACCGGGAAGAGTTCGAATGGCGGCCTATGTCATGTTCATCCGCGAGGGCGCGGTTACCGACCCCGAGGCGATGAAGAAATACCAGGAAGGCAACCGCGCGGGCGCGCCGCCAACGGGCATGAAGGTCCACACCGTCTACGGCGCGATGGAATGCATCGAGGGCGAGGGCGCCGACGGCGTCGTCATCCTCGAATTCCCCGACACCGCAGCGGCGCGGGAATGGTATTACGGCGAGGATTACCAGAGCCGCGCCAAATACCGCATGCAGGCCGCGCCCTATCGCGGCTTCATCATCGAGGGCGTGTGATGGCAAAGGAGTTCCTGGTTTCGGGGATATTGGCGGCGGCGCTTGCAGCCGCCGGCGTTTCCCAATCCACCGCGCCGGTCCCGCCGGCACCGCCTGCGCCATCGCCGGCCTCGCCGGCGCAAGTCGCCAGCATGATGGCAGCCGGCTACCTCCCGCGCGGCGCCGCGCCCGACAGCCTCAAGATCAATCCGCCGCCGCCCCCGCCGCGCTCGGCCGCGCTGGCGCGCGATGCCGAGGCGCAGCGCGCCGCGCTGGCGCTGCAAGGCTCGCGCCGCTGGGAACAGGCGGCAGTCGATGCCGATCTGTTCACGCCCAATGCCACCGGCGTGTTTTCCTGCGCCGCCGGCTTCGTGATCGGGGCGGATACCACGCCGAAACTCAATGCGCTGCTGCGCAAGGCGGGGCCGGATCTCGCCATGGCGGTCTATCCCAGCAAGCGGCTTTATCAGCGCGCCCGCCCGTTCATGGTCAACAAGCGCCCGACCTGCACGCCGCAGGATGAGAAGATGCTGGCGAAAGACGGGTCCTATCCTTCGGGCCACAGCGCCATCGGTTATGGCTGGGGCTTGATCCTGGCCGAAGTCGTGCCCGATCGGGCGGCGCAGCTCGCCGCGCGCGGGCAGGCTTTCGGCGACAGCCGCCGGGTGTGCAACGTCCATTGGCTGAGCGATGTCGAACAGGGCAGGGCGGTCGCCAGCGCAGTGCTGGCGCGGCTGCATGCGGAAGCGGCCTTCCGCGCCGATGTCGAGGCGGCGCGGGCGGAGGTCGAACTGTTGCGGCTGAAGAGCATGGCTGCTCCCGATTGCGCCCGGGAAAACGCCGCTCTGGGCAGCAGCTGAAATTCGCGCTTGTCTCTCGCGCCGGGCGCGATAGGCAGCGCGGCGAACCTGTCAGAGGAACGTTCAAACCATGGCTGTCGAAATTCTCCTCCCCAAGATCGGCTTTTCGATGAACGAAGGCCAGGTCGCCGAATGGCTCGCCAAGGACGGCGACGAAATCAAGGAAGGCCAGCCGCTCTATTCGCTCGAGGCCGACAAATCGACCAATGAGGTCGAAGCCCCCGCCAGCGGCACGCTGCGCATCGTCGCGCAAACCGGCGAAACCTATGAAGTCGGCACGGTGCTGGGCTATATCGAATAGCGACCCGATGCTGGACAGTCCGGCGCGATTGGCGCAGACTGCCGTCATGAAAAAATCGCTGCTGTTTGCCGCCGCCGCGCTTGCCGCGCTGATCCCCGCTTTGGGCCATGCCGCCTTGCCGCAGGGCGCGCGGGCGCCGCAGGTCGTCACGCAGGGTGCGATCGGCGGCAAAACCTTCGGCTTCAACCTGCGCAACGCCCTGCGCCGCGGGCCGGTGGTGCTTTATTTCTATCCCAAGGCCTTTACCCAGGGCTGCACGCTGGAAGCCCGCGCCTTTGCCGAGGCGCATGACCAGTTCGCCGCCGCCGGGGCCAGCGTGGTTGGCCTGTCGAACGACGATCTGCCGACGCTGCAGCGCTTTTCCACCGAGGAATGCCGCGACAAATTCGCCGTCGCCATCGCCACGCCGGAGATTATCCGGGCCTATGACGTCGCGCTGCAACCGCCGCCGCAGATGGCGGCGCGCGCGGCGCAGATGCAGGGGCTTTCCAGCCGGACCAGCTATGTCATCGCCCGCGACGGCCGCATCCGCTTCGTCCATTCCAACCTCGATTACCGCGACCATGTGCGGCTGACGCTGGAGGCGGTGAAGGCATTGAAGCGCTAGCTTGGTTGGAATAGTTGTTTCAGAATAGGACGTTAGCCCCAGCCTGCTTGAATTCGTTCCTGCTTCTGCAATAGCCCCCCACGTCACCAAGGGAAGGGCAGGGGTTGTGCTGAGGTCGCTTAGGCATTTTACGATTATGGCTGTTGCGCTGGCAATGCCTGCCGCCGTTTTGTCGCAGTCCGCACCGATCTCGCGAACGATTCCGGTGACTTTTAGCGGAGTGGTTTCCAGCACGGCGGCGGACACCATCCTCGTCCGGCAGCCCGATGGCAGCCTGTCGACCTTCACCGGTCCGCTTCCGGATCTGGCCTATGCCAAGGGCGATCCGGTGACGATCAGCTTCAACGCAACACTTCCGACCAAGGCGTTTTACGACAGCGGTCTCTATCAGGGGCAGATTGCTGCCGATGGTATTTACCGGATCACCCTTGCCTCGCAGCCCTACATCGGCTCCTCCATTGGCGGCATTGGCGTCTCCACCCCCGCCGACGTCTCGGGGCCGATCAATCCGACGGACAATTTCGGCCAGCCGACCAATACCCGCATGACGATTGTCTATGACTACAATGCAGACAGTTACAGCATCGAAGGCGGCGGAAACTTCGCATCCGGCGCATATTCCAGCCCCGGCTATATCTACGATGCCGCCTCAGGCAGCTATGTCGCCTGTTCCAACTCGCAATCGTGCCGGGTGAGCGCGCAGATCGATCCGATCATTTCGTCGATTGGCGCAGGTGCGGGCAACAGTGCGACAACCGTCCAGTCGGGCAACTTCCGGATTATCTCGACCGATCCCAGCAGCGGCACCGGGACCGGCTTCTTCAGCTGGCTGTTCAGCGGTTCGTGGAACCTGCCCCAATTCACGGGCGGCGCGACCCAGGTGCCCGAACCCGGCACGCTGCTGCTGTTCGGCATCGCCTCGGCTGCTGTGGCCGGCCGCCGCCGGAAAAAGCGCGCCGCCTGAGCGCGGGCAGACCTTTACATTGCAGGCAATCCCGGTAACGCGCGGTCACTGATTGACCGGAGTTTTCTTGCCATGCGTGCCGAAGGGCAGGCCCATATCGACCGGATCGCTGCGGCGCTTGCACTGGTGCGCAAGTTCCTCGACTGGGACCGCGCGCTGCGGCGGCTCGACGAGCTCAATGCCCGGGTCGAGGATCCGAAGCTGTGGGACAATCCCAGGGACGCCGAGGCAGTGATGCGCGAGCGGCGGCGGCTCGAAGCGGCGGTCGGCGCGGTCAGGCGTATTTCCCGGGACATGGAAGACGCGGTCGAATTCATCGAGCTGGGCGATGCCGAGGGCGATGAAGCGACCGTGCAGGAAGGCCTCGCTGCGCTCGCCGCGCTGGCCGAGCGGGCCGATACCGACAAGGTGCAGGCGCTGCTGGCTGGCGAGGCCGACGGCAACGACGCCTATCTCGAAGTCCACGCCGGGGCCGGGGGCACCGAAAGCCAGGACTGGGCGGAAATGCTGCAACGCATGTACACCCGCTGGGCCGAGCGGCATGGCTACAAGGTCGAGATGGTCGATTACCATTCCGGCGAGCAGGCGGGGATCAAGAGCTGCACCCTGCTGATCAAGGGCGAGAATGCCTATGGCTATGCCAAGACCGAAAGCGGCGTGCACCGGCTGGTGCGGATCAGCCCTTACGATTCTTCGGCGCGGCGTCACACCAGTTTCAGTTCGGTCTGGGTCTATCCGGTGATCGACGACGACATCGATATCGAGATCAAGGAAAGCGACCTCAAGATCGATACCTATCGCGCCAGCGGTGCGGGCGGCCAGCACGTCAACACTACCAATTCGGCGGTGCGCATAACCCACATCCCGACCGGCATCATCGTCGCCAGCCAGAACGACCGCTCGCAGCACAAGAACCGCGCCACCGCGATGGGCATGCTCAAGGCGCGGATGTACGAGGCGGAGCTGGCCAGGCGCGAGGCGGAGGCCAGCGGCGAATATCAGGCCAAGACCGAAATCGGCTGGGGCCACCAGATCCGCTCCTACGTCCTCCAGCCCTACCAGCTGGTCAAGGACCTGCGCACCGGCGTTACCTCGCCATCGCCCGACGATGTGCTCGACGGCGAGCTCGATCCGTTCATGGCGGCGGCGCTGTCGCAGCGGGTGACCGGCGAGAAGGTGGCGGTCGAGGACGTCGATTGACCCGTCGCGGCGCGGCCATTCTCGCCCTGCTGGCGCTGGCCGGCTGCGATGCGGACAAGACTGCGAGCGAGCGTCCGGTGACCTCCGCCGATTTCCCGGCAGCCTACCGGCCGGTATCCGAAACCCGCGACAACGAATTTTCGACCGAGGCCAAGCGCGACAGCCTCAACGAGGCGCAGAAGGTCATGGACCTCGCCAATATTCGCGAGGGCTCCACCGTGGCCGATATCGGCGCGGGCGAGGGCTATTACACGGTTCGACTGGGCGCGCGGGTCGGCAAGGAAGGCCGGGTCCTCGCCGGGGACATCGACGCCGCCGCGCTGCAGCGCCTCGGCCTGCGGGTGGAGCGCGAGCGGCTCGACAATGTGTCGATCAAGCTCGGCACGCCGGACGATCCGAAATTGCCGGCGAACAGCTTCGACCGCATTTTCCTGATTCACATGTATCACGAAGTCACCGAACCCTTCGCCTTCCTCTGGCGGCTGCGTCCGGCGTTGCGGCAGGGCGGACAGGTGATCGTCGTCGATGTCGATCGTCCCACCGGAGAACACGGCATTCCGCCGCCATTGCTTTTCTGCGAATTCGGCGCTGTGGGCTTTCGCTTGACGCGTTTTGAACGTAAACCGGAACTGCAAGGCTATTACGCGCAGTTCGAAGCTGCGGGTGATCGGCCCGCACCCTCGGCGATCAAGCCGTGCGGTGCGCCGCAGGGCGCGCGCCGGGCTGATCGGGCGGCGGGCTGAGTGGGCGGCGGTTTGACTGGGCGGCGGTTTGAAGGAAAGATTGGGCGCGATGAGTTTTAAGGGTCTCAAGCCGATACTCTATGGCGGCCGCGAGGTCTGGCCGCTGATCGAGGGCGGCAAGGGCATTTCCGCGACCAACCACACCAGCTCGGGCGCCTGGGCGGCGGCGGGCGGGATCGGCACGGTCAGCGCGGTCAATGCCGACAGCTTCGACGCCGAGGGCAAGATCGTGCCGCAAATCTACAACGCGCTGACCCGGCGCGAGCGGCACGAGGAACTGATCCGCTTTGCCATCGATGGCGCCGTGGAACAGGTCAAACGCGCCTATGACATCGCCGGCGGCAAGGGCGCGATCAATATAAACGTGCTGTGGGAAATGGGCGGAGCGCAGCCGATTCTGGAAGGGGTTCTGGAAAAGACCCGCGGCCTCGTCACCGGAGTGACCTGCGGCGCGGGCATGCCCTACCGGCTGTCCGAGATCGCCCAGCGGTTCAACGTCAATTATCTGCCGATCATCAGTTCCGCCCGCGCCTTCCGCGCGCTGTGGAAGCGGGCCTATCACAAGGTGTCGGAACTGATGGCGGCTGTGGTCTATGAGGACCCGTGGCTGGCGGGCGGGCACAACGGCCTGTCCAACGCCGAAGATCCGCTCAAGCCCGAGGATCCCTATCCCCGGGTCAAGGCGCTGCGCGATACGATGCGCGCGGAAGGGGTTGCCGACAGCGTGCCGATCGTCATGGCGGGCGGCGTGTGGTATCTGCGCGAGTGGGACAACTGGATCGACAATCCCGAGCTCGGCGCGATCGCCTTCCAGTTCGGCACGCGGCCGCTGCTGACCGAGGAAAGCCCGATCCCGCCAGGCTGGAAAGAGGCTCTGCGCGAGCTAGAGCCTGGCGATGTCCTGCTGCACCGTTTTTCGCCGACGGGGTTCTATTCCTCGGCGGTGCGCACGACGTTCCTGCGCAGCCTCGAGGCGCGCAGCGAGCGTCAGATTCCCTTCTCGCGGGTGCAGGCGGGCGAACATACCGTGCAGCTCGACGCCGGGGTAAAGGGCAAGAACTTCTGGGTTACGCCCAAGGACCGCGAACGGGCGCGCAACTGGGTGACGCTGGGCTTTACCGAGGCCGTGCGCACCCCGGATGACACGGTGGTGTTCGTCACGCTGGGCGAGCGCGAGACCATCCGCAAGGATCAGACCGATTGCATGGGCTGCCTGTCGCATTGCGGATTTTCGGCGTGGAAGGATCACGACGATTATTCCACCGGACGGCTTGCGGACCCGCGCAGCTTCTGCATCCAGAAGACGCTGCAGGATATCTCGCACGGCAAACCGGTCGATGACAATCTGATGTTCGCCGGGCATTCTGCCTACCGCTTCAAGCAGGACCCGTTCTATTCGAACAATTTCACCCCGACGGTGAAGCAGCTGGTCGATCGGATTTTGACCGGGGATTGAGCGCCGGGCAGGCGGCCGGGCCGGTCCCATTTCAGCACAGGCCGCCCGCCAGGCGGTCGAACCGCTGGACTTCGCAGTGCGCATGATGTCTCATGGCAGGCGGTTAGAAG
This sequence comes from uncultured Alphaproteobacteria bacterium, assembly GCA_963779195.1. Lineage (GTDB taxonomy): Bacteria > Pseudomonadota > Alphaproteobacteria > Sphingomonadales > Sphingomonadaceae > Novosphingobium. Next base: position 282,313 of record CAVZWZ010000005.1, read on the forward strand.
CTTCGGGCGCCCAGGCTTTGCGGCAGGCTTCCTGGCAACACCTCTTCGGGTCAAGCATAGCCCAGCGATGCAAACCGTCACGATCCTGATCGCAGGCCTGCTTGTCCTGCTGGCCATCGCCTTTGCGGGGCTGCTGTTGCTGCGGTTCTTCCTCACCAGCGAAGCACCCGAGGACGCCGCTTTCGACAATCCAGCCATACCCCCGCCGTCATGGCCGATGGCGATCTGGCAGATCTTGCAGCAGGTGCTCGGCAAAGGGCCGCGTCGGCTGACGTACCGGCGCGACCGGCGCGGGCGGTTCAGGAAAGTGCGGCGCTTCTAGGCGGGGAGACTTTCCCGGCGGCCGCCTCAATCGAACTCCCACCCGCGCTCGCCGTGGCTCGACAGGTCCAGCCCCTCGCGCTCCTCGTCCTCGCTGACCCGCATCGGCACCAGGAACGAGACGCCCAGCGCCAGCAGCGCGGTGGCGATGCCCGACCAGATGGCGACGACAAACACGCCCACCGCCTGGCTGCCCAGCTGGGTCAGCATGCTCGCGCCCTCGGCATAGCCGGTGCCGCCGAACATCGGCGAGATGAACACCGCCAGCAGCAGCGATCCGATCATGCCGCCGACCCCGTGCACCGCGAAAACGTCGAGCGAATCGTCGGCTTCCAGCTTGCGCTTCACCACCTGGATCATCGGGTAGCAAACACAGGCGGCGATAATGCCGATCAGCATCGCCGAGCCGGGCGAGACATAGCCTGCGGCCGGGGTGATCGTCGCCAGTCCCGCGATTGCGCCGGTGGCGAAACCGATGCCGGTCGGCTTGCCGACGGTAAACCGCTCGATCAGCAGCCATACCAGCGCGGCGGCGCAGGCGGCGGTGTGGGTGTTGATGATCGCGGAGGCGGCATCGTCGTTGGCCGCGACCGCCGAGCCGCCGTTGAAGCCGAACCAGCCGACCCACAGCAAGGCGGCGCCGGTCATCACCAGCACCGGGCTGTGCGGCATCATCAGGGTCTTGGGAAAGCCCTGGCGCTTGCCGAGCAGCAAGGCGACAACCAGCGCGGAAATGCCGGCGGTGGTATGGACAACTATGCCGCCGGCGAAATCCAGCGTGCCGAACTGGCTCGACAGCCAGCCGCCGCCCCAGACCCAGTGGGCGACGGGGGCATAGACCACCAGCCCCCACAGCGCGCAGAAGGCGATCACCCAGCCGAAGCGGGCGCGATCGACCCAGGCGCCGGCCATCAGCCCGGGGGTGATCGCAGCGAAAGTCAGCTGGAACAGGGCGAAGGCGCTTTCCGGCACGTCGTAGCCGTCGCGCACATTGCCGAGATTGCCCAGCATCCACGAGCCAGAGCCGAGCCAGCCGCTGGAGACATCGCCGAACGCGAAGCTGTAGCCGCAGACGATCCACAGCAGCGAGGCGATCGCGGCGATCGCGCCGCATTGCAGGACCACCGAAAGCACATTCTTGGTGCGCAGCAGCCCGCCATAGAACAGGGTCAGGCCGGGCATGGCCATCATCAGCACCAGCGCGGCGGAAATCAGCACCCAGGCGGTATCGCCGGTATCGGCGGCATCGATCACCGCTTCGGCAGCCGCGCCTTGCGCGAGCGCCAGGCCCGGTATGGCGATTGCGGGCACCGCCAGCGCCAGCGCGAACAGTTTGCGCATCGAATACTCCCCTGCGACGGGCGCATCGGCGCCGCGACTTCCTCGGCGCGGGTTGTAGAACAATCCTTAGTCAGGAAACAAGCTGCGATTCCCGCGAGTTCGCGCGCTGCGGCGGTTTATGCCCAGCCATCGATCACCTGATCGGGCGGGCGGTGGCCGTCGGCCCAGAAACGGATATTGGCGATGATCCGCTCGCCGGCCATCGCCCGTCCTTCGACCGTGGCGCTGCCGAGATGCGGGATGGCGACGACATTGGGCAGGGCCAGCAGGCGCGGATCGACTGCGGGTTCGTTGGCGAAGACATCGAGTCCGGCGCCGCCCAGACGCCCGCTGGACAGCGCCGCGATCAACGCCGCCTCGTCGATCAGATCGCCGCGCGCGGTGTTGACCACATAGGCGCCCGGCTTCATCGCGGCGATCCGCCTGGCGTTCAGCAAACCGCGGGTTTCCGGGCTTGCCGGGCAATGCAGCGAGACGATGTCCGCGTTGGCGATCAGCGCTTCCAGGTCGGCTTCGTAACGCGCGCCGAGCATGTTCTCCAGCGCGGCGGGCAGGCGGCTGCGGTTGTGATAGACCACCTCCAGCCCGAATGCCCGGGCGCGGTGGGCGACGGCCTGGCCGATCCGGCCCATGCCGACAATCCCCAGCACCTTGCCGCCAAGGCGGTAGCCGAGCAGTCCCGAGGGACCCCAGCCGCGCCATTGGCCGGTCTGGAGCATCCGCACGCCTTCCGCCAGGCGGCGCGGCACCGATACGATCAGCGCCATGGCCAGGTCCGCCGTGTCGTCGGTGAAGACGCCAGGGGTGTTGGTGACGACGATCTTGCGGGCGCGGCAGGCGGCGATGTCGATATGTTCGTAGCCCGCGCCGAAATTGGCGATCATGCGCAACCTGTCGCCTGCCGCCTCGATCATCGCCGCGTCGATGCGATCGGTTACCGTGGGCACCAGCACGTCGGCATCGCGCATCGCCGCTATGAGTTCGTCGCGCGACATCGCCCGGTCGGCGGGGTTCGGCGCCGCGTCGAACAGCTCGGCCATGCGCGCCTCGACCTGGGGCAGGAGGCGGCGGGTGATTATGACGCGGGGCTTGCCGGCGAAGCGCGGGGGCAGCGGGGTATCGGTGACGACGGGCATGGCTGGTTCCGCGCTATGCCCGGCGGGGCGGGCGGTCAAGCGGCCTTGATGTTGCGGCGAAGGCGGCGTTAAGGATGCGGCATGGCACGCCTCCCCCGGATTTCGATTCTCGCTGCATCGCTCGCCGCCGCATTGCTCCTGTCCACCCCCGCCGGCGCCGCTAATGGCGAGGTGCCATATTGGGCATCGCTGCGGGTCGACGAGGTCAATATGCGGGTCGGGCCGGCGGAGGATTACAAGATCGCCTGGATCTATCACCGCAAGCGGCTGCCGATGCGGGTGTTGCGGCTCAAGGAAGGCTGGCGGCTGGTCGAGGATCCGGACGGCGGCAAGGGCTGGATTCTCGCCCGCTTCCTGACCCGCGAGCGCGGCGCCATCGTCAAGGGCGACGCCCCCGCCGACATGCGCGAGAAGGGCGAGGCGGCTGCGCGGCTGTTGTGGCGGCTGGAGCCGGGGGTAACCGGCAAGCTGGGCGATTGCCTGCGCGGCTGGTGTCAGGTGGATATCGACGGTCGGCTGGGTTTTGTCGAGCAGGACCGCCTGTGGGGGGCGGGGGAGCCGTGACGCTCCCCCTGCCGAACCGGACTATTTCGCCACCGGTTTCACGTTTTCGACGACACCCTTTTCGTCGGTCGCGGTGAAGCTGCCATCGGCCGCGCGCACGCTTTCGGTGTAGCAGCGCGTGGGCTTGTCCTTGCCGGACGGATCGAAGCAAACCTTGCCGTCGGTCAGCTTGACCACGCCAGCCTCGGTCAGCCCCTTGGTGGGAACCTGCGAATAGGCATAGTCAGGCGCGATCGACACCTTGGCCATGGGCTTGCCGTCGGTCGAACTCACTTCGTAGTCGCCAGGAGCGGGAAGTGCAGGCGTCCAGCTGGCGGCGGCGCTCGGCGCAGCGGCGCTTTCGGTCGGCTCGGGCGCAGGGGCGGGCTTGCTGCAGCCCGCCAGGGCCAGGACTGCGATTGCCGCTGCGGCGATGTAGCTTCTGGTATGCATGATTCACCTCTCCCGTTGATCCGGAAACGGTTGCCTACACCCGGTCGTTATCCTGACCAAGCCCCAATGCGGCAGCGGTCAGACCAGCTCGATCGCCACCGCTGTCGCCTCCCCGCCGCCGATGCACAGCGAGGCGACGCCGCGTTTCAGGCCCCGGTGCTTCAGCGCGCCGATCAGCGTGGCGATGATGCGCGTGCCCGAAGCGCCGATCGGATGGCCCAGCGCGGTGGCGCCGCCGTGGACGTTGATCTTCTCGTGCGGAATGCCGAGGTCGTGCATCGCGAACATGGCGACGCAGGCGAAGGCTTCGTTGATCTCGAACAGATCGACATCGCCGAGCTGCCAGCCGGCCTTCTCCAGCAGCTTGGCGATCGCTGCGACCGGCGTGGTCGGGAAACGCTGCGGCTGATGGGCATGGGCGGCAATCGCGACAACGCGGGCCACCGGGGTCAGACCCTTGGCGTCGGCGATACTCTGGCGGGTCAGCACCACAGCCGCCGCGCCGTCCGATATCGAGCTGGAGCTGGCGGCGGTGATCGTGCCGTCCTTGGCGAAGGCGGGCTTGAGCGTCGGGATCTTGTCGGGGCGGCCCTTGCCGGGCTGCTCGTCGATTTCGACCATCACGTCGCCGGCGCGGGTCTTGACGGTCACCGGCACCACCTCGCTGGCGAAACCGCCGTCGGCGATGGCGGCCTGGGCGCGGCGCAGCGATTCGATCGAATAGGCGTCCTGCGCCTCGCGGGTCAGCTGGTATTCGTCGGCGATGGTCTGGGCGAAGCTGCCCATCGAGCCGCCGTCATAGGCGTCTTCCAGCCCGTCGAGGAACATGTGGTCATAGGCGGTGTCATGCCCGGCGCGCGCGCCGCTGCGGTGCTTCTTGAGCAGATAGGGCGCGCCCGACATGCTTTCCATGCCGCCGGCGACGACCATGTCGATGCTGCCGCTGGCCAGCGCCTCGGCCCCCATGATCACCGACTGCATACCCGAGCCGCAGACCTTGTTCACCGTCGTCGCTTCGACCGACAGCGGCAGTCCGGCCTTCAGCGCCGCCTGTCGGGCAGGGGCCTGGCCGAGCCCGGCAGGCAGCACGCAGCCCATGTAAATCCGCTCGATATCCTCGCCCGCGACCCCGGCGCGCTCGACGGCGGCCTTGACGGCGGTCGCGCCGAGATCGGTTGCCGATACGTCGGCGAAGACGCCCGAAAGCCCGCCCATCGGGGTGCGGGCATAGGACAGGACGACGATCGGATCGGAGGCGGAGATATGGGCCATGCTATGCGATTCTTTCTGGCTGGGTAGCATTCGAGAACTCGATTCGCCCAATGTTGCACTGCGGCTAGTGCAATGCAACATCGGTGATCGTGCAAAGACCGTGGATCATTGGCCGGGGGTAGGGCCAAACCCCACTTGCGCGCCTCACTGGCTGAGACTAGGGCGCGGGGCAACCGCAATCGCAAGCGAGTCAGCACCTTGGTGGACCTGTCGCAATATCTGCCGATCCTGATCTTCCTGGGCATCGCCGTCGCGCTGTCCAGCGTGATCGTGCTGCTGCCGATGGGCGTCGCCCGGCTGACCGGCGCGCACAAGCCCAATGCCGAGAAGCTGAGCGAATACGAATGCGGCTTTCCGGCCTTCGAGGACCCGCGCAGCCAGTTCGACGTGCGCTTCTACCTCGTCGCCATCCTGTTTATCGTTTTCGATCTGGAAGCCGCCTTCCTGTTCCCCTGGGCGGTGTCGCTCGACATGACCGGCTGGGCGGGCTGGATCACCATGATGATCTTCCTGTTCGAACTGGCCATCGGCCTCGCCTATGCGTGGAAAAAGGGAGCGTTGGACTGGGAATGAACGCCATCGTTGCTCCCCCGCCGGGCACTGCGCCCAATCAGGACTTTTTCCTCGATCTCAATTCGCAGGTTCAGGACAAGGGCTTCCTCGTCGCCAGCACCGAGGATTTGTTCCAGTGGGCCCGCACCGGCTCGCTGTGGTGGATGACCTTCGGCCTCGCCTGCTGCGCGGTCGAGATGATCCACGTCAACATGCCGCGTTACGACATGGAACGCTTCGGCGTCGCCCCGCGCGCCAGTCCCCGGCAGAGCGACGTGATGATCGTCGCGGGCACGCTGTGCAACAAGATGGCCCCGGCGCTGCGCAAGGTCTATGACCAGATGAGCGACCCGAAATACGTGATCTCGATGGGCTCCTGCGCCAATGGCGGCGGCTATTATCACTACAGCTACAGCGTCGTGCGCGGCTGCGACCGGATCGTGCCGGTGGATATCTATGTCCCCGGCTGCCCGCCGACTGCCGAGGCCTTGCTCTATGGCGTGATGCAGCTGCAGCGCAAAATCCGCCGCGTGGGGACGATCGAGCGGTGAGCGTCGTTCACTCCGCCCCCAAATTCGCCTCCAGCATCGGCGTCGTCGATGCGCTGTCCAAGGCGCTCGGCTCCATGCTCGTCACCGCCACGGAAGCCCATGGCGAAGTCATCCTGACAGTCGTGCGCGAGAGCATCGAAGACGCCCTGCGCCTCCTGCGCGATCAGCACGAATACCAGCAGCTGATGGAAATCGCCGGGGTCGATTACCCCGAGCGCGCCGAACGCTTCGAAGTGGTCTACATGCTGCAATCGCCTGACCAGCAACCACCGCATCATCGTAAAAGTCACCGCCGCCGAGAACACGCCGGTGCCCACCGTCACCACGCTGTGGCCGGTCGCGGGCTGGCTCGAGCGCGAGGTTTTCGACATGTTCGGGGTGATCTTCGCCGGCAACCCGGACCTGCGCCGCATCCTCACCGACTATGGCTTCGAGGGCCACCCCTTCCGCAAGGACTTCCCGCTGACCGGCTATCAGGAACTGCGCTATTCCGAGGAAGCCGGACGCGTGGTCTATGAGCCGGTCGAGCTGGCGCAGGACTTGCGGCAGTTCGATTTCATGTCGCCGTGGGAAGGCGCGGAATATGTGCTGCCGGGGGACGAGAAGGTGGCCGCGCAATCGCCTGCTGCGCTAGCTCCTGCGCCCGCACCCGCTCCGGTCAAGGCCGCTCCCAAGGCCAAGGCTCCGGCGAAAAAAGCCACTTCGCCCGGGAAGCCCAAGGGAGCGAAGAAATGACCTCCCTCCAAACTCCGACTACCCTGAGCTTGTCGAAGGGCTGCTTTTTCTTTTCAGCGTTGCGCTTGAAGAAAGCAGGGCAGGGCTTCGACAAGCTCAGCCTATCCGGTTTTTTGTGTGGAGGCAGGGCATGAGCATGCAACTCGACCAGCCGCCCACCACCGGCGACGAGGTGATCTCCAACTACACGATCAACTTCGGCCCGCAGCACCCCGCCGCGCACGGCGTGCTGCGCATGGTGATGGAGCTTGACGGCGAGATCATCGAGCGGATCGATCCGCATATCGGCCTGCTGCATCGCGGCACCGAAAAGCTGATCGAGCACAAGACCTATCTCCAGGCGCTGCCCTATTTTGACCGGCTGGACTATTGCAGCCCGCTGGCGATGGAGCACTCCTATGTGCTCGCCATCGAGAAGCTGCTCAACATCGAAGTGCCCGATCCGCGCGCAATATCTGCGGGTGCTGTTCGCCGAGCTGACCCGCATCTGCAACCACATGCTCAACCTCGGCAGCCATGTCATGGACGTCGGCGCGATGACGCCGAACCTGTGGCTGTTCGAAATCCGCGAGGATTGCCTCAACTTCTTCGAGCGCGCCGCCGGCGCGCGCATGCACATGGCCTGGTTCCGCCCCGGCGGGGTGCATCAGGACGTGCCGCTCAAGCTGCTGACCGACATCGCCGACTGGCTCGACACCCGCCTGCCGCGCCTGTTCGACGACGCGATGAGCCTGGTGGTCGACAACCGCATCTTCAAGCAGCGCAATGTCGATATCGCCACGATCTCCAAGGACGACGCGGTGCGCTGGGGCTTCTCCGGCCCGATGATCCGGGGCAGCGGCATCGCCTGGGATCTGCGCAAGAGCCAGCCCTACGACGCCTATGCGAAAATGGACTTCGAGGTTCCGGTGGGCACGCGCGGCGATTGCTATGACCGCTTCATGGTCCGCGTCGAGGAAGTGCGCCAGTCGGCGCGGATCATGAAGCAGTGCCTCGCCGAAATGCCCGAAGGCCCGGTGGCCAGCGATGACCGCAAGGTCGTCCCCCCCAAGCGCGCCGAGATGAAAAGCTCGATGGAAGCGCTGATCCACCACTTCAAGCTCTACACCGAAGGCTTCCACGTTCCGGCGGGCGAAGTCTATGTCGCCACCGAAAGCCCCAAGGGCGAGTTCGGCGTCTATCTGGTGACGGACGGGTCGAACAAGCCCTACCGCTGCAAGATCAGGCCGACGGCGTTTTCGCACTTGCAGGCGATGGATTTCATGAGCCGGGGCCACATGCTGCCCGATGCGACGGCGATTCTGGGCGCGATGGATATCGTGTTCGGGGAGTGTGACCGGTGATGCAACCTCTGATCGTGGGCATGGCCCTTGCTACCTGGTCGGCATTGCATTCTGTCGCGCTGTCAGCGGGCTGGCATTCGATCGCTCGATGGCGCGGCATTGCAGGCTGCGCATACGCTGCTGCGTGAGTGGCATCGGGCTTGAGACATGATGTCTGACCACCTCGCCATCGCCGAGCAGATGATCGCGCATTACAACGCGCAGGATGCCGACGCCTATGTCTCGCTGATGACCGAGGACGCCTGCGAGGCGAGCTATCGCGGCGCGGTGCTGCGCGAGGGGCGCGAAGGGACGCGGGCCGGGCTGAAGGCGGCGTTCAAGACCTGGCCGGAGAACCGCGCGGAAATTCGCGAACGCAGGCGATCGGGGACTATGTGCTGTTCCGGGAGCATGTGACGCGCGGGCCTGCGTCGGATGGTTCGGCCTTGGTGGAGCCGTTCGAGGTGGTGGCGATTTATTCGTTTGAGGGCGGGCTGTGCAGCCGGGTGGAGTTTGTGCGGTGAGGCTTGCGACTCATCAAATCCTCCCCGGAGCTCGTCGCGGGGAGGGGGATCGCTCGCAGGGTGGCTCGAGAGGCAGGTGCGGTTCGCGCAAGCGCCGCTGCGCGGTTGAACGCCTGTGCCGTCACGCGCTCCGCGCGCCACCTCCCCGTGCCGGGAGGATTTGGTGGATCTTACATGGCTGACCGTCATCCCGAACCCGATAGCCCGGAACTGCGCGCGCGCTGGGGCAAGTTCGCCTGGTCGAAGGACAACGCCAAGCTCGTGCCGCAAATCATCGCGCGCTATCCGCCTGGCCGCCAGCGCAGCGCGGTGATGCCGCTGCTCGATCTCGCCCAGCGGCAGGTCGGCGCGGAGACCGATACGCAAGGCTGGCTGCCGCTGCCGGTGATGGAATATGTCGCGGCGCAGCTCGACATGCCGGTGATCCGCGTGCTCGAAGTCGCCAGCTTCTACATGATGTATAATCTGGTGCCGGTCGGGCAGATTCCACGTGCAGGTCTGCGGCACCACGCCCTGCATGCTGCGCGGCTCGGACGACTTGTTCGCCGCCTGCAAGGCGCGCGGCATGCCAAGGGCCACACCACCGACGATGGGCTGTGGACGCTCAACGAAGTCGAATGCATGGGCAACTGCGCCTCCGCGCCGATGGTCCAGATCAACGACGACAATTACGAGGACCTGACGGCGGAGAGCCTGGACGCGGTGCTCGATGCGCTGGCCGCGGGCAAGACGCCCAAGACCGGCACGCAGATCAAGGGGCGGCATACGGTCGAGCCGCTGGGCGGGCCGACGACGCTGAAGCAGATGGTCAAGGCCAATCACGATTACCGGGGGGAGTGGTGATGGGCCTTGTATTTCTCGCAGAGGCGCAGACGAAGCAAAAGTCGCGCAGAGTCCGCAGAGATGTTGCCGTCTGCGGCGCAGCCGATTTATCCAATCTGGCGTGGCTGCATCGCAGCGACTGCCTGCGGCGCGCATCGACCTCTTTGCGATCTCTGCGGTTTTCTGTCTCTGCGTCCTCTGCGCGAACCATTCTGGCGGAGGCACAGCATGAGCCTCGCTGACAAAGACCGCATCTTCACCAACCTCTATGGCTACCAGCCATGGACCCTCAAGGCTGCGCAAAAGCGCGGCGATTGGGATGGCACCAAGAAGCTCCTCGCCCTGGGCCGCGACAAGATCGTCGACGAGATCAAGGCGAGCAACCTGCGCGGGCGCGGCGGGGCGGGGTTCCCGACCGGGCTCAAGTGGAGCTTCATGCCCAAGGAGCCCAACCCGGCGCGGCCCGGCTTCCTGGTCATCAACGCCGACGAGTCCGAGCCCGGCAGTTGCAAGGACCGCGAGATCATCCGCCACGATCCGCACAAGCTGATCGAAGGCGCGCTGGTCGCCGGCTTCGCGATGGGCGCGCGCGCGGCCTATATCTACATTCGCGGCGAATATATCCGCGAGGCCGAGACGCTGTTCGCCGCCGTGCAGGAGGCCTATGACGCCGGGCTGATCGGCAAGAACGCCTGCAAGAGCGGCTACGATTTCGACGTCTTCGTCCATCGCGGCGCGGGGGCTTACATTTGCGGCGAAGAGACCGCGATGATCGAAAGCCTCGAGGGCAAGAAGGGCCAGCCCCGCCTGAAACCGCCATTCCCGGCAGGCGCAGGGCTCTATGGCTGCCCGACGACGGTCAACAACGTCGAGAGCATCGCGGTCGCGCCGACGATCATGCGGCGCGGCGCGGCGTGGTTCTCCAGCTTCGGGCGCGAGGGCAACAAGGGCACCAAGCTGTTCCAGATTTCGGGCCATGTCGAACAAGCCCTGCGTCGTCGAAGAGGAAATGAGCATCCCCTTCAGCGAGCTGATCGAAAAGCACTGCGGCGGCATTCGCGGCGGCAAGGACAATCTGCTGGCGGTGATCCCGGGCGGAAGCTCGGTGCCGCTGGTCCCTGCAAGCGAAATCTGGGACGCGCCGATGGATTTCGACGGGCTGAAAGCCGTCGGCTCGGGCCTGGGCACGGCGGCGGTGATCGTCATGGACAAGAGCACCGACATCGTCCGCGCCATCTCGCGGCTTTCGTATTTCTACAAGCACGAAAGTCTGCGGCCAGTGCACCCCCTGCCGCGAAGGCACCGGCTGGATGTGGCGGATGATGGAACGCCTGCGGGTGGGCGATGGCGAAGTCGGCGACATCGACATGCTGCAGCAGGTCACCAAGCAGGTCGAAGGCCACACGATTTGCGCGCTGGGCGATGCGGCGGCCTGGCCGATCCAGGGGCTGATCCGGCACTTCCGGCCCGAGCTGGAGCGGCGGATTGCGGAGAATGGGTGCGGGAGGCGGCGGAATGACAAAAAATATATTTGGTTTCGACATACTTCGTTGGATAGAAGTGATTGCAGTCCTCATTCTGCGATTTGGACTATATCTTAGTTTCTCCGAAACTCAGAAATCTCAGAGAATTCAGCAGGCTTACGAAACTTGGCAAGGATATTGTTGAGTTTGCATCGGAAAACCCAAAGTTAGCTTCCGGATCGTTTGTTTATCCTTCACAAAGTGTTGAGGAGCGATGAAAAATACCTGTGGTTTGTGGAGAGAATGCTGGTTGCATCGGAGCAAATTTTGCAGGCTGAACCTGAGAGTGTTCAATGGGATCATGCTATAATGTACGAAATGCGAGAGCATCGTGCCTATGTATTGAGTCCAATGTTTCTCGACGCAGACAATGGGCTCATGTCAAGCTATTGTACGTATGAAAAGCCAGTGCGTGATTTAGTGGCTAAATCATTTGCAGATGCAGCGGCGGTTAAGTTGATACAAGGTGCTGAGGCTGACTGTCGCAAGCGCTTGGAAGCGGCAGGTGAACCTGATGCCTAAACTCACCGTCGACGGCATCGAACTCGAAGTCCCGCAGGGCGCGACCGTGCTGCAGGCCTGCGAGCTTGCGGGCAAGGAAATCCCGCGCTTCTGCTATCACGAGCGGCTGAGCATTGCCGGCAATTGCCGCATGTGCCTGGTCGAAGTCGCGCCGGGGCCGCCCAAGCCGCAGGCCAGCTTGCGCGCTGCCCGCTGCCGAAGGCCAGGATGATCCGCACCGACAGCGAAATGGTCCGCAAGGCGCGCGAAGGGGTGATGGAGTTCCTGCTGATCAACCACCCGCTCGATTGCCCGATCTGCGATCAGGGCGGCGAGTGCGATTTGCAGGACCAGTCGGTCGCCTACGGGCGCGGGGCCGTCGCGCTATGACGAGAACAAGCGCGCGGTCACCGAAAAATACATGGGTCCGCTGATCAAGACGACGATGACCCGCTGCATCCATTGCACCCGCTGCGTGCGCTTCTCCGAGGAAGTGGCCGGCGTGGACGAAATCGGCGCGCTCTATCGCGGCGAGGACATGCAGATCACTTCTTATCTCGAAAAGGCGGTTAGCCACGAGATGAGCGCCAATGTCATCGACCTGTGCCCGGTCGGCGCGCTGACCTCCAAGCCCTATGCCTTCGAGGCGCGGCCGTGGGAGCTGAAGAAGACGCTGGGTATCGACGTGTCCGATGCCTGCGGGGCCAACATCCGCATCGATTCAGCGCGGCCGCGAAGTGCTGCGCATTCTGCCGCGCATCAACGACGACGTGAACGAGGAGTGGATCTCCGACAAGGCGCGCTATCAGGTCGATGGGCTGACCAGGCGGCGGCTGGATCGCCCTTGGCGGCGCGAAGGTGGCGCATTGGCTGCCACGAGTTGGGACGAGGCATTCGCCGAAATCGCCAAGGTAAAGCCGGGCAGCAGCGTTGCGGTTGTGGCTGGCGACATGGTCGATTGCGAGACGATGTTCGCGGCGAAGGCGCTGGCCGGGGCGCTCGGCTCAAGCCTGCTCGAAGGCCGCCAGACCGGGATGGACTATGACACCTCCAGCCTCGCCGCGGTGAACTTCAACAGCACTTTCAGCGGGATCGAGACCGCCGACGCCATCCTGATCATCGGCAGCAATGTCCGCACCGAAGCGCCGCTGGTCAATGTCCGGCTGCGCAAGGCGGTGAAGCACGGGGCCAGGGTGTTCCTCGTCGGGCCGCAGTGGGAGACCACTTTCGGCGGGACCTGGCTGGGCGACGATCTGGCGGTGCTGGACAAGCTGCCCAAGGCGGTTTCGGACGCGATGGCCAAGGCGGAGCGCCCGGCGATCATCGTCGGCGGCGGGGCAATCGCCAAGGGCGCGATCCCGCCTGCCTTGGCGCTGGCGGACAAGTGGAAGCTGGTTCGAGACGGCTGGAACGGCTTCAATGCCCTGCATCTCGCAGCATCCCGGATGGGCGGGCTGATGCTCGGCTATGCCCAGAAGGGCGGCATCGCCGACCTGGTGAAGGCCAAGCCGAAGCTGCTGCTTGCGTTGGGCGCGGACGAAGTGGATTACGCGAAGTTTGCCGGTTCCACAGTGGTTTACATCGGCCATCACGGCGACAAGGGCGCCCATGCCGCCGACGTGATCCTGCCCGCCGCCGCCTTCACCGAGAAGGCCGGGACCTACGTCAACACCGAAGGCCGGGTGCAGTTCGGCGAGCAAGCGGTGTTCCCGCCGGGCGATGCCCGCGAGGACTGGACGATCCTGCGGGCGCTGGCCGATGCGCTGGGCGTTTCGGTCGGATTCGACAGCTTCGAGCAACTGCGCAGCGCGATGATTGCCGAGGTTCCGGCGCTCGGCGTCGAGGGGCTGGCGGACTACGGCGCGAAGCTGCCCAAGGGCAAGGCTGGGGCGAAGGGCGTGGTTGCCTATCCGGTCAAGGACTTCTACCTCACCAACCCGATCGCCCGCGCCAGCGAGACGATGCAGCGCTGCTCGGCTGAACTGCTGCATGGGCAGGACTATGCGGAGGCGGCGGAATGATGGCTTCCACTCAAATCCTCTCCGAGCTTGCTCGGGGAGGTGGCAGGCCCAAAGGGCCTGACGGAGGGGCCGCCGCGCCAGCGGCGTCTGCGACGCCGCACCCCTCCACCACGCTTCGCGCGGTCCCCCTCCCCGAGCAAGCTCGGAGAGGATTTAGGCAATGACAGAACTCTTCCAAAGCTGGGGCCTGACCCACGACTGGGCATGGGGCCTCGCCACCATCGCGGGCATTCTCCTCATCGCGCTGCCGCTGCTGCTCAGCGTGGCGATGATCATCTATGCCGACCGCAAGATCTGGGCGGCCATGGCGCTGCGCCGCGGGCCGAATGTGGTCGGCCCCTGGGGCCTGCTGCAAAGCTTTGCCGATGGCCTCAAGGTGTTCCTCCAGGAAACAATCGTCCCGAGCGCCGCCAACAAGGGCCTGTTCCTGATCGCGCCGATCGTCACTTTCACCGTCGCGCTGCTGGCCTGGGCGGTGGTGCCGTTCAATTCGGGCGCGGTGCTGGCGGATATCAATGTCGGGCTGCTCTATATCCTCGCGATCAGCAGCCTCGGGGTTTACGGCGTGGTCATGGCCGGCTGGGCCTCGAACTCGAAATATCCCTTCTTTTCAGCGCGATGCGCGCCGCCGCGCAGATGATTTCCTACGAGGTCTCGATCGGCTTCATCCTGATCTGCGTGGTGCTGTGGGCGGGGTCGCTTCAACCTCCAGACCATCGTCGAGGGCCAGCGCGGCCATGGGCTGGGCATTGCTCAACGGCTATGCCTTCAACCTGCTGCTGTTCCCGATGTGGGTGATGTTCCTGATCTCCAGCCTCGCCGAAACCGCCCGCGCGCCGTTCGATCTGACCGAGGCGGAGAGCGAACTGGTCGCCGGTTACCAGACCGAATACAGCTCGATGGCCTTCGCCGCCTACTGGCTCGGCGAATATGCCAACGTCCTGCTGATGTGCGCGCTCAACGCGACGCTGTTCTTCGGCGGCTGGCTGCCCCCGCTCGACTGGGCGCCGCTCTATGTCGTGCCCGGCTGGATCTGGTTGTTCCTGAAAATCGGTTTCTTCTTCTTCGTGTTCAGCTGGGTCAAGGCGACCGTGCCACGCTACCGCTATGACCAGCTGATGCGGCTGGGCTGGAAGGTGTTCCTGCCGGTTTCGCTGGGGTTTGTGGTGCTGGTTTCCGGCTACCTAATGTTGACAAGGTATGCCGCATGAACGTCGCCCACCTCATCAAGAGCTTCACCCTGTGGGAGTTCCTCAAGGCCCACTGGCTGACCTTGAAGTATTTCTTCAAGCCCAAGGCGACGATCAACTATCCGTTCGAGAAGAACCCGCTCTCCCCGCGCTTTCGCGGCGAGCATGCGCTGCGCCGCTATGCCAATGGCGAGGAGCGCTGCATTGCCTGCAAGCTGTGCGAGGCGGTATGCCCGGCGCAGGCGATCACCATCGAGGCGGAACCGCGCGAAGACGGCAGCCGCCGCACCACGCGCTATGACATCGACATGACCAAATGCATCTATTGCGGCTTCTGCCAGGAAGCCTGCCCGGTCGATGCCATCGTCGAAGGGCCGAACTTCGAATATGCCACCGAAACGCGCGAGGAATTGCTCTACGACAAGGCCAAGCTGCTGGCGAACGGGGACAAGTGGGAGCGGGCGATCGCCGCGAACCTTGAAGCCGATGCGCCGTATCGTTAGGGGCGCGGGCGATGAGGGATAACGCAACGCAAATCCTCCCCGGAACGGGGAGGGGGACCAGCAAAGCTGGTGGAGGGGCACAGGCCGCATGGCGTAACCTCTCGGCGTCGCGCCGTGCCGAGGGTGCCCCTCCACCATCCTGCGGATGGTCCCCCTCCCCCAAGGGGGAGGATTTGCCATGATCCACGTCCTCGCCTTCTATCTCTTCGCCGCCATGGTGGTCGCCTCCGGGCGCCTTCACCATCCTCGCCCGCAATCCGGTGCATTCGCGTGCTGTGGCTGATCATGGCCTTCTTCAACGCTGCGGGCCTGATGGTGCTGGTCGGGGCCGAGTTCATCGCCATGCTGCTGGTGATCGTCTATGTCGGCGCGGTGGCGGTGCTGTTCCTGTTCGTGGTGATGATGCTCGACATCGATTTCGCCGAACTGCGCGCCGGATTCATCAGGAATTTCCCGCTGGGCATGCTGCTGGCGCTGGTGCTGCTGGGCGAGCTGGTGCTGGGCGTCGGCGCCTATCAGGCCGGCGCGCTGCAGCTCGGCACGCCCGACGGCAGCGCCGCGACGCCGCTGGGGGCGAGCAATATCGAGGCGATCGGCGGACTGCTCTACAGCCGCTATGTCTTCCTGTTCGAGGCGGCGGGGCTGATCCTGCTGGTGGCGATGATCGGCGCGATCGTGCTGACCCACCGCGAGCGCAAGGATACCCGCCCGCAGGATGTCTCGCGCCAGAACCAGCGGCGGCCCGGCGATGCGACGGTGAATACGCGGCCCGGCGTGGGCGAGGGGGTGCGGCTGTGATCGGCATCGAACATTATGTCGTCGTCAGCTCGATCCTGTTCGTGCTGGGCGTGCTGGGCATTTTCCTCAATCGCAAGAACGTCATCGTCATCCTGATGGCGATCGAGCTGATCCTGCTGGCGGTGAACATCAATCTGGTCGCCTTCTCCAGCTTCCTCGGCGATCTGACCGGGCCAGGTCTTCGCCATGTTCGTGCTGACCGTGGCGGCGGGCGAGGCGGCGATCGGCCTGGCGATCCTGGTGATCTACTTCCGCGGCCGCGGCACGATCGCGGTCGACGATGTCAACCGGATGAAGGGGTGAAGTCGTTGAATTCCATCCTCTTCATCGTCTTCCTGCCGCTGCTGGCCGCGATTGTCGCGGGGCTGGGCAACCGCATGCTTGGCAACACCGTCGCCAAGTCGCTGACCACCGGCGCGCTGTTCGTCTCCTGCCTGCTGAGCTGGCCGATCTTCCTGGGCTTCGTCGGCGGCACCGGCGAGGCCCATGTCGTGCATGTGCTGAGCTGGATGCAGTCGGGCTCGCTGGACATCGACTGGGCGCTGCGGGTCGATACGCTGACGGCGGTGATGCTGGTGGTGATCACCACGGTCTCGGCCTTCGTCCACCTCTACAGCTGGGGCTATATGGAGGAGGACCCGGATCAGCCGCGGTTCTTCGCCTATCTCAGCCTGTTCACCTTCGCCATGCTGATGCTGGTGACCGCCGAGAACCTGGTGCAGATGTTCTTCGGCTGGGAAGGGGTGGGGCTGGCGTCCTATCTGCTGATCGGCTTCTGGTTCCGCAAGCCCAGCGCCAACGCCGCCGCGATCAAGGCTTTCGTCGTCAACCGGGTCGGCGATCTCGGCTTCATGATGGGGATTTTCGGCACCTGGCTGGTGTTCGACACCGTCTCGATCCCGGAAATCCTCGCCGCCGCTCCGGCGATGGCGGGCTCGACCATCGGTTTCCTCGGCTATCGCTTCGACACGATGACGGTGCTGTGCATCCTGCTGTTCATCGGCGCGATGGGCAAATCGGCGCAGCTGGGCCTGCACACCTGGCTGCCCGACGCGATGGAAGGTCCGACTCCGGTCTCCGCGCTGATCCACGCCGCGACCATGGTGACGGCGGGCGTGTTCATGGTCTGCCGCCTGTCGCCGATGTTCGAGACCAGCGCCACCGCGCTGGGTTTCGTCACCTTCATCGGCGCCGCCACCTGCTTCTTCGCCGCCACGGTGGGCACCTGCCAGTGGGACATCAAGCGGGTGGTCGCCTATTCGACCTGCTCGCAGCTGGGCTACATGTTCTTCGCGGCGGGTGTCGGTGCGCCTGGCGCGGCGATGTTCCATCTGTTCACCCACGCCTTCTTCAAGGCGCTGCTGTTCCTCGGCGCGGGCAGCGTGATCCACGCGATGCATCACGAGCAGGACATGCGGTTCTATGGCGGCCTCAGAAAGAAGATCCCGCTGACTTTCTGGGCGATGATGGCGGGAACGCTGGCGATCACCGGGGTCGGCATTGTCGGCGCCTTCGGTTTCGCCGGGTTCTATTCCAAGGACGCAATCCTCGAGGCGGCCTTCGCCAGCGGCAGCGAGCTGGGCATGTTCGCCTTCTGGTGCGGCATCGTTGCGGCGCTGCTGACCAGCTTCTACAGCTGGCGGCTGATGTTCCTGACCTTCTGGGGCAAGCCGCGCTGGGCGGGTTCGGAGCATATCCAGCATGCCGTGCACGATGCGCACGACCATGACGACGGCCACGGCCACGGCCACGACGATCACGGCCACGATCATGTCCAGGGTGACGGCACTGCCGGCTATCACCCGCACGAAAGCCCGCTGTCGATGCTGATCCCGCTGGGCGTGCTGAGCGCGGGCGCGGTGCTGGCGGGTTTCCTGTTCCACCACAGCTTCATCAGCGCCGGCGGCGGCGCGTTCTGGAAGGGCAGCGTCGCTTTCGACGAGCATCTGGTCCACGCCATGCATGAGGTGCCGACCTGGGTGAAATGGTCGCCCTTCGCGGTGATGCTGACCGGCCTTGCCATTGCCTGGTATGCCTATATCCGCAGGCCCGATTTCCCCGCGCGCTTCGTTGCGCAGGCCGGGGTGGTCCACCGCATCGCCTACAACAAATGGTATTTCGACGAGCTCTACGACTTCCTGTTCGTGCGCCCGGCGTTCTGGCTCGGCAAGCTGTTCTGGAAGCAGGGCGATGTCGGCATCGTCGACCGCTTCGGCCCCGACGGCGCGGCCTGGCTGGTGGCGCAGGGCAGCCGCGCCGCGCAGAAAGTGCAGACCGGCTATCTCTATACCTATGCGCTGGTGATGCTGCTGGGGCTGGTCGGCGCGATCAGCTGGGTGATGGTGGGATAGAACGATGAGCGGCTTTCCCATTCTCACTCTGATGCTGCTCGTGCCGCTGATCGGAGCGCTCGCCTGCCTGTTCGCCCAGGCTCCGGCCGCGCGGCAGATCGCGCTGGCGGCGACGCTGATCGACCTCGCGCTCGGCATCGTGCTGTGGCTCAATTACGACATCGGCGGTGCGCAGTGGCAATTTACCGAGCGCGCGCCGCTGTTCGCCGGGTTCAGCTGGGCGCTGGGGATCGACGGCATCGCGCTGATGCTGATCGTGCTGACCGTCTTCCTCATGCCGATCTGCATCGGCGCCAGCTGGCACTCGATCGACAAGCGCGTCGGCGAATATATGGCCGCCTTCCTGCTGATGGAGACGCTGATGATCGGCGTCTTCGCCGCGCAGGATTTGTTCCTGTTCTACATCTTCTTCGAGGCCGGGCTGATCCCGATGTATCTCATCATCGGCATCTGGGGCGGCGACGAACCGGATCTACGCCAGCTACAAATTCTTCCTCTACACCCTGCTCGGCTCGGTGCTGATGCTGATCGCCATGCTGTGGATGGTCAATGAGGCGGGCACCACCGACATCCCGACGCTGATGGAATACGATTTCGATCCCGCCGCGCAGACCTGGCTGTGGCTGGCCTTCTTCGCCAGTTTCGCGGTCAAGATGCCGATGTGGCCGGTGCATACCTGGCTGCCCGATGCCCATGTGCAGGCGCCGACCGCCGGCTCGGTGATCCTGGCCGGCGTGCTGCTGAAGATGGGCGGCTATGGCTTCATCCGCTTCTCGCTGCCGATGTTCCCGGAAGCTTCCGCCCAGTTCGCCTGGCTGGTCTTCGCGCTGTCGATGGTAGCGGTGGTCTATACCTCGCTGGTCGCGCTGGTGCAGCACGACATGAAGAAGCTGATCGCCTATTCCTCGGTCGCCCACATGGCGATCGTCACCGTCGGGCTGTTCGCCTTCAACCGGCAGGGGCTGGAAGGCGCGATGATCGTCATGCTCAGCCACGGGCTGGTCTCGGGCGCGCTGTTCATGGCGGTCGGGGTGATCTACGACCGGCTGCACACCCGCGAGATCGACCGCTACGGCGGGCTGTCGATCAACATGCCCCAATATTCGCTGTTCTTCATGCTGTTCACCATGGCCTCGGTCGGCCTGCCCGGCACCAGCGGCTTCGTCGGCGAGTTCCTCGCGCTGATCGGCATCTATCAGGTCTCGACCTGGGTCACCCTGGTCTGCGCCACCGGCGTGATCCTCGGCGCGGCCTATATGCTTTATCTCTACCGCCGGGTGGCCTTCGGCGAGCAGAAGAACGCCGATGCCGCCGCGATGCCCGATCTCGATGCGCGCGAGTGGCTGATGATGGCCCCGATCGCCATCGCGGTGCTGTGGATGGGTGTCTATCCCGAAAGCTTCCTCGCGCCGATGCGGCAGGATATCGCCGCGCTGGATGCCCGGATTGCCCGGGCCAAGCCGGAAGGCGACAGCAAGTTCAAGCTGGGCCAGCCGAAGCCGGCTGAAAACGCTGCGGCGCATGGGGGGGCGCACTGATGGACTGGATGCGTTCCCTGAGCCTGGTTGCGCCCGAGGAACTGCTGAGCGTCTACGGGCTGATCCTGCTGCTGGTTGCCGCCTGGGGCGGCGACCGGCATGCGCGGTCGATCACCTATGCCACGGTAGCCGCCTTCGCCGCGGCGGCCTTCATGGTTGCGCCGGTGCTGTGCGCCGGAGCGAAGGGCGCGGATGCCTCGGCCTTTCAAGGCCAGCTTTCCGCCGACGCCTTCGCCGCTTTCGCCAAATTGCTGATCTATGCGGCGGGCGGGGCGGCGCTATTGGTCGCCCCGGCTTTCTTCGACCGGGTGCGGGCGATGAAGGCGGAATATCCGATCCTGATCCTGTTCGCCGTGGTCGGCATGGGGATCATGGTGTCGGCGACCGACTTCATGGCGCTCTACATCGGTCTCGAACTCAATTCGCTCGCCGCCTATGTGCTCGCCGCCTTCCTGCGCAGCGACGACCGCTCGGCCGAGGCGGGGCTCAAATATTTCGTGCTCGGCGCATTGGCCAGCGGCATCCTGCTGTTCGGCATCAGCCTGACCTATGGCTTCACCGGCACCACCAGCTTCGCCGGGGTCAGCGCCGCGCTGGACGGCAATCTGGCCACCGGCGCGCTGTTCGGGCTGACGTTCGTGCTGGCGGGCCTCGCCTTCAAGATCAGCGCGGTGCCGTTCCACATGTGGACGCCCGACGTCTATGAAGGCGCGCCGACCCCGGTCACCACCTTCTTCGCCACCGCGCCCAAGGTCGCCGCGCTGGCGCTGACCATGCGGGTGGCGCTGGACGCGTTCGGCACCCAGGCGCAAGCCTGGCAGCAGATCGTCATCTTCGCCGCGCTGGCCTCGATCGTCATCGGCGCGCTGGGCGCAATCGGCCAGCAGAACATCAAGCGGCTGCTCGCCTATAGTTCGATCAACAATGTCGGCTTCATGCTGATCGGCCTCGCCGCCGCGACGCCGCAGGGCGCCTCGGCGATGCTGGTCTATCTGGCGATCTATGTCGCCATGTCGGTTGGCGGCTTTGTCGCGGTGCTGATGATGAAGGATGCGGCGGGCAATCCGGTCGAGGACATCGCCGACCTGGCCGGCCTGTCGCGCCACCGCAAGGTGCTGAGCCTGTGCATCGCGATGATAATGTTCAGCCTCGCCGGAATCCCGCCGCTGTTCGGCTTCTGGGGCAAATTCGTGGTGTTCCAGGCGGCGGTGCAGGCGGATCTGGTGCTGCTCGCCGCGATCGGCATCGCCGCCAGCGTGATCGGCGCGTTCTACTACATCAAGATCGTCAAGATCATCTATTTCGACGAGCCTGCGGGCAAGATCACCGGCAAGAGCGACTGGGTCCATCAGGCGCTGCTGGCGGTTTCCGCGCTGGTGATTTCTCCGGCGGGCTATTTGCTGACGGTGTGGCTGGGCGGTTTCGCCAACAGCGCGGCGGCGGCGCTGTTTCGCGGGGTTTGAGGTCTCAATCAGCAAACCCGTTCGTGCCGAGCGAAGTGGAGACACCCAGGCGTTGTGCACGGTGTCGCGACTTCGCTCGACATGAACGGGGTATGATAGGATGATCGAATTCATCCCCGAAACCGGCTCCACCAACGCCGACCTCGCCGCGCGCCTGCGCGCCGGCGAGCCCATCCCGAGGGCCACTGGCTGGTCGCCGACCGCCAGACCGGGGGGCGGGGCCGCCAGGGCGCGAGTGGCTCGACGGCGCGGGCAATTTCATGGGCTCGACACTGGTCCACATCCGCTTCGGCGACCCGCCGCCCGGCACGCTGGCTTTGCTCGCCGGGCTGGCGGTGCATGAGGCGGTCGCCCATCACCTGCCGCCGCCGAACCGCGCTACGCTCAAATGGCCCAACGACCTCATGATCGGCCAGGCCAAGCTCGCCGGCATCCTGCTGGAGCGCGAAGGCGAAGCGGTGATCGTCGGGGTCGGCGTAAACCTCGCCGCCGCGCCGCAACTGCCGGATCGCGAGACCATCGCCCTCGCGCAATTCGGCCCAGCGCCCGCCCGCAACGCCTTCGCCGCCGATCTCGCCCGCCAGTTCGATCTCGAACTCTCCCGCTGGCGCAATTACGGGCTTGAGCCGATCATCGCCCGCTGGCTCGCCGCCGCGCACCCGGTCGGCACGCCGCTCAGCACCGGCGAGCCCGGCGCGACACCCCTGACCGGCACATTTGCGGGCCTATCCCCCGATGGGGCCTTGCTCTTGCGGCTTGCAGACGGCACGAGGCAAACCATCCACGCTGGCGAAGTCCGTTTCGCCGCACCGTAACGGATTTTTCGCCCATGCTGCTCGCTATCGATGCCGGCAATACCAATGTCGTTTTCGCGGTCTACGCCAATGAACGGGCAAGCCCGCAAGATCAAGGCGCGCTGGCGGATCGCC
The DNA here is from genome assembly GCA_963779195.1 of uncultured Alphaproteobacteria bacterium. GTDB lineage: Bacteria > Pseudomonadota > Alphaproteobacteria > Sphingomonadales > Sphingomonadaceae > Novosphingobium. Next base: position 304,702 of record CAVZWZ010000005.1, read on the forward strand.
ACCGATCCGCGCCGCACCGGCGACGAATATGCCGTCTGGCTGATGCAGCTGCTCTCGATCCGGGGGATCGATCGCAAGAAGATCAAGCAGATCATCGTCTCCACGGTCGTCCCGCGCGCGCTGCACAATATCGAGGTGCTGGCGAAGAATTATTTCAACATCGAGCCGCTGATCGCCGGCGAAGGCGCCGCCAGCTATCATATCGATATCGACGTGCCCGATCCGCGCTCGCTGGGCGCCGACCGCGCGGTCAACGCAGTGGCGGCGCATGCCAAATATCCGGGCGACCTGATCGTCGTCGATTTCGGCACCGCGACCACGCTCGACGCCATCGATTTCAACGGCGCCTACAAGGGCGGCATCATCGCGCCAGGGATCAACCTGTCGCTCGATGCGCTGGTCGGCAACACCGCCAAGCTGCCGCGCATCGCCATCGAAGCGCCGAAATCGACCAGCGTGATCGGCACCAATACCGAGGATCAGATGCTGATCGGGGTATTCTGGGGCTATGTCGCGATGATGGAAGGGCTGATCGCCCGCATGCGCGCCGAGATCGGCCGCCCCGCCAAGGTGATCGCCACCGGCGGGCTGGCGGTGCTGTTCGACGAGGCGACCGATATTTTCGACGCGGTCGATTCCGAGCTGACGCTGGATGGGCTGGCAATCCTCGCCGAGAGGGCAACCGCCAAGTGAAACCCGGAAAAGAGCTGGTCTTCTGCGCGCTCGGCGGATCGGGCGAGATTGGCATGAACGTCAATCTCTATGGCTGCGACGGCAAGTGGCTGATGGTCGATCTGGGCATGACCTTCAGCGGCAGCGGCGATTATCCGGGGGTCGAACTGGTCTTCGCCGATCTCGATTTCATCGAGGAACGGCGCAAGGATCTGCTCGGCGTGGTGCTGACCCATGCGCATGAGGATCACATCGGCGCGGTGCCCTATTTCGCCGCCGATCTTGGCGTGCCGCTCTATGCGACGCCGTTCACCGCCCGGCTGGTGCAGGCCAAGCTGGATGAGGCCGGGATCGCCCGCGATGTCGATCTGCGCATCGTCGATCACCTCGACCGCTTCGAGATCGGCAAGTTCGGCATCCGCTACGTGCCGCTCGCGCATTCGATCGCCGAGGGCAATGCGCTGCTGATCGACACGCCCTATGGCAATATCTTCCACACCGGCGACTGGAAGCTCGACGACGAGCCGCTGATCGGCGTACCCGCCACCGAGGGAGAGCTGACCAAGATCGGCGACGAGGGCGTGCTGGCGCTGGTCTGCAATTCGACCAATGTGTTCAATCCGGAGGCTTCGGGCTCCGAGGGCGGGGTGCTGCGCGGGCTGATGGCGGAAGTGGCCAGGCACAAGGGCAAGCGCGTGCTGGTCACCACTTTCGCCTCCAATGTCGCGCGACTGCAGACGCTGGGCGAGGTGGCCAGGGCCAACAAGCGCAGGCTCTGCGTCGCCGGGCGTTCGCTCGACCGGATCATCAGCACGGCGAAGGCCAGCGGCTATCTCAAGGATTTCCCCGAAATCATCGACTTCGAAACGGCGATGAAGCTGCCGCGCGGCGAGGTGATGATCGTCGCCACCGGCGGGCAGGGCGAACCCCGCGCGGCGTTGGCCCGCATTGCCGAAGGCAACCACCAGATCGGGCTGGAAGAGGGCGATGTCGTGCTGTTCTCCAGCCGCGAGATTCCCGGCAATGAAATTGCGATCGGGGCGATCCAGAACAAGCTGGCGCTGAATGGCATCGTCCTGGTCAGCGGAAGGCAGAGTCCGATCCATGTTTCGGGCCATCCCGGGCGACCGGAACTCCAGGCGCTCTATGGCTGGATCAGGCCGGAGATACTCGTCCCGGTGCATGGCGAGATCCGCCACATGCGCGAACAGGCGCGGCTCGGGCAAGGCCAGCGGGATCAAGCAGGCGGTGTTCCAGAAGAACGGCGATCTCGTGCGCCTCGCGCCCGGCAAGCCCGGCAAGTTCGGCGAGGTGCGCAATGGGCGGCTGGTGCTGGACGGCGACATCATCGCGCCTGCCGACGGCATGGCGATGGTGATGCGGCGGCGGCTTGCTCACAATGGCCTGCTGACGGTCGTGGTCGATGCCAATGGCCGGGCGCGGGTCGAAGGTGTGGGGCTGCCGCTGGAGGAAGATTACGAGGCCTTCCGTCGAGGAGGCCGAGGGCGACGTCGAGACGGCACTGGCCAAGCTCAAGGGCGCCAAGCGCAAGGACCGCGACGAAGTGAAAGAGGCCGCCCGCCTCGCCGCAAGGCGAGCGGCGCAGCGCTGGTCGGGCAAGAAGCCGCAGGTCCAGGTTATCGTGCTGGAGGGATAGAGCCATGGGCTGGCCATCGATGCTCGCGATCTACTTCCTGTTCTGGGTGATGAGCGCCTTTCTCGTCTTGCCCTTCGGGGTGCGCACCCACGATGAAGCCGGGATCGAGAAGGTTCCCGGCCAGGCCGACAGCGCCCCGGCCAATTTCCGCCCCAAGCGCATCGCCCTGCGCGCGACATTGCTGTCGCTGCTGTTGTTCGGGCTGTATTATCTGAACTACGTCAACGGCTGGGTCGGCGCGGACGATTTGCAGTTGATGCAGGGGCCGCCCAATTACGACGGTTCGCGCTAAGTCCGCAGCCGCTCGATCGCCTGGGCCAGCGCGACGTAGAGCTTGCCCATATCGGATGACAGCAAGGTCACCCCCAGGGCATTGCCGTCGCGGGTCGAGAGGATCTGCCGCAACATCGCCTCGAAATCGTGGATGTAGCGGTTAACCTGATCGCGGAAGCCCTTGTCGCTCTCATAAACCTGAACGATGCCCTTGGCCTCGCCGCTTTCGATCAGACTGACCGCGCGGCGGGTGAAGATGCCGCGGTCGCCCTTGAGGTAGGACGCCCAGGCGGTGTCGCTGACTTCGCTGTCGATCGCGCGGGCGATATCGATGGAGTTCGAATTGAGCGCTTCGGTAATCAGTGCGACGCGGCGCGAGAAGTCGTTATCGACCTGCTCTTCCGCGCGTTCCCGCGCATGCGCGACGCGGCGTTCGAGATTGCCGGTCAATTCGTTGACTGCCGACAGCTGGTCGCGCATCTGCATCGCGGCGGCGCGGCTGACCTCGGCAGCGCGGGTTGCGCCTTGCTCCAGCTGACCGGCGAATTCTGCGGTGCGTTGCTCGACGATCTTGTCGATCACCGCCTTGCTGGCGTCGCCGAGGCGCTCGGCGATCCGGGCAATTGCTGCGGTGCTGTCGCCTTCGATCCCGGACACGGCGCCTGCCGCCGATTGCGTAAGCTGCTCGATCGCCGCAGTCAGCTCGGCCTGGGCGCGAACCGAGAGGGTGTCGCTGCGCGCTTCGATCGCTTCGAGCGACTGGCGCAGCCGTTCCAGCGTTTCGCCATACTCTCCGCTGCGTTCGCCCAGCCGGTCGTGCAATGCTTCGAGCTGGATCGATGCCGCTGAAATTCCGGCATGCGAATCCTGCAGCTGCTTTTCAAGCTGCTGTCCCATGCCGGAAATGTCCCCCGCCGCGCCTTGCAGCGAGCGGACCCGGTTCTCGACCGATTGCAGGCTTGCCTCGGCTTCGGCCAGGGCGGCCGGAATGGCGTCGCGGCTGTGCTGCGATCCGGCCTGGATCAGTTCCAGCAATCTGAAGCTCGCTTCGGTCAGCGACGCAATCTCGCCTTCGGCACCAGCGAGCGCTTCGCGTCCGGCGGTCAGCCGGGCGGCGAGATTCTGCGCACTCTTGCCCAGCTTCGCTTCGGCCTCGTTCGCATGCTCCGCCGCTTCGGCAATCCGCTGTTCCAGTCCCGACATCTGTCTGGCGATCGATTCGCCATGCCCGGCAAGGACTTGCGCATTTTCCTCACAGCGCTGCTGGCGCACGGCGATGGCTTCGTCGAATTGGCCGATATGATGCCTGAAGCTTTCCAGCGCTGCGGTTTCGCTGACCCGGAGTTTGCCCGACATGGCTTCCGATTCGGCGCGCAGCACTTCCATCCTGCCCGTAAGGGCGGACAGCCGCTCGTTTTCCTGCGCATCGATTTTGCCCGAGACCAATTCGCACTCGACCCGCATCGCTTCCATCCGGCTGGACAGCGCGGCCAGCCTTTCCTGTTCCCGCGTATCCAGATTGCCCGCCGCCGCGTCCCATTCGTTGCGCAGCGAGTTCCATCCGGCCGGACAGCGATGCCAGGCTCTGCGCTTCCTGCGCATCGAGCTTGCCCCGGCTTCGTTCGATCTCGCCCGCCAGCGCTTCCGATCTGGCGCGCAGCGCCGCAAGCGCTTCGGTTTCGTAGCTATCCAGATGGCCACGGAACTCGCCGCCCTTTTCGAGAATGCTGGCGAAGCGCCGCTCGGCGGTTTCTTCGATCTGCGTTGTCTGGGTGTTGAGCTCCTCCAGCGTCGTGCCGACCAGCTCGCGCATCGATTCGACCTGGCGTTCGCTGGCCTGGCCGAATTCGTTGAGCCGCTTGAAGCCGTTGATCATCTCCTGCAACTGGGCATGGGCGGTGCGGCCGGCGTTGCCGATGTTGTTGGTCACATCGCGGGCCGAATTGGCGATCACCGGCAATTGCCCGCGCAGCTTCTCCATATTGTCGAGCGCGGCTTCGCTGACGCTGCCGATCGAATCGATCTGGGCGCTGTTCGCCTGGATCAGCAATTGCAGGCGGTCGGCGCTCTGGGTCAGGCGCTCGGTCGCCACCCGGCCGAGCGAATCGAGATCGCGCGCCTGCGCGGCGATAAAGTCGCGCGCCAGGCTGAGCTCGCTATTGACGGTGTTGAGCCGTGCTTCGAGCCTGCTCGATTCATCGGCCAGCAGCCGCGCGGCATCGCCGAAGCGCGCAGCTTCGCGCTTGCTGTTGCGCATGACCAGCAGCCAGACCACGCAAATCAGGGCGACCGGCACGGCCCATTCGCCAATCCAGCCGACCCACTGCTCCAGCGGCGCGCCGGCAATTGCTGCCGGAAGCTTGGACCAGGCGAACAGCCCGGTCCACCCCGCCGCAGCGGCGATCGCCAGAAGCGGCGCGGCGCGGCTCTCGCGCCGGGAAGCAGGCGATTCGGCCACTTCCGCAGCTTCCCATGGCTCCAGATCGAGGACGGGAACTGCGACCTCTTCGGTCAGCAAAAACGCGTCGCCGGCCGCCTCCTGGGCGCCGGGATCGATGGCGATAACTCGATTTCCCCCATTCATGAAAGAATGTTTACCATGTTTTCCCACAGGATAAACCCCGGATTAACGATATGCGACTAGTTGAGTTGCCATGGCCTATGAATCAGGAGCACTGGACGCGACGCTGGCGGCAGCCGCCGGGGACGACCCCGTGCTGCTTGCGGAGCTGCGCAAGGCGTTTACCGACAGTCTCGCGCGCCAGGTCGATCTGCTGCGCCGCTCGCGCTGCGATGGCAACTGGCAGGTCGCGGCGATGCGCCTGAAGGGCCTCGCTGCAAGCTTTCATGCCGGCGATCTGCTCGACCTGGCGGAGCAGGCCCTCGAAGCCGCGCCTGGAGAGCCGCGCGTGGTGCGGCGCCTGCAGGCCTATCTCGACGAATTCGGCGCAGCCTGACCGACAAGGAATTGCGCCTGCTTGGCACAGGCTGCCGCTGGCACTAAGACTTCCCTCCTGGTTTGGGGAGAAGCGCGCTGCGCATTGCATTGCTATCGATGATCGAGCCCGCAATTCAGGGCATTTCGCTACCGCGCGCCTTCCTGAAGATCGGATCGGGCACGGTGGCGCGGCATCAGTTCGCGCTGGCCCGTGCTTTCGATTGCCAGCGGGTGATTTGTCTGGCGCAAGCCATGACCCCCGATCTGGTCGGGCTGCAGCACGATGTCGAGGCCGCCGGCGCCCGGTTCCATTGCATTTCCTCGGTCCATGGTCTGGCCGGCCTGGTCACGGCGACCGATGAAATCCTGGTGTTCGCCGACGGCTTGCTGGCTTTGCCCGAAGCTGCGCTGGATCTGCTCGGCAGCAGCAATGCGGTTCTGGTGCAGCCGGTCGAAGCCGGCGTGGCCGCAGGTTTCGAGCGGATCGACGGCAACCTTGCAGCGGCTGGCCTGATGCGGATTCCCGGGCGATTGGTCGAGCGTTTGAGCGAACTTCCCGCCGATTGCGACGTCGTCTCGGCACTGACGCGGATAGCGCTTCAGGCCGGCGTGCCCCAGCGGTCGCTGCCCGCCGAGATCCGCGACGGCCTGCGCTGGACGATCGTGCGCGACGAGGCGGAAGCGCATGCCACGGAGAGCGGCTGGATCGGACTCTATCTCGACGACGGCGAGCCGCTGACGCCGGGTTCCGTGCTTGCCCGCCTTGGTGTGAAACTGTTCGGACCGGCGATCCTCCACGCCGGCAGCGGCGGCAATGCGCTGGCGGCGCTGGCAGGCGCGCTCGTCCTGATTGCCGGCGGCGCGGGTTGGTTCGGCTTTACAACGTCGGCGCTGTTCCTGTGCGCCATCGTCTGGATCGTGCGCCGTGCCGCAGGTTTGGTGAGGCGCGTGGAGCAGCGCTCGCTGGCGCTTGCCGCGCCTGGCTGGCCTCGCGAGGCGGTGTTTGGCTGGCTTCTCGATCTGACCCTGATAATCATTCTGACGACCAGCGTTTCCGCCATTGCGGCATTGCCGCTGTGGCAGCGGGCGTTTGCGCCCTTGATGCTGCTGTCGCTGCTCCGCCTGGTGCCGCGGGTAATCGACCGGGGCTGGTCGGGCTGGTTCGCCGACCGGTCGCTGCTGGCGCTGTTGCTGGCGTTCGCTGCCGGGGCGGGGGTGTTGAACCTGACGGTGGCGGTGCTGGCGGCAGTCATGGCCCTCACCGGAATTCTTTGGCCCGCCGCCAAGGTGCAGCTAACGCGAGTTTAACCATGCCACGCTAGATCGGGAGATTATGGAAGCTGGCGCACATCCTCATTCGGCGGATTCCGCTGAAACTGTCCTGCGCGACGAACTCGCTGCGGGCGATGCCGCAATGGCGACATTTGTCCCGATTCTCCATCATCTGCTCGATAATGGCGAGAATTCGGTATTTTCCGACGAGGTCGTCGCAGGGGTTCGCGGCATGGCCGGCGATGTCGCCGCACAGCTGCTCGACGAACTTGCGATGCTCGCGGGAGAGACTGGGAGAGGCGAGCACGAAGGCGCCGAAATCGACGCGCTGACCGCCGCAATCGTCGCCAATCCGGCATTTCTGGGCCATATCCATGCGCTTGCGATCGAATGGCAGATTACCCGGCGGTTGCACTCCCGGCTCGCTATCGATCCGGTGCTTTCGCCGCTGCTGCAATCGCTGATGGCTTCGCCGGATCCCGGCACCTCCGCGCTCGCGATGAAGTTGATGGCGGCGCAGGCCCGGTTCTGCCAATCCCAGCGCAGAATGAAGCTTCCGCTGACCGAACTGCCCGGCGATCTCCTGCACGGCGTCCTGCAGGCGATGCGTACGCTGGCAGGCGCCGATGCGGGCAGTCAGGCTGAGGCGGCTGAAACCGCCATTCGATCGCGCTTCGACGAAAGCAGCAGCCGCCTGGGCCTGATGTCAAGGCTGGTTGCCGGACTGGGAGGCAGCGCCGGCGCGGCTCTTGCAGTCGGCGATGCCGGAGCCGGGATATTTCTGACGGCGCTGGCGCTGGCCTCCGGGCAAGACCGCGACCTGGCGGTGCTTGCGACCGGCGAGCACCATCTCGCCAGGCTTGCGCTTGCCCTGCGGGCGACGGGTCTCAAGCATCAGCCGGTGGTCGAGCAATTTCTCGCCTTTCACCCGGATGTCGAGCTTCCCGAGGGCTTTGACCGGATCGACCCCGATCGCGCCGCCGCCCTGCTTGCCGGGGCCAGCCTGCCAGACAGAAGTTGACCATGGCCGCGCATGGGACTGCCCTGGCCCGGGCAGTGAGCGATGGCAGCGACTGGCTGGTGACCGCCGACGATCCGATCGCCGCGCTCCAGCTCGATTGCGGCGGCGCACTGCCCGGCGTGATCGCTGTCCCCGCCTTGCTCGAAGCGGTGCGCAAGGCGCGGCGCTACGAGCTCAAGCTGGCGCGTTCGATCGTCGCTCAATCCGCGTCGGAGACGGTCACGGCCTGGGTCGAGGTTGAACCCCGGCAGGACGGCGAGGCTGGCTGCGAGATCACCTTGCGCAACTGGCATGCGCGGCCGCTGCCGCCGGACGATATCGAAGCAATTCAGGCGCGGCGCGCCAGTATCGACCGGCATCTTGCCGAACTGACGGCAATTCTCGATGCCGGTCAGCGCCTGCTCGCCGTCGCAGCCACCGCTCCGGACCTGCGCGAGCTGGCAGCGGAGATGGCGGCGGGGATCGGCCGGCCGTGGACCGATTTCGTCGAAATCGAGGGGAGCAGCCACCAGCAACCGATCCATTGGCGCCTGCTCGATGGGGCGCAGGTAAGCACCTCCGTCTCGCCGCGCGCCTGGCGGGTGAGCCTGTTTCCGCGGGTGCTCCACGGCGCCGAACCGGTCGGCTTCGAGCTTTGCCTGACATCGGACGAACCGCTGGCCATGCCCCGGCGGCGGCAGCAGCAGGCAAGCGCGGAGCCTGCCGAGGTGCACGGCGCCCAGGGCGTCATCGGGCGCGATGTCGCGCCGGTGCTGCGCCAGCCGATTGCCCGGATCATCGCCAATGCGGAGACTATCCGCACCCGGCTCGCGGGACCGCTGGCCGACGAATACAGCGACTATGCCGCCGATATTGCCGCTGCAGGCCAGCACCTGCTTGCGCTGCTCGACGATCTGTCAGACCTCGAAGTGGTCGAGTTCGGATGAGTTCCAAGCCGCCCCGGACCGCATCGACCTCGGCGATGTCGCGCGCCGGGCGGCCGGCATCCTGGGGGTTCGCGCGCGGGAGCACGGCATTGTCCTGGTCGCGCCGCAAGCGGGCGAGGCCTTGCCCGCGATCGCCGAGTTTCGCCGGGTGCTGCAGATCCTGCTCAATCTCATCGGCAATGCGGTGCGCTATTCCCCGGCCAATTCGCAGGTCTGGATCCGGCTGGAGGAAGAGGCCGGAAAGGCGCGGCTGGTTGTCGCGGATCAGGGTCCGGGCCTGTCGGCTGCGGACCAGGCGAAAGTCTTCGGGAAATTCGAACGGCTCGGCCGCAGCGGCGATGGCGGCTCCGGGCTGGGTCTCTACATCTCGCGGCGTCTCGCGCGCGCGATGGGCGGCGAACTCTCGGTCGAGAGCTCGCCGGGGCAGGGCGCCCGTTTCATCCTCGACTTGCCGCGCGATTTTTCAACGGCGGCGGCGGGTTAGCCCGATCGCCAGCAAGGCTTCGCGAAGTAGCTGTATTGCTGCTTAGCGCTTGCCCACCGGCACATATTCGCGCTGCGGCGCACCGGTATAGAGTTGGCGCGGGCGACCGATCTTCTGGTGCGGATCGGAGATCATCTCGTTGTACTGCGCCACCCAGCCGACGGTGCGGGCGAGCGCGAACAGCGCGGTGAACATGGTGGTCGGAAAGCCGATCGCCGAAAGGATGATGCCCGAGTAGAAATCGACGTTGGGGAACAGCTTCTTGTCGATGAAATAGGGATCGTTGAGCGCCATGTGCTCAAGCTCCAGCGCGACATCGAACACCGGATCCTTGACCTTCAGCGCATCGAACACCTCGCGCACGGTCTTCTGCATCACCGCCGCGCGCGGATCGTAGTTCTTGTATACGCGGTGGCCGAAGCCCATCAGGCGGAACGGATCGTTCTTGTCCTTGGCGCGGGCTATGTATTCCGGGATTTTGTCCACCGTGCCGATCTCGTGCAGCATGTTGAGCGCCGCCTCGTTGGCGCCGCCATGCGCCGGCCCCCACAGGCAGGCGATGCCCGCCGCGATGCAGGCGAAGGGATTGGCGCCCGAAGAACCGGCGAGGCGCACGGTCGAGGTCGAGGCGTTCTGTTCGTGATCGGCGTGGAGGATGAAAATCCGGTCCATCGCCTTTTCCACCGCCGGGTGCAGATCGTAGGGCTCGGCCGGCACGCCGAACGTCATGCGCATGAAATTGCCGGTATAGGACAGCGAGTTGTCCGGATAGACGAAGGGCTGTCCGATCGAATATTTGTAAGCCATCGCCGCGATCGTCGGCATCTTGGCGATCAGCCGGTGCGAGCTGATTTTGCGGTGATCGGGATCGGCGATGTCGGTCGAATCGTGATAGAACGCCGAAAGTGCGCCAACCACGCCGCACATGATCGCCATCGGATGGGCGTCGCGGCGGAAGCCCTGATAGAACTGGCGCAGCTGCTCGTGCAGCATGGTGTGGCGGCTGATCGTGGTGGAGAAATTCTCGAGCACGTCCTTTTCCGGCAACTCGCCATTGAGCAGGAGATAGCAGACTTCCATGAAGCTGGAATGCTCGGCCAGCTGGCCGATCGCATAGCCGCGGTGCAGCAGCACGCCTTCTTCGCCGTCGATATAGGTGATGGCGCTTTCGCAGGCGGCCGTCGAAGTGAAACCCGGATCGAAGGTGAACGTGCCGGTGTCCGCATAGAGCTTGCGGATATCGACGACATCCGGCCCGATGCTGCCGGAAATGACCGGGTAGGCGACGTCCTTGCCGCCGATGTTCAGTTTCGCTTGATCACCCACCTTGTTACCTCCTTCAAACCTGTTGCGCCGAAGCGGTGCTGACCTGGCCGGCGATCCGCGCGAGGCTCTCGTCCCGCCCGAGCAGAACCAGAACATCGAAAATTCCCGGCGAGGTTGTTTGCCCGGTCAGGGCCGCCCGCAGCGGCTGGGCGAGCTTGCCGAGGCCTAGCCCAAGTTCCTCCCCCAGAGCCTTGAGCCTTACTTCCAGACCCTCGCTTGTCCAGACGTTTTCATCGCCAAGACGGATGTGAATTTGCTTGAGAATGTCCCGCGCTTCGGGCGTGAGCAGAGCTGCGGCCTTCTCGTCGAGCGCGAGCGGGCGCTGCGCGAACAGGAACGCGGCGCCCTGGGCGAGCTCGTTCGCGTCCCTGGCCCGGACCTTCAGCACCGGCATGGCTTCGGTGAGCAGAGCGACGTCGGCACTGCCCGGCAGCTTTGCCGCGACCAGGCCGGCAAGCCGCGCATCGTCCGCTTCGCGCAGATAATGCCCGTTGAGATTGAGCAGCTTGGCGAGGTCGAAGCGCGCCGGACTCTTGCCGACATGGGCGATATCGAACCACTCCACCGCCTGCTCGCGGGCGATGAATTCGTCGTCGCCGTGGCCCCAGCCGAGCCGCAGGAGATAGTTGAACAATGCCTCAGGCAGGATGCCCATCTCGTCGCGATAGGCATCGACGCCCAGCGCACCGTGGCGCTTGGAAAGCTTGGCCCCATCCGGCCCATGGATCAGCGGCACATGAGCGTATTCCGGCTCCGGCCAACCCATTCCCCGGATTATCGCCAGCTGGCGGAAGGCGTTGTTGAGGTGATCGTCACCGCGGATCACATGGGTGATGCCCATGTCGTGATCATCGACCACTACCGCGAGCATATAGGTGGGCGTGCCGTCCGAGCGCAGCAGGACGAAATCGTCGAGTTCGGCATTGCTGACCGTGACCCGGCCCTGGACGAGGTCGTCGATGGCGGTCTCGCCGTCCCGGGGGGCCTTGATCCGCACGACCGAGGGGGTGTTCGCCGGGGCCGTGGCCGGATCGGCGTCGCGCCATTCGCTGTCGATGCGGAACGGGCGGCGTTCCTCCTGAGCCTTGGCGCGGCGCGCGGCGAGTTCCTCGGAGCTGAGGTAGCAGCGATAGGCATGGCCGGCTTCGAGCAGTTGCGCCGCCACTTCGGCGTGGCGATCCGACCGGGCGAACTGCATCACCGCCAGCTCATCGCCGCCCAGGCCCAGCCAGTCGAGCCCGTCATGGATCGCAGCAATAGCGGCGTCGGTCGAGCGGGCACGGTCGGTGTCTTCGATGCGAAGCAGATATTTGCCGCCGTGGTGGCGGGCGAACAGCCAGTTGAACAGCGCCGTGCGCGCGCCGCCGATATGGAGGTAGCCGGTCGGCGAAGGGGCGAAGCGCGTGACGACGCCGCCGGCCCGCGCCGCCGATTCGCCCGAGCTTGTGCCGCTACTTGCCAACGTCCGTCCCTTCCTGTCCAATGCCGTAATGGCCAACGAAGCCATTGTTCTTATGGATGCAGGCGGCGATCCGGCTGGCGGTGCTGCACTGCAACATAGTTCTTGGCGCAGACCGGGCGGCTTGTCCAGCGGGCTTCGCGCATCGGCGGGGACGGTCGAGCGAATTCTTGCCGGGACCGGGCTCGAACGCGTGGCCTGGCTGGTGGTGGCTTTCGCCTGCGGGATCGGCCTGTGGTTCGCTCTGGCGAACAGCTGGCAGTGGCTGGCGCTGCTGTCGATTTGTCTGGCCGTGTCTGCGGGCGCGCTCGGATTGCTGCGCGGCGACGGGGCGTTTCCCTACACACGTCAATCGCTTGCCGGGTTGACGCTGGCCCTGGCGGCGGGTTGCATGACCATCTGGGCGAAGTCGGCGCTGGTCGGCGTCCCCGGCATCGCGCGTCCGGTGGTGGCAACCCTGACCGGCGAGGTGCTGGAACGGCAGCAGCAGCCGGCGAATCAGCGAGTCCGGCTGGTGTTGCTGACGCGCGATCCGGCGAATGGGCAGGCAATCCGGGTGCGAATCAATGTTCCGCTCGACAAGGACCTGGCGGAAGCAGGCGAGGGGGCCATCGTCCGGGTCAAGGCGCGGCTGATGCCGCCCGCGCCGCCGATGCTGCCGGGGGGCTATAATTTCGCCCGGGTCGCCTGGTTCCAGGGCATCGCCGCGACCGGCAGTGCCCTCGGCCCGGTCGAAATCGCCGGAACCGGACGCACCACCGGCTGGATCGAGCGGCTGCAGCGGCGGCTTTCGGGTCATGTCCAGAGCCGGATCGATGGCTCGGCGGGCGGCATCGCGGCGGCCTTCGCCAGCGGCGACCGGGGCGGCATCGCCGAAGAAGACGAGGCGGCGATGCGCGATGCGGGGCTGGCGCATTTGCTCTCGGTCAGCGGGCTGCATGTCAGCGCGGTGATCGCCGGGGCCTATTTTCTGGCGATCCGGCTGCTGGCGCTTTGGCCGTGGCTGGCGTTGCGGGTGCGGCTGCCGGTGCTCGCGGCGGGTATGGGGGCCGGGGCGGGCATCGCCTATACGCTGCTGACCGGAGCCGAGGTGCCGACCGTTCGCAGCTGCGCCGGGGCGATTCTGGTGCTGCTGGCGCTGGCGCTGGGGCGCGAGCCGCTGTCGCTGCGGCTGCTGGCGGTGGCGGCGGGATTCGTCATGCTGCTGTGGCCCGAGGCCGTGGCCGGCCCCAGCTTCCAGATGAGCTTTGCCTCGGTGCTGGCGATAGTGGCGCTGCACACCAGCGCGCCGGTGCGGCGCTTTCTGGCGCACCGCGAGGAAGGCTGGGGCAGGCGGGCGCTGCGCCGGCTGGCGATGCTGCTGGCGACCGGGGTCGTGATCGAACTGGCGCTGATGCCGGTCGCCTTCTACCATTTCCACCGCGCCGGCGTGTTCGGCGCGCTGGCCAATGTCATCGCCATTCCGCTGACCACCTTTGTGACCATGCCGCTGATCGCGCTGGCGCTGTTCCTCGACAGTGCCGGGCTGGGTGCGCCGGTGTGGTGGCTGGCGGGCAAATCGCTCGACCTGCTGCTCGGCCTCGCCCATTGGACGGCCTCGCGACCGGGAGCGGTCAACCACTTGCCGGCGATGGGAACGGGGAGCTTCGTCCTGTTCCTGCTGGGCGCGCTGTGGCTGGCGCTGATGCGCGGGCGCATGCGGCTGCTGGGACTGGTTCCAGCCAGTGCTGCTGCGGTCTCGCTGGCCTTTCTCGAACCGCCCGATCTGCTGATTTCGGGCGATGGCCGGCATGTCGGCATCACTGGCGAAACCGGAGAGCGCCTGCTGGTGCTGCGCGGCGGCAAGGACAGCTTCGCCAAGGACAATCTGACCGAGATCGCCGGGATGTCGGGTGAGACCCTGGCATTGGCCGAATGGCCCGGCGCGCGCTGCAGTCCCGACTTTTGCGTTGCCCGGCTGGAGCGAGGAGGCCGCAGCTGGCGGCTGCTGATTGCCCGGGGCAAGGATGCAGTGCCCGAGCGGGAACTGGCGGCGGCCTGCGATCGCAGCGATATCGTCATCGCCGACCGCTGGCTGCCGCGTTCCTGTCAGCCGCGTGCGCTCAAGGCCGACCGCAATCTGCTCGACCGGACGGGGGGGCTGACGATCGATCTGCGGCGCTGGCGGGTCGAGACAGTGGCGGCAGGGGAAGGCGCGCACGGCTGGTGGCGCGGGGCGCCGGAGCGGTTGCCGTGGAAGCCGAAGCCGGCGCCTGCTTCCGGGTCAGCAAGCCAGATTGCAGCGGCAGCAACCGGCGCTCCCGCCAGTCAAGCAGCGACGGTAGCAATACCGGTCGCCAGCGCACCCGCAGGCGTCGCCCCGGAGCCCTAGTGATACCGCCGCAGCAATCCCGCGAGCTTGCCCTGCACTTGCACCTCGCCAGCCCGGTAGACCTGCGGTTCATAGGCGGAATTGGCCGGGTCGAGCCTGACCATGCCGTCCTCGCGGCGCAGATATTTGAGCGTCGCCTCCTCGCCGCGCACCAGCGCGACGACGATCTCGCCGTCGCGCGCGGTGTCGGTGCGGCGGATGAGGGCATAGTCGCCGTCGAGAATTCCCGCCTCGATCATCGAATCGCCCGACACCTCAAGCGCATAATGCTCGCCCGCGCCGAGCAGGGCGGCGGGCACCGGCAGCATCGCCTGGCCTTCCAGCGCCTCGATCGGCACACCGGCGGCGATGCGGCCGTGCAGCGGGATCTCGATGACGTCGTTGGCGGGCGCCTTCGGCGTTGCCGCCTTGACCAGCGGGGTGAGCGCGGAATTGCTGTTGGCCGCCGCCCGAGCGCCGGCCTTGGTGGTCACATCTTCGGGCTGTTTCAGCACTTCCAGCGCGCGGGCGCGGTTGGGCAGGCGGCGAATGAAGCCGCGCTCCTCCAGCGCCGAAATCAGCCGGTGGACCCCCGATTTCGACTTGAGATCGAGCGCTTCCTTCATTTCCTCGAACGAGGGCGAGATGCCGCTTTCCTCCAGACGGTCCTGAATGAAACGGATCAATTCGTGCTGCTTGCGCGTCAGCATGGCGGTTGCCCTCCTTCCGGTGAGAAGTACAGTGAACGAATGCGGAACAATTAAGCAACGATTCGCGCGCCGTCAAGCCATACCGCCATTTTCGAGCAGATAGGCCGAAACTGCCTCGCCGATTGGCGATTCCGGTGCATTTGCGGCGCGGTCGATCAGGGCGTTGCTGTTGGCCAGCGACGACAGCGCGCCACTGTCTTGCAGGCCCTGCGCGGCGATCTCCGCACCATTCCAGCTCGCCCGCAGGAACTCGCGGCGCGAACCGCCCGGCTTTAGCGGAGCGGCGAGAGTCGAGCGAATTGGCCGGGGCAAGGGCTCTGCCGCCCCCAGCATCGCCCGCAGCAACGGCAGCATGAACAGGAAGGCGGTGACGTGGCTCGATACCGGATTGCCCGGCAGCCCAAGCACCAGCTGGTGCCCTCTTTGCGCCACCAGCAGCGGCTTGCCCGGTTTGATCGCCACCCGCCAGAAGTCGATCTTGGCCCCCCAGGCCTCCAGCGCCGGGCGAATCAGGTCGTGATCGCCGACCGACGCGCCGCCGCTGGTGACGATGAGGTCGGCGCCCTTCGCCTTCGCCAGCACGGCGGCGATCGAATCCATGTCGTCGGCGACCGGGCCGAGCCGGTCGATCGCGCATGGCAGGCTCGCGGCGAGCGCGGCCAGCATCGCGCCATTGCTGGCGGGCACCTGATGCGGCTGGCAATCGGTGAAATTCTCGGCCAGTTCGTCGCCGCTGTCGATCACGGCCAGACGCGGGATGCGGCGCACCGGCAGATGATTGTGGCCGCCGGAAATGGCCAGCGCCAGCTGCGCCGGGCCGATCCTGACGCCCGCCGGGAGCAGCGTGTCGCCGCTGCGAAAATCCATGCCCTCGCGGCGGATATGCTTGCCAGGCGGTTCGGGCGCCTCGCCGCTGAGGCGGATGGTGCCGCCGTCGCGGGCGATATCCTCCTGCAGGATCACCGCGCCGGCACCCCTGGGCATTACCGCGCCAGTCGAAATGCGCGCCGCCTCGCCCGACGTCACCATGCCGGAAAAGGGATGGCCCGCCGCGCTCTCCCCGGTCACCCGCCAGGGGCCGGCCAGGTCGCCGGGCGCGACCGCATAGCCGTCCATCGCCGAACAATCCGCGCCGGGATTGGTGCGCCGTGCGTCGAGCGGTTCGGCGAGGTAGCGGCCGAGCGCGCTGGGCGCATCGACGTGCTCGACCGGCAGCGGCGCAGCCAGCGTCAGCAACCGCGCCTGGGCGTCTTCCAGCGCGAGCGGCGGGTTATTCATGGCTGCGCCAGCCAGGTTCCGGACTTGCCGCCGCGCTTCTCGATCAGCCTGACGTCGTCGATCGCCATGCCCTTGTCGATCGCCTTGGCCATGTCGTAGATGGTCAGCAGGGCGATGGCCGTGGCTGTCATCGCTTCCATTTCCACACCGGTCCGCCCGGTGAGCGAGGCGGTGGCGGTGGCGCGCACCGCGCTGTCCTCGAAGGCGAACTCGATCCCCACCGCGTCGAGCGCGAGCGGATGGCACAGCGGGATCAGCTCGGCGGTCTTCTTCGCCGCCATGATCCCGGCGATCCGTGCGGCGGCAAACACGTCGCCCTTGGGCACATCGCCGTCGCGGATCGCGGCAAGCGCTTGCGCAGTCATGCGGATGCGCCCCGAGGCGATGGCGACACGCGCGGTTTCCGCCTTCGCGCCGACATCGACCATGCGCGCCTTGCCCTGATCGTCGAGGTGGGTGAGCCGGGTCATCTCGCTCTACTGGCCGAAGCCGACCTGGACGTCGGCCGATGAGGAGCCTTGTTGCGGATAGCCGGCCGCATCCCTGACGGCGACGCGATCGGCGGTGGTGACGATTGCCGGATCGACCCGGATCACGGCATAGCCGCCGACCGCTCCCGCGCCGAAGCCGGGAGCGAACAGCCACATCGGCCGGTCGATCACCCCGCCGATCACGGCGTCGTGGATCGCCAGCGGAATGCTCGCGGAGGACGTGTTGCCAACCTGCTCGATGTTGAAATAGAGGTGTTCTGGGCTGAGGCCTGCACCGATCGCCAGTTCGGTGACCATGGTCTTGTTGGCCTGGTGCGGCACGACGAGGTCGATCTCGTCGAGCGCGGTCTTGCCGCCACGCAGACCCGGCATGGCGCGCAATTCGTCCAGCATCTGGGTCAGATAGCGCTGCGCCAGATTGCGCACCGGCGGCCCATAGACGGTGATATTGTTGTCGAAATCGGGATTGGGCCAGATGATGGCGTTGACTTCCTTCTGCGGACCGCTGGCATAGGTGTTGAGCACGGCGATGTCGGTCTCGCCGTCGGATGGCGCGATCACCATCGCCGCCGCCGCATCGCCGAACAGCATGCGCGAGGTGCGCACATTGCCGATCTTGTCGGAGAACTTCTCGGCGCAGACCAGCAGCACCGGGCGTTTGACCTCCTGGAGGAGGCGCACCGCTTCCGAAAGGCCATAGGACATCCCCGCGCAGGCGGCGACGATGTCGCTCGAATTGTGGGTCTGGTAGATGCCCAGTTCGGCCGACAACCAGGTGGCGACTGCGGGGATCAGCTGGGTGGAGGTGCACGAGCAGAACAGCAGAGCGCCGATTTCCTCCGGCTTGCGGCCCGATTTCGCCAAGGCGGCGCGGGCGGCGTCGAGCGCGATGTCTTCCAGATCGCGCGCGGTGTAGCAGCGCGCCTCGATGCCGGTCTTGTCGAGGATTTCCTCCGCGCTCATCGGCGACCAGCTCGAGGCGGCGTTGCGGATCAGATCCTCGTTGGTGCATGGTTGCTCGCCGTGCAACGCGGCCAGCGCCTCCAGCCGGGGCTGGACCTTGTAATCGCGGGCAACGATTGTCGGCGGATAGGGCGCGATCGGCTGCACCGGTTCGACCGGCTTGCGGGGCGGCGGCGGGGCGGGGGGATGAGCCTCGGCCGCCTTCACCCGGCGGATGAAGTCGAGCACCTCGCGGTTGCGCGGCGCGAAGACCACGACGAATTCGTCGTCGCCGATCTCGCCGGGCCGGGCCAGCCGCTGGCGCGAGCGGTCCCAGGGATACTGGTTGTGCAGCACCATCGCCCAGCGATGGATCGCCTCGAGTTCGGGAATCTCCTCGCGAACATCGATGATTTCCTCGTCGGAAAAGCGGGCGAAATCGGGTTCGTGGCGGTCGATGACGATTGTCGCATTGTCGGCACCGGCCAGGAATTCGGCGATCGTCGGCTTGATCGGCGGCATGGTCGTCGCATGATGGCGCTTGTTGCGAAACACGTCGTAGAGCAGCGCAAAAATGCGATCTTCTGCCTCCGCGCCTTTCGGATTGGCCGATGGCAGCGCGTCATAGGCCTTGCCCACCGCAGCCACCTTGCGATCGCCGTCCGGCCAGGGCGTCATGACCGACAGAAACACGTCGTCGCGCAAGCGCGGCACGTCGCGCCAGCGCGTCGGACGCTTCTCGTACATGGTCAAGGCGAAGCGGTTCACCCAGCACAGGTTGAGCGCGACGTCGCGCAGCAGGTCGAGCCGGGTTGCATAGCCTCCGGCCTCGATCCGGGCGACAATGTCGGCGCCCTTGGGAGCCTTCGATTCGGCGTCGCGGCGGATGATCGCCTCGAACTGCGCGAGGGAGGTGAGTACCGAAAAATCCGGTTCGGCGAAGGAACTCGACGGGAACACCAGGGCACCGTGGCGATTTAGGACGAAGGACTTCAAGGCACATTCTCCCCAAGACTGGACCGCACGCGGCAGGAATCACGCGCGGCAAGGTTGGGCCAGCAGGGCCTGTCTGTCCATTACTTCATTGGCGGGCGGCGCCTTGCCCGCCCAGCAAGCGCCGGGTTGCCGCCTCGATATCGTCTGCGCGCATCAACGATTCGCCGACGAGGAATGTGCGCGCGCCGCATGCCGACAGGCGCACCAGGTCGGCGTGCGAATCGATCCCGCTTTCGCTGACCAGCAAGGCGCCTTCGGGCGCCAGCGCGGCGAGGCGTTCGGTGGTGGCGAGATCGGTGACAAAGCGTTTGAGATCGCGGTTGTTGACCCCGATCAGGCGCGATTTCAGCCTGCCGGCACGCTCCATCTCGGCCTCGTTGTGCACTTCGACCAGCACATCCATGCCGTGTTCCCCGGCAGCGGCTTCGATTTCGGACATCGCCCCGTCGTCCAGCGCCGCGACGATGATCAGGATCGCATCCGCGCCGATCGCCCGGGCCTCGGCGACCTGCCAGGGATCGACCATGAAGTCCTTGCGCAGCACCGGCAGATCGCAGGCGGCGCGGGCGGCGACCAGATAGTCCTCATGGCCCTGGAAAAAAGGCGCGTCGGTCAGCACCGAGAGGCAGGCGGCGCCGCCTGCCTGATAGGCGCGTGCATGCTCTGCCGGGCGGAAGTCGGCGCGGATCAGACCCTTGGAAGGCGAGGCCTTCTTGATTTCGGCGATCAGCGCGAAGCCGGAGGCGGCCTTGGCTTCCAGCGCGGTCCGGAACCCGCGCGGCGGCGATTGCGCGGCGGCGCGGACGTCGAGATCGTTCAGCGAGGCAGCGCGTTTGCGGGCCGCCACTTCCGCGCGTTTGACATCGCAGATTTCCGTGAGCTTGTCGGACATGCGCGCGCTCTAGCCGCAGTTGGGTCCGGATGGAACCGGTTCAACTCAGCCGATCGATATCCGCGTCGCTCAGCGATCCGGGCACGACGAAGACCGGGCAGGGCAGCGAGCCGGCAAGGGCCCCGGCAAAATGCGAAACCAGCGGGCCCGGCCCGCCTTCCAGCGCGGCGCCGAGCACCAGCGCCGAAATTTCCGGATGCTCGGCGAGGTAGTCTCGCACCACTTTCACCCCTTCGCCCTGCATCACCGAGATCACCGGCATCGCCCCGCCTTCGGAGAGGACGCTGCCCGCCGCTGTGGCTGCGGTTGCCTGGGCGCGTTCGCGCGCCTCTTCCTCGATGGTCGCCTGCACCCCGGCGAAAGCGACGAAGGGTTGGGGTTCGATAAGCGCGATCATATGCACCGCCCCCCCGGTCTTGGCGGCGCGGCGCGTGGCGAAGCGCATCGCGACCAGCGCTTCCTCGGTATCGTCCATGATCACCAGATATACGCGCATTTTGCGATCCCCCCGCTCGCCGATATCCGCCAGTTCGCCTTTGCGCGCAAGATGCTTGCCCAGCGCCGCCAATTTGGCCAAGGATGGGACATGCCGATTGAAATCAAGATGCCCGCGCTTTCGCCGACGATGGAGCAGGGCAAGCTGGCCAAGTGGCTGGTGAAAGCGGGCGACACAGTCGCATCCGGCGATCTCCTCGCCGAGATCGAGACCGACAAGGCGACGATGGAATTCGAAGCGGTGGACGAAGGGACGATCCTTTCGATTGCCGTGGCCGAAGGCAGCGACAATGTGCCGGTCGGCACGGTGATCGCGACGCTTTCGGGCGACGACGAGGGAGCCGCCGCCGTCCCCGCGAAAGCGGGGGCCGCTGGCAGCGAAGCTCCAGCGTCGCCGCCATCGCCGCCAGCTCCTGTCCAGCCCCCCGCAATCCCGGCATCAGTTGGGATGAAAACCAAGGAAGACCGTGTGATTGCCTCACCGCTGGCCAAACGCCTCGCCGCCGATAGTGGTATCGACCTTGCCGCGCTGCAGGGCAGTGGCCCAAATGGCCGGATTGTCAGGGCCGACGTCGAGGCGGCCAAGGCTGGCAGCGCAGCGGCGCAACCGGTCGGAGGCGCTGCACCGGCGCCGGCCGGACGAGCTGATTTCGCCGATGGCCAAGCGCCTGGCCGCCGAACTGGGTGTCGATCTCGCCGCAGTCAAAGGCAGCGGCCCGAATGGCCGAATCGTGAAGGCCGATATCGAGGCAGCCGCTGCTGGCGGCGGGTCGGCTGCGCCAGCCCAAAGCGTGGTTCAGGCGGCACCCGTCGCTGCTTCAGGCGAAATGGCCGAAGAAACCCGCGCCCTGCTCGATCCGCGCATTCCGCACAGCGTCGAGAAGCTCTCGGGCATGCGCAAGACCATCGCCCGCCGTCTCGCGAGCTCGATGCAGACCGCGCCGCATATCTATCTCACCGTCGATATCCGGCTCGACCGGCTGCTCAGCCTGCGGGCCGAACTGAACGAGGCGCTGGAGGTGCAAGGCGTCAAGCTGTCGGTCAACGATCTCCTGATCAAGGCGCTGGGCAAGGCGCTGGTCGAAGTGCCCGCCTGCAATGTCGCTTTCGCCGGCAACGAGCTGATCCGCTATGCCCGCGCCGATATTTCGGTGGCGGTGAGCATTCCCGGCGGTCTGATCACGCCGATTGTCTCGGAGGCGGATTCGCGCAGCCTTTCCTCCATCGCCGCCGCGATGAACGACCTCGGCGCGCGCGCCAAGGAAGGCAAGCTCAAGCCAGAAGAATACCAGGGCGGCACCGCCAGCCTGTCGAACATGGGCATGCTGGGGATCAAGCAGTTCACCGCCGTTATCAATCCGCCGCAAGCGACGATCCTGGCGATCGGCGCGGGCGAGAAGCGGCCCTGGGTGATGCCGGATGGTTCGCTGGGGGTGGCAAGTGTGATGAGCGCGACGGGGAGCTTCGATCACCGGGCTGTCGATGGAGCCGATGGAGCCAGGTTGATGGGGGCGTTCCGCGAGCTGTGCGAGAAGCCGCTGGGGATGCTGGCTTGACAGTTAACCCCTCTCCCTCCCACCGCCCTTCGCATTCGCTCAGGACGGCGGGCCCCTCCCTCTCCCGCAAGGGGAGAGGGGTGTCAGTTGCGGGACGATGGTGATGGGTGAAAATCATTCGCTTCAAGATATTTTTCGTCAAAGGAGCCGCTTGCGACCTCAAAACCCCTCTCCCCTTGCGGGAGAGGGAGGGGCCCGCGCCGAAGGCGTGGGAGGGAGAGGGGGGCTCCCGACGCAGGAAGTCCTCCTCGCCCGCGCAAAATGGATGCGTTCCAACCCGACCGAAGCCGAGCGCAAGCTTTGGCAGATTTTGCGCAACAAACGGTTTGCGGGATACAAGTTCAAACGGCAGGTGGTGCTTGACTGGTATATCGCCGATTTCGTCAGTTTCGAGCATCGCCTGATTGTCGAGGCCGATGGCTCGCAACATGCGGAGAATGACTACGACGAGCGGCGGGACGCGTATCTGAAGGGTGATGGTTTCGAGGTTTTGCGCTTCTGGAACAACACAATTCTTGGGTGAGCATTGGATTGTTGAAGACGCAATCTGGCATGCCCTTAACACGTCCCCTCTCCCTCCCACCGCCCTTCGCATTCGCTCAGGACGGCGGGCCCCTCCCTCTCCCGCAAGGGGAGAGGGGTAATGGGATTGCACTCGAGTTCAAGACTGGATTGCTTGGGGCGGTATTGTCATTCCTCTATTTGCGATGGCTTGGGCAGCAATATTCTTCGTCCTAATCCGCCGCCGCGAAGTTCACTTCCAAGAGTTTGAACGTCTGTTCAAGGTGATGGATCACTTAGGTCAATCAGGGGGCAGCATCGCGTCGAAGATGGCGGCGGTGTATGAGCACTGAGGAAATATCCTGAATACAAAGATGTCATCATTCGTATGTGCGAGCAGACCCAAGTCACTGGCACGTCAGGCCAAATGCTCAAGGACGAGATGCGGATGACCGCTGAATTTCTCAGGAACGAGAAGCGTGTCTGAACAAAATCCCCTCCCCGCCACCGAACCCCTCATCCGCATCATCGCCATGCCGGCCGATACCAATCCCAATGGCGATATCTTCGGCGGCTGGTTGATGAGCCTGATGGACCTTGCGGCTGGCACCGTGGCCATGCGCGTGGCCAAGGGCCGGGCGGTGACGGTGGCGATGGACGGGATGCAGTTTCTCTCGCCAGTTGCCGTCGGCGACGAGGTTTCGGTCTATGGCCAGCTCGTCGCCACCGGGCGCACGTCGATGACCATCGCGGTGGAAGCCTGGCGGCGCGAGCGGGATGAGGACCGTTTCGGCGAAAGTTACCGAAGCCAATTTCACTTTCGTCGCCATCGACGATGACGGGCGTCCGCGCCCGGTCGATATCTGAAGGAGTTTCAAGCGTGTCCGACCCCTACGATCTCATTGTCCTCGGTTCCGGTCCCGGCGGCTATGTCGCGGCGATCCGCGCGGCGCAGCTGGGGCTGAAGACCGCGATTGTCGAGCGCGAGAGCCTGGGCGGCATCTGCCTCAACTGGGGCTGCATCCCGACCAAGGCGCTGCTGCGCTCGGCCGAGGTGTTTCACCAGATGCAGCATGCCAAGGATTATGGGCTTTCGGCGGACAACGTCACCGCCGATCTCGACGCCATCGTCAAGCGTTCGAGGGGTGTCGCGGGACAGCTCAACAAGGGCGTCACCGGGCTGATGAAGAAGAACAAGATCGACGTGCACATGGGGCAGGGCAAGCTGACCGCGCCGGGGAAACTGTCGGTCGAGGCGGATGGCAAGACCAGCGAACTCGACCGCCAAGCACATCATCATCGCCACCGGCGCCCGCGCCCGCGAGCTGCCCAAGGCCAAGTCCGACGGCAAGCGCATCTGGACCTATCGCCACGCGATGGTGCCGCCGGAAATGCCGAGCAAGCTGCTGGTCATCGGATCGGGCGCGATCGGCATCGAGTTCGCCAGCTTCTACAACGATCTCGGCGCACAGGTGACCGTGGTCGAGATGATGGACCGGGTGGTGCCGGTGGAAGACGCCGATGTTTCCGCCTTCCTCGAAAAGGCGCTGAAGAAGCAGGGAATGACCGTCCTTACCTCGGCCAATGTCGGCGCAGTCGAAGTGTCGGACAAGGGCGTCAAGGCGGCGATCAAGACCAAGGACGGCACCGAGACCACGCACGAATTCAGCCACGTCATCGTCGCGGTCGGGATCGTGCCGAATCTGGAGAACATCGGCCTCGAAGAGCTCAAGATCGAGCCGGACAAGCGCTTCCACATCAAGGTCGACGATTTCGGGCGCACCAATGTCCCCGGCGTCTGGGCGATCGGCGATTGCACCGATGGGCCGTGGCTGGCGCATAAGGCGAGCCACGAGGGCGTCACCGCCGCCGAGGCGATTGCGCTGGAGCTGGGCAACGCGGAGGTCCACCCGCACCCGCTCGACCGGCGCAATATCCCGGGCTGCACCTATTGCCACCCGCAGATCGCCAGCGTCGGCATGACCGAGGCCAAGGCGAAGGAAGCGGGCTACGAGGTCAAGGCGGGTTCATTTCCGTTCATCGGCAACGGCAAGGCGATTGCGCTGGGCGAGGCGGAGGGTTTCGTCAAAACCGTGTTCGACGCCAAGACCGGTGAACTATTGGGCGCGCATATGATCGGCGCGGAAGTCACCGAGATGATTCAGGGCTTTGTCATCGGCAAGACCCTTGAGACCACCGAGGCCGAACTGATGCAGTCGATCTTCCCGCATCCGACGATCAGCGAGGCGATGCACGAATCGGTGCTCGCCGCTTACGGGCGGGCAGTGCATATTTAGTTTTCAACCGATCCGCATCTGCTGCAGGATATGCTCGAACACCGCGACATGCAGCGGTTCGGCGAAGGCGCAGCCGACCGCCTTGCCGCGCTGCCAGCGGATTTCCGCCGTCAGGAGTTGCAGTCCGGGGATGCGGATGCGCAGCGGTATCTGGGGGTCGGCGCCAGGCAGCCAGGCGATGCGGAAGCCGGCCTGCGAGATGTCTTCGAGCCGGGCGAGCTTCCACGGCCGCATGCCTTGCCGCACTTCGCACAGCAGAATCACTTCCGCGCGCTGGGCGAATTCGCGGCTGCACTCATTGGAATTGGGGGTGGTCTGGTCGTTCAAGGCTGGCCTCCTGATGACCGACCATAGCCGCAGCGGGTTTCGATTGGGTTAGCGCGCAATCGCGGCGCGAGGCGAAACCAAGGTCAGGCCTTCCGGCGCTCCGGCGGCCCCAGCAGCGCCGGCTCGAAGATCAGCGCGCAGATCAGCGTCCACACCAGCGAGATCATCAGGATCAGCCCCATGCTGGCGGTGCCGGGGTGGCTGGAGAACCACAGCGCGCCGAACGCGCTGCCGGTCGCCAGCGCGCTGAACAGCACCGCGCGCGCGAGGCTGGTCTGGAGGAGATCGCTTGCCCCCCGCGCCAGGCCATGACGAAATAGATGTGAAACGCCACGCCGACCCCGAACAGCAGCGGGAAGGCGATGATATTGGCGAAATTGAGCGGCTGGCCGATGGCGACGCAGCTGCCCAGTGTGAGAAATCCCGAGAGCACCACCGGGGCGAGGGTAAAGGCGACCTCGCGGATGCTGCGCAGCACCGCCAGCAGCAGCAGGCTGACGAAGACCAGCGCAAGCACCCCGGCGAGGACAAATGCCCCGGCCACGGTGTGTGCCGCTTCTTGGGTGGCGACTGGCATGCCGGTGGCGTTCGGCGCGACCTTGCGCACGGCGGCGACGAAGCGTTCGAGCGTCGCGTTGTCGGCGCTGTTGCCCTGCGGCACCAGCTGGATCATTGCCTTGCCGTCCCTGGCGATCCAGTCGGCGGCCATATCCGGCGGCATGGTTTCGCGGGCGATCGCGCTGGCCTGGAGCGAAGTGCGGATCTTGTCGAGTGTAACGATTAGCGGCGGGACCAGGACCTGTTCAACCCGGCTTCGTGCTTCTGGGGACGCGGAAGCCAGCTTGCCGAAAGCCGCCGCGAGTTTTCCGGCGGCGACGCCGGTTGGGCCAGGGTTGGCGGCATTCAGCCGCTGCAATTCCCGGGCTGCGTTCAGCAATTCGGCCACGGTCGCGGCATCGTCGGCAGGCGGCGCGAGGTCGAAGGGGTTGATTGTCGCATCGAGCAGCAGCGCGGCATCCTCGATCAACGGCAGCTTGGCCTCCTGATCCGCCGGGATCAGGCTGTCGAGCGTCAGCGCATCGCGCACTTCGGGCAGCTTGCCGAGCTTCTCCGCCAGCCGGTTCGCGGCCTCCATATTGGGTGTCAGCACCGCCAGCGTATTGGGCGTGCGCGCCGGATCGCGGATCAGATCGCCCAGCATTTTCATTGCCGGGGCCTGCGGATCGCGCAGGTTGAGCGGGTTGAAATCGAAGCGCACCAGCGGCAGCGAGGCGATGCTGGCCAGCATGGCGATGACGAAGGCCCATAGCACCCGGCTGCGGTTGCGCTCCAGCCAGCGGTCGAGCGGGGCGGCGGCGGCGAAGCCCACCCGGGCCTCCGGAGCGGGCGGCTTCAGCAGCACCAGCAGCGCCGGCAGCAGCGTGACATTGAGGATCAGCGCAACGATCATGCCGAAGCCGGAGATGATCCCCAGCTCGGCGATGCCGACATAGTCGGTCGGCAGGAAGGCTCCCAGCGCCAGCACGATCGCCGCCGCCGCCAGCAGGATCGGCGCGCCGATCGCGGCGGCGGCCTGCTCCAGCGCCTCGACCAGCCCGGCGCCCGCCCAGCGCTCCTCGTTGAACCGCACACTGACCTGGATGCCGAAATCGACCCCGAGCCCGACGAACAGCGGGATGAATGCCACCGAGATCAGCGTCAGCTTGCCCGCCGCCAGCAATCCGCCGGCCAGGGTGATGGCGAGCCCCGCGAGGATCGTCAGCGCAATCGCGATCACGGTCTTGGCCGATTTGGTGGCGAACCACAGCGTCAGCAGCATCGCCGCGCCCATCAGCAGCCCGACCAATCCCATGCTCTCCTCGATCGAGCCGAATTCCTCGTCGGCCAGCGGCACTTCGCCGGTGATGCCGATGCTCACCCCATGCGCCGCGTCGAGGCCGAGCGCGGCGGCGTGGCCGTGCAGCGCATCGCCGGCCATTTCGCCGGGTTTGAGGTCTTCGAACGCCAGCAACGGTTGGGCCAGCACGATCCGGCGCAGCGGCGGGGCGAGGTCGCCCTTGGCGGTGGAGAACAGCTGCTGCCATGAGAACCAGGCGGGCTTGCCGTCCAACTTCGCGGAAATTGCCGTTTCGAGCTTGGCCAGCGGCAGCGCCAGATCGGCTATCGCCGGATCGGCGGGATCGTCCGCCGCGCCCGAGGCCGCCGTCGCCAGCGACTTGGCGATGCCGCGCAGCGAGGGATCGTAGGCCAGTCCGCCGAGCAGCGGCTGCGCGTCGATCAGCTTCTGCGTCGCCTCGCGGACATCCTCGACCGAGCCGAACAGCAGCCCCGAGCGGTCGAAATACTCGCCGCCATCGGGCCGCCGGATGCGGACGAAGTGCTTCGGGTCCGCCGCGAGCGCCGCCGCGAGCCTTGTCGCGGCATCCTCGGCGACTTCCGGCGTCTTGCCGTCGATCACCACGACGATGGCATCGCCGGTCTGCGGGAATGCCTTGCCCACCGCAGCATCGTTGCGCCGCCAGTCGGTCTCGGCGGAGATCAGTTCGCCGGTGTCGGTGGTCATGTCGAAGCGGGTTGCCGAAATGAACAGCGCGGCAATCGTCAGCAAGACCGCGCCAAGCAGGATCGCCAAAGGCCTATGCGCCGAGAATGAAACCGCGCGGAGGAGGGCGTTGGTCAGCATCTGCGCGACGCATAAAGGCGCTTGCCGCAAAGGGAAAGCGCCGGGCCCGCGCTTTTCCCATTCCGCCTGTAGGAATTGGGCCGCTCTCGCTGTAGGGAGCGACGCCATGGCGTTGGCGACGACAGTAATCGGCGGAATTTGGTGGTTCGCACTGGCGCTGACCGGCGCGGCGATCGCCTATCTGCTGCTGGCGCTGGCCGCCGTCGCAGCCTGGCGGCCCCGGCGCGGTCCGGGCTGGGCGCAGCCGCCCGCTGTCACGCTGCTAAAGCCGCTGTGCGGGCTGGAGGCCGGGCTGGAAGCGGCGCTGGAGAGTTTCCTTTCGCAGGAAACCCGCTCGCCGGTGCGTTTTGTTTTCGGGGTAGCCCATGCCGGCGACCCGGCCTTGGCGATGGCCAGGGCGGTGGCGGCGCGGTTCCCGCAGCGCGCGGTCGCGTTTGTCGTCGATCCGGCAGTGCATGGACCCAACCCCAAGGTCAGCAATCTCGTCAACATGGCGAAGGGCGGGCTCGACGAGGTCGTGGGGATTTCGGACAGCGATATCGTCATCGGCCCCGGCGCGCTGCAACGGGCGATCGATGCGCTGGCCGCGCCGAAAACCGGGGCGGTCACGGCGCTTTATCGCTCAAAACCCGGCGTTGCGGGGGACCGCGTGCGCAATTTCGGCGCCTGGTTCCTCGATTACTGGTTCCTGCCGATGGCGGTGCTGCACGCCCGGCTTGCGCCGTTGTCTGTCACCTATGGTCCGCTGACGCTGATCCGGCGCGAGGTGCTGCAAGGGGCGGGCGGGCTGGCGGCGCTGGCCGATCATCTGTCGGACGATGCCGAACTGGGGCGGATGGTGCGCGCGGCGGGGTATGAGGTCGCCTTTACTCCGGACATCGCCGAAACCCTGGCCAACGACGCCACCTACGACGAGTTGTTCGACCACGAACTGCGCTGGTCGCGCACGGTGCGCGGGCTCGACCCGCTGGGCTTCGCCGCCTCGCTGGTGAGCCATCCCGGGCCGCTGCCCTTGTTGCTGCTCATCTATCCAGGCTGGATTTCCGCCTTCGGCATCTTCGTCCCGACCCTGCTGCGCTGGCTGCTGGTCCATCTCGTCGAGCGCCGCTTCGGGCGCGCCGGGGGCCTGGCGCGGCCCGGCCCGATCGGCATCTGGCTGCGCGACTGCTATTGCTTTGCGGTCTGGGCTGCCGCTTGCGTGACCGGACAGGTCGGCTGGCGGGGGCAGCGGCTGGCGGTGCATCGCGGGGATTTGCTCAAGCCGGTCGAAGGCCAGTGACCAAGCGGTTGATCGTTACCGCCGACGACTTCGGCATGTCGCTCGAAGTCAACGAGGCGGTCGAGGAAGCACACCGGGGCGGCATCCTCACCTGCGCCAGCCTGGTGGTTGCGGGCGACGCCGCCGAGGACGCGGTGCGCCGGGCGAAGCGCTTGCCGGAACTTGGGGTGGGCCTGCACCTGGCGATCTACGGGGCGAGGGCGGCGGCACCGGGCAAGTCGGTGGTGTCGCCCGATGGCGCCAATCTCGGCTACACCCCTGTTTCCACCGGCATTGCGATGATGCTGACGACCTCGGGCCGCAAGGCCGCGCGGCGCGAGGTCGCGGCGCAATTCGAGGCCTACCGCAAGACCGGCCTGCCGCTGGGCCATCTCGACGGGCACTGGCACTGCCATCAGCACCCGGCGCTGCTGGGAATCGCGATCGAACTCGGCCAGCCGCTCGGCCTGAAAGCAGTGCGGCTGGCCTATGAACCCTTCGCCTTCTCGCACAAGGTCGCGGGCGACCGGGCTTTGACCAGACTGCTCAATGCGACCACCCACTGGCCGCTGTCGCTGGAAATGCGGCGGCAGCTGCGCAAGGCGGGGATCGCCAGCAACGACCGATTCTTCGGCAAGGTCGATGACGGCTTCATCGACGAGCGGCTGCTGATCGGGCTCGCGGAGCGCCTGCCCGTCGGCGTCACCGAGATCGGCCTGCATCCCGCGACAGCGACCTGGAGCGGCGACCACGCGCCGCCGCCGCATTGGCGCCAGGCCGGCGAACTGGCGGCGCTGACCAGCCCGGCAGTCCGTCAGGCAATGACGGCGAACGGCGTGACGCTGTGCCGCTGGAGCGACATCGCGTGAGCGGAGCCGCGCCGCCGCGCCGCCGCAGTCTGGCGTGGCTCTGGCTGGTCGGCATAGTTGCCCTGCTGGGGCTGGGAATGGCCTCGGGCGATTTTCGCGCACTCCTCTCCGATGCGTTCAGACAGGTGACGCTGTCTTCCGTTCTGGCGACACTCCCGGGACAGATCGCCGCCTCGCTGCTCTGCGCCGCTGCGCTGCATGCCCTGCGCCCCGGGGTCGGCTTCCTAGGCTGCCTCAATTCGCGGCTGCTGCGCGATGCCGGAGACAATCTGCTGGTTTTCCTCCCCGGCCTCGGCGAGGTCATCGGCGCGCGCTCGCTGGTGCTGGCGGGCGGGCGCACCCGCGCGGCGGTGGCGGCCAGCGCGCTCGACAAATTCGCCGAAACCCTGGCGCAGGTCCCCTATATAGCGCTGGCGGCGGTGGTTCTGCTGCAAGGCTGGAACGGCGCGCTGCCGGAAATGCCCGCGCCGGCCAGCATCGCGCTGGCTCTGGCTGCGAGCGCCAGTCGGCTGCGGGCTGGTCTGGCGGCTCGCTCGGGCGAGCGGAGGGCTGGCTGGCAGACTCGCCGCCCGCATGCGCGCCGAATTCGCCCTGCTCGCCGGCGAAATGCGCCAGCAGAAGGCCGGATTGCCGCTGTCGACCGGGCTGCATTTCCTCGCCTGGATCATGGGCGGCATCCAGATCTGGATGGCGGCACATGCGCTGGGTTACGACATCGGCCCCTATGAGGCCATCGCCATCGAAAGCGCCGCCTATGCCGGCCGGGCGATTCTCTTCTTCGTGCCCGCCGGGCTGGTGACGCAGGAGGCCGGGCTGGTCGCCGCCGGGCTGGTGTTCGGCCTGACCCCGGCGCAGTCGCTGGCGCTCGCGCTGGTGCTGCGGCTGCGGGATGTGGTGTTCGGCCTGCCCCTGCTGGCTTGGCCGCTCTACGAATACCGCCACGCGCGCCGCAAGGGGGCTGCGGCCACTCACTGAGCAGGCTCGCGGGCTGCGTCCGGCACAGGCGCCGCCGGATCGACCAGCGGATCGTCCATCCCGGAAGTCGCAGGCGCCTCGCCGTCTTTGGCCTTCAGCGCTTCGATTTCCCCTTGCCGATCTTGCAAAAAGCTCGATCGGAAAGTCGCATATTTGTCGATCGAGTCGTTTAGCAGGGCATTGAGCTCGTCATCATTCCGCTCGCGCTGGTCGAGGCCCGATACGATCGTCATCGGGATGCCGAAGGGGCCGAAATCGATCTCGTTGGCCAGCACGGAGGTGTTCTTGTTCGGGTGGACGATATTGCCCAGCAGGCGCGGGTGGCTGTAACCATCCGCGTATCCGCCAGCCATGTCGCGCAAGGTCGTCGGCCCGAGGACCGGGATGTAGAGATAGGGCCCCGGCCCGATCCCGTAATAGCCCAGCGTATCGCCGACGCTGTTGTCGCGGTGCGGCAGGTTGAACGGCTTGCGCCTGGCGAGGTCGAACAAGCCGCCGACGCCGATCAGCGTGTTGATCAGGAACCGGCCCAGCGTGCGGATGGCGCGCTTCGGGCGCAGTTGCAGGATGTCGTTGGCGAAGACCAGCGGCTCGCGCAGATTGGTCAGCACATTGCGCGCGCCATCGCGCGCCGGCTTTGGCACCACGGCGCGATAGGCCAGCGCGGCGGGGCGGATCAGCACCTTGTCGATCGCCATCGACACGGCGAAGCTGGGCCGGTTGAAGAATTCGAGCGGATCGCCGGGGAGCTCGATTTCGTCGAGCGCGGGGTCGTCTTCCGTGGCCGATGCGGTTGCGGCGGGATCGGATGCCAGCGGATCGGGAATGGCCTCGACCGGGGGCGCAACTTCGGGAGGAGCGACATCCAGCCCGGGCGGCGGCGCAAGGCCATTGCCTAAGGCAGGCGCGGCGGTTTCCGCCTCAGCCATCGCTGCGACTGGCTCAGCCAGGCCAATCGCCGGTTCGGCCAAGGGCTGCGCCGAAGCAAAGGCAAACGCGAAGGCGAAGCTGGTGGCCATGGCTGTCGCTCAGGCGGCCAGGCCCGCGCGGCTCAGGCGGCTTCCTTGCGGCGGCGGAGGAAATCGAAGAATTCCACTCCCTCGCGCAGGCGGCGCTTCATCACGTCCCAGTCGCGCAGCATCTCGCCCATGATCGCGCCGATCTTGCGCGGGCGGAAGTAGAAGCGGCGGTACATCTCCTCGACCTTGTCGAAGATCACCTCGCTGGAAAGGTGCGGATAGGAGAGCTGGGCGATCTGGTTGCCGCCGTCGTCGAGCAGCATGTCGGTGCCCGAAAACCAGCCGTTTTCGGTGGCCTGCTTGTAGAGAAACGTGCCCGGATAGGGAGCAGCGAGGCTGACCTGGATGGTGTGCGGGTTGAGCTCCATCGCATAGCGGGTGGTCTCTTCGATCGTATCCAGCGTTTCGCCGGGCAGGCCGAGGATGAAGGTGCCGTGGATCGTCAGGCCCAGCTCATGCGCGTCGCGCGTGAACTCGCGCGCCTTGCTGACCAGGATGCCCTTCTTGATGTTGTGCAGGATCTGCTGGTTGCCGCTCTCATAGCCGACCAGCAGCACGCGGCAGCCGTTTTGCTTCATCACGGCGAGCACGTCGCGCGGCACATTGGCCTTGGCGTTGCAGCCCCAGCTCTTGTCGAAACCGGGCTTGCCGAAACCGAGCTTGCCCAGTTCCACCGACAGGTCTTTCACATGCTGGTGCGCGTCGGTGAGGGTATCGTCGTCGAAGAAAATCTCTTTCACCTCCGGCATTTCGCGCAGGATATAGGCGACTTCCTCGGCCACCTTCTTCGCCGAGCGGTGGCGGAAATTGTGGCCGCTGATCGTCTGCGGCCACAGGCAGAAGGTGCAGCGGCTCTTGCAGCCGCGCCCGGTGTAGAACGAGATATAGGGGTGGCGCTGATAGCCGCCGTAATATTTCGAGCGATCGAGATCGCGCTTGTAGATCGGCGAGACCATCGGCAGCGCGTCCATATCCTCGATCTGCGCGCGGTCCTTGTTGCGCACGAAGCTTCCGTCCGGCGCGCGCCAGGTGATGCCGTCCACTTCGCTCAGCGGCCTGCCTTCGGCCAGCTCGACGCAGGTGTAGTCGTATTCCTCCCTGGCGACGAAATCGATGGCGTCGCAGGCCTTCAAACTTTCCTCGGGCTGCACCGCCACTTTAGCGCCGACGAAGCCGATCTGGATGGCGGGATTGCGCGCCTTGATCAGTCTTGCGGTGCGCGTGTCCTGATTGAAGCTGGGCGTCGAGGTGTGGAGGATGACAAGATCGCGCTCGTCGAACTCGTGGGCGATATCCTCCCAGCTCAAATCGTGCGCGGGCGCGTCGATCAGCTTCGATCCGGGCACCATCGCGGCGGGCTGGGCCAGCCAGGTGGGATACCAGAAGCTCTTGACCTCGCGCTTCATCTGATAGCGCGCGCCCGCCCCGCCGTCGTAGCCGTCGAAAGATGGAGCCTGGAGGAACAGCGTGCGTTTCATGGTCATTCCGTAGCCGAGGGAGTGCGGGCCGCAATACGGCCTTTTTCCGAAATTGTAAGCTGGCTGCCGCGCCAGTCGATCGCCCTTGCCGCAAAGCTGGCGATAAATGCGGCGAATTCGATCAGGTCGGCGAGTGGCAGCAGATAGCTGAACCCGCGCCGAACGCCGGCGATCCGCTCGACAGTGCGGGCCATGAGCAGGCGGATCGCCAGCGCCATGGCCGTCAGCAGCAAACCGGCGAGCGGGAGAAATGGCACGGTCAGCAGGGCAAACGCCAGCGCATGCGTCACCCCCGATCCGGCGTGCCGCAGCGGCGCGACGCCGCGAATGGTCGCCGACCAGCGCAGATGCTGGCGCCACACTTCGCCCAGGCTCTTGTGCGCGCAGGCATGGGTCAGCAGCATCGGCGGCACCGCCACTTTCAGTCCGAGCGCCGCCACCGCCTCGCCGATCGCATAATCGTCGGCGAGGACATCGGCGAAGCGTTCGAAGCCGCCGATGGCATCGAGCGTCTCGCGCCGGATGGCGATGGTCGAGCCGAGGCAGGGCTGGGCGATGCTGGTGGCGAGCGCCATGACCATATTGGGCAGTCCGGTGCAGCTCATCGCCGCCGCGCTGATCCGCGACCAGACCCCGGCATCGCCGCGTCCGGCATAGAGGCAAGTTACCGCGCCGACTCCCGGCTGGTCCAGCGCCGCAATCAGCTTCGCCAGATAATCGCTGTCCACCGCCATGTCGCTGTCCGACAGCACCAGAATATCGTGCCGGGCGGCGGGCATCATCGCGGCGATATTGCCGATCTTGGCGTTCGCTCCCGGCGCGCGCGGTCCGGTGGCGAGGTCGATGGAGGCGTCGGGATGGGCCGCGCGCAGCTGCGCAACCGCCGCGACCGCCGGATCGTCCGGGTGGCCAACCCCGCAGAGCATTTGCAGCGGCCCTGCATAGTCCTGCCGCAGAAAGCTCGCCAGATTCTCGGCCAGCCGGGGTTCCGCGCCGTAGAGCGGTTTCAGCATGGTTACGGCCGGTGCGGCGGAACCGCGCGGGGCGGGCCGGGCGAAGTAGCGCCTCACCGCGATCAGCGCGATCAGCTGATAGGCGATGGCGATCACCGCCAGCGCCGCAAATGCTCCTCCGATCCAGCCAGCCAGCGTCATCGGCGCGCCCCTACACGGCTTTCGCAGCTGCGCAAAACCCTCTAGGGAGCGCCGCGTGAGCGGGGACCTGACCGTTGTGACCGGAGTTGCGGGCTTTGTCGGCTCGGCGGTGGCGCATGCGCTGGCGGCAAGCGGGCGCAGGCTGCGCGGGGTGGCGCGCGGCTCCAGCCCGCGGACCAATCTAGCGGATTTTCCCGGCGAGATCGTCGAAGCGGATTTGCGCGATCCCGCCGCTGTGGCGCGGGCCATGGCGGGGGCGGGAGAACTGTTCCACGTCGCCGCCGACTACCGCGTCTGGGCGCCCGACCCCGAGGAGATCGTGCATAACAATCTGGCGATGACCCGGGCCGTGATGGACGCCGCTTTGGCGGCAGGCGTTCGGCGAGTCGTCTATACCAGCAGCGTCGCGACAATCCTGCCGCTGGACGGCGGCGCTGCCGGCGAGACCCGCCCGGCCCGGCCCGAACAGGCCACCGGCGCCTACAAGCGCAGCAAGGTGGTCGCCGAACGGCTGGTCGAGCGGATGGTGGCCGAGCAGGGGTTGCCCGCAGTGATCGTCAACCCCTCGACCCCGATCGGTCCGCGCGACGTCAAACCGACGCCGACGGGCCGGATCATCGTCGAGGCGGCGAATGGCGGCATGCCGGCCTATGTCGATAGCGGGCTCAACCTGGTCCATGTCGACGATGTCGCGCGCGGGCATTTGCTGGCGGCGGAGAAGGGGCGGATTGGCGAGCGCTATATTCTCGGCGGGCAGGATGTCGCCTTGGCGGAGATGCTGGCGGAGATTGCGCGCATTCTCGGGCGAAAGCCGCCCAAGCTGGAACTGCCCGTCGCCCCGCTGTTTCCGCTCGCCTGGGCTGCCGAGCAGTGGGCGCGGCTATCGGGAAGAGAACCGTTCCTGACGCTCGATTCGCTGCGGATGGCCAAGCACAAGATGTATTACAGCTCGGCCAAGGCGGAGCGCGAACTGGGCTATGTGGCGCGGCCCTATGCCGAGGCGTTGAAGGACGCGCTCGACTGGTCGCAGGCGCAGGGGATGATCCGGTGACGGGGCTGGCTTTGCTGTCGTTGGCGATCTGGCTGGGGCTGTGCGCAACCGGTTTCTGGCTGTGCCGCGAACGCGAGGACCGCCTTGAGGTCGCCGAGCCGGACAGCTGGCCCGATGTGGTCGCGGTGGTCCCGGCGCGCAATGAGGCCGATGTCATCGCGCGGTCGCTGGGCAGTGTGGCCGGGCAGGATTATCCAGGCGCATTCAGCATTGTCCTGGTCGATGACAACAGCGAGGACGGAACTGGCAAGATTGCGCGCGGCCTGAAACGCCCCTCCCCTTCAGGGGAGGGGTTGGGGTGGGGTCTGTCCGGCTCCGGCGACCTTGCCTTAAAACGACAAACCCCACCCCCAGCCCCTCCCCTGAAGGGGAGGGGAGAACGCACCGAGGTTCTCACTGGCCAGCCGCTCATCCCCGGCTGGACCGGCAAGCTCTGGGCCCTCTCGCAAGGTGTCGAAAATGCAGGAAAACCGCATTATCTGTGGCTTACCGACGCCGATATCGAACACGCACCCGACACGCTGCGCCGCCTCGTCGCCATCGCCGTGGGCAAGCAGCGCAAGCTGGTTTCCTTCATGGCGAGGCTCCATTGCGAGAGTTGGCCCGAGCGGGCACTGGTTCCGGCCTTCGTCTATTATTTCATGATGCTCTATCCGTTCAATTGGGTGAACCGGCGCTCCCCGTTCGCGGCGGCAGCGGGCGGCTGCGTGCTGGTCGAGCGCGCCGCTCTGGAGGCGGCGGGCGGAATTGCCGCGATCCGCGCCTCGCTGATCGACGATTGCGCGCTGGGGGCATTGCTGAAGAAGCAGGGGCCGATCTGGCTGGGCCTGACGCAGCGTTCGCGCTCGATCCGGCCTTACCGCAATGCGGGCGAGATCGGCGCGATGATCGCGCGCTCGGCCTATGCGCAGCTGCGCTATTCGGCGCTGTTTTTCGTCGCGACGGTGATCGGTCTGTTGCTGATGTTCGCGGCTCCGGTGGGGCTGATGCTGTTCGGCTGAGGGCACCGCGCGCATTGCGGGAGCGCTCGCCTATGGCCTGATGGCGCTGCTGTATCAGCCAATCTTGCGCTTCTACCGCCTGTCGCCGCTATGGGGCCTCGCCCAGCCGCTGATCGGCGGCTATTACACCGTCTGCGTGCTGTGGTCCGCCTGGCAGCACTGGCTGGGGCGCGGCGGCATGTGGAAGGGCCGGGCGCAGGCCGGCGCGGTGACGGCACGATGAGCGGCCTCGACTCCGGCAAAAGCCACCGCGACGAGAACTTCCCCGTCGCCTCCTGGCTGCTGCGGCGCGAATACCGCGCGCCGATCCTCACTTTCTATCGCTTCGCACGAGCGGCGGACGATATCGCCGATCATCCGAGCGCTCTCGTGGAGGTGAAGCTTGCCCGCCTCGCCGAGATGCGCGCCGGGCTGACGGGTGAGGGCGCGCCCGAGGCCATGGCGCTGGCTGCGGCGGCGCGGGCGAGGGGGCTCGATCTGGTTCACGCGCACGATCTGCTCGATGCCTTCGTCCAGGACGTCACCGTGCATCGCTATGCCGATTGGGAAGCGCTGATATCCTATTGCCGCCTCTCGGCCATGCCGGTCGGCCGATTTGTGCTCGACGTCCACGGGGAGGACCGGGCGGTGTGGCCGCTGTCGGATGCGCTCTGCGCCGCGCTGCAGGTGATCAACCACCTCCAGGATTGCGGCAAGGATTTCCGCACTATCGACCGGGTCTATATCCCGACCGGCAATCTGGAAGCAGCCGGGATCGGCGTCGAAGCGCTGGGCAAGCCGTCCGCCTCGCCTGAACTGCGCAAGGTTATCGCCGGTCTTGCCCAGCAGACCCGGCAGTTGCTCCAGCGAAGCGCACCCTTCGCCGCTTATATCAAAGACCGCCGCCTTTCCGCCGAAGTCGCGGTGATCCAGCGGCTCGCAGAAGACCTCACCGGCCTGCTGCTGACCCGCGATCCGCTTAGCGAGCCGGTCCACCACTCCAAGCTCCGCGCCGCCTATCTCGCTACCGGGGCGGTGCTGCGCAATGGCGTCGCGAGGGGCCGGGCATGAGCGAGGCGATCACCGCCCACCAGCTTCGGTCTGCCGTCGCGGGCAGCTCGTTCTACGCCGGCATGCGGGTGCTGCCAAAGGCCGAGCGCGAGGCGATGTTCGCGATCTATGGCTTCTGCCGCATCGTCGACGATATCGCCGACGACCAGCAAGGCGAGCAAAGCCGTCGCGCCGGGCAATTGCAGCAATGGCGCGAGGATATTGCGGCGCTCTATGCCGGGCGCGACGGCGGTCGGGCGGCATTCCTGGGCGAAGCGGTGCGGCGCTTCCGCCTCGACCAGGCCGATTTCCTCGCCGTGATCGACGGCATGCAGATGGACCTCGACCGCGACATCCGCTGGCCGAGCTGCGTGGAGCTCGATCTCTACTGCGACCGGGTCGCTTCGGCGGTGGGACGCCTGTCGGTGCAGGTGTTCGGGATGGAGCGCGAACCGGGGCTGGCATTGGCGCACCACCTGGGGCGCGCGCTGCAACTGACCAATATCCTGCGCGATATCGATGAGGATGCCGGGATCGGGCGGGTCTATCTGCCCCTCGAGGCACTGGAGGCCGCAGGAATTGGGCCTACCACGCCCGACGCGCTGGCTGCCGACCCCCGGCTCGACGAAGCCGCGCGCTGGCTCTCCGCCAAGGCCGAAGCGCACTTCGCCGAGGCCCACGCCATCCTCGCTGCCCGCCCCAACGGCCGTCTGATCGCGCCGAAGCTGATGGATGCGGCCTATTCGCGGCTGCTCGCCCGGATGATCGCGCAAGGCTGGATGCCGCCGCGCCGGCGGGTTCGAACCAACAAGGCGCTGCTGGCGCTCCATCTCGCGAAGCTATGGCTGCTGGGGTGAGCGCATCAGCCGCATTTCCGCGCGAGGCCTTTGTCGTCGGCGCGGGCCTGGCCGGGCTGTCGGCTGCGGTCGAACTGGCGCGGGCCGGGGTCAGGGTCAAGCTCGCCGAAAGCGCGCCGCGCGCGGGCGGGCGCTGCCGCAGCTACCACGATCCGCAGCTCGGCCAGACGATCGACAACGGCAACCACTTCACCTTCTCGGGCAATCAGGCGGTCCGCCATTATCTGGAGACGATCGGCGGCTTTCGCGGGCTGCAAGGTCCGGAGCATGCCGATTTTTCTTTCCACGATCTGGCGGACGGATCGCGCTGGGTGCTGTCGGTGAATGACGGGCGCTTGCCGTGGTGGGTGCTTTCGCAGAGCCGCCGCACCCCGGGAACCGGGATCGCCGAACACTTGCCGCTGGCGCGCCTCGCCATGGCCAAGCGCGACGGGCGCAGGATTGGCGATGTGGTGCGAACCGACACCCCGTTCTGGCGGCGCGTGGTCGAGCCGATGATGCTGGCGGTGCTCAATTGCCCGGCGGCGCAGGGTTCGGCCTGGCTGGCGGCGCGGTTCCTGCGCGAGAGCTTCCTGCGCGGCGGGCGTGCCTGCCGGACGATGGTGGCGCATCCCACGCTCGACGCGGTGTTCATCGATCCGGCGCTGGCCTGGCTGCATTTGCGCGGGGTCAGCGCGCGCTTCGGCGAAAGGCTGCGCGCGATCCGCTGCGAAGGCGACCGGGTGGTGGAACTCGATTTCGGCGACCGGGTCGAGAAGGTCGGCGATGCCCCGGTTATCCTCGCGGTGCCGCCCTGGGTCGCGGCGGAACTGGTGCCCGGCCTCACCGTTCCGGACCAATTTTGCGCCATTCTCAACGCCCATTTCGCGCTAGCCCCGCCAGCAGGAGCGCCGCCGGTCACCGCTCTGTTGGGCGCAACTTCGCAATGGGTAGTGTGCCATCCGGATCGCATTTCCGTAACGATCAGCGGCGCGGACGATTTGATCGATCGGGACCGCGAGGCGCTGGCCCAAGAGATTTGGGCGGAGGTCAGCGCCACGCTCGGCCTTACCGTGCCACTCCCCCGCTGGCAGATCGTCAAGGAGAAGCGCGCCACCTTCGCCGCCACGCCGCAGCAGGACGCCAAACGCCCCGGAACCCGCACCCGCTGGCGCAATCTGTTCCTCGCCGGCGACTGGGTGCAGAACGGCTTGCCCGCGACAATCGAAGGCGCGCTGCGCTCGGGCGACAGCGCGGCGAGCTTGGCCTTGGGGCAGCCGCTGCGCTATGGGCTGCCGAAATGCTGACCGATCTCGCCGAAAAACCCGCCCCGGCCCTGCCGCGCGACGCCATCGAACTGTCGATCTCGCGCGCCGCCGAAGCCCTGTTCGCCGAGCAGCGCGCCGATGGCCATTGGGTGTTCGAACTGGAGGCGGACGCCACCATCCCCGCCGAATATGTCCTGCTGCGCCACTATCTCGGCGAGCCGGTGGACGCGGCGCTGGAGGCGAAGATCGCCACTTACCTCAGGCGTATCCAGTCGGCGGAGCACGATGGCTGGCCGCTCTATCATGGCGGCGCCTTCGATATCAGCGCGACGATCAAGGCCTATTACGCGCTCAAGATGACCGGCGATTCGCCCGATGCGCCGCATATGGTGCGCGCCCGGGCGGCGGTGCTGAAGGCGGGCGGCGCGGAGGCCGGCAATGTCTTCACCCGCATCCAGCTCGCGCTGTTCGGGGCGGGGCCGTGGGACGCGGTGCCGACCATCCCGCCCGAACTGATCCTCGCGCCGCGCTGGTTTCCGGTGCATCTGACCAAGATATCCTATTGGGCGCGCACCGTGGTGGTGCCGCTGCTGGTGCTCTGCGCGCTCAAGCCCCGGGCGAAGAATCCCAAGCAAATCTATGTCGAATGAGCTGTTTTCGGGCGTTCCGGCGAAGCTTTCCAGCCAGGCGGCGCATGTTCACCGGGGCTGGAAACTGTTCTTCAACGCGCTCGATGTCGCGCTAAAATACGGCGACGGGCTATGGCCGCGCAAGCTGCGCAAGCGCGCGATCCGGCTTTGTGCGGACTGGGTGACGACCCGGCTCAACGGCGCGGACGGCCTCGGCGCGATCTATCCGGCGATGGCCAACAGCGTGATGATGTATGCTGCGCTGGGTTGCCCGCCCGGGCATCGCCTGCGCGCGATCGCCCGCAAATCGGTCGAAAACCTGCTCGTCATCCAGCACGACGAGGCCTATTGCCAGCCCTGCGTCTCGCCGGTGTGGGACACCGCGCTGGCAGCCCACGCCATGCTTGAAGTCGGCAGCGAAGAGGCTTTGAAGCGGGCCAACCGGGCGCTCGATTGGCTGAAACCGCTGCAAGTGCTGGATGTCGCGGGCGATTGGGCCGACCAGCGTCCGGACGTGCGCCCTGGCGGCTGGGCGTTCCAGTATAACAACGCCCATTACCCCGATCTCGACGATACCGCCGTCGTCGCCATGGCGATGGACCGGGCATCCGGCCAGCGCGGCGGGGTGGACGACGAGGCGATCGCCCGCGCCCGCGAATGGTGCGAGGGCCTGCAATCGCGCGACGGCAAGGGAAATTTGGGCGGCTGGGCGGCGTTCGATGCCGATAACGACAAGCTCTACCTCAACAATCTGCCCTTCGCCGATCACGGCGCGCTGCTCGATCCGCCAACCGCCGATGTCGGCGCGCGGGTGATCTCGATGCTGGCGCAGCTGGACGAGCCGCTCGATTCGCCGAGGATGAAGGCAGGACTTGCCTGGCTGGAGAAGGAACAGGAACCAGAGGGCAGCTGGTTCGGGCGCTGGGGGGTGAATTACATTTATGGCACCTGGTCGGTGCTCTGCGCGCTGGGCCGGGCCGGACTGGACCGCGAGCATCCGATGATCGTCAAAGCCGTATCCTGGCTCAAGGCGATCCAGAATTCGGACGGCGGTTGGGGCGAGAGCTGCGACAGCTATGCACTGGATCGCAAAAGCCATGCGCCCGCGCCCTCCACCGCCTCGCAGACCGCCTGGGCGGTGCTGGGCCTGATGGCGGTGGGCGAGGTGGCCGCGCCCGAAGTCGAACGCGGCATCCGCTGGCTGACCGGGCATCAGGAGGCGGACGGCCTGTGGGGGCAGGAACTTTATACCGGCGGCGGTTTTCCGCGGGTGTTCTACCTGCGCTATCACGGCTACCCGAAATATTTCCCGGTGTGGGCGCTGGCGCGGTATCGCAATCTCAAGGCCGCCAACACGGATCAGGTCGCTTGGGGGATGTGAGGCCGGTTCTCGCCGTCACCGGCACTCGGCGGGAAGCGGCGGTGCTGCGCGGGCTGGGCGTGACCGCGATTGCCGGCGGCGGCGATGCGGCGGCGCTGGCGCGTGAACTGGCTCAGACAGCAAAAGGCGCAGCTGGCATCGTCAGTTTTGGCATGGCCGGAGCGCTCAACCCGGACTTGCGGGTTGGCGACTGGGTGATCGGCGCCCGCCTGACCGGAAGCTGGGAAGGACAG
Organism: uncultured Alphaproteobacteria bacterium; assembly: GCA_963779195.1. Lineage (GTDB taxonomy): Bacteria > Pseudomonadota > Alphaproteobacteria > Sphingomonadales > Sphingomonadaceae > Novosphingobium. The sequence goes on from CAVZWZ010000005.1 coordinate 346,429, forward strand.
TGCGACGAGGGCTGGGGACAAGCGCTTGCAGCTGCCTTGCCTGCCGCGCGCCTTGGCCCTGTCTTTGCCGATGGACGCCTGATCGCCGATCCGGCGGAAAAGCTCGCGTTGGGCCGCCAAGGCGCGCTTGCAGCCGATATGGAGAGTCATATCGCGGCAGCGGCTGCCGAGGCTGTCGGCGCGCCCTTCGCCATCCTGCGTTGCATTTCGGATGAAGCAGGCGCTGCGATGCCGCCTGCCGTTGCCGTGGCGATGAAGCCCGGTGGCGGATTGGCCACTGGGGCAATCTTCAACTCAATTCTGAGAAATCCTGCGCAATTGCCTGAACTCTTGCGTGCCACCGCTCGATTTAACCGCGCGTTCGCAGCTCTGAGGGACGGCTCGGAGGCGGCAGGTCCCAGGCTCGCCTTCGACCGGCGCTGATCAAGCCGCCCGCGTCGCCCGGCGATAGGCCTCGGGATCCTCGACCTTGATGCGCTCGACCTCGCGTTCGACCAGCGCCTCGTGCACGCCGACCGCCTTGCGCGCCTGCGACAGGTCGATATCGGGGGCCATCGGCCCCTCGGTGCGCACCCCGCCCAGCGCCACCTTCAGGAACTCCACCGGCCGCTTCATCGAATCCGCCGCCGCCGTGCCCTCGAAGCCGCAATGCACCATGCAATTGGCGCATTTCTCGTATTTACCGACGCCGTATAGGTCCCAGTCGGTGCCTTCCATCAGTTCCTTGAAGGTCCCAACATAGCCCTCGCCGACCAGATAGCAGGGCTTCTGCCAGCCGAAGACGGTGCGCAGCGGCATCGACCAGGGGGTGCATTCATAGCTGCGGTTGCCCGCCAGGAAATCGAGGAACAGCGGCGAATTGGTGAATTTCCAGGCCTTTCCGCCTTTTCCTCTGCGGAACAGGTCGCGGAACAGGGTCTTGGTCTTCTCGCGGTTGAGGAAGTGCTCCTGATCGGGCGCGCGTTCATAGGCATAGCCCGGCGAAATCGTCGTCTCGACGCCCCTTGCTGCCATCAGGTCGAGGAAACTGGCCAGACTTGCCGGATCGGCGTCGTTGAACACGGTGCAATTGATCTGCACCCGGAAGCCCTTTTCCAGCGCGAGATCGATTGCTTCCAGCGCGACATCGTAGACCCCGTCCTGGCACACCGATTTGTCATGCATCGCCTTGTCGCCATCGAGGTGGATCGACCAGGTGAAATAGTCGGACGGCTGGTAATCGCCGATCTTCTTCTTGAGCAGCAGCGCGTTGGTGCACAGGATGACGAACTTCTTGCGCTCGATGAAGCCCTTGACGATCTGCGGCATATCCTTGTGCAGCAGCGGCTCGCCGCCGGCCACCGACACCGCCGGCGCGCCGCATTCGTCGACTGCCGCCATGCATTCGTCGTAGGACAGCCGCCGGTTGAGGATGGCATCGGGATAATCGATCTTGCCGCAGCCCTTGCACGCCAGATTGCAGCGCAGCAGCGGCTCCAGCATCAGCACCAGCGGATATTTGCCGCCGCCGATCTGCTTGCGGATGCCATAGGAGCCAAGCCGGAGCAGCGGGGAGAGGGGGAGGGTCATGGCGACTCGTTTCTTCCTGTTGCCACGCGCCCCGGGAGAAGCACAGGCTGGCTTGGCGAAGCGGCCTGGCGAACCGGGGCTGAACCGCAGCTGACAATCGTAGCCGCGCCCTTTCGCGGAAAAGCGCGGGATTTTCAATCGCTGTTTCGATCTTTACCCCGGGCATCGCCGCGTTCATCGCGATTACAGATTGCCGGTGCTAGGGCGCGGCGAAGAAATCCGGATGGAGCATCCATGAACAAGTCCTTCCTTGCTGCCCTCGGTCTCGCGCTGATCTCGCCGCCGGCATTCGCCCAGGCCGCCGATCCGGCCAACGGCACCGTGCAATCGCTGCATAGCGGGTTGATCGCCTCCATGCGCGCGGGGAGCGGCGCCGGGCAGGCGGGCCGGGCGCGGATCGTTGCGCCCTATGTCGACCGCGCTTTCGACATTCCGCTGATGACCCGGCTCGCGGTCGGCCCGGCCTGGACCGGCATCGCCCCGGGCGACCAGACCGCGCTGGTTGCGGCGTTCCGGGCGCTGACCATCGCGCAATACGCCAAGAACTTCGACAGCTTCGCCGGCGAGAGCTTCACGATGACGCCGCAGCCCGAGGTCCGCGGCGCCGACAAGCTCGTGCGCACCACGCTGGTGGTGCCGCGCGGCAGCAGCGAGCCGCTCAACTACCGGCTGCGGCAGAGCGGCGGGGCGTGGAAGATCATCGATGTCTATTACCGCAACGCGATCAGCCAGCTGGCGACGCGGCGTTCGGATTTCGCCCGGGTGCATGCAAAAGGGCGGCGCGCCGTCGCTGATTTCGCACCTCAACCGGCTGGCGGCGAACCCCAAATAGCGCTCACTTGCGGGCTGCGGCAGGCCCCTTCGCGCCCATGAAATAGCGCAGGTCGAAGCGGATAACCTCGGCGCGTGCCTGATGGACGAAATAGGCGTCGCGCCACTTCGGCGGGCCCAGGCCGATGCGGGCGTTGCGCGAGAAGCCGACGCCTTCCTTGGGAATGCCGAACATCCCCCGATCGACGTCGCCATTCGCGTTCTCGTCGTGGAAGGCCTGCACCGCATATTGCCCCGCGGGCACATTGGGGACAGTGACGACGGTTGTTCCGCCGCTGGCCGGTACCTCGCCGTGCCAGGCGCAGCCGTCCCCGAGAAACCGTTCCTGCGGGCAGATGTCGACCACCACCCGCCCGCGCGCGGAGCGGACATTGCCGACGTTGATCGTGATCGAGCCGGTCGCGGAGGCAGTCGCGGCTTCGGCCAGGGCAAGGGCTAGCAAGATACTCACGCAGGCGTCTCCATGGTCCCGGCATGTCTGTCGCCGCAGTCTGGCCGAATGAGCCATCGCGGCCACGCGCGGAAAGCGGCCTTTACAGCGGGCTGGCAATACCGTCGATGAACGCCGGACTGCCAGCCCGCCCGTCGCGGCGCCTCCCGGGGAGGTGTTACAGAAAGGTTACACCTAACACCAAAGTTGACACGGGATCGCGAACTAGGTTGCCAATCGGAACGGTTTTGGCGGAAACACGCGTCATCGTGCAGGGAATTGGGAGTACCCTGCCAGCCTGTGCGTAACCGGGTCGCGTGCAAAGCACCACAACGGTTGCGCCTCACTTGAGGAGTATTTGCGTGACCAAATCGATCATGACGGCGCTGAAACTGGGCACCGCGCCAATCGCCATCTGCCTGACCCTGCTGAGTGCGCCTGCATTGGCGCAGGATGCAGCCGAAGAGGCGGAGGCCGAGGCGATTGTCGTTACCGGCTCACGAATTGCCCGCCCGGACCTGACTTCCGCCTCGCCGGTCTCGGTCATTTCCACCGAAGATATCAAGCTGCAGGGGACGACACGCGTCGAGGATGTGCTCAATTCGTTGCCGTCAGTCTACGCCAGCCAGACCTCGGGCGTTTCGAACGGTTCGGACGGCACCGCATCGGTCGATTTGCGCGGTCTCGGCACCACGCGCACCCTGTCGCTGGTCAACGGTCGCCGCATCGTTCCGGGGGATCCCAGCCCGACCAGTGGTTCCGCAGCCGACATCAACATCATTCCTTCCGCCATGCTGAAGCGGGTCGAAGTGCTGACTGGCGGTGCCTCGTCTGTCTATGGCGCCGACGCTGTCGCTGGCGTGGTCAACTTCATCATCGACAAAGAGTTCACTGGCTTCCGCATCGATTCGCAGTACAGCATCTATCAGCACAAGAACCGCAACAAATTCGTCCCGCCGATTCTCAATGCGCGCGGTTTCCCGTTTCCCACCGGCAGCGTGACCGATGGCGGCGCCTTCGACGGCACGCTCGCTTTCGGTAGCAAGTTCGACGACGATCGCGGCCACGCCATGGCCTATATCGGCTATCGCAAGATCAAGCCGATCACCCAGAACAAGCGCGATTATAGTTCTTGCGTCATCCAGAACACCGGCGGCGGCGCACCGCGCTGCGGCGGCTCGGCTACGTCGCCCGAAGGCACTGTCCTGTTGTTCGACACTGCCGTCACCTCCGGAACATCGACGGTATACAGCTTTGCGCCGAATGGCGGCTTCATCAATTCGGCGCCGGTCTACAACTTCGCCCCGCTCAACTATTTCCAGCGCAACGACAAGCGCATCACCGCTGGTGTGTTTGTGGATTACGAGCTTAACGACGCGATCAAGCCTTACCTTGAGTTCATGTTCATGGACGACAAGACCACGGCCCAGATCGCTCCGTCGGGCAACTTCGGCAACACGCTGTCGCTGAACTGCGACAACCCGCTGATGTCGGCGGCGCAGCGTGCGGTGATCTGCGATACCGACAATCTGATCAATGGTTTTCTCGGAAACTTCCCGCTGGCGACAACGGCGGGTTACAACCCGAATCCGGGCGACCCGCCGCTCACCTTCTTCGATTCGCGCGGTGTGGCTTACCAGCAGGGCTTTGCCCAGATCCTGCGGCGTAACGTCGAGGGTGGCCCGCGCCGGGCTCAGCTCGATCACCAGACCTATCGCGCCGTTCTTGGCTCGAAGGGCGATCTCGGCGAGGCCTGGAGCTACGATGCCTATTTCCAGTACGGCAAGGTTAGCTATGCGCAGGTCTACGAGAACGAATTCTCCGCTGCCCGGCTGACGCGCGCGCTCAATGTCGTGACCGACACCCGGCCCGGCGCGACCTTTGGCCAGCCGGTCTGCCGGTCGGTGATCGATGGCAGCGATACGAGCTGTGTGCCCTACAACGTTTTTGGCGGGGCTGGTGCGGCCAGCCAGGCAGCGGTCAGCTATCTCTCGGCTACCGGCTTCCAGACCGGCGTGACCGAACAGCAGGTGATCAATGCCTCGCTGACCGGCGATCTCGGCAAATATGGCTTCAAGATGCCCTGGGCCTCCGACGGCGCTATCGTCAACCTGGGCGTCGAATGGCGCAAGGAATCGATCGATCTGAAGACCGACAACGCCTTCGCGACCGGAGACCTCACCGGCCAGGGCGCTCCAACACTGCCTTACAAGGGCAACATCAAGGTCCTGGAGTTCTTCGGCGAGCTGAACTTGCCCTTGGTGCAGGACAGCTTCTTCCACGATGCCACGCTCAATGCGGGCTACCGCCGTTCGGATTACAAGACCAGCGCGGGACAGAAATACGGTACCGATACATTCAAGTTCGGCCTCGATGTCGCCCCGATCAAGGACATCCGTTTCCGGGCGATGTACAACCGGGCGGTCCGCGCCCCGAACATTCAGGAACTGTTCGTTGCGCCCTTCGTCGCGCTCGATGGCTCGAACGATCCCTGCGCCGGCCACACGATTCTTCCCACCGAGTTCGGTTGTATCGCGCAGGGCATTCCTGCTGGCCGGGGCACGGCGGCGAATCCGGCGGGTCAGTACAACGGCCTGATCGGCGGCGCACCCAACTTGCGGCCGGAAAAGGCCACAACCTGGACCTTCGGCGCCGTGCTCCAGCCCAGCTTCCTGCCGCGCTTCTCGATGACGGTCGATTATTTCAACATCAAGATCGACAATGCCATCCGCGCCTTTGGTTCGGATGCGATCGTGCAGGATTGCGTGGACAAGGCGACCGCTACCTTCACGCCGGTCTCCTGCGGCCTGGTCAATCGCGATACGGCGGGCTCGATCTGGCTGACGCCGGGCGGGTTTGTCAGGAATCTGCCGGGCAATGTCGGCTCGGTCCAGACCAAGGGCTTCGAATTCGCCGCGAACTACAGCTATCCGGTCGGTATCGGCAATCTGTCGCTGAGCTTCAACGGCACCTATCTCGATGCCTACAAGGTCAACAACGGGCTGACCGATCCCTATGACTGCTCAGGGCTCTATGGCCCGGTCTGCAGCGTTGGCGGCACCACCGACGCCGGTGCGCCGCTGCCGCGCTGGCGTCACAAGGCTCGCTTGGCGCTCAAGACCAATTCGAATATCGGGGTTTCGGTGCAGTGGCGCTTCATCGGCCCGGTCGCTGCGGAAACCACCTCGGCATTCAAGACGTTGGCCAGCGCGAACCGGTTCAACCCGGGTCTGAACATCGGCAGCCAGAGCTACTTCGATCTGGCGGCGTCCTACTCGCTCAAGGACGCCTACACCTTCCGCTTCGGGGTGAACAACATCCTGGACAAGGAACCGCCGCTGGTCACCTCGGGCAATGCCGGTGTCGGAGGCACCAACCTCTGCCCGACCGGTCCATGCAACGGCAACACCTATCCCGGCACTTACGACGCGCTGGGCCGGTATCTCTACGCCAGCGTTACTTTGGACTTCTAAGCAAGGCGGGCGGCTTCCGATCCGGGCTGTCAGCAGGGGTGACGGGGGGTTCTCGAATGAGAATCCCCCGTTTCGCTGCATGCAACCGGTGGTAAGGGAGAATATGGCTTGGCCGCAGCGATGATCCGGCGATGATGCAATCTCCACCCCCGGGGCAGGACGGCGACCTGCTGCGCCAGGCGCTTGCCGCAGCCCAGCGCGGCGAAATCGCGCGCGCGACGGACCTCGCCGAGCAGGGACTGCGCGAGGGGCAGGGCGATCCCCTGGCCTTCAACGCCTTTCTCGGCATGATCCATGCCCGTGCAGGCAATTCCGGTCAGGCAGCCGGACACCTTTTCCAGGCACATCGGGCGAAGCCGGCGGACGTCACGATTGCCTGCAATCTGATCGCGGTATTGATGGAAGCGGAACGCGAAGGCGAGGCGCTGGATGTGGCGTCGCGCGAACTTGCATTCGCCGATTCCAGCCTGCGAGTAGCGCGATACCGGGCATTTCTGGCCCAATCGCTCGACCGGTTCGAGCCTGCCGCCGAGGCCTATGAATTCATCCTCGAGCGGGTTCCGGACGATTTCGAATGCTGGAACAATCTCGGCAATGCCCGGGCCGGGCTTGACGATCTCGAAGGAGCGGTTTCGGCGCTGCAACGCGCTGTCGAACTCGATAACACAGCGGCGCCGGCCCGGCTCAACCTGGCTGCGGCCTATATATCGCTTGGCCGCAACGAGGATGCCGAAGCGACACTGACCAAAGCCGCGCACGATTTTCCGCAAGACCCGCGCCCTTCCTATCAGCTCTATGTCCTGCGCAAGACGCTGCAGCGGCAGGACGCGGCGATCGCCGCGCTGGAGGAAGCCGCGCTGCGCGACCCGGCAAGCGCCGACTACCAGCTCAAGCTCGGCGCTGAATATGGCGTATCGCGCCGAACCCGCGAGGCCGAAGCCGCCTACCAGCGGGCTATCGGGCTCGATCCGGCTCAAGTCGATGCCTATCTTGGCCTGGCGATCCAGTATGAGCATTCCAACCGCGAGGAAGAATTCGCGCCGCTAGTCACGCTCGCCCGCGCCAACGGCATTGGCGAGGGGCCACTGGCCTTCATCGAGACGCTCGAGCTGCGGCGACTGGGCCAGTTCGAGGCAGCGTTGGCGCGGCTTGAGGCCGTGCCGCCCGACGTCGAACCGATCCGCACCATTCATATCCGCGCCACGCTGCTCGAACGGCTAAGGCGCAGCGATGCGGCTTTTGCCGCCTACAGCGAGGTAAACAGCCTGATGGCGGAAGGTCCGACCGAGCCGCTTGCCCGTGCGGCGGAGCTGCGGGCCGGGCTGACCGCCGAGATGGCGATGCTCAGCCCCGAATGGCGCGATTCATGGCAAGCCGCCGAAGTGCGCGATGGCCATGCCGATCCGGTCTTCCTGGTCGGCTTCCCGCGCTCGGGGACGACTTTGCTGGACACCATCCTGATGGGCCACCCGCGCACGGTGGTTATGGAGGAACAGCCGCCGCTCAATCTGGTCGAGGAGGAACTGGGCGGGCTGGCGGCGATTCCCGGGCTCGATGCTGCTGCCATCGCCAGTGCCAGGACGCGTTATTTCGCGGAAGCGGCCAAGGTCCAGCCGGTCGGGGAAGGCCAGGTGCTGATAGATAAGTCACCGCTGTTCCTCTACCGGCTGCCGCTGATCCAGCGGCTTTTTCCCGATGCAAGGATCATCCTGGCCCTGCGGCACCCTTGCGACGTCGTGCTCAGCTGTTTCATGAGCAATTTCCGGCTCAATTCTGCGATGGCGAACTTCCTCCGGCTGGAAGATGCTGCCGATTTCTACGATCTCTGCTTCAGTCATTGGCAAAAATCGCTCGGACTGTTTCCTGCCCGGGTCCACGAGATTGTTTACGAACGGCTGGTCGACGATGTCGAGGGCGAGGTCCGGCCGCTGCTCGACTGGCTCGGGCTCGAATGGAATGCCGATATGCTCGATCACCGGCGCACGGCCAAGTCGCGCGGCCTGATCACGACGGCAAGCTATTCGCAGGTCACCGAACCGATTTACCAGCGCGCTTCGGGGCGTTGGCTGCGCTATCGGGCGCATCTAGAGCCGGTTCTGGGCAAGCTGGAGCGCTGGGCTGAGCGGCTCGGCTATGATGATCTGCGCGAGCAATAGTCAAACAATCCCCGCGCCCAGCCCCACCGGCTTGCGCTCCTGCGCCTTGCGCTCGCGCCAGCGGCTGGCGCGAACTGCTGAGCCCGCGCTATGTGAAGTCCACGGTCTATCTCATTGCCATGTATGGGTTTTGGAACCTGTGGGCGGGCTATAACGGCTTTTTCACGCCCTATCTGATCAAGCAGAACAATCTCCCGCAATGGGCCGAAACGGTGGTCCCGGCGAGCTATTTCGCGATCGGCATAGTCTCGATCCTGACGATCTTCATGACCCTGTCCGACCGGGTGAACCAGCGCACGCCATTCGGCATTTCCGCGCTGCTGCATGTCTTCGGCATGGCCTTGCTGGCGATCTTCGGCTTCACGCTGGAGGTCGTTATTGTCCACATCGTCATCATGGGCATTGCCGGCGGGTTCGGGGCGCGACGATCCGCCGCGATCTCTCGCGGCTGGAGAAGGCCGGGCGGATCGTCCGGGTGAATGGCGGGGCCAAATTTGTCGAGCAGCCCTTGCTGGCCGTCAGAAATGCCGGGTAATCAGTCATTTACATGAAATATTTCAGCCAAACAGGCAACCGGCAAGGCGGCGGCGAGGCTCTGCGAAGCCGGGGAAGGGGTGATGATCGACGGCGGCACCACAACCTTGCAAATGTGCCCGCATCTTGCCGGACTTAACCTGCAGGTGCTGACCAATTCGCTGCATATCGTCGATGCGCTGTTGCCGCAAACGGGCACGCGCATCCTGCTGCCTTCGGGATCGGTGTTTCGCGAACAGAACCTGGTGCTGGCTCCGGCCGGGGAAGACTCCATGCCGCAGTTTCATGCCCCCAAATTGTTCATGGGCGCCGCCGCTGTCGGACCGCAGGGGATCATTCAGGCCGACATCATTCTCATCGCCGCCGAACGGCGCTTCATCGACCGCGCGGAGAAAATCGTTCTGCCGGTCGATAGCACGAAGTTCCAGGCCTCTTCGGGCGGAATTGTTTGCGGGTTGGGGAAAATCGATGTGCTGATTACCGGTCGCGGCATTACGGCAAGCGACGCAACCATGCTGGAAGAAGCAGGCATACGCCTGATTATCGCAGATTAATCTGGCCGACGCCGGCCCGGCGCGATGCTCGTCGCAAAACGAATGAATTGCTTTCGCGTCTGATCAGCAGTCTATCGACAATTCCTTGGGAGCGGGCTCAAAAATCCCGAAGGTGATGGCCTTGGCCACCATATGCGCCTTGTTGCGCGCCCTGATCTTGTTGCGCAGGTTCTCGATGTGACGTTCGACGGTTCGCGGCGCGATGCCCAGTTCGCGCGCAGCCTCCTTGTTCGAAAGCCCCTGCGCCACGCAGTTGAGCACCTCGCATTCGCGATTGGTCAAGCTGAGTAAGTCGTTCGCTTCGCTGAATGCCCTGCTGGATTCGTACACGTAATATCCCCCTGCCTTGAATTGGCCCCTGAGCATCGCAGTCCCAGCCCGACGCAAGAGCGCCGTCCGCCGCTTCATACCGGCATCGGGTCAGTCTCAGAAATGCGATTCCGGCAGCGTCGCAATTTGAAACGTTAACCATCGGGGTTGTTCACGCCGGCATGGGTAATTTCCCTGAGAAGTTTCCGGCACGCAGAAATACTCGCGGTTTTTCTCAAGGGATTACCGGAATGGCGCGGCGGCATAACGAGTGATCTAACTAACAGCAGCAAAACGATAATTCACGAAAAGGTTAACGCCGGATCGTACCCGAAGGAGGAGCCTGGGCATGCTGAGCGACATGTTGCGCACTGCAACTGCTGACCATTGCGGCCAGGGCGGAATCGCGCTTTTTTTCGCGGCGCTCGCCCTGATCGCGACACCGGCTGCGGCGCAGTCGGATCCGCTGGTAAATACCGCGCCCGATCCGTTCAGCAAGAATCCGGAGGTCACACCTGTCGTCGGCAAGATTATCCTGATGCGCGATGTCGGTCCGCGCAACGCGATGCTGCCCGAGGTCGGTCTGCGCCATACGGTCCAGACATCGCCCGATCCCGAGGCGATCGGTCTGATCGCCAACATGATGCCGATCAGCGATGCGCAAGCTTCCGAAATTACCAGCGGCCTGAGCGCGGTCCAGCAGCTGAGTGGCACCATCCAGCAGCCGCTCGACCTGATCGCCGGCAGCGACGCCTTGTCTATGGGCAATGGCACCAGCCAGAGCGGCAACGGCATAGGCGGAATTGTCTCTGGAACGATCGAAAACGGCATGAGCATCCTGGGCAGCGCCCTGGGCGGACTCGGCTCGATATTGGGGAGCGCCGGTCAATGATTCGACCCCGCAATCCTATGGCTTTCACAGTCCTGCTGGCCGTCCTGGCAGGCTTGCCGGTGCCGTTGGCGGCGCAAGTCGCCGATGGCGCCGGCAAGATCCCTCCCGTTGGCGGCCTGCCGTTGCCCGCAGCAATGCCGGCTCCGGCTGTCGCGACACCGGCGCCAGTGGCGCCCCGGGCCACGGACCGGGTGTCTATCGGCGCAGTGGGAAGCGCAGTCACGGGCGCCGCAACGGTCAATTCGGCATCGGGGGTCAACAATCAGCAGGCAAATGCAGGGCTGATTGCCAGCGGCGATGCCGCGACGACAGCAGCGATCATCACCCAGGTGATGACCGAGACCGCCGGTGCTGGCGATCGCAACGCGCATATTGCCGTCGCGGCGGGCGCCTTTGCCGGATCGCACGGCTGGCTTGCCGTCAATGGCGCGGCAGGCGCCAACAACCAGCAGATAAATTTGGCCATAGTGGCCCAGGGGATTGAGGGGCTCGTCGCGTCCGACACGATGCTCGCGCAGACGCGCTCCTCCACATTACCGACAGGCGAGAAGGGAACTGCCAACGACGGCCCGGAACGCAGCGTTGCCATTGGCAACGGTGCGTTCGCGAACAGCAGCGGCATAATCCAACTCAGCCTTATCGGCGGCGACCGGAACACCACCGCAAACTCTTTCGCTTTGCTTGTCGCCGGCAATGCGAACCGTGAATGATGCAGTTAAATCAGAGGAGTAGTGCAATGAAAAAGTTTGTTCTTCTTGCCGGAATCGCCGCTCTGGCGGCCATGCCGGCGACTGCCTATGCCGACGGCCGCGATGGCCACGGCGGCGGCGACCGTAACGACAGCAGCATCACCACCTCGTTCGACGAGTCGGTGAGCATCGATGTCGAATACGACAACTACCTCAACGCCAGCATCGATGCCGATGTCGAATACGACAAGAAGCTCGCCCTGTTCGGCGGTGCGGTCGTTCGTGGCTATATCAACGTCAACTCGTCGGCCGTGGCGATCAGCGATCCCAAGCAGATCATCGAAGCCAATACGGTCAAGACTCCGGGTTCCAACGCCAACAGCTCGTTCATCGGCAATGTCGATGGCAAGGGCAACATCGGCGTCAACTCGGCTGCCGGCAATCTCAACCAGCAGGCGAACATCGCGTCGATCGCCAGCGCCCCCGGTGGCGGCAACAACGACAAGGACTCGCGCAGCAACGACCGTGACGGCAATTCCGGCTGGGCCGAAGCCACCACCGTTTCGCTGCAGAAGGTGCTGGGCAACAGCTACTACGGCGGCGGCGTCAACAGCTCGAATGTCAACAATGTTTCCGGCTTCGGCAACATCGGCGTCAATTCGGCTGCCGGTGCGTTCAACGCTCAGGAAAACGTGCTGACCATGGCTGTCGTCAAGGACGGCGCTCTGGCCGAGGCCAATTCCGGCCTGCTCCAGACCACCTACGACAACAGTGTCGAGCTGTCCGCCGGCGCCAACAACTCCAACATCGGTCATGTTGGCGGCGAAGGCAACATCGGGGTGAACTCGGCTTCGGGCGTGGGCAACATCCAGAGCAACATCCTGACGATTGCTGTTTCGTCGAATTGATCCCGGGATTTCCGGGGGAGGGGAGCCAGAACCGGCTCCCCTCCACCTTTTCTCCTTACGACGGCCAAGGCAGGAAACCCGAAAATGCTCCGTAACCTTTTGCGATGGATATTCGCTTTCGGGCTGCTGATGGCGGTGCCGTCTCTCGCCCGCGCCGAGGGAACCGTGACTGTTCCCGTCTGGCAGGGTCCGACAGGGGGCGGCACGACCGAGGCGCTTGCCAGGCCGGTGCGCACCTGGAAGGACATGCGCTTTGCCGGGATCGTCCGGCAGCGAACCGACTTCAGCTGCGGCGCTGCCGCGCTGGCAACCGTATTCAATGGCGCCTTCGGGCGCCACACCAGCGAGCAGCAAGTGCTCGTCAACATGCTCAAGATCGCCGATCCGGCGGTGGTCAGGGAGAAGGGCTTCTCGCTGCTCGACATGAAGAATTATGTTCGCGCCATCGGCATGACCGGCGAGGGCTACGCGGTTCCATACGCGGCGCTGCAGCAACTGCGGGTTCCGGGGATCGCCCTGATGAACATCCGCGGCTACAAGCACTTCGTCGTCATCCGCAAGGCAACGGCGGACCGTATCCAGATCGGCGATCCGGCGCTTGGCAACCGCACCGTCGGCAGGCGCGAGTTCGAACGGTCGTGGAATGGCGTGGTCTTCGTCGTCCTGGGCGAACGCCACGATCCCGCCAATTCCCTGCAAAATCCGTCCGCCCCGCTCTCGGCGAGCAGGATCTACGATCGCATTTCGCCGATTCCCGACGCCAATCTCTATGAGTTCGGCCTTCTCAACACCGCCTTCCGGTTCTGAACGGTATCGATCATGCATCATCGCGCTCCGACCGTCCTTGCAGCCCTGGCCATCCTGGCCCTTGGCAGCCTTGCGCCTTCCGCCGTGCGGGCTGCGGAAACGCTGGTGTCCGGATTGGAGGCCTTCGGCACGCCGGTCGAGGATGAGCAGCTTTCGGCGATGCGCGGCAAATTCGTTTCGCCGCAGGGGGTGACCTTTTTCGGGCTGGAGATGCAGACGAGCTGGCAAACCGCAGACGGCATCACCACGCAGGCGAAGCTGGCGATCAACGTCGATTTCGCGGCCAGCGGCGGATTAAACCGGAACACGGTTCCGCAAATCCTGATCTCGTGGAACCGCGAAAAGGCCGATGGCACGATGGATGTCGCCAAATTCGGCGCCGCCGCCGGCAGTTCGCTGGTAGCGGTCACGGCAAATGGGGCGATCCCGGTGGGCGGCCTCGATACCGCCAACGGCGCAGTGCAGAGCATCCAGATTGCCGGCGCCGACAACGCTGTCCGCAACAGCACGACCATCGCGATCGTACAGGCTTCGTCTGCCAGGCCCGACACCAGCGGCATGACGGCGGTGACCGGCAGCAGCACCCAGCAATTCGCCGATGGCGACAAGGTGGCATTCATCGTCGGCGGGAATGAACTTGGGCTGGTGCTGACCAACGGACCCTCGGACAAGGTCAGCCAGTCGGTCAGCGGAAATATGAACCAGCTTGCGCAGCACGTCCGGCTGGGCAGCGATTTCAACGCAATCTCCAATGGCATCGACCTCGTGATCGGCTATGACACCGCCGCCGACGCCAACCGAATCAATGCCGCGAACGCCATGGCAGCGATCAAGAACTTCGGCCTCTAAACTGCCAACCGAGGTGATCGCATGAAGTCTGGTCTGGGAATTTCGATAGCTTCGCTGGCGCTTTTCGCCGCCGCCAGCGCGTCCGCCGCGACCATTGCCGGCGAATTCGCGGTCGATGGCGCCGGCCGGGCCAGCTGCGGCGCCTTTGTCGAGGCCAAGACCAAGACAACGCCGGAATTCGCCCAGTTCATGGCCTATGTCGATGGCTATCTGACAGCGGCGAACCGCTACGAAACCGACACCTTCGACCTGACGCCATGGCACACGCCCGGCGCGCTCGCGCTGATCCTCGAGAAATACTGCAAGGATAACGCCAACGACAATCTCGGCGTGGCGCTGGTGCGGCTGACCAACGCCATCCGGCCCTTGCGGCTGACCGACAGCTCGACGATGATGGAAGCCGCAGACGGCGCAAATCGGGCGGTGCTCTATGTATCGGTGATGAAAAACGCGCAGGCGGAACTGACGAAGAAGGGCCTGTTTCGCGGCCAGGCCGATGGAAAATTCTCGCCGGAAACAAAAACGGCGATCCTTGCTTTTCAGAAACAGTCGAAGCTGCCTCCTTCGGGCGTGCCCGACCCGGCAACGCTCTGGTTTCTGCTTAATCCTTAGCTAACCACTTTAGCTTAGGAAACGGAAGCCATGAGTTCAGTTGCCACCGGGGGGCATGAATGCGTCGTTTCCGTAAGCTGCTTTTGGGATCCATCGCGCTTGCCGCGCTGATTCCGTCTACCGCCTATGCCAGGAGCGCGTCTGCCAGCGATACCGAAGCGCTGAAGGCGCAGCTGCAGGCGGCGCTCGAACGCGTCGAAATGCTCGAGCGCCGCCTGGGCACGCTCGAACAGCTGACGATTCCGGCGCGTGCGGTTACGCTCAGCGACGCGGCGCAGGCGGAAATGCGGGGCAGGGGGCTTGGCGCCCAGGCGGCTTCTTCCTCGCCCGCCGCGAGCGCTTCAGCCAGCGTTGCCGCAGCTTCTGCCGGCCAGCAAGCTGCGGAAGCCGAACCCGAGCGCAAGGCGCCGGCGCCGACCGTCGCGGTGGAAGACGTCGCCAGCCAGCAGCAGGGCAACTACGGCAAGCGGCTGAGCTTCGAGTTCGGCACGACTTATTCGCGCTTCAGCAAGGCGCAGCTCAACCTCAGCGGCTTCCTGGCGCTCGATTCGATCTTCCTTGGCAACATCAGCATCGACGAAACCAACGCCGATGTCGTCACTACCGATGCGACCCTCCGCTGGGGCGCGACCGACAGCCTGTCGTTCGATGTCAACGTGCCCTATCTGTGGCGGCGTTCGAATTTCCAGTCGGGCGGGGCGGGCGGAAACGCCGCCGGGCTGGCCGAATTCGACATCACCGACCGCGGGATCGGCGATGTCAGCTTCGGGGCAAGCTATCGCATGGTGAAGGAAACCTTCCGGCGTCCGGATGTCGTCGTTTCAGCGCGGGTCAAGACACCTTCGGGCCGCCATCCGTTCGGCATCGAACTCATCAGGGTGCCCGGCTCCGATCCCGCAGACTCGTTCTTCGTTCCGGAGCGCCTTTCGACCGGGACCGGCACCTGGGGGCTCTCGGCCGGCGTTTCCGTGCTCAAAACGATCGATCCTTTGATCGTGTTCGGCAGCCTGAGCTATTTTCACAACTTCGCGCAGGATTTCGGGGATATCAGCGAACTGGCGGATATCGATCCGGTGACCCAGCAATCTACGGTTGTGCCAGGCCGCGCGAAATTTGGCGATGCCTTCCAGTTCGGTGCGGGGATCGCCTTCGCGCTCAACGAAAAGTCGAGCCTGAGCACTTCGTTCACCCAGCGGATCGTCGCCCGCAGCCGGTTGCAGCCGCTGGGCGCAGAGAACCGCATCATTACCGGCAGCCAGGCAAATGTCGGCACGCTCAATCTCGGCGCGACCTTCTCGGTCGACGAGCGCCTGTCGATCATCGCCAATATCGGCACCGGGCTGACCCGCGATGCGCCCGACATGACGCTGGCCGTGCGCGTGCCATACCGCTTCTAACCGGGCGCGCTGCTGACTTTCGCCTGATCCCGGAGCGGCAATTGCCGCACCCGCTTGCCGGTCGCGGCGAACAGCGCATTGGCCAGCGCCGGGGCGGCGGGGGGCAGGCCGGGTTCACCTAACCCGCCCATCGGGGCGTCGCTCGGCATAAATTCCACGAGGATCTCCGGCGTCTCGGCGAGAGTCAGCAACGGGTAGTCGGTGAAGCTCGATTGCACCACCGCGCCCTTGTCCACCGTGATTTCCTCATGGATCGCGGCGGACAGTCCCATCACGATCCCGCCCATGACTTGCGCCTCGGCGTTGCGCGGATTGACCACCTGCCCGCAATCGACCGCCGCCCAGACCTTCTCGACCAGGGGATAGCCATCCGCGCGCAGGCTCGCCTGAACGACTTGCGCGCAGACCGTGCCGAAGCACTCCACCACCGCGATGCCGCGCCCGGTTCCCTTGGGCAGCGGCGTGCCCCAGCCCGATGCCTTGGCTGCCGCATCGAGGACCTTGGCCGCGCGCGAACCGCTTGCGAGGTGGCGCATGCGGAATTCGAGCGGGTCGGCGCCGGCGGCCATGCGCCAGCTCGTCCATGAAGGCTTCGTGGAAGAAACCATGCTGCGAGGCTTCGACCGAGCGCCAGCTGGCGACCATGATATGGCTCTCGTGCCTGGCGTTGTTCTGTTCGATCTCGGGGAAGGCATAGAGCGGCTTCATCCCCGCTTCCAACTGGGCGTCCTGCGAACAGGTGCTGTGCCAGGCGTTGACCTTGCCATCATTGCCGACTGCGGCCTTGAGAGTAATCGCGGTCTGCGGGCGATAGGTGCCCTGCCGCACTTCTTCCTCGCGCGGCCAGATCAGTTTGACCGGCCAGGGCGATTCCATCGCCAGCTTGACCACTTGATCGATCGCGGCGTTCTCGCCGGGGAGCTTGCGCCCGAAGCCGCCGCCGAGCGGCATGGCGTGGAAAGTTACGTCGTCCAGGGAAAGCCCCGCCGCGTCTGCGGCTGCCTTGCGGCTGCCCAACGGGTCCTGCATGCCGCCCCAGACATCCAGCTTGCCGTCCTGGTGATGCGCGGAAAGCGCGTAGGGCTCCATCATCATGTGGTGGAGGAAGGGCGCGCGGTAGCTGGCTTCGACCAGTTGGCGCCCTTGGCGTCGAGCATTTTCGCCTCGGCCTTGATCAGCTTCTCTTGCGCGGCAAACATGTCCGGCGGAGTTGACAGCGCCATGGCCGCCATCGCCGAACTTGGGATCGAGCGCGCGCAGGCCTTGGATCGCCGGCCAGTATCCTTTCGCCACCACCGCCACTGCATTGTCGAACTTCACGACCTTCTCGACGCCCTTCACAGCCATCGCCGGCCCCGCATCGACCGATTCGAGCCTCCCATCGCGAACCGGCGCGGCCATTACCGTGGCGACGCGCATCTCTGGCAGGGCAAAGTCGATGCCATATTTGGCGCTGCCATCGACCTTGGCGGGAATATCGATGCGCGGGACGGACTTGCCAATCAGGCTGAAGTCCTTCGTCTGTTTCAGCTTGGGCTCGGGATTAAGATCGCGCTCCGCCGCCTTGGTGGCCAGTTCGCCATAGCGCAGCGACTTGCCGCTCTTGGCGTGGGTGACCATCCCCTTCGCGGTGGCTCAGCTCGCCCTGCGGGAACGCCAGCCGCTCCGCCGCTTCCTCGACCAACGCCTGCCGCGCCGAGGCCGCCAGCACGCGGAAACCTTGCTGGCCGGTAAAGCGCGTCGCCGAAGAACCGCCGGTGATTTGCCCCACCGCCTTGCGCGCCATCAGCGAATAGATCGAATGTGGCACCAGGCCGGGCAATGCCGAACCCTTCGCCACTTCGCCGACAAAGCCCTTGGCAAGCCAGCTATTGGCGAAGGCCTCGACGGCGGGGGCTTGTTCGACGGTCACCTGTTCCCAGTCAGCATCGAGCTCCTCAGCCGCCATCTGCGCCAGCGCAGTGGCGTTGCCGGTGCCCATGTCGATATGCGGGCTGTAGAGCGTGACCCTGTCGTCTTCGCCGATGCGCAGCCAGCCGGTGAACGATCCCGCCTTGTTGCGCCTGGTCAGCGCCAGCCCGTCGCGGCGGGCGGCGTAGTCGCCATATTGCAGCGCGAAAATGCCGCCGCCGATCAAGGCCGCGCCGCCGATCAGGAAGGCTCTGCGCTTCACGCCCATCATGCCGCACCCGGAGCGATGGCGGGCGCAGTTTGCGCGGCCTGGCCGGTGGCATTGAGGATCGCCTCGCGGATGCGCGGATAGGTGCCGCAGCGGCACAGGTTGGTCATCGCCTCATCGACCTGCGCCGCGCATGGGCTTGCCGGTCCGCTCGATCAGCGCCACCGCCGCCATGATCTGGCCCGATTGGCAATAACCGCACTGCGGCACCTGCGCCTCGATCCAGGCCAGCTGCACCTTGTGCAGCGTGCCGTCGGCGGCTTTGATCCTTCAATCGTAGTGATCGCTTTGCCTGCCACCTCGCTGATCGGCAACGAGCACGAGCGCACTACCTGCCCATCGACATGCAGGCTGCAAGCCCCGCAGGCGGCAATGCCGCAGCCGAACTTTGTGCCGGTGAGCCCCAGCTCCTCGCGCACCGCCCAGAGCAGCGGGGTGTCGGGCTCACCGGCAAAACTGATAGGCTTACCATTGACCGTGGCGGCTATGGCCATTGCGTTGCTCCCGTCCCGTCTTGCTGTGCGGCGCAGGATTAGGGTTGCCGGGCGGCATACTCAAGCTTCCCCTGGTCAAGGCTGTTCATATTGCGCCGCGCCGGGCAGCCAGACCGGCAAGGCGGATATCCGCGCGATGGTCGTGGCGGCTGGTAGCGAGCGCCTCGCCAATGCCGGCCGCCGGTCGGCGCGCCCGGCGGTGTCTCGATGAGCAAGCGGCAGATCGTCCACGGGGCCTTCGCCGGCACCAGCCCGGATATCCGGATACTAGCCCGATGCAATTGCACGGTTGACGCCAAGGCAGAAAATCCGGCATTCTGCAACGCAATAACAACGGGAGGAATGTAACATGAGGGACTTCGCGTTCGGCAACAAACCGCTATGGCTTGCAACTGTCGCCGCTATCGGCATGGCGGCAGCATTGCCAGGGCAGGCGATGGCGCAGGATGGAGCAGTCGACGAAGCCGACAGCGGCGGGCTCAGCGAAATCGTCGTCACGGCCCAGCGCCGCGAGGAAAATCTGCGCGACGTGCCGATCTCGATCAATGCGATCAACAGCGAATCGCTTGCCAATCTGGGGGTGAAGGACACCAATTCGCTGGTGCAATCGGTGCCCAGCCTCAACTTCACCCGCTCGGGCCCCAGCGGCATCTTCGTCATCCGCGGCGTTTCCACGCCCAATGGCGCGGCCGGCGAGGAAGGCGCAACCGCCGTCTACATCGACGATGTCTACATGCCCGACCTCGCGCAGACGGTGAACAAGTTCAACAATATCGAGCGCATCGAAGTGCTCAACGGGCCGCAAGGCACGCTTTTCGGCCGTAACGCCACTGGCGGCCTCATCCGCGTCATTACCCGCGATCCGGGAGACCGGACCGAATTCAATGGTCAGGTCGGCTACGCCAATTACGAGACCTTCTCGGGCCAGGCCTATTTCTCCTCGCCGTTGTCCGAGAATATCGGTTGGAACGTCGCCTTCACCGGCCAGGATCAGGGCAAGGGCTTCGGCTTCAACTCAACGCTGAACAAGCGCACCCGGCAGGACGACTTCTGGTCGCTGCGCTCCAAGCTGGTGGCTCAGGCAGGCGATAAGCTCAAGCTTACGCTGATCGGCGACTACTACAGCACCAATAACGACTTTGCGCTGCAGCTATTCCCGGTTTCGATTGTTCCTGCGACGGGCGTCGCCACCGGTCCGATCTCGGGCCAGGGCAGCCTGGCGGGCTTTCCCAGCGGCACGCGCATCCGCGCCTGGGGCCTCAGCGGCAAGATCGAGTTCGATGCGGGCTTCGCCACGCTGTCCAGCATCACCTCCTATCGCAAGCTCACCAACAACAGCTCGTTCGACGTCGATGGCCGCGCCGCCGATGTCATCCATCTGTCTTATGAGGCAGGCACCGAAAGCTTCCAGCAGGAGGTCCGCCTGGCATCGGCCTCTACCGATCCGCTATCTTGGCAGATTGGCGCTTTCTATCTGCATAGCGTCGCGCATCAGGATCAGGTTCAGGGCGGTTCAGCCTTCAATGGACTCAGCGCCCTTCCCGGCGGGCTCGCCCCGAATACACTCCGCATCGTTTCGCGCGGGCCGGTCGATTCCATCTCGCTGTTCGGCGAGGCGACCTACGCGATCACCGCTACGACGCATCTCACCGGGGGCGTGCGCTGGACGAGCGACAACAGGAAGCTGCCCCAGGGCTTCACCCAGTCGGTCAATGCCAATGGCGTTGTCTTCCGCACCCAGACCAATCCGTTGACGTCGCGCAAGTACGACGAAGTGACCTACCGCTTCGCCTTGCGGCAAGAGATCGGCGACAGCGCCAATATTTATGTCTCCGTCAATCGCGGCTTCAAGTCCGGCCAGTTCAATCTGCAGAGCCCGCAGGACGCGCCGGTCAAACCGATGACGATCATGGCCTACGAGGCCGGGATAAAGGCCGAATTGCTCGATAATCGGCTGCGCTTGAACCTTGCGGGCTACCACTACGACATCAACGATTACCAGATTCGCTCCTCGCCGGGGCCGACCGCCGGGTCACTTTTGCTCAACGCGGCCAAGGTCAAGATCGACGGCGTCGATCTCAATATGGAAGCCGCAGTCACCGAACGGTTCCGGCTGACAGCGGGAATGAGCTATCTGAATTCGCGTTTCAGCAACTTCGGCGCCCCCGGCTCCGGCGTTTTTGCGCCAGGGTTCTATGCCTGCGGCTGCGGCAATGCGACCGGCAACAGGACGGCGCTGGCGCCCGAGTTCGCTTTCAGCGCCACCGCAAATTACACACTTCCTGTGGGCGAAACGGGAGAGTTGCGCTTCACCGGCGGCTACAGCCACAAGAGCCGCTATTATTTCGAGCCCGACAATGTGCTGAGCCAGCCGGCCTACGACCTGTTCAGCGGTTCGATCGAATATGCCCCGACCGAACACATCGCCTTTGAAGTGTTCATGAAGAACATCGGCGACGAGTTGTACAATGTGCAGATGGTGACGGCCGGGTTCCAGTCCGCCATCGCCGGCGAGCCGCGCACCTATGGGGTGAATTTCAAGATCAAGTATTGATCGATCGCGGCCCCGCCGATCCGGTCATCGCCGCTCACCGCGAAATCACGCCCTGGCCGCGCCAGTTGGCGCGGTGTCCGCCATCGACCGCGATGTCGATGCCGCTCAGGAAGCTCGCCGCATCGGAGACGAGGAAATCGACGACATTGGTGATCTCCAGCATCGATCCCTGGCGGCCCAGCGGGATTTCCCGGGCCTTGTCGGCGCGGGTCTTGCGGCTGTTGGTGCCGTCGTGGCTGGGCAGGGTGTCGCCCTCGGCGCGGGCCATCGGCGAATCGATCATGCCGGGCGACAGCGACACCGCCCGCACCCCGCGCGGTCCCCATTCCACCGCGAGCGCCTCGGCCAGCCGGTTGATCCCAAGCTTGGCGTAGTTGTAGGCTTCTTCGGCATCGGGCTCGTAGCCGATGGCATTGGCCAGCCGGTCGAAGAATTCCGGGTGCAGCGGATCGCGCAGCGCCGCGTCGATCTCCGGCTTGTTGGCCGGCAGATAGCTCGCCAGCGAGGAAATCAGCACCGCCGCGCCGCCGGGAACCATATGCGGGCCAACCGCGTCCGCCACCAGCTTGGCGCCGATGAAGTCGATTTCGACCATCCGCTTCCAGCTGCCGATGCTCTTGCCGACCGCCGCGACCACCGCCAGCGCGCGCACCCCCGGCCCCCTGGCCATCTCAGCGCCCAGCGCCTGGGTCTGCGAAGGATCGGTGATGTCGCAGGTTACGCCTGAGACGGTATAGCCTTCGTAGCGCAGGCCATCCACGACCTCGCCGAGCCGCTTGGCGTCGATATCCGCAATCACCAGCGGATGCCGCCGCCCCAGCGCCCGCGCGATCGACGAGCCCAGCCCGCCGCAGCCGATCACCAGCGCAACCGGCTCGCCGCCGAGAAACTCATCCGCCGCCATTGCGCTCTCCCAATCTGTGCCGGCCCTCTGACAGAACCTGTTGGCGAATTGGCATGCCGCGCGACATGCTGTCTATCCCAATCGGCGGCGACCGGGGTTTGCAGGGAACCGCTGGCAGCATCCCGGCGCGGGCATGCCGCAGCGGCGCATGATCGAGGGGGCCGGCGGCTGCGCTATCTGGGGGGTGGGTTGGGTGGGGCAGGAAGAAAAAATATGGCTCCCCGAGTAGGATTCGAACCTACGACCAAGTGATTAACAGTCACCTACTCTACCGCTGAGCTATCGGGGAGCAGCCCGATTTCGCGGGCAGGCCCGGTCTCCCGGGCAAGCGCGCCTATAGCAGCGCCGGATGGTTTGGCAAGCGGGAGTAACCATGAAATCCACGTCGAGTGAACTCCAGACTCAAACCTGGAATTGCTCGGCGAAAATGCGCTCGTCGAGGCTGCTGCCCGGATCGAACAACAGAGTCAGCTCGCGCTCCTTGGCGATGGCGATGCGCACTTCCTTGATATCGCGAACTTCCTTCTGGTCGGCGACGACGGCTACCGGGCGCTTTTCGGGCTCCAGCACGCGGAAGGCGACCTGCGCCTTGTCGGGCAGGATCGCCCCGCGCCAGCGGCGGGGGCGGAACGGGCTGATCGGGGTAAGCGCCAGCATCTGGCAGCCCAGCGGCAGGATCGGGCCATTGGCGGAGAGGTTATAGGCGCTGGAACCGGCTGGCGTCGCCACCAGCACGCCGTCGCAGGCCAGTTCCGGCATGCGCACCTTGCCGTTGACCCTGACTTCCAGCTTGGCGGTCTGGCGGGTTTCGCGCAGCAGCGAAACCTCGTTGATCGCATAATAGCTGTGCTGCGAGCCGCCATTGGTCATCGCAGTCATTTCCAGCGGGCGCACCGCGACCGGCCGTGCCCGGGCGACCCGTTCGCCGATCGTGCGGCTGCTCTTGGCCTTGTTCATCAGGAAGCCGACCGTGCCGTGGTTGAGGCCATAGACCGGCATCACCGCATCCAGATCGAGCATGCGGTGGAGCACATGCAGCATATAGCCATCGCCGCCCAGCACCACCAGCGCTTCGGCCGCGCCTGGCTGCACCCAATCGTGTACGCCGGCCAACGCCGCCGCCGCTTCCTGCGCGCGCGGATCGTCGGATGCGACAAGAGCGAGGCGCGTGGGTCCGGTCATGGTTAGCATACCGATATTGCGGCATTGACGCTTTGGCAAAGGCTTTGGCGTAGGGGAGCGACGATGAGCGATCTTCGCCCCGATGCCAGAGACGTGCAGCCAGAGGCTCAGCGCGATCCCTTGACCGGTCTGCCCGGCGTGGAGACGGTGCGCGCGCGGCTCGGCGAATGGTCTGTCCCCGGCAAGAATGCGGGCGAAGGAACGCGGCTGCACGCGCTCTTGCTCGGCCTGCGCCGCTTCGATGCGCTTAACCTGGCGTTTGGCCAGGCGGCGGGCGATGCGGCTTTGGCGCGCGTGGCGTCGCGGCTGACGCGATTCGCCGCCAGCGAACTCGAAGGCTCATGGGTCGCGGCGCGCACCGGCGGCAGCAATTTCGTGCTTGTCGCCAACGAGACCTGCAGCCGCCAGCGCTGGCAATTGTTCGCCGGGCAGCTTGCCGATCTGGTCGCCCGCCCGATCGTCACCCCCCAGGGCACGCTGCGGCTGACCCCCCGGGTAGCGCTGCTGCGCGGGGTCGGCAAGGAAAGCCCGGATTCGGTGCTCGACCGGCTCGGGCAGACCATCGCCAACATGCGCCGCCAGCAAGGCAAGCGGCTCGCCTGGGCAGACGGCGAGACAACCCGTGCCGGGCGGACCGCCGCCCAGCTCGAAGCCGATCTGCTGCGGGCGATCGACGGCGGTGAAATCGAAGTAGTCTACCAGCCCCAGTTCTCGCTGCCCGGCGACCGGCTCACCGGCGCAGAGGCGCTGGCGCGGTGGAACCACCGCAAGCTCGGCCGGATCGGCGCGGCGACGCTGTTCTCGATCGCCGAGCGCGCCGATCATGTCGTGCCCTTGTCGCGCCATATTGCCCGCTTGGCGCTGCAAGGAGCGGCGAGCTGGCCGGTGCATCTGAGGCTCTCGCTCAATGTCACGGCTTTCGAGCTTTCGGCCGACAGCTATGGCGATGAATTGATCGCGATCGTCCGGGGCAGCGGCTTTCCTGCCGATCGACTGACGCTGGAAGTCACCGAGCAGGCCTTGCTGGCCGACATCCAGCACGCCTCCCGCGCGCTGACGGAACTGAGCCAGGCGCAGGTTCGGGTGGCGCTCGACGACTTCGGCGCAGGGTTCTGCAACTTCCGCTACCTCAAACTGCTGCCGCTCGATTACCTCAAGCTCGACCGCTCGATGGTCGATGGCATCGCCGTGGACGAGCGCGATCTGGCGGTTTTCCGGGCGATTGTCGCCATGGCCCGCGCGCTCGATCTTGGCGTGATCGCCGAGGGGATCGAGAACGAGGCCCAGCGCGATCTGATCGCGGCGGAAGGTTGCGATTTCTACCAGGGCTTTGTCCGGGCCAAGCCGATGAGCGCGGCGGAGTTTGCGGAACTGGCGGGGGAAACCTAACTCTTCTTGCACGCCATCGAGCTCACGCGTCATTCGCTGCGTGGGACATTTCGGGCGCGCTTGGCCAGGGCGGCATCGCGGGCGGTTTCGAACAGGCGTTCGGGAACCTTCCCATAATGGACAAGGCCATCCGACCGGGGGAAGACATCGGGGCCGATCCAGACGAATGTATTGTATTCGCTGGTGACGATCAGTGACCGGTTATCCAAACCGAGATGCCGGATCACTGCTGGCGGGATTGCAATCGCATTCGCGGGGTCAAGCCTCTGCGTGGTGATCGGCGCAACCAGCACCACAAGCCCTTTGGCGGTTTCGCGCGTTCCGAGAACCAGACAGGGCCGCGTCTTGCGCCCGTCCTCGCGCCCGGCATCGGCTTCGTGGGTCCACAGATAGCGGTAGTGTATGACGTCAGTCGGGGCCGGCTTCGTCCATGAGGTGGTTGAGCGCGCTGCTTTCGGCGGGAACCTGGGCGTCGCGGATCGTCTTGAAGTCGGCATCGGTCATCTCCGCGCAGCGTGTTGCGACGTGATCCAGCAGCGCAAGGCGCTGATACTCGGGCATCGAGAGCAGCACGACGCGGGTCGCGCCGTTGCGTTCAACCCCGACCGGGTGGATCATCGCTTCGTCATAGAAATAGCCGAAGCGCTTCGAAACATCGCTTGAACTGGCGGTTGGCAGTGGTGCAGCCATTGTTCGTACCTTCGATTTCCCAAATCCCGACGGATTGTGCCATTACGCTAATTCCGTAATATCCGCAATACAAGGAAAATTTCGGGTCAAACTTGACCGACCGCCTTGCGCGCGATTGCGCTGAGTCCCTTGGTCAGCTGGAACAGCCCGTTGAGCCGCGCCTTGGGATCGCCCCAGTGGCGCGTCACCACGATCTTGTTGTCGGGTCGCAGCTTGATCGTGCCCTCCAGCCGCTGCGCATAGGCGATCAGCCCCGCCGGATCGGGGAAGCTGTCGTTGTGGAAGCTCACCAGGCTGCCCTTCGCGCCGACATCGATCTTGGCGATATGCGCGGCGATGGCCATGCGCTTGATCTGGATCAGCTTGACCAGATTGGCGGTGGCGTCGGGCAGCGCGCCGAAGCGGTCGATCATCTCGGCGGCCATGGCCTCGACCGAAGCTTCGTCTTCGGCATCGTTGAGGCGGCGGTAGAGCGCCATGCGCACCGCCAGATCGGGGACGTAGCTCTCCGGGATCATGATCGGCGCATCGACGGTGATCTGCGGGGAGAGGGCGCTGCGTTCGCGCTCCAGCCCGATTTCGCCCGCCTTGGCGGCGAGGATCGCGTCTTCCAGCATTGATTGGTACAATTCGAAGCCGACCTCGCGGATATGGCCGGACTGTTCGTCACCCAGCAGATTGCCCGCGCCGCGGATGTCGAGATCGTGGCTGGCGAGTTGGAACCCGGCGCCGAGGCTGTCGAGATCGCCGAGCACTTTCAGCCGCTTCTGGGCAATTTCTGACAAAGCGGTGTCAGCCGGCGTCGTCAGATAGGCATAGGCGCGCAGTTTCGAGCGGCCGACCCTCCCGCGCAGTTGATAGAGCTGGGCGAGACCAAAGCGGTCGGCGCGGTGGATGATGATGGTGTTGGCCGCCGGGATATCCAGCCCGCTTTCGACGATCGTGGTCGAAAGCAGCACATCGTATTTGCCTTCGTAGAAGGCGCTCATCCGCTCTTCCACCTCGCCCGCGCCCATCTGGCCGTGGGCGCTGACCGCCTTCACCTCGGGCACGGTGTCGTGCAGCCACTTCTCGAGATCGGGCATGTCGGCGATGCGGGGCACGACGATGAAGCTCTGCCCGCCGCGATGATGCTCGCGCAGCAGCGCCTCGCGCATCACCATGTCGTCCCATTCCATCACATAGGTGCGCACCGCGAGGCGATCGACCGGGGGCGTCTGGATGGTGCTGAGTTCGCGCAGGCCCGACATCGCCATTTGCAGTGTGCGCGGGATCGGGGTGGCGGTGAGGGTCAGCACATGGACATCGGCGCGCAACTGCTTGAGCTTTTCCTTGTGGGTGACGCCGAAGTGCTGCTCCTCGTCGACAACCACCAGCCCGAGCCGCTTGAAACTCAGCGATTTCGACAGGATCGCGTGGGTGCCGATGACCACGTCCATCGTGCCGTCGGCGAGGCCTGCCTTGGTGGCGCTGGCCTCCTTTTCGGGCACCAGCCGCGACAGGCGACCGATGTTCAGCGGAAAGCCCGCAAACCGCTCGACAAAGCCCTTGTAATGCTGGCGGGCGAGCAAGGTCGTGGGCGCGATCAGCGCCACCTGCTGGCCGCCCATGGCCGCGACAAAGGCCGCGCGCAGGGCCACCTCGGTCTTGCCGAAGCCGACATCGCCGCAGACCAGCCGGTCCATCGGCTTGCCCTCGCCGAGATCGGCCAGCACTTGTTCGATGGCGCGCTCCTGATCGTCGGTTTCCTCCCATGGGAAGCGTTCGGCGAACTGGTCGTAGCTCGCCTGTTCGGGCAGCAGCACCGGGGCCTGGCGCAAGCGCGCGCGCGGCGGCGGTCTTGAGCAGTTCATGGGCGATCTCGCGGATCCGCTCCTTGAGCCGCGCCTTGCGCCGCTGCCAGGCCTCGCCGCCGAGACGATCGAGCGCCACCCCTTCGTTCTCGCTGCCGAAGCGCGAGAGCACGTCGAGGTTTTCGACCGGGATGTAGAGCTTGTCGCCCCCCGCATAGGTCAGCGCCACGCAATCGTGGGGCGACTTGCCCACCGGGATCGATTGCAGCCCCTCATAGCGCCCGACGCCGTGGCCCATGTGGACCACCAGATCGCCCGGGGTGAGCGCCGAGAGTTCGGCGAGGAAGGCGTCGGCGTCTTTGCGCTTCTTCTTGCGGCGCACCAGCCGGTCGCCGAGGATGTCCTGCTCGGTGATCAGTTCCAGCTCGGCATTGGCGAAACCGGTTTCGAGCGGCAGAATGGTCGCCACAGGTGTCGCATTGGCTGCCATGCCCAGCGCCGCTTGCCAGCTCTCTGCCAGCAGCGGCGCTGGGGCTGCCGCTTCGCCCAAAATGGCGCAAATCCGCGCGCGGCTGCCCTCCGAATAGGCGGCGACGATGGCCTTCCGGCCCGACTTGGCGACCGCATGCAAATGCTTCGCCGCCGCCTCGTAGACATTGTCCCCCCGCGCCCTTTCGGGGGTGAAGTCGCGGGCGCTGGCGAAGGCGAAATCGATGACGCGCTCGCTTTCGGGCTGGGCGAACAGGTCGGCGCGGTGGATCGGCCAATCGGCGAGGTGCTGGTCCAGTTCCTCGCGGGCGAGATAGAGCGCGGCGGGTTCGAGCGGGCGATAGCTGCCGGCCGCCTTGCCGGAAGTATCTGTGCGCGCAGCGTAATAGTCGGCAATGTCGCCCAGCCGCTCCTCGGCGGCCCCCAGGGCGCCGCTGTCGATCAGCATCAGGTCGTCGCCGCCGAGGTGGTCGAGCAGGGTGCTCAGCCGCTCCTCGAACAGCGGCAGCCAGTGCTCCATCCCCGCCAGCCGCCGCCCGTCGCTCACCGCCTGATAGAGCGGATCGCTGGTGGCATTGGCGCCGAACAGCTCGCGGTAGCGGCAGCGGAAACGCTTGACGCTGTCCTCGTCGAGCAGCGCCTCGCTGGCAGGGAGCAGCAAATGTTCGCTCACGCTGCCGGTGGAACGCTGGGTATTGGGATCGAACAGGCGCAGCGTCTCGAGCTCGTCGCCAAAAAAATCGAGCCGCAGGCCCGCTTCCAGCCCCGAGGGGTAAATGTCGAAGATCGAGCCGCGCACCGCGAATTCGCCGGCATCGGCCACCGTATCGGTGCGCGAATAGCCCTGGCGCTGGAGCAGCTGGATCAGGCTCTCGCGGCTAATCTCCATACCCGGTTTGAGCAGGCGGACGGACTCTCGGATGCGAAACGGCGTGACGGCGCGTTGCAGCAGAGCGTTGATCGTGGTGACCAGCAGCTGCGGGACTTTGGGTGTGTCCTGAAGGCGGTGGAGCGCTGCCAGCCGCCTGGCGCTGACCGAGAGGGCGGGGCTGGCGCGGTCATAGGGCAGGCAGTCCCAGGCGGGGAATTCGATGATGTCGAGTTCGGGGGCGAAGTAGGCGGCGGCCTCGGAGACAGCGCGCATCGCGGCATCGTCGGGGGCGATGAAAATGGCGCGGGTCTTCGACGCGCGGGCGAGGTCGGCGAGGACGAGAGGCTGCGCGCCCCGGGCGAGGCTGGCGAGGGTGAGGGGGGTTTTGGCGGAAAGGATTCGGTTGAAGTCGGGCATGGGGAGGGGAGGCCCTAGCTATCCTATCCCTCTTCGTCATCCTGAACTTGTTTGACGGGCAAGCCGTCACTTCGTTCCAGGACCCATTTATCGGCAAACTCAGATCCATGCGGCAAGAGCGAAACCCGCTCATCCGACCCCAAACCCGCCTATGCTGAGCTTGTCGAAGCACTGTCCTTTTCTTCTTGCCTCACGCACAACCGCCCGAAGAAAAAAGCGGCCCTTCGACAGGCTCAGGGTAGACGGGGTTGGGAGGAGTGGGGTGTGCAACACATCGAGAGCAGGCGCCCCTCTCCAACTTCGGCTAGCGAACAAGTTCGCAAGCCACCGTATCCTCTCCCCGTCTGGGGAGAGGGATGGTGTTGTTGACATTGTCCTATAGCGGACATCGATTGTAGTTGTTATCGAGTGAAATGCTTTCGCTAGATGATCCACGATGGGCGCAATTGTCACACGCCTATGGCAGTGCTTCCGATGTTCCAGGCCTGATT
The DNA here is from genome assembly GCA_963779195.1 of uncultured Alphaproteobacteria bacterium. Lineage (GTDB taxonomy): Bacteria > Pseudomonadota > Alphaproteobacteria > Sphingomonadales > Sphingomonadaceae > Novosphingobium. The sequence goes on from CAVZWZ010000005.1 coordinate 375,892, forward strand.
CGCTATCTGGCCAATACTGCGAGTCCGATGGGGGCAAGCGATGCGGAACCTTGGTTTAGTCTGTGGTCAAGCCTTTGCCATCAAGATAAAGTGTTTGATGCCTCCTACGCTGCCGTGCCTCACTTGGTGGAAATTGCTTGCGCGTCGCCTGACCCGGTAGATTTCAGTTTCTTTCAGTTACCTGCTGCAATTGAAATTGCTCGGCACAATGGACGTGGGCCGTCTATACCCGCCGACTTGGAAGGTCCTTATCTGCACTCGATTCGACGACTGAGCGAAAGTGTAGCTTGTCACCGCAATGAGCGCTGGGATGAAGCTACGCTCTTGTCTGCGCTGACAGCATTGGCGGCAGCCAAGGGGTATCACAAAATTGCCGAAGCGATTATGAATTTGGACGATGATCTGGTCGAGCGTTTGATAAATCTCGATTTCGAAGAGTGAACATAAAACGGTCCCATTCAAAATCACCCCCCAATCACCACATAATCCAGCCGCTGCATCGCCGCCATCATCTCCCCCGCATAGCTCTCCGGCACCGGCAAAGTCCCCAGCGCCCAGGCCATGACATCGTGGTCGTCCTCCTCGATCAGCGCCTCGAACCAGGCCAGTTCCGCCTCGCCCCAGGCGCCCGAATAGCGGTCGAAGAAGCCGCCGATCATATAGTCCGCCTCGCGCGTGCCGCGGTGCCAGGCGCGGAATTTTGTGCGGGCGAGGCGGGAGGTGAGGGGCATGGGGGCGAGTTAAAGCAGTGGCAGGGATCGGGCAACTACATCTCTCTTTCGTCATCCTGAACTTGTTTGACGGGCAAGCCGTCACTGCGTTCCAGGACCCATCGTGCCGCAAGTCCAGTTCGATGGGCGGCGCGCAATCGCTCCGTTGCGCGTCCTCCAGCGTTGCGAGCGTGGGGTGAGGTTGCCGCGAGGAAGGTGAGCTCCGGTTGTGGGGCGGAATGGGTCCTGAAACAAGTTCAGGATGACGGGGTTTTGTGAGCGAGAGCTGTCGAGCTATAGCCCCCCCATGCGCCCCGAACGCCTCAACCCTTTGTTCATCGAAAGCGCCCAGCTCAAGGGCGTCGGGCCGAACGTGGCGCGCCCGCTGGAGCGCCTCGGCCTGACCCGGGTCAAGGACCTCGCCTATCACCTCCCCGATCGCTTCGTGCAGCGCCGCGCGGTGGCCGATCTCGATGAGGCCTCGGTCGGCGAGAACATCATCGTCGCGCTGACCGCGCTCGAATACCGCACCAGCCAGGGGCGCGGGCCGATGCGGGTGCTGGCGAGCGACGCGCCGGGCAATGTCTGCTCCATCGCCTATTTCGGGCGCAATTCCGGCTGGGGCAAGAAGCAGCTGCCGCTGGGCGAGAAGCGCTGGGTGGCCGGGCGGCTCGACCGCTATGGCGACATGCTGCAGATCGTCCATCCGGACCATGTCAGCGAGGATAGCGCGGGCATGCTCGGGCAGCTGACCGAGCCGGTCTATCCGCTGTCCGAGGGGCTCACCCAGGGACGGATCGCGGCGCTGGTGGCGCAGGCGCTGGCGGGCCTGCCGGAGCTGCCCGAATGGATCGAACCGGGCCTGCTCGACAAGATGCAATGGCCCGCCTGGCGCGATGCGCTGGCGCTGGCGCACAAGGGCGAACATGATACCGCGCGCGACCGGCTGGCCTATGACGAGCTGCTGGCAAACAGCCTCGCGCTGATGCTGGTGCGCAACGCCAACCGCGCCGCGACCGGCACGCCGCTTGCAGGCGACGGGCATCTGCGCACCAAGCTGCACCTGCCTTTCGCGCTGACCGGGGCACAGCGGCGCTCGATAGCCGAGATCGAGGGCGACCTCGCGCAGGCCGCGCCGATGCTGCGGCTGCTGCAAGGCGATGTCGGCTCGGGCAAGACGGTGGTGGCGCTGGAATCGATGCTGGTTGCGGTAGAGGCAGGGGCGCAGGCGGCCTTGCTGGCCCCCACCGAAATCCTCGCGCGCCAGCATTTCGCCACGCTTTCTAGTATGTTGGCACCGACCGGAGTCAACATCGCGCTGTTCACCGGGCGCGACAAGGGCCGGGCGCGCGAATCGATCCTGATGGGGCTGATGGATGGCTCGATCCAGATTATCGTCGGCACCCATGCGATCTTTCAGGATACCGTGGCCTACAAGAACCTCGCGCTGGCGGTGATCGACGAGCAGCACCGCTTTGGCGTCGGCCAGCGGCTGATGCTGACGCAAAAAGGCAAGCGCACCCCGCATTGCCTGGCGATGACCGCCACCCCGATCCCGCGTACGCTGACACTGGCGCAATATGGCGAGATGGACGTCAGCCGGCTCGACGAAATGCCGCCGGGCCGCCAGCCGATCGACACGCGGGTGGTCGCGGTGGAGCGGATGGCGGACGTCATCGGGGCGCTGGGGCGGCATCTGAAGTCGGGCCAGCAGGCCTATTGGGTCTGCCCGATGGTGCGCGAGAACGAAACCGAAGATATCGCCGCCGCCGAGGCGCGCTATGCCGAATTGAAATTGCGCTTCGGCGATCAAGTCGTCCTTGTCCACGGCCAGCTCAAGGCCGAGATCAAGGACGCGGCGATGGAGCGCTTCGTGCGCGGCGAGGCGAAGCTGCTGGTTGCGACAACGGTGATCGAAGTCGGCGTCGATGTGCCCAATTCCACGTTGATGGTGATTGAGCAGGCCGAACGCTTCGGCCTTGCCCAGCTGCACCAGTTGCGGGGCCGGGTCGGGCGGGGGGAGGGCAAGAGCACCTGCCTGCTGCTGCGCGGGGCTGCGCTGTCCGAAGTGTCGCGCGAGCGACTTGCGCTGATGCGCGAGACGCAGGACGGGTTCCGCCTCGCCGAGGAAGACCTGCGGCTGCGCGGCGGCGGCGAATTGCTCGGCACGCGGCAATCGGGCGATACGCCGTTCCGCATCGCCAGCCTGGAACAGATCGCCCGCATGCTCCCGCTCGCCCATGACGACGCGCGCCTGCTGATCGAACGCGACGGCGGCCTCTCCGCGCCCAGGGGCGAGGCGGCGCGGCTGCTGCTTTATCTGTTCGAGCGCGACTGGGGCGTGCAATTGCTGAGGGGCGGATGATCGCCCGCCTCCGCGCCTGGGCCAAGGCCCTCAAGCAGAATGTGACGCAGCTGTGGCTCGCCGCGCGCGATCCGCGCACGCCGCTGGCGGCGAAGCTGGTAGCGGGTTTCGTCGCTGCCTATGCGCTTAGCCCGATCGACCTGATCCCGGACTTCATCCCTGTTCTCGGCCTGCTCGACGATGTGCTGCTGGTCCCGGCGGGCATCTGGCTGGCGCTCCGGCTGATCCCGGAGAACCTGCGCGACGAGCTGCGGCAGACGGCGGCAAAACACGTCTGGCCCGGACCGGCACGGGCGGCTGGGATTGCGGTGGTGGCGGTTTGGATTACCTTCGCCATAGGGCTTGGCGTCTTGGCCATCCCGCGCATCACAGGTTAGCCAAACGATGAAACTCGATCTGACATTCGACGAAATCCTCACCACCACCCGCGCGGTGCGCAAGCGGCTCGATGTGACACGGCCCGTTCCGCGCGCGGTGCTGGAGGAATGCCTCGAAATCGCCCTGCAGGCGCCCAACGGTTCCAATCGCAACGACTGGCGCTGGATCATCGTCGATGATCCGGCTTTGGTGGCCAGGCTGGCGGACGAATACAAAGCGGCGATGGGGATCTTGCACAGTGGCCAGGTGCCGAGCCCGCGCTATCTGGCGGGCGATACGCCGCGCGAGGACAGACTTCTCGAATCGGCCTTTGCCCTGGTCGAAAAGCTCGACAGGATGCCGGCTATCCTGATCCCGCTGATGCCCGGGCGGGTCGAAGGCGCCAGCGTGGTCGATCAGGCGTCGATGTGGGGGTCGATCGTGCAGGCGGTGTGGAGCTTCATGCTCGCCCTGCGCTCGCGAGGCCTCGGCTCGATCTGGGCGACGGTGACATCGCGGCGGGAGAAGGAGATCGCCGAACTGCTGGGGATTCCGTTCGAGGATTTTACCCAGGTGGGATTTTTTCCGGTGGCATACACGATCGGCACCGATTTCAGGAAGGCATGGCGCAAGCCGGTCGATGAGGTGCTGAGCTACAACCGGTTTTAGAGTTGTGCAGCAATTCGGTTCTTCGGGGGCTGGCGGCGCCGTCCCGGCGGAGCACGGTATTGGTCGCGATAGGCGGAATTATCGATCGCCTTCGCGATCTGCTGCGGAAATCGGTGCAATCCGCGCAATCGAGCTTGCGCTCGCCGCCAATAGTCTGATGAACCCGGGCAAGGTCATTCCGCCGGAGCCAGCAGGCAGCCCATGAACGCGATTACCCTCGACGACAAATACACCGCGACCTTGGGCCGGGTCTATGTCACCGGCTCGCAGGCGCTGGTTCGCTTGCCGATCGAGCAGGCCCGCCGCGATGCGCTGGCCGGGCATGATACCGCAGGGTTCATCTCCGGCTATCGCGGCTCGCCGCTCGGCATCTACGACAGCGCGCTGTGGGCCGCGCAGAAGCACCTCGATGCCAATCGCATCCATTTCGCGCCCGGGATCAACGAAGACCTCGCCGCGACTGCCGTCTGGGGCACGCAGCAGCTTGGCCTGGTTGGCCCGGCGAAGCATCAGGGCGTGTTCGGCATGTGGTATGGCAAGGGGCCGGGGGTCGATCGCTCGGCCGATGCGCTCAAACATGCCAACTTTGCCGGCACCAGCCCGCTGGGCGGGGTCATTGCGCTGTGCGGCGACGACCACGCCGCGCGTTCGTCGACGATTGCCCATCAGAGCGATCATGCCCTGATCCACTGCGGCATTCCGGTGTTCAATCCGGCCAATATCCAGGACTATATCGACCTCGGCCTGATCGGCTTTGCCTTGTCGCGCTATGCCGGCCTGTGGGTGGGGATGAAGTGCGTCACCGATATCGTCGATGGCTCGGCCTCGATCGAGGTCGGCGACGGACGGATCGCGCCGGTGATGCCTGCAGATTTCGAGCTGCCCGAGGGCGGCCTGTCGATCCGGCGCGAAACTGCGGCGCTGGCGCAGGAAGCCCGGCTGTTCGATATGCGCCACCGCGCGGCCCAGGCCTTCGCCCGGGCCAATGCCATCGACCGCACCGTGTTCGGGGCGACCGGCGCCAAGCGGCTCGGCATTGTCGCCAGCGGCAAGACCGTGCCCGATGTGCTCGAGGCTTTCGCGCGGCTGGGCGTGGACCGGGCCATGGCCGAGCAGCTGGGCATCGGCCTGTTCAAAGTGGCGATGGTCTGGCCGCTGGAGCCGCAGCGCATCGGGGCATTCGCCGCCGAATGCGAGGAGCTGCTGCTCATCGAAGAGAAGCGCGGTGTCATCGAAGATCAACTCGCCCGTCAGCTTTACAATCTGCCCGCAGCCCGCCGCCCGCGTCTGGTCGGCAAGCGCGACGAGACCGGCGCGCCGCTGGTCAGTGCGATAGGCGAACTCAGCCCCGACAGGGCGATGGAGGCGATTGCCGCGCGCTACGATGCGCTGGCCGGCAAGCCGGTGCTGCGCGAACGGGCGGACAAGGCGCTGGCACTGTCGGCAGGTGCGGACCAGGCCGCCGCGATCGCCTTGCGCGCGCCGAGCTTTTGCGCGGGCTGCCCGCACAATGGCTCGACCGTCGTGCCCGAAGGCTCGGTGGCGGTGGCGGGCATCGGCTGCCACGGCATGGCCGCCTTCATGCCCGAGCGCAACACCATGCCCGTCGGCCACATGGGCGGCGAAGGCACGGCGTGGATCGGCCAGGCGCCTTTCAGCCAGCGCGAGCATATCTTCCAGAACATCGGCGACGGCACCTATTTCCATTCCGGCCTGCTGGCGGTACGCGCCTGCGTCGCCGCCAATGTCAACATCACCTACAAGGTGCTGCTAAACGGCGCAGTGGGGATGACCGGCGGCCAGCCGATCGAGGGCGAGCGCTTCGAGGGCGAGATCACCGCGCCGCGTGTCGCCCATCAGGTGGCCTCCGAAGGCGTGGGGCGCATTGCCGTTGTCAGCGACGAGGCGGACCGGTTCGCGGGCGCAGAGGCCGAGCTTCCCGGCAGGCACCAGCTTCCACCACCGCGATGCGCTCGATGCGGTTCAGCGCGAACTGCGCGAATGGCAGGGCGTTTCGGTCCTGATTTTCGACCAGAGCTGCGCTACCGAACGCCGCCGCCTGCGCAAGCGCGGCAAGGTCGCACCGGCTACCGAGCGGCTGCTGATCGCTTCCGAGGTCTGCGAGGGCTGCGGCGATTGCGGGGTGCAGTCGAACTGCATTTCGCTCGAGCCGTTCGAGACCGAAATGGGCCGCAAGCGCAAGATCAACCAGTCGGTCTGCAATCAGGACTACAGCTGTCTCAAGGGCTTCTGCCCCAGCTTCGTCACCGTCACCGGCGGCAAACCCCGCGCCCGCGCGGCTGCGCTGGACGAAGGCGAGGATATCGCGGCGGGCTTGCCCGAGCCCGCGCTGCCGCCGCGGGGGCAGGGGCGCAATCTGCTGGTCACCGGCATCGGCGGCGCGGGGGTGGTCACGATCGGCGCGATCCTGGGCATGGCGGCGCATATCGAGGGCGTGGCTTGCACGGTGCTCGACATGTCGGGCTTTGCCCAGCGCAACGGCTCGGTGATGAGCCACATCCGGCTTGGCGGCGGCGATCTCGCCGCGCGGATACCGCCCGGCGCTGCGGATGTGGTGATCGGCTGCGATCCGATTGTCGCCGCCGGACCCGACGTGCTGGCGATGCTGAGGCCCGGCGCCGTTGGACAGGAGGGGGGCCATGTCGTGCTCAACCGCTTCATCGCCCCGACCAACGCCTTCGCGCTCGATCCGGATTACACGGTCGATCTTTCGATGCTCACGCGCCGCCTGACGCAGCGGGCGGGCGAAGGGCATGTCCTGCCGCTCGAAGCGACCAGGCTGGCTTCGGCGCTGCTGGGAGATGCCGTCGGGGCGAACATGATGCTGGTCGGTTTCGCCTGGCAGCAGGGGCTGATCCCGCTGCCGCGCGCGGCGATAGAGCAGGCGCTGCGGCTCAATGGCACGGCAGTGCCGATGAACCTGCGCGCCTTCGCCTTGGGCCGGCTCGCCGCAGCCGCGCCGGACAGGCTCAAGGCCCTGCTCGGCCACACCCGGCTGGAACCCAAGGCCGAGCCGCAGGAGCTTGCCGCTCTGGTCGCCCACCGCATGGAGCATCTGACGGCCTATCAGGACGCAGCGCTGGCGGCGCGCTACAAAGCGCTGGTGAAGCGCGTCGCCGTTGCCGAAGCCGCGCTGGGACAGGGCGATCGCCTGGCCTGGACAGTAGCGCGCACTTATGCCCGGCTGCTTGCCTACAAGGACGAATACGAGGTGGCGCGACTGCTGACCGGCGAGGCGTTCCGCCGGGAACTGGAAGATGCTTTCGAGGGCGAGGCGCGCATCGCGCTCAACCTCGCGCCGCCGCTGCTGTCGCGGCGCGATCCGGCGACCGGGCGGCTGCGCAAGCGCAGCTTCGGGCCGTGGCTGCTGAAGCCGATGGCGCTGCTGGCGAAGATGAAGCGCTTGCGCGGCACGCCGTTCGATGTGGTTGGCTACCATCCTCATCGCCGCCGCGAGCGCGCGCTGATCGCGGAGTTTGAGACGCTGGTCGGGGAAATCCTCGCCCGGCTCAACCCGGCCAGCCAAGCTGCGGCAATCGAACTGGCGGCACTGCACGGCACGATCCGGGGCTACGATGTCGTCAAGGATGCCGCCATCGCGGCGGTCGCAGCAAAGCTGCCCGAATTGCGGGCCGGGTTCCTGCGCGCCGCCGGAGAAAATCCGGACGAAAAGGCAGGGCAGGCTGGGCGCCGGAACGAGCAAGCAAGCCTTGCAGGCGTTCGCTGACGCCTATACGTGCCGGTGCTTGGGGGGCAGCGAGACCTTGCCGGCCAAGGATTTCCGTCGGGAGGCGCCGCCGGCCAACCGGATTGCCCGCTGGGAGATCGCCGATGCCGAGCCTTTGCGATTTGCGCTCTTGCTGCGCCGCCATCGCGCCGACCCCATTGGCCGAGGCCGGCGATTTGCTGAAATGACCGTTCGGGACGCAGGGGCGGGGTAATGTCGATTGCTGCGGTCACCTTGCTCGCTTTGCTCGCAGCCATCGCGCTGTCGATGGTTTCGCGCATCAACGTCGGCTTGCTGGCGATCGCCTTGGCCTGGCTGATCGGCGTCCACGTTGCCGGAGACAAACCGGACGCGGTTTTGAGCGGATTTCCGGTCGATCTTTTCCTGATGCTCGCGGGGGTATGTTTCCTGTTCGCCATCGCCGAACTCAACGGCACCTTCCCCGCGCTGGCGCAGCGGGCGATGGGCGGCGGGGCGCGGCACCGGGCGGCGATCCCGCTCGGCTTCTTTGGCAGCGCAATGGCGGTTTCCGCAGTCGGCCCAGGATCGATCGCGAGCACAGCGCTGATCGTTCCCATGGCTGCGGCCATCGGCCGGCGGGCGCAAATCCCGCCGATGCTGACCGCGTTGATGGTCGCGAATGGGGCCAATGCGGGCAATCTCTCGCCGATCAGCGCGGTTGGCGTGATCGCCAATTCGCGGATGGCGGCTGCGGGGGTGGGCGGACACGAGACTGCGGTGATGCTGGCGAATCTGCTGGCGCATGTCCTGGTCTCGCTGGTTGCATGGGCCTGGTTCCTGCCCAAGTTGCGCGCATCGAACGCGCCGCCCGCGCGAGAGGCCGCTGGGGTCGAACCCGCTGAAATGACCCGCGCCCACGCAATCACGCTGGCGGTATTGGCTGTGTGGATCGCCAGCGTCGTCTTCTTCAAGGCCAATCTCGCTTTTTCGGCGTTTGCTGCGGGTATCGCGCTGGTTTTGTTGCGAGTGGGACATGAGAAGGCGGCGATTGCCAAGATACCCTGGGATATCTTGCTTATGGTCTGCGGCGTCGCGACACTTGTCTCGCTGGTGCAAGCCCACGGCGGCACCGAACTGTTCAGCGCGCTGATCGCGCGTGTCGCCGGGCCTGAGACGATATATGGCGTAATCGCCTTCGCCACCGGCCTGATTTCCACCTACAGCAGCACATCGGGCGTGGTTCTGCCTGTGTTCCTGCCGATGGTGCCCAGCCTCGCCAGCGCGACGGGGGCGACCGATCCACTGGCCATTGCGCTGTCGATAACCGTCGGGTCCTCGCTGGTCGATGTTTCGCCGCTTTCGACTCTCGGCGCACTCTGCGTCGCGGCGCTTGGCAAGGACAACGGCGACCCGAGGCTCTATCTCAAGCTGCTGGCCTGGGGCCTGGCGATGGCCTTCGTGGGGGCGGCACTTTGCCAGAGCGGCGCGATGCTGCTGTGAATTTTTCAGGTGTGGCGGCCCGGCAGCGGGCCAATCAGTGAAATCAAGCGCCAGGAACTCGCGCTCGCCGCCAGTGAAGATCGCTTTCGCACCCCGGGCCGCCGCCCTGCCAGCGATGATCTTCGTCGCCGATGCTCAGGGAAGCAACGCCTACACCAACTTGCAGTTCCAAACCTATACGGGCTTGGGCGAAGTGAAGCTGCCTGGCATTGGCTGGCTCGACGCAATCCACCCGGACGACCGCGAGCGCGCCGCCGCAGTCTGGGCGCAAAGCTCGCGCGCGGGCGAACCCTATGCGGCGGAATACCGGTTTCGCCGCGCCGACGGCGCCTGGCGCAGCTTCTATTGCCGCGGGCAACCGATGCGGGACCCGTCCAAGTCCATCGTCCAGTGGGTAGGGACTTGCACCGAAATTCAGCAAATGGTCGAAGCCCGCGACGAGCTGGCCGCATTGGCCGTCGAACTGGAGCCGCTGATCCGCCAGGCAACGCCCGGAACCTCGGTGTCGCCGTCGATCTGGGTGCGCGTTCTGGGATATGCCGAGCCGCTGTTTCCTTACAGCTCACCGGCAATTTTCTCGATGCCTCTGGACACTGAGCCATATCTGGCACTCGCCAGAATGAGTTCTCAATCACCGCTTCGATAGTGCGGCAATGGCCTGCCGGCTGCGGGTGCGTCGAATGCGAATAGCGTGCCCGCCAAAGGCTGCTGTGCCAGTTGCGCCGCATCGAGACCGGTTCGCGCGGTGGTGACAAAGGCGGTGCGCAGGTCCGGCCCGCCGAAGGCGATCTTGGTCACGCGGGCGCAGGGCAGATCGACTTGCAGCAACAGGGTGCCGTCGGGCGCATAGCGCCGCACGCCCCAGCCATCCCAGAGCGCGACCCACAGGCAGTCCTCACTGTCCAGCACGACGCCGTCAGGATGGCCGTCCGCTTGCCCCAGCTGGAGAAACAGGTCCGGCTCCGCGATGCCGGGGCCGTCAACTATGGCATGACGCCAGATGCGGCGCTGCGCGGAATCGACAAAGTAGAGCGTCGTGGCATCGGCGCTGACCGCCGGGCCATTGGTGACGATCGCCCTGGCAGGCAGGGTGTGCAGCCTGCCGCGATCGAGGCAGTAGAGCGCGCCACTTTCCAGCACTTCGTCATCATCCATCGTGCCCAGCCACAGCCGTCCCAGGGCATCGACGGTCGCATCGTTGGTGCGGTTGTGCGCGGGCATTGGGATCGCAGCGATCTGTTCGCCGATAGCGCCCTGCTCGAACCGGTAGATGCCGTTTCCCGAGCCGACGAGCATGCCGCCCTCATCTGTTGGCACGATGAAACTGGGCAGGCCGCCCACCGGGAAGGTCTCGCAGGCACCCGTTGCGGGCACATGGCGGTGGACTTTGCCGCCCTTGATATCGACGAACCAGAGCGCCTGCTCTTCCGGGCACCAGACCGGACCTTCGCCCAGCTGTGCGCCCAGTTCCCAGACTGGCCTGACTGCTGGGCTCACGCAGCCGCCTTGGTCTTGCAGCCCCAGATCGCGTACCACAGCACGTAGAGCTCGCAGGCGGCGGTGAGGTAGAAGCTCTGCTGCAGGCCATAGCGGTCCGCCAGCCAGCCCTGGATCACCACCAGCGCGCCGCCAGCAATAGCCGTGATCAGCAAGCCCGAGCCTTCTTCGGTCAGCGGCCCGAGATCCTTGATGCCGAGTGCAAAGATCGTCGGGAACATGATCGAATGGCACAGGCCGACCAGGATCAGCGCCCACATGGCGATCGGGCCGTGGAGCGCCGATGCGGCAAGCATCACGACGAAAGCTGCCAGGGCAAAGGCCGCCAGAACCTTGTTCGCCGGGATCGAGCGCATCAGGAACGCCCCGGCAAACCGCCCGACCATCATCCCGCCCCACAGCAGAATGAGGTAGTTGGCGGCAGTGGCGTGGGTCATGTTGCCGATGTCGGGTTGCGAGACGAAATTGATGAACAGGTTGGCGACGCCGATTTCGGCGATCAGGTAGATGAAGATCGCGGGCACGCCCCACACCAGGTTACGGTGTTTCCACAGTGACAGATGCTTGCGCTCCTCGGCATTGGCGCGGCGGGTTTCCTGGCCCAGTTCGGGCAGCTTGGCGCGGCTGATAATCAGCGCGATAACCACCAGCACCACCGCAACCAGCACATAGGGCAACTGCGTCGCCTGGGCATCGGCCATGCGTTGTTCCAGACTGATGGCCGTGCCTTCCATCGTCGTGCCCGAAACCGTGCGGCTGAGGATCAGATAGCCGCCGAAATAGGGGGCGAAGAAGGTGCCCATCGAGTTGAAGGCCTGCACCAGCGTCAGCCGCGATTCCGAGGTTTCTTGCGGGCCGATGACGGCAACATAGGGATTCGCCGCCACCTGGAGCAGCGCTATGCCGCAGGCGATGACGAACAGCGCCGCTAGCGTCACCTCGAAGGATGGTATCCGCGCTGCCGGAACCATGGCGAGCGAACCCACTGCCATGATCAGCAATCCAATGATGATCGCGCGTCTGTAGCCGACCCGCTCGATCAGAAAGGCAGAAGGCATCGAGGCGACGAAATAGGCAATGAACCAGACCGATTCGATCAGCGTGGTCTGGGTATAGTTGAGGTCGAACACGCTGCGCAGGTGCGGCAGCAGCGTGTTGTTAATTACGGTGATGAAGCCCCACATGAAGAACAGGCTGGCCAGCAGGGCGAGGGTTTTGCCGTAGGCCGGGCCGGATGCGGGCGCGCCGCCTTGGCCGGATCCCGCAGCATTTCCAGAAATCGGACCAGGTCCCGCCATTTTCATCCTCCCGTCTGTTGTCATTTAATTAGTAGGAGTATATATGAGGCTGGTCAATCGGATCACACGCCGAATCGCCGTCATTCAGATGATGGCGCAGTCGTGACGTGCGGACAGGAGAGTGAGCATGGAAATCAGGTCAATCAAGCACGGTGTTGCGGCAATTGCTCTCGCACTTTCCGGTCAGGCAATGGCGCAAGATGCGGCTTCGCCTGCACCTGTACCTGCACCTCCTGCAGCTGATCCCGGTCCGCTGACCATCGAGGCCGACAAGCCCGGCGCGGTGATCAACCGCGATATCTTTGGCCAGTTCGCCGAGCATCTTGGCAAGGGCATCTATGAGGGCGTCTGGGTTGGCAAGAACTCGCCGATCCCCAACGTGCGCGGCATCCGCAGCGATGTCGTCGGGGCACTCAAGGCGATCAAGGTGCCGGTGGTGCGCTGGCCCGGCGGTTGCTTTGCCGATGAATACCACTGGCGCGACGGCATCGGCCCGCGCCGCAAAGTGACGACCAATACCACCTGGGCGGGCTCAGTCGAGCCGAACACCTTCGGTACACACGAATTCATGGACTTCGCCGAACAGATCGGCTCCGAAGCCTATCTCTCGGTCAATGTGGGTTCTGGCACAGTCCAGGAAGGGGCCGAATGGCTCGAATACATGACCGCCACCGGCCAGACGAGCGCCGCGCGGGAACGCGCAGCCAATGGCCGAACTGCACCCTATCGGGTAAAGTACTGGGCCTCGGCAATGAGATGTGGGGCTGCGGCGCGCCCTATTCGGGCGAGGAATATGTCACGAAGATGAAGGTCTTCGCCCACTTCCTGCACAACTATAATCCGGACCAGGCAGCCGCCGCGCGTCGACTTTTCGGTCATTGCCAAGGATCTGATGATCCGGCAAGCCGATGGATTCGCTGCCCAGCAATCCCAATGGCATGCTGCGTATTGCCGCGGGGCCAAACAGTTCCGATCCGTCCTATACCGAAGTGATCATGAAGGCGTGGAAGGCCCGCAGCCCGATCTATTGGGACATCAATGGCATCTCGCTGCACCAGTACACCTGGGGCTCGGCACCGTTCAACGAACCCGCGACCGGTTTTGGCGAGAAGGAATATGCGACTATCCTGATGCAGTCGCAGTGGATGGACCGCACCGTCAGGAAGCATTCCGAGATCATGGACCGCTATGATCCCAAGAATCACGTCGCGCTGGTCGTCGATGAATGGGGTGTCTGGCTCAAGCCGACCGAGGGCACCGAGCAGATGCACCTGATCCAGCAGAACTCGCTGCGTGACGGCATTGCTGCGGCAATGAACCTCAACATCTTTGCCCGACATGCCGCGCGGGTGCGCATGACCAACATCGCGCAGATGGTTAACGTCCTGCAGGCCATGATCATGACCCAAGGGCCGAAAATGGTGCTGACGCCCACCTACCACATCTACAAGATGTATGTGCCGTTCCAGGATGCGACCTTCCTGCCGGTCACCTTCAATGCCGGTGAATACAAGTTCGGTTCGATCGTGCTGCCGAAGGTCGATGCCATCGCGGCGCGGGGCAAGGACGGCAAGGTCTGGGCTTCGCTGTCGAACCTCGACCCTAACAATACCGCCGATGTGACCGTGGCAATACCCGGCGTTACCGCAAGCCGCGCCACAGGCGAGGTTTTGACCGCCGCAAGCTTCAACACCGTCAACACTTACGAAGCGCCCAATGCGGTCGTTCCCCGGGCGTTCAGCGCGGCGGCGCGTGATGGCAAGCTGACCCTCACACTGCCGCCACATTCGGTCACTGTCGTCCGTCTGGAACCGTAACCTGAGCCTATGCGAGGACTGATTCGATGAAACAGGCGCGATTTATACCGCTCGGGGTCGCGGCTTGCTTGGCGGCAACCGGAAGTGCCCACGCGGCGAGTGCCGAGCGTGGCACTGCCGGCCCCTTGAAGAACGGCACTCCGGTCGAAGCCGTCACCTTGCGCAACGCGGCAGGCGTTACCGCGCGGATCATCGCTTACGGGGCAACGCTGCAATCGCTGGTCGCGCCAGACCGCAAAGGCAGAATGGCCGATATTGTCCTTGGCCATGATACGGCCGCCGAATACGAGGCGAAGCAGGACTTCTTTGGCGTAACAGTGGGCCGCTTTGCCAACCGCATTGCCAGGGGCCGGTTCACACTGGATGGCCAGGCCTATCAGTTGCCGGTGAACAACGGCGTCAACACGCTGCATGGCGGCGGTAATGGCTTTGACCGGCAGCTGTGGAAGGTGGAGTCGGTCTCCAGCGGACCGCTTGCCTCGGTGGTTCTGTCGCTGACCAGTCCGGACGGCGATTCCGGCTATCCCGGCGAAGTGCGCACAACCGTGACCTATTCGCTGGACGAGCGCGGCAGCCTGACCATCGCCTTCACCGCGACCACAAGCAAGCCCACCATCATCAACATGACCAACCACGCGCTGTTCAACGTCGCCGGGCACTGCGCCCGCGAAGGCGCGATGCACCAGCGGCTGACCATGCCAGCCAGCCGCTATACCCCGGTTGACGAGACCCTTATTCCGACCGGTGAACTTAAGCCGGTCAAAGGCACCGTGTTCGATTTCACCCGGGGCCGGGTGCTGGCCGATGGCCTGCGCGAAGGCAATGACGCGCAGATCCGCATCGGTCGCGGTTATGACCACAACTGGGTGCTCGACAAGGGTATCACTGCCACGCCGCAGCTCGCCGCGCGTGTGCTCGACCCTGCATCGGGGCGCGTCCTCGAAGTGCTTTCCACCGAACCCGGCTTGCAGATGTACACCGGCAATTTCCTCGATGGTGCCAACATCGGCAAGGGCGGCTGTGTCTACCGGATGGGCGACGGCTTCGTGCTGGAGCCGCAGAAATTCCCCGATACGCCCAATCGCCCTGAATTTGGCTCTGCCCGGCTCGATCCGGGCCAGACCTATCGGCACACGATGGTGCTGCGGATGACAACTGCAAAATGACCCGCAAATTGCGTTCCTCTGCCTGGTTCGACAACCCGGACAATATCGACATGACCGCGCTCTATCTCGAGCGCTATCTCAACTTCGGCCTGAGCCTCGAAGAACTGCGCTCGGGCCGGCCGATCATCGGCATCGCCCAGACCGGCAGCGACCTCAGCCCCTGCAACCGGCACCATCTCGTGCTGGCCGAGCGGGTGCGCGAGGGTATCCGCGAGGCGGGCGGGATCGCCCTGGAATTCCCGGTCCATCCGATCCAGGAAACCGGCAAGCGGCCCACCGCTGGCCTCGACCGCAACCTGTCCTATCTCGGGCTGGTCGAGGTGCTGCACGGCTATCCGCTCGACGGCGTGGTGCTGACCATCGGTTGCGACAAGACCACGCCCGCCGCCCTGATGGCCGCCGCGACCGTGAACCTGCCCGCCATTGCCCTGTCGGTCGGGCCGATGCTCAACGGCTGGCATGCTTCGAACAAGCAGGGCGGCGAGCGCACCGGCAGCGGCACCATCGTGTGGAAAGCGCGCGAGATGCTCAGCCGAGGGGAGATCGACGACACCGGTTTCATCAAGCTCGTCGCCAGCTCCGCGCCCTCGACCGGCTATTGCAACACCATGGGCACGGCGACGACGATGAACAGCCTGGCCGAGGCGCTGGGCATGTCGCTGCCCGGTTCCGCCGCCATTCCCGCGCCCTATCGCGACCGGGCGGAGAATGCCTACCACACCGGCAAGCGCATCGTCGATATGGTGCGCGAGGACCTGAAGCCGTCCGACATCATGACGCGCGAGGCCTTCCTCAATGCCATCATGGTGAATTCAGCGATCGGCGGATCGACCAATGCGCCGATCCACCTTGCCGCCATCGCCCGCCACATGGGCGTCGAACTTGCCCTGCGGGACTGGCAGGAGCATGGCCACAAGGTGCCTTTGCTGGTCAATCTGATGCCAGCAGGCGAATACCTTGGCGAGGATTATTACCATGCCGGCGGTGTTCCCGCTGTGGTCAATCAGCTGATGGGCGCAGGCCTGATCCATGAAGCTGCGCTGACTGTGACCGGGAGCAGTATCGGTGACAATTGCCGGGGCGCGGAAATCGAGGACGAGCGCGTCATCCGTCCTTTTGCCCAGCCGCTGCTGGCCGACGCGGGTTTCATCGTGCTGTCAGGCAATTTATTCGACTCGGCGATCATGAAAACCAGCGTCATCTCGCCGGAATTCCGCGCGCGCTATCTGAGTAATCCCGCCGACCCCGAGGCTTTCGAAGGCAAGGTCGTCGTGTTCGACGGCCCGGAGGATTACCACGCCCGGATCGACGATCCGGCGCTGGAGATCGATATCAATACGCTGCTGGTTATGCGCGGCACCGGGCCGATTGGCTATCCGGGGGCCGCCGAAGTGGTCAACATGCGCGCGCCGGTCTATTTGCTGCGCGAGGGCGTGCGCGACCTGCCTTGCCTTGGCGATGGCCGCCAATCGGGCACCAGCGCCAGCCCCTCGATCCTCAACGCCTCGCCCGAAGCTGCGGCAGGCGGCGGGCTGGGCTTGCTGCGCAGCGGCGACCGCGTGCGCATCGATCTGACGCGCGGTACGGCGGATGTGCTTCTGTCCGAGCAGGAGCTGGGCACCCGCCGCGCTGCGCTGGAGGCATCGGGCGGCTATCCCTATCCGCCATCGCAAACACCCTGGCAGGCGATCCAGAGATCGCTGGTCGGCCAGCTCGACAGCGGCGCGATCCTTGAAGGGTCGGAAACATTCCAGCGCATTGCCCAGACTAAGGGCCTGCCCCGCGACAATCACTAGGGCGACTGCCCCCGAATTTTGAATGGACTGATCATGATCGACGGAAGCATCCTTGTCGGCAATGCCGACCGCCGCAGCGCTGTGCTGTTCCATGCGGTGAACCCCGCGACGGGAGAGGCCCTGCCGCAAGCCTTTAGCGAGGCCACGGCTGAAGACGTTGCCGCAGCCTGCGCACTGGCTGAAGCGGCATTCCCGGACTTCGCCGCCCTGCCGCCAGCAACGCGTGCCGCCTTCCTCGAAGCGGTGGCCGAAGCGATCGTTGCCATCGGCGACGATCTCATCACCACGGCCATGGCCGAGACCGGCCTGCCGCGCATGCGGCTGGAAGGGGAGCGCGGGCGCACCTGCGGGCAGCTCAGGATGTTCGCGACCGAACTGCGCAAGGGCGAATGGCTGGACGTGACCATTGATCCCGCATTGCCCGACCGCGCACCGCCGCGCGCCGACCTGCGGCGCATGAACGTTGCGCTCGGACCGGTTGCGGTGTTCGGCGCATCCAATTTCCCGCTCGCGTTTTCGACTGCTGGCGGCGACACCGCCTCGGCGCTGGCGGCAGGCTGCCCGGTCGTGGTCAAGGGTCACCCGGCGCACCCTGGCACTGGCGAACTGGTCGCGCGGGCCATCCAGGCGGCGGTTGTTGCCTGCGGACTGCCCGAAGGCGTATTCTCCTTCTTGCCGGGCACCTCGCACGATCTCGGCGCGGCGCTGGTCGCCGATCCGAGGATCATGGCGGCGGGGTTTACCGGTTCGCGCAGCGGCGGTCTGGCGCTGGTCGCCGTGGCGGCGGGCCGGGCGGAGCCGATCCCGGTCTTTGCCGAGATGAGCAGCATCAATCCCGTGGTGCTGCTGCCCCATGCCCTGGCCGCGCGCGCCGAAGCGCTGGGTGCCGGGTTTGCCGGATCGCTGATGCTGGGGGCAGGGCAGTTCTGCACCAATCCCGGGGTGGTGATTGCCATTGACGGTCCGGACCTTGCCCGCTTCGTCACAGCGACGGCGGAAGCCATGGCCGCTACCGAGGCACCGGTGATGCTGACCCCGGCAATTCATGCCAGCTATGGCGCGGGCGTCGCCGCGCTGGAAGCAAGCCCCGGTGCGCAGATCATCGCTCGGGGTCAGGCGGCGTCTTCGCCCAATCGCTGCACCGCCGCCCTGTTCGAAACCACGGCAACCGCGTTCCTTGCCGACCGTGCCCTGGGCCACGAGGTGTTCGGCGCGGCATCGGTCCTGATCCGCTGTGCAGATTTCAGCGAAGTCACGCAGGTAGTCGCCGGACTGGAAGGTCAGCTTACCGCGAGCCTGCACATGGACGGTTCCGACAGTGCCAGTGCGGCATCTTTGCTGCCGCTGCTGCAAGGCAAAGCAGGCCGGGTGCTGGCCAACGGCTGGCCGACCGGCGTCGAAGTCTGCCCGGCCATGGTTCATGGCGGTCCTTTCCCCTCGACCAGCGACGCGCGCACCACTTCGGTGGGAACCCTGGCCATGGCGCGGTTCCTGAGGCCGGTGTGCTATCAGGACATCCCCGACGCACTGCTGCCCGCCGCATTGCAAGAGGCCAATCCGTGGCAACTGCCGCGCACAGTTGAAGGCGCAAGGGAGGAACGGCGATGATCCGTTCGCTGATCCAGTTCTCGCAAGATGGCGGGCGCGGTGTCGCCGCGCTTGATTCCGATGGGCAGGCCTTTGTCCTGAGCGGCGCGGAAACCACGCTGCAACTGGCCGGGCAGGCGCTGGCCGCTGGGTCGACCCTCGCCGCGCTGGCGGAGCAACGCATGGGAGACCCGATCGATCTGGCTGCGGTCACATTGCTGACGCCGATCGATCATCCCGATGCGGCCCATCTGCTGGTTTCCGGCACCGGTCTCACCCATCTCGGCTCCGCCGAAGGGCGCGACAAGATGCACAAGGCTGCGTCTGGCGGCGGCGAAAATCTGACCAATTCGATGCGCATGTTCCTGATGGGCGAGGAGGGCGGCAAGCCTGCGCCGGGCACTGCCGGGGTACAGCCCGAATGGTTCTACAAGGGGGACGGCTCTATCCTGGTCGACCCGGACGCGCCGCTGGCGATGCCCGCCTTTGCCGAGGACGGCAGCGAGGAGCCCGAGATTGCGGGTATTTACCTGATCGATGCAGACGGCCTGCCGGTGCGGCTGGGCTTCTGCATGGGCAACGAATTTTCCGACCATGTCACCGAGCGCGGCAACTATCTCTGGCTCGCCCATTCCAAGCTGCGGCAGGCGGCTCTCGCCCCGGAACTGCGTTTGGGCGCGCTTCCCGCCGATGTGCGCGGTGATCAGCCGCATTCGCCGCGATGGCGCGGTGCTGTGGGAAAAGCCGTTCCTGTCGGGCGAGGTCAACATGTCGCACTCGATTGCCAATCTTGAGCATCACCATTTCAAGAACAGCCTGTTCCGCAGGCCGGGCGATGTGCATGTGCACTTCTTCGGCACGGCCACGCTGTCGTTTGCCGATGGCGTGCGCACGCAGGAAGGCGATGTCTTCGAACTGGAGGCCGATGCCTTCGCCCTGCCGCTGCGCAATCCGTTGCAGCGCGCGGCGGATGAAGGTTTTGTCGCGGTAACAGCGCTGTGACTTCGCCAATCCGCATGGGACTGGTGGGACTAGGCAAGATCGCCCGCGACGAACATTTGCCTGCCATAGCGTTCACCGACGGAGCCGAACTGGTCGCTGTTGCCAGCCGCAATGCCAGTGCTGAAGGTGTGGCCTGTTATCCTGATCTTGCCGCGATGCTGGCAGGCCAACCGGACATCGACGCGGTGATCCTGTGCCAGCCCCCACAGGTTCGTTATGCGGCGGCGCGCACGGCGTTGCTGGCGGGCAAGCATGTGTTTCTGGAAAAACCGCCCGGTGCGACGCTCTCAGAAGTCGAGGCTTTGGCAGGCCTGGCGCGGCAGCAAGGCGTGACGCTCTACGCCAGCTGGCATTCGCGCTGTTCCGCGCCCGTCGCTCAGGCAAAAGCGTGGTGTGCCGCGCGAACGCTTACCCGTATCGAGATCAACTGGAAGGAAGACGTCCGCCTCTGGCATCCGGGGCAGGACTGGATATGGCAGGCTGGCGGCTTCGGCGTGTTCGACCCCGGCATCAATGCGCTGTCGATTCTGACTGAAGTCATCGCGGACCCTATGCGGCTCATCGATGCGACCCTGCACATTCCCACAAACCGCGCCGCGCCGATTGCGGTTGATATGGCGATGGAGACGGCGGGCGGCGTGCCCGTCAGCGCCTCATTCGACTGGCGGCAGACCGGACCGCAGATCTGGCAGATTGCCTTTGAGGCCGGGACCGAGCGCTATCTCTTCGCGCAAGGCGGCGATGATGCGGTCCACGCCGCGCCAGACGAAGAATCGACCCTGACGCAGGAATACCGGGCGATGTATCACCGCTTTGTCGAATTGGTGACTGCGGGGGAATCCGATGTCGACGTTGCCCCATTGCAACTGGTGGCCGATGCCTGCATGCGAGGCACCTATCAAGCAACGGAGCCGTTCGAAGATCAGGAATGAGTACTTCCCGAACATCCCGAGATGCGCCCAATGGCGCAGCCAAGCGCAAGCCGAATGATACCGGCCGCCGGCATCACGGCGCCATAGCGCACCGGCTTGGGGTGGCAATTCTCACTGGCGAATATGTCGTGGGAGACGTGTTGAGCGGCGAAGTCGCTTTTTCCGAGGTACTGGGTGTTTCGCGCACTGCCTACCGCGAGGCGATCCAGGTGCTCACGGCCAAGGGTCTGGTTGAAAGCAGGCCAAAAACCGGGACCCGTGTATTGCCGCGCGATCGCTGGAACCTGCTCGATCCCGATGTGCTTGCCTGGGCCTTCGCCGGAGAGCCGGACATCCAGTTCATTCGCGGACTGTTTGAACTCAGGGCCATTGTCGAACCAGCCGCTGCCGCATTGGCTGCTGCGCGGCGCGATCCGGGTGATCTGAAAGTGATGGAAGACGCGCTTGGCGCCATGGAGCAGCATACCCTGGCCAGCGATGCGGGCCGCGCCGCCGATCGCGATTTTCACACGGCAATCTTGCGCGCGACCCGCAACGATGCGCTGATGGTTCTCAGTTCCAGCATTGGCGCGGCGGTCAACTGGACAACCCAGTTCAAGCAACGCGCCTTGCCTTTGCCGCGCAACCCGATCCCCGACCACCGCTGCGTCTTCGATGCGATCGCGGCCGGCGATCCGGATGCTGCGCGCCTCGCCATGGGCTTGCTCGTCGATCTCGCGTTTGATGACACCAGTCGGTCTCTGGATAGCGATCCGGTCTAACTCTCCCAGACAGCAAGCGCATCGAGCGCTTCGATTTCATCACCCCGCACCCACAGCGGATTGATTTCAAGCGCCGCCAGCCCTGGTCCAAGCGCGAGTGCAGCCCCGCCGATTGCCACGATCACATCGGCCAGCCGGTCCATGTCTGTTGCGGGAGCGCCGCGGTAGCCGCCGAACAAGGCCGCTGCGCGCAGCGAGTGCAGCATTTCGAGCGCGCCGGCCTTGTCGATGGGCAGCAGCCGGACGGCGCTGTCACCCAGCACTTCCACCCAGACCCCGCCAAGGCCAACCGCGATGGCCGGCCCCCAATCGGGATCGCGCGCCACGCCGACGAACAGTTCCAGACCGGCTGGCCGCATCGGCGACACGATAACGCCATCAACCTTCGCCTGGGGGAGGGCGCGCGCAATGGCTTCGCGGATTTCATCATGGGCGCGGCCTGCATCCTGCGGTGCGATGCCCAGTTTTACGCCGCCCGCATCGGTCTTGTGCGCAATGTCGGGCGATGCGATTTTCAGCGCCACCGCAGTGCCGAATTTTTCGGCCACTGCCAATGCGGCGCCTGCATCCTGAACCACTACTCCCGGCACCACCGGAACACCGCGGCTGGCAAGGTAGTCCAGCGCGGCGCGCTCGCCGCCGAGCCTTGGCGGATCAGGCTGCACCTCAACCGCCTCGACAGCGTCGGTCCGCAGCTGCAAACGGCTGGACCAGCGCCCGAGATGTCCGAGCGCGCGGGTGCCGAAATCCATGCCGAAGATAATATCGTGCAGACCGCTTGCCTGGGCAACCTGCCGCGCCTCAGGCCCCATCGGCTGGATGACCTGGCTGAGCAGAAGGGGCCGCTTTCCGGCGTCACGGTAAGCCTGAGCGATCACGGGCCAATGCACTTCGCAGGTCGCCATTTCAGCCTTGGTGCCCGGCATCGCGATCAGGGTGCCGACAAGGCCGATGCCGGGGTCAGCGAACAGGATCGGCAGCGCCTTGCTCCACAGCGATGGGTCTTGCAGCACCGCGCCGGTCATATCGAGCGGGTTGAGGCTTGAGGCAAACGAAGGCAGCACATCTGCGAGTTTTGCGCAGGTTTCGGGTGAAAAGGCGGGCACCGGCACGCCATGCTGGTCGGCCAGATCGGCGAACATCCCGCATCCGCCGCCCGACACCGAAGCCAGCGCGATCCCCGGCCGCTCCAGTGGGCCGGTTGCCTCGATCAGCGCCGCCGTCACCATCATTTCCTCGATCGAGCGCACCCGGATCAGGCCCAGTTCGCGGCAGGCGGCATCGAACACGCGGTCGTCGCCTACTATCGCGCCGGTGTGCGCCTTGGCAACCGAGGCCGACACCGCGCTCGACCCCACTTTCAGGACAATGATCGGCTTGCGCGCCGCCATGGCCCGCCGCGCTGCGCTGGTAAGCCGCTCGGTCCCGCCAACCGCCTCGACATAAGCGCAAATCGCGCGGGTGGCGGGATCATCGACCAGATAGTCCACCACATCGACCAGTCCGACCATGGCTTCGTTACCGGTAGCGCACAGGAAGCTGAGGCCGATACCCTGTTGGTGCGCGAACTTGGCAATTTCGTTGGCCACGGCGCCCGATTGCGAAACTATGGCGATCCCGCCGGGGATCACCGGTGTGCGGGTGCCGATGGCCGTGGCCACCGCGCCGCCTGCGATATTGGCGAAGCCCATCGAGTTGGGCCCGAACATGGTAATTCCGCGCCGCCGGGCGACCGCCGCAAGTTCGCGTTGCAGGATTTCGCCCTCACTCCCGGCCTCGGCAAAGCCGGAACTCAGCACCACCGCGCTGGTGATGCCGGCATCGGCAACATCTTCAAGCGCGCCCGCCACCGCCGCTGCCGGCACGACAATGATCGCGGTATCGACTTGCTCAGGAATGTCGCGGCAGGAACGATAGCCAGCAAGGCCGTGTGCCTCGCGGCCTTCCCGATTTACCGCGAAAACCTGGCCCCGGTGTCCGTAATCCTGAAAGCGGCGGACGATCATCTGGGTCCAGGTCGAACGATCGGACGCACCGACCAGCGCTACGCTATTCGCCGAAAACATCCGGCGCAGGGCATCCAGGGCAATGCCGGAATCGCTCATGGGGCGGTCCAGATCAGGGTGTCACCCGACCGCAGGTTGTGGCCCGACTGGCCGACGGGCTCGGCTGCGCCGTCGGTGAGAAAGGCCAGCGACCGGGCATCGCCGGGCAGGACTTTTGCAATGATCCGCTCGCCATCAGGCCCGCGGGACAGGACCACGCCGTGGCGGGGGCCGCCGTCGCGATCATAAAGCACAGTGTAAGATTCGACCGGGAAGTTGCCTTCACGTTCATCGGTCAGTTCGGGGATCGGTCCGCGCCGGGCATCGGCCAAGGCCTGGGCGTCATAGTCCTGCGGAAACACAACGCCGGGCAGAGCATCGCGCGACAGTACGATGCAATGGTTATGCTCGCAAAATCCGCCGTTGCCGAACAGGAACCCGATGCGCCCGTCGCTGCGCAGTTTGCGGACCATCGCCGCGATAGCGTGAGACATGTAATTTGCCACCGGTCCGCCGCCAAACGTCAGCCCTCCGTGCACCGTTGCCGGGCGCTCCGCTGGCCAGCCCAGCTCGCGCCGCGCCATCTTGGGCACGCAGGGAAAGCACGAGTACAATTCGACATGATCGATATCCGCGCCCGTCAGGCCGTTGCGCGACAGGGTCTCTGTGATCGCGACCTGCATTCCGGGCGGGGTCGTCCATCCGGCGCGTGCCATGGCATCATAGGCCTCGTGCGCCGCTGCACCCGCGCCGATATGGATAAGCCGCGTATCCGGCACGCCGGCTGCTCGCGCCGCGCCAAGGCTGGTGACGATGATTGCTGCGCCTTGATTGACGGATGCATTTGCGACCATGAGTTTGGTATAGGGAAAGGCAATCGCGCGATTGTCAGCCGTAGGCTCGATAATTTCCTCGGGAGGCTTGCGCTTGCGCAGCCATGCGCCCTCGCTGCCTTCGGCAACTTCGGACATCAGTGACCAGATTTCTCCGGTCTCAGCTTGGCCCTGGGCAAGCGTTAGCCCTTCGGCGGCACGAAGCGCATTTTCGTAAAGCGGATAAATTTCGGCTGGCTGGAGCAGGCCATAGCGTTGCCGCAAGGGTGAGGCGCTCTTGGCGGCGTTGGGAAACAGCGGCTTTCCCGCGCGCAGCGCGGTGCGCATCGCTTCCGCGCCGACAACTGCGCAGGCGCTCACTTCGCCTGCGCCGATCAGGTTGGCGGCATCATTGAGCAAGCGAACCGGCGTGTCTCCCGAAGGCACCTCCGCCTCGATAACCGCTGCCCGGTCCAGCCCCAGCGCTTGCGAGAGCGCGCCGGGAATGTCGAGCTCGCTGAACGAGAGTTGCGGAATTACCAGAACCCGCTCGCAGCGCTCCAGCCAGTCGCCGCCCGCATCGCCATCTGCTTGCGCCAGTGCGGCCAGCATGAGTTGCCCGGAGTCGAGCGGAGCCGCGCCATCTGCCAGCCGGTCATTGACCTCGCCGACACCGACGATCACCGGAACGCGAAATGGATCCTGCGCCATACCAACCCGCTCCTCTGTTTTATTGCGCTGCCTTGGGGGCCGTCTCGAAGACCATCGTCTTGGCTTCAAGATAGGGATGCAGCCCCTCCACACCGCCTTCGCGGCCCAGCCCCGATTGCTTGAAGCCGCCGAAAGCAATGCCGAAATCGTTCTTGAAGCCGTTATGGCCGACTGTGCCGGCCCGCAATTGCCGGCCCACCGCATAGGCGCGCTCGGGATCGTCGGTGAACACGCTGCTGTTGAGGCCGTAGATCGTGTCATTGGCGATTTCGATCATCTGTGCCTCGCTCGATGCGGGGATGACGCTGAGAACGGGTCCGAAAATTTCTTCGCGCGCGATGACCGAATTGTTGTCGACATTGCCGAACACGGTCGGCTCGATGAAATAGCCGCGGTTGAGGTGCGAAGGCCGTCCGCCGCCAGTCGCCAGCGTTGCGCCCCCGGCCTTGCCTTGCGCGATCAGATTCTCGACCCGGTCGCGCTGGCGCGCCATTGCCAGCGGCCCCATCTGGCTTGACGCATCGAAAGGATCGCCGACCTTGACGGCGCCAAACGCGGCTGACAGCGCATCGACAAAATCGTCGTGCCGCTTTTCGCCGATGATGATGCGGGTCAGCGACGAGCAGACCTGCCCGGTCATCAGCGGCGCCGTGCGCGCGATCGAGGCTGCCGCCTTGCCGAGATCGTAGTCGTCGAGGATCAGCGCGGGCGATTTCCCGCCCAGCTCCAGCGTGACCCGGGCAATCCGCTCGCCGCAGATCGAGGCGATCTTGCGGCCCGCTGCGGTCGATCCGGTGAAGCTGACCTTGTCCACGCCGGGATTGCGCACCAGCAGTTCGGACACCTCGCGTTCCGCTGTCAGCACATTGACCACGCCGGCGGGCAGGCCCACCTCCTCGCACACTTCAGCCATGAAATAAGGCGAGGCCGGGGCTTCGGGCGAGGCCTTGATGATCACCGTGCAGCCGGCAATGAGCGCGGCGGCCACCTTGTAGGCCATCAGCGAATGCGGCGCGTTCCACGGAATGATCGCCGCGACTACGCCGACAGGTTCGCGCACCAGCAGCGCCGGCTGCCCCATCGAAGACGTGTGCTTTTCCTCCCAGGCAAAGGTATCGCCAAGGCCGGCGTAATAGCGGAAGACCTCGGCAACGCCCTTGGCGGAGTGGATGCCCATCGCGCGTAGCACGCCCAATTCCATCGCCCAGGTGTCGGCGAGCTTTTCGCCGCGCGTTTCCCATGCATCGGCGATCTTGCGCAGCCACTCGCCGCGTTCCGCCGGCGACATGCGGGGCCACGGGCCGGTGTCGAAGGCCTTGCGCGCTGCCGCGACCGCGCGCTCGATGTCAGGCGCCTGTGCCTCGGCAACGGTCAGGAACACCTCTTCCGTCGCACTATCGACCACGTCGATGGTGGTCGATGCCGAGGGCTCGATCCAGGCGCCGCCGATGAACAGCGCGCGGGGATTGAGAACGTGGCCGGGCCGGGTTGCGGTGATCGTCATGGGATTTTGTCCTGCTGGTTGAAGGTTCAAAGTTGGCGCGTGCGGTCAATGGTCGAAGGTTATGACGCTGCGGGCGGTTTCCCCGGCGATCAGTTGTTCATAGCCTTTGTTGATGTCTTCGAGCGCGATGCGCTGCGAGATCAGGGGATCCAGTTGCAGCCGCCCGTCGAGGTAGAGCTGGGCATAAGTCGGGACCACCCGCTGGTAAGGCACCGAGCCCATCAGCGAGCCGATGACACGCGCCTCCTTGGTTATCATCGCCAGGGCAGGAACGCTGAGTTCCGAGCCCATCTTGGGCAGGCCGACCAGCACCAGCGTGCCGCGCTTGCGCAGCATCAGAAACGCCTGCCGCTGGGCAGCAGGTACGCCAACCACCTCGAAGGCATAGTCCGCCCCGCCACTGGTAATCTCCAGCACCTGGGCAAGCGCGTCCTCACCGGCGAGGACCGTGTCGGTCGCCCCGAATGACCTGGCGAGCTCGAATTTGGCCGCATTGGTGTCGATGGCGATAATCTGCGCGGCGCCCGCAATCCGCGCTGCCTGGATGACGATCAGGCCAACGCCGCCGCAGCCGACCACGACGACCTTGCTGCCCGGATGCACCTGCGCGCCTTCGATCACCGAACCCATGCCCGTCAGCACCGCGCAGCCCAGCACCGATGCCACATCGAGCGGCATGCCCTCGGGCAGTTTGGAAACGGCGCTGCGATGCACCACCATCTCCTCGGCGAAACCGCCGATATTGCAGAACTGGTGGATCACCTCGCCATTCTGCCGGATCGGCGAGCTCGGGTCCGGTGCCGGACGCAGCGGCTTGTCGCTGCACAGATGATTGTGCCCGCCCTGGCATTCGTTGCAGTGGCCGCAGAAGATCGACGAGCAGGTCACCACACGGTCGCCCGGCGCCAGCCCGCGCACGTCGCTGCCCACTGCCTCGACGATGCCCGCTGCCTCATGCCCCAGCACGATCGGGAAGGCCGAACCGAGATCGCCTGACACGACATGATAGTCGCTGTGGCACAGTCCGCTCGCCGCAACGCGGATGCGGACTTCATCGGCGCGGGGACCGTCGAGCTCCACAGTCTCGATTGTCATTGGCTCGCGCGCGGCGCGTAGAATTGCTGCTTTCATCGATGATCTCCCGGTATTGAATATTCAGGCGGCTACGAGTTCCGCAGGCGCGGATTGCATGCCGCGCACAAGTTTGCCTGGCAGCACTCCAGTTGGCTTGTCGTCCCGCGTGACGATTTTCCCGGAAACCAGCATGTATCGATATCCGCTCGCCCGTTGATCGAGCCGCCGGCCGCCGCCCGGCAAGTCGTCGACGATCTCCGGCGCGTGGAGCGTCAGCCGTTCATGGTCGATCACGTTGAGATTGGCCTTGTAACCCGGCGCGATCACGCCGCGGTCGCTCAGGCCGATGATGCCTGCGGGGTGCGATGTCATCGCGCGGACCGCCTGTTCGATGCTCAGTTTGCGCCCCTTGCGGTCGCGCGCCCAGTGCGAGAGCACGAAAGTGGGATAGCTCGAATCGCAGATCAGCCCGTAATGCGCGCCGCCATCGCCAAGGCCCATGACCGAATGGGGGTCGTCGAAAAACTTGAACAGGTGATCCAGCGTATCGTCGGGCCAGTTGCCGAAAGCGACATAGAGCATGCCCTTGCCGTCATTTTCGAGCAACAGGTCATATGCCACTTCGGCGGCGGAGCGCCCTTCGCGCACCGCCCGCTCGGCGATGCTCGAACCCGGCTCGGGCTCGTAGCAGGGCGGCTCGCCAAGCTCGAACATCACGTCGTACTGCCGCGTCATCGCAGTCAGCGGCAGCAGCGCCTCGTCGGGATCGTCGGCCAGAATGCGCGCGCGCACCTCCGGCTTGCGCAGCTCGATCACGCGCTCGGCCAGCAGCAGATGCGCGAGCGCCTTGTAGGCCGGGGTGTTGACGAAGGGATTGCTGGTCAGCTCGAAACTCGCCAGCATGCCGACTGGGCGCGGGAAATACTGCGGATGGATCAGCGCGCCGCCCTCGCGGTTATGCTCTTGCGAAAGCCGCAGAAGGTCGTGCCAGAAATGCCTGTTTCGGTTGCGTCCCGGCACCATCGTGAAGGTGATCGGCAGGCCAACTGCCCGGCTGACGGCGCGCATCAGGGCAAATTCCTGGTCCGGGGTCAGCCCGGTCATTCCCAGTTCCGGGATCATCTGGATCAGGCCACCGCCTGCATCCTTTACCGCCTCGGCGGCGGCGATGAGTTCCGCTTCTCCGGCATCGAAGCTGGCGATATACTCGCCGTCATTGCGCCGGTCGACAGCGGTGCGCGACGTGGCGAAGCCTAGTGCGCCGGCTTCGACCGCCTCACGAATGATCGCGCTCATGCCAGACAGATCGTCCTGCGTCGCCACTTCGCGGTTCGCGCCGCGCTCACCCATCACATAGACGCGGGTGGGAGAATGCGGCGCGAACACCGCGATGTCGATATCGCGCGGGCTGGCGGCGAGCGTGTCCATGAATTCGGGGAATGTCTCCCACTCCCAGGTCAGCCCTTCCTGCATCACCACGCCGGGAATGTCTTCGACACCTTCCATAGTCGCGCACATCAGCTCGCGATCGACCGGGCGGCACGGGGCAAAGCCGACGCCGCAATTGCCCAGTACGACCGTCGATACCCCGTGCGACGACGAAGGATTCATCCGCTGTGACCAGACGGCCTGTCCGTCGTAATGGGTGTGCAGGTCGATGAACCCGGGCGTCACCAGCAGGCCTCTGGCGTCGATTTCCTCGCTGGCACGGCCGCCGATGGCACCGACCGCCTGGATGATTCCGTCCCGGATCGCCACATCGGCCAGCTTGGGGGCAGCACCTGTTCCGTCGACAACCAGGCCGCCACGGATGATGACGTCAAATTGAGCTGTCACTTGGCGTTCTCCTCTGCCCGGCCCAGCGATTGCAGGATGCTGTCGAGGATCGGTCGATAGGGGTTGGTTCCCTCCGCGCGGCCATTAGCGATGGACTGCGCCTTGGCGACATCGGCTGGGCCGTCGTGCCCCGGCAGGACATAGAGTTGCCCGGCGGCAACGGCATCGAAAGTTTGCCGCGCAACCTCGTCCGGCCCCATCGCGTGGCCGCTGGCCACATGATTGCGCATCATCTGTTCCATCGCGCGCACCGTGCGGTGTTTGAAGCGGGTGCCCTCGGCCAGCGACAGGCCGACCGGGCTGGCCTTTTCCGGGGCCATGATGTCGGTCTGGATGATGGTCGGCATGACGACGGTGACGCCAATATTCGCGATGCCTTCCGCCACCAGATCGAGGTAGAGCGCTTCGGTCAGGGCAAGCGCCGCATGCTTGCTGGTCGAATAGCAGGTGTAGCCTGGATAGACCGTGATCGCCGCCGCCGAGGCAATGGTGACGACATAGCACGGATCGCCTTGCGCGATCATGCGCGGCACGAAGGCGCGGATGCCATGCGCCACGCTCTTGACGTTGAGGTCAATCATCCAGTCAAGCTGGGCTTCGGGCGTTTCCCAGGCAAGGCTGGCGACGAAAGCTCCGGCGTTGTTGACCAGCAGGTTGACCTTGCCGAAGCGTTCGACGGTCGCTGCGGCGAGCGCCTCGATGTCGGCGCTCCTGGTGACGTCGGTACGAACGGCCAGAACCTGGCCGCCCATCGCAGCCAGCGCCTGGCGCGCTTCTTCCAGGGCGTCCGGGCGGATGTCGGAGATGGCAACTGCCATGCCGCGCCGCACTGCTTCCTGCGCGAGCGCGAAACCGATCCCGCCCGCCGCGCCGGTGATGGCGGTTACTGATCCGGATAACTCCATGTCAGGACGCAGTCGCCATGGCGGGCGTGAAACTGAACCCGCTGTAGCCGTCGGCGACGATGCGGTCGACGCGCTCGACGTAACGGTCGAGCCCGCCAATATACATCAGGAAGACGCGCGGCTTGCCCGGGACGTTGGCCCCCATGTACCAGCTGTCGGCCTTGGTATAGAGCGTCTTTTCGGCCATGTCGGCAACCTCGTGGGCCCAGGCGACCTGCGCCGTTTCGTCCGCATCGACGCGGGCGAGGCCATTCTTTTCCATATAGGCAATGCAGTCGACGATCCAGTCAACATGGTGCTCGATGGTCTGCAGCATGTTGGCCAGTACCGACGGGCTCGACGGGCCGTTGACGGTGAACAGGTTAGGGAATCCCGAGACCATCAGACCAAGGTAGCTTTGCGGGCCCTGCGCCCAGGCGTCCTTGAGCGTGATCCCTCCCGCACCGGTGAGATTGAGCGCCAACAACGGCCCGGTGACCGCATCGAACCCGGTCGCGAAGACGATCAGGTCGAACGGATATTCGCGCTCGACCGTCTGGATTCCTGCGGGGGTGATCCGCTCGATCGGCGTCTCGCGGATATCGACGAGATCGACATTATCGCGGTTGAAGGTCGCATAGTAATTGGTGTCGAGGCACAGGCGCTTGGTGCCGAACGGGAAGGTCCTGGGCAGCAGCTTCTCGGCCAGTGCCGGGTCCTTGACCGCGCCGCGAATCTTTTCGTGGACGAAGGCTGCGGCAGCGGCGTTGGAATCGGGATTGCTGCTGGTATCGTTGAATACCGACTGCAGGGCGAATGTGCCGAAATTCCAGGCTTCCTCGAATTTGGCTCGGCGCTGTTCCTCGGAGACGGACATGGCCGATACGCCGGTGTTGATGCGCGGCGGCACGCCGCCCTTGGTCATGCGGTTGCGCTTGTGATGCGCGGCGTAGTCGGCCCGCACCTCGGCCTCGTATGCCGGGTCGATCTGGCCGTTGTGCGCCGGCACGCTGTAGTTGGGCGTGCGCTGGAACACCGTCAATTGCGCCGCTTCCTGGGCCAGCAGCGGAATGCACTGGATGCCCGACGAACCGGTACCGATCACCGCGATCCGCTTTCCAGCGACATCGACCTTTTCCTTCGGCCAGTTTCCGGTCTGGACCCAGCGTCCGGAGAAGGTCTCAATTCCTTCGATCTCCGGGGCCTTGGGCACGGAAAGTCCGCCCACTGCCGTAAGCAGATAACGACAGCGGATTGTGTCGCCGTGATCGGTTTCCACCACCCACTGGTTCGCCGCCTCGTCGAATTTGGCGGCAATGACCTTGGTCTCGAACTGATAGTCCCGGCGCAGCTCGAATCGGTCCGCAACGAAGTTGGCGTATTGCAATATCTCCGGTTGTGTCGCGAACCGCTCGCTCCAATTCCAACCGTCGAGCAGTTCAGGCGCGAAGGAATAGGAATAGTCGAGGCTTTCCACATCGCAGCGCGCGCCCGGATAGCAGTTCCAGTACCAGGTGCCGCCGACATCGGGTGCACCTTCGAAGCCGAACGCGGTGAGGCCGAGCTCACGCAGCTTGAAATGCGCGTAGAGCCCGGCAAAGCCGGCCCCAACGACGACGACATCGACTACTTGCGGGGCCTTGCGTTCCACTATTTCAACTCCCCATCTACAAAATCAAGAAAGCTGTCGGCTAGTACCTCGATCATCATCGGGTCGGCAGCGACGCCTTCGGTGGTGGCGGCATGGTTGCTCTGGTCCAATATGGTGTAGAGCAGGAGCCAGGCTGCGACCCTTCGCTTATCGTCCTCGGGCCGATCCGGGGTTATGTCGAACGCAGGAATTGTCTTTCCCAGCGCCCCGATCATATCGAAGATATAGGGCCTGACCTGCTCGGAGAAATTGGCTTCGACGACGTTGGCCTGGCTCAGGACCCGAACAATCCCGCGCATTTCACGATTGAGCTCGAAGAACTCGGCAAGCCATTGGACGACTGTCTCGCGGTCACGAAAATCGTGCGAACCGATGTCCACCAGTCGCGGACCGGCGATTTCACCGGCGCGCTGAAATAGCTCGAGTGCGACCGCAGCTTTGGTCGCAAAGTGGCGATAGAAGGTGACCCGGCTGACCCCTGCTGCGGTCGTGATGTCCTCCACCGAAACAGCGGCATAGCCTTGCTCGCAGAACAGATCGGTGGCGGCGAGCAGCAGGCTGTCGCGGTTCGTCTGCTTGCGCTGGCCATTATAGGCATGGAGGCCCGCCAGCTTGGGATTGGCAACCGGCACCTTCAGGGCACTTGCGATATTCAATCTGGCTCTCCCTGCTCGCGTCACTGCTAATCGCCCAACGCGGAATCAGCATGTGAAACACCTTGTGTCACGTGATCCGCTTTACGTAAACCATCCACTTCACCGTTCGCTTTCCATCACCCACGCAGGGACTCAAAAGCCATGCGGATTTCATCGACGAAGATGGCGGGCTGCTCGAAGGCGGCAAAGTGGCCGCCACGCTCGGGTTCGCCCCAGTGGATGAGATTGGTGTACTTGCGCTCCGCCCACGCCCGCGACGGGCGGATGATTTCTCCGGGAAAAATGCTGCATGCCACAGGCAGGTCGGTCGGGTTCGCGGCAAAATCGCGATGGCTTTCCCAATAGAGCCGCGCGGAAGCGGCGGCATTCCCGGGCAACCAGTAGAGCATGATGTTGTCGAGTATTTCGTCATAGCTCAACACCGACAGCGGATCGCCGCCGCAGTCGGTCCATTCAACCAGCTTGTCGAAAATCCAAGCCGCCTGTCCAGCGGGCAAGTCGGTCAACCCATAACCAAGGGTCTGCGGGCGAGTCCGCTGGATCGCCGCGTACCCCTGGCCGTCCAGATTAAATCGCTGGAGATCGGCCAGCACCAGCTTCTCCTTGTCGGAAAGCGAGGCAAGGTCTTCGGGAGCTGGTGTTGCAATTACGAAATTGAGGTGGATCGCCTCCAGCTCTGGCGGCCTGATCGCGGCCATGGCGCTGGTTACGGCCGAGCCCCAGTCGCCACCCTGGGCAACAAAGCGATCGTAGCCCAGTCGTTTCATCAAGGTGATCCAGGCCGAAGCTATTCGTTCGACAGACCAGCCGGCTTCCTTGGGACGATCCGAAAATCCACAACCAGGAAGACTGGGAACGACGACGTGAAAGGCGTCTGCGGGATCGCCGCCATGTGCGGCAGGGTCGGTCAACGGTCCGATGACTTTCAGGAATTCGACAACCGAACCGGGCCAGCCGTGCGTAAGGATCAGCGGCAGGGCATCGGCCCGGGGTGAGCGGACATGCAGGAAGTGGATGCCAAGGCCGTCGATGGCAGTGCGGAACTGCCCCAGTTCGTTGAGTCGCGCCTCACACCGCCGCCAGTCGTAGGAGTCGCGCCAATAGGCACACAGAGCCTGCGCATCGGCCAGCGGCACACCCTGGCTGCCACCGTCAACCGTTTCCCGTTCAGGCCAGCGCGTTCGCTCGAGGCGGGCGCATAAATCCGCCAGTACGCGATCGGGAATGGCCAGTTGAAATCGCTCAATTGCACTTGTCACAGCGCTCTCCCACCTCGCGTATTTACTCGCGCATCAACAGGTGTTACACTCTGTGTCACAAGATGCATCTCAAGGCAACAGTCCGGTCTCGGAAGTGCGGGAGCATCAAGCAGCTGCGCCGGGAGACTGGCGATTGCGGTAGGGTGAAGGATCTTCGATGAGCGACCTGGTGCTGCGGAAACTCCCGTTCAACTTCGACGGCGTCGATTTCATGTGGAAACAAGGCAATTCCCCGTTCGCGCTGATGATGAATTCGGTGAGCCTGCAAGTCATCGGCTTCGAGCGATACATGTGCCGCGCCATGCGCGATGCCGAGAAAGTGATTACCGACCCGGCAGTGCTCGACGAGGCGCGGATGTTCAACGCGCAGGAAATGATTCATTCGCAGGCACACATGAAGCACTGCAAGGCGCTGATTGCGCAATACCCCGGACTTCAGGAGGTGCTCGACGAAAGCGTCGCCGACTACGAGGCGCTCTACCATCGCGAAGACCTCGATTTTCACCTCGCCTACGCCGCCAATATCGAGGCCACCTTCACCCCGTTCTTCGGCATGATCATCGAACACCGCGAAGCTCTGTTTGGCGGCGGCGATCCGCGGATTGCGGCGGTGATGCTGTGGCATTTCTGCGAGGAGATAGAGCATCGCTCTTCGGCGCTGAAGATATACAATCATGTCGTCGGCAAGCGGTTCCACCGGCTCGGGCAATTGCGCAAAGTGGTCAAACACATCGGTGCCAATGTCGCGAAAATCCACGACGGTTTTCGCAAGCATGTTCCTGGCTGCCCGGAAGGGGGCAGCAAGGGGGCCTTTCTGCCCGTGCCAGGACCGGCGAAACTGCGGATGCTGCTTGGTGTATTCGAATCGCAGATGCCCTGGCATAATCCCGCCAAGGGCCGGGTCCCTGCCTATTATGGCGACTGGCGCAGCAGCTACGAAAGCGGCGGCGACTTGACCGCGCTGCACGAGTTTGCACCGCAACTGGCGGCGGCCTGACGCCGCGCACTACGAATGACCTGAAGCACTGGGAGAGAACATGAGCCGCCATCTGGTCGATCCGGAACTCGCCGTCGGGCTTGACACGAACATGCCAGCGCAGAAGCTCGATGCGGAGACGCTGCCGCAGTATCGGCAGATGCTGCTAGACATGGTCGCCGCGATTCCCAAGCCGACTTCCGCAGCCATGCAGAATGTGCGGCGCGAGGAGCGACTGGTCCCCGGGCCGGAAGGTGCGCCCGACGTGCGGGTGCTGATTTATACCCCTGGCAATCGGGGCGCCGATCCGCTTCCCGCAATCCTGCATATCCATGGCGGTGGTTTTGTCAGCGGCAGCGCGGACATGAGCGATCCGAACAGCCGCTCCTATGCTGTCGAAATGGACTGCGTGGTCGTATCGGTCGACTATCGGCTTGCCCCTGAAACACCGTTTCCGGGTCCGGTCGAGGATTGCTATGCGGCTCTGCTCTGGCTGAACGCAGCGACGAGCGAGCTTGGCATCGATGCGAAGCGGATCATGGTTGCCGGTGAAAGTGCCGGGGCAGGGCTTGCGGCCGCCTTGTGCCAGCTTGCCCGCGATCGCGGCGAGGTGCGCCCGTTTTTCCAGTATCTCGCCGAGCCAATGCTTGATCATCGCAGCGTGGACAACGACCATCCGCACGTCGGGCACTTTGGCTGGACCCGCGACCACAACCGCTTCGGCTGGGCATCGATGATCGGCGAGAATGGCGCAGAGCCCGTATCGCAGCACTGCTCCCCGGCCATGGCGGATGACTTGTCGGGGCTGCCCCCGACCTTTATACACATCGGTGCCATCGACCTGTTCCTCGAAGAATCGCTCGACTATGCACGGCGGCTGACCCGCGCCGGTGTCAGCGTCGAGTTGCACGTCTGGCCCGGTGCATTCCACGCCTTCGGCTCGACCGACTGCCATGTGACACGCGAGGCGCGGCGCGTGGCGCGCACCGCGATCAAGCGGGCGCTGCACGGAGACGCCAAGTGAGCAAGATCATCAGAATCGGCGCGGCAACGGCCTTTTTCAACGACAGCCGGATGGGCATTTCCCAGCTGTTGTCGAAAACCGATCGGCTGGATTACATCATCTTCGATTTTCTCGCCGAGAGCGTCATGGGCGGGCTTGGCCGCGGCATGGCGAGCGGCAGTGGGCAAGGCTTCGCCAGCGATTTCGCGCCTGGCTATATCCTGCCGCATCTTCAGACTTTGCTCGACCGGCGCATCCGCATCGTTGCTAATGCAGGCGGGCTCAATCCGGCGGCTTGCGCGGAGGACTTGCGGCGCGGCGCGGAGGCCTTGGGGCTGAATCTGCGGATCGGCGTCGTCGAAGGCGACAATCTCACCGCGCAGGTGAACGAGATCGTTGGGCCGGACACGCGCGACATGTTCGATAACTCGTCCGTTCTGGAGAAAGTCGGGAGCGCCGACAGGGTCAACAGCCTCGTCGCCTATACCGGCGCATTCCCGATTGCCGCTGCGATTGCTGCAGGGGCGGACATTGTCATCACCGGCCGTGCGGTGGACAGCGCCATGGCACTCGGGCCGCTAATCCATGAATTTGGCTGGGGACCCGACCAATTCGACCTGCTCGCGGCAGGTACGCTTGCTGGACACCTGCTGGAGTGCTCGGCGCAGGTCACGGGCGGCACCTTCACTGACTGGCGCGATGTTCCGGGCTGGGCGGATATTGGCATGCCGATTGGCGAATGCAGCGCCGATGGGGGGCTGGTCATCACCAAACCGGACGGCACCGGCGGGCTGGTTACGGTTGGCACGGTTGCCGAACAGCTGCTCTACGAAGTCAGCGATCCGCAGCGCTATTACGTTGCCGACGTGGTGTGCGACTTCACCGATGTGAAACTGGAGCAGATCGGACCCGACCGCGTCGCGGTAACCGGCGCGCGCGGGCTGGGACGCACGGCGACCTGCAAGGCAAGCCTGACCTATGAACAGGGCTGGCGCGCATCGACACTCATCCCGATCATCGGCCTGGAAGCCGCAGCCAAGGCGGAGCGGCTGGGGCAGGAGCTAATCGCCCGCACCAACACTTTGCTGAGGCAAGGCCAGCTGCCGCCTTTGACCCGGACCCATTGCGAAGTTCTCGGTGGGGAGGGGACTGGCCCGACCACCGCGTTATGCAGGTTGGTCGCCGACCATCCCGATCAGGAAGGCGCACAGGTTCTCATTCGCGAACAGAGTTCGGCGATCAGCCACATGTCGGTCGGCATCAGCCTGAGCCTGGCGGCGGGAGTACGCCCGCTTCAGCGCATCGCCGGATTTCTGATCCCCAAGTCGATTGTTTCGCAAAAGGTTTCGCTCGACGGACAGCCGATTGCCTTTGCCGTGGCGACGGATGGAACAGGGCATGAGGCCAAGGCCTCTGCCCCGGCATTCCCCGAACTTCCCGGCGATATCGATC
The DNA here is from genome assembly GCA_963779195.1 of uncultured Alphaproteobacteria bacterium. Lineage (GTDB taxonomy): Bacteria > Pseudomonadota > Alphaproteobacteria > Sphingomonadales > Sphingomonadaceae > Novosphingobium. Next base: position 412,921 of record CAVZWZ010000005.1, read on the forward strand.
CAGAACTGACAGTGCCATTGATCCGGCTTGCCTGGGGCAGAAGCGGCGACAAGGGCAATCTGTTCAACGTCGCTGTCATTGCCCGCGAGGCAGAGTTCCTGCCCTATATCGCCGCCGCCCTCACGCCGGAAGCGGTCGGTGCGCATTATGGCAAAGTGCTTGGCCATGGCACCGCGCTTGCGGTTGACCGGTTTAGCGTCCCTGGCTTTTCCGCGCTCAATTTCCTGGTCAAGGATTCAATGGATGGCGGCATCCTCGCCTCGACCTCGATCGATTGCGTGGCCAAAGGCAGGGCGCAACTGCTGCTCGATTATCCCATTCCGGTCAGCGCCGCGCTGCGCAGGAAGCTGGACGCTTGAGTGTCTATGCGGACGCCAGCACGTGTTTGGCGGTGACGTAGCCCCAGACAAACGACGGTCCGACGCTGGCTCCCGCGCCTGCATAGGCGCGGCCCATGACCGATGCGGTCGAGACACCGGTGGCGTAAAGCCCTGCGATCACCGTGCCGTCTTCGCGCAGTACCCGCGCTTTATCGTCGGTGACCACCCCGCCATAGGTGCCGACATCGCCCGGTACGACCGGCACCGAGTAGAACGGGCCTTCGCTGATCGAGCCGAGCGACGCGTTTTTGGGATGATAGTTATCGCCTAGCCAGCGATCGTAAGCACGGTCGCCGCGGTTGAAATCGTCGTCGTGGTTCTTGGCGACGAATTGGTTGAACCGGTCCACCGTGGCGCGGAGGGTGGCGGGCTCGATGTTCAGCAATGCCGCCAGCTCTTCAAGCGTATCGGCCTTTTTGAGAAAGCCTTTGTCATACCATTCCTGCGGCTGCTTCGCGCTCGGGAAGGGGCTCGTGATCAGTCCGTAGTTCTTGATATACTGGCTATCCATGATCGCCAAGCTCGGCACTGCCGGAACCGTCTTGTGGCGCGCCAGCATGCCCTGGCAATAGGTCATATAGGAGCCGCTCTCGTTCATGTAGCGCACGCCCGACTGATCGACCAGGATCGCATGGGGCGATGCGGTCATGCCCTGAACCACCGGCTTGATCGCCTCGTTTTCCATGCCCGGCGGGATCGACATCTGATTGCCGACCATTTCCTCCATCTGCGCGATGGCAGCGCCCTGACGCTTCATCTCGAGGATCATTTCGCCGGTATCGCCCTCGGCGGTATTGGTCCATTTTGCGCTTGTTCCCGGCTGATATTGATCGCGCATGGCCTGATTGTGGGCAAAGCCGCCAGCATTGACCAGAACCCCCAGCCGGGTGCCAAAGCGGCGGAGCTGGCCGTCCAGCATGGCGACAACACCTGTTACCGCACCATTTTCGACGACAAGCTCGTTAACGGCGCATTCGGTGCGAAATTCCACACCGGCCTTGAGCGCCGCCTGAAACATGCGGCCCTGCAAGGCCGCACCGGCCGTGACATAGTGCTTGCCGGTGAGCTTGGCGACAATCGTGCGCAGGCCGAACCGCACCGCGATCCGCTTCGCTTCCCACGACTTCTTGAGGAAGCGCAGCTTGAGCATCTCGTCGAGCGTGCTCATCATCGGGATGAAATTGGGGCGAAGCTTGCTCTTCCATTCGCCCAGTTCGTTGACGTTGAACAGTTCGGCAACGACCGTTCGGCCTTTCTCCGAACCGCCCGGCTTTTCGTCGTTGTAGTCGGGCCAATAGGACACCCGGTTGAGCTTGATCCCCTGATCGACCAGAAAATCGACCATTTTTGTGCTCTCGGCAATATAGGTTTCCCGCCGTTCGCGCGTGGCGCCCGGTGTGTCGTTATGATCGCCGACAACTGCATCCAGATAGGCTCTGGCCTGCTCCGGGCTGTCGGGAATGCCATCGCGTTTCATGTAGCGGTTATCGGGAATCCACATTACCCCGCCCGATCGCGCCGTAGTGCCGCCGATCAGTCCGGTCTTTTCAAGGATTACCACCGATTTCCCGGCTGCACGCAAAGCAAGCGCGCAGCACATCGATCCGCCGCCGCTGCCGACCACGACAAAGTCGAAAGTTTCGTCGAAATTGCTCATGGTCACTTCTCCTGGCGGTCTTCAGCTTCAGGTCCTGGCGGATTCGGGCTTCTCGCGGACCAGGGTGCGCTTCAGCTGTCGGCTGGTGAACAGCCACTTGCCGTCACGCTTTTCATAGGTTTCGTGGTAGAACCCGAAGCCGTGGATTAGCAGTTCGCCGCTCTCGGAATCGAAGATCAGGTCTTCCATGCCCCAGATGCCCTTGGCCTTGACTGGCGATTCAAAGGTGATGTCAGGCGTGTGCGAATGGTGGACCGTGGTCCGGCCCTTGTCGAGCAGCGCCTTGACGTTCTCGATCATAACATCGGCGGATTCCCAGCGTTCGAAGCCCTGGTTGTGCGAGACGTGATCGTCGGCATGCAGCGCACGATAGAGCGCCCAGTCCTTGGTGTCGCAGGCGCGGTCGCGGCGCGACTTCAGCAGCTTGATTTCCTCGATGGCGAGAAGCTGTTCGATATCCGTCATTTCGGCCATATTCCGCTCCTTCAGTTAACCGCTCAGCCGTTGATTTTTGGCGGGAACACCGCCCCGGGCGATTTGCGTGTGTGATAGTAAGTCAGCTTGCGCCAGGTGAAGAGCCAGCGCCCGTCACGGTTCTCGTAAGTCTCGTGATAATGGCCGAAGGCCTGGAACCAATGGTCTTCGCCGTCCTGCTGCCAGAACGACATGCCTTCCATCGCCCAGATGCCGGTGGCCTTCACCGGCGAGACGAATTCGATTTCGGGTGTGTGCGAATGGTGCAGCGTGGTCAGGTGCTGCATCGATTTGGCGGTGTTGGCGATCATTTCCGCCGCGCTGGTCCAGCGTCCGTAGTCGCCGTTTTCCGAGACGTGATCGGGCGCGTGCAAGGATTCGTAGAGCGCCCAGTCTTTGGTGTCGGCGGCCCGGTCACGCCTGGCCTTGAGCAGCTCGATCTCGCGCAACGCCTTGAGGCGCTCAATCCCGGTCATGGGGTCTATCGTCACGGCAATCAGACCCTCAGCCGCGCAGTTTGGCAATGATTTCGCTACCGAACCATTGCACGTTCTCGATGAACTGCTGGCGGCTCGGGTGCGGTAGTTCGATCATGGTCCAGGTAACGCCGACCTCGGCCAGCTCGCGCACGGCTTCGATGTATCGTTCGGCGCTTTCCCGCTCGCCGATCTTCAGCTTCGCGCGCGCGCCGATGGCGACGTCGTAAGGACCGGTAATGCCGTGTTCGGCCCGCATTGCATGGACGCGCCCGATCGCCTCGCCAAGCTGCTCGACCGTCTGGATGCCCGATTCCTGGTTGGCTGCCGTCATCGTCGGCGCCGCGAAGAACGGCGACCAGCCATCGCCGCGTAACGCCGCGCGTTCGACTGCCTTGCCGCTGCCGCCGCCGATCCAGATCGGCGGCTGAACGGGAGGCACCGGCCTCGGCTCGTTGCCGGCGGCGTTGAAGCCGCGTCCCTGATGGACCACGGCCCCGCCGGCCCAGGCCTTGCGGATCACCTCCAGCGCTTCATCGAACAGCGCCCCGCGCTTGTGGAAATCGACTCCCAATGCTTCGAATTCGACCTTCTGATAGCCGGCCCCGGCCCCGAGAATCAGCCGTCCGCCCGAAAGGACCTGCAGGGTTGCCGCCGCCTTGGCGGTCAGGAACGGGTTGCGATAGGCCATCACCAGGATGTTGGTGTGCAACATCAGGCGGCTGGTCGATGCGGCAATGAAGCCAAGCGCGGTAAACGGATCGAGCGCATCGTGGCCCATGCCCTGCCTGAGCCAGGCCGCATCGGGAGCCGGGTGGTCGGTCAGATAGCAGGCATCGATACCTGCCGCTTCCATCGCCCGCGCCATTTCGGCAACGGCCGCCGCAGTCTGAAACTCGCCGGGCGTAATTACGCCGACCGGAATATCCATGGTGAACTTCATCGGATCGTACTTTCTCCCGGCCATCAGGCCGGTGACTGCAACTCGATTATCTGGCCCATAAGAAACGAACCGGAGACGACGACATCCTGATACAGAAAACCCTGCACTGACATGCCCACCGCCGCATCGGCGTCGCCGGGATAGAACACCCTGAGGTGCAGGCGATCCTTCAGCTTGGGCATCAGATTGGCCTTGATGCGCGCTTCAGCCGCTGCGATCCCTTTCCGGGACGAATAGCGAAGGGCGAAATGGGGCACGCCGAAGGGCTTGGTGCGGGCCGCGCCGCGATAGCCCTCCAGCGCAGCGGCGAGGACCTGATCCTGCTCGCCTATTAGCTTCAAGCGATCTTCCAGCGCCTGTTGCTCGGGCCGGATCTGCGACATGTAGAACGCGTTGTTCTGAGGGTCCTGATCTTCGGGATTGGGGTGGGCGGCAAGGAACGTATCGACACCGTCGCCTTTGAATCCTGTATCGGTGACAACGCAGCCCAGTGCTTCGGCCAGCTCAATCGCCAGCTCCCGTTCGCCGGGACGATAGAGTGTCTCGACATGATTCAGCAGCGTCCCCTGATAGTCCGCTATCCTGTTCATGTCTGCTGCGGGCCTTCCTTGACTCGGCCCAGCAGCTTGGAGCCGGCCGGATCGCCGTTCAGCATATAGTTCTGGCGATGCACGATCTTCCAGCCGCCGTCGGGCTGCCTGGCCAGCTGGATCCGCGATGCGCTGAGCCGGCCGATAAAGAAGCCGTTCTCGCCGTGCATGTTGACCATGGTGTGGCAGGTGGCCACGGCGCTGTCGCCGTCGATGATGACATAGGGCAGGGTGGAGATGTGCGCGCAACCGGCCGCCACATAGCCGAGATGCCCCGGGTCGCGCGTGATCGCCTCGATCCTCTCGCGCCCTTTCATCTCGCCGATGTCGCCGACGGCATAAATACCGTCATCGACGTAGAACGATCCGACGGCTTCGGCATTGAGGCCATCGACGGCATAGCCGTAGCCGCAGATCACCTGGTAGATGGCCTGCCGGTCTTCGAGCGCGCGCAGGCGGTCTTCGATCGATTGGGTCATGCGTCTTACTCCCTCAGCCGATCATGATGCTTCCGGCGTCGCAATTGATCGACTGTCCGGTGATGGTGCGGCTGTCGTCGCTGGCAAGGAACAGCGCGAGATTGCCGATATCTTCGGGCTGCGAAATCGTCCGCAGCGGCACATCGCCAAGCGCCTTAACTTTCCATTCCTCGAACGTGATGCCCTGCTCGCCGGCCATGCGCTTGCCCCAGTTGACCCACAGGTCGGTTTCGATCCCGCCGGGAACCAGGCAGTTGCAACGTACACCATAAGGGCCAGCCTCGGTCGCAATCACCTTGGTCAGCGCGCGCAGACCGGCCTTCGAGGAGACATAGTGCGACTTGCGCGGCATGCCAGTCCAGCCGGCAGTCGATGAGAAGTTGACGATCGATCCGGTCTTGCGCTCCAGCATCGAACGCTTGAGCACTTCGCGCGAGGCGAGCATCGGCGCGGTGATACAGATCGCAAACACGTCGTTCCAGTTTTCCAGCGTCTGGTCCCAGACGTGCAGATCCTTGCCTGGAATGACCGCGTTGTTGAGCAGGATATCGACCTGGCCCCATTCGGCGAGGGCGCGATCGACCATCGCCTTGACGTCGGCTTCGCTGGTGACATCGGCGCGCATCCCGATGGCGCCGTTGCCCGCTGCGGCGGCCGATTCGATCACGGCCTCTTCGTTGCGGGCAACCAGCAGAACTTTCGCCCCGGCCTCGGCAAACTGCCTGCCCATAACCGCGCCGGTGCCCTTGCTCGCGCCGGTGATGATCGCGACTTTCCCTGCAAGCTTGCCTTCGCCCATGTCATCCATACTCCACTGTTGGAAACAACACCGGCGCAAAATAAAATGCGCGCCAGGGTTTGCATTATCGGTTTTCGTTAGCGTAGAGCTTGCCTTCATGCAAGCAAGGCATGACCTTGCGATTGAAGGAGCAGCATCATGCCTGATGAAGTGACTGCCGCCACGCTGGTCCGGTTCGAAATGCTGGGCCGGCATATCGCTCTGGTGACGCTCGACCGCCCGGAAAAGCGCAATGCCATCAGCCCGGAAGTGGCATCGGCACTCGAAGCGATCGTCAGGCGGATCGAGGACGATCCCGACATCCGCGTGGCAGTCCTGACCTCAAGCGAGCCGCGCGTGTTTTGCGCCGGCGCCGATCTTGGTGCGGTGGCTTCGGGCAAAGGGGCCGGTATGGAAACTGCCGGCGGCGGGTTCGCCGGCTTCGTCTATGCCCAGCGAATCAAGCCCTGGATAGCGGCGGTAGAGGGCATGGCGCTGGCCGGCGGTTTCGAGATATGCCTTGCCTGCGACATGATCGTTGCCTCGCAGGGAGCCAGCTTTGGGCTTCCCGAAGTCAAGCGCGGGCTCATGGCAGGGGCGGGCGGCGTGCACCGCCTGGCCAACATCCTGCCGCGCAACATCGCCGCCGAACTGCTGGCGACGGGAGAACCGATCGACGGTGCCCACGCCCATGCGCTGGGTCTGGTCAATCGCCTGGTCGAACCCGGCGAAACCCTGGCCGCCGCGTGCGAGCTGGCCGAGGCAGTTGCGAAAAACGCGCCGCTTTCGGTGCAGCATTCGCTGGCCGCAATGCGCGCAAGCATCGGCCAGCCCGATGGCGCGGGGCGCGCCATGGTGTCCGAGAGATTCGCCGCGCTGCGCAAGAGCGAGGATTTCAAAGAAGGCCCGCGCGCCTTCGTAGAAAAACGCGAGGCGGTTTGGACCGGACGCTGAGGGGCAGGGCGAAAATGCCGCGCTGCCCAGTGCGATACCGTCGTTCGGTCAGCTTGCGGGCCAATAGCGGGCCTTGAGTTCTTTCTTGTACAGCTTGCCGGTTTCCGCGCGCGGCAACTCCTGTTCGAAATCGACGCTGCGCGGGCACTTCACATCGGCGAGACGCTCGCGGCAAAAAGCCGTCAGTTCGCGGGCCAGATCGTCGCTCGCCTCGGCCCAGTTCTTGGGCTGGACAACCGCCTTCACTTCCTCGCCGAAATCGGGATTGGGAACACCAAAGACAGCGACATCGGCGACGGCGGGGTGGGTGATCAGCAGGTTTTCGACTTCCTGCGGATAGATGTTCACGCCGCCTGAAATGATCATGAAATCCTTGCGGTCGGAAAGGTAGAGATAACCGTCCTCGTCGAGCCGGCCGACATCGCCCATGGTCGACCAGTCCGGGTGCTGCGGATTGCGCGCCGAGGCGGTCTTTACCGGATCGTTGTGATAGCTGACCGGTTTGGTGCCGCTGAAAAAAATGGTGCCGGTTTCGCCGACAGGCAGCTCGTTGCCGTCATCGTCGCAGATGTGGATCGTGCCGATCACCGCGCGGCCGACCGAGCCGACATGGGCCAGCCATTCCTCGCTGTTCAGCGTGGCATGACCGATGCCTTCGGAACCGGAATAGAATTCCTCGACGATCGGTCCCAGCCAGTCGATCATCGCCTGCTTGACCGGGATCGGGCAGGGGGCGGCGGCATGGAGCACCAGTCTGAGCGATGAGAGATCGTAGCGCCCGCGCACATCTTCGGGCAGCGCAAGCAGGCGGATAAACATGGTCGGCACGACCATCACGGCATTGATCCGGTAGCGTTCTATGGCCTTGAGGAATTCCTCCGGGTCGAACTTGCTCATCACCACGGCCGTGCCGCCAACCGCCTGAATGCCTGCGGTTATGCCCATCGGGGCGGCGTGGTAAAGCGGGGCGGGGGAGAGATAGACGCTGTCTTCGCCCAGACCGTAAAAGCGGTCGAACAGCACCGCGCCAGGGTTGGGCTGGATCGGGCTGCCGCTGGCGGATGCGAATTTCAGGCCCTTGGGCTTGCCCGTGGTGCCCGATGAATAGACCATGCGCCCGCCGATTTCCTCGTCGGCAATCGGGGTGTCGGGCATGGTAGCGCAGATGGCTTGCCAATCGAGCAGGTCATCGACCGGCCCGATGGTAACGATGTGCGTCACTCCGGGCATGGCGCTGCGGTTCGCCGTCACATCGCGTGCCGTGTCCGCCATCGCATCGGATATCAGCACGACCTTCGCGCCGCTGTCGCTCACGATATAGGCAATTTCGTCGGTCTTGAGCCGGGCCGACAGCAGCACCAGGATCAGCCCGGCGCGCTGCGCGGCCCAATAGACGTCGAAGAACTCCAGCCGGTTGTCGCAGGCAATTGCGACCGCATCGCCATTGGCGAGTCCCAACTGGCGCAGCGCATGCGCGCCCCGGTTGGCGCGCGCTTCCAGCTCAGCGTAGGTGACGCTTTCGCCCGTCCGGGCCATGACGATGGCCGGTTTGTCGGGCTTGGCTTCGGCATGGATGCGCGGATGCATGGTATCGGCTTCCTGACTGTCCCGATCCGATCAGGAACCTCGAACGGGCATTGCCGCGACCGCCTTTGGCCGCAGGCGGCTGAGTCTCAAAACCCGATGTCGAGGATCGGCGCGGCAAAGCCGCTGTTGACGACCTGCGACGCCTTGGCGAGCTTTGCAGGTTCGAGCCCGGCGAGATAGCCATCGACCAATCGCTGGTAATTGCTGATCATGCCTTCGTGCTTGCCGGCGAGCCGCATGAATTGCAGGTCGTGCAGGCCGAGCTGCTGGATCGGCAGGTTGGAATAGTCCTGGCGCGGGATTTCCGGGAACTTGTCCGAATCGTGCGGAATGATCGTCGGCTCCAGCGGTGTCGGATAGTCCTCTCCTTCGGGCCGGATGACCAGCGACCAGATTTCGAAGAAGCAGGTCTCGGGCGTCAGCGGCCGGATACGGTAGCTGGACATCGCGCCCATCATCGGCAGCAGGAAGTAGTGCGGGAACATGAATTCCACTGCGTGGAACGGATGTTCCTGGGCGACCTTGGCAAAGTCGAAGATGTCGGCACCGCGGGCGCGGGCATCCTTTTCGACCTCCTCGTAGGCCTTGCCATGGAACACCATGGTGGCGACGTCTGGGTCCTCGGGCACCTCCATGTTGCGCAGCTTTTCGAGCACGGCAACTTCGGTCTTGTGGACCATGCCGTCCATGCCCTCGCTGAGCTTGGCATAGTAGTCGACAAACTGGTTGACGGTCTGGCGGGCATCGAGGCCCTCGTTGATCGGAATTCCCTCGGCATCGGGTCCGAATTGAGCATTGCCGTTGGGGGCTGCGGCTTGGAGTTGCGGATGGGTCTTGGGCGTATGGAACCCTTCCTGGAAGGCCTCCATGGCGAGCTTCCAGTTTGTCGGCAGCACGGTGCCGCACCACCAGTCCATCTTGAGCTTGTCACCGTGGCGCGAGTCGATCCGGTCGGCGACCGGGCCAAGGCTTTCGCGCAAGGACGGAGCGGTATCGTCGAAGTTGATGAAAGCGCAGCCCGCCCAGAATTCCACGCGCACGGGAACCAGGTCGATCTCGGCGCGGTCGAGCACCTTTTCATCGAAGAAGTGGCGACCGAAGACGAAAGTGTTCTCACCCTCGGCATTCCAGCGCCAGCCATGGAATGGGCAGACGATGCCTTGCTCACCGCAATGCCCCGGACCGTTCGCCAGCCGCAGCCCGCGGTGGCGGCAGGCGTTTTTGAACGCCTTCACCCCGTCCTTGGTATGGATCAGGATGACCGAGTGCGCTAGGAGCGTGTAGACCGTGTAATCCCCGACTTCGGGAATTTCCTCGAGCCGGCAGGCCATCTGCCAGACGTGCGGCCAGAGCTTCTCGTTTTCCAGCTTAAAGAACGCTTCATCGTAATAGCGTTGCGCCGGAATGAACTCGGGATCGGTCACCCGGAAGGGCACAGAATTCAGGGCCGCAGTCGTACTCTCGGTCATCAATCTTCTCACCATTGCCTATCGCGAATGGTGCGAAGGTCAGTGCCGGCTAGAACCCGTATGGTTGGGACCCCGGTCAGCGACAATCGCATCACCGCTTGTGGATTGAGCCTATTGCTAGCCGCCAATCGAGGCGGCTGCAACTGGTCAATGGATGCCGGATTCAGACTTCCTTCGTGTGCATATAATGCTGATATAATGTGGTAATATAGGCCTTTGCGCGATTTCCGCATTCATGGAATAAAACAATTGACTCGTTGCATTCCAATTATCGGACGCATAATGTCGTTATATGGGCGCGGTAACGCAACTCCGGAAGGCCGGCGCGATACAGCTTTGCGTCTGCAAACTGTAGATTGATTGGCCGGGCAGGACAAATGACTGTTCAGACGGATTGGCGGCTCGCCCGGTTGTTCGATGTGCCCGGACATGGGCTCGCTGCTCTTGCAAACGCCCTTGCCCGCCTCGGTCCCAGGCCGCGCGAAGCCGCACGGCATTATCGCATGCGATTGGGCGTCGCCGATGCGAAAGCCCGCGTGCTGCGCGAGTGCGGATCGGCGATTGAAGGGCTTTACGCCACCGGCATGTCGATCGCTTCGGCCATGGGCCGCGCCTGTGCGGTAGCATGAGGCCGACAGGATTGTGTCAATACATATGCGATGGATGCGCGTAAGTTCGTCCTCTTAAGCCCACGGGGAATCCGCCGCAGCAAAGGAGAGGCCAGATGGATTACAGGACCCTCATCAGGAACGGTACGATCGTCGATGGCACCGGTGCAAGTGCCTACGCCGCCGATGTTCGAGTGCGAGCTGGGGGGATTGTCGAGATCGGTCGCAACTTGCCGCTGCAGCCGGACGAGAGGGCATTTGACGCAACCGGATGCTTTGTGACGCCCGGTTTCATCGAGCCGCACAATCACTGGGATGCGGCGGTCTGGTGGTCGCCCAACATGGAGCCGTTCCCAGGCTACGGGGTGACTACCTCGATCAACGGCAATTGCGGTTTCTCGCTGGCACCTTTGCCGCCGCACGAGTCGGGAAAGCAGGACATCGTCGACATTTTCAATTTCTTCGAGGACATTCCGGAATTCCCGATGCAGACCATGGTCGCGTGGGACTGGAAGTCTTGGAGCGAATACCGCTCCTCGCATGAGCGGAATGTCAGGACACCGGTGAATTTCGCGTCGTTCTGCGGCCACATCCCGATCCGTCTTGCAGTTATGGGCAACGAGGCCTGGGAGCGAGCCGCGACAGCTGGCGAAATTGCGAAGATGTGCGCGCTGCTGGAAGACGCCCTGCAGGCAGGCGCCATGGGCCTGTCGTCGAATCAGCTCGACCGCGACAAGCAGGACCGGCCGCTCCCGACCCAGCTCGCCGAGGACGACGAATACCTGGCGCTGTTCAAGGTGCTGGCTCGCTTTCCCGGAACGACCTTCCAGCTGATCATCGACAACTGGATGCACATGACCGCGACCCGGATCGTCGACCGGCTGGGCAAGGTGGCAAGGCAGGCAGGCGTACCTTTCCAGTGGGCGGGCCTGCCGACGCTCGATTTCCAGCAGTCGGCCGCCGAGGAACAATGGGAGCTCCACGACAGGTTCAAGCAGGAAGGCTTGCCGTTCTGGACCGGCTTTACCCACATCCAGTTCATGTTCTCGGTCGATTTCAAGCGCACGCTGATCTTCGCCCAACTCGGACTCCAGCCCTGGCAGGACATCGTCGAGATCAAGGACGACGCGAACAAGCTTGCCATGCTGGCCGATCCGATCTGGCGGGCCAAGGCTCGCGATGCATGGGATTCGGGCTTTGCAAACAACGCCTTCACGCCCCAGTCGGTGTTCCTTCGCGAGAGCGAGAATGGCGCCGGACCGGTTGGTGTGAAGCTTGAGGCCTTCATGTTGTCTGAAGGTATTGCTCACCCATCCGATGCACTGGCCACCTGGGTGATCCGCAACGGTGCCGATTCCGTGGCGCTGCAGGACGGTTGGGCGACGGTTCCAGAGACGATAGTAAAATTGCTTAAGGACCCGCAGTCGATCGCCAACGTTTCGGATGCGGGTGCCCACGGCAAGATGTTTTGCGGTGCGGGTGACTGCGCCTCGCTGCTCACCGACTATGTCCGCGATGGCAAGCATCTCACCATCGAGGAAGGCATCCGGGCGCTGACCGGAAAGCAGGCCGAGTTCTTCGGCCTGCATGATCGCGGCACCATCGAGCTGGGCAAGGCGGCGGATATCGTCGTGTTCAACCTAGACGAAATTGCCCGCCGCGACGAAGTCAAGATCTGGGACGTGCCCGATGGCATGGGCGGGAGGACATATCGCTATATTCGCCCGGCCGCGCCTATGCGGCTGACCATGGTCGCGGGTGTTCCGACGTTCGATAATGGTGAATTCACGGGCAAGTTCCCCGGGGCTTTCATCGGACCCGTCCCCGAAATTGCGCAGGCGATGGCCGCCGAATAGGCGGGGGCTGGCTAGATATTCCGCGCGGGAGTGCTGGCGTTTCCGGCCTGCCGGGACCATCTGACGGGGCACCGGTGCGGCGGGCGGCTTGGCGCTGCAATGGGGGAGAAAACATAGTGGATTTCGACGAGACTTTCGATCTGGTGATCGTAGGCAGCGGCTGTGCCTCGGTTACCGCTGCGCTTGCGGCAAAGGCACTGGGGGCCAGGCCCGTCATTATCGAGAAGCAGGCGCTGTTCGGGGGCTCGACCGCCTATTCCGGCGGCATCGCCTGGCTGCCCAACAATCCGCTGCTCGACGACGACAACGAAGCGGATGCCCGTACTTATCTCGATCAGGTCGTCGGCCCGCCGGACAAGGCCTCGCCGGTCGCCAAGCGTGAAGCCTTTCTGAAGGAAGGCCCGCGCGCCGTGCAGTTCCTGCTCGATCAGGGCGTCAAGCTGATCCGGGTTCCCTGGCCCGATTACTATTCCGATCTGCCGGGTGGCCACAAGGTCGGGCGCACGGTGTCCGCTGCGCTGTTCGATCTGCGCGAGCTGGGCGAATGGCGGGACAAGGTTGGCTTCTTCTATGGCTTCCCGCGGCTGCCGGTCGGCTCATGGGAATTCGTCGATCTGACTCTCGCCAAGACCACTTGGCGGGGCAAATGGGCCGGGCTGCGGCTGGCCTTCGCCATGCTCAAGGACAGGCTGACCGGAGCGCAAACCGTCGGATCGGGCAACGCGGTGCAGGGCCGCTTTCTCAAGGCCGCGCTTGATGCCCAAATCCCGCTTTACCTTGAGACCGAATTGACGGCCCTTGAAACCGAGAGCGGCCGGGTCGTGGGCGTGCGGGTGCGCGACAAGGCCGGCGAGCGCTCGATCGGCGCTAGCCGCGGCGTGCTGCTCAATGCCGGGGGATTCTCGCGCAACCTCGAAATGCGCCAGAAATATCAGCCCAAACCGGCCTCGACCGACTGGACCATGGTCAACCCCGGCGACACCGGCGACGTCATGCGCATGGCAATGGACATGGGCGCCGATGTCGATTGCATGGAAGAGGCCTGGTGGACGCCCGGCTCGCTGCTGCCCGACGGCAAGTACGGCGGTTTCCATGTGCCCGGCGAGAGCGGCAAGCCGCACGTCGTCATCGTCGGCCCGGACGGCAAGCGGGTCGGCAACGAAGCGGGGGCCTATATGGAATTCGGCCAGCGCATGTACGCCAGGGGGGCGGTGCCAAGCTGGGCGATCATCGAGAGCCGCATGCTCGGGAACTACAGCTGGGGGCCGCTGCTGCCGGGCAAATCGGTCAAGCCATGGATCGACAATGGCTACCTCACCACAGCCAATGCCATCGGCGAACTGGCGCAGAAGTGCGGCATCGAACCTTCCGGACTGGAAGCCGAGATCGCGCGCTTCAACCTGTTCGCCGAACGCGGCGTCGATGAGGATTTCGGCCGCGGGGCGAGCTTCCACAACCAGGCGATGGGCGATCCCGGCAACAAGCCCAATCCCTCGCTCGGCAAGATCGAGCGGGCGCCGTTCTACGCAGTCAAGATCTGGCCGCTCGATGTCGGCACTTCTGGCGGGCTCGTGACCGACGAACATGCGCGGGTGATCAAGACCGATGGCGCGCCGATACCGGGCCTCTACGCCGCCGGCAACATCACCGCCCCGGTCGTCGGCCATACCTATCCGGGAGCGGGCGCCAGCATCGGCGGCGGCATCGCCTTCGGTTATGTCGCGGCCCGGCACGCGCTGGGCGCGAACGAAGCGGGCGCGGCGGGAAGCGGATGAGCGTTTCCATGCGCCATTCCTGCGCGCATCGCACTATGCGCTTGTCCTAGGATCGGGGGGCCACGCGATGGTATCCGCCAACTACGAACCCGCCGTCTACGATCCTTTCAGCCAGCAGGCCATGACGAACCCGCTGCCGTTCTACGAGCGGCTGCGGAAGGACGCGCCCGCGCTGTACATCGCCAAGTACGACACCTGGGTATTCTCGCGCTTCCAGGACATTATCGACGTGCTCACGCTTGGCGGCAATGCATTCATCGCCAGCGAGACCACGCTGCCGACGCCCGAAATTCTGCTGCGCCACAATCATGGTATGGTGGATCAACTACCGGTCGATCCAGTGCCCAACGGCGCGATGACGGGTTCGCCGCACTTCGAAGTGCTGCGCAACGCGCATATCAAGCCGTTCCGGCCGACCTACGTGCGTTCGCTCGCCGCGATGGTGCGCGAACTCGCCAATGCCCGGCTCGACGAGTTGCTGCCGAAGCGGCGATTCGATTTGACGCAGGACTATGGCGGGATTGTCGCGGCTAGCATGGTCTGCCACCTTCTCGACATGCCGCTGGAGCGCGCTCAGGAAGTGCTGGGTCTGGTCAATTCGCTCAGCCAGACCGATCCCGACAAAGGCGGCACCGATGTCGCCACCACGGTCGGCCGCTGTGTCGACATGCTGATCGAATATGTCGCCAGGCGCCGGGCGGCAGGGGCGGACGGTTCGGTGCCGTTGATCGACGGCCTCCTGGCGCTGGGCTATTACGGGCGGCGGCTGAGCGATGCGGAAGTCGCGACACAGCTCGTCTGTGCCTTCGTCGGCGGGACCGAGACGGTGCCCAAGATCGCCGCGCACGGCCTGATGGAACTGGCCGAACGCCCGGACCAGATGGCGGCGGTGCGCGCCGGCCTGGCGGCGAACGTGCCCCTGGCGGTCGAGGAAATGATCCGGATCTGCGCCCCCGCTCAATGGTTCGCCCGCACCGCGCACAAGGACGTGCAAGTAGCCGGAGCGGATATCCGCAAGGGCCAGCGCGTGATCGTCCTGTTCGGATCGGCCGCGCGCGACGAAGCCGAATTCGTGGATCCGGACGCGTTCCTATGGAACCGCAAGATCGCCCGGGTGCTGTCGTTCGGCACCGGCCAGCATTATTGCATCGGCATCCACCTCGCGCGGCTGGAATTGCGGATCCTGGTGGAAACTTTCCTGCGGCGTGTTTCCTCCTTCTCGTTCGACTTGGACCTGGCCGTTCGCTTGCCCTCGAGCTTCCAGTGGGGCTGGAACAGCCTTCCCGTCGCCATCCACGAGGGTGCCTGACCATGCGCAAGTTCAGCCCGGACATTCGCCGCGTGGTCGATGCCCGCAACCATACCGGGGAGACACCGGTGTGGTGCGCGGCGGAGAAGGCGCTCTACTGGATCGATTGCCACGGCCCCCCGCGCATCCTTCGCTGGGACTCGGCGAGCAGTGAGATCGCGCATTGGGACATGCCCGAACGCTGCGGTGGGATCGTGCTGAAGCGGGGCGGGGGCGCTTTCGTCACGCTGGCTTCGGGCCTGTTCGATTTGAACTTTGACAGCGGCGAACTGACAAAGCGCGTCACCTCGCCCTTGCCGGAGCATGTCGCGCTGCACGAATGCGCGCTCGACCCGACCGGACGGTTCTGGGTCGGCGCGATAAATTCGCGGGTCGGCCCGGGCAACATGCATCCCGGCGGTGCCAAGCTGTTCCGGCTCGATGGCGGCACGCTCATCCCGGTGATCGAGAGCATATCCTGCGCCAACGGTCTCGCCTTCAGCCCCGACGGCCAGACGCTCTACATCTCCGATTCCACTACCCAACGCTGTGACCGTTATGATTGCGATCCGGCGACTGGCGAAGTGTCCAACCGCGAAACCTTCTTTGTACTCGGTCCAAGCGACGGCTTCGTCGATGGGGCGGCGGTCGATAGCGAGGGCGGCTACTGGGCGACATTGGTCTATGCCGGACGGCTACGCCGCTACCTGCCCGATGGGACGCTCGATCTCGAAATCGCGTTGCCCTTCGACAATCCAACCAAGCCGGCCTTTGGCGGCAGCGATTTGCGCACGGTGTTCGTCACATCGACCAGCGAAACGCTCGGGCGAGGCCCGGCCAACCCGCTCGACGGAGGCCTGTTCGCCTTCGAGGCGGAGGTCGCCGGTCTGCCCGAACCCCTGTTCGCCGGCTTCGAAGGATAGACCAAGGCCCATATCCGCCCGAGGCTCGCGCAAGCGCCGCTTCCGCTGGCGCTCGACCTCACCGGCAAGCCGGCGCCGGTCCACGAGGGTCCCCTTCGGCTGGCTGCTTGCTTCACCCGCTCAGGACATGCTTCGATGGGCTCGGGATGAGCGGACTTTCGAGGTGCTGTCGCGGATATTTCGCACGTGGCTCTAAATCGTTCCCGCCTTCAGGAATTCGGCCGCATAGTGCGCGGCGCGCGCCGAGAGCGCCATGTAGGTCAGCGACGGGTTCTGCGTAGCCGACGAGGCCATCGCCGCGCCATCGGTGATGAACAGGTTGGGCACGTCGTGCGCCTGGCTGTATTTGTTCAGCACCGAGGTTCTGGGATCGGTGCCCATGTGCGCGGTCCCCATCTCGTGGATGGTCTGCCCCGGTGCACTCGGACCCTTGCCCTTGGCGACGATCTTGGCGCCAGCAGCATTGAGCATTGCCTCGGCATCGGCCTGGGCGGCGGCGACCAGCTTGCGGTCGTTCTCGCCATGCTCGCAGGATATGTGCGGAATAGGCATGCCCCATTGATCCTTGCGGCTGGGGTGCAGGGTGATGCGGTTCTCACGGTTGGGCAGCATTTCACCGCCGCCGCCGACGAACAGCATCCAAGGCCCCGGCTTGCGCATCAGCGCTTTGGCACCAGCGCCGACGCCAATCGGCGACATCGCGGTCATCCCCCAGCCGGACCGGAAGGCGAGCGCGCCCAGCCCGAAGCCGCGCAGGTAGTCCTCTTGCGTATCGACATTGCGGAAACGCGGGATGATCGTCGCCTGCGGCCGCCGCCCGCGATAATAGCGATCCTCGAACCCCGGATACATGCCCACCGCGAAGGCGCCGCCGACGTGGTCCATCAGGTTGCGCCCGACCATGTCCGAACTGTTGGCCAGACCATTGGGGAATGCCGCGCTCGTCGATGCCAGCAGGATCTGGGCTGTCGGGATGGTCGAGGCGTTGAGGAACACGACCTTTGAGGTGTAAGTTGTGGCTTTCTTAGTCCGGGCATCGATCACGCGCACGCCGGTGACCCGGTTGGTCTTCGGATCGTGGATCAGGCTGTGGACGATGGCATCGGTGATCACGGTCAGGTTGCCGGTGCGCACGGCTGCGGGCAGGGTTGCGCTCAGGCTTGAGAAGTAGGCGCCATAGCTGCATCCGTTATGGCACTGCGAGCGGAACTGGCACGGGCCGCGGCCGAGCTCCGCCTGATGATCGCGCACTTCGGTAAGGTTGGCGACGCGCGGCGGAATGACCGTGCGACCGGGAAAGCTGGCCTCGATCTTCTTCTTGAAGTCGGCTTCGACGGCATTGAGGCCCATTGGCGCGAGGAAATCGCCATCGGGCAGCTGCGACAGACCCTCGTTCGATCCCGACACACCGGCGAAGGCCTCGACATGGTCATACCAGGGCTTGAGATCGGCATAGCGGATCGGCCAGTCCGAACCGTGGCCATCCTTCTTGTTGGCCCCGAAATCGAGATCGCTCAAGCGCAGCGACATGCGACCCCACATCAGCGAACGGCCGCCAAGGTGGAACCCTCTGATCCAGGTGAACGGCTTGCCTTCGGCGGTCGAATAGGGATGTTCGCGGTCGTTGACCCAGAAGTTTTTGTTGGCGCTGCTGAACGGATAGACAGTGCTCTGGACGGCATAGTCTGTGCGCACTTCGTCCTCGGGAACGCGTCCGCCGTTTTCATGCTCCCACGGCATCAGGCCATCCTTGTAGCCCTCGCCGTGAACGATGTTGGGGCCGCGCTCGAGCACGAGAACTTTCAGGCCCTTCTCGGTCAGTTCCTTGGCGACCCAGCCGCCACTGATGCCGGAGCCGACGACAATTGCGTCAAACATGATCGAATTTCCTCAGACGTTGACGTCAAAAGCCCAGGCGCGGGTGTCCGCCGTGGCCGGGACATTCGGCTCCCACGCACCCGGAGCATGCTCATAGCGCAGTTCCTGCGTCGCACCGGGCTCCGAGACATAATACAGCGACAGGATCAGGTTCTTGAATTTCCGGTAGTCTGGATCCGCGAACTTTGCCCGGTCGAAGGCGGTGACAAGCTCGAGCTGTTTGGCTGCCGGCATGGCGGCGAGCCCGCTGGCTCCGTCGGCGCGTGCCATTGCTTCTGCCTCGTCGAGCAGGGCCGTGAACTTCAGCCGTGTGTCTGCCGAAGCCCAGTTCTGCATCAGGGCATCGAAGCGCTGCGGGACCAGCGCATCGCGCGCGCCGGGCGTGTCGGTTCGCGGCATGATCGTCTCGGCCAAGGCGTCAAGCACGGCAAAGCGAGCGGGCGACAGAAAGCGCGCCGCTTTGCGACGTGCCCGCGTTACCTTGGCGATTGCCGGCAGTGGAACGCCCGCTGTGCCAACTGCCAGCAGCGCAGCGACAATGAACCTGCGGCGATCCGGGCCAAGGCCCAGCGCTGTGAATTCTTCCAGCGTGGCGGGGAGGGGTTCAAGCTTGCCGGATTGATCTGACATAGTCTCTCCTCAAATCCCGCAGTACGCAACGAGCGAGCCCGGTGTGTCTCCCGGCAGCTTTCTGAAGCCTAGCCAGCCACAACCCCGATCTGCTTGTACTTTCGCCTGCCGGACCGGGAAGATCAAGTGTGGCTGCAGCCGGGCTTTTATAGAATGACATTGGGCAATTGCAAATGTTTTGGTCACCTGCGATAGTCGGGAAGGCAGGGCGAACCGGGTGCGGTTCGGCAGGGCTTCAGCACATTCGCCTAGCCGGCGCAGCGTAGTCAGCGGTGCCGATTGCAGATATGGAGCAGGACATGGGACGATTCCGCCGCATTCTGAAATGGACGGGATTAACGCTGCTCGTTGTGATCATCGGCCTAGTGGTCTGGATTGGCCCCAGAACCTACAGTGCGTTGTATCCAAGCCGTGTTCACGAAACCGCCCCGCCCACTCTGCCTGAGCGCTTCGAGCATCCGGCTGTCCTCGTATTTTCCAAGACCAATGGGTTTCGCCATGGCGAGGCAATCGCGGCGGGCAACCCGATGTTTGTCGAACTGGGAAAGCAGAACGGCTGGAGCGTGATCGTAACCGAAAATGGCGCAGTCCATTCGCCGGAGTTGCTCGCACGGTTCAAAGTCGTCGTGTGGAACAACGCCAGCGGCGATGTTCTCTCGAATGCGCAGCGCGATGCACTCAAGGCCTTCATCGAGAATGGCGGCGGGTTCATTGCCGTGCACGCGGCAGGCGACGGCTCGCACGAAGTCTGGCCGTGGTATGCTCAGGAATTGATCGGCGCAAAATTCGTCGGCCACACGCTATGGCCGCATGTGCCCGAAGCGACGGTGCTGATTGAGGCGCCCGCGCACCCCGCGATGGCAGGGCTGCCGGCCAGGTGGAACCGCGCCGACGAGTGGTATTCCTTCGATCGTTCGGTCCGCGCCAAAGGCTTCCAGATCCTGGCGACGGTCGATGAAGCCAGCTACGAGCGTGGCGGCCCCGGATCGGGCAAGCTGGCGATGGGCAAGGACCATCCGGTCATCTGGAGCCGGTGCGTGGGCAAGGGCCGCGTGCTCTATTCGGCGCTCGGCCACACTGGCGCATCCTTCGCCGAACCCGAAATGCGGCGACTGATGATCAATGCGGTAGGCTGGGCGATGACCGATCAGCCGTGCCAGCCGGAAAAGCTGCAATAGGCTCCGACTGAAACCCTGTCAGCCTGTCATCCTGTCATCCTGTCATCCTGTCATGGCTTCAGGCCATGCTCCGCGAGAAATTGCAGCATTGTCTGGCGCACCATCTGGCTGCCAATGTTGCCGCTTTTGAGATCAAAACTGTGTTCGGCATAGGGCATGCGGATCAACTTCGTCTTCACGCCGGCCCCGCGCGCCGCAGCCTCGAAGGCATAGGCCGCTGCGGGCACTACCAGATGATCGGCTTCGGGCACGATCAGCAGCGTAGGCGGGGCCTTCGCGCTGATATGGGTGGCAGAGCCGATTTCCTTGTAACGATTGGGAAATTGCTCAGGCGTGCCGCCGGTATAGCGCGTCGTCATCATCCTGCCGAACATGCTGATCAGCGGATTGGGATTATGATACATCCGCGCTGGATCGACCACCGGGTAGAGCGCGGCGGTAGCGGCAATGCGCGGCAGGGTGCCGGGGCAGGCGGGCTTCAGCGTTCCGGCATTGGCCATGTATGACAGGTTGAGCACCAGATTGCCGCCAGCAGATTCGCCCCACAGCGCGAGCTGCCGTGCATCACCGCCATAGCGCTCGGCATTGGCATTGGCCCAGATTAGCGCGCAGCCGAGCAGTGGATGCGTCACATTCCATGTGGGCCGGGTCTCGGTGGCCAAAGGATATTCAAAGGACATCACCAGAAAGCCGCGCTCGGCAAACCAGCGAAAATCCGCCTGCCGCTGCTTGAGTGTTTCCGCACCCCAGCCGCCGCCGTGGATGTAGATGAAGATGGGAGCGGGCTTGCCATCGGTGCCGGGGGCCGGGCGATAGATGTCGATCGGCAGGTCCTGCCCGTCATGCCTGGCATAGATTATCGATTCAGGGTTCAGACTGGCATCAGCCTGCCCGTGCGACAGGAATGCGCTGGCAAGGCTGATATTTGCCCCGTTTGATCGGGCGACGCCGATCTGCCGTGCTTGAATGAAGGTCATGCCCAGCGCGGCGAACAGGGACAGACCGGCCACCATCAGCGTGCGCCGCTTGGCGCTGGAGCGCCACCGCCGGAACGTCCAGATAGCGCCTGCCAGCGACAGGATGACGATCCACGGGCCGTAGCTGGCGGTAAGCAGCGGTCCGATCTCGCCCAGAACTGGAATGGCGGGCACAAAACTGCCCAGCGTCGCCAGGCCGAACAGGACGAGGAAAAAGCCGGCAATGCCCCGCGCGATCCGGACGGGCAGGGATGAGCGCATTTTACTTCCTTTTGCGGGCGGCCTGCGCGATGGCGCGCTCGGCCAGTGGGCGCATCACGGCATAGCCATCGCGATTAGGGTGGACACCGTCATTCGCCAGCGCGGCCTGAAAGCCGCCCTGATCGTCGCGCAGGCGGGTGTGATAATCGACATAAGATCGCACCGCGATCGCCTCGGCTGAGCCGCTTCAGCCGCAAATTGAGGGCCGCGATCCGGGGGCCGGGGGTCATGCCCGGCTTCCAGCTCATGAACCGCGCCGGCGGAATGCTGGCGAGGACAACGCGGATCCGGTTCGCTTTGGCCATGTCGAGCATCGCGGTCAGATTGGCGACAATCGTGTCATCCGAAACCGGCCCAAGATTGCCCGCGACATCATTGGTCCCGGCCATGACGTGCACCACGCGCGGTTTCAGCGCGACGACATCGGCATAGAAGCGCAACACCATCTGCGCCGTGGTCTGGCCGCTGATCCCGCGATTCTGCACGGGGTCGGAGAAGAAGGCGGGATCGCCCTGCCGCCAATACTCGGTAATCGAATCGCCGAGGAAAACGACGCGCTGCCGTTCGCGACCATCGGGCAGTGTCGCGTTGTCGGCGGCATAACGGCACAAATTGGCCCAGTCCTTCGCCTGGCGCGCCGTCGCCTCTTTCTGCAGCGCCATCAGTTTCGCCATGGTTTCCGGGGGAATGGCGGCGGGCGTTATTTGCGGCCCGGGGGTCAGAACCCGTTCGAGAAAGGGGCGCATGGCGGCCTCATCGAACGGCGGGGTTTCGGCGCAGGCGTCGCTCACTGTTTGCGTAGCTGGCGCGCTCTCCGACTGCGCATAGGCAGGAGTCACAAAAAAGGCCGTCGCAAGAACGGCCTTGATTGAATTGCTGAGCAAGTGCCTGGCAATCATGGTGTCAGGTTTCCTTGTTTGCGGACGGGTGAGACTGGCCTGAGAATTAAGCCTATCTCACCCGATCATGCAACCATCAGCGCGAGCCGAATGCGTAACGCAGGGTCACGCCGATTTCCGCGGGGAAGCGAAGTGCGCTACTTCGTCGTAGCCGCCCGGTGCCACGCCATAGGCGCTATAGGCGAATTGTTACTGGCTACGCGGGCAAGTTCCGCCTGCTTGTTGGACATATTCTTGGCAAAGAAGCCAAGTTCCCAGACCCCATCTTGCCGCCGTTATGCCGGTAAACAGGTCGAGAATCGCGAAAGGATGGCGTCGGCTTGTAGACGCCGTTGAGTCTGGAAATTGCCGAAGTTGGGGTTGTTGCCCTTGATGTTGAGGTTGGAGCGGAAATAGCCATCGATCGAATCGGTCATCGGCATGTGTAGTTGCCATTGAGCGTCGACGTGGAACGGCGCACCTGGTTTGAGCACCTGCCCCGACGGCGAAGCGCAGAAGTTGATCGGGTTCGCCGCTGTGAGGCTGGCGCTGCCGCGTCGTTGCACGGCACATTGAGCCGCCCTTGGACGTGATCTTCGAGTAGCTGACATTGGCGCCCAGAGACAGATTGTCGATCGGCCGGGCAGCCAGCTTCAAGCTCGAAACCGCGCACCCGCGAGTCGAGATTGCGGTAGAAAGCAAGGCTGGTCGTCGCGATCTCTGCTCGTACGGTTGCCATAGTGATGGCCTCGAATGTCGTCAGCTGGCCCTGGTAGTCGAGCTGGAAAACGCCGGCATTGATGCGTTGAAACCGCGGCTGAAGCTGGTCTTGATGCCCAGTTCATAGCTCTTGGCCTTTTCCGGAAGCGGCGTTGCAGACTGGAAGGAAGACCCGGATTGTTGATCGCCGGCAGGCCAGAGCGGAACGAGCTGCCCGTCGTGGCATAGACCAGCACATCGTCCGTGAACTTGTGCGACAGCGAGAAATTATACAACGTTTTCTTGTAGATGTTGTTGTTGTTGTCTGGGTTGAATTGCCAACGCCCGCAGGAATCGGTGAATCGCAAACACCGGCGTAGTTGGGGCTGGTGATCAGCGAAGGGCTGACGATCGCAAGTCGGGAAGAAGGGCACGGAATGACCGCAGGAACGCCGAGATCACAACGTTGACGGAGCGACGCTTGTCCGCGCGGCGAAGGTCGTGATGTCCGCGATATAGGCAGCCGGTCGCGGACGCGGGCAAGGCCGCCGCCAGTTCGGTATTCTCGCCAAGATGGAATCTCAGGTTGCCGTAGAACGAGTCGAATTTCTCTTGACCGATGCGGATATTGGTCGAGCTGTTGAGCAAATAAGCGCTGTTGGGCGTGGTGAAGGCGCCCGGCTGGGCATTGGGGGGTCCGAATGCACCGCGCAAGATAGGTCGGTGCATCGAAGATGATGCTCAGACCGCCCGAATGCTTCGAGTACCAGCCGATGTCATAATCGAACGGGCAGGCCGCCAACCCGCTGACCAGACAGGCGCAGTTCGTGCACGCGCCACGAGGGAAGGCCGTTGTTGCTCGGCGAGGTATAATTCTCGAATCCCGGAAGCATGTTCAGCGGGTCCGAAGCGTTGAAGCTCGCAGGACTGCGATTGAACTGCTTGCCGAAATTGTAGCTCAGCTTCTGCCCGAATACTTCCCAGCTGGCATTGATGGTCAGCAGGTCGATCTGTTCTTTCGCGGTGCTGCCAGCATCCTGAACCGACGCGCGCTGGCCGACTGTCAGGGCCGGGCCGTTGAAATTGGCGGGGATAGCACCCAGAGTGCCGAAGAATCGCGGTCGCGGATGCCGGAGCGCCCGGGCTGCCAGTGCCAGCAACCTGGGCATAGCCAAGCTCTTATGCGACGTGCGGCGCTGATACATTGCCTGAGTGACAGCGTGTCGGTCGGCTTGAACAGCACGGTCGCACGGAAGGAGCGGTCATCAGCTTGGGCTGGACGTGCTGTGCACACTGTAAACCCGGTTGCCTTCGCTGTCCTCGATATTGGTGGCGAGACGGATCGCCAGCATATCCTTGATTACTGGAACATTGATCGCTGCCTGGACGTCCGGCGGTTGCCCGAGGCATAGAAGCCTTGAGCAAGCCGCCGAATTCCGTCAGGTCGGGAGCTTGCGTGGTGATCGTGATTGCGCCGGAAATCGAGGGCGCACCGCGCGATGTGCCTTGCGGCCCGCGCAGCATTTCGATCTGGCCGATGTCGAAACAGCGACCGCGAGCGATATTCGGCCGGATCCGAAGCCGAACTTCGTTGAAATAGAGCGGCGTGGCGGGCGTGCCCGAGCCCGGGCTGCCAGGAAACACCGCGCAGCGAAATCCGGCTGGCTGCGCCTGCATTGACCAAGGTCAGCCCCGGGGCCAGCTTGGAAAGACCTCGTCTGCCGAAGTGATGGCCAGTTTCTGCAGCATTGTCGCCCGTCAGATCACCTGAACGCTGAAACCGGAACGTCCTGCAGGCGTTCATCCGAACGGCGCGCCGTGACGATGATGTCATTGCTCTCGATAGCCTCATCCGCCTGGGCTTCTTGTGCAAAAGCCGCAGTCGGCAGGATCATCGTCAGGGCGGTTGTCGCCAGGATCGAATTCAGAATCTTCAATGCCATGGAAAAAATACTCCTCAGGGGCCGATGCGGCCGCTTCCCAAACCAGCTCCCGATCGCGCTTTTGAATGCAGCGCGCGCCAGGACCAATTACCAATGCAATGGTGCAATAGCATTGGCCCCTAGGCAGGAGAGGGCTGAGAGGCAATTAGTCCGAGTTATCTCTTGGCAGATTCATCAGCTGCGTTGCATTTTTGTAACAGTGCCATGCTAGCTCAGCGTGAAAAATTCGTCAGCCGACCGGATTTGGTGCAAGCCGCTCCATCAGCAGCGCCTCGATCGCACGGCGGGAAACCTTGTTGCTCGGCAGCATCGGCACCTCTTCGCGCGCGATCTGGATGTAGGCGCGGGGCACCTTGAAGCTGGACAGCCGCTTTTTGAGAACGGTTTCGATCTCGGTAAAATCGAGTGCCGCTTCGTCCCTCGCAACGACTGCGGCAACGACCAGCTGACCGCGATGCTCGTCGGGCAGGCCAACGACATAGGCCGAATGAACGCCGGGCAGCAGCTGCATTTCCTGCTCGACTTCGGCCGGCGAGACGTTGGACCCGTTGGTCTTGATCATGTCACCATTGCGGCCGACAAAATGAATGCGGCTGCCTTCGACCAGGCCCATATCGCCGGTGCGGTAAAAGCCATCGGGCGTATAGTAGGCATCCTGATCGAGCTTGTGCAGGCCGGGTGATAGCGCATAGCCGCGAACCTGAATTTCGCCGGTTTCGCCATCGCCGGCCGGCTGGTTGGTTTCGGGATCGGCGACCCGCACTTCATAGCCATCGGCGATATGGTCGAGCGGGGCGCAGAGCGGATAGCCCGGCGCGCGCAGTTCGTCGCCATAAGCGTAGGGGCCGAAGGTTTCGCTCATGCCGAGCGCCCAATAGGGCCTGGCCTGCGCCATCACGGCGAGATCCTCCTCCGCCATCACCGTGCCCATGGCGTGGCGGCTGCTGGTGGAGGTGCCTTCTGTACAATGCGTGCAACCGCCGGCGAACAGGTTGGGCAAGAGGAACAGGCCCATGCCGCCGACCCAGAACATCGGCAATGTCGCGGTGGTCCGGCTGTCTCGGTTCCGTTCGGTCATCCGCGCGAGATAGCCGGCGCGAAACACGACCGGGCCGTGGAGGTGCTTGACCCCCTTGGGCAGGGCCATCGACCCGGAGGTGTAAATTTCCAGCATCTGATCGGTCGGGTGGACTTCGGCCTCGACGGCGGCGAGCAATTCGTCAGGGATGGTGCCAGCCTGTGCGGTCAGGTCGTCGAGTGTGCCGATAGTTGCGGGCAGGGCAGGGCCCCACGACACGATCCAGCGCAGGTACGGCGCGGCGGGGATGCGCAAGAGGCCAGCCTGCGCCCCGCGCAGTTCCGGCAGAGCGTCGCACAGACGCTCAACCAGGTCATGCCCCAGCAGGCTGCGCTGGACGAACAGGCCCGCAATGTCCGACTGCCGAAGTACGCGGACAAGCTCGTTCGCCTTGATCAATGTGCTGATCGGCACGGCAACCGCGCCAACGCGCGCGATGGCCGCCAGCAGTACCGCGAACATCGGACTGTTGCCCTGAATAAAGCCGACCCGGCTGCCCTTGCCGATCCCGCGCGCCAGCAGGCCGCGGGCGATCTGTGCCGACTTGCGATCCAGTTCGGTGAAGGTGATCGCCTCGTCGGGGATGTTCGCGCCTTCGAGCGTGAGCGCGACGGCATCGCCATAAGCAGCGGCCGCCGCGCGAACCAGTTGCGGGAAGGTTTTGGCCTGGGCCGTCGTTGGGTCTGCCTCGGTCATGATTTCATCCTGCGCTCAGGACCGGCTGCGCGGCAGCCCTAGGCGTCGCTCCGCGACCATGCTGCGCAGCACTTCGCTGGTCCCGCCATAGACCGAAGTCGCGGTCGAATGCCGGTAGCCGATCTCGACCACACCAAGCCCCTCTTTGCCCCGGATCAGCGAACCGGGCGCGGCAAGGTTAAGCAAGTCGGCGGAATCGGTGATGAAGGCCTCGGTGGTGAAGACCTTCGAGGCCGGGCCATAGGCCAGGTCGGGCTCTCCCGCGAGGCGCGTCGCCAGCACGCGGGCGGCAAGTGCCTCGCTGATAGCCGAATGGACATGGACCCGCGCCAGCCGCGCAAGCGTGGCGGGATGCTCGATCAGCGGCACTCCGCCACGCTGCTCCTCACGCGCCCATGCCGCCACTGCGTCGATCATCTTGCGCATCTGGTGGTGATAATGGCTGCCGCCCTGTTCCATCGACAGCGCCATCGACATCAGGCGCACGCCGCCGTCGATCTCGCCCAGGCGGTAGCGATCGGGGATGCGGACATCGGCATAGAATGTCGCGTTGGTGCGCTCGTCCATGAAAGTGTGCACCGGCTGGATTTCCACGCCTGGCACCTTGAGCGGCACCAGGAACAGGGTCAGCCCCTTGTGCTTGGGAACATCGGGATTGGTCCGGGCGAGCAGCAGCACATAGTTGGCCAGCTCCGCGCCCGAGGTGAACATTTTCTGGCCGTTGATGACCCAGTCATTCGCCGTCGCGCACCGCGCGGGTTTTCGCGGCGAACACGTCCGATCCGCCCGACGGCTCGGTGAAGCCCAGGCACGAGGTGAAGTCGCCCCGTGCGAAACCGTGGAGGACTTCGTCCTGCAGCGCCGGCTTGACCGGCCTGCTGGACGAGGTGGCCCGCCATGCCGGTGACGCCGCGTGCCAGCCCGGCATAGCCGAGCTCGGCGCTGACATTGTAGCAAGCCCGGGTGGAATCGGCATCGGCGCTGCGCCCGCCCCACTGTTCGGGCCAGTTCGGAAACAGCAGCCCGGCTTTGCCCAGCGCCCGGTGCACCTCCCAGTCGTGCGCCTCGAAATTCTCCTCGAACAGGTTGTGCTTGGCTGGGTCAAGAATGCAGCTCAGCAGGGCGCGCAATTCCTCGGCAAGCGGGTTGCCGATGTCGGGCGATTCGAAGTCGATCTCCACCGCCCCGGGATCGGGCAGGCTGGCCATCTCACCCAGAAACAGCCGACGTCCGGCGCGCTCCAGCTCGGCCTCGGGATCGCCCAGCGCCAGCGCCCAGGCCTTGGCCCGGCGATGATAGAGCTGGATGTCGTATTCGTTGCTCAGACCATAGCCGGCGAAAGTGTGGATGGCGTGGGCGACGCAATTGGTGGCGGTGCGGCTGGCCCACCAGTAGAAGGCCGATATCAGCGCCCCGGCATCGGCGGTCTTGTCGGCCACGGCGCGCAGCGTCCACAATTGCAGCATGGCACCGCCGTCGGCATCGATCGCGTCGACCGCGAGTGGATGGGCGATGCCCTGATAGGTGCCGATCGGCTGGCCGAAGGCTTCGCGCTCGCAGGCATAGGCCGCCGCCATCTCCACCGCTTCGCGCGACAGCCCGACCAGCGCCGCGGCGGTCAGGACCTTCCATTCCTCAACGCCGGCTTCCCAGATGCGCTGTGCGTCGGCATTGCCAGACAACACCGTGCGCTGGCCCGCACCGGGAACGAAAGCGCCCAGCGCGGCCCCGCCGAGAGTTTCGGGCGCGGCAAGCGGCGCGGCGGGAACCTCAATCGCGAGTTCCCTGCCGTCGAACGTCAGGATACCATCGGCCACTGCGCCGCCGGGCACCAGCTGGACTTTGCCATCATCGACGCTGCGCAGCGCCAAAGTAAGCACAGCCCCTTCATCGCGCACCCTGGCGATCCAGCCGCGCGCGGCCTCGCCGCCAATCTCGCCAAGCATGCGCAGGGCAACAAGCGATTCCGCAAGCGGCGCAGGCGCGAGCCGGCGTCCGGCCTGCTCCATCATCAGGCAGGCATCGAACAAGCTCATGCCGCCGCCGCCGGCATCGGCCGATAGGCGCATGAACGGCGCTTCGAGTGCCAGCAATTCGTCCCAGAGCGCACGATCGAAACCGACCGGCTCGGCCGCACGGACCCGCGCCGAAGTCGCTTCGCTGGCAAAGAAGCGTTCGAACATCTCCTTGATGGGCACGCTGTCTTCGGGAAGGCTCAATTGCATGGGGATGCTCCAGGCAGGTGGATGCTTGCCAGCGACGCGCTGGTTGCATCGTCTCATTTCAGTTCAGGCCATAAGGCGAATCGTCTCGCTCGCAAGGCTGATCGCTGCATTCTTGTAATGAATTTGCCTCATGGCATTCCATTTTGTGCTGATCGAATATCCGGCGACGGTGCAAGCTGGGGCATGAGGTGCAAATCCGACATGGCCGCAAGCTGTGCCAGCAGCGCGGACAGACTGTCGCGGCATCCCGCAAAACCGGCCTGCCGCAGCTTGATCGTGCTCAGCAGCACAGGCTGAGCCTTGGCGGCGATCCGCTCGCCGCCCAGCAGATCGATATAGTGATGCGATTGCCCGAGCAGCCGCTCAAGCACGGGTTCGCGCAGCCTGTACCGGGCGGCAAGCGCACTCCAGGCCGCCGCGCTTTCCGGCTGCGCAAAGAATTCTGCGAAGTTGCGCGGCGCAGGTCCATCGGATGGCAGGCCGAGGCTTGCGGCAAGCTCTGGCCAGGCATCGTGCAAGACAAATACATCGCCGTTGGTGATGTTGAAGGTCTGGCCGTCCGCCGCTGCGGCACCCGCAGCCCAGGCCATGGCCTCGGCCAGCAGGCCAGCATCGACGAGTTCCCAGATGGCAGTGCTGTTGCCCGGCATGGCGAAAGGCACGCCGCGTTCTCGGGCAATCGCTGCATAGGCGCCGATCGGGATAACCGGGTTCATCGCCACGCCTGGCGCAGTGCCCAGCAGCACCTGCGGACGCCAGATCGTGAAAGCGAAGCCCCAGCGGGCACTTGCTTCGCGCAGAGTGTCTTCATGCAGCCAATAGAAGTTGGCATGGGGATCGCGGGGCCGGTCCTCGCGAAGCGGGATGGCAACGGGATGAACGTGCGCCCCATAGGCCTTGGCCCCCTGGAGCAGGCTGACGTGCCGCAGATTTGCGTTGGCGGCGAGCGGGCCGATCAGGTTGGCAAACATCTGCCCGTTCAGCGCCATTGTCGCCGGATCGCGCCAGCCAGCGACCAGGCCTTCCTGCTCGCAGGCAGCGGCATAGATGAGGTGGGTCACCCCGGGCAAGGCAGCCAAGGCAGTCCGGCACGCCTCTTCATTGCTCAAATCGACCGGCAGATGCGCGAACTGGCAGTCAGTTGCCACAACCGGCAGTCGCCGCGACAGCGCGATAACCCGCCATCCCGGCAGCCGCGCGAAGTGCTCGACAGCGGCGCTTCCGATTACACCGCTCGCGCCTGCTATCAGGATTGTCCCGGTCATCGGCGCTGCCTCCGCCTTCTGTCGAGCGATCAGGCGATCACGCCGCCTGCCTTGAGTTCCTCGATCCGGTCCCAGTCGATACCCATTTCCATCAGGAACAATTCGGTGTGTTCCGACGCCTGCGGCGCGCGCGAGGATGCGACGGGTGTGTGATTGAACTGCACCGGGTTGCGCACCAGCTTGAGTGGCTCGCCGCCGTCGCTGGCCTCGACTTCGAACAGCATGTCGTTGGCGAGCGCCTGTTCGTCGCTGGCAAGATCGAGGAAACTCTGCACCGGCGCCCACTGGCCCGAATAGGTGCGCAGGCGGTTGCGCCAGTAATCGAAGCTGTTGCCGGCGAAAGCTGCGGTGATCAGGTCGCTGGCTTCCTTCCAGTTCGTCATCAGTTTTTCGGCGCTGTCGAAGCGGGGATCGTCCGCCAGTTCGGGCATTCCGAGGTGCGCAAACAGATCGCGCGCATAGGGGCCCGGGGTCAGCGTGCACAGGTTGATCGTGCCGCCATCCGAAGTCGCGAAATTGCCGAGGAATGGATTGCCCGCCCCGGCGCCGGACATCGGCATCGACGCGCGCGAGACGCTGCCTGCCTCGATCGCCTGATCGATCGCCGAGCCGCAGGCCCACCAGCCGGTGCTGAGCAGCGAGACGTCGATTTCCACGGCTTCGCCGGTGCGCTCGCGATGGAACAAGGCGGCGGAAATGCCGCCGGCGATATTCATGCCGCCCATCGAATCCCCAAAGGCGCCGATCGGCTGCATGAAAGCGCCGCCCAGCTCCTCTGGCGTCATGGCATAGGCGACGCCGCTGCGTGTCCAGAACGCGGTGTTGTCGAAGCCCGCCATTCTCGCGTTCCGGGCCCTTGTCGCCGAAGGCGGAGCCGCGCGCATAGATGATGTCGGGATTGGCCGCGCGGATATGCTCGACATCGATCTTCAGCTTGCGCCGGGCCGAAGGCAGGTAGTTGGTCAGGAATACGTCCGCCGTCTTGGCGATCTCGTAGATCAGCGCCTGGCCTTCGGGCGTGGAGATATCGACGCCGACGCTGCGCTTGCCGCGATTGGGATGTTCGATCATGCCGTTGCGCAGCGGATCGATCTTCTTCCCGAATGAATTGATGAAGCCGCGCTGGGTATCGCCGCGCACCGGATGCTCGATCTTGATGACATCGGCGCCCCAGTCGGCGAGGACCGCGCCCGCAGCCGGAACGAAAGTGAACTGCGCCACTTCGAGAACCCGAACACCTTTCATGACTTGCGTCATATTCACAATCTCCAGGCAAAATCAGCCGGGCGGCAGTGCAAGTTCAATATGAACCGCGCGCTGCCTTAGGCAAGGACATAGTCTTCAAGGCGTGGCTTCGCCATGACCTCGACAAAGTGGTCGTAGCTCCACGGCCATACTTGCGGCACACCGTCCGCATCGAGATACCAGCTCTTGCAGCCCGAGGCGAAGACCGTGCGCTTTGCATCGCGGTTGCGGGCCTCTTCATAGGTTTCCAGCGCCTCGACTTTCGGTGCGATGGCCGAGGCCCGGCCTTCGCGCACGAGATCGATCAACTGGTCGAAATAGTCCCACTGCTTTTCGGCGATATCGACCAGCGAGAAATTGCCGACCGGGCCGGTGGGGCCATTGAGCAGGCACAGGTTCGGAAAATGCGGGATCGTCACGGCATAATAGGCCCGCGGATGCTGCGCCCAGAAGTCGTCGAGATCCAGACCGCCTTCGCCGATGAACTTGATCGGACGGACGAACTGATCGACCTTGAAGCCAGTGGCGAGCACCAGCACGTCGAGCTCATGAAAGGTGCCATCTTTCATCCGCACGCCTGTTGCTTCGATCCGCTCGATCGCGCCGGTTTCGACATAGACTGCGGGCTCTTGCACGGCGTCGTAATAGTGCGCCGAAAAGACCAGCCGTTTGCACGCCGCGCGATAGTTGGGACGCAGTTTCTCGCGCAGCTCGGGATCGCGGATGCTGTCCTCGAGGTTGCGTTCGACGGCATCCTGGATTTCGGCGAGTTCGGGCGATTCGCTGTCGATGATCGCGGCGGTAAAGCGCGCTTTTCGCGCCGCTGCCTCGGGCCCGTCGCGCACTTCCTCGATCAGGGAGGCATCCTGCCGGAATGCCGCCTTTTCCGCATCGGAATAGCTGTTGCGCGCGCAGGGCATGATCCATTGCGGCGAGCGCTGGAAGTGGACCAGCCGGGCTACGCGCCGCGCGAGAGCAGAGACGATCTGCACCCCGGTGGAGCCATTGCCGATCACGCCGATGCGCTTGCCGTCGACCTCCACAGAGTGGTCCCAGCGGGCGCTGTGAAACCAAGGGCGCGCGAAATCGTGCAGGCCGGGAATGTCGGGGATGCTCGGGTGGTGAAGCACACCGGTCGCCGCGACCAGCACATGCGCGCTATCGGTTTCGCCGGCCTTGGTGCGGACATGCCATTGCCCGTCATGCCATTCGCAACGATCGACTTCCGTATCGAGGTGAATGTGTTCCTCAATTCCGTAGGTCTTGGCGACATCCTCGAAGTAGCGCTTGATCTCCTGGCCGGGCGCGTAGAACGCACTCCACTCAGGGTTGAAGGCGAAGGAATAGGAATAGGAGTGCGCCGGAGTGTCGCAGGCAATTCCGGGGTAGGTGTTCTCGCGCCAGGTCCCGCCGACCGATGCGCCCTTCTCGTAGATCGCGAAATTCGTTTCGCCGCGCTGCTTGAGGCGGACCGCAGCCAGCAGGCCGGCCATTCCCGCCCCGATGATGATCGTGCGCAGGCCATTCGCCTCTTTATCTTGCATCCCGCAATCCAATCGCTGGCTTGTTCCGCAACCCCGCCGACGAGCAGGGGCCACGCGCGCATTTTCACCAGAATTTGCGGTATTGCAATGGGCAAGGTGCATTAATTCCGAAATGGCGCGCGCGCCAGCCGGGAGGGGGTGGGGCTTGCCGGGAGGAGAGTCAGGCCTGATCCTATCGTGTTTCGGACGGATAGGGTCCGAGCAGCAGAAACGACAAGGCGGAGATCGCGCAAAGCGGCATCGCCGCCCAAAGGCCAGGATCGTAGGATCCGGTGGCATCGTAGATCGCGTTGAGGATGACCGGCCCATTGCCAGTCGCCAGGCCGAGGAAGCCGCCGATCGTGCCGAACAGGAAACCGAAGTTCTCGCGCCCGAAATAGCGCGATGTCAGATAGGCGACGATATCGAGCTCGGCGCCAAGCGAAAGCCCGAAGATCAGGATCGCGATTGCCGCGCCGACGATCGAGCCCGGCATATGCAGCAGGATCAGCAATCCAAACAGCGGCAGCGAAACGCAAACCGCTGCGATGATCCGCCCGTCCATCCAGTCAAGCAGCGCGCCGACCGAGAGGCGTCCGACAATCGCCGTAATCCCGACCAGCCCGGCCAAGGTCGCTGCATCGGTGCGGTCGATGCCTTTGGCCGAAAGCACTGGCACAATGCTGGTGACCATGGTCACCACGACGAGGGCAATCGCCACGCCTGCGATGAGCAACTGGAAGAACTGCCGGGTCAGCACACCACTCTGCCAGATCGAGGGACGCGGCTCATCGGCTATGGCTTCAGCCACGGGCGCAATTCTGCTTCGGTCACGCGCGCTGGTGAAAAACAGCACCACGATGGGCAGTGCGATAACCAGCCAGATCAGCCCGAGTCCGACCAGAGCCATGCGCCAGCCAAACGCGGTAATCAGCACTTCGGTCAGCTTGGGCACCATGAATGAGGCCAGGCTGCTGCCACACAGCGTCACTGCCAGCGCAAGACCACGGCCCGCTGCAAACAGGCTGGTGACCGCGCCAGTCCAGACCATGGGCTGCACCAGAATGACGCCAAGCGCGACCGGCACCCAAAGCGCACGCCAATGCCATATCTGATCACTGGTCGTGCCCATCAGCGCAATTGCGCCGCACAGGGTCACGATAGCGGCAATGCCGATGCGGCGCGGACCGACCCGGTCAACCAGGATACCCATGAACGGCGCGCAGATCACCGCAAGCGTCGAGGCTATCGAATGGCCGGACATGATCTGCGCCCGTGACCAGCCAAATTCGCGTTCGAGCGGCTCGATGAACAGGCTGCTCGAATAGGAAATGACCGCGGCAACGGCCATGCCGGCACACGCCGCAAGCACCACAGTCCAGTTCTGACGCCATTCGGCAGCTGCACTGCCCTCGATCCTTACCGACATCGACATCTCCCGGAACGCTGCGCCTGTCTTGCCCTGCGCGGTTGTTGTTTTCAGATCAGAGCCTCGGACAACCTGCGCCAGACGGGCCTGAGTGCGTCGAAATTGGGCGAGCCGATGCGCGGGGTGACCACTTGCAGGCAGACGTGATCGGCTCCAGCCGCGATATGCGCGTCCACGCGCGCCGCGATGACATCGATGTCACCGCAGGCGAACAGCGCGTCGGTCAGACGGTCGCTGCAAGTAGCGATGTCGTCATCGGTGAACCCGAGGCGGCGCCAGCTGTTGGCGTAGTTTTCAAGCTGGCCGTAACCGCGGACGTAGGGCCGGGCGAGGTCGCGAGCGCGCGCCGGATCGGGATCGAACACCACGCCCTGTTCGGGAGCCAGCAGCGGGCCCTGTCCTAATGCCTCGCGCGCCGTTGCGGTGTGATCGGGTGTGACCAGATAGGGGTGTGCGCCGGCTGTGCGTATCCGCGCCAGTTCGATCATTTTCGGGCCCAGTGCGGCGAGGCAGGTCCGTTCTGAAGGCACGCCTTCGGCCGCGAGCTGATCGAGGTAGCCGCTCATTGCAGTCAGCGGCTTGCGATAGGCTTCGCCGACGGTCGCGCCGTGGCTGACCCCCAGACCCAGCAGCAGGCGGTCGGCATGCTTAGCGGGAAGCGCGCGCCACCAGGCACCTACCTCGGCAGCCGGGTCCATCCAGATATTGATGATGCCGCTGGCAATCGTGGTAGTGCGGGTGGCCGCCAGCAGCCGGTCGAGGTCCGCAGGCATGTCCGGCTTCATTTCGCCCGGAATCCACAGTGCGCCAAAGCCCAATGCATCGAGCTCGGCGGCTGCCTCCGCGACCTCGGCATCGCTTCCGCTGCGCAGTTCAGCCGACCATATGCCGATCCGCCCAATCTGCGTAGTGGCGGCTGCGTTCATGCCGCCGTGCCGAGCGCCAGTTCGCTGGCAAAGGTCGCGTCCGGCCCGGTGCGTTCAGCCATGACCCGGTCCATGACCGTGCGCATATGCTTCGCCGACGTGCCCCAGCTGGCCTTCAGCGCCAGCACCCGCTTGAGAAAGAAATGGACGTCGGCCTCCCAGGTCATGCCCATCGCGCCGAATACCTGCACCGCCATGCGCGCCGCCAGATCGGCAGCCTCGCCAGAGACGATCTTGGCATGGGCCACCCGCGCCCGCGAGGCCGGCGTGTCCAAAGGCAATTCCGCTGCTGCTGCTTGGACGACAGGACGCGCAAATTCGATTTGTACCTGTGCATTGGCGACTAGGTGCTTGACTGCCTGGTAGCTGCCGATCGGTTTGCCGAACTGGGTGCGATCCTTGGCGTAGGCCACGGCAAGATCGATACAGCGCTGGCCAAGGCCGATCATCTGCGCAGCCGCTAGCACTGCGCCGCGCTCGGCTGACTGGCCCCAGCCGCTTCCGACAATCGTCTCGGGCGAGGGCGTCCAGCCTACAGTGAACAGGCGGCGGAAGGCGTCGAAACTCTCCTGCCGCTCCAAGGTGACTGCTTCGCGCGGGACAAGGTGGAGTGTATCGCCGTCGTCCAACAGCAGCATATCCGCCTGATCGGCGTCGGCCACAAAGCTGTTGACCGGGTGCGCGATGGCAATGAACTGACCGCTGACGGCCTTTTCCAGCCAGCCGCGATTGTCCGCAAGGCCCGCAAGCAGCGGAATGGTGACCCCGGCCAGTTCCACCAGCGGCTCGGGCAGGGCGACGTAACCCGCCGCCTCGGCAATTCCGGCAAGATCGATCAGCCCCATGCCGAGCCCGCCTGCCGCTTCGGGGGCCATCAGCCCGGGCAGGCCCATTTCGCGGATCGTCGACCAGCGGGAATCGTCGCGCGCCGCGCCGCTTTCGAGCAACTTGCGCAGGTCGGCGGGGGTGCAGGTCTCGACCAGCATGGTGCGCACCGCTTCGGTGATCGCGTTCTGGTCTTCGGTGAAGGCGAAGTGCATCGTCTCGGACCTTCCGTCAGGCGCGCGGCATGCCAAGCATGCGCTCGGCGATGATGTTGCGCTGAATTTCGTTCGACCCGGCATAGATCGGTCCGGCCAGCGCGAAGATGTAGCCGTCGAGCCAGCCCAGATCTGCCGCGCCCGCAGAGGCACCGGGCCCCAGTTCTGCGCGGTCGCCCAGCATATCGAGCGCGGTCTGGTAAATCGCGATGTCGAGCTCCGACCAGAAGATCTTGTTGGTTGACGCCTCCGGGCCGATGGTCCCGCCTGCCGCCAGCCGTGAGGCCATTGAATAGATCGTCAGCGCATAGGCCTCCGCATCCATCCAGTGTTTTGCAATCCGCTCGCCAAACGATGCAGGCAGATTGTCCTTCTCGCGTTCGTAAAGCGCGATCAGTTTCGAAACCGTCGCCTGGTAGCGGGCAGGGGAGCGCAGCATCAGGCCGCGTTCGAAACCGGCGGTCGCCATGCAGACGTGCCAACCCTGGCCTTCATCACCCAGCCGGTCGGCCACCGGCACGCGCACGTTGTCGAGGAATATCTCGGCGAAGACCAGTTCGCCGTCCATCCGTGCGATCGGTCGGCGGGTGACGCCCGGCGCGTCCAGCGGAAACAGTACCAAACTCATGCCCTTGTGACGCTCGCTGCCCGGCTCCCGGAACAAGCCAAACGCCCAGTCGGCAAACACCGCGCGGGTCGACCAGATCTTCTGGCCGTTGAGCACGTAGTGATCGCCGTCCCGCGTACAGGTCGAGCGCACGCCGGCCAGATCGCTGCCTGCGCCGGGTTCGGACCATGCCTGCGCCCAGACGTCGTCGCCTGCGGCCATGCGCGGCAGGAAACGGGCCTTCTGGTCCTCGGTGCCGAATTCCATCATCGTCGGGCCGAGCAGGAATATACCGTTCTGGTTGACCCGGGTGGGGGCCCCGGCGCGGTAATATTCCTCTTCGAAGATCAGCCAGCGGATCAGGTCGAGGCCCCGTCCGCCGAGTTCCTCGGGCCAGGTGACCATGCCCCAGCGCCCCTCATTGAGCTTGCGCTCCCAGTCGCGGTGCGCCTCGAAGCCTTCGGGCGTGAGGTCGAACGAGGGAAGCGGTGCCTTGGGCACGTTTGCTTCCATCCAGCCACGCACTTCCTGGCGGAACGCACGCTGCTCGGGCGTGTATTCGAGGTTCATGCCGGGGTTGCATCCTTCTTGTTCGCCGCCGCGGCCGATTTGCCGGTCACGCCGCCGATCGAGCTGCCGGTGGTCAGGTCGTTCTGGGCATGGGCGAAGTGGTGCATGTGGAATACGGCGGTCATCGCGGCGGACTTGCCGCGCAGTTCTTCGACGTGGTTCACTGCCTGTTTGGTCAGCCAGTTGCCGAGACGTGCCTGGCCGGCGAGCTTGGTGGCCCAGGCCGAGACCGTCTCGCGCAGTTCCTCGCGGGGCACGATCTTGTTGACCATTCCAAAGCTGTAGGCGCGCTGGGCGCTCATTCGCTCGCCCAGCAGCAGGAACTCTTTGGCGACGCGCGGCGGCAGTTCGTAGGCATGGGCGAAGTATTCAACGCCCGGAATGCCCATCAGCGGGTTGACCGGATCCTGGAAGAAAGCGTCGTCGGATGCGACGATCAGATCGCAAACCCAGGCCAGCATCAGTCCGCCCGCCACACAGGCGCCCTGGACCATCGCGATGGTCGGCTTGGGTGCCTCGCGCCAGCGCTTGCACATGCCTAGATACTGTTCGTGCTCGCGGGTATAGAGCAGTTCGGCCGCAGGCTTGTTGGTATGCGGGGCCAGCATCAGGCGCTTGTCGAATTCGTGGTGGAGGTCGCGCCCCGGTGTGCCGATGTCGTGCCCGGCCGAAAAGTGCTTGCCCGTCCCCGCCAGTACAATGCAGCGCACGGCATCGTCCTGCACTGCGCGATTGAACAGATCGTCGAGCGCATAGGTCATCTGGCCGTTCTGCGCGTTGTTGAAACCCGGCCGGTTCATCGTCAGCCAGGCAACGCCATCGACCACTTCATAGTGCACGGGTTCGTCCGTCTCGTAAGTGATATCGACTTTTTGCGGTTCGACGAGGTCAGACATGATCAGTGCTCCACATTATCGCCGGAACCGAGCAGGACCAGCGCATCGACAGCTACTGCACCGCTTCCCTGCGGCAAGACAAGCAGCGGATTGATCTCAACTTCGCGCAGCCGAGGCCCGCCCGCAAGGACTGCGGTTCCCAGCGCGGCGATAGCCTGCGCGGCGGCGGCAACATCGGCCTTGGGTGCACCGCGATAGCCATCGAGCAGGCGAAAGCCCTTGAGGCTGCGCAGCATCGCCTCGGCCCCTGCGGCATCGACCGGCAGCAGGCTGTGACAGGCGTCCTTCATTAGTTCGGTCCAGACACCGCCAAGCCCGACGGTCAGCAACCAGCCGAACACCGGGTCGCGGGTGACACCGGCGAGGATTTCCACGCCGCCCTGGAGCATCGGCTCCAGCGTCACGCCTTCGATGTGGACGTTCATCGAGCGTGCTTTCGCCATCATCGTCTCGAAAGCATCGACCGCGCCGTCCGCGTCCTTGATGCCGAGACGGATCAGGCCATGTTCGGTCTTGTGCGCGACATCGGGGCTGACAAGTTTTGCAACCAGCGGGAAGCCGACTGTTTCGGCGGCCTTGCGGGCCTCTTCGGCTGTCTGCACCAGCGCATCGTGGACCACCGGAACGCCGAAAGCAGCCAGTGCGTCCTTGCCTTCGGTTTCCGAGAGTGCAGTGCGACCAGCGGGGATTTCAGGCCATACTGCGGTAGTCGTCGCCGCCGCGACGCTTGCGTTGCCTGCTCGCTTCCATTGACCATAGGCACAGACGGCGCGGGCTGCCCGGTCGAAATCGTCAAAATAGCCGATCCCGTGTGCGGCAAGACGATCCTTGTCTGCTTCGGCAAAGGTATCAATGACGATAAAGGCCTTGCTGCTCGCCGCAGCGGCCTTTTCGACCTGATCGAGCGCCTGCTTGAGGAAATTGCCGGGAAGATAGAGCAGTACGACATCGATATCATCCGGGGATGCCGCGAGCGCCATGCAGTCCGACAGGAAATCGTTGGCGTTGACGATGTTGCCGGTCAGATCGACCGGGTTTGAGACCATCGAATGGCCGGGTATCTGGGCGGTGAGCCCATCCTGCACGGCCTGCGGAAAAGTGGGCACATCGCCGCCCGCCAGCGAGAGTGCGTCGGCCAGGATCGCCCCTGCTGCGCCCGAGATCGACAGGATCGCGCAATTGCCGCCGCCGATTTTGTCACCCAGTGTGTGCAGGTATGCAAGATCGGCAAGGCCGGACAACTCACCCGCACGGGCCACGCCGGCGCGCGCGAAGGCGGCATCATAGGCGGCACTGTCACCGGCGAGGGCGGCAGTATGCGAGCGGGTAGCCTCGGCGCCCTTTTCGCTGGCGCCGACTTTGTAGACAGCGAGCAATTTGCCGGCCGCACGGAACTTCGCTGCCGCCGCCAGGAACTTCGGCCCGTCGCGCAGTTCCTCGATGTAGCACACGGCAGAGCGCGTGGCGGAATCCTCGGCGAGGTAGTCCAGGTAGTCGCTGAAATCGACCGCAGCCTCGTTGCCGGTATTGATCACATGGCTGAAGGTGACGCCCGCGCGCCGCGCCATGCGAAACACCGTCGCGCACATGTTGCCGCTTTGCGTGAGCAGCGCGGTATCGCCCGCAGGCTCGCCCGGCTGGAACGACTGGCCGAATGTGGTGAAAATGGCATCGGTGAAATTGGCGTTGCCCATGCAGTTGGGCCCGGCGATGAGCATACCGGTGCGGCGGGCGAAATCGACCAGCGCATCCTGCTTGGCCGCGCCTTCGCTCTCATTGGTTTCGGCATAGCCCGAGGCATAGACCATCGCTGCCTTGATCCCCAGCGCATGGCAGCGTTCCAGCATTGGCAAGGTGGCATCGGCCGAAAGCGCCACGATCACCAGATCGACCAGTTCGGGCACGGCCTCGATTTCGGCATAGGCCTTCAGGCCCTGGACGGTGTCGTTCTTCGGATTGACCGGATAGAGCTTCTGGAAGCCAGCGCGAATGAGCAAGTCCACCGGCACGCCGCCGATCCGCTTGGGATTGTCCGAGGCACCGATCACAGCGATCGAGCGCGGCTTGAGCAGGCTGATGAGGCTCATGCCAAGTCTTCCTTGTGCTGGGCGGCGGGTGCGGAGGTGAATTCATACTCGCCCGGATCGAATTTTTCGGTCAGGTTGCGGTAATCGACCAGGCGCCAGGGCGAGGCGGCGTGAACGCGGCCGGCCGCGTTCTTGTACCAGCTGGTGACGCCTGGGTGCGCCCAGACCAGCTGGCTGTGCGCCTTGTCGACCTTTTCCTGATAGTCCCAGAACGGCTCCGGCTTGACCTCAAGCGCCGCCTGTCCGGTCTCGATCAGCTCGCGCAGAGCCTGCATGATATAGCGGATCTGGCATTCGGAGTGAAACACCGCGCTGCCGCCGTGCGACAGGTTGGTGTTGGGGCCGTAGATCAGGAAGAAGTTCGGAAACTCGGGAACGGTGATGCCCAGGTGGGCGCGCGGATCCTCGTCGCCCCAGCGGTCGAGGATAGTGGCTCCGCCGCGGCCCTCGATCTGCATCGGCCACAGCATACGGCGGGTCTCGAACCCGGTGGCAAGCACGAGGATGTCGCAAGGATGCAGAGTGCCGTCGGCAGTGACTACGCCTTTGGGCTCGACATGGTCGATCTGTTCGTCGACCAGGTCGACGTTGGGCAGTGTCAGCATGCGGTACCAGTGATTGTCGCGCAGCATGCGTTTGCCATAGGGCGGATAGTCCGGCGTCGCTTTGCGGATCAGTTCGGGATCATGGCCCACCTCGCTGGCGATATGCGCCTCGAGCTGCTTGCGCACTTCGGCATTGGCTGCGTTGAGCGTGTGCTTCTTGTCAGGCCAGTTGGGATCGACCTTCAGATTGTGATGGAAGGTATCCGACGACGACCAGAACAGCTGGAAGCGGAACCACTTGGTGTAGAACGGTATGTTTTCCAGCACCCACTTCTTGGCGGCGGTTACCTCTTCGAAATAGAGCGGATTGAGCATCGCCCAGTGCGGCGAGCGCTGGAAGATCGTCAGGTTGCCAACGTAAGGCTGGATTGCCGGGCCAACCTGCATCCCGCTTGCGCCCGTGCCGATCATGCCGACGCGCTTGCCCTTGTAGTCTACCGAATGATCCCATCGGGCCGTGTGGAATTTGGGACCGGCGAAGGTCTCCAGGCCGTCGATATGAGGCACCTTCGGGCGGTTGAGCATGCCAACCGCACTGACAACCGCATTTGCGGTCATGGCATAGGTTTCGCCGTCGGCCTTGCGAATTTCGGCGCGCCACAGCAGCGCGGCCTCGTCCCAGGTCAGCGACAGCACTTCTTCGCTAAAGCGGATATTCTTGCGCAACTCCGTGCGCTCGGCATTGCGCCGGATGTAGGCTTCGATCTCGTCGCCCTTGGCGAAGAAGTGGTCCCAGTCGTTGTTGTTATCGAAGCTGTACGAATAGAAATGGTTGGCGGTATCGACGCCAATGCCGGGGTAGGTGTTTTCGTACCAGGTGCCGCCGACATCATCGTTCTTCTCGACGATGATGAAGGGAATGCCCGCTTCCTTGAGCTTGATCCCCATACCGACCCCGGAAAAGCCTGCGCCGACCACCAGCACCCGAAAGTCCGCGAGCCGTTTGGCATCGGGCGCCCGGCGCCAGTGGACGGTTTTTGGATCGGTCCCGGCAAGGTCCATTTCCTCATGGACCATCGGGTAGTATTCGGGTGGCACGTCCTGGCCGGTGCAGCTGCGCAGCATGCGGGGCAGCAGGTCCATCGGCAGATCGGTCGGCAAGGCGCGTCCCGTGCTCGCATAGTCTGTCAGCACGTCAGCCACCGCCTCGCGCAGTTCGGCTCGCAGCGCATCGGGCGTTTCGTCGTGAAAGCTCCACGGACCCTTGATGTGCGGGGCGATGCGGTCGAGCCAGGCCGGGTCGCCGCCAAGGTGAACCAGCACCATCAGCAGCGGAGCGGTATCGGCGTGTTCGAGGTGCTTGATCAAGGCAGCCCGGTCCGCGACCACTGCTTTCAGCCCCTCGGCATTATTCTGGACCGTCATCGTTTCCGCCCTATCCTGGCCAAATCAGGCATTGGCCACGAACCCTGGTGCCGCAGCCCCGATCAACGCGCTAGCGCCAAGGAGCCGGTCCCGCCATTGCGGCATGGCAGCCGGGCACCGGCACTAGCCAATACGAAAAATATTGCAATAGGTGATGTTCATTAAGTGCCGGGCCAGCAATCGGGATCTTTGCGTCCTTTGAGCAAATCCATTGACACGTCACCTTCTATGCATTGACCGCCCAGCACGTTCGCATTTACTCCCAGACCAGCGGCAACCGGGGAATCATGACAGCCGCGCCG
The DNA here is from genome assembly GCA_963779195.1 of uncultured Alphaproteobacteria bacterium. GTDB lineage: Bacteria > Pseudomonadota > Alphaproteobacteria > Sphingomonadales > Sphingomonadaceae > Novosphingobium. The sequence continues at coordinate 455,461 of CAVZWZ010000005.1, forward strand.
ACCTTGATCTCGAAGCGCGCGCCATCGGCAATCGCGAAGTCCGGAATGCGCCGCAGCCATTCCTCCAGGAAAATCCGGATCTCGGTCCGGGCCAGCATCGAACCCGGACAATAGTGTGCGCCGGCACCGAAGGTTGTGTGCGGGCGGCGCGGCCGGCGGAAATCCACCGCCAGCCAATCGCCGCCATCGTCCGGGAAGTTGGCCAGAGCGGTCGGCGCGACGATCAGATCGCCCTGCTTCAGCTGGACGCCCTCCAATACGGTGTCAACTGCGACCTCGCGCGTCAGATTGACCATCGCCATGCGGCGCAGGAATTCCTCGATGGCGTCGGTCAGGATCGCCGGGTTCGCCACAAGCATGCGGCGATGGCCCGGACTGGTTGCGAGGAATCGGGCTATGAACGTCAGCATCGAGGCAACGGTATCGAGACCGGCCAGCATCAGAACCGTCATCAATCCCTGCAGTTCGGTCTCGTCCAGCGGACGGCCGCCAAAGTCCGCAGCAATCAGGGAGGAGACCAAATCCTCGCCCGGGGCACTGCGGCGCGCAATTGCGAGCGCCCCGGTGTAGTCCGCCAGCTCGGCAAACCCCCGCATCCGGGTTTCGGGAACGTCGGGACGTACGATCCGGTCGACTATCCCCATGATGATCGGGCGGTCATCGGCGGGCAAATCCAGCATGCCCATGAAGATGGCGATCGGCATGTGCTGCGCAAAGTCGCCAACGAACTCGCATTCGCCGCGCGGCACCAGCGCGTCGATCAGTTCGACCGAAAGCGATCGCGCCCGGCTTTCCAGGTCCCTCACCCGTTTTGGGGTCAGCGCCGGGGCAATCAGCCGGCGGTATTGGCCATGTGCGGGAGGGTCGATCATCAGGGGGATCATCGGCGGGACCGGATTGGCCTGCTTGGGCACACGCATCGCCCGGTTTGAGAAGCGCGCCGCATCCTCGATCACCTCGCGTACGAGATCCGCTCCGGTCGCGACCCAGTGCCCGCCGTTACGCTGGGTCCAGAACAACGCAGGCACGCCTGATTCGCGCAGGCTCACCATCGCCGCGCCAAAATCGCCGTCCGGCGCGTCGACATGGAATGTGTCGTAATCGACCACCAGTTGTGGCGGAATGTGCTCGGGAAGGTCCTGCCGGCTTGGATACAGCATCATGGGATCAGCCATCCTGCAGGATCATCGCCGCTGCTTTCTCGCCGATCATGATGCTGGGCGCATTGGTGTTGGCGGCCGGCATGATGGGCATGATCGAGGCGTCCGCAACGCGCAGGCCAGCCAAGCCGCGCACCCGCAGGGCCGGATCGACAACCGAGGCGTCATCCCCGCCCATGCGGCACGTGCCGACGGGGTGGAAGCCGATGCCGGCGCTGTCGCGGATCGATTGCGCCCACTCTGCATCGCTGCCGGGCAGCACGTCGGGGGCTATGCGGCCGACCGTATGGCCCGCGAGGGCAGGCATGGTGAACAGTTCCTGGACCTGCTTTACCCCGCGCACCAGCGCTGCCATATCATCGGGATGGCCGAGCAGTCGGTGGTCGATCACCGGCTTGTCGCTGTTAGAGGCGCTGCGCAGGCGGATCTCGCCCCGGCTTTTGGGCTTGGCGACGTTGGCATAGACGACGACACCGGGCTTGCGATGCGGCTTGCCGGTGCTGCGATCGTGCATCATCAGCCCGAAGGACAGCTTGATATCGGGCAGGGCCAGGTCCGGCTGCGAGCGCAGGTAGGCCATCGCCTCCACCGGAATCATCGTCATCAGACCGCGCCGGGTGACGACGTATTTCAGCATTTCGCGAACCATGCCGAAAGGGGTCATCAGATTGTTCCAGGTGGGGATGTCCACCTCGAACATCGAGGAATAGCTGGCATGTTCCTGCAGGTTCTGGCCAACCCCGGGGCTATCGCGCAGCACCGCGATGCCGTGCTGCCCAAGATGCGCCGCCGGACCGATGCCGGAACGCATCAGCACCGCCGGAGACATCACCGCCCCGGCGCTGACGATCACCTCGCGCCGGGCCGAAACAGTCTCCTCGCGGCCGTCACGCAGATATGACACCCCAGTGGCGCGGCCTTGCTCGATCAAGACCCGATCGACCGTGGCGCCGGTAACAATTCGCAGGTTGGGCCGCTTCTCCGCCTCGTCGAGGAAAGCGCGGGCCGTGCTGCTGCGCCTGCCATCCTTCTGCGTGGTGAGCATGGTGAAGGCGCCATCGACATCGCCGGCGCAATAGTCCGGCACCTTGCGCAAGCCATATTCGCCGCATGCCTCGACGAAGGCATCCGCCAGAGGATGGCGCAGGCGCGGCCGGGAAACGCCCAGCGTGCCCAGCTTGCCGTGGGTCTGGTCGCTTGCGCCTTCATAGGATTCAGATTTGCGGAAGTAGGGCAGAACCGAGTCCCAGTCCCATCCGGTGCAGCCCATTGCCGCCCATTCATCGTAATCCGTGCGGTCGCCCCGGATGTAGATCATGCCGTTGATCGAGGAACTTCCACCCAGCATGCGTCCGGCGTTCCAGGAACTGCGGCGGCCATCAAGCGAGGGGTCGGGTTCGGTCTGGTGGCACCAGTCGCGCTCGGGTTTGCCAAGGAAGGTCAAACCGCCCGCCGGCATCCGCGCCATGAACCCATCGGCCCTGCCTCCGGCCTCAAGCAGGATCACCTGAATGGCCGGGTTCTCGGACAGGCGGTTCGCCAGCACGCTGCCGGCGCTGCCGCCGCCGATGATCACATAATCGGCTGACTTCGCCTCTGACATGGCGCTAATTCCTCCTGTTGGGCTATTTTTTCCCGCCCTGGCAGATCGACCGGCCATGAACGGCCCGCTCACCCGCATCGATAAAATGCCCTTCTCTCGTTGCATAAATAGGCGGAGCGGTTGGACAGTCAACTGGAACCGCCGAGCCAGATGCGCCGGATGACATCGGGGTCAACCGCCATGACGAAGCCTTTCCGCCTCATGCGATCTCGCTGCCCCGGTTCCGCCAGAAGGGCTCGCGCAGCTGGCGCTTGAGCACCTTGCCCATGTCGTTGCGCGGCAGGGCCTGCACTGCTTCGATCCCTGCCGGCCAGGACGCCCGCGCAAGCCGTGTCTGCATCCATGCCATCAGTTCGCCATCACTTGCCGCCATGCCTTCGCGCAGCGCCACGATCGCATAGGGGCTTTCACCCCAGCGCTCGCTGGGAATGGCAATGACAGCCGCCTCGGCAACCGCCGGATGGTCGCAAAGCACCGCCTCTATGTCGCTGGCGAAGATATTGAGGCCGCCCGAGATGATCATGTCCTTCGATCGGCCGGTGATGCGCAGAAAGCCGTCCTCGCCGATGAAACCGATGTCGCCCGTGCGGATGAAACGCCGACCCGCCGCGTCGCGCCACGTCGATTGCGTAGTCAACTCGTCCCGGTTGAAATAACCGTCCATGGGCATCGGCGTGACAGCGGCGATCTCGCCGACACCGCCGGGGGCAAGCGGCTGGCCAGCCTCGTCCAGGATGACCGGCTCGACGCCGTCCATGACCCTGCCCACCGTGTCGAGCTTGTCGGGAAAGGCCTTGAGGTCGAGCGTGGCGATACCGCCGGTCTCGGTCGTGCCATAGGAATCGACGATCCGGCCCGGCCACTGCGCGATCAGGCGCTCCTTGACCGCCCGGTCGATCGGCGAGCCCGAGATCATGGTGAATTGCAGGCTGGCGATGCGCGCCGGATCGAAATCCGGATGCTCCAGCACCCGCTTCACCTGGACCGGGACGAGCGAGACATCGGTGATCCGCTCCGCCTCGCAAGCCGCAAAGAAGCTCTCCACCGAGAAGCGCGCCGGCATCGAGACCGCGGCTCCCCAATAGAGCGGCGTGATCATGCCGAGGAAGCTGAAATTGGTATAGGGCGCGGTGGAGACATAGCCGGTCCGGTCGGGTCCGAAGCCCGGGCGGGGACGGGCATGGATAAACTCGGCACGCGCACCGGCGCTATGGGCGATGCTTTGGGAACGCCGGTCGTCCCGGAGCTGTAGATGATCGAGAACAGGTCATCGCCTTGCGGGATCGCCGGTTCACCGCAGCCCGTGCCGTCCGCGATCCACTGATCGAGCGCCTCAAGCCGCACCGTGATGTCCATTTGACAGCCACCTTTCTGGGCGAACTCCGCATCGGCGAAAATCAGGCGCGGCGCGGCGTCGGCCAGCAGCAGGCGCTGTTCGTTCACCGTCAGCGATGTCGACAGCGGCGCGAAACCGCAGCGTGCGAACATCGCGCCCAGCATAACGTCGGTCCAGGCCAGCGAGGGGCGGCCCAGGACGGCCACGCGGTCGCCCGGACGGCAACCCGCTTCGCGCAGCCGCGCGGCGATCCTTTCCGCCCGCTGGGCGAGTGCGGCCATCGTGCGTTCACCGCCCGGCGCGCGGATCGCCAGCGCGCCGGGAATGGTTTCGGCATGGCAGCCGGATCTGGTCGACGAGCAGCGGCGCCGGCGGTTTGTTGTCCATGCTCAAGCCTTCCTAATCGCTGGCGAGAATCAGCGCGCCGCCGCCGGTCA
>CAVZWZ010000006.1:0-93164 GCA_963779195.1 uncultured Alphaproteobacteria bacterium
TAGACCTTGCTCCAGCGGATCTGTGGTTGAAATGTCTTCGCGATTGACGGAGATGGTGTCCCTGGACGTGGTGTAGCTTGGGAACACTCCCATGCTACACTACGCCCAGGGACGCCCACAAGAACCGCCAAGGCGGCGATTCCTTTCGCGATTTTTACAGGTTTAGGTTTTGAGGACTCCGCGAAGAGTCCGAAATGGTGCCCGGGGACGGAATCACATTAGAGAAACGAATCGGGCAGTTCAATCCGGCTTGTGGTAGATGGGATGAGGCCCCGAATCTTTGCGTCGGTAAGCCCTACAGTTTTGTTTGACATCTTGTCCGTCTCGCAGGTTCACAAGGCGTGGTGTAGCTTGGGAACACTCCCATGCTACACTACGCCCAGGGACACCCACAAGAACCGCCAAGGCGGCGATTCCTTTCGCGATTTTTACAGGTTTAGGTTTTGAGGACTCCGAAAAGTCCGAAATGGTGCCCGGGGACGGAATCACATTAAGAAACCAATCGGGCAGCTCAATCCGGCTTGTGGTAGATGGGATGAGGCCCCAAATTTTTGCGTCGGTAAGCCCGACAGTTTTGTTTGACATCTCGTCCGTCTCGCAGGTTCACAAGGCGCTACCCCGGGTAGCTTTTGGGGTGACAGACCCTGAAACATAATGAGAACATGTGAGAATGGCAAGATCAGGAAATATAATAGAAATAAGAGGATATGACACGCTCTGAGAACGGTTTCTCACCCCCTACGAATCTGAGGGTCGGACGTTCGAATCGTTCCGGGCGCGCCAATATCTCTCTGTAATAGACGATAAAAATGCAAACCGCCGCAAGGCGGAAAATGCGACATGTGTTTTAGGACGGTTTTTAGGACGGTGTTTGCCGGGAAAACTGCCGATTCCGCGCCGTGGTTTTCGAGGCTGCGACAAACATTATTCTTAGGGGAGGATGTTTCCTCCCTGGTCGGAGCCCGCAAGCAGTCTCCTCCACACCCACCTCAGCGGGGACACCCCGCAACTCCCCGGATAATGAGCGGGGCTGTTGGCGCACTCTGACCGATTGAGAATCGGACAGGGTGCGGGTGGCTTGATCGCGGCCCCGCGCGCGCACTGAACCGGCTTGGCAAACACCAGCGCGGGATTGACCGGACGGCAAGCCCCGCCCTGGCCAATCCCACACAGGCGCTTTTGCTGTCGCCGTTTTCAGGGTTCGAGTCTTCCAACCCAAACCTATCCGGAAATCACGGTGACCACCTCAACTCCCAGCTACACCACCCCTTGGGACATCATCGTCATTGGCGGCAAGGTCACGCCCGCGCAGTTCGAGGAGCTGTGCCCGCTAATTGCACGCCACGACCTGCGCATGGATTGGGGTGGCGATCCGTTTGCGACCGACAAGATTCCCGAAGGCGAGCCGCTGCGCCTCTTTGCAGACGAAGTGCCTTGGGGCATGTTCGATGACCTGGAGCAATACTGCACCGATCAGCACATTCCCTTTGTCCGCTGGTCGGGTTCCTGTCCGGGCAGTTTCGGGGCCGAGCGCATCTTCTTCGAAGGCGCGACCGGCCCGCTCAATTACTCGGTCGATGAGGACGATCATGTTGTTTTGCACGAACAGACCATCGACCAGCTTGGCACGATCCGCGACATCCGGGCCTATCTCAAACCTGCCGCGTTCGAGGTTCCACCTTTGGCAATCATGGCGCGCTGACAGAAATCAATCGTGCGGATTGATTTGGTAAGGAATATGCATTACATAATGATCTTCACTGGAGGGTCACATGGCCGTTACGCTTGAAGAGATCAGCACGATCACTGCCAAAGGGCAGACCACGGTTCCCAAGGCCGTGCGTCAGGCGCTGGGGGTCGATTATGGCGGGCGCATTGCCTTCCGGGTCGATCGGCGCGGCGTCACGGTTTCCCGTGCCGACGAAGCCGAAGACCCCGCAATCGAGACATTTCTGGGTTTCCTCGCAGCCGACCTCAAGGCCCGCCCCGAGGCCGTCAAGGCGATGTCCCCCGATCTCGCCGCGCGCATCGCCGCGCTGACAGGCGAGATTGCAGTCAATCTCGACGACGAGATCGACGGCGACGTCGCGCTCTGACCCGTCAGCACCCGTCTGCATGATAACCGTCAATGGCTGGACGCTCTACGCGCATCCGCTGTTTCTCGATCAGATCGAGAAGTTGACCACTGCGGTTGAACGCGCCCGCAAGAAAGACCCCGATGCCTTTGCTTCCACTGCCAACGCCAAGCTGCTGGCGGCGATGCGCAAGCTGATGTTCGAGGTCATTCCGGTCGATCCGACCCGTCCAGAGTTCCGGCAGGGCGGCACATTGGGGCCGTCGCGCAAGCACTGGTTCCGCGCCAAGTTCGGCGGCGGACGCTTCCGTCTGTTCTTCCGCTACAGCAGCAGCGCCAAGATCATCATCTATGCCTGGGTCAACGATGCCAACACCTTGCGAACCTATGGCTCGAAGTCCGACGCCTATGCGGTTTTCAAGTCGATGCTCGACAAAGGCAATCCTCCCGAGGATTGGGCGGTGCTGATGGCCCAAAGCCAGGATTTGGAGGGCGGCTGACAAGCAGTCGAATGCCCCGCCCAGCTGTGCCGGACGGTGGTCCGGGTCTGGACCTTGGCTACTGGCCTGCATTCTGTCGATCACCTCAACTCCCAGCTACACCACCCCGTGGGACATCATCCGGTCTTTGGGCTTGGCGAGGCCTGACCTATGTCGAGCGACAGCTTTGTTGTTTCAGTAGAGTCCGCAGTTCAATTTTTTGGTTTATTTGCCGCCTGTCGACTTCCGGCCCAAAAAATGCCGAATCACGCCGCTTCAAGCATCTCCAACCGCCGCGTGAAATTATCTGCCTGCCCATCATGCAGTTCGAGAAACCGGTTGGCCTCCTTGACGATCCGCGCGTTGACCACGGCTTCGCGGTCGATCTTCGCCTGCGCGTGCAGCCATTCGGTGACTTCGAGCCAATCCCAGAGCGGGCTGTTGGACGTCACCCGCGCCACAGGATTGGGGAAGCCCGAGCTGCGTTCGGCGCGGGTGTAGAGCGAGATTGCCTGGCGGGTGAGGCCGGATCGCTCGGCGATATCGCTGAGGCTCACCAGATGGTCGGGCTCGACCCGCTCGACCTTTGCGCCGGTGCGCGACACATCTTCATAGGCCGATGACACTGCCTTGGAGAAAGACACGGCTTCGCGGCTGAATTCGACGATGATCACGCCCTTCTGGAATGACAGGGTGGAATCGTCGCAGCCCGCCTCGAAGAAGCGGTCTTCATAGCCCTCCATCTCGGGATCGAGACCTGAGGCGATGATTGTGAACTCGTGCGTCTTCATCTCTTCACTCCGCTTGCCTGTGCGGGCAGCGCGCTACATCGCGCAGAATCGCCTTGGCATGGTTCTCGGCATTTCGCGGAGTGCTCCACACCGACACCATACAGCCGTCGCGATCAGCCCAGGGGCAGTACAGCCGTGCGCAAGCATGACCGCTGATCGGCACCACCCGCCAACCCAGCGATTCCGCAAAGGCGACGGCAGCCTCGATCGCCTTGTTCGGATGGCGCGATCTTGCCTCTCGATTGAACTCCCTGTGACCGACATGTTGACATTTGTCAACATGAATTGAGATGCGGTGATTCGAGAATGGCGCGGCCATCTCGTTTCCAGACCGTAATGCAAGCCATGATGCCGCTTGCCAAGCTATTGGAACCCGCCGCCTCTTTGTCTTTCTGCGCCACGCTACGACGGCGGCAAATTGCTGTTGCCGTTCGTAATTTTCTGCGTCTCTTACTCAACCTCGCTGACCGGCCAGCCTTTGGCCGCTCCTAATTCGAGGTTCGAAAATGAGTGTTGTTCCCATCCGGTCTGAAGCAGCATCGCGCGGCGCACGGATGCTGCGTACGGCCCTGGGTCCGGGAATTGCGCTGTGGCTGGACGACCCCGCCGTCATCGAAGTGATGCTCAATCCCGACGGCAAGCTGTGAATAGACCGGCTGGCCGAAGCCGCGGACGCAGTTCTGTACGTTCATCGATCGGTCGAATTGGCTCACAGCGCGGATTTTCTCATCGCCGCGCTAGTGCCGCATCCATCCCTCATCTCGATCAAGGATGGCAATATAGAGGAAGGCCCCTACGACGAGCGCTGCTGCTGTTCTGGCCCGGCTCTCGGGATAGCCATCGTGCATCTTGCCAAATGGCAGTAAAAAGCGCATATGGTGCCATATGGAGACTTGCCATGCTGGCTTTGCAACCCGTTGATACCATGCCTCAGGCCTTCCGGCCTGATCCCGTTACCCATGACGAGGCAGCTGCGATGTTCCGCGCAGCGGTGAACCTGTTCGGCAAATGGGAATTGACCGACGAACAGGCGGCGACTTTGCTCGATATGCCGCTGCGTTCCTATCGGCGCTGGAAGGCCGATGGTCCCGGGCGGGTCTCGCGTGACGGCGCGGCGCGGCTTTCGAATCTGATGGGGATCCACAAGGCGCTGCGGATCGTTTTTTCCGAGGCCAATCGCGGCTATGCCTGGATCAAGGCGGGCAATGCCGTTTTCGCCGGGTCGAGCGCGCTTGAGGTCATGCTCGGTGGCGAGCTCACCGACATCATGCGCGTGCGCCGTTATCTTGATGCGGAGCGCGGTGGTTGGTGACGGCCACCGAAGCTATTCCCGTCAGCCGTGTCGAGTGGAAGGGCGCTGTCCGGATCATCCGAAGCGCCTTTCCGCCGATCGATCTGTTCGAGGATATCGCCGACCCGGCCGACTGGCCACTGCTGATTTCGGCCGAGCAGAAGACCAACCCTCGGATAATGGCGACGATCGGCAACCTAGATCTCGTTCCGGAGGGTCGCCGGGTCGGCGGCAACGGTGCGTCCTACCTGATGGCGCCGTTCACCCACGTCAGTTCAGACCGGCCAAGCCGCTTCACCGAAGGCAGCTACGGGGTGCTCTATGTCGGCAATCGCTTCGAGACCGCGCTGTTCGAGACCATCCACCACCACGCCCGGTTCATGGCCCGAACCACCGAAGCGCCGGGCTGGACCTCGCAGTTTCGCGAGATCGTCCTGTCGGTGAGCGCCGATCTTCATGACTTGCGCGAAACCGCTGCGACGGACCATCCGGCCCTTGAACCCGGCAGCTACGCGGCCTCACAGGCCCTGGCGGCTTCGCTCAGGTCTGCCGGCTCCGACGGCTTGGTCTATCCAAGCATCCGCCATCCCGGCGGTGAATGCGCCGGACTGTTTTACCCCGATGACGCCTCCGATCCGGTCCAGGGCCGACACCTTGACTGCCACTGGGACGGCGCGGGCGTCGATCTGGTGCGTGATGCCGGAACCGGCGAGGTGTTTCGCGTGGTCGATCGCCCCGTCTGACTTGCAGCAGAAGCGTCCGGCGCAAACGGGGTCCCGGTCGAACCCATCTAGCCGATTGTCTGTCACTTCGCCCCTTATGAGAAGGGAGGAGGCTTTGCCCTGATTGAGCCATTTGGGTGTCGTTGTGCCGCTGGAGGCGGGGCCCATCGGCAAGTTCTACGTTGTGACGCAAGGCGCATTGACCGTCGTTCAGGCAGACGGGGTTCGCCACCGGCTTGAGCAGTGGGACAGCATATTCATCCCCGCTGGCGAAATGCGCGCGGCGCAAAACGACAGCGGCGCGCCTGCCGCCATCATTGTGGTAACGCCTCCACCGGCGGACTAGAGCCAGATCGCCCTAAGGCCGGGCAGCTTGGCCCATTGCACCGCGAGCAGCCCGACCCCGCCGGCCGCAGCATGGAGCAGGACGGTGTCGTCCGCCTTGAGCCAGGGATTGGTCGAAACGTGCTCTAACGCGTCAGCTTCTTATAGGCCAGCCTGGTCGGCCGGTCCGCCGCATCGCCCAGCCTGCGGCGTTTATCCTCTTCATAAGCCTCGAAGTTCCCCTCGAACCATTCGACGTGGGAATTCCCCTCGAACGCCAGAATATGCGTCGCCAGCCTGTCGAGGAAAAAGCGGTCATGGCTGATCACCACCGCGCAGCCGGCGAAATTCTCGATCGCATCCTCCAGCGCGCGCAGCGTTTCCACGTCCAAGTCATTCGTCGGTTCGTCCAGCAGCAGCACGTTGCCGCCGGTCTTGAGCATCTTGGCGATGTGCACCCGGTTGCGCTCGCCGCCCGACAGCTTGCCGACGTTCTTCTGCTGGTCCTGGCCCTTGAAGTTGAACGCGCCGACATAGGCCCGCGTGCTCATGTCCTGCTTGTTGACCTGCATGTAATCGAGCCCGTCGGAGATTTCCTCCCAGACATTCTTGTTCGGGTCGAGGTGGTCGCGGCTCTGGTCGACATAGCCGAGCCGCACGGTCTCGCCGATGCTGATTTCGCCGCTGTCGGGCTTCTCCTGCCCGGTGATCAGCTTGAACAGCGTCGATTTGCCCGCGCCGTTGGGGCCGATGATGCCGACGATGCCGCCCGGCGGCAGCAGGAAGCTCAAATCCTCGAACAGCAGCTTGTCGCCATAGGCCTTCGAGATGCCCTTGGCCTCGATCACCTTGCCGCCCAGCCGTTCGGGCACCTGGATGACGATCTGCGCCTTGGTGACGATGCGCTTCTCGCTGTTCTCGACCAGCTGGTCGAACGCCTTGATCCGCGCCTTGCTCTTGGTCTGGCGGCCCTTGGTGCCCGCCCGGATCCATTCGAGCTCTTCCTTGATCGCCTTCTGGCGCCCGGAATCCTCGCGCTCTTCCTGCTCCAGCCGCTTGGCCTTCTTCTCCAGATAGGTCGAGTAATTGCCCTCGTAGGGGAAGTATTTGCCGCGATCGAGTTCGAGGATCCAGCCGACGACATTATCGAGGAAATAGCGGTCGTGGGTGATCATCAGCACCGCCCCGGCATATTCCTTGAGGTGGTTTTCCAGCCATTCGACGGATTCCGCGTCGAGGTGGTTGGTCGGCTCGTCGAGCAGCAATATGTCGGGCTTCTGGATCAGCAGCCGGGTGAGCGCGACGCGGCGCTTCTCGCCGCCCGACAGGTTCTCGACCGACATGTCGCCCGGCGGGCAGCGCAGCGCTTCCATCGCGATCTCGAGCTGGTTGTCGAGCGTCCAGCCATCGACCGCGTCGATCTTGTCCTGAAGCTCGCTCATTTCCGCGCCCAACGCGTCGAAGTCCGCGCCGTCCTCGCCCATCTCCATGCCGATCTGGTTGAACCGGTCGACCAGTGTCGGCCACTTCGCGCGCGCCGTCCTTGACGTTTTCCAGCACCGTCTTCTTCGGGTTGAGCTGCGGCTCCTGCTCCAGATAGCCGACGGTGATGTTCTCGCCCGGCCAGGCCTCGCCGGTATAGTCGGTGTCGATCCCGGCCATGATCTTGATCAGCGTCGATTTGCCCGCGCCATTGGGCCCGACGATGCCGATCTTGGCGCCCTGGTAGAATTGCAGGCTGATGTTGCTGAGCACCGGCTTGGGGGCGCCGGGGAAGGTCTTGGTCATGCCTTTCATGACATAGGCGTATTGGGCGGCCACTTGCAGTTCCTTAACGGGGATGGATTTGAGGCGATTTCGCGCCGCCTCTACAGACGCCGGGGAAGCTTGCCAAGCGCGCCTTGCCGCCCGGCCCCGCGCCATGCCACATAGCGGGCATGACCAACCGGCTCTACTATGGCGACAATCTGGAGGTGCTGCGCGATGCCGCGCAGTTCCCCGACGAATGCGTCGATCTGATCTATCTCGATCCGCCGTTCAATTCCAACGCGGGCTATAATGTGCTGTTCAAATCGGGCAGCGGCAGCGGCGCGGATGCCAGCATCGAGGCGTTCGACGATACCTGGACCTGGGGCGCCAGCGCCAAGGAAGCGCTGATGGACATTGCCTCGGGCACCAACCGCCCGCTGACCGTGATGATGCAGGCGATGCATAGCGCCATCGGTGAAAACCCGCTGATGGCCTATCTCAGCATGATGGCGGTGCGGCTGGTCGAACTGCACCGGGTGCTGAAGCCGACCGGCTCGCTCTATCTGCACTGCGATCCGACCGCGAGCCACTATCTCAAGCTGGTGCTCGATGCGGTGTTCGGGGCGGAATGCTTTCAGAATGAGGTTATCTGGAATCGCGCGGCTTCAAAGGGTCATGCCTTCACACGCTTCCCAAGTTCTCACGATGTGATCTTGGCATGTCGCAAATCAGGTTCAGCGACATGGAATCCACAATACGTGGCACATAGTGCAGGTTACGTCGATAGCCATTACTCAAAGATCGAGCCTGAAACGGGGCGGCGCTACCAGCTCGACAATTTGCTTAATCCCAACAAGAATAGACCAAACCTCACCTACGAGTTCCTTGGAATCACCAAGGTTTGGCGATGGACGAAGGAAAGAATGCAGGCTGCATACGAGGCGGGATTAGTCATTCAGCCAAGCCCCGGCAGCGTTCCGCGTTACAAACGATATTTGGATGAACAAGAAGGCGTTCCGCTCACTGACGTTTGGACCGACATCCCGCCGCTCAACTCCCAAGCTGCCGAACGCCTAGGCTACCCCACCCAAAAACCCCGCGCGCTGCTCGAACGCATTATCGCCGCCTCGTCCAATCCCGGCGACGTGGTGCTCGATCCGTTTTGCGGCTGCGGCACGGCGGTCGATGCGGCGCAGAAGCTGGGGCGGCGGTGGCTGGGCATCGACGTCACCCACATCGCCATCGGCATGATCGAGGACCGCATGCGCTCGGGCTATCCGGGTATCGAGTTCGAGACCATCGGCGTGCCCAGGGACATCGACTCCGCCCTGCGCCTCGCCAGCGACGACAAGCACCAGTTCCAGCAATGGGCTTGCTGGAAGGCCGGCGGCTTCCCGCGCGACAAGAAGGGCGGCGACAAGGGAGTGGACGGCTGGTTCAACTATTTCACCGACGAGCAATCGGATTGAAACCGGGGTGATCAGCGTCAAGGGCGGCGAGAACCTCAATCCGGCCATGGTGCGCGATCTTGGCCGGGTGATGGAGCGCGACAAGCACACCTTCGGCCTGTTCATCACCGCCGCCATGCCCACCAAGGGCGTTCGCGACGAGATCGAATCGCACCCGCTGATCGAAACCCAGTTCGGCCGCTTCCCGGCGATGCAGGTGGTTACCATCGCCGAACTGATCCACGGCCCGCCGCCCCGACTGCCGCCGCTGATCAGCCCGGTGAAGAAGGCGTCGCGCGTCGAGACGCGGGTGAGCCACCAGAAGGGCGCGCAAGGGGCGCTGGATATCTGACGAGCAGTGTGGCGAGGTTCCCCCAATCCACCTGCCGCGCCTGCGCTCTGGAGTTTTGCCGGAGACTGTCCCCCGGCTTCGTCGCCGACCGGAACCGGGATCGCACTATCGCGAGAGCGCCCCTTCGCTTGCGCTCGGGAGTTTTCCGGATGACCGTCCCCCGGGCTTCGTCGCCCGCCGGAACCGGGATCGCTCTATCGCGCGAGTGCCCCTTCGCTTGCGCTCGGGAGTTTTTGGGAAGATGTCCCCCGGACATCTTCTGATTCCAAAAACTGGTCGGGGAGACAGGATTCGAACCTGCGACCCTCTGCTCCCAAAGCAGATGCGCTACCAGGCTGCGCTACTCCCCGACCCGGGGTATTTCGATCGCGATGGTGGGCCCGGCAGGACTCGAACCCGCGACCTAGCCGTTATGAGCGGCCAGCTCTAACCAACTGAGCTACAGGCCCTTGATCACCGCGCCCGCCGGATCGCGGAAGAACCGCCGGGCGAGGCGGCAGTTAGCCCGGCGCGCGCTTCTAGGCAAGCTCGACCGATTGCATGATGCCCGCGACGCTCGCCGGCGCGATCTTGCGCCGCTCGAGATAGGCGAAGACCTGCCGCCACCATTCGTAGAACGCGTCGAGCTGATCGCCGTCGCGGACATAGGGCGTGTTGCCCGGAACCAGCGACGGGCTGTGAAACGAGAACACCAGCACCGGCAGGCCATCGTCGATGGCGATATCGATGCCGCGAATCGCCTCCTCGATCGTCACGCCTTCCGGGGTCAGCGGGATCCGGTCGAGCAGGCCGAGCCGGGCGAGCAGCCCGCGCGCGCGCGGCGCGCGCCACAGCCGGGGGTATAGCCACCTGCCGAACTGCCGCAGCACCCCCCAATAGACCGTGGTCAGCGGCAGCTCCATCAGGCCGGCTGCGCGGTCGAGCCAATAGGGCCGCACGGGATGGTCGTTGTAATTCGGCCCGCCGCCCGAGCTGTAGTCGAAGCCCGGCCGCACCGATGTATCGATGGCGATGCCGCCTTCCGTCAGGATCGCTGCGGTGTGGGCGCCGGTGCCATAGCGGCCGGCGCGGTAGATGCGCGGCGCGGCGCCGAAATTCTGCTCGATGGTGTCGCGCAGTTGCCGGAACTTCGCGCGCTCCAGTTCCGCCGGCAGGTTCCCGGCATAGCTGTTGAACGGGTTCACTTCTTCGTCATGCGGCGGATTGACCCAGGGATGCAGCTGCACGCCGACCTCGGCCTTGCCCGCCGCGATCGCCGCGCCAATCGCCTCCGCCGCCATGTCCGACGTGGCGATCGGGTAATCGACCAGGAAGACCGGCGCGATGCCGAAGCCCTCGCAGAATTGCTGGAACAGGCGCAGCGCGGGAACCGCGTCGGTGCGGTGGCCGTGGCGATCGAGCGGGGCGTTCCAGTCGAACTCCTCCTCGGTGTCGATCGTCACCAGAAAGCGCTGGCCGATTCCCGCGCGAAAGCGGACATAGTCGGGTCCCGCAGGGACATCGCAGATGCGGACATCGGCCAACTTCTGCGGGCTCCCCTGTTTGCCTGCCCCGGTGTTGCCCTAGCCGGGCGTCGCACCTGATAATTCCGAGGTGCTAACTTTGGGTTGATCGCCGGTCAAGCGAGGCAAGCGCAACTCCAGCGATTGTCCCCGGTGCGCAAGCGAGCCGCCGGCCGCCCTGGCCTCGGCGGCGGCGAGCCGCAGGCTGAAGCCGGTCCCGAACATCCCCGCCGACAGGGCCTTGGGCGGCTGCCCGGCCAGCGCATTCATCAGCTCGCCCTCGGCCTGCGCGGCGAGACTTGCGGGCAGTTGCAGGGTCAGACCGAAGTCTTCGCCGCCCTCGCTGACCGACAGCTCCAGCACCTCGCCCGGATTGGCCGCCCCCGCCAGCGTCGCCAGCAGCCGCCAGGCAAGCCGCTCGGCCTCGGCGCGGGCGACCGGCACGGTGAGATTGGCCTGCTCGCCGGCGGACAGCCGGAAGCCGCTGCCGCGCGATTCGGTGAAATGTCGCAGATGGGCCACCGCCCCGGCCAGCACATCGCCAAAATCGCACGAACCGGCGTCGAGTTCCGCGCGGCCACCCTCCAGCCGGGCGAGCCGGTCGAGCTCCTCGAAGCCCGCCAGCATCCGCGCGGCGTCGGCGGCGATCGAGGCGGCGAGCGCGCGGTATTCGTGCGGTGCCGGGCCGAACAGCTGCTGCTGGATGACTTCGGCGAAGCCCTGGATGGCGCTGACCGGCGTGCGCAGCTCGTGCAGCACCTGGCGCATGCGGTCGGCTTCGTTGTCGCCGGCGCCAGCCTGCGCGGCATCGGCCGGCGCTGCGTCAGGGCGGCGCATCCGCCCGGCATGACCGGTGAAGCGCCCGTCCTGCGGGTCGAAACCGGGCGCGGCATCGATCAGCCAGATACCGGCGATCGCCGGAGATCCGGCGATATCGACCACCGCCCCGGAAACCGGCTGGCGCAGCCGCAACTTTTCGGCAAGCCCCGAGCCGCCGGCGTCATGCGCCGCCAGCCGCAGCCCCACCGCCATCGGGGCCATGCCGGGATCGCTCCAGACGATGCAGCCGCCGGAGTCGGTGGCGAAGTCAAAGGCGCGCAGGCGCGGCGCGGGACGGATTTCGCTGTCGTCGCTAAGCGGCAGTTGCGGCGAGAGGTTGCTGGCGGCGAGGCTGTCGCCGGTTTTGCGCGCTTTGCGGAAATCCTCGATCCGCTTGACGATCTCGCCGAATGCGCCGCCCTTGGCCGACGGCGCAAAGGCGCCTGGAACAGGCTCACCGGGCGCGTGGCCGGCTTGCGGCGCAGCTGCGGCGCCCGCAGGCGGCAGGCCGCGGGCGGCCATGCCCAGCCGGTCGAACAGATTCGCCGCGCGCGGGCCGAGATCGCGGCGCTGGCGCACCAGGCTCAGCGCGCCGAGCGGCAGGGCAGGGGCCAGGTCGATCCACTCTTCCTCGCGCAGCTGCGCCCGTTCGATCGCCGCCGCCGCCACCGCCGGCTCGTCCGCCGCGAGCAGCGAGACCAGCCGGGGATTGCGCAGCCGCAAGCCCGGATCGCGCAGCATCGCCGCACGCTCGCTGGCGCCGATGGCCTGCTTGAGCTCGCCCAGTCGTTTGCAGGCCGCGTCGATCGCCGGACCCTGCGCCTCGACCGGCAGGGTTCCCAGCAAATCGAGCAGCTGCTTGTATTGAATGCGCGCCGTCGCCCCGCCGCCGGCGCTCTGGCGCAGCACAGTGGCAAGGCGGTCGTCGAAATGCATCTATGCTCCGTGGCGCAGGGCTTGCCCGGCCAGCAGACTGCCGACCGGCCGGGCGCGCGCAGCCTGCCTCCTAGCAGCTTGCCGGGCCGGGGGAAGCGAGGCCGCATGGCGCGTTGCAAAGCGGGACGATTGCAGCCATAAAAAATAAGATCAATCAACGGCCCGGACATCTAGGTTAATATCGCCGGGTTTGTGCCAAGCGTCGCACGATCGGAAGGGGCGGGATGAGGTAATGTCGAATCTCGACCAGATCGACCGGCGGCTGCTTGGCACCTTGCAGGACGAAGGCCGCGTCACCAATGTCGAGCTGGCGAGCCGCGTCGGCCTGACCGCGCCGCCCTGCCTGCGCCGGGTGCGCGCGCTGGAGGATGCGGGGGTCATCAAGGGCTATCATGCCGAGCTCGACGGCGCGAAGCTGGGCTTCGCCATCACCGTCTTCGCCATGGTCAGCCTCAAGAGCCAGGCCGAGGAAGCCCTGCGCCAGTTCGAGGACCACATGCGCGCCCTGCCCGAAGTGCGCGAATGCCACATGCTCAACGGCGAGATCGATTTCATCCTCAAGATCGTCAGCAAGGATTTGCAGAGTTTTCAGGAGTTTCTGACCAGCAAACTGACGCCTGCGCCGAATGTTGGCAGCGTGAAGACGAGTTTGACGATCCGGACGGCGAAGCAGTTGCCGGGGGTGCCGCTGGGATGAGGGGTGGTGGATGGGATTGACGAGATGGGCACAATGATGTATCGCAATTTGAGTTACAGGAGTTCCCCATGACCGCACACAGCTCCATGCTCCACATCCGCATGGAAGACGATCTCAAGGCCAGGGCGAGCGAGGCGCTGGCGGCGATGGGGCTGTCGGGTCTCCGATGCCGTGCGCCTGCTGTTCCACCGCATCGCCGCCGAGCAGGCGTTTCCGCTCGAATCAAAGTGCCGAATGCGGAAACCCGCGAAGCTCTAGCCGAAGCCGATGCACTGTGGCCGCGCGCAAGGCGCGCTTTGCCGGCGGCGCGGCGATGATTGCCGCGCTCATGGCCAGGGCGAGTAAGCGCGCGCCGCATCCGCGCCGCTGCGACTTCGCCAAGGCCTTCTCCCGGGATAGGGAGCGCCTGTCGCGCTCGCGCCGCCTTGAACCGGCTGAAGCAGGCCATGCTGCTGCTGATCGCGGGCGACGCGCCGCTGGGCGCGGAATGGCAGGATCATCCGCTGAAAGGCGAATGGTCCGGCGCGCGCGAATGCCACATCGGCGGGGATTTCCTGCTGATCTACCGGCTGGATGAAAGCGCCGGGCCGGGCGGAAGCGTGGTGTTTGTGCGGGCGGGTACGCATAGCGAGTTGTTCAGGTGAGGGGGAAGGTTAAGTATAATGTTCCCCAGGAACTCCTGTCCCAGGAACTCCCTGTCCCCGGAACTCCTCTGGAGAACGGCGAAGCGGTTTGGTGCCAGCTGTGGCCATGCAATCCTCTAGTTAGTCCTGCCGCCCCCGCGACTTGCGCCAATGCAGCGGGCTGACCCCGGTCCATTTCCGGAACGCCAGCGTGAAGGCCGGGTTGCCTGAATAGCCGAGGAAACCAGCGATTTGGCCGACCTGCGGGGCGGGCTGCGCGAGGAATTCGCGCGCCAGTTTCTCGCGGACTGTTTCGGCCACTTCGCTGAAGCTCGTGCCTTCAGCGGCTAGCAGGCGCTGGAGTTTCTTGGGAGAAACTTCCATGGCATCCGCGATCGAGGCGAGATCGGTCTTGCGGGTGCCGATCAGGCTGGTGAGAGTCAGCGCGACGTTGGTGGCAACGCCGACATCGTAGAATTCCATCCGGTCGATCCGCGACTGGACATAGCGGCGCACCAGCGGGCGGATCGGCGAAAGCGCGCCGCCGATGCGGTTGCTGAGCAGTTCGGTGCGGAACAGGATCTCGTCGTGTTCGCATTCGAATTCGACCGGGCACTGGAACAGCGCTTCATGCTGCGAAATGTCGCGCGGGCGTCCATGGCTGAACCGGATTTCGATGGCATTCTCATCCGGACAGCCCAGGCCAATCTTGGCGATCGCCGCCATGTTGGCAATCATATTCTCGCTGTATTGACGCGATTTAACCCCCAAAAAATAGTTTTTTTCGCGAAAGGTACTGACACCAGGCGCAATCTCTTCGATCACTTCGAATGCCGTAGCGTTGGTGTGATAGGCCCAGTAGTCCTGCACTTGGGCGAGCCAATCGCGACCCGACCGGCTGAAATGCGACAATGCGAGGACCGGGCCGGTATTGGCATAGGTCGGCCCCATCCGGCACGACCATTCAAGTCCCAGGTTTATGAGACCGAAATCCGCAGCGCACTTCTCCATGAGTGCGATGAATGCCCGGAACGACACAATCCGATCAACATCGCGCAGCGCGGCGGGATCCAGTCCAACCTCGGTCATCGCCGCAGCCAGGTCGCCCCCAGCTTCGTGCACGATGTCGTCGAGCCCGATCAGGCACAAGGCCCTGATGTAGTGGCCTTTCTCCAACCTGTGCTGCTGCATTGTGCCCCCGAATTCGTCACCCTGTCCTGTAATATGAAATTCGAGAGAGTTCAATCCGCGAATCCAGGAGACCGGAACGCACATTGCCGGGATGCATTGACAAGTTCTGGGGCAGTAGAAATTTATGGAATTCCAATGGATTGGTCTGTATTCCCGGCCCGCATTTGGAATCGAATGCCTGGCTGATCTGCAATGCACTCATGCCATTCGCATTCCGGAAACCATTGAATCTCGAAACTTTCCCGGTTCGTCACCAATCGCAGTAAAGTCCTAGGGGGGCGTTAATGAATAATCTGAAGCTTGCAGGATACCAGTTCGATCCTGTGCTTGCCGAAACGCTGGCGCGCAAGGCCGTTACCGTTGCCATCATCCTGCTCGTCACCTGGCTGATCGCCAAGGCCGCCAAGTGGTCGTTCGCCCGCCTCATCGACCGGGTCCCTCTGTTCCAGCGCGCCGCCGCCACGGGCGAGAGCATCGGTGCTTCTTTGGGGCGGATCGTGTCGCTGTTCATCTGGCTGTTCGGTCTGGTCGCATTGCTTCAGGCGCTTGAACTGAGCAGCGTGATCGGCCCGGTGCAGGCGCTGATCAACAGCTTCGCCCTGTTCGTGCCCAAGATACTGGGTGGCGGGATCATCTTCTTTGTCGGCGGCATGATCGCCAGAATCGTGCGCGACATCGTCCAGACCACGCTTGCCACGGTCAATTTCGACAAGTGGGCCAACCTCGGCGGGGCTGAAGCGGTTACCGGCAACAGCGCTATCAGCAAGACCATCGGCACCATTGTCTTCATCCTGATTGTCGTTCCGGTGGGTATCGCCGCGCTAGACGTTCTCGACATTCCGTCGATTACTGGTCCGGCCAAAGACATGCTGCAAATGGTGTTAGGCGCGGTGCCGCTGATCATCGGCGCAAGCCTGTTGCTTGGCCTGGGCTTTGTCATCGCGCGGTGGATCGGCCAGATGATTGCCGAAGTTCTGCCCGAACTCGGGTTTGATCGTTCGGTTGAGGCTACCGGCCTGGTTCCCCAAGGGAGCAGCGCTTCTGGATTCATTGCCTCGGTCAGCCAGGTCGCCATCATGCTGTTCATGGGCATTGCGGCAACCCGCTTGCTTGGCTTCCCCGAGCTGACCCGCATTGTCGAAACCATTCTCGACCAAGGCACAAGCGTCGTTTTCGGTGCGGTCCTGATCGCGGCTGGCGTGCTTCTTGCCGGTATGTTGCGCAAACTGGTTGCAGCGGCGGCAGGTGAAGGTGTCGCTCCGGAGCTGGTCCACTGGATCACAGTCGGGTTGTTCGTGTTCATCGGACTGAAGCAGATGAATATCGGCGGGCAGATCATCGATTATGCTTTTGGCGCCATCGCTATCGGCTCCGCAGTCGCCTTCGCGCTCGCGTTCGGTCTTGGCGGCCGTGACGCTGTCGCAAGGAAGCTCAACGATCTGGTGAACTGAGCCTCACCCCTCGCTCGCGCTAACTCCTTGGCGTGGCGAACTTGTCTCCGGAGGACCTTCGGGTCGCTCGAGTCCTCCGGAGGCATTTTTCTGCCAATATGGCGCCGATCGGACCTCACCCATGCCAGACCGGGTTATTCCAGAACACATGTCACTACGCCGGGATATCGCCCTTGACGGCGAACATCCCGATGTCATCGTCGCCGATATCATGGGCCGCCCGCGACCGTCTGCACGCGTGGTAACTGTCGCCAACGAATGCGCACCGCGAAATACTGGCGCTGGTATCCGATCTAGCGGTGTTTCCGGCCCGCACCGGGATTCCGACTGCAGAAGATGCAACCGCGCAGCGCGATTCCGAGACAAATTCGATCCCCAACACGGTTTCTCATGATGGGGCTTGAGAAAGTCAAGCGGCACATAGCCCGCCTCGTGCCCGCAGCGATATGCGACGACTGTTTGGCGCAGGCCGTCGGCCTGCCGACACACAACGACGCCCGCAAGCTAGCGCGTGAATTGCTTGGCGCGAACGGTTTCGAGCGGTCCAACGGTAAATGCTGCATGTGCAATTCGGCTAAGACGACAACGAGAAAGGCGCGGTGAACATGTCGGGACCAAACGAGGCGGATCGCAGAGGCGGGGTCGATTGGAACAAGGCGGGGCGGATTTCTTCGGGCTTCGTGGTGGGCATCCTGCTGGTTTGGTGGTGGCAGGAGCAGGGCAAATCCGCAGAGGCAATTCTAGCCGTCGCGCTTGGGGTCGCGCTTGGGGTCATCGCTTTCAGCCTGGGTCGCCGGTGCTGAGACAGCCAGACAGTCACATTCCCGATCGCGTGGAGAAAGCGGTTCGAACAGCCAATGGCAAGCCTGAGCGCTACCGAAAGGAAGTTCGCCGGTCTACTCGCTCTGAGGCCGGCGTTGATACGGGTAACGGCAGCTGGCAAATGTTCCCGCTCACCGACTTGTCCCAGCATGGCTGCAATCTTGGTTCAGCCGATTGGCCGTTCCGCATTGGGCAGTTTCTTTCGCTTAAAATCTCGGGAACAGCCCGGATCGTAGGAATCGTTCGTTGGTTTCGGAACAACCAAGTCGGCATCGAATTCGTGCGTCCACTATCTGAAGAAATCGTCAAGCTTCAGGCAACACATGTTTGAGGCCTCCGGAGGTCGCGGTGGGTTACGGTGCCACGCGCCACACCCCCCCATAACCGCACTTCCCCCCACCTAAAACCCCGCCGCCGCCTCCAGCGCCAGCAGGTATCCCTGCGCCCCGAACCCGGCAATGCTCCCCTTCGCCGCCATGCCGACATAGCTGTGGCGGCGGAATTCCTCGCGGGCGTGGGGGTTGGAGATGTGCACTTCGATCACCGGCACCTTGATCGAGCGGATTGCGTCGTAGAGCGCCAGGCTGGTGTGAGTCAGCGCGCCGGCGTTGAGCAGCACGGCTGCCGCGCCCTTGCTTTGCGCCTCGTGCAGCCAGTCGATCAGGTGGCCTTCGTGGTTCGACTGGCGCATGTCGATTGCGCAGCCCAGCGCCTGGGCGCGGTCTTCGAGCATGCCGGCGATGTCGTCGAGCGTGTCCGAGCCGTAGATCTCCGGCTCGCGCAGGCCGAGCAGGTTCAGGTTCGGCCCGTTGAGGACATAGACAAGCTTCTTCGCCATGATCTGCCCCTCCTGCGCGGCTCAGCCTGCCTTCCTTAAGCCCTCGCGGGCCGGTGGCAAGGGCGGGTGCTGGCGTGTCCGGCTATTCCTCGGCCTGCTTGGCGACGGCGGCTTCGAGCTGCTCGCGGGTGATATCGGGGCGTCCCTCGACCGGGCGGTCCTCGGTTGGCTCGGGGGCTTCGGCGGGTTCGGACGAGGCTTCCTCGCTGGGGGTGGCTTCGTCCGACGGTTCCGCCGGCTCGCTGCTGGCGGCTTCGTCCGTGGCGCTCGCCTCGGGGCTGGGCGAGGCGCTGGCGGAGGCGCTGGCGGTCGCGCTGGCCTCGGGCGCGGGCTCGCTGGAACCGCAAGCCGCGAGCAGCAGCGCCAGCGCCAGTCCGGAAAGCCTGATGCCGGCGGGATGGGCATGGATCGGTTTCATGGTCGGTATCTCCGCGATGCAAGGAATGCTTGAGCGAGGGGGCCTATAGCGCAAAGCCGCTGACCCGGGGTTAACGGCGATGCAGCCGCGCGGCAATGCAGGGGCGGTTTGACGTGGCTGTTTGACGGGGCAGGGCGGGTTGCTTATCCACTGGTGCAAGGCTTCCGGGGCGTCGAACATAATAGAACGGGAAGAGGAAGAGCATGGACCTGCAATTGAACGGCCGCCGTGCGCTGGTCACCGGCAGCAGCAGCGGCATCGGACAGGCGACGGTGCAGATGCTGAGCGAGGAAGGCGCGCGGGTCGTCGTCCATGGCCGCAACCGCGAGCGTGCGGAAGCGGTCGCCAGGGAGATCGGCGCGGCAGGCGTGGCGATCGGCGAATTGTCGGGCGAGGGGGCGGCCGCCAGCCGTCCATGCCGAGGCGGTCGCGGCGCTGGGCGGCAATGTCGAGATCCTGATCAACAATGCCGGCGGCAACGCCAAAGGAAACACTTCGAAGAAGCCTGCCGAAATCGATGTCGAAGATTTTGTCGCCAACTACCGCGCCAACATGCTGGGCGCGGTGCAGCTGTGCCAGCTTTGCGTGCCGGATATGGTCGAGAACAAGTTCGGGCGCATCGTCAATGTTTCCAGCGCGGTGGCGATGCAGCCGAACTATATGGGCGTGGACTATTCGGCGGCCAAGGCGGCGTTGCAGAACTACACCGTCAGCCTGGCCGGATCGCTGCGCGGGGTGAATGTCACCGCCAATGTGCTGACGCCGGGGATCATCATGGTCGATGGCGTGCTGCGATTCGGACGCCAGCGCTTCGGCGATCCCGACATGAGCTTCGAGGACGTCGCCGAGCAGTTCGCCGCGCAGCAGGTGTTCGAGATCCCGCCGGTCGGCCGGCTGGGGCTGCCGCGCGAGCTGGCGATGGTCGCCTGCCTGCTGGTCAGCCCGCTTTCGGGCTTCATCACCGGGGCGAACTACCGGGTGGATGGCGGGCAGGTGCGGGGGTTGAATTAAGGAATTCCCCCTCCCTGCCGGGGAGGGGCTCTTGTAGGTTGAATGATAGGAATTTGTCATAACGCCCGGAGAGAGGAACCGATATGCCCAAGAAAACATACCGCGTCATCCAGTGGGCCACCGGCGTCGTCGGCTCGGCCGCGCTCAAATATTTCATCGAGAACCCGGTGACCGAACTTGTCGGCGTTTACGTCACCAACCCCGAAAAAGTCGGCAAGGACGCCGGCGATCTGGTCGGCCTGGGCAAGACCGGGGTGCTGGCGACCAATGACGAGGACGCGATCCTGGCGATGGACGCGGACTGCGTGCTGTTCGCGCCCAGCATGATGACTCCGCCGATCGACATGGTCTGCCGCCTGCTCGCCAGCGGCAAGAATGTCGTCTCGCCCGCCGGGCCGTTCCTGCCCAACAAATGGATTCCCGAGGACGCCGCGCGGGTCGAGGCGGCGTGCAAAGCGGGCGGTACAAGCTTCCACGGCTGCGGCATTCATCCCGGCTTTTCCGGCGACATCCTGCCGATAACCCTGCTGCGGCTGATGAACCGGGTCGATTGCGTAGAGGTCTCCGAAGTGATCGACAAGGTGCGCAACCCGATGATCTATACCGAGATCATGGGCTTCGGCATGGACCCGGAAGAACTGCTGGCCAACCCGCGACGCTCTCCGGAGACCTACAAGTTCTTCTACAGCTCGATGGCGATGATCGCCGAGGCGCTGGGCGTTGAGATCGAAAACGTCACGGTCAAGTTCGAGGTGGCCAAGGCGCTCAAGGATATCAAGCACGAATTCGGCGAGGTGAAGGCCGGCACCTGCGGCGGCCAGCACTACGAATGGACCGCCTGGTCGGGCGGCGCGCCGCTGATCGTCTATCACTTCTACTGGCAGCTGGGACAGGACATCGACCCGGTCTGGGAGACCGGCGAGGCGATGTACCGCGTGCGGCTGCACGGCGATCCGCCATTGGAGTGCCAGCTGATGGGGCAGCAGGACGCGGATGGGCGGCATCCGTTCCTCGGTCTGCCCTGGACCGGGCTGGTGGGCTGCACCGTAGTGCCGCAGGTGTGCGACGCGCCGCCGGGGGTGGTGACGCATTTCGACCTGGGGGTGGTGAAGCCGAAAGGGCTGGTGCGGCGCTAGGAACTTTGCTTTTGAGGCAGTGCCCGATGGAGACAGACACGATCGAATGCGCCCTCCTCGGCGACAGCACCCCCCAGCTGGGCGGCGACGAAGCCCTGCGCCAGCGCTGGGACGATGATGGCGTGCTGCATTTTCGCGGGATCATCGACCCCAAGCTGATGGCCTGGGGCGAGGAGCTTTATGGCGAAGAGCCGGTCAAGGAAAGGCTGATCGATCCCGCCAACCCGGTGCCGGTGCTGATCGCGGGGCCGACTAATGCCTGGCGCCCGTTGCGCCGCGTGGCGGCCAACGAGCCCTTGCGAGAATTTGCCGCCCATTGCTTGACGAAGCACGCCCCTAAACTGGGCCGGAAGCACAAACGCTTGGCGAAAATGCCAGTCAGCGAGCGGCATGCGCTGCGCATCGAAGTCAAAAAACTTCGCTATGCCGCCGAGTTCTTCACTGGACTGTTCGCCGCTCTTGATGCCCGGCAAAGCAAGCAACGTTTCGTGAAAACGCTTGGCCGGTTGCAGGAGAGTCTTGGCGCGTTGAACGATATGGCGGTGGCAGCCGGCAACGCCGGCAATCTCTTCGCCGATGTCGAGCCAATTGCGGCGGCGGGCCTGGAAGTCCAGCTCGGGGACTTGCTCAAGCCAAGCAAAAAGCAGGCTGCCAAGATGCTCAGACGGTCCGCAAAAGCACTGGCCAAAATTGGAGGGCAGCCGGCCTGGTGGAAGAGCGGACTGGCAACAAAGCCATGAAAGTTATCGCAGTTTACAATGTCAAAGGCGGCGTCGGGAAAAGCACGCTGGCCGCCAATCTGGCCTGGGCTTCGGCGCAGTGTTCGGCGCGCAGGACTTTGCTGTGGGATCTCGACGCGCAAGGGAGCGGCGGGTTCCTGCTGGGGATCGACCGGCGGCGCGGAGCGGACGCGGTGTCGGTGTTTTCGCGGGAGGTGGCCCCCGAAAGCCTTGTCGTGCGCACCGCTTTCGATCGCCTGGATGTGCTGCCTGCGGACCCCAGTCTGCGCGCCGTGGACGGTCTGCTGGCAGGTCTGGGCAAGAAGCGCCGGCTGGCCAAGCTCACCCAATCGTTGCAGGAGCGCTACGACCGGATCATCCTCGATTGCCCGCCGGTGCTCAGCGAATTCAGCAGCCAGATAATCCGCGCCGCCGATGCGATCATTGTGCCGCTCACGGCTTCGCCGCTGGCGCGGCGCGGTCTGCTCGATGTGCTGGAGGAATTGCGCCGCAACCATGCCGGGCATGGCCCCGTGCTGCCAGTCTTCGCGATGTACGACGCGCGCCGGAAGCTGCATTTCGAAGCTCATGCCGCCGAGCCGGACTGGCCGATCGTGCCGATGGCGAGCGTGGTGGAAAAGATGGGCCTCTTTCGCAAACCTGTCGCGGCTTACGCGCCATCCTCGCCTGCCGCTGCGGCGATCCGGACGCTGTGGGCGGGAATCGAGCGCAAGTTGAATGGAGCAGCGCGTTAGGGTTATGCCTTCGGCGCGCGCAGTTCGATCAGCTGGTAATAGCCGCCAAACCCGCGATGGCACTGGATTGCCAGACCATGCCGCGCCGCGATTGCTGCCGCGCGGAGGGCAAGATCGGACCGGGGCGTGACGTGGAAGCGCGTCAGCCAGGCCCGCAGCAAGCCCCGCAAGGGTGCAGGCAAGCCATCCATGTCGGCGAAATCGACCAGGAGCAGCGCGCCGCCCGGCGCGACCAGCTCGGTCGCCCGATCCACGGCGACGACCCAGTTTGGGATCATCGACGTAGCGAACGACAGCACCACACGGTCGAACCGCTCCCGGCCAAACAGGGCGGCGGCATCGAATCCAGTGGCGTCGCCGCGCGCCAGCACGGCTTGCGCGCCCAACTTTCCAGCAGCGCTTTTGAGCATCTCCGCCGAGATATCGAGCCCGAACAGCTGCGCGCCCGGCCAGCGCCGGGCGATCAAGGCGAGGTTGCGCCCGGTGCCGCAGCCGATCTCCAGCACGCTGCCGCCCCCGTGCAGATCGAGACCGGCGATCAGGCGATCCCGGCCGAACAGATAGTATTTGCGGGTGGCATCGTAGATGTGGCGCTGGCCGCGATAGATCGAATCCATCAGCTGGCCGTGTTCCGGGGCAATGGTAGCCATGCCGGTCACTTCAGCAGATAGAGGTGTACCCCGCCGTAGATCGACGAGCGATCCGCGCGAGTCGAGTTCGGCCGATTGTGCTTCCGCGTAATCCCAGCGCGACAGCACGCTATCGGGGATGCGCCCCGGCAACAATGTCGGCTCGGCGGCGGTGCGGAACAGCACCCGCGAGCCGGGCCGGGCGGTGCGGGTGATCTCCTGCCACAGGCGCGTCAGTTGCAGGTCGTCCATCCAGTCCTGTGCATCCAGCAGCACATAGCGGTCGAGGCTGGCGTCCGGCTGGCGCGCCAGATGCTCGGTCAAATTGACATGGCAGACTTCGATCCGGCCCGCCCGCTCGCGGATCGCCGCGAAGTTCTCTTCCTGAAGATAAGGCGGAAGCGGCCGGTCGGCGCTGCGCCCGTAACCGCGCGAAAAGGCCTGCCAGGCGAAATAATTGTCGTTGACCGGGAAGTGGCAGGCCAGCTTTTCGAGCCGCCCGCGCAGCACTGTCGCCATGCGCTCATTGCCTGCGAGGGCCTCATATTGCGCGGGCGGAATGCCCAGGCCGAACAGCGATGCCGGCTGATCGGTCAGCCAGCGGATGAAGCGGCGCTCGAAGATCGGGGCGAATTTCTCGTCGAAGACCAGCCGCTGCTCCTCAAGCGTTTCCGCCGCAAGTATGGAGCTCAAATCCACCCGGTAGAGCCTGGCTACCATATGGGCGAGGCCGATGAACCCGCCCAGCATGCCGCGCTTGTAGAAGCCGCTGGTGAAGCCCTTGATCCGGCGGCGACCGATCAGGTCGCGGCCCTCCCAATAGCGCCGGGTCGCTTCGTCGAGGTACGGGACCAGTAGTCGGCGATAGCTGTCAAGGTTGGACACGTGATCGGCATCGCCGAACAAGCGGCGGAGATGTTCGTAGTCCGGCAGGTGCTGAACAGCGGCGATCTTCAGCTTGTTCAGCGCGATATGGGCAGTGTTGAGATCGACCGCCGTTATCGAGCGGGGATTGCCGGTGAGATAGGACAGCGCATTGCACCCGCCGCTGGCGATAGCGACAATTCGGCTGTCTTCATTGAGCGCCAGCCCGGCCATATCGACAACCGGGTCTTCCCATATCTGGGCATAGACCAGCCCCCGAAAGGCGAAGGCGAATGCCTTGTCGAGCATTTTGGCGGCGGGTTCGGCATTGCTGCGCACAACTGCGCGGTCGATGATGGCGGGCGATGTCCTGGCCATGGTCCGGCGTCTCCTTGGCCGGAACTCCGGCCGGATCGAGCCGTCGATGCTTGAGGTTACAACTGCATGACGGCACGGCGCTTTCGCTGCCTGGCGAGTCAGTCGAGCGAAAGTCCGGGCACGATCTGGAGGCGCCGATGCCCAGGGGCGGTCCTGCTCAAAAAAAAGGGGGCGGACAGCTTGCGCCGTCCGCCCCCAGGCTGGGTTCTGATCGGGAGGAGGTGACCAGAACTGAAATGGTGCGCCATGGCTAGGTCCCGATTTCGTCAATTTCGTTACACCGCAACATGAATTTCGGAATTTTTGATGCGGCGCAGCAGAGAGCCTGCGAAACCGCGCGAAATCTGCGGCTCTGCCTGTCCTGTATGTCCGATCCGTTTCGTCAACATGCCGCAAGCTTGCGCTTTGTGTTCGCGGATGTGGCGCAGATCGTCCGTCACCGTTTGGACGAAATGCCGTCATGCCGCAGACCGCAGGCCGTCAGCCGAATCGAATATTGATGAAACAAGGGAGGGCTAACGCTGCACTGCAACAAGCAGAATGAGGGAATCAGCGATGCGCCTATTAACCATACTTCTCGCCACGACCGCCGTGATCGCAGCAGTTCCGGCCCTTGCCCAAGGCTTGCCTGCGGTCGCAGACGAAAGCGGCGCGGAAGGCGATGCCATTGTCGTTTTCGGCACTGGCCAGACCCGCCAGGTGCAGGAAGTCCAGGCCGCCGAGATCGCGCTGCTCGCGCCCGGCTCCAGCCCGTTCCGCGCGATCGAGAAGCTGCCCAGCGTCAACTTCCAGTCGGCCGATCCTTTCGGCAACTACGAATGGTCGACCCGCATCACCATTCGCGGCTTCAGCCAGAGCCAGCTCGGTTTCAACCTCGACGGCATCCCGCTCGGCGACATGACCTATGGTAATCATAACGGCTTGCACATCGGCCGCGCGATCTCGCCCGACAACATCGGCTCGACGCTGGTATCGCAGGGATCGGGTTCGATCACCACGCAATCGACCAACAATCTGGGCGGCACCGTCCAGTTCAACTCGATGGATCCGGCCGACGCGCTCGGCATCGATGCCAACGTAACTTACGGCACGGAAAACACCCTGCGCGGTTTCGTCCGCGCGGGGATCGGCAGCGCGGACGGCGCGCGCGCATTTGTCTCGGCGCATTATCACATGCTGCCGGGATCGACGAGAGCATCGCAGGCGACGAGACCCGCGCCAAATTCGCCGTTCGCCTGATCGAGCGCGAGAAGCCGGGCTTGATCACTGTCTATCTCACCGCGCTCGACCACGAGCAGCACGCCTTTGGCCCCGGCACGCCCGAGGCCCATGCGGTGCTCGAACGGATCGACCGCAAGGTCGGCGAACTGGTCGCCGCCCAGCAGAAGGCCCATGCCGATGCCGTGATCGCGATTGTCAGCGATCATGGCTTCTCGGCCACCGATACCGAGATCAACCTGTTCCGCCCGTTCATCGACGCCGGTCTGATCCGGCTCGACGCTGAGGGCAAGGTCAGCGAATGGGACGCCATGCCTTGGCCATCGGGAGGCTCTATCGCGGTAGTGCTCGCGAGGCCGGAGGACAGCGAACTCGAAGGCCGCGTGCGCGGCGTGCTCGATCGCCTGAAAGCCGACCCGGCGGCGCGGATTGCCAGCGTGGCCGATAGTGCGGAGATCGCCGGCATGGGCGGCAATCCCCAGGCCTCGTTCTATGTGAACTTGGGCAAAGGCGCATTGGCTGGCGGCTTCAAGGGCGCCGCCGCTCCGCTGGCGGGCCCGGCGAAATACAAGGGCATGCATGGCTATTTCCCGGCAGACCCCGAGATGCGCTCGACGTTCATGTTGCTGGGCAAGGGCATTCCGGCGGCGCGCAGCCTTGGCGAGATCGACATGCGGGCGATCGCCCCGACCCTGGCGCGGATCATGAAAGCGGCCCTGCCTTCCGCCCAATTGCCGCCGCTCATGCTGGAGAAGCCTCGCTGACCGCGATTTCGCGGTCCACCCCAAGGGTAGGTGTTTGTGTAGCCAAAGCGTCGCAAATCCGTCTGCAAATAGCAGTAAATCTGACCCGATAGAGTCACGACCGACACCTAACTGACCGCTTGAAACCAGACCAATTCAGGGGCCAGAAACATGACTTTCTTCGCGCGCGTCAAATCGACCCAGACCGTTTCGATCCGCACGCTGCTGCTTTGCGGTGCGGCTTCGCTGGCACCTCTGACCCCCGCTCTGGCCGAAGAGGCTGATGCCGAGGCCGAAATCGTCGTCAGCGGCTCGCGCCCCATCGCCGAGTCCGAGGCTGCGGCTCTGGAAGTGCAAAAGAATTCGGATTCGCTGGTCTCGGTCGCTGCCTCCGATTCGGTCGGCCGCCTGCCCGATCAGAACATCGCCCAGGCCGCCAGCCGCCTGCCCGGCCTCGCCATTGAGCGCGACCAGGGCCAGGCGCGCTATATCAGCCTGCGCGGCGCGCCGAATTACTGGACGACGCTGAGCTTCGACGGGATCAATGTCGTCAGCCCCGAAGGGCGCGATTCACGGTACGATTCGATCCCCTCGGCAATCGCCTCGCAAATCGTCGTCGCCAAGGCGGTGACGCCAGACATGCCGGGTGAAACCGTCTCGGGCAACGTCAACGTCATCACCCGCTCGGCCTTCGACTATCCGGGCTTCCACGCCGCCGGCAAGCTGGGCGCGGGCAAGGCCGAACTGGGCAATCGCAGCGAATACGAAGGCTCGCTGGTGCTCTCAAACCGCTTCAAGGCGGGCGATGGCGAAATCGGCGTGCTGGTTTCGGGCACCTTTTACAAGCGCGACATGATCACCGACAATTTCGAGGTCGATTATGAACGGGTCGCTCAGGACACCCGTCCCGGCAGCGCCAGCCGCTTCTGGGCGCATGAAGCTGAGAACAAGCTCTACCGGCTCACCCGCAAGAACTGGTCAGTGTCCGGCCGGCTGGACTGGAAGCCGGACAGCGCCAACACTGTCTCGCTGCGCTCGGTCTATACCATCTTCACCGACGACGAGGCCCGCGACAACTACCGCTTCGACCTCGACGACCGCCAGGGCGATCTGATCGCCAATACAGCGACCTGCGACACGGCAATCAATCCGACCCCGACAACCTCGGGCTATGCCGACATCTGCACCGGCAACACCCAGTTCAAGGGCACGGTTTACGGCGTCGATATCCGCCAGCGCTCGACCCTGCGCGCCTTCCGCCAGTCGATCTTCACCAACACCCTGGCCGGCGACCATGAGTTCGGCGAGAGCTGGAAGCTGTCGTGGCTGGGCAATTTCACCGAATCCAAGGATGACCGCTCGGTAACCGGCGAGACCACTTGGGACAGCCCTGGCACGCGCACGCTGCGCCCGACCGTCGCCTATGATTTCAGCGATCCCAATCGCTCGCGGCTGCAACTGTTCACCACGCTGCAATTGGCTAGCCCGACGCGCTTCCAGGCCGGGACTGCCGTTACCGCCATCGACACTTTCACCAAGCCGCTCGACTTCGCTTTACGTGCTCGACGCGGTCGATACGACCAAGGCCTATACCGGCAAGCTGGTTGTCGCCCGCGAAATGGGCCTGCTGGGCGGCGAAGCGACACTTAAGCTGGGTTTCCAGTTCGATCAGCGCACCAAGGTGGTCGATGAATCGCAAATCCTGCTGAACACTGCCGCGCAGTTCGCCACCATCGGCATTCCCACCGATTACAACCAGTTCTCGCTCGATCAGGCGTTCCTCGGCAAGATCCCGATGGATTACACCTTCCGCTATTTCGACAGGCAAAAATGCGCGCTGCCTCCGATGCCGCCCGGCCAACTTTCCGTTCACCCCTAACACCGCCAACATCTACGACGTGCGCGAGCAGATCTACGCCGGCTTCCTGATGGGCACGGTCAAATACGACTGGGGTTCGCTGCTCGGCGGCGTCCGGGTCGAGCACATCAAGAACCGCGGTATCGCGCGTGGCCACAGTTGGCACGAGTGACCGGCCCGGTGACGGCGGAGTCCAGCCAGACGCTGGTCTTCCCCAGCCTGCACGTCAACTACAACCTCGACGACACCAAGAAGCTGCGGCTTCTCGTTTAACACCGGCGCGGCGCGCGCCGACTATGACCAGCTGCGCCCGAACGTGACGGTGAGCGACACCAACCAGACGATTTCGGGCGGCAATCCCGCGATCAAGCCCGAACGTGCCTGGGGCCTCGATGGCTATCTCGAATGGTATGTCGCGCCCGCAGGGCTATCTGATGGCCGGCGTATTCTACAAGAAGGTGCAGGATGTGCTCTATCGCCAAACGCCGCACCTTCGGCTCGGACGCGCTCGACAGCAATGGTATCGACCGTTCGGGCTATGCCTATTCCGGGCATCACCAATGGCGGCGGCGGCCGCATCTATGGCTTTGAGGCGGCGGCGCAGCTGCAGCTCGAACCCTGGACCGAACACCTCGGCCTGCCCGGCTGGATGGGCGGCTTCGGCGTCAGCGCCAATCTCACGCTGAACAACAGCGAAGTGACCAAGCCAAGGGTGCTCGATCCGGCCATCGCCGTGACTCCCGCGCCCGCAAGGTGCGGCTGCCGGGCACTTCGGACGTGGTTTACAATCTCGGTGCCTATTACGAGAAATACGGCCTGTCGCTGCGCCTGCAATATCAGCGCCGCAGCACCTGGCTGGATGGCATCGCCGATGACGCTCACCGATGGCGGCGACACCTATTGGGCGGCAGACGACGAGCTCGATTTCTCGGCGCGCTATGCGATCAACAAGAACTTCGAGATCTATTTCGATGCCACCAACCTGCTCAACAAGCCAGGCCGCCGCTATTCCGAACCCGGCAATTTGCTGACCGCGACCGGAACGCCCACGCCGTTCACTGATGTCCAGACCATCGAATGGGAACGCTTCGGGCGGCGCTTCACGGGCGGCGTGCGGTTCAACTTCTGATGCGGCGGCGGTTTGTCGGTGCGCTCGGAGCTGCGTGTGCAGCAATTTGCGCCCCAGCAGCGCTTGCCCAGACTGCGAACGTCACGGCGACGGCGGAAACTGTTCCGGTCGGCACCGCCAATGCCGATGCCGCCGACGATCCGGCGATCTGGCGCAATCCGCGCCGTCCGTCGCAAAGCCTGATCGTCGCCACCGACAAGAAGGCGGGGCTCTATGTCTATGGCCTAGATGGCGCGGTGCGGCATTTCACCGAGGCCGGGCGGCTCAACAATGTCGATCTGATCGACCTTGGGCGGCGCGGCGTGATTGTCGTCGCCAGCGACCGCAACGACGAGGCAAATGCCCGGCTCCAGCTCTACCGGCTCGATACGAAGACCGGCGCTTTGGCGCCGCTGGGCGCGGTCGCTGGCGGGGCGGGCGAGGCCTATGGCGTATGCCTGATGCGCAGCGGGCGGCAGCTATACGCCTTTTCGGTGCTCAAACACGGCGCGGTTCACCAGATCCGTCTCGATATCGCCGAAGCCTCAGCCACCGGCGCGATAGTGCGCAGCCTGTCGCTCGCCACCCAATCCGAAGGTTGCGTCGCGGATAGCCGCACGCAGACGCTTTATGTCGGTGAGGAAGATCGCGGCATCTGGGCGTTCGACGCGAGGCCGGATGGCCCCATCGCCGGACGCCTGGCCGCGCCGGTCGATGGAACGCAACTGGTCGCCGATGTCGAAGGGCTGGCGCTGCTGCCGAAGGGCAAGCGCGGCGGCTGGCTGGTGGCGTCGAGCCAGGGCGACAATGCCTATGCGCTCTATTCGCTCCCCCAGATGCAGCCCGCCGGGCGCTTCCGCATTGCCACCGGTGCGCTCGGCGCGACCGAGGAGACCGATGGCATTGCTTTGTCGGGCGGCAGTTTCGGCAGCAAGTTCCCTGGCGGCTTGTTCGTCGCGCAGGATGGCGACAATCGCCCCGCCGCGCAGAATTTCAAGCTGGTGCCCTGGTCCAAAATTGCCGATGCGCTAAGGCGGCAAGGCAGGAGCACGCGCCGATGATTTTCACCCGCAGGCATTTTGGCGCAGCCAGCCTCACCGCGCTTGCCATGGCCGGAGCGGGCTCGGCATCTTGCGCGGCCCAGACCGCAACTTACCGTAACGAAGTCACTGGCTACGGGGCCCTGCGGCGCGATCCTGCCGGATTCTTCGACCTGCCGACCGGCTTTTCCTATCGCGTGATTTCGCGCGAGGGCGCGGCGATGGCCGATGGTTTCATCACCCCCGGCAAGTTTGACGGGATGGGCTGCATTCCGCTGGGCGGCAACCGCGTGGCGTTGATCCGCAACCACGAATTGAAGCCGGGCGACAATGCCGCCGGTCCCAGCGGTGGTGCAAAAAAGCGCGAAGAACGGCTGGCGCAACTGCCGGTTTTCGGTCGCGACAGCAAAGGCCGCGTGCTGCCGGGCGGCACGACAACGCTGGTCTACAATCTGCGATCGCGGCGCAGCGAAATGGAGTATCTCTCGCTGGCGGGAACTGCGGTCAATTGCGCCGGCGGCATCACCCCATGGGGCAGCTGGCTGAGTTGCGAAGAAACGACGCTGACGGCGCCCCAAACCCAGACGAGCCACGGCTGGGTGTTCGAAGTGCCCGCAGCGCGGCGCGGGCTGGCCGATCCGGTGCCGCTCAAGGCGATGGGCCGCTTTCGCCACGAAGCGGCGGCAGTCGATCCGGCCAGCGGCATTGTCTATCTCACCGAAGACCGCGACGACGGCTTGCTCTATCGCTTCCTGCCCGCTTCCAGAGGCCAGCTTGGCCAGGGCGGCAGGCTGCAGGCGCTGGCCTTTGCCGATGCGTCACTGGCTGCCGACAGCCGCAACTGGAAGGCGAAGACAATCGAGGTCGGCGTGCGCCACTCCGTTCGCTGGATCGACTGCGACGATGTCGAAAGCCCGCAAGACGATCTGCGCCTGCAGGGCCACGCTGCGGGTGCCGTGCGCTTTGCTCGCGGCGAGGGCATTCACATCGGCCTTGCGCCGGATGGGACCAGCGAATTCTTCTTCACCTGCACATCGGGCGGGGATCGGCGCCATGGCCAGATTTTCAGATACAGGCCGGGGAACGGCGATGGCGGCAGTCTCGAACTCTTCGCCGAATCGGCCGATCCTTTGCTGATGGACTATGCCGACAACATCGCCGTCGCTCCCTGGGGGCACCTGATCGTCTGCGAGGATCGCACCGGCACTGCGATCAACCACCTCAAGGGCGTGACCCCGGCAGGCAAGTTCTACACCATCGCCCGTCTCAATGCCCCGACCGAGCTGGCCGGCGCCTGTTTCTCGCCCGATGGCGAAACGCTGTTCGTCAACGCCTATTCTCCGGGCCGGACTCTGGCGATCAACGGACCTTGGCGGCGCTTTTCCGACCAGCCGGTGTAATCGCAGCTAGACCTCTGCAACCTTGGGACTCGGAGAAATCCTAAACGAGCAGGCTCTTCGCCTCGGCAATATCCGCAATCCCGCGCTGGCCATCCACCCGGTCGAGCTGGACGACGACGTCGATCACCGATGCAGCATATTCCAGCGTCTCGGCGCGGGTCAGGCCGATGGCGCTCTGCATGGCCATCAGCGCGATCTGTTCAAGCGCGCCGCGCGGCGTGTTGGCGTGGATGGTGGAGAATGAACCGGGGTGGCCGGTGTTGATCGCGCGCAGGAAGCTGACGGTTTCTCGCCCGCGCAGCTCGCCCAGCACGATCCGGTCGGGGCGAAGGCGCAAGGCGGCCTGAAGCAAATCGTCGGTCGAAACCCTGGCCTCGCCAAGCTCGCCCTTGACCGCGATCAGCCCCACGCCGTTGGCGCCGGGGAGTTTCAGTTCGGCGGTGTCCTCGACCAGCACGAGGCGCTCGTGCGGCGGGATGTCGCGCAGCATGGCATTGAGGAAAGTGGTCTTGCCGGTCGATGTGCCGCCGGAGATGAGGATGGTCCGGCGGCGGGCGATGGCCTCGCGCAGATAGGCGATCGGCTGTTCCTCGGCGTCGGGCATGGGGGAGGGAGTGCGCCTCGCCACCGGGCCGCGATCATAGGCATCGAGCGGCAGATCGATCAGCCGGTGGCGGCGGATCGCCATGGCCCAGTGGCTGCGGGTGGCGGGCGGGCCGATCAGCTGGATTCGCGCACCATCCGGTAGTGTGGCCGAGAGCAGGGGGTGCTCGCGGTTGACGCCCTGATGGCTGATGCGGGCGACCTGTTCGGCCAACCGTTGCATCAGTTGCTCGTCGATAGCTGGCAGTTCGATCCGCTGCATCCCCGGAAGTGCGGCGTCTTCGATCCACAGCTCGCCGGGCTGGTTTACCAGGATTTCGGTTACCGTCTCGCGATCAAGCCACTCGCGAAACGGGGCGAGATAAGCGTCGAGATAAACACTGCGCGGCGCGGGCGCTCCGC
Organism: uncultured Alphaproteobacteria bacterium; assembly: GCA_963779195.1. Lineage (GTDB taxonomy): Bacteria > Pseudomonadota > Alphaproteobacteria > Sphingomonadales > Sphingomonadaceae > Novosphingobium. The sequence continues at coordinate 32,392 of CAVZWZ010000006.1, forward strand.
CTGCTGCGGCCAGAACCGGCAAGGGATGAATGTCCGCAGTCACGGACTTTTACTCTGTCGTCACTTTGGAGAAGTCGAGATCGCGCGCGGTGAACACCCGGATCGGCTCGCCCGGACGCACCCGCACCGTCGGGCCGATCTGACCTGACTGGCCGACCGCCGCCGCCGCTGCTGTCTGGCCGCTGCCGCCGATGATCACCCCGGCATTGCCGCCCAGCGCCGACAGCCCGCCAACTACCGAAAGCAGCATGGCCGAGCCGAACCGTTCGAAAAAGTGCGTGCTGACCTTGCCGCCAAGCCCGGTCGCGCCGTTGAAGCCGACAGCGGGCGAGCCGATGTTGACTGACACGCCATCGGGCCGGATCAACCGGGTCCAGATGACATAGGCGCGCTTCTGCCCTGCCGCGAGGCCGCTCTTGTACTGGCCGATCAGGCGCGAGCTGCGCGGCACCAGCACCCGGGTGCCGTCGTAGGAGCGCACGTCGCTGCTGACGATGGCGCGGACATAGCCCGGCACATCGGTATCGATGGCGGTTTCCAGCGCCGCCGGGATCAGCGTGCCCTGGGTCACTGTGGTCTTGGGATCGATCGCCGCGGTCGCGGTGGCCGACTGGCCGCCAACCCCGCCGATCCGGCTGGCGAAATCGTCGTTGCTGTTGCCGCTGCCGCCGGGCGCGGTCTGTCCGGCAGGCAATGCCGGGGCGATCAGCGGCGAAGGCAGCGCGCTGGCGTCGAACAGGATGGTCGGCGAGGCATGCGGGTTACTGGCCGGGGCCGCCGCTGGGGCGGGGGCCGATTGCGGCGGCGCGGCGAGCACGGACTGCGGCGGCGGGGCAGCGGGCACTGCGCCGGGTGCCGGGGTGATCGCTTGCGGCGGAACGGCGGGCGCGGCTTGCACCGGCGCGGCGGTAGCGGGCTGCGGCAGCGGCTGCCGCACACTACGGGCGGTATCCATGCTCCACAGGGTTACCGCACCCAGCGCCGCGACAATCGCGACCCCGGCGGCAAGGCCCATGGCATCGGAGCGCGGCTTGCGCGTGGCGACGGCGGGCAAGACATTGCGCGTGGCGAGATCGATGATCTCCGCGCCCATATGTTCGCGCGGGTCGGCATCATTGGCGGGATCGCGGCGTTCGGGCAGTTTGCGGTTGAGGCGCACGGTCTATTCTCCCCCGGATCGGGCTGGATCGGGCTGGGCCGGATCGGCGGCGGGGCTGGCGGCAGCTAGTGCAGCAGGTGCGGGAACTGCGGCAGGCTTGCGCGCGGGCCCCTTGTTTTCGAGCGTCGCGGCATTCTTGCCCGAGCGCAGCACGATCGTCGCGGGGACGCCGTCGATGACGATGACGTCGCCGCGCACGGCGAAGTTGACCGGGCCTTCCTCGCCCTTTTCGTTGCGCTCCAGGAAGGCCGGTATCGGCGTTCCGGCGGCCCAGGCGAGGAAGGTGAAAGCGCCGTCGTCATAGACGCGGGCGGGGATCAGCCTGTTCTCGCCTTTGGCCCGCCAGGCGAAGTTGAGCGTGGCCGGATCGACCGACGCGGGAACCGGCACCGGCACCGGCTTCGAAGTCATGGCCTCGGCCTCGGCGTCGGTGATCCCGCCGGTGCCGGACTGCTGTGCCGTGGCTGCTTTCGGTTCGTCGGGATAGGTGAAGCGCAGCACGTAGAGCGCGTTTCCGCCCGGTGCGGCGATGAGATCGAAGTAATAGCTGCGCCGGTCGGTAATCACCGTCAGATTGGTGCGCGCACGCTCAGCGAGCGGCTTGACGAACAGCAGGTTGGCCCGCTTGTTCGGCGTCACCTGCCAACTGTTCGAATTGCCGATAGCGACGTTCTCGATGTGCTCGTCGTCGGCAAAGGCAATGGTTGCCTGCACCCCGGCGCGGCCTTCGATGCGCACCACTTCGTCGGCACTGTAGCGATGCGAGACCAGTCGGGTGTCGCGGGCGAGCGCTGGCGCGGCGCAAGCGGCGAGCAGGATTGCGGCGGCTAGGGTCACGGCTGAAATCTGGGGCCGGATCATCGAAGCATCTCCCGTGGCGGGTTGGGGCGGGGGGCAAAGCGGCTGCCGATGCCGCGCGCCCGGCGGGCAGGCAGCGGCGGCAGGCTGGATGCGGTGCCGGGCATCTGGGTGATGACCGTTTGACTGGTACGCGAATGAACTGGCGCGTTGTCCGGGCCGCTGACGCTTTGCATGGCGGCATCGCTGGTGGCGACCAGGACCGGCGCGCGGCGGCTTGGCGAGGCAGCGGCGCCATGTGTTGCTGGAAGTGCGCCAGCAGCAATGGCTTGTGCAACCGGCTCCGGCGCAGTGCGGCCCTCAACATGGCTCTTATCCGGCGCGAGGCCGAACACCTGCCACGACGACACCATGGTTCCCGCCACTTTCAGCACCATCGCCATCAAGGCGACGTGGACGGCGGCGATCATGAACAGCGCCATGGCGGCGCGCCCGTCGATGCCTTCCGCCCCGCGCAGGCTGGAGACCACCGGCACGGCCAGCTCGAGCATGAAGCCGCCGCCAAGCACCGCGAACAGCGGCGTTACCGCAGTCAGCACCACGCCGCGCAGCCAGCCGACGAACAGGCCGCGAGTGCCGGGAAACAGCGCAAAGACGACGAACACCGGCCCGATCGCCAATAGCACCGCCAGCGCGATCCGCGCGGTCACCAGCACGCCGACCGTGGCTAGCAACAGCAGCAGCGCCGAAATCCACATCAGATTGCCGGGGGTGAAGCTGCCTGAGGCGGCCTGGCTGACAGCCTGCCCGGCGGCCTGTGCCACACCTGGCCCGGCGGCAGCCTGGGCGATGGCGGCGAAGACCATGTCGATACGGTCGGCGAAGAGCTGCGTCGCAGAACCGCTTGCACCCATCAGCACCCCGGCGATCTGGTCGGGCGCGCCGGTGGCGAGGTTCCAGACGACGCCCTGATAGGCGGCCCAGCTGGTGGCGAAAGTCAGCACCAGGCCCAGCGTCATCATCCGCGGCGTCAGCGCCGAGATGCCGATGCGGCTGCGCCCGGTGAGCAGCGAGATGGCGAAGAAGGCGATGTAGAGCGTGAGGATGATCGTCAGCGCCGGGGCCATCGCGCCGCCGGTTCCGAACAGCCGCCCGAAAGTTCCGGCGGCGGCCTCATTGGCCATGCAGTCGACCGCGCGCAGCGCCGGTGCGGCACCGGCGGTGGCCTGGGCAACAAGAGTGTCGCAGGTGTTCATTCGGCAGCCTCGACCCACAGCGGTGCGTCGTCGTCGATCTCGCCTGGCCAGCTCTCGCCGGTCAGCGCCGGATACCAGCCAGCGGGCGCATCGCCATATTCGGCGCGTAGTGCATCGAGCCGCCGCACCACGCTCTCGCGGCCCGAAAGCACGGTCAGCACGCCGGGCATGCCGGACAGATCGAGCCGCACCACCACCGAAGCATCGGCCTGGCGGATCAGGAAGCAGCGGCTGTGCGCCGGGAGCGTGCGGATGACATCGAGCTCATGCTCGGTCAGGCCGAAGCCCTCGCAATAGTCCTCGGCCCGCGCCCGCGCATTGGGCATGAACAGCATGGTCGCGGTCTGCTCGACCAGCGCGGTCGAAATTCGGCTGTCGAGCGCGTCGCGGGCGCTTTGCGTGGCGAAACCGACGAGAGCGTTGCGCTTGCGCAGGGTCTTCAGCCAGTCGCGGATGCGCGCGGCGAAGACCTCGTCGTCGAGCGCCTTCCAGCCCTCGTCGATCAGGATCATCGTCGGCTCGCCGTCGAGGCGTTCCTCGATGCGGTGGAACAGATACATCATCACCGGCGTGCGCAAACGCGGGGTCTCAAGCAGCGCGGTCATGTCGAAGCCAAGCGTCCTGGCGGAAAGATCGAGCTTGTCTTCCGCATTGTCGAACAACCAGCCGTGCTCGCCCGCACCGTAGAGTCCGTCGGCCAGCCAGGCGTCGAGCCGGCTGGCGAGGTCGCCCGGTTCGGGGCGGCGGCTGCCGGCGAGCAATTCGCGGAAGTGCGACAGGCGGCGCAGCGAAGGATCGTTGGCATAGGCGGCATCGATCGCACCGGCGATGCTCGCCAGTTCCTCGGGGCCTTTGGCGGCGAGCAGAACGCCCAGCCAGTCGCGCAAGAAGGCGCGGTTCGCCGGGCTGTCGGGCAGCGACAGCGGGTTGAACCCGGTGGGATGTCCGGCAGCAATGCGCGAGTAGGTCCCGCCGATGGCGCGCACGAAGACTTCGGCTCCGCGATCCTTGTCGAACAGGATGGTGCGCGGCGAAAACTTCTGCGCTTGCGCGGCGAGGAAGTTCATCACCACAGTTTTGCCCGAACCCGACGGGCCGATTACGGTGAAGTTGCCGAGGTCGCCGCTATGAAAGTTGAAGAAGAACGGCGTCGAACTGGTGGTTTGCAGCAGCGTGACGGCCTCGCCCCAATGATTGCCGCTGGCCTGGCCCAGTGCGAAGCCGTGGAGCGAGCCAAAGCAGGCCATGTTGGCGCTGGAGATCAGCGCGCGGCGCACGAGATAGGCCTCATTGCCAGGGAACTGGCCCCAGAAGCCGGGTTCAAGATTGACGTCCTCGCGCACCGCGATCGCGCCCGCGTCCGACAGTGCGGCAGCGCAGGCGGCGATGGTTTCGTCGAGCGCATCGAGCCGGTCCGAACGCACCAGCACCGACAGATGATGATCGCCGAAACCGACCGCGCCGACCCCCAGCGCATCGCGCGCCGAAGCCATCTCGCGGCGCTCGGCCATGGCTTCCTCGTCGGCGGACTTGAGCCGCCGGATCGACAGGTCGATCCGCTCCCGCGCGAGCTGGCGGTCGCTCGGTGCATAGCTTTCGCACAGCACCATCTCGCAGGGCAGGCGCAGCAGCGCGTCGGTGAGACCCGGCGCGGTGCTGTCCGGGTAGTCCTTGAGGCTGAGCAGTGCGGCAAAGGTGCAGCCTTCCGCTCCGCGCTGCTCGATCGCGTCAAGGCCGAAGCTCACGCGCTTGTAAGGCAGCATCCGGCCCAGATCGGCGGCTTCCCCGGGACGTCGCACCGGGCGCATCTCGCCGTTGTAGAGCGTCGAAAGCAGTTCGAGCACTTCCGAACAGGTGCCGCTTGCACCCTGGTAATCGCCCAGCAGCCGCGCGCCATAGCTCGACAGCGATGCTACCAGCGAACCGGCGGCGGCGCGCAGTGCGCGCATATCGCCGGGATCGGCCTCGACCGTGCTTGGCCACCGCGCTTCATCCAGCGGCTCGCACGCTCGGCCCAGCCGGCCTTGCCGCGCGCCGGGCGGCGCACCAGCGTGACGAATTGATCGTTCACATAGAGCGCGCCGTGGCTCAGCTTCTCGCGCCAGCCGGCATCGATATGCGCGGCAATCGGATCATCGAACTGGGCCTCCAGTTCGACATGGACGCGGCGGCGGATGACGTGATGATAGAGCACGAAGCGCGCATCGAGCGCGCTGCGCAGCAGCACTTCGCGCGTCGCGGTATGGGCGTTGAGCTCCGCGCTGTCCGCCGTCTCGAACGAGAGGCCGGGGACCAGCAGCGAGAGCATCAACGAACCGTCGCGCAACAGCACGACGTTCTCATCGGCGAACGAGAGGTAGGGCAAACGCTCGCCGGCATGGGCTTCCTTGCGGGCGAGTCCCCTGCTCTTAGTTCCGGCGGTATCGCGCGTGAACAGTTTCATTTTCCGCGCTCCTTCACGCCGCGTAGCTGTTGCAGCCCCAGAGCTGCCAGTTCCTCACCCGCGGGCAGCGGCTGACCTTGGTGATCCACAGATCGAACACGCGCGGCTCGCGCAGGCAGGCGAGATAGCCCGCCGCATGGATCGCCAAGGCCACGGGCAGGGCGAGAAAGCTCTTGGTGATGAGGAATATCTCGGTGGTCAGCGCCGCGTTGATGACGAAGAAGCTGTAGGTCACGCCGGCAAACATCTGCGGCCGCGTCAGTGCGCGATGGACCGGATAGCGCAGCAGTTCCACTTGCCGTCAGCCTACCGCTGCTGCGGACTGGATGCCCGTAACGATCGCGCCCGCGCCAAACAGGATGAAGCAGCCCAGGATCACGGTCGCGCCGAAGCGCCAGTTCATCCGGCCGGTCAGCATCATGAAGCCGACCGCGGCGACCGCCATCACCGCAACAGCTGTCGCGACATTGCCCAGCAGCGTGCCTTGCAACCAGCCAAGCGCCGCGACGATCGGGCCCGAGCCCTGCGGATCGACGCCCTGCGCCATTGCGGCTTGCGGAACCAGTGCGAGCAGCGCGGCCAAGGGGGCGAAAGGTCGGTTGTTACGCATGATAATTATCTCCGGACGGGTTGGGACAGCCGCGACAGGATCGCGCTGACATAATTCTGGGTCTCGCGGATGCGGGGAATGCCGCCCGCGCGGTGCACGCGTCCCGGGCCGGCGTTGTAGGCGGCGAGCGCCTTTTCAAGATTACCGCCGAAAGTATCGAGCTGCTCCCGCAGATAGCGCGCGCCGCCTTCGAGATTGGCGGAAGGATCGTGTGGGTTGACCCCCAGCTGCCGCGCGGTTCCCGGCATCAGCTGGGCCAGGCCGCGCGCGCCTACTGGTGAAACGGCACCTGTGTTCCAGCGGCTTTCCTGCCAGACCAGGGCTTCGAGCAGCGACGGGCTGATGTCGTATTTTGCCGCCAGCTCGGCGACCCGCCCGCGCCACTGCGCCGGGCCGGCGGTATCTGCGACTTGCGTAATGGCGGAAGTTTGCGGGTTGGCTGGCGCAAAAGCAACGGCATCGGCTGCATTCGCTTCGGTTGCGCCGACTGCGGCAGCGATTGGCCCGCCTGCGACCCAGACAGGCCCGCCTACGCCGATCTCGAGGACATCGGCCATGGCGGCAGCAGGCATCGCCAACAGCGAAACCGCAACACCTGTCACTAGCGAATCAACCAGACCAAAGCGACTCATCGCGCCCTCCGTGAGAGCGCGATGAGCAAGTTAGATGACAACTCTATGACGGTCCCCGTTCAGAACGCGAACCTGGCGCATCGCTTCGCTTCCTGGTTCAGGTGCGACCGAAGAACCCGGCGAAGGTCAGTTGCGCGGCGCGAGGGCCAGTGTTTGCCGGGTCCGGAGAAGCGCATTGGCCTTGCGAGCCGCCTGGCGCGAATTCATCCACTGGCCATTCGCCAGTTCGAGATCATAATGCTCGCGGCTGGCGATCGCCCTTGCATAGCACGCGCCGCGCCTCGCCATCCCTTCCGGTCCGCACATAGGCGGCTCCGAGATTGATCATGGCCGCAGGATCATCGGCAGCGAGTTCGCGATTCCGGGTGAGGCGCGCAATAGCATCTGTGTTGCGGCCCTGGCTCAATTCATCATAGGCGACATCGACGCGCTCGGTTCCGGTGCGACCAACTTCGCCGGTAACTGTCACGACTGGAAGCGCGCTTTGCGCCAGCAACGCACCGGCAATCAGCAGAGCTGCGGACATCCAAATTCTCCCCAAATCCTCTTCGACATGAGGGAAAGTTATGCCTCCGAGCAGACTGGACTGCAACAAAACTGCAACATTGTCATAAAACCGAAACATTAGCGATTTCGCAGGCCTGCTTCCGAGTTGTGCGCCGGGCAAAAAAGGCTGCGTGTCATATAGTTGTCGCAAATCTGTCAGCATATCCCGTCACAGTACCGAAAACAAACTGTCACGTTGGTTCCCTAGATGGCGAGTTGCGACGGCGGAATCGCCTGCGTCGCTCGACCTTCAAGGGGAATTATCGTGAAAAGCATCCAGGGTCTGTTCCTTGTCGGCTGCAGCGCGCTTGCGCTCGCTGGCTGCGGACCGAGTGACATCGCCTCGCCGGGCACCGGCGGCAACATCACCATCAACAATCCAACGCCGACACCGACACCGACGCCCACGGGCGGCCGGTTCGGCGAACAGTAACGGCAGCCGCCGGTTGCCCGACCATCGCCGATTCGCAAGGCCTGGCCGATGGCGGCACGATCACCGGCCCGACCGGCACCTGGCGCATCTGCAAGCTGCCCTCGCTGATCAGGACGTCGAGCACGCTGCCGAAAATCGCCGGCGTGCTCTATGCGATCGACGGCCGGGTCAATGTCGGCTGCGACGGCGGCTTCACCGCCCCCACGGCAGCCGTTCACCTCTTCGACCGTCGGCTGCACCACCCCGCTTACCGCTGACACCAATGTCACCCTGACGATCGAACCGGGCGTCATCCTCTATGGCGCAACCGGCCAGTCGTGGCTGGCGGTCAATCGCGGCAACCGGATCAGCGCTGTCGGGACTTCGACCCGCCCGATCGTCTTCACCAGCCGCGACAACGTGCTCGGCCTCAATGGCGAAACCTCGCAGGGCCAGTGGGGCGGCGTGGTGCTGATGGGCCGCGCGCGGACGACCGATTGCAACATCGGCAGCGGTCGCCTCGAACACCTGCGAGCGCCGCACCGAAGGCTCGGCCGATCCGGCGCTGTTCGGCGGCACCGACGATGCCTACAACGCGGGCCGGATGAGCTTCGTGCAGATCCGCTATTCGGGCTTCATCCTCGGTGCCAATGTCGAACTGCAGGCGCTGACCACCGAAGGCATCGGCAGCGGCACCACGCTCGACCACATCCAGACCCACAACAGCTCGGATGACGGCGCGGAGTTCTTCGGCGGCAACTTCAACCTGAAGTACTACATCGCCACCGGCGCCGACGACGACAGCCTCGACGTCGATACCGGCGCGCGGATCAACGTCCAGTATGCCCTGCTGCTGCAACGCGACGGTGCGGGCGACGCGCTGATGGAAATCGACAGCAACGGCAACGAAGCCGACACGCCGCGCACCCTGCTGCGGGTGGCCAACTTCACCGCCATCCAGCGTCAGGTCAGCGCCAACAACGAAGGCGCCGACCTTGCCTCGCTGCTCTATCGCGGCAATTCGGACATCACCCTGGCCAACGGCCTGGTGGTCAGCCCGAACAACGAATGCCTGCGCATGAACGGCTCGGGCACGACTCCGGCGACGCTCACCGCGCGTTCGGTGGCGATGCAGTGCAACGCGACCAAATATCTCGGCTCTGGCAGCTACACCGCCACTCAGGTCTCGGGCTTCTTCGGATCGGGATGCGAACGGCAATAACGATGCCTTCACCCCGACACTCGCCAGCCTGTTCATCAACGGCGCGAACGAGACCGGCGTTGCGGCGATCGACGCCAAGACCCTGGCGGCGTTCTTCGACACGACGACCTGGATCGGCGCGGTGCGCAATTCGACCGACAACTGGTACGCCGGCTGGACCTGCAACAGCGGCGTCGCGGACTTCGGCACCGGCAATTCCGGCGCCTGCACCACGCTGCCGACAACCTGAAGCCTGGCTGCCTGAACTCAAGAAACGGGGGCGGCCAGCAACGGCTGCCCCCGTCCTGACATTTACCAATAGGGGATTTCCGATGTCCAAGACGTCGCGGCTCGCAGGTGTATCTGCTTTTCACGTCGGCGCTCGTTTCGCCGCATCTGGCGTTCGCGCAGAGCGAGGCCGTTCCGCAGCCGGAAGCACCGGTCGCAGAAGCGACTGGTTGCCGATGCTGGCTCCCGCCGAACCGGCCCAAGAGGAAGTCGATGTATCGATCCCCGGCGAGATCGTCGTAACCGGCAATCGCGACCGCAACATCGCCAAGAGTTCCGACCAGGTCATCTCGGTCCTGTCGACTGCGGAAATCGCCCGCACCGGCGAAGGCAACATTGCCGGTGCGCTTGGCCGCGTCACCGGCCTCAGCGTGGTCGGCTCGGGCTATGTCTATGTGCGCGGTCTGGGCGATCGCTATTCGCTTGCCCTGCTCAACGGCTCGCCGCTGCCCAGCCCCGAACCGCTGAAGCGCGTGGTTCCGCTCGACCTGTTTCCCAGCAGCGTGATCGCCTCCTCGCTGGTCCAGAAAAGCTACTCGGTCAATTATCCCGGCGAATTCGGCGGCGGCGTGATCAATCTGACCACCAAGGCGGTGCCGAACGAACCCTTCATCCAGATCAGCGCCGGCATTTCGGCCGAGACCGAGACCACCGGCCAGCTGGGTTATACCTATTATGGCAGCGGCAGCGACTGGACCGGTTTCGACAAAGGCGCAGCGCAATGTTCCGCCCGCGCTCCAGGCGTTTCTCGACAGCGGCGAGCGGCTGAGCTCCGGAACGATCGACACCAAGCCGATCGCCGGCCAGCTGATCAACGGTCGCAATGCCGTGGTCCAGCGCTGGAAGCATCTGCCGCCCAATTTTTCGGGCTCGATCACTGCGGGCAAGTCATTCGACATGGGCGACGGCGAGCTCGGCGTGATCGCCAATATCGGCTACTCCAACAAGTGGCAGAACCGCGACGCCATCCAGCAAAGTTCGCTCAGCGCCGACCTGAGCACCAAGGAATCCGATTTCCGCCGGGTCACCACCGATGACCGGATCGTCGTCAACGGCCTGCTTGGCGTTGGGTTACGAATTCGGCGACAACAAGATCCGCTGGACCAATTTCTTCGTGCGCGACACGATCAAGCAGACCCGGCTGGGCCTCGGCAACCGCCAGGAAACCACCACCCAGTTCATGCAGCAGGACACCGCCTGGTTCGCCCGGCAGCTGTTCGACACCCAGATCGTCGGCGAATTCAAGCTGGCCGATGGCGTCAATCTCGATCTGCGCGGCACCTATCGCCAATTCGAAGCGCAAGGCGCCGGGCGAACTGTCGATCGAATATGCCCGCACCAATGCCGCTGCGGATCCTTACGGCGCGTTCTTCATCAACGTGCTCAACAACGGCAACCGCGGCAATGCCGAGATCAGCTACTCGGAGCTCAACGAAAAGCTGTGGGCGGGCAGCGCCGATCTTTCCTGGCTGGCTACGCCGGATATCACGCTGTCTGTCGGCGGCGCCTATTCGAACACCAAGCGCACCAGCTCGCGGCGCGATTTCCAGTTCAGCGCGCCGAACTCGATGCCCGCCTTTGTCGGACTGCTCCGTCCCGATCTGCTGCTGCAGCCAAGCATCATCAACGCCTACAATATCGCGCTGATCGAGCTCAACGAAGGCAATCCGGCCTTCCAGGCGCAGCTGCTGAACTGGGCGGGCTACGGCAAGGTCAATTTCCAGATCACCGATGCAATCAGCCTCGATGCCGGTGTGCGCTATGAAAAGGCCACGCAGACCGTTGATCCGTTGCAGGTGTTCAAGGTGCCCGGCTCCTCGACCGCCGGGACCAGCCTAGACAAGGCCTACTGGCTGCCGGCGGCGACGCTGACCTGGCAGGTCGAGCCGCAAATCCAGGTCCGGGTCAACGCTTCCAAGACCATCGCCCGGCCGCAGTTCCGCGAGCTGATCTATCAGCCCTATTTCGATCCCGAGAGCAACCGCCAGTATCTCGGCAACCCGCTGCTGGTGGACAGCCAGCTGTATAACGGCGAAGCGCGGGTCGAATGGTATTTCGCGCCCGAACAGCGCCTGTCGGTCGCCGGCATTCTACAAGCAGATCGACAATCCGATCGAATCGTTCATTTCCGGCAGCGACCTGATCACCAGCTTTGCCAATGCGCCCAAGGCCAAGCTCTATGGCGCGGAAGTCGAACTGCAGAAATATTTCGATATCGCCGGCGACAATGCCGAAAGCTGGCTGGCCAGCCGGCGGCTGGTGGTGGTGGCGAACTACACCTTCACCAAGTCGAAGCTGAAAGTCACGTCGGCCGACCGGGTCGCCGTGTTCGCCGCCTCGTCGGGCATCGCCACCGACTATTTCCGCGACGGCTCGCCGCTGACCGGCCAGTCCGACCATATCGCCAACGTCCAGCTCGGCCTGGAGAACACCGACAAGCTGTCGCAGCAGACGATCCTGCTGACCTACGCCAGCAAGCGCGTGGTCAGCCGCGGACTCAACGGCAATCCGCCGCAGCCCGACGTCATCGAGAAGCCGGGCCTGCGGATCGATTTCGTCGCCCGCGAAGGCATCGAGCTGCTCGGCAAGGAAATCGAGCTGAAGTTCGAGGCGCGCAATCTTACCGGCCGCAAGCACATCGAATTGCAGCAATCCGGCAGCAACCGGATCGATACCAACACCTACGACGTCGGGCGGACCTTCTCGCTATCGGCATCGGTAAAGTTCTGAGCGCGGCAACGCCGGGAATTGCGCAAGTCGCTTTTCCCGGCGGTCAGGGCTTGTCGAGCACGTAACCCAGCGAGCGCACGGTGCGCGGCAAATCGCCCGCGCCCGCTGTGCGGAGCGCGCGGCGCAAGCGGCCGATCCAGACATCGACGGTCCTCTCGTCCACCGGCGGCTCCTGCTTGCCGAGCGCGGCAATCAGCTGCGAACGGGTGAAAACCCGGCCCGGATGCTCGACCAGATAGCGCAGCAGGCGGAACTCATTGGGCATCAGCGGTATCGGCTTGCCTTTCCAGCGCGCCTGATAAGATGCAAGATCGATGGACAGATCGCCAACCGACAGAGTTCGCGCGGTTTCGTTGGCAAAGTCGTTCAGCTTGTTCGCCAGTATCCGGTCGAGGACCGTGGTCCGGTCCAACGGACCCTGCATGTAGTCGTCGGCTCCGGCACGCAGCGCGCTGCGGCGGCACTCCGGATCGTCGCCGGGCAGGATCATGGTGATATGGGCCTGTGCGGTCAGCGGATTGCAGCGCAGGCGGCGGCAAACTTCCAGTCCCGAAATCTCGGGCAGCACCCAGTCGATGAAGGCCCAGATCGAGCCATCGAGCAAGGGCAGCGAATCGGAGCCCGACCATTGCCGGAAATGAATCTGCATCTCGCTATGGTCGAAACGGGCAGTGCCTCCGGCAATGCCGCCGGTGTGTAACACGATGATCTGACGCATTGCCCCCGGCCTCCGATCGGCGTTGCCAACGCCAGAAAGTGCTGCCGAATCGATCTGCGCATGGGCAGTTCGCGCGACATCGCAACGGCTTGCCTAGGTTGCCTGGGTTGCATCGGTGGGACAGAACGGAGTCACATAATTGACTATTTACGACACTAATATTGCAATGCTCGAGCGACGAATAACCGTCACGAAACCGTCATTTCCGCCAGCCATGGTCTGTCCGATGGAGGAAGCTGGCGGAGCCGCTATGGACAATCAGGCTACACTAATTCTGGCAACGAGCGATTCCGGCCTGGTCGAGGCGGTCCGGGAATCGCTGACCGGCGCTCGCATTCTGCAGATCGGTGCTGAACCGCTCAATATTCAGGTCATTGGCCATGTATGGTGTTTTATCGATTGGCTGCTTCCGTCGATTTCCGGGCTGGAGGTTTGCCGCCGCCTGCGCGAGTCGCATGTCTCGGCGAATTGCCACATCACCATGGTGCTCGACGAGGACGACAGCGATATCCGGCGGCGCGCGCTCCGGGCCGGTGCGGACGACTATGTGCCAGGCCCGCTGACCGTGGAAGCTATCGCGGCCAGGCTGGGGCAATACCGCTCTATACATCCCGCGAATCGCTGTGCCCCGGCGGCTCAGCAATGGTCCGGTGATGCTCGATCTTGCCGCCCATCAAATGCGCTTTCGCAGCAAGGTCATCCCCTTGCGCCCAAACGAGTTTCGCCTGCTCGCCCACTTTGTCGAACATCCCGACCAATTGTTCACCCGCAATCAGCTGATCACGATGCTGGGCAAGGACTGCGGCGAGATCGACGAGCGGACAGTCGATGTCTGGGTTGGCCGGTTGCGACGGTCGCTCAAGGCGAATGGCGTGCCCGATCAGCTGCGGACGGTGCGATCGATGGGCTATGTGCTCGATTCAGTATATGAAACCGAAGACGCCCATGCTGCCTGACCGCAGCAGTATGGCCCCGCTTATGTCACAACAGCGTCACCAAATTGTAACATCCGCCCGCCATGCAGCCGCTTGGCGTTAGGCCAATGGCAGGGGTTGCGATGGCGGACAGAGCGGATCGAGGTGAGCTTGCGCCACCGCCTCATCCTGCCGCTGAAGGCCGGTTCTTCAATCGCGAATTGAGCTGGCTGACTTTCAATCGCCGCGTCCTCGCCGAAGCTTCGAACCCCGACTATCCCCTGCTCGAACAGCTCCGCTTCCTGTCCATTTCGGGCAGCAATCTCGACGAATTCATGATGGTCAGGGTCGCCGGCCTTGCCGGGCAGGTGCGGCGCCGGATCGAGGAAACCTCGATCGACGGCATGACCCCTTCGCAGCAGCTGGCGGCGATCCGCGAGGCGGTAATCGAGCTCGAACAGGCGCAGCAGGGTGTTTGGCGCGAACTTCGCACCAGGCTTCTGGATGCCGGGATCGGCATTGTCGGCACCGACCAGCTGCCCGCTGCCCAGAACCGCTGGTTGAAGGACTATTTTCTTGAGCATGTAATGCCGGTCCTCACCCCGCAGGCGATCGATCCGGCACACCCGTTCCCCTTTGTCGCCAATCAGGGCATGGGCATATTGCTCTCACTGACCAGAAGTGCGGATGCCTCGCCGGTCATGGAGATGGTGCTGATCCCGCCTGCCCTGCACCGTTTCATCCGGCTGCCGGGCGATGAGGCTGCATATATCGGCATCGAGGACCTGATCTGCCGCCATGCGGAGCTGATCTTTCCTGGCTTTCGCATCGATGGCCACGGGGTGTTTCGCGTGCTGCGCGACAGCGACATCGAGGTCGAGGAAGATGCTGAAGACCTGGTTCGCTACTATCGCACCGCAATCCAGCGCCGCCGCCGAGGATCGGTGATCCTGCTGCAATTGCAGGGCGAATTCGACCCCGCCGCCGAGCAGTTGCTGCGCAATCAGCTGGGTCTCGACCAGGCGATGGTGATGAAGACCGACGGTTTGATCGGCGTTGCCGGCTTGGCGGCGATTGTCGAGGAAGACCGGCCCGATCTCAAGTTCGAGGCCTACAGCCCGCGCTATCCGGAACGCATTCTCGAGCATGACGGCGATTGCTTCGCCGCCATTCGCGAGAAAGACATTATCATCCACCACCCTTACGAGAGCTTCGAGGTGGTGGTCGATTTCCTGCGCCAGGCGGCCTCCGATCCCGACGTGGTCGCGATCAAGCAGACGCTGTATCGCGCCGGCAAGCAATCGGCGGTAATCGCTGCGCTGATCGCCGCCGCCGAGGCGGGCAAATCGGTGACCGCAGTGGTCGAACTCAAGGCGCGCTTCGACGAAGAGCAGAACCTGCTCTGGGCCTCGGAGCTTGAACGCGCCGGGGTCCAGGTGATCTATGGCTTCGTCGACTGGAAGACCCATGCCAAGGTCTCGCTGGTGGTGCGCCGCGAGGGCAATTCCTATCGCACCTATTGCCACTTCGGCACCGGCAACTATCACCCGGTGACAGCGCGCATCTATACCGACCTCAGCTTCTTCACCGCCGATCCGAAGATGGGCCGGGATGCCGGGCGGTTGTTCAATTTCGTCACCGGCTATGTCGAGCCGAAAATCACCGAAATGCTGGCGATCGCCCCGCTGGGCATGCGCTCGCGCCTTTACGAATGCATCGATCGAGAGATTGAGCAATGCCCGCGAAGGCAAGCCCGCCGCGATCTGGGCCAAGCTCAATTCGCTGACCGATCCCGATTTGATCGACCGGCTTTACGCCGCCAGCTGCGCCGGCGTGCAGGTAAGCCTGGTGGTGCGGGGCATATGCTGCCTGAAACCAGGCGTTCCCGGATTGTCGGAAAACATCGTAGTCAAATCGATCATCGGGCGCTTTCTGGAGCACAGCCGCATCTGGGCTTTTGCCTGCGGTGCACCTTTGCCCAACCGCAATGCCGAAGTCTTCATCACCTCCGGCGATGCCATGAGCCGCAATTTCGATCGCCGGGTCGAGGTGTTGGTGCCGATCGTCAACCGCACGGTGCACGATCAGGTGCTCGATCAGGTGATGATGGCAAACCTGCTCGACAGCGAACAAAGCTGGCTGCTGGCCGCGGACGGAACCTAGCACCGGGCCGAACGGGACGAGAATTCGTTCAATCTCCATCGCTATTTCATGACCAATCCCTCGCTTTCCGGGCGCGGCGCGGCTTTGGCGCAAGGGCGCAGGGTGCCCAAGCTTGCGCTGCGGCGCGGAGCCAGTTGAATGGAGCTTGCAGATGCGCCGGCTTAGTCGCAGGGCGGACGGCAGCATGCATGATCCGCGCGCCATCATCGACATCGGATCGAACACCGTTCGCATGGTGATCTATGGCGGGCCGCCGCGCGCGCCGGTGGTGCTGTTCAACGAAAAGGTGACGGCCAAGCTCGGCAAGGGGGTTGCCGAAAATGGCAAGCTATCGGCGAAGTCCAAGGCGTCCGCGCTCGCGGCATTGCGGCGCTTCGCCGCTCTGCTGCGCCTCAAGGGCGTGACCGACTGGCAATGCGTCGCCACTGCGGCGGTGCGGGATGCGGCGAACGGGGCCGCCTTTCTGAACGAAGTCGCCGCGACTTGGATTGCAACCGCGCCTGCTGTCCGGCGAGGAAGAGGCGCTCGCCAGCGCCCATGGGGTCATGGCGGCGTTTCCGGGCGCCCGGGGCGTGGTTGCCGACCTTGGCGGCGGCAGTCTGGAGCTTGTCGATATCTGACGGCAAGACCTGTTCACACGGGTGCAGCCTGCCGCTCGGTGCGCTTCGATTGCCCGCGCTGCGCGGATCGGGCGGGGCAAAGTTTTCGCGGGCCGTGCACAATATCTTGCGCGGTGCCGAATGGGCGGGCGATCACGATCTTCCGCTGTATCTGGTTGGCGGCTCCTGGCGCGCCCTGGCGCGTTTTGCGATGCTCCGGGAAGGCTGGCCGCTCGATGACCCGCACGGCTACGAGATCGCGCCCGGGCGCTTGCTGACACTCGTGCGTGCGCTCAGGGCAGGCACAAGCCTGCGCGATACACCGGGGCTATCGAAATCCCGTCTCGCCAGCCTGCCCGATGCCGCTGCGCTGCTGGGCGTGCTGGTTCGCGAATTTCACCCTTCGAAGCTTGTGTTTTCATCCTGGGGGCTTCGCGAGGGCCTGCTCAACGCCAGGCTGGATCCGGCAACCCAAGCTCAGGATCCCTTGCTGGCAGGTGTCGCCAGCTTTTCCGAAATGTTCGGAGTGACGGCTTCGACGGGATCGATGGTCGCTGGCTGGACGGCGCGGGTCAAACCAGCCGATGGTTCGGGCGGTGAGCCGCTCCGCCTCGCCGCAACCCTTCTGGCCCTTTCCTCGATGCAGGTCGAACCCAACATGCGCGCGGAGCAGGCAGTCGATTGGGCACTGCGCAAGCGCTGGACCGGCATCGCTGCGCCCGGCAGAGCCGTTCTGGCGATGACGGCGCTGGCCAACTCGGGGCGGACCGCAATTCCGCAAAGCCTGTCGCGATTGGCATCGCCGGAAGAATTGCGGGAGGCAATCGCCTGGGGCCTTGCCATCCGCCTGTGCCGGAAATTCAGCGGTTGCTCGCCGGAATCGATATCGAGTAGCGCTTTGACCTGCGAGCCGGGGTTGCTTGTGCTGACCGTGCGCAGCCCGTTCGACGCGCTGGTGTCCAATATTGTCGAGCGGGATCTTGCTTTGCTGGGCACTTGGCTGGGCCGCGAACCCGAGCTGCGCATGACAGCGCCAACTGCCCGTCTTGCCTGAAGCGATATCCTCCAGCGTAACATAACTGACTTTGTGCAGTCATCACGGTGAAACCTGCATAGCCTAGCCAATTCCCTGCAACAAGGCAGGGAATTGCAATCATGCTCTGGTCCGAAGGCGATGTACTGAGCAAAGAGCCCGCCGGTGCGAATGGCTGGCGCAAACATTCCCAAATGGCTGTCGCTGCCCGATCCCAAAGGCTTTCAGGCCGAAGCGCAAATACCGCACCGTCTGGATATCCGACGTCCACCTGGGCACGCGCGGCTGCAATGCCGCGCTGTTGGTCGATTTTCTGCATGCGATCGAATGCGAAACGCTCTATCTGGTGGGCGACATCGTCGATGGCTGGCGGCTGCGCAAGGGCTGGTACTGGCCCGATGCGCATAACGAAGTCGTCCGCCGCATCCTCAAGATGGCGCACCGCGGCACAAGGGTGGTCTTCGTCGCCGGCAATCACGACGAAATGTTTCGCGAGTTCGCCGGAATGACGTTCGGCGGTGTGGAACTGGTAACCGAAGCCGTCCATGTCACCGCCGACGGACGCAGGCTGCTGGTGACGCACGGCGACAGTTTCGACGGGGTGGTGCTCTATGCCCGCTGGCTCGCCTTCCTGGGCGACAAGGCATACGGCCTGCTGCTGCGCGCCAACATCCTGTTCAACATGGTGCGCCGGCGGATGAAGCTGCCCTACTGGTCGCTTTCCGCCCACATGAAGCGCAAGGTCAAGAACGCAGTCCAATACGTTTGCAGCTATGAGGAAGCGGTGGCGCACGAAGCCTCCAGCCGCGGCCTCGACGGCATCGTCTGCGGCCATATCCACTGCGCCGAAATCCGGCAGATCGGCGAAATCACCTACTATAACGATGGCGACTGGGTCGAGAGCTGCACGGCTCTGGCGGAGGATGCATTGGGCCAGATCGCCATCATCGATTGGGCGCGCGAATGCCAGACCGCGCCTGCCGCCCCCTTGCAGATGGAGTCCGCACGATGAGAATCGCGATCGCAACCGACGCCTGGTATCCGCAGGTCAACGGCGTTGTCCGCACGCTGGCCGCAACCGTCGCCGAGCTCGACCGGCGGGGATACGAGGTCGAGCTGGTCACGCCCGAACGTTTCCTGACCGTGCCGATGCCCGGCTATTCCTCGATCCGCCTGGCGATGGCGCCGCGCTTCAATGTCCGCAAGATGCTGGATGCCTTCAATCCGGACATCGTCCATATCTCGACCGAGGGCCCGATCGGCTGGTCGGCCCGAAGCTGGTGCAAGGCGCGCGAGGTGCCGTTCACCAGCGCCTTCCACACCCGCTTTCCCGACTACGCGTCGGTGCGCACCGGCATCAGCGCCGAACGCTTCTGGCCGATCATGCGCCGCTTTCACCAGCCCAGCCAGGCCGTCATGGTGGCGACCCGCAGCCTGGAGGAGGAACTGGCCGCGCGCGGCATTGCCCGAACCGCGCGCTGGAGCCGGGGCATCGATCGCTGGATATTTCGTCCGGTTGGCGATACCCATCCCGATCTTGCCACCCTGCCGCGCCCGATCCTGCTCAATGTCGGCCGGGTCGCCCGCGAAAAGAACCTCGAGGCCTTCCTCGAAGCGGAGGTTGCCGGAACCAAGGTTGTCGTCGGCGACGGCCCCGCACTGGAAGAAATGCGCGGCCGCTATCCCGATGCGGTGTTCACCGGCGCAATGGCGGGCGAGGAACTGGCAGCGGCCTATCGCAGCGCCGATTGCTTCGTGTTTCCCAGCCGCACCGATACTTTCGGACTGGTCATCATCGAGGCGCTGGCCTGCGGCGTGCCGGTCGCGGCCTATCCGGTGGCGGGACCGCTCGACATTATCGGAAGCGATGGCCGCGGACCGGACGGCAACATGCCGGCGACCATCGGCGCGCTCGACAATGAACTCGAAGTGGCGATCGGCAAGGCCCTGCGGCTCGACCGGACTGGCCGCTGCCGTCTATGGCGCGCGCTTCACCTGGGAAAATGCGACCGACCAGTTCGTCAATGCGATTACCCGGGGAATGAGTCCGAAGCAGAGTTCACAGGTGCTCGAACCGGCGTAATAATGCCGACGCAATGCCCGATCGCCCGCTTGGACACCGATCCGTTCCGCCCCGAAGGCAGCTGGCCGCGTCCGCTACTCGGCGAGGCGCTCGGCAGCTTCTTCCTGTTCGCCACCGTCGTCGGCTCGGGAATCATGGCCGAGCAGCTGGCAGGCGGCAATGTCGCGGTGGCCTTGCTGGGCAATACGCTGGCGACCGGCGCGATGCTGTTCGTCCTGATCACCATGCTCGGCCCGGTGTCCGGCGCGCATTTCAATCCGGCGGTCTCGCTGGTTATGGTGGTGCGCGGCGAGCTTGGCGCCGACACCTGCCGGGTTACATCGCCGCGCAGTTGATCGGCGGCATCATCGGCGTCTGGGCGGCCCATCTGATGTTCGACCTGCCGATCCTCCAGTTCTCCACCAAGGCGCGCACCGGCCTCGGCCAATGGACCGGCGAATTCATCGCCACTTTCGGCCTGGTGCTGACGATCCTGGGCACGCTGCGCCACCGCGAGACGCTGGGTGCCGGTCAGCGTCGCGCTCTACATTACCGCCGCCTATTGGTTCACCTCATCGACCAGCTTCGCCAACCCGGCCATCACTGTCGCGCGCAGCCTGAGCAACAGCTTCGCGGGCATTGCCCCGTCCGATGTGCCGATTTTCGTATTGGCCCAGTTTGCGGGCGGCCTCGCCGCGCATGGCGCGGCCAAGGTCCTGTTTCCGCCCCCGCACTGGCTGACCCCTCTGGCTGAGACTGTCACGCGGCTGTCATGTTTGGCTGCGATTGGCTGGCATACGCAGGCAATGCCGGGGACAATAAATTGGCAGTCAAGCGCCGCGATTTCGGGCAAGGTCAGGGATGATGGCGGGTCCGCGCTTGCTTCTCGTCGAAGACGATCCAGCCCTTGCCGAACTTCTCGAATTCCGCTTCAAGGCCGAAGGCTATCAGGTCACGCCGACGCCGAACGGCGATGAGGCGTTGCTGCTGGCGCTGGAAGGCGCGCCGGACCTCGTCATTCTCGACTGGATGATCGAAGGCACCAGCGGCATCGAGGTCTGCCGCCGCCTGCGCCGCGACAAGCGCACCGCGCATGTGCCGATCATCATGCTGACCGCGCGCGAAGCGGAAGACGATCGCATCCGCGGGCTGGATACCGGCGCGGACGATTATGTCACCAAGCCGTTCTCGCCCCGCGAACTGATCGCGCGGGTCGGCGCGATCATGCGCCGCATCCGTCCGGCGCTGGCCGGAGAGATGCTCAGCGTCGGCGACCTGTCGCTCGATTCGACCGGCCACCGCGTCACCCGGCGGGGTTCGCCGATCAATCTGGGGCCGACCGAATTCCGCCTGCTCAAATTCTTCATGGAACACCCGGGCCGCGTCTTTTCACGCGGACAACTGCTCGACGCGGTGTGGGGAATGGACAGCGACATCGAGCTGCGCACCGTCGATGTCCACATCCGGCGCCTGCGCAAGGGTATCGAACTGACCGGCGTGCCGGACCCGGTTCGAACTGTCCGCTCGGCGGGGTATTCGCTGGAGCCGGTTTAGCGATGGCGTGTTTGGCATTAAATTTGCCATCCGCCAGTTTCGCCTCAGGCCGGTATCGATAGTGTTCACGAAGGTTGCCAGCGATGCGTTTGTCAAGATCGGCAGCTTCATCCTCGATCTCGGTCTGATGCCAGACATGGAGGCGGCCACGAGACCAGATGCATGTCGCAGCGCCAATAACAAGCGGTGGCAACCAGTAGGCCGTTGAGATGCCATACATGTCGAGAAATCCGGAAATCGTCGTGATGGAGAAAGCAACGGCCAATCCGATTTCAAGCGCTAGCCGCTTCCGGCGGCATTGCCGGGCTACCTTCTGCTTGATGCAGACCACGCCGGGCGGGATTACAGCATCGTAGTCGGTTTCTGGAGGGAGTTACAGCCAGGCAGCAAAGCCATCCTGGATCCGCAAGAATTCCGCAGGGCGGGAGGGCGCTTCTTCCTTGATCCTGGTGCGCGAAGCCAAGGTGCGATTGCCCCCGGTTCAACCAGAACCTTCCGCTCGGAGAGCGGTTCGTTACGTTGCGAGCCGTCGCAAATCGTTTCGCAAATCCGAATCCCTTGTGCACCAGCAGCGCACCAGCAGCGACCAGATCAAATCCAGGAGTGCTGGGGGTAGTTTTCGTCATCTAACTTGCTGATTTATTGGTCGGGACGAGAGGATTCGAACCTCCGACCCCCACACCCCCAGTGTGATGCGCTACCAGGCTGCGCTACGTCCCGACCGTGGCGCAGGCCTATAGGCAGGCCCGGGCGGCAAGGCAAGCGGATCGCGACGGGGCGCGGCCCGGACCCGCGCGACCGCTCTGCGTTGCCATGCCGCGCGCTTGCTGCTAACCGCGCGGCGGTGCGGCCAGCAGGGCGCGCAGATGTCGCAAAGAAAGCCGTTTTCCGCTCATGAGCAGCCAGCTTTTCCCCCTCCTCGCCGCAGCAGCGGACGCGGGCCAGCCGCCGGTCTGGATGCAGTTCCTGCCCTTTGTCGCCATGGGCTTCATCTTCTGGTTCCTGATCCTGCGCCCGCAGATGCGCCAGCAGAAGGAGCATCGTGCCAGGATCGCCGCAATCAAGAAGGGCGACCAGGTGGTTACCGCTGGCGGGCTGGTCGGCAAGGTGATCAAGGTCGACGAGACTTACGCCGATCTGGAACTGGGGCCGAACGTCAAGGTCAAGGCGGTCAAGTCGACCATCGCCGACATTGTTGCGCCGACCGGCAAAGCGGCAAATGACTGAGCTGGCAGGCTGACCGGAAATGCTCGATTTCCCCCGCTGGAAGCAGGCCTGGTTCTGGTTTCTGACGCTGGCCGCAGTATTGGCTGCGGTGCCGTCGCTGTTCAGCCTCGCCAATGCGCGCTGGCCGGATGTGCTGCCGAATCCGGTGGTCAACCTCGGCCTCGATCTCGCGGGCGGCAGCCATATCCTGCTTGAAGCCGATCCCGGCCAGGTCACCCGCCAACGGATCGAGGCGATGGAGGAAAGCGTCCGTGCGCGGATGAAGCAGGCCGCGCCTGCGATCCTGATCGGCGATATTTCGAGCAAGGACGGGCGGCTCAGCTTCATGCTGCAGGACCCCTCGAAAGTCGATGCGGCGCGCGAGCAGATACTGCCGCTCACCGACGGGGCAGGGCTGTCCGGCCAGCGCGACTGGGACATCGAGGTCGAGGACGGCAGCCGCTTCGTGCTGACCCCGACCAAGGCCGGGATCGATCTCGCCGTCGGCCAGGCGATGGAGACCGCGACCGAAGTGGTGCGCAAGCGCATCGACGCGCTGGGCACGCGCGAGCCGACGATTATCCGCCAGGGCGATCAGCGGATCGTCGTGCAGGTGCCGGGGCTCAAGGATCCGCAGGCGCTGAAAGACCTGCTCGGGCAGACCGCCAAGCTTGAGTTCAAGCTGGTCGATGCGACCGCCTCGCCGACCGACGTCGCCCAGGGCATCGCCCCGCCGGGCAGCCAGATCGTGCCCTATGCCGAAGCCTCGGAAGGCGGCGGGATCGCGGCGATCGCGGTCAAGCGGCTCGGCGGGATCAAGGGCGACAATCTGACCAACGCTCAGCAGACTTTCGACCAGCAGACCAACGAACCGGTGGTGTCGATCACCTTCGACAGCCAGGGCGGTGCCAAATTCGCCAAGCTGACCACCGAAAACGTCAACCGGCCCTTTGCCATCATCCTCGACGGCAAGGTGCTCTCCGCGCCCAATATCAACGAGCCGATCATCGGCGGCAGTGCGCAAATCTCAGGCAGCTTCACGGTCGAAAGCGCCAACCAGCTGGCCATCGCGCTGCGCTCCGGCGCGCTGCCGGTCGATCTCAAGGTGGTCGAGGAACGCTCGGTCGGGCCGGATCTGGGCGCGGATTCGATCGAGAAGGGCATGATCGCCATGCTCGTCGGCACGATTGCGCTGATGACCTTCATCACCGTCACCTATGGCCGCTTCGGCATCTATGCCTGCATCGCGCTGGTGATCAACGTGCTGATGATCCTCGGCACGATGGCGGTGCTCGGCGCGACACTGACCTTGCCCGGCATCGCCGGCTTCGTCCTGACCATCGGCGCGGCGGTGGACGCCAATGTGCTGATCTACGAACGCATCCGCGAGGAGCGGGCGCGGGGCAGGCGGGTCGTCCAGGCGGTGGAGATGGGCTACAAGGAAGCCAGCCGCGCGATTTTCGACGCCAATATCACCAACGTCATTGCCGCCACGCTGATGTTCCTGTTCGGCTCCGGCCCGATCAAGGGCTTCGCGGTGGTGCTGGTGATCGGCATTGTCACCTCGGTGTTCACCGCTGTGACGCTCACCCGCATGTGGGTCGCCAACTGGCTGCGCAAGGCGCGGCCCAGCGACATTGTGATTTGAGGGCCGGCAGATGAAACTCCTCAAACTTGTCCCCGACAACACCAACATCCGCTTCCTGCGCTGGCGGATACCGTTCTACGCGGTCAGCCTGCTGCTGATGGCGGCGAGCCTCGCGCTGGTGCTGACCAAGGGGCTCAATCTCGGCGTCGATTTCATCGGCGGGCAGATGATCCGGGTGACGTTCGAGCAGTCCGCAACCGCACCGGTGGCGGAACTGCGCGAGCAGGTCGGGAGGCTGGGCTATGGCGAGCCGACCATCCAGACTTTCGGCAAGGACAACCAGATTTCGATCCGGATGAAGTTGCCGGAAGGGTCGGAAAAGGATCCGGGCCTGTCCGAGGCCATGGCCAGCAAGATCACCGCCTCGATCAAATCCAACCATGGCGATGCGCGGATCGACGGGGTCGATTCGGTCTCGGGCAAGGTTTCGGGCGAGCTGTTCCGCACCGGCATGCAGGCGCTGCTGGCGGCGGTGGTGGCGATCTCGATCTATATCTGGGTGCGCTTCGAATGGCAGTTCGGCGTCGGCGCGCTGTTTGCGCTGGTGCATGACGTGACGCTGACCCTGGGCCTGTTCGCGGTGACGCAGATGGAGTTCGACCTCAACATCGTCGCGGCAATCCTGACGCTGATCGGCTATTCGCTCAACGACACCATCGTGGTCTATGACCGGATCCGCGAGAATCTGAAGAAGTTCAGGCGCATGCCGATGCCCGAACTGCTCGACCTCTCAGTCAACGAGACGCTGTCGCGCACCATCGTCACCTCGCTGTCGATGCTGATCACGCTGACCGCGCTGCTGATCCTGGGGCCGGGGGTGATCTTCGGTTTCACCGCAGCGATCACGCTGGGCATTTTCGTCGGCACCTACAGCTCGATTTACATGGCCGCGCCGATCCTGATCTGGCTGAAGGTTACCTCGAAGAGTTTCGTCCCGGTAGAGACCGAGATGGACCGGCAGGAAAAGCTGGCGCGCGAGCGGAGTTAGCCTGTCGTCAACTGGCGCCAATGCGACACCAATTGACCGGCATTATCGACCCAGCTGAACCCTGCCGCGCCTTTTGCCACGGAATCGCGCGGGGGAGGGGCATCGAGCAGTTCCTGCACCGCCCGCGCAATCGCCGCCCCGTCGCGCTCCGCCAACCGGCCGAACGCCGGTTCGGTCAGCAGTTCGATTGCGCCGGGGATCGGTGTGGTGACCACCGGCGTGCCGCAGGCGAGCGCCTCGACCCAGGCATTGGCCAGACCCTCGCTGGCGGTGGGCAGCACGAAGACATCCGCCGCCGATAGCACGGTGGGCAGTTCGGCATTGGGCACCGGGCCGAGGAAGCGGACGCGCTCCGCCAGGCCGGCCTGCCGGGCGCGCTCGCGCAGTTCCGCCTCGTCCGGCCCGGCGCCGGCCAGCACCAGCTGCGCCTTGGGCAGATGCGTCAACGCATCGATGGCGAAGGCCTGGCCTTTGCGCGGGATCAGCGCGCCGACCGTCGCCAGCAGCGGCACGTCCTGCGCCAGGCCGAGCTTTGCGCGGCACTCAGCCCGGTCCAGCGGGCGGAAGCGGGTGTGATCGAGCCCGGTGCGGTGTATCGTAATCCGCTCGCGCGGCAGGCCCAGCGCCGCCATGTCGTCGGCAATGCCGCCCGCCACCGCCAGCATGCCCCTGGCCTGCAAGCCTGCGGCGAGCACCTGCTGCGCCGTGCCGGGCCGCTTGCCCCACATATGGATATCCGCCCCGCGCGCCTTGATCGACAGCGGCAGGCCGAGCGCCCGGGCGATGCGGGCGGCGGCGGGGCCGTCGGGGTAGAAGAACTGCGCGTCGACCAGATCGAAGGGCCTGCTCGGCCTGGAGCTTGCGGGCCAGCGGCAACACGCCGCGCACGATCGCGCCGGGATTGAACCGCCCGCCCACGCCGGGCAGCAGAGTGAAGCGCGGGCGCAGCACGCGCACGCCGCCGCGCTCTTCCGCAAGGGGCAGGCCGGTGAGCGCGCGGTAGCGCGGGTGCAGCGACAGCGGCCAGGGCGGCACGCCAAGCGGGTTCACCAGCACCAGATCGACATCACCGCGCTGCGCCACCGCCTGCATCTGCCGCTCGACGAAAACGCCGAAATTGGGCGCATGGTCGTTGGGGTAGAGCGTGCTGATCGAGAGAATGCGCACCGGCCTAGTGTCCGGCCGCCATCAGAGCTTGCGCACCAGCATCTCCGCCACCGCCAGCCAGGGCGGGTTCTCGACCACAACCTGCTTGCTGCCCGCGCCGGGCGGCAGCAGCGCAACGCGGCCCTCGTCGCGGTCGATCATCCGCCCGAAGGCGAAGCGCCCGCCCGGGCGCGGCGCAAGGACATCGCGGTTGAGCAGCCGGGCGAAGTCTTCCGGCTCGGTCTCGCGCAGCCACAGCTGGTCGCCGGCGCGGTATTCGCCGGCGCTGGCCTCGACCGCCAGCGCGACCAGCGGGCCATCTCCGCCGAGTTCGGTCGGCAGGATCGCATCGCGCGGGACGGTCAGCGCTTCGGCGCCGCTGTCGAGCAGGCGCGCGATCAGCCGCGGCTGCTCGGCTTCGTCACCGCGCACCAGCAGTTCCGGCTCGACCCCCAGCGCGGCGGCGATCTTGTTCATCCACACCAGCGAGAGATTGCGCATGCCGGTCTCGAGCCGGCCGATGGTCTGCGCGGTGGTCGGCGGCTTGCAGCGCGCGGCGACATCCGCCAGCGTCATGCCCTTCTGCTTGCGGATATCGCGAACCCGGTTGATCATGGCGAGCCCCTTCATAACCAAATCGGTTTTTACTTTCCTACAGATGGTTCGATTTGGCAAGTGCTGATTCGCCAGATCGGAAAGGGAGCGCCCATGCACCGCCAGCTCGTCGAACGCGAACTCACCAGCGAGGGCCCGGCCCGCCGCCCGGCGCGCAAGGGCGGGCGCAGCGTCACCGTCAACCTCGCCGAATCGCCGCTCGCCTGGCTGCACGCGCGCGGGCATCTGTCGGACCGCCAGTTCGACGCCGGCGAGCGCCTGCGCGCCGACTGGGAACGCGCGCAGCTCTCGCCGAGCGTGACCATGCGCTGGGACGCGGTGCGGGTGAAATCGACGGGGGAGCGCGGGCTCAATGGAGCAGAACGCCAGATCGCCGCCAAAGCCCGCTTCGACGGCGCGGTGGCGGCGGCGGGGCCGGGGCTGGCCGATGTGCTGTGGCGGGTGGTCTGTGCGGGGGAGACCCTTCCGGATGCGGAGAAGGCGCTGGCCTGGCCCGTGCGCAGCGGCAAGCTGGTGCTGAGCCTGGCGCTGGACAGGGTGGCGGAGTTTTACCGGGTGGGGTGAGACGACGGCGGTCTTGCGATCGCTTGAATGGACGAGGCCCGGCCTAAATCAATCGTGGTAATCGTGCCGGTGATCGCGGTGGCGACGGCGCTCCTGGTCGCGGAATCGGCGATAACGCGGGTCGTCCCGATAAACACGGCGTTCGACGTAGCGTTCGCAGTATCCGTCTTCGCAATAGGTATCGACCACGCGCTCGTTCACCACGCCATTGTTGGACGAGCTGTTGGAGCTGGTGTTCGAGGACTGGCTGCCGGCTTGCGCCGAACTGGCAGTCACAACCGCAATTGCCAGGATCATGAGTTTCGCACGCATGGCTGTCTCCTTCGGTTTCGCCGTGGTTTGACGGATCGAACTGTAACGCGCGATGAACGAGGAATCCGCCTGACGGGGCGGCGGAGTTTTGCCGGGTAGGGTGAGGGCCGCTTGATTTGTGTCAACTCACCGGGAGGGGCAGGAGGCTATGCCAACCTTCAAGGAGGCCCGCGATGAAACCTGTCTGGATCGGCATTCTGCTGGCCGCGTCGCTGTTCACCGTGTCACAAAGTTCGCTATCCGGCGAGCCGTCTAGACCCGCGCCAGCCGCGCAAGTCTCAGGCGATTCCGAAACAATTGTGGTCGAGGGAAAATGGCCGGCAGATCCCCGGCGGTCGGGATCCGGGCCGATGCCGCGGCACTATATGGTGGCCTTGTGGGGCGTGCCCGCTCCCTATGCCGGGATGGCCAACCCGTTGCGGCGGCGCAAGGAAGTGCTCGATCGCGGTCAGGCAATTTACAAGGAATATTGCGCAACCTGCCACGGCGACAGCGGCGCGGGCAACGGGCTTGGCGGGCGCAGCCTGAAGCCGCCGCCGGGCAATCTCGTCTGGCTGTCGGATGTGCCCGAGAAGCAATGGGACGAATTCATGGTACTGGACCATCGCCGAGGGCGGCACCGCGCTCGGCACCTCGATGCCGCCTTACAAGCAGTTGCTGACCCAGGACGAAATCTGGTCGGTGACGGCTTACATCCAGGAGAACATCCCGTTCGTTTCGCGGATGCGGTGATTTTCCTCCCTATCCGCAGGATGGGGAGGAATATTAGCCCTCGACAAGCTCTGCCAGTTCCAGCCAGCGCTCCTCCGCCGCGTCCTTGTCCACCCGCGCCTCGCCACCGCATCGCTCAGCGCCGCGAATTTCGCCGGGTCGCGGGTGTAGAGCGCGGGGTCGTGCAGCGCCGCCTCGTCGCGGGCGATGGCGCGCTTGCAGTTCCTCGATCCGCGCGGGGAGGAGGTCGTAGTCGCGCTGGTCCTTGTAGGTGAGCTTCTTCCCCTCCCGCTTGCGGGAGGGGTCAGGGGTGGGTTCTTCGGAATTGGGCGCTGAGTTGGCCGGCACTGGCCCACCCCCGCCCCTCCCGCATGCGGGAGGGGGGATTTCTTTGCCGGAGCGATGCGCCGCTGCCGCTGCTTCTCCCAATCGGCATAGCCGCCCGCGACAATATCCACCTTGCCGCTGCCATCCAGCCCCAGCGTCACCGTCACCGTGCGGTCGAGGAAATCGCGGTCGTGGCTGACGATCAGCACGGTGCCGTCGTAATCGGCGATCACTTCCTGCAGCAGGTCGAGCGTTTCCAGATCGAGATCGTTGGTCGGCTCGTCGAGCACCAGCAGGTTCGATTTGCGGGCAAATTCGCGCGCCAGCAGCAGCCGCGAGCGCTCGCCGCCCGATAGCGTGCCGACCCTTGCATCGACCAGCCCGGGATCGAACAGGAAGTCCTTGAGATAGCCCTGGACGTGCTTGCGCACCCCGCGCACATCGACCCAGTCGCCGCCTTCCGCGAGAATGTCGCGCACGTTCTTTTCCGGCGTCATCAGGCTGCGCTGCTGGTCGATCACCGTGCCGCTGAAGGTTTTGGCGAGGGTCACCGTGCCTTCGTCGGGCTCGAGTTCGCCGGTGAGCAGCTTGAGCAGCGTGGTCTTGCCCGAGCCATTGGCCCCGACCACGCCGATCCGGTCGCCGCGGGTGATGCGCAGGGTGAAGTCCTTGATGATCGCGCGGTCCCCAAACCGTTTGGTCACCCGGTCCGCGACAATCACCGCCTTGGTCTTGGTGTCGTCGCTCGCCAGCTTGAGCTTGGCGGTGCCCGCCGCGCTCAGCATCGCCGCGCGCTGGGCGCGCATTTCCCAGAGCTTTTCCAGCCGGCCCTGGTTGCGCTTGCGCCGCGCGGTGACGCCGCGTTCGAGCCAGTGCGCCTCCAGCTTCAGCTTGGCGTCGAGCTTCTCGCGCCGCGCGGGCTTCCTCGGCATAGACCTGCCTCTTCCCAGGCCTCATAGCCGCCGAAGCCGACTTCCTTGCGGCGCAGGCTGCCCCGGTCGAGCCACAGCGTCGCCTTGGTCAGCCGGGTGAGGAAGGTGCGGTCGTGGCTGATCGCGATGAAGGCGCCCTTGTAGCGGCTCAGCCAGTCCTCCAGCCAGTCGATCGCGGCGAGGTCGAGGTGGTTGGTCGGCTCGTCGAGCAGCAGCAGGTCGGGCTCGGAGGCCAGCGCCCGGCACAGCGCCGCCCGCCGCCGCTCGCCGCCGCTGGCGCTGTCCGCATCGCGGACTGAGGTCGATGCCGAGCTGGCCGGCGATCGCCTCCACCTCGTGGCGCGGCGGGGCATCGGGCTCGTGCAGCGCGAAATCGAGCAGCGTGGCATAGCCGGTGAAGAACGGGTCCTGCTCCAGCACGATCGACTTTCGTGCCCGGCTGGATTGAGCGCTTGCCCTTGTCGGCCTCGATCTGCCCCGCGATCAGCCGCAGCAGCGTGGTCTTCCCCGCGCCGTTGCGGCCGATCAGCGCGAGGCGGTCGCGCGGGGCGATGTGGAGGTCGAGACCACGGAACAGCCAGCCCGATCCCTGGATCAGGCCAAGCTCTTCCCAGCTGAGGATCGGTGCGGCGGCCATGGCGCGTGCGCCCTAGCGGCGCGTTGACAAGCGGGCAAGGGCAGGGGAGGAGGCCGCATGCGGACAGTCTGGCTCAATGGCGAATGGCTCCCCGAGGCGCGAGGCCAGGGTTTCGAGTCTTCGACCGGGGGCTGACGTTCGCGCAAAGCGTCTACGAGGTCGCGCCGGTGATCGGCGGGCGGATCGCCAACTGGCCGCACCACGCCGCGCGGCTGGCCAATTCGCTGCGGACGGCGCTGATCGCGGACGATACCGATTGGCCTGCGGTGCTGGCCGAACTGATCCGCCGCAACGGCATGGACGAGGGCCGGGTCTATCTGCAGGTGACGGCCGGCAATCAGGGCGACCGCGATTTCGCCATGTCCCGCCCGCCGCCGCCGCCGACCCGCATCGCCTATACCCAGAGCGCCGGGCTGATCGACGATCCGCGCGCGGAGCAGGGCCTGCGCATCGTGCTGCGCCCCGATCTGCGCTGGCAACTGCGCGCGGCCAAGACCACCCAGCTGCTCTATGCCGTGCTGATGAAGGAACAGGCGCGGGCCGCCGGGGTGGACGACGCCTGGCTGGTCGAGGACGGCCACATCACCGAGGCGACCAACCAGAACGCGCATATCATCGACCGCCGCGGCGTGCTGGTGTCGCATCCGGTCGATCGCAGCGTGCTGCCGGGGGTAACCCGGATAAGCGTGCTGGAGATTGCCCGCGAGCTGGGGCTTGCCGTGGAAGAGCGTCCTTTCACCCCGGATGAACTCTTCGCCTCGCGCGAGGCTTTTGTCTCGGCGGCGGGCACGCTGGTGCTGCCGGTGGTCGAGGCGGATGGGCGCAAGATCGGCGAGGGCCAGCCCGGGCCGTTCGCCCGTGCGATCCGCAAGGCCTATATCGCGCGCCTGCGCGCGGCCTGAAATCTATTCACTTGATGTTCAAGCCATTGCGGTTAGTCACACCGGCAACATGAAGCAGGTCGTCATTTTTCTCTCTGCCGCGCTGGCGCTCGCCGTCCCGGCGCTAACCTCGTTTGCTCAGCCGACCGGCGAGCAAGGCCAGGTGCGCAAGGATATCCGCGCCGGCAATGTCCGCTCGCTTGCGCGAGATCGAGCGGCAGGTGCT
The DNA here is from genome assembly GCA_963779195.1 of uncultured Alphaproteobacteria bacterium. Taxonomy (GTDB): domain Bacteria; phylum Pseudomonadota; class Alphaproteobacteria; order Sphingomonadales; family Sphingomonadaceae; genus Novosphingobium. The sequence continues at coordinate 63,703 of CAVZWZ010000006.1, forward strand.
GCCGACCATGCCCGGAATGCAATATCTCGGCCCCGAATACGATCCGACGGCGATGGCCTACCGGCTCAAATTCATCCGCGACGGCCGCGTCGTCTTTGTCGATGTCGATGCGCGCTCGGGCACTGTGCTCGACCAGAAGCGCTGACGTGCTTCGCTTGCTTGACGGCCAAGCGCTTTCGCCCCATTTGAAGCCTCGCGGTTAACGGAAAGTCAGGCAATGCGCATCCTGATCGTCGAGGACGAGCCCACCCTCGGCAAGCAGCTCAAATCCACGCTCGAACAGAACGGCTATGCCGTCGATCTTTCGGTCGATGGCGAGGACGGGCATTTCCTCGGCTCGACCGAAGAATACGACGCGGTGATCCTCGACCTTGGCCTGCCCGAGATCGACGGGCTGACCGTGCTGGGCATGTGGCGCAAGGAAGGCCGCAAATTCCCGGTGCTGGTGCTGACCGCGCGCGACAGCTGGTCGGACAAGGTGGCGGGGCTCGATGCCGGAGCCGACGATTACCTCGCCAAGCCCTTCCAGACCGAGGAACTGATCGCCCGGCTGCGCGCGCTGATCCGCCGCGCCTCGGGCAATACTTCGTCCGAGCTGACCGCCGGCGACGTGCGGCTGGATACCCGCTCGGGCCGGGTGACGCTCGACGGCGAACCGGTCAAGCTCACCGCGCAGGAATACAAGCTGCTGTCCTATCTGCTCCACCACAAGGGCAAGGTGGTCAGCCGCACCGAACTGATCGAGCATATCTACGACCAGGATTTCGACCGCGATTCCAACACGATCGAAGTCTTCGTCACCCGCATCAGGAAGAAGCTCGGCGCCGATGTCATCACCACCATCCGTGGCCTTGGCTACAGCCTCGACGACCCGGCCGCCGGCGGCCGGGGGTAGTGAATGGACGTAAGCCGCGCTGATTCCCCCCTCCCCTTCAGGGGAGGGGATGGGGGTGGGGCTTGTCCGGATAGCGCAATTCTTGCCGACAGGCCCCACCCCAACCCCTCCCCTGAAGGGGAGGGGCTTAGAGCTGCGGACTTATCGGAATCCCCTTCGCACACTGGCTCGCTTTCCACCCGGATCATGCTTATCGCGGCGGGCTGGATCACCATCCTGCTGTTCGTCGGCGGTTTTGCGCTCGACCGGACGCTGACCGGCCTCATCACCCGCAATTTCGACGACCAGCTCGGCTATATGCTCACCGGCATGGTCGGCTCGGCCGAGATCGGTCCGGACGGCGAGGTGTTCTTCAACCGGCCGCTGGGCGACCAGCGCTTCCTTGAGCCCAACAGCGGGCTCTATTGGCAAATCAGGGGCAAGGACCACGAGGATTTCCCCTCGCGCTCGCTGTGGGATCGCAGCCTGGAAGTGCGCGGCAATCATTTCGACAGCGAGCCGCATGTCTTCGACAGCACGCAATTTGCCGGCGAGCCGCTGCGGACGATGGAGCGCTCGATAATCCTGCCCGGCAGCGATACCAAATGGTGGTTCACTGTCGCCGCCAGCCGCGAGGAGCTCGATACCCAGATCAGCCGCACCCGCTCGATCCTGGCTTACAGCTTCATCGTCCTCGGGCTCGGCCTGTTCGTCATGGCGGCGTTGCAGACCTGGTATGGGCTGGGCCCGCTGCGGCGGGTGCGCCGCGCGATCAAGGACATGCGCACCACTGGCGCAGGCCGCGTCACCGAGCCGCTGCCGCTCGAGGTAACGCCGCTGGTCGAAGAGCTGAACGCGCTGCTCGCCCATACCGAGCGCCAGGCCGAGGAAGCGCGCACCCATGCCGGCAATCTCGCCCATGCGCTCAAGACCCCGCTGACCGTGGTGATGAACGCCGCCACAGCCCATGCGCCGGACCTGTCCGACACGGTGATCCGCGAGGCGGCGGTGATGCGGCGGCAGGTCGATCACCATCTCGCCCGGGCGCGGGCGGTGGGCCGCCGCGCGGTCGGGCTGTCGCGGGCCAGCGTATGGGAGAGCGTCGAGGCAGTGCTGCGCGCGGTGACCCGGCTATACGAGCGCACCCGCTTCGATCTCGATGGCAACAAGGCGGTCGAAGTGGCGATCGAGCGGCAGGACCTCGACGAAATACTCGGCAATCTGATCGAGAACGCGGCGAAATACGGCGGCGGTTCTGTATTCGTCACGGTGGATCACGGCACCGAGCCGCGCTGGTGCGAAATCTGGGTCGAGGACGACGGCATGGGCATCCCCGAGGAAGAACGCATCCGCATCTTCGATCGCGGCGCGCGGCTGGATACCGGCAAGCCGGGCACCGGGCTGGGGCTGGCGATCGTGCGCGACGTCGCGGAGATTTATGGCGGGACGGTGGAACTGGCGGAGAGCGAGGATCTGGGCGGGCTGCTGGTGAAGCTGCGGCTGCCGAGGGTGGGGGGTTGAGGTTGAGCGGATAAGCTGATATACGTTTATCCACATGAGGAGGCGTCGCATGGGCGCCGAAAAAGTAGATGGACGATTGTATGGTTCCAAAGAAGCCGGATTTGGCCGTGCGAACAGCACCTTGCCGAACGTGGTATGAAGAAGGGAGGCTTGTCGAAATTTGTCGTGGACGTAGTTCGAGCGACCTGGCTCGATGGAAGAAAGAAAATGACCGCAAATTGGAGGCTGACAGCCAATGATTTGTGGTTAATGGCGAGTTAGGAAATGACTGAGACAATGGCCGCTGGAAGGATATGACATGCTGACAACCATTGGCGATGAGCGTTCAACGATAGATGATTTCGTGGCGACTTTCAACAAAGCGGCATAGAAGTGCTGGTTGACGTCCGGGATCGAGCCGAGTCGCGCGTCCCCGGTTTTTCTAAGTCAGCTTTGGCAAATGCGGTTGCCCAAGTGGGAGTTCAATATCTCCATATTCCTGAACTCGGTGACCCAAAGCCTGGACGAGATGCAGCGCGATCGGTGATATGGAGGCATTCCGCGAAATATACGGAGAAGTTCTGAAATCTTCGAAAGCTCAGAAGGCATTGGTCGAGCTAAAAACCCTTGCAGAGCGCTCAAGAATTTGTTTGATGTGCTTTGAGCGAGATCAACGCAATTGTCATCGCAAGATGGTGTCGGACCGATTGAACTCGCGCATGGGGTCGAAGGCTGTTCATTTGGGGGTGCAACGAGGTGCGCAAAGCCGGGATGATGACGATGAGCTACCCGAGCTCGATAATGCCCAGACCTCATCGTTCGAGCAAGTATTTTGAAATTGCTGATAAGCCGAAGTCGGACTTCCAGAAATGGCGGAGCCAAATCCGGTTCCATGGCGAATCTTAATGACAATCACAAGTTAACGTGGATTGTTTAAGTGCGCCAGTTTCCGAATTGCTCGCAGGTGATCCGCGCTTGCGGAGAGCCAAGGGTCATCTGGGCGGGCGCTCGGTTGGCGGAGGTTGAAAAGGGCGGTAGGCGCTTAAGTTATGCTCGCCCCCCTAATGCCGGTCATCGTTTGAGGGCTCGGAAAATCGCATTTCGGCTTTGATGCTCGTTCGCCTTGTCAATCGACATGAATCCTTTCCAGAAGTCTTTTTTGACATCGAGTATGATCTGAACGCAAAAGGTCGCTTGACCACTCGGTTGTCGTGGCGTTTCGACCAGGTTGCAGAGCTGTACACGTATGCGGTAGCATCAGATTTCAACGGGTTTAAAACAAGACGAAAAAGTCACTCGCGAATGTGATCGATTGGTCGAAATTCTGCGGTCCCTATATTCCTTCCGATGGTGGAAACCCTGATCGTGCGATCACGCATGATCGGGATGCGAAGGCAAAATTTCAAGAACTGGGCTGATTTTCGGGCCTGGGCTAGCTTTGGCTTTCAGCACACCTAGTCTCAGAATCGCAGAGTTCAAGCGAAAAATATCAATGGCATCTGGTAGGATTGCTGCGTTGAAGCGAGACTTACAGTCGTCACATTTTGCCTAACCCCCACCCGCCGCATGCTCATGGTGCCGGATCACCTCGTCGATGATGAACCGCAGGAACTTCTCGCCAAAGTCCGGATCGAGCTGAGCATCCGCCGCCAGCGCGCGCAGCCGGGCGATCTGGCGGTCTTCGCGCGCCGGGTCGGAAGCGGGCAGGGCATGTTCCGCCTTGTAGGCGCCGACCGCCTTGGTGATGCGGAAGCGTTCCGCCAGCATGTGGATCAGCGCGGCGTCGATATTGTCGATGCTGGCGCGGAAGCCGGTCAGAACGGGATCGGGCGAGGGCGGAGTGTCGGTCATCGCGCGCTGCGCTAGCATGAGGAATTGCGATTGCCTATCGGTGCAGCGCCATTGCCTGCTTTGCACTTGCCTTCCGCGCGCGGGCGGGCAATGCGCAAGTGCATGACTGCCGACATTATTCCCCTGCGCAGCCGCGCTGCCGAACCCTCGCTGGCCCCGATGATGGCGCTGACCGCCGCCGGCATGAACAGCGTCAACGCGGTCATCCTCGAGCGGATGCAGAGCGAGATACCGCTGATCCCGGCGCTGGCCGGGCATCTCATCTCGGGCGGCGGCAAACGGCTGCGGCCGATGCTGACCATCGCCGCCGCCGCGCTGTGCGACTATCACGGCGAGCGCCATCACAAGCTTGCCGCCGCCGTCGAATTCATCCACACCGCCACCCTGCTGCACGACGATGTCGTCGATGGCTCGGATCTGCGCCGGGGCAGGGAAACCGCCAATATCGTCTACGGCAATCCGGCGACGGTGCTGGTCGGCGACTTCCTGTTCAGCCGCTCGTTCGAGCTGATGGTCGAGGACGGCAGCCTCAAGGTGCTGAAGATCCTCAGCCACGCCTCCGCCGTGATCGCCGAGGGCGAGGTCGATCAGCTCACCGCCCAGCGCCATATCGAGACCAGCGAGGAGCGCTATCTCGGCATCATCGGCGCCAAGACCGCCGCGCTGTTCGCCGCCGCCTGCCGCATCTCCGCCGTGGTCGCCGAACGCAGCGAGGCGGAAGAGCGCGCGCTCGACGAATACGGCCGCAACCTCGGCATCGCCTTCCAGCTGGTCGACGATGCGATCGACTACGATTCCGCAGCCGCCGAAATGGGCAAGGGCCAGGGCGACGATTTCCGCGACGGCAAGATGACCCTGCCGGTGATCCTCGCCTATGCCCGCGGCACTGCCGAAGAGCGCCAGTTCTGGCAGGACGCCATCGCCGGCTTCCTGGTCAAAGACGAGGACCTGGCCCATGCGGTGGGTCTGATCAACCGCCACGATGCGGTCAGCGCCACCCGCGAGCGGGCGCGGCACTATGCGAGCCGCGCGATCGACGCGATTGCGGGATTCCCGGCGGGCGAGGCCAGGGCGGCGATGGCCGAGGCGGCGGAGTTCGCAGTGGCGCGGCGCTATTGAAACAGGCTGGCTCTAGCGGCGCCTGTTTTTCTTGACGAAGGCAAGGCCGGCAAAATCGCCGTCGCACCATTTCAGCTCGGCGGGAATCCGCGTCCCGTTCTCAAGCTCGACGATGAGCGTGCTGGCTTCGGTGATGCCGGATAAGGCTTCGCCCATCAATCCACCGGCTGAAATATTCTGCAGGGCGAAGGCGTGCGACGTGCCGTCGATGTAAAGCGCAATCGTGCGCCCTTCTGTGGGGGTTCGCTCTGCTTTACGCTGTTCTTTGACCTCAGCGGCTTGTTTGCCGCCTTCGATGACATGGAGGGCGACGGCCTTGTGGCCAGTCAGTTCGAAACCGGCTTGCGTCTCGCCATTGATCGGCAGGGCGGTTCCGCACAGGCCGCATTCGGCGGTTATCCGGCCGATATGCCACTGGGACCGGCCGCAGCCAGGGCAATGATTCACCTGGTCGCGCCAGAACAGCACCTGGTATCCGCGCGACGACAGGTCGAGCTGGAACGACTTGCCGGGGACCTGGGATTTCTTGGCTGCCACGCGCTGTGTCTCGCTGAAATGAGGTCGGTCAGCCAATTGTGGCCGGTGAGGCACCATAGACGACGACGCGTTGATAAAGTTTTAACCGAGAATCCCCCTGCCGGGCGCCGCAGCGCACGGCGACAAAACCCCTATTCACGATCCGCCAAGCCTCTATGCAGCCGCCGGTGAGCGAGCTTCCCATCCACGCCGTGCTGCCGGACTTGCTTGCCGCCCTGCGCGAGCGGCATTCGGCGGTGCTGATTGCGCCGCCGGGCGCGGGCAAGACGACGGCTGTCGCACCGGCCTTGCTGGCGGAACCCTGGCGCACCGGCGAGATTATCCTGCTCTCCCCCCGCCGTGTCGCCGCGCGCGCCGCCGCCGAGCGGATGGCGGAGTTGCTGGGCGAGCGGGCGGGGGAGACGACCGGCTATCTCACCCGGCTCGACAGCAAGCGCTCCGCCAAAACCCGCATTCTCGTGATGACCGAGGCGATTTTCGTTGCGACGATATTGGGCGATCCCGATCTCTCCGGCGTCTCCGCCGTGCTGTTCGACGAGGCGCATGAGCGGCATCTCGACAGCGACCTTGGCCTGGCGCTCGCCATAGAGTGCCAGCAGGTGCTGCGCGAGGATTTGCGGCATCGTCGTCATGTCGGCGACCATCGACGGCGCGCGCTTCGCGTCGCTGCTGGCCAGAGACGGACAGCTTGCACCCGTCATCGAGAGCGAGGGCAAGGCCTATCCGCTGGCGATCCGCTGGCTGGGAGCGCGGCCCGAGCTGCGGCTGGAGGACAGCCATGGCGCGCGCCATCCTCACCGCCTGGCGCCAGGAGCCGGGCGATATCCTCGCCTTCCTGCCCGGCGTTGGCGAGATCGTTCGCACGCAGGAGCGGCTGGCGGAAAAGCTGCCGCAAGCCCTGATCCTGCCGCTCCATGGCCAATGCGAACCCGCCGCCCAGCGCGCGGCGATCAAGCGCGATCCCAAGGGCCGCCGCCGGATCGTGCTGGCGACGGCCATCGCCGAAACCTCGCTGACGCTCGACGGGGTCTCGGTGGTGGTCGATGCCGGGCTGTCGCGCCGGGCCGAGTTCGACAAGGCGGCGGGGGTGACGCGGCTGGTGACGCACCGCGCCAGCCAGGCAGCAGCGGCGCAGCGCGCGGGCCGCGCGGCGCGGCAGGGGCCGGGGGTGGCCTACCGGCTGTGGGAAGAGGCGGCGCATGCCGGGCGCGCGCCCTTCGATCCGCCGGAAATGCTGACCTCCGATCTTGCGCCGCTGCTGCTGTCGCTGGCGGGATGGGGCGCGGGCGATCCCGCGGCGATGGCCTGGCTCGATCCGCCGCCCGCTGCGGCATCGGCGGCGGCGCGGGGGAAGCTGGATGCGCTGGGCGCGCTCGATGCCGAGGGCCGGATCACCGCGCCACGGCCGGGCGATGGCCGCGCTGCCGATGGACCCGCCGCTGGCGCATATGCTGCTCTATGCTGCGCAGCATGGCGCAGCATCGGACGCGGCAAAGCTGGCGTTGCTGCTGCAGGAGCGCGGGCTGGGCGGGCGCGGGGAGGACCTCGCGCTGCGGCTGGAACGGTGGAATGCGGATCGCTCGGGGCGGGCCGAGGCCTCGCGGAAACTGGCGGCGGGTTGGGCGAGACGGGCAGCAGGCCTTGTCCGGAATGGCAAGTAGCGGGATAGCCCGCCCATCGCCATCCTCCTCGCCGAAGCCTTCCCCGATAACCTCGCCAAGCGCCGCACCGCCTCGGGTGAGGACTGGCTGGCGGCCGGGGGCAGGGGCCTCCGCCTCGATCCCGCCTCGCCGCTCGCCCGCGCCGAATGGCTGGCGGTGGGCGAGGCGCAGGGCGAGGCCAAGGGCGCGCGGATCACCGGGGCGATCGCCCTGACCGAGGCCGAAGTGCTGCGCTGGCTAGCGCACCGCATCGAACGCCGCTCCACCCTGCGCTGGGTCGCAGGAGAAAGCCGGGTCGAAGCGCTGCTGGAACAGAGGCTGGGCGCGGTGACAATATCGCGCGGGCCCGATCCCGCGCCCGATGCCGGGGCGATCAAGGCCTTCCTGATCGCGCGCATCCGGGAGACTGGTCCAGCCTTGCTGCCTTTCTCGCATGGCAGTCTCGCCCTGCTCAAACGCGCGCGCTTCGCCGGGATCGCCGCGCTGGCGGAGGAGACGCTGCTGGCGGAGCTGGAGGACTGGCTCGCGCCGCTGCTCACCCGCCGCCTCGATGCGCTCGATCCCGGCGCGCTGCATCAAGCCTTGATCAACCGCCTCGCTTACGACGAACGCCAGCAGCTCGACCGGCTCGCGCCGCCGCAGTTCGCCAGCCCGGCAGGATCGACCCATGCCATCGATTATGAGGACGAGGGCGGGCCTTCGGTCGAAGTCCGGGTGCAGGCGCTGTTCGGGCTCGACCGGCAGCCAACATTCGGCCAGCCGCCGCAGCCGCTGCTGCTCAAGCTGACTTCGCCCGGCGGCAAGCCGATCCAGACGACGCGCGATCTGCCCGGCTTCTGGCGCGGCAGCTGGCGCGATGTCGTCAAGGACATGAAGGGCCGCTATCCCAGGCACCGCTGGCCGGACGAGCCGTGGACCGAAGACCCGAGTTTGAAGACGAAAAATGCCTTCGAGGCCTCTCGCAAGGGTTGATTCCCGCAGCGATTGCGGGGAAAGCGCTGTCCATGACAGCCCGCATCTACCAGCCGCCGAAGAACGCCATGCAGTCCGGCAAGGCGCATGGCGACCAATGGCTCCTCGAATTCGCCCCCACCGAGGCGCGCCAGGCCGACCCGCTGATGGGCTGGTCCGGCTCGGGCGATACCCAGGTGCAAGTGGTGCTGAAGTTCGCCACGCGCGAGGAGGCGGTGGCATATGCAGAGCGACATGGCATTGCGGCGCGGGTGGCCGCTACGCCGGTGAAGCGGTTGAAGTTGCAGGCTTACTCGGATAATTTCCGCTGAGAATTCCTCCCCGTTTTGCGAGGCAGAATGGGGAGGCGGCTCGCTGTAAGCGAGACGGAGGGGTGCCGACCTCTCCATGATGCGCATATATTCCAGGCTAGCCCGATACCCCTCCACCACCCTTCGGGCGGTCCCCCTCCCCATTCTGCGAACGGGGAGGAACTTACGTTGCTTGCAAAACACCCCACCCCCCGCCATATGCGCCGCCGGGAGTCGGTCGGACGTTTGCGTTCGCCAACCTGGTCAGATCCGGAAGGAAGCAGCCACAACGGATAGCGGCGGGTCGGCCGGCTCCTTTTTTCCTGATTTTTCCTGACAACCCGCCCGCCAGAGCCTAATCGATGCCCATGGGCGATTCCCCCGACATTTTTGGCGACGATCCTCTTGAAGAAGAAGGCGAAGCCGCGCCCTCTGCCGCCGAGCTGGAGGCTGCCGGGCAATCGGCGCTGTTTGGCGCGCCTGAGGTGCCTCCGCCGCCCGCGCCTGCACTCGCAACCGCCGCCCCGGCCGCCGCAACCCAGCCCTACCGCGTGCTCGCCCGCAAATACCGGCCGCAGACCTTTGCCCAGCTGATCGGCCAGGATGCGATGGTGCAGACCCTGGCCAATGCGATCCGGCGCGAGCGGCTGGCGCATGCCTTCCTGATGACCGGCGTGCGCGGGGTGGGCAAGACCACCACCGCGCGGCTGATCGCCAAGGCGCTCAATTGCATCGGGCCGGACGGGCAGGGCGGGCCGACGATCGATCCCTGCGGTGTCTGCGAGCCCTGCACCGCCATCGCCGAGGGGCGGCATATCGACGTGATCGAGATGGACGCCGCCAGCCACACCGGCGTCGATGACGTGCGCGAGATCATCGAGGCGGTGCGCTATGCGGCGGTTTCGGCGCGCTACAAGATCTATATCATCGACGAAGTTCACATGCTGTCGCGCAATGCGTTCAATGCCTTGCTCAAGACACTTGAGGAACCGCCGCCGCATGTGAAATTCCTGTTCGCCACCACCGAGGCCGACAAGCTGCCGGTCACCGTGCTGTCGCGCTGCCAGCGCTTCGATCTGCGCCGCATTTCCGCGCCGATGCTGGCCGGGCATTTCGCCGGGATTTGCGCGGCGGAGGCGGTCGAGGCCGATGCCGAGGGACTGGCGATGATCGCCGCCGCCGCCGAGGGATCGGTGCGCGACGGGCTGTCGATTCTCGACCAGGCGATCGCCCACGCGGATCTGGGCGGCGAAGGGCGGGTCACTGCCGCGCAGGTGCAGGAGATGCTCGGACTCGCCGACAAGAGCGTGCAGCGCCGACTGTTCGCGGCGCTGCTGGCGGGTGAGGGGGCACAGCTGCTCGAGCTTGTCGCCCAGCAGTTTTCGCTCGGGGTGGAGCCGCTGGCGCTGCTGCGCGGCGCAATGGAGCTGACTCACCGGGCGACCGTGGCGCAACTGGGCCAGAGCGTGGGCGAAGCCGCTTCGGCCGAGGAACGCGCGGCGATCGAGGGCTGGGCCAAGGACCTCTCCGCCGGGCAGCTGCACCGGCTGTGGCAATTGCTGCTCAAGGGCTTCGAGGAAGTGCGCAGTGCGCCCGATCCGCTGGTCTCGGCGCAGATGGCCTTGCTGCGGGTGATGCACGCGGCGGACATGCCCGATCCGGGCAGTCTGGTGAAGAAGCTGGAGGAACTCGCCGCGCGGCCCGCGCCTGCGGGTGCGCCAGCGGGTTCGGCCCCTGCCAGCGCACCGCAGGATCAAGGTGCGCCGCCGTGGGAAGCCCTGGTCGATGCGGTCGATCGAGCCGGCGAGCTGCGCGTCGCCCAGATCATGCGCGACTGGGTGCGGGTGGTGTCGCTGGCGCCGGGCGAGCTGCGCTACAGCCTGATGCCGGGCTATGCCGGCGATCCGTCGCCGGAAATCCGCGACGGCCTGCTCAAGGCGACCGGCGAGCGCTGGAGCGTCGAGCGCAGCGAGGCCGAGGGCGTGCCGAGCCTGCGCGAACTCGACGAGGCGGCCGCAAAGGCTGTCGAAGCCGCCGCGCTGCGCCGCGATCCGACTGGTCGAGGCCGACCTTTGCCGCGCTTTCCCCGGACGCGCGAATTCGTCAGCGAGGAAGAAGCCAACCCGCAAACCCGCGAACGCAGAATGGAGCCGCTAGAATGAAATCGATGGAAGAGATGATCAAGGCCGCCCAGCAGGCCGCCGAGACCATCCAGAAGCAGATGTCCGAAACCCAGGGCAAGCTCGATGCGCTGGAAGTGGAAGGCGTGTCGGGCGGCGGGCTGGTCAAGATCCGCGCCTCGGCCAAGGGCCGGGTGATCGCCGTCGCCATCGACGACAGCCTGATGGTGCCCGCCGACAAGGGCATCCTCGAAGATCTGGTCGCCGCCGCGTTCAACGACGCGCGGGCCAAGGCCGATCAGGTCGCCGGCGAGGAAATGGCCAAGGCGCAGCAGGGCATGGGCCTGCCGCCAGGGTTCAAGCTGCCGTTTTGAGCAACTTGACCCTCGCTGTGTCTGCAGAGAGGTGCCCCCTCCATCCACAGCCCCGCGACAATCCGCCATTGCGCCCGCGCACTCGCCACCCCATATCCCGCGCGACACTCGGGTTCACACCCGCTAAAGCGCGGATATCGCGCGGCAATGGATGGAAATGACCGTGAAACTGCTCCCCCTCCTCCCCCTGCGCGACATTGTCGTGTTTCCCGGCATGGTCGTGCCGCTGTTCGTCGGCCGCGAGAAATCGGTGGCCGCGCTGGAAGCGGCGATGACCGGGGAGAAGGAGATTTTCCTGCTCGCCCAGCTCGACCCCGGCTGCGACGATCCGGTGCACGACGATCTCTACGACATGGGCGTCGTCGCCTCGGTGCTGCAATTGCTCAAGCTGCCAGATGGCACCGTCCGGGTGCTGGTCGAAGGGCATGAGCGCGCCCAGCTGCAATCGCTGCGCGAGGAAGGCGACATGCTGGTCGCCCAGGTCGAGCAGGTCGATCCGGTCTCGGCCTCGGGCACCGAAGTTTCGGCGATGATGCGCAGCGTGGTCGAGCAGTTCGGCGAATATTCCAAGCTCAACAAGAAGCTGTCGCAGGATGCCGGCGATCAGCTGGGCGATATCGACGACGCCTCGAAGCTTGCCGATGCGGTCGCCGCGCAGCTCACCGCCAAGGTTGCCGACAAGCAGTCGCTGCTGACCGAAATCGATCCGCACAAGCGGCTGGAAATGGTGTTCAGCTTCATGGAAGGCGAGCTGGGCGTGCTTCAGGTCGAGCGCAAGATCCGCGGGCGGGTCAAGCGTCAGATGGAGAAGACCCAGCGCGAATATTACCTTAACGAGCAATTGAAGGCGATCCAGAACGAGCTGGGCGGCAGCGACGGCGAAGAGACTAACGAGCTTGCCGAGCTGCAGAAGAAGATCGACACGCTCAAGCTGTCGAAGGAAGCGCGCGCCAAGGCCAATTCGGAGCTGAAAAAGCTCAAGGGCATGCAGCCGATGAGCGCCGAGGCGACGGTGATCCGCAATTACCTCGATGTGCTGCTCGGCCTGCCCTGGGGCAAGAAGTCGAAACTCAAGAAGGATATCGCCGCCGCGCAGAAGATACTCGACGACGATCACTATGCGCTGGAGAAGGTCAAGGACCGCATCGTCGAATATCTCGCGGTGCAGGCGCGGACCAACAAGCTCAAGGGCCCGATCCTGTGCCTGGTCGGCCCGCCGGGTGTCGGCAAGACCTCGCTCGGCAAGTCGATCGCGCGCGCCACGGGCCGCGAATTCGTGCGCCAGTCATTGGGCGGCGTGCGCGACGAGGCGGAAATTCGCGGGCACCGGCGCACCTATATCGGCTCGCTGCCGGGCAAGGTGGTGACCAACCTGAAGAAGGCCGGCACCTCCAACCCGCTGTTCCTGCTCGACGAGATCGACAAGCTCGGCCAGGATTTCCGCGGCGATCCGGCCTCGGCGCTGTTGGAAGTGCTCGATCCGGAGCAGAACTCGAAGTTCCAGGATCACTATCTGGAGCTCGATTACGACCTCAGCGACGTGATGTTCGTCTGCACCGCCAACAGCCTCAACCTGCCGCAGCCGCTGCTCGACCGCATGGAGCTGATCCGGCTGGAGGGCTACACCGAAGACGAGAAGGTCGAGATCGCCGAGCGCCATCTGATTGCCAAGCAGGTGGAGGCGCATGGGCTGAAAGAGGGCGAGTTCACCCTCACCACCGAGGGCCTGCGCGATCTCATCCGCTATTACACCCGCGAGGCCGGGGTGCGCACGCTGGAGCGCGAAATCGCGCGGCTGGCGCGCAAGACCCTGCGCCAGATCCTCGAAGGCAAGATCAAGGGTATCGCGATTACCCCGGAAAACCTCGGCGACTTCGCCGGGGTGCGCAAGTTCCGCCACGGGGTATCCGACGAGGAGAACCAGGTCGGCGCGGTCACCGGTCTCGCCTGGACCGAAGTCGGCGGCGAGCTGCTGACCATCGAGTGCGTCACCGTGCCCGGCAAGGGCGCGGCCAGGACCACCGGCAAGCTCGGCGAGGTGATGAGCGAGGGCGTGCAGATGGCCTTCAGTTTCATCAAGGCGCGCGCGCCCGCCTATGGCATCAAGCCGTCGATCTTCAACCGCAAGGATCTGCACATCCACTTGCCCGAAGGCGCGGTGCCCAAGGATGGGCCATCGGCGGGCGTCGGCATGGTCACGGCGATGGTCTCGACCCTCACCGGCATTCCGGTGCGCGCCGATATCGCGATGACCGGCGAGGTCACCCTGCGCGGCCGGGTGCTGGCGATCGGCGGGCTCAAGGAAAAACTGCTGGCCGCTCTTCGGGGAGGCATCAAGACCGTGCTGATCCCGGAAGAGAACCGCAAGGACCTCGCCGAGATCCCGGCGAATATCCAGGAGGGGCTGGAAATCATCCCGGTCAGCCATGTCGACGAGGTGCTGGCTCTGGCGCTGACCCAGCCGCTCGAAGCGGTCGAATGGACCGAGGCGGACGAGCTCGCCAGCCATGCCGCAGCCCCGCAACCGGCCGGACCGGCGCCTTCGCCGACCGCGCATTAAGCAATGCTGCAATGCGGCGACTCGGGGCTTGTCCCGGGTCGCCGATGCGCTGAAAGCGGCCTGACCAATGGTTTGGACCCACGATTCGTCGAAAATGGCGGATTTTGGGGGACAAACATGGGTAATTTGCGCCTTTAGGCTTTGACAGTGCAGATAAAACTCGCTCAATTCCGCCGCAGTCTTCCGAGGCAATTCCAACTATTCATCCCACAAACAAGGTAAGGGGGTTCCATAATGAACAAAAACGACCTGATCGGCGCAGTTGCTGATTCGAGCGGACTGACACGCAGCGACGCCACCAAGGCGGTCGAAGGCGTTTTCGATGCAATCACCGGAGCGCTCAAGAAGGGCGACGAAGTCCGCCTGGTCGGTTTCGGAACCTTCTCGGTCGCCAAGCGCAAGGCCTCGACCGGCCGCAACCCGCGCACCGGCGAAGCGATGAAGATCAAGGCGAGCACGCAGCCCAAGTTCAAGGCCGGCAAGGGCCTGAAGGACGCTGTGAACTAAGCTAGCCGGATTGGCCGCGCGCCTCGCGGCCATAAGGTTTTCAGGACGCCGCGCTTGCCCCAGGGCAGGCGCGGCGTTTCGGATTCATCCAGCGATCAGCGCGCCAGTTGCAGCAAAGCCGTCGGCGGGGCCGCGCTGCGCGGGGTGACGCGCCATTCGAGCCGCTGACCGGTCGTATAGGCCTGCGGTCCTTCGTCGGTATTGTTGGCGCGGATCGCGGCGTCGGTCGTGAGCACGAATGTGCCGTCGATCTCCGGCAGCTTCGGCGCGCGCTGCTGGCCTTCGGACAGGGCGGCGGCCTGCATCCAGCCGCGATAGGGCTCGCCGGCGGCGGCGGGAGCGAAGCCCGGGGCATCGACCCGCACGGTGCCGTCGCCGCGCAACATCACCTGGAGGAACGGATTGGCCGCCGGGAAACGCTCGACCACCGGAAACACGAAATCGTGGCCGAGCTGGCCGGTCAGCGCGAATTCGACCTCGTAGAGCCCGTCGCCGCGATAGATCGCCTTGCGCCAGCCGGACTGCCGCCGCAGCCGCGCCGCCAGTTCTTCCGCCGCCTTGGGATCGGCGGGATCGATTCCGCCGAACATCGCCTTCATCGATTCGGCATCGCGCTTCTTGCGCTCGGTGGCCGTGGTGCGTTCCCGCTCCCATTCGCGCCGTTGTTCCTCGAGTTCGGCGATTGTGCATTTGCGCTCCACCTGCGGCAGCGCCTTGCCATCCGGGTCCGAGGCGGCGTCCTTGTAACAGGGCTTTGGCGCGGAGGTGTCCGGCTCCTCCCGGTTTCGTCCCATGTCGGCCAGCTTGCTGAGCGCGAGCACGTGGATTTCACCGGTATAACTGAAAGCGAAGCGGCCATCCTTGCGGATATCCAGTGCGGAGACGAACTTTCCCGGCGAGAGCATGCAGGCAGCCAGCGACAGCGCCAGCACCGTGACGGCCATGACCGCCGCCAGGCGCGTGCGGATTTTCCGGTTCGGCATCGGCCTATTCCCCTTCTGTTTCGCGCGTCGCAACCGCATAGAGCGCGATCGCCGCGGCATTGGACACATTCAGGCTTTCCATCGCGTTACCGATCGGCAGCCGGGCGAGGGCGTCGCAGTGCTGGGCGATATTGTGCCGCATGCCTTCGCCTTCCGCGCCGAGCACCAGCGCCACCGGCCCGGCGGGCAGCGCCTCGGCCAGCGTCGTCCTGGCTTCGCCCGCAAGCCCGATCCGCCAGTAACCTGCCTCGGCGATCTCCTCCAGCGCGCGGGCGAGATTGACCACGCGTACCCACGGCAGAATTTCCAGTGCGCCCGACGCGGATTTGGCCACCACTCCCGATTCTGGCGGGGCATGGCGATCCTGGGTGACGATCGCGCAGGCATCGAACGCGGCGGCCGAACGCATGATCGCGCCGACATTGTGCGGATCGGTGACCTGATCGAGCACCACCAGCGGCCGCGAAGGGTCGCCGTGCAGAACATCTTCCAGATAGACATCCTCCAGCCCATCGCACTCCAGCACCAGCCCCTGATGCGGCGCATCGCGGGCGACGAAGCGGGCGAGGTCGGCCGGTTGGGCGTATTCCAGCGGGAAATTGGCCGGTAGCTCGCCGTCCAGCGAGGCGATACCCTCGCGCGTCGCCCACAGCTTGCGGTGCTGGCGATCCGGGTTCTTGAGCGCCGCTTCGACCGCGTGGCGGCCCCACAGCCGCACCGCGCCGGTGCTGGCCCGGCCAGAGCCTCGCCCGCCCTGCATCCGCCCGGCGCGTCCGCGCAGAGCCCGGGAGGGTTTGCCGTCGCCGCGCTTGTTCATTTCGGGTTCCATTTGTCAGTCATGGAAGCGTCCCTGCCAGTCACACCATTGACAGGCAAGGCGCGCTTCGTCATTGGACGCGCCTTCTCGGCCGGGGGTTCCTTGGAACTTCGCAAGCGGGGGCGACCCCGATACCGGCATGCTGGTGTGGACAGGTGGCCGAGTGGTTAAAGGCAGCAGACTGTAAATCTGCCCGCGCAAGCGTACGCTGGTTCGAATCCAGCCCTGTCCACCACCAACCCGCTCGATAGTTTGAACAACAGTGCCATAATCGCGACGGCAGGGAACCAGCGTTCGGACCGCAGGTCCGATGCTGGTTCGGACTCGGAGCGCCAGAGGCGCGGAGAGGACCGCAGCGAAGCGAAGGGCAATCCAGCCCTGTCCACCACCAGACTTCCTTGTTACCGTGTGGCCGATCCAGCCATCACCAAGGGAGAAGGCGCATGCCCGTTACAACCGACGACTACGTTTCGATCAGCGATTTCCTCGGCCGCTATTGCTGGCTGGTCGATGCCGGCGACGAGGAGGGCTGGGCCGCGCTGTGGACCGAGGACGGGGTGTTCGCCGGAGTGATGCCGGAACCGGTCGTGGGACGCGAGGCGCTGAAAGGGGTTCCGCGCTCGGCCTTTGCCAGCAGTGGCGGCAAGCTGCGCCATCTCGTAGGCAGCCTGAATTGCGATTATGCCGCTGGGGAACGGGACAGGGCAATCGCTCGCTACTACAATTTTGTCACCAACTGGATGAATGGCGGCACGATGACCTGCCTGGCAAGTTCCACGGTGACTTTGCGGCGCAGCGGTGACAGCTGGCTGATCGAGCGCAGCGATACCGTCAATCTGGTGTGATCCGCCGCCGCACCATGCCGAACGCGGATGGAAGAAAGATCGCCGGACAGGGAGCAAGGCCATGAAATTCGGATTTCTCGTTTCGCGCAAGCTGGTCGATCGCAGCAGTTCCGACCCCTTCCGCAAGGTCTATTCCTACATCGCC
Organism: uncultured Alphaproteobacteria bacterium; assembly: GCA_963779195.1. Lineage (GTDB taxonomy): Bacteria > Pseudomonadota > Alphaproteobacteria > Sphingomonadales > Sphingomonadaceae > Novosphingobium. The sequence goes on from CAVZWZ010000006.1 coordinate 80,858, forward strand.
GAGATGGAGGAGCTGGGCTACGACATCGCCTATGTCGGCCAGCACCGCTTTTCCGATGTCACCGCGTTCGGCGGCGATGTCGCCTCGGAGCCATCCGCGCCGCTGGTGATGGCCTCGGCGATGCTGGCGCGGACGAGCAAGCTAAAGGTCTGCACCAATATCATGCTGCTGCCGGCGCATCACCCGCTGGAGGTGGCCGAGGAAGTCAACACGCTCAACGAGATATCGGGGGGGCGCTTCATCCTGGGGTCGGGGATCGGCTACAAGCCGGACGAGTTCGAGAATGTCGGCTGGGGCTTCAAGACGCGGGCAAGGCGTTTCGAGGAGTGCCTGCAGATCGTGCGGCTGGCGCAATCGGGCAAGCCGTTCTCGTTCCACGGCGATTTCTTCCACTTCGACGATGTGCTGGTCGAGCCCAAGCCGCTGCCCGGCGTGGAAATGCCTTTGTGGATCGGCGCGGTGAGCGAGCCGGCGATGCGGCGGGCCGGAAGGCTGGGCGACGGCTGGCTGATCGGTTTCGCCGAGCATCTGGTCGAACTGCAGGGCAAGGTCGCCGAATACAAAAAGATCGCGCGGGAGCATGGCCGCCCATCGACGCTCTGTCTGATGCGCGACCTGCATATCGCGCCGACCCGCAGCCATATCGACAAGAACTGGCTGAAAAATGTCGCTTCGGTCTGGGCGGATTACGACGATCTCGGTTCGAAAGCGGCTCGCGACGATCTGTCGAACGAGGTGATTTTCGGCGGCAAGCCGGTGAAGCTGAAGGACTTCGTCCCCAACCGCGCGATTGTCGGCACGCCCGACCAATGCATCGCCGAAATGCAGCGGATCAAGGATTTGATCGATCCAGATTATGTCATGATGACGCCCACCGGCGTGCCCGATGCCGACCGCCACTGGGAGGAGCTGCGCCTGTTCGCGCATGAGGTGATGCCGCATTTCCGGAAGTGACGTTTGCCGCCTTGCGTTCGGTGGGGCAGGGCATAGAAGACGCATGAATTTGAATTCGGGAGAGCATTCGCAATGGAAATGGCCGGTGAGCGCCGAATCGCCGCATCGCGGCAGCGCGTGTGGGAGGCGCTGAACGATCCCGCCGTGCTCGCCGCCAGCATTCCCGGCTGCCAGAGCCTGGAGAAAGAGGCGGACGACAAGTTCAATGCCGTCGCCGAGGTCAAAGTCGGCCCGATCGGCGCGCGCTTCAAGGGCGCGGTGACGCTGTCCGACATCGACGCGCCCAATGGCTACACCATTTCGGGGCAGGGCAACGGCGGCGTCGCGGGCAACGCCAAGGGCAGCGCGAAAGTGCGATTGAGCGAGCAGGGCGGGGTGACTGTCGTCTCCTACAATGTCGATGCCCAGGTTGGTGGCCGCATGGCGCAACTCGGCGGGCCGCTGATCGACGCGACGGCGAAGCAGATGGCCGAGAAGTTCTTCACCAAATTCGGCGAAATCGTCGGGGCCGAAGCGGCGGCGGAGGCGGCGCCCCCGGTCGAGGCTGGCGTTGCGGCGCAGCCGGCGCTGGCCGCAGCGGCGGTTTCCGCCCCGATGGTGCAAGCCGGCGGCTTCCCCTGGGGCTGGGCCGCCGCCTTGGCGCTGGCGATGGCCGCAGGCTTCCTGCTGGGACGCAGCGGCGCGACTTCGGGCTGGATGGTGGCGATGGTGCTGCTGACGCTGGCCGCCTTCGCGCTCGGACATCGCGCCGGACGGCGCGGCGGAGGCCTGTCATGAAGCCCGCACCCTTCGACTATGTCGCGCCTGCGACGATCGACGAGGCCTGCCAGATCCTCGCCGATGCCGGCGGCGGCGCGACCGTGCTGGCTGGCGGTCAGACGCTGATGCCGCTGCTCAACCTGCGCATGAGCCAGCCGTTCATCGTCCTCGACATCAACAAGATCGCGGAACTCAAGGGCATTACGACCAGCGCGGAGGGTACCAGCATCGGCCCGGTTACGCGCCAGGCGGATGCGCTGGCCAGCGCCGATCTGGCCCGCGTTCTGCCGGTGCTGGTCGAGGCGCTGAGCCATGTCGGCCACCACCAGACGCGCAATCGCGGCACGGTCGGCGGCTCGGTCGCGCTGGGGGAACCCGCAGCGGAACTGCCGGCGACGGCGGTGGCGCTCGGCGCGGAGATCGAGGCGCGCTCGGTGCGCGGCACGCGGCGCATCCCGGCGGCCGAATTCTACCTCGGCCCCTATATGAACGCGCTGGAGCCGGACGAACTGGTCACCGCGATCCATTTTCCCGGCTGGCCGCAGGATCATGTCACTTTGTTCCGTGAAGTCGCCCAGCGCCCCGGCGACTTCGCCCTGACCGGCGTGGTCGGCGCGCTGGTGCTCGAAGGCGGCATCATCGCCCGCGCCGGGATCGCCCTGTTCGGCATGGGGCCGACACCGATCAAGGCGCGGCAGGCCGAGGCGGCGCTGCTGGGCAAGAGCCTCGATGCGATCGATCCGCAGGCCGTGGCCGAACTCGCCATCGCCGATACCGCCCCCTTCGACGATCAGCACGCCACGGCGGAATACCGGCGCACGGTCGGTCGCCGCATTTTCGCGCGCACCCTGCGCGAAGCTCTCAACATCCGGGAGGCCGCATGAGCGCGCCAGCTAGCGAATTCCGCATCGCCATGACGATCAATGGCCGGCGCCAGTCCGGCCATGTCGAGGCGCGCAAGTCGCTCGGCGATTATTTGCGCGAGGATGCGGGCTACACCGGGGTGCATCTCGGCTGCGAGCACGGCGTTTGCGGAGCCTGCACGGTGATCGTCGATGGCAAGGCGGTGCGCAGCTGCCTGATGCTGGCGGTGCAGGCAGATGGCAGCGAGATAACCACCGTCGAAGGCCTCGCCGCGCCCGATGGCGCCTTCCATCCGGTGCAGGCGGCGATGCGCGAAGAGCACGCGCTGCAATGCGGCTTTTGCACGCCGGGCGTGGTCTGCACCCTGGCGGCGCTGACGGGCGACGGCCAGAAGCCCAGCGAGGAACAGCTGCTCGCCGCGATGTCGGGGCACATCTGCCGCTGCACCGGCTATCAGGGCATCCGCCGCGCGGTGAAGCGGCTGGCGGCGGAGGCCTGACCATGAACGCACCGACCATCGCCGGCCAGGGCATCATGGCCGGCCGCTACATCGGCCAGCGCACGCTGCGCAAGGAAGACCCGCGGCTGCTGACCGGGCGCGGACAGTTCGTCGATGACATATCGCTGCCCGGAATGCTGCATGTCGCCTTCGCCCGCAGCCCGATCGCGCGCGGCAAGATCCTGTCGTTCGATACGGCTGCGGCGGCAGAGCTGCCCGGCGTCCATGCCGTCTATCTCGCCGCCGATATCGCGCGGCCCGGCTTCGAGATGCTCAGCCTTTATCTGCGGCCCACCGAAGTGCCGACGCCGCTGCTGGCGGACGAGATCGTGCGCTATGTCGGCGAGCCGGTGGCGATGGTCATCGCCGACAGCCGGGCGCTTGCCGAGGATGCCGTCGCGCTGATCGAGGTGGAATACGACGAGCAGGATCCGGTCGTCACTCTGGCCCAGGCGCGCTCCGGCCCGCCGATCCATCCGGGCACCGACGACAATATCGCCGCCGAAGCCGGGGACGAGGATATCGACGATGCGCTGGAGGCCCAGCTCAAGGGCGCGGCACATGTCGTCACCCACCGCGTCGTCCACCAGCGGATTTCGCAATCGCCGATGGAAACCCGCGGCATCGTCGCGCAGGCGAACGGCAATGAGGAGCTGCGGCTCTATATCACCTGCCAGAGCCCGCACATGATCGCCCGCTGGGTCAGCCAGGCGCTCGGCTTTCCCAGTTCGGCGATTCACGTCATCGCCAAGGACGTCGGCGGCAGTTTCGGTCTCAAGAACCAGCCGTGGCGCGAGGAAACCGCGACGATGCTGGCGGCGATGAAAATCGGCCGGCCACTGAAATGGATCGAGGACCGCTACGAGCATCTGACCTCCTGCCCGCAGTGCCGCGAGCAGGAATTCACTCTGACCATCGGCTATGACAAGACCGGCAAGTTCGTCGCCAGCCATGGCGATTACAGCGCCAACAACGGCGCATTTCCGCAGGGCGCGGACAACAACCTCGCCGCGCAGATGTTCATCTGGGCGGCCTACAAGATGCCCGCCTATGGCTTCATCACGCGCGGCTGGTACACCAACACCACCGGGCTCGCCGCCTATCGCGGGCCCTGGGCGATCGAAATCGCTGGTGCGCGAGACGGCGATGGATGTCGCCGCGAGGCTGATCGGCATCGAGCCTTACGAACTGCGGCGGCGCAATGTGCTGAAAGTGACGGAACAGCCTGCCGCGACCTGCCTTGGCATGCCGGTCGACGACATCACCACCGAGACCTGCCTGGAAAAGCTGCTTGAAAACTTCGACGTCGCGGCATTCCGCAACCAGCAGGCCGAGGCGCGCAAGGTGGGCCGCTATCTCGGCCTCGGCATCGCCGCCTATGTCGAGCCGACTGCTTCGGCCGGCAGCATCAATTTCATGACCGGCGAGCTTGCCCAGGTGCGCATCGAGCCGACCGGCAAGGTGACGGCGGCGATGAGCACCCACAGCCAGGGCCATGGCACCGCCACCACCATGGCGCAGGTCATCGCCGACCGGCTGGGCGTGCCTTACGAGGACGTCACCGTGTTCGAGGGCGACAACATGCACGGCGGCTTCGGACCCGGCGCGGCGGGCAGCCGCCAGGGCGTGGCCGGAGGCGGCGCGGCGATCACGGCGGCGGAAATGCTGCTGGCCAAGGTGCAGACGCTGGCCGCGCATCTGTTCAACGCCAGCCCCGGCAGTGTCTCGATTGTCGACGGCATGGTCCACATCGCCGGCGCTCCGGAAATGTCGCGCTCGCTGCGCGAGATCGCCGATATCGCCTATGGCGAGCCGCTGCGCCTGCCGCCGGGCTTCGAGGCCGGGCTGGAAGTGCAGTACCGCTATCAGCCGCCCGCCATGACCATGACCAGCGCCGCGCACGCCTGCGTGGTCGAGGTCGATGCCGAGACCGGCTTCGTCAAGATCCTGCGCTGGATCACCTCGGAGGACTGCGGCACGGTGATCAATCCGGCGGTGGTCGAGGGCCAGGTGACCGGCGGGCTCGCCCAGGCGATCGGCATGGTGCTGCTGGAGGAGGCCGCCTACGACGAGCGCGGCAATCCGATGGCGGCGACCTACAAGGACTATCTGCTGCCGGCGATCAGCGACGTGCCGGTGTTCGAATTCCTCCACGCCAACACGCCTTCGAAAACCGTCGGCGGCATGCGCGGCGTGGGCGAGGGCGGGGCGATCATCGGCCCGCCGACTTTGGTCAATGCGATCGCCGATGCGCTGTCGCCGTTCGGCGAGCTTCAAGTCAGCTTGCCGATCACGCCGTCCAAGGTGCTCGATCTGATCGAGGGCCGGGATATCTCCGGCGCGGCATCGCATCGTCCGGCGGCGGCTGCGCATGCGCCTGCGCCCCAACCGGTCGCGGAGATTGCGGCTCCTCTCGCAGCTGCGGCGGGCGGTGCGCAGATCGACGGCGACTGGAAAATGACCATGTCGACGCCGATGGGCGCGCAGCAGATGACCGGGCATTTCGAGACCGCCGGCGACAAGCTGACTGGCCATCTGATGAGTGCGGAGGGCCGCCAGGATTTCACAGGCACGGTGGCGGGCGACAAGCTGAAATTTGAGCTCAAGGTCGAGCAGCCGATGAAGATCACGCTCAAATACGACCTCCAGGTCGATGGCGACGCGATCTTCGGCAAGGTCAAGATGGGCATGTTCGGCTCGTCGAAGCTGACCGGCGAGCGCATCGAGGACTGAGCGTTGGCAGAGTCCGGAAGCGCCAGCCTCGACCAATCGCTTGTGAACCCAGCTGCAAGCTCCTAGATGGCCCGGATGTCCGGTGAAATCTTAGACAATCAGGGAAAGGGCGAGGCCGGCTGGCATTGGCCCGCGATCCATCCCGAAGGCCGCAAATTCGCGTTGATCGCCGGGGCGGTCTGCGCGCTGACCGCGTTCTTCGCCTGGGAAACGCTCGCCTGGCCGCTGGCCGGGCTCACCATCTGGGTGCTCGCTTTCTTCCGCGATCCGCACCGGGTGACGCCGCAGGACGACAAGTTCGTGATCGCCCCCGCCGATGGGCTGGTGACGCTGATCCGCAAGGTCTCGCCGCCGCGCGAACTCTGCATCGACGATGGCAGCGGCGCGCCGGGGCTGGGCGAGGAGCCAGTGACGCGGATTTCGATCTTCATGTCGGTGTTCGATGTCCACATCAACCGCGCGCCGATCGGCGGGACGGTGCGGCGGGTGATCTACATACCCGGCCGCTTTCTCAATGCCGATCTCGACAAGGCGAGCGAGGAGAATGAGCGCCAGCACATCCTGATCGATCGCGGCGACGGCACCGCCATCGGCTTCACCCAGATCGCCGGACTGGTGGCGCGGCGGATACTGCCCTTCGTCAAGCCGGGAGACATTCTCGCCGCCGGCCAGCGGGTCGGGCTGATCCGCTTCGGCAGCCGGGTCGATGTCTATCTGCCCGAGGGCACCGAACCGCGCGTCGTGCTGGGGCAGCGGATTGTCGCCGGGGAGACGGTGCTGGCCGAACTGGGCGAGCAGCGGCTGCTTGAGGGTGTCAGCCAGTGAGCAAGGACAGGTGAGCGAAGAGGTCGATCCGATCCGCAGCGGCCGTTTGCCCGGCGGGCTCACCCTGCGGGCGATGGCGCCCAATGCGATCACCGCCGCAGCGCTCTGCGCCGGCCTCACCGGCATCCGCTTCGCGATCGGCGGAGAGTTCGAGAAGGCAGTGCTGGCGGTGATCCTGGCCGGGATGCTTGACGGCATCGACGGGCGCATCGCCCGGCTGCTCAAGGCGCAGTCGCGCTTCGGGGCCGAGCTCGACAGCCTGGCCGACGCGATTTCCTTCGGGGTTGCCCCGGCGCTGATCGTCTATCTGTGGACATTGCAGACCGTGCCGCGCTTCGGCTGGTTCGCCGCGCTGGCTTTTGCCCTGTGCTGCGTGTTGCGGCTGGCGCGGTTCAATGCGCGGATCGATCTGCCCGACGAACCGCGCAAGCAGGCGGGGTTCCTCACCGGCATTCCGGCGCCAGTCGGTGCCGGACTGGTGTTCCTGCCGATGTATCTGTGGATCGTCACGCGCCACGAGGAATTCGCCGAGCCGATTCTGGTCGGCGGCTGGCTGATTTTCGTCGCCTTCCTGATGATTTCGAGCGTTCCAACCTTGAGCTGGGGCAAGATGCGGCCGCGCCGGAGCATCCGGCTGGAGATGATTGCAGTTGCCGGGCTGGTCGTCGCCGCGCTGCTGTCCGAACCCTGGTATACGCTGATCGGCATTTGCGTGGTCTATCTGGCGCTGATTCCGGTGGCGATGGTCAGCTACGCAAGGGTCAAGCGGCGGCGCGCAGCCCCGGCTGGAACGGCAGACCCCGCGCCTGAGGCCTGAAGTCGGGCCGGTAGACCGTCGCGCCGCTGTGGCGCACTTCGGTCGTGATCAGGGTGAAGCGGCACTCGCGCTGCGTGGCGCAATCCCGCAACTGCTGCCGCAGAGCCAGGGCAGCGCCGCCATGGCTGCGCCAGCTATCGGCGATCGCGACCAGGGCAAAGCAGGCGGCAGCAGCGAAAAGCGTGGCGATCAGCGCGGTCAACATCGTTCCGGTCCTCTTGCATCGTGATTCTGATTTGGCCAATGTGTTCCATTTATGTTCCAACCGTCAAGCGATATTATTCTCCTTTTGTTCCGAGGCGCGAAAATCGGGGCTGGATTTCCGCCCAACACTTGGCTAAGGGCCGCTGCGTCGCAGGCGCGTTCGCCCATTCCGGGTGCTTTGCCGGCTGCGGCAAATCCACATGGGAAGCACTGACATGCCGGTGCCGCAGCGGGCTTTTTCCGCACGGTTCCAGCTTCCCAGAGGCACAACCGGAAAGGAAATACCCATGGCGGTCTCCACCGTCTCCATGCAGCAATTGATCGAGGCCGGCGCACACTTCGGCCACCAGACCCACCGCTGGAACCCGCGGATGAAGCCGTATATCTTCGGCGCGCGCAATGGCGTCCACATCCTCGACCTGTCGCAGACCGTGCCGCTGTTCGCGCGTGCGCTCGAATTCGTTTCGGCCACCGTCCAGGCCGGCGGCAAGGTGCTGTTCGTCGGCACCAAGCGCCAGGCGCAGGGCCCGATCGCCGAGGCGGCGCGCCAGTGCGGCCAGCATTTCGTCAACCACCGCTGGCTCGGCGGCATGCTGACCAACTGGAAGACCATTTCCAACTCGATCAAGCGCTTGAAGGCGCTGGAAGAGCAGCTGTCGGGCGACACTGCCGGCCTGACCAAGAAGGAAGTGCTCCAGCTCACCCGTGAGCGCGACAAGCTCGAGCTGTCGCTCGGCGGCATCCGCGACATGGGCGGCATCCCCGATGTGATGTTCGTGATCGACGCCAACAAGGAAGAGCTGGCGATCAAGGAGGCCAATGTCCTCGGCATTCCGGTGGTCGGCATTCTCGATTCGAACGTCGATCCTTCGGGCATCGCCTTCCCGGTTCCGGCCAACGACGACGCCAGCCGCGCCATCCGCCTCTATTGCGATGCGATTTGCAGCGCCGCGACCAAGGGCCACCGCGAGGGTGTGGTCGATTCGGGCGCCGATATCGGCGCGATGGACGAGCCGCTGCCCGAAGAGGTTGCGGTCATTGCCGAGCCCGTAGCCGAGGAACCGGCTGTGGAAATGGCTGCTGCCGTGGAAGCCATCGTCGAAGCGCCCGCCGAAGAAGCAGCGCCCGAGGCCTGATTTTCACCACCCGATTAGCACTGCGCGCCGGGTCCAGCGGGCCTGGCGCCACCATCGAATTCAAAAGGATATGCGCGATGGCTTACACCGCCACTGACGTGAAAAACCTGCGCGAGCGCACCGGCGCGGGCATGATGGATTGCAAGAAAGCGCTCGACGACACCGGCGGCGACATGGAAGCCGCAGTCGATCTGCTGCGCGCCAAGGGCCTCGCCGCCGTCGCCAAGAAATCGAGCCGCACTGCGGCCGAGGGCCTGGTCGGCGTCGCCGTATCCGGCACCCGGGGCGTGGCCGTCGAGGTCAATTCCGAGACCGATTTCGTCGCCAAGAACGATCAGTTCCAGGATTTCGTCCGCAAGACCACCGAAGTCGCGCTTGACGGCGGCGAACGACGATGTCGAGGCGCTGAAGGGCGCGGCCTATCCGGGCGGCGGCACGGTCTCCGACAAGCTGACCAACAACGTCGCCACCATCGGCGAGAACCAGCAGGTGCGCCGGATGAAGACCGTCTCGGTCGCCAGCGGGCTGGTCGTGCCCTATATGCACAACGCCGCCGCGCCGATGCTCGGCAAGATCGGCGTGCTGGTCGCGCTGGAGAGCGATGCGGGCGCCGATGTGCTCGAACCGCTCGGCAAGCAGATCGCCATGCACATCGCCGCCGCCTTCCCGCAGGCGCTGTCGGCCGACGATCTCGATCCCGAGGTGCTGGAGCGCGAGCGCAAGATTGCGCTGGAAAAGGCGATCGAGGAAGCAGCCAAGAGCGGCAAGGCAATTCCCGAAGACATCCTCGCCAAGCGGGCCGATGGCGCTGCGGCGAAGTTCGCCAAGGACAACGCCCTGCTCAGCCAGGTCTTCGTGATGGACAACAAGACCCCGGTGGCGCAGGTCGTCGAGCAGGCGGGCAAGGCCGCCGGCGCGAAGATCGTGCTGAAGGACTATGTCCGCTTCCAGCTCGGCGAGGGCATCGAGAAGGTGGCGAGCGATTTCGCCGCCGAAGTCGCGGCGGCCTCGGGCGTGCCGCAGCCGCAGCCAACCGCCTGATTGCTCGATTGCTTCGAAGCGGGTCCGCTGCGGCATCCGCAGTATAGCGGCTTGTCAGCGACTCCATTCGCAACTACCGGCGGGCCTGGGCCAGGCAGGCTCGCCGCCGGAGGTCGAGAATGAGCGAAGCCCGGTTTATCAGCGATCCTGCAAATCTGGCGGGGGCGGACATCAAGATCCGGCGCGGCGATCTCGATGGCGAGATCGCTTGGAACGATCACCAGATCGCCTATACGCTCCGCTATGCCGCCGGAAAGCGGGTGCTAAACCTCGGCTGCGTCGGGCACGATCCGGAAGGCTGGCGCAGCCGGTTCAGTGTTCATGCGGCGCTGGCGCAGCGGTGCGAGGAAGTCGTCGGCGTCGATCTCAGCGCCGAGGGTATCGCCGAGTTTGCCCGCCAGGGCTATTCGGTGATCCAGGCCGATGCGCAGAACTTCGATCTCGGACAAAGGTTCGATTGCATCGTCTGCGGCGAACTGATCGAGCATCTCGAAAGCTTTGCCGGGCTGCTCGAAAGTTGCAAACGGCACCTGGCGCCCGGCGGCGTCCTGATTTTTTCCACGCCCAATCCGTGGTACTGGCGCAACGTAGTCAAGGCGATTGCCTCGAGCGAAGTGCCCAACAACGCAGAGCATACCTGCTGGCTGTGCCCGCGCACGCTGCGTCAGCTGGTTTCGCGCCATGGCATGGAATTGAGCGACGTTCGCTTCGGGTCGCGCTACCCGCGCGACAGGCTGATGCCGCTGCCGCGCGGGATCAAGCATACCAGCTGGCACGGCTGCGTCACCCTGCGGCGCTAGCGGTGAAAGCGGCTGCCCGGCATTTCGCCGGCCGCCCTTGGCACCGCGAAGCTTGTGACTATAAGGGCGCGCAATTCACAGCATCGAGATCGCCCGCCGCATGAGCAAGCCCCAGTTCAAACGCATCCTGCTCAAGCTCTCCGGCGAGGTGCTGATGGGGGGGCAGCAGTTCGGCATCGATCCCGAATTCGTCGCCGAGCTCGCCCGCGAAGTGAAGTCGGCGAAGGAGACCGGCCTCGAAATCTGCCTGGTGATCGGCGGCGGCAACATCTTTCGCGGCATGGCCGGCGCGGCCAAGGGCATGGACCGTGCGCAGGCCGATTACATGGGCATGCTCGCCACGGTGATGAACGCGCTGGCCATGCAGAACGCGCTGGAGCAGCTGGGCGTCCCGACCCGCGTGCAATCGGCGATCGAGATGGACAAGGTCTGCGAGCCGGTGATCCGCCGCCGGGCGGAACGGCATCTGGAGAAGGGCCGGGTGGTGATCTTCGCAGCGGGGGTCGGCGCGCCCTATTTCACCACCGACAGCGGCGCAGCTTTGCGGGCGGCCGAAATGAAGTGCGACGCGCTGCTCAAGGGCACCAGCGTCGATGGGGTCTATGACAGCGACCCCAAGACCAATCCGGCAGCCAAGCGTTACGATACCGTCGATTATGACACGGTTCTGGCAAAGAACCTGAAGGTGATGGACGCTTCAGCGGTGGCGCTGTGCCGGGACAATGCGATCCCGATCATCGTTTTCTCGATCCGCGAAAAGGGCAACTTGGCGAAAGTGCTCGCGGGCGAGGGAATACAGACGATCGTTCAGAAGGGTTAGCGAGGTGACTACTCTCACCTCATTTTTCGTCTCCCCGGGCTTGACCCGGGGTCCCGCTGCCTTCTTCAACGCGGCAGAAGAAAAGCGGGATCCCGGGTCAAGCCCGGGATGTCCGAAGTCGACTGACCAACACTTGGATTTTGGAGCCTGACGATGGCCAAATACGACAAGGCAGACCTGGAGCGCCGGATGAGGGGCGCGGTGGAATCGCTGAAAAGCGATCTTTCCGGCCTTCGCACCGGGCGCGCCAACACCACCCTGCTCGATCCGGTGACGGTCGAGGTCTATGGCAGCCACATGCCGCTGGGCCAGGTGGCGACGGTCTCCGCGCCCGAGCCGCGCATGCTGACGGTGCAGGTGTGGGACAAGTCGAACATCGGCCCGGTGGAAAAGGCGATCCGCTCCGCCGGGCTGGGGCTCAACCCGATCAACGACGGCAACACGCTGCGCCTGCCGATCCCCGATCTGACCGAGGAACGCCGCAAGGAACTGGCCAAGCTCGCGCACCAATATGCCGAGAAAGCGCGCATCGCGATCCGCAACGTCCGGCGCGACGGCATGGACAACCTCAAGCTCGACGAAAAGAAGCACGAGATCAGCGAGGACGAGCGCAAGCGGGCCGAAACCGAGGTGCAGAAGCTGACCGACGACATGATCAAACAGGCGGACGAGGTCGCGGCGCACAAGGAGAAGGAAATCCTGACCCAGTGAGTCGGGGTTGCTGCCTAGCTCCCCTCCCCTTCAGGGGAGGGGTCGGGGGTGGGGTCTGTCAGTTATCCGCAGCGTTGCGTATGGCGGACAGACCCCACCCCAACCCCTCCCCTGAAGGGGAGGGGCTTTTGGCGTCTGCCCGAT
>CAVZWZ010000007.1:0-244535 GCA_963779195.1 uncultured Alphaproteobacteria bacterium
TTATGGAATTCGGCGGTTGAATGCCGAAGCTGCCCTGGAGCGAACGTTGGGGGGCACGTCACCTCTGAACCAAGACATCCATTGCCAGTAGGCTGGCAATGCGATTTCCAATTCACCCATTCAGAACAGAAAATCCGTTTGAACAACGTTGGCGTTGTTCTCGAGGTAGAGTGTGAACTCGATTGTCGAGAGATTACCGTCGGTATCGCCAAAGACGGTGGTGTCGGTAGCCATCGGTGTTATGCCAGATGCCGTTCGCGGTCGCAGTGGCGCCGCCCCATTTGAAGGCGTTGTCCTTGCCCCCGGGGATCGGATCGATCAGGCGCAGATCGATCTTGTCGCCCTCGGCGCGATTGAAGTCCCGGATGGTATCCCTTGCAGTCGGTGTCGAGTTGCCGATCGCGGCAAAGTTGAAGGTATCGGCGCCGGTTTCGCCGAACAGGCTGTCGGCGCCGCCGCCGCCCGTCATTATGTCATTGCCAGCTTCGCCCTTCAGCTCGTTGGCGCCGCCATTGCCGGTCAATTTGTCGGCAAAGGCCGATCCGGTCAGGTTTTCGACATTGGCGATGGTGTCGGTGCCGTTGCCGTTCTTCTGCGAACCGGCGACGGCCAGGCTGATCGTGACGCCTGCCTTGGACAGATCGTAGGACACCGTATCGGACCGGCTCCGCCGTCGATGATGTCGTTGCCGCCGCTGGCGGCATGAAACGTATCGGCGCCGGTATTACCAAGAATCGTGTCGGCTCCGGTCGAGCCGGTGATATCGTCGTCTCCCTGACCGCCATCGATTGCCGCGATCTTGGTCAGCGTCACGGTGTTGAAATTCATGATGTCGTTGCCATCGGTGCCGGCAATCCGGACACCGGTGAACGAGCCGGCCGTCACGGCTTCGACTTCGCTGACAAAGGCCCAGGCGATCGAGGCGTTGTTGACTGTTGCCGTCAGCGTGTCGGTGCCGCTGCCGCCATTGATTTTGTCGGTGCTGCCAGCGCCGAAGCGGATCGTGTCGTTGCCGCCGCCGGCATTGATCGTATTGACCCCGGCATTGCCATAAATGGTGTCGCTGCCCGCCGAGCCGGTGATGGTGTCGTCGCCCGCGCCGCCGTCGATCAGGGCGATGCCGGTCAGCGCGATCCCGCTGAAATCGAAGGTCTCGTTGCCGGCGGTGCCGGCAATGCTGACGCCGCTGAACGAACCGCCGGACACAGTCTCGACATTGCTGACCTTGCTCCAGTCGATCGAGGCATTGTTGGCGATCGCGATCAGCGTATCGGCGCCGTCGCCACCATCGACCGTGTCGGTGCTGCCGATACCGAACCGGATGGTGTCGTTGCCGCCACCGGCCTTGATCGTATTGCTGCCGGCATTGCCATAGATGACGTCGCCGGCTTCCGAGCCGGTGATGATGTCGTCGCCCGCACCGCCGTCGATCAGCGTTATGCCGGTCAGCGTGACCGATCCCAAATCGAGCGTATCGGCGCCGCTGCTGCCGAGGATGGTGACGCCGGCGAAACCATTGTTGCTGATCGTCTCGACCCCAGTGATGGATCGCAGGCCGATCACCGTGTTCTTGGCAAGCGCGGTTATCGCATCGGCGCCGCCGCCGCCGTCGATGGCGTCGAAACCATCGCCGTTGCCGGAGAAGGTGACGGTGTCGTTGCCGTCGCCGGTGAAGATCGTATCGTCGCCGGCATTGCCGCGCACGGTATCGGCGCCGCCCAGCGTGGTGATGAGATCATTGCCGGCAAGTCCGTCGATGGTCCAGTTGTCTTCCGATGGCGCCGCGAAGGTGTCCGCGCCGGTGGTCAGCGACCTTGTCTGGCCTTCTACGACATTGCCGATGGTCACCGCGATGGCCTGGGTATCGTTCTTGGCGCCGTCGCTGGCGCTGACGATCACGTCGTAGATATTGTCCGCGCCCGCATCGATCGGGGATTCGAAATTCGGCGCCGCCTTGAAGCTGAGTGCCCCGGTGGCGCTGTCGATCTGGAACAGCGCGGCATCGGCGCCGCCGGCAATGGCATAGGTTAGCGGGGAGGAATTCTGCATCGGTCGCCTGGACCATGGTCACGGTCGTCGCGTTCTCGAAAATACTGACCGCTGCGGTATCGCCGCCGCCGTTGGAGCCAATGACAGGCGCGATGTTCAGCAGGGCCTTGAATGTGGCGGTCGTATCGGAAAACTGCAGGCTCTCGACATTGCGGAAGCGATCCGCGCCGTCCGGGCTGCCCCCGCGCAGATCGGTGACAATCACCGATCCATCGCCCTGCTGGGCAAGGCTGTAGTCCGCCAGCGCGCCCGACAGCACCGCCGTGTCGGCGCCGTCGCCGCCATCGACAACATCGTCGCCGGCCCCGCCGTTCAACGTATCGTCGCCGTTGCCGCCGTTGAGAGTATCGGCATTGACGGTGCCGGTCATGGTGTCGTTGCCGGTCGAGCCGTTGACCGTGAAGGTTACGTCGGAGCCGGAGTCGAAGCTATAGGCCGAACCGTTGAAGCTGTCGCCGGAGGCAAGGTTGACGATGACGGAGCCGATGCCGTCGAGCACAAGACCGGACGGCAGCGCTGCCCACTTCGCGCTGTCGATGGTCAGCACCGTGGGTAGCTGGGAAGCATTAAAGGCAATGGTGGAGGTGTAGGAAGGGAACAGATAGATGCCTTCGATATCCTGCAAAGTGCCCTGGAAGTTGACATTGCCGCCAACCGCCAGGAAGTCGGTGCCTGCGCCGCCATCGAATTTGCTGCCTGCGCCGGTAAAAGTTGATTCGCCACCGCTGGGATTTCCGTCGGGGCCATTGGGAATGTTGTTGACTATGGCCAGCGTATCGTCGCCGTCATTGCCATAGAGCTGATTGGCGCCGAGGCCGCCGCTCAGATAATCCATCCCGTTGGAACCGTTGAGCGTGTCGTTGCCATTGCCACCGACAAGATCCTGAATGCCGTCATGGCTGGTCCCGGTGAGGACGACATCGCCCGCGCCGCTGGCGAAAACAATAACCCGGTCGCCCTGCTGATAGGCGCGCGCAACACTGGTCCAGTTGTCGTAGGTCAGGACGGGCGCTGAAGATTGAGGTGTTCGCCCCTGCCGTCCCGGCTCCTGCCGATAGCACCAGAATATCGAGCCCGGCGCCGCCAACCACATGGGTGAGAACTCGATGCCTGATTGACCGGATTGGCGCCGCCAAAGGCCAATGTGGTGCTGATGGCAGTGCCCGCGCCGGATTGGAAATCGATGCGTTCGATCGAGCTCACCGTTGTCGGGACGCCAGGGATTCCGGCCAAGCCATAACCCGTTGTTGCGATGCCAGCCCGTGGCAAGGCGCGAGAATGACACGGGCGCGTCCGCCAGATTGTGCAGTTCCAGTGTGTCGGTGCCGTCACCGCCATCGATAATGCTGCCGAAGGCGACAGGAGCATTCAGCACGATCGTGTCGTCGCCGTCGCCGCCGGAAATCGTATCCTTGCCACCGCCCGCATGGATGATGTCGTTGCCGCCCAGGCCGCTCAGCGTATCGTTGCCGCTCGCGCCGAACAGGGTGTCTGCATTGTCCATGCCCGTGAGGTTGTGCGGATCGGTGGCTGAAGCGAAGACGAAGTCGTCCTCGGTCAGGCTGGAACTGGCGATGTCCTTGAGGCTGATCGTGTTGACCGCGCCGTCGTAGAGCAGGCTGAAAGTCGCATCGCTGCCGTTCTGCGACAGGTAAGGCTGCAACTGCGCGAAGCTCGAAATGCCCACTTCGCTCAGGTCGATCTTGTCGGCTTCCGGGAGTGAAATCGCTCACCACATCGTTGCCGAGGCTCAGCTCGAACAGGTCCGCGCCGCCGCCGCCGGTCAGCGTGTCGTCGCCGTCATCGCCGCCGAGCGTATCGCCATTGTCGGTGCCGATTATGGTGTCGTCGCCGGTCGAGCCGCTGACGGTGAAGGTAACATTGGAACCGGCATCGAAGGTGTAGGCCGAACCGTCGAAGCTGTCGCCCGCCGCCAGGTTGACGGTGACGCTGCCCACGCCGTCGATTTCGAGATTGGGCGCCATCTGCGCCCAGGTCGCGCCGCTGACCGTGACTTTGGTGAAATTCTGGCTGACGCTGTTGGCGGTGTTGTTGCTATAGGAAGGCGCGAGATAGAGGCCTTCGATGTTGGCGACAGTGCCCTTGAAATTGACATTGCCGCCAAGCAGCAGGAAGTCGAACCCGTCGCCGCCGTCGTAGGTCACGTCCTCGCCGGTGGCAGTCGCTTCCGCCAGGGGCGTCACCACACCACTGACGAGTTGGTTCGAGATCAGATTCGACAAGGCCAGCGTGTCGTCGCCGCCCTTGCCAAGTAGCATGCTGTTCTTTCCCGTCCCGCCGGTGAGGTATTCCATGCCTTCGGTGCCGTTGATCGTCACCGTGCCGGTGCCGCCGGAAAGATACTGGATGCCGTCATGCACGGAACCGTTGATCGTGCCGTTGGCATTGCCGTTGTTGATGACAAACACCTTGTCGCCGGGAAGATAGGCGCGGCTTCCCGCCACCCAGTTCGTGTAGGAGAACGCGGGTGCATCAAGAACGAAGCCGCCCGGGGGGGCGGAAGCAGTCGAGTAGTTGGAGATCAGCACCATGCTATCGTAGCCGGCGCCGCCCACCAAAGTGGCGCTATCCGAGATCCCGGCTGCGCCAAGCTGGCTGGCGAACGGACCTGTCCCGCCAAACCCGATCACCATGCTCAGCTGGTTTCCTGCGGTCGACTGGAAATCGACCCGTTCGATCAACGAAATCGTCGATCCAAGCGCGTTGTAGCTGGTCGATGGAATCCCGGCCGGAAACTGGTCGCTGTTCGAGCTGGGCTGACCGGCGGCGTTATGCAGTTCCAGCGTATCGATGTCGTCGCCGCCATTGAAGGTCGAACCGAAGCCGAACTGGGTGTCGAGGACAAGCGTATCGTTGCCCGCGCCGCCCTGCAGATCGTCGACCCCGCCCTTGCCGTTGATCCTGTCGTCGCCGGCCAGGCCGTTCAGCACATTGTTGCCCGCGGTGCCGGTAAGGGTGTCGGCGAAATCCGAGCCGGTCAGGTTCTCGACATTGACGATGGTATCGAGGCCCGCCGCGCCGGTATCCTGCTGCGTCGCCTTGCCGAGATCGACGGTGACGCTGCCGGCGGCGTCGGCATAGGTGACAGTATCGGTGCTGGTTGCCGCCATCGATGAAATCGTCGCCAAGACCACCATTGAGCGTGTCGTTGCCGTCGCCGCCAATAGAGCGCTGTCGTTGCCGCCGCCGCCAATGATCACATCGTCGCCGGCATTGCCGTACGAGAGTCTTCGGTTCCGTCGCTGCCGTTGAGCGTGTCATTGCCGCCCTGCGCGACAAGAATTGCTTTACCGGCGTGATTGGCGGCGTTCAGTGTGAAGTCGCCAGATGCCTGGTCGTTGACGTACAGCAATACGTTGTCCTTGCCGTCCGTCCAGTCGTTCAACGTGAAGGCAGGCAGGGTATAGGTGCCGGCCGATGGCGCGATTACGACAAGTTGATCGGCACCATCTCCGCCTGTCAGCGAGGTGATTCCGGCCAGTTGCCAGCTTCCGATGACAGCATTCACGCCGGTGGAGACTTGCGAATCGAATTTGATGCCCTCGAAGCCGGACAGTGCCGTTCCAGTCAGATGGACATTCGCCGAACCGTCAAGGATCGCTCCTGCGGCAACGGCCACCGTGAGCGTATCGTCGTCCGCCCCGCCATCATACTTGCTGCCGGCGGCAACGAGTCCATCCAGAACAATCGTGTCATTGCCGGCACCGCCGTCGATCGCGTCCTTGCCGCCGCCGGAATGGATCGTGTCGTCACCGGCTGCGCCGTTCAGCGTATCGTCACCCGAGGTGCCGGTGATGGTGTCGCCCGCAGTCGATCCATTGACCGTGAAGGTAACGTTGGAGCCGGGATCGAAGGTGTAGCCCGCGCCGTTGAATGTCTCGCCGACGGCGAGGTTGACGACGATCGAACCGGTACCGTCGAGGATCAGGTTGGATGGCAGCGTCGCCATCGTCGCGCCGCTCATGGTCAGCACGGTCGGCAGCTGCGAAGCGTTGTTCGCCAGCTTGTTGGTGTAGGCCGGCGAAAGGTAAATGCCTTCGATCGACACCAGCGTGCCCTGAAAATCGATATTGCCGCCCGCCAACAGGAAATCGGTGCCGTCGCCGCCATCGAACTTGTCATTGGCGTAGGTGTTCGTGCCTTCGGTTCCGGTAACACCGTTGGCATCGTTCGGCACGACGTTCACCGCCAGCAGCGCATCGTTGCCGCCGTTGCCGTACAGCTCGTTGCTGCCCGCGCCGCCGCTGATCAGGTCCATGTCGTCGGAGCCGTTGACGGTGTCGTCGCCAGCGCCCGCGATCAGCAGCTGGACACCGGCATGGGCGGAGCCATTGAGCGTGATATTGCCGTCGCCGAGCGCGAAGAAAAACACCCGGTCGCCATCCTGGTAGGCGCGATCCGGCGTGTTCCAGCCGGTGTAGGTGAATGTGGGTACGGTGAAAACATAGGGAGAATTGGCGGCCGAAGTCTGGGCGAGCAGCAACAGCGTGTCGGTTCCGGCGCCGCCCGCCAGTTCAGCCGTGGCCGAAAGCCCGCCGCCGACCTGATTGGGGAACGAGCCGCCAAACAAAAGCTGTGCGGTCAGCCCGGTGCCGGTGGTGGACTGGAAGTCGATCCGGTCGATCGAGTTCAACGCCGCGCCGAACATATTCACGGTGGTGGTGAGCAGGCCATCGGGAAACTGGGCCGACGTCAGGGTTTGCGCACCCGTCAGATTGTGCAGCTCCAGCGTATCGATTCCGTCACCGCCATCGAGAATGGTGCCGCCCGCAAAGGCGGCATCGATCACCAGCGTATCGTTGTCGCCGCCGCCGGAGAGGGTGTTTTTGCCTATGCCGCCGATGAGCCTGTCGGTCCCCGCGCCGCCGTTCAGCACATCGTCGCCGTCGCCGCCATTCAGGGTATCGTCACCACCGGCGGCATTGATTGTGTCATTGCCGGCATCGCCGTTCAGGATCTCGACGCCGTCACTGCCGTTGAGCGTGTCGTTTCCGGTACCGCCGCCGACGTTGTAGATGCCGTTGTGCAAGCCGGTGTTGAGCGTATAGTCGCCGATGGCGGCGGGGCCGGCGGTGTACACGAAGAAATCGGTCCCCTCGGTCCAGTCGGCCAGCGTGAGCGGCTGCAGGGAGTAAGTGCCTGGTGCGCCGGTCACGACAATGAACACGTCCACGCCGGCGCCGCCCTTGATCGTGGTCACGCCGCCCAGCTGTCCCGTATGCATGATCGCGCGCACGACTTCGCCCGCCTGGGTGCCGAGCTGGATCGTTTCGAAATTCTTCGTGGCTACGGAGACAAGGTTGGCGAAATAGCTATTGCCCGTGGCCGTCATCGCGCCGGGCAGTATCTTCAGCGTGTCGTTTTCCGTCCCGCCGTCGAACTGGCTGCCATTGGTGACCGGGGCGTCGAGCACGATGGTGTCATCGCCCGCACCGCCCAGAAGGTTGTCAAGACCGCCGCCGCTGGTGATCGTATCGTTGCCGCCAAGCGCATCGATCGTGTCGTTGCCCGGAGTGCCGTCCAGGATGTCGTCGCCTTCGGTGGGGTCGGCCATGGTAAATCTCTCCCAGAATTGTATCGGTCCGGATTGAGACAAGTTCCCCGATGAAAAATATTCCCCCTTGGGGGATGCAACTGCTAACTGTCCGCAATTGCGACAATTGTCGCGCGGGTCGTTAGGGGCGCGATGACGGGGGGAAACGGGAAAGCAGGCGCGCGGCGCCAGCGCTATCTCATGCAATATGTCCGGCTGCTGTGCCGGTCGGGCGCCGGGCTGCAAGCGATCGCCTCGCCGTTCTGCGAGGCGGTGCGCGAGCTGATCGGCGCGGCATCGGGTTCGCTGTTCTGGCTGAGCGACCGGGACGAGCCGCTCGGTTTCTACCACGATTGCGCCCCGGCGGAGACCAAGGAGCTGTTCGTCAGTCAGTTCGACGACGCATTTTTCGCCACCGAACCGGTCAATATCGCCATGATCGCATCGCAGGACGGACCCAGCGTCGGCAAGATGCTGGATCCGGTCATGCAGCGGGCCTTCGCCAGCGGCAATATCCACCGCCTGCTCTGCGTGCCGCTGGGCCACGGCCTGTTTCTCGACATGAGCGCAGCCGCGCCGGGCTGCGGCAAGGTGGCGTTCTGCGGCTGGTATCCGCTACGGCAGGGCGCTGGCACACCGCGACGTGCAGGCGCTTGAAGCCGTCCAGCCGCTGATGCAACATGCGCTCGCAGCCGGGTCGCATGGCGCCAAATGGCGGCCGATCGCACCGGGCTCACCCCATCTCATCGCCAGCGAGGACGGACGCGAGCTGCTCGCCATCGATGCCGAGGCGGAGCGCATTTTAATGTCGAGCCACCTGCTGCGGCAGAATCTCTCGCTAACCGCCCAGCCCCGTCAGGCCCCAGGCTTCGTGGCGCTGCTGGTCGGGCAGTTGGCCGCAAGCGAGACCGCCGAATTGCGACTGCCCGTGCCCGACGGACGCTTGGTCTGCCGGGCCAGCCGCACCCGCATACTGAATCCGGTCGAGGGCCGGTCCAATTCGATCTTCGTCTCGCTCTCGCTCGAAATCGCCGAGGAAGCAGCCAAGGTGCGCTATCTGATGAGTTTCGATCTCACCCCGCTCCAACGCGATGTTGCCGCCATTGCGTTCCATGGCGGCGAGCGAAAGGACTGCGCCGAGGCGCTCCAGGTCAGCCCCGAGGCGCTGAAGAAGCATCTGCGCGCAGTGTTCGATGCAACCGGCACGTCGCGCTGGAACGACTTGCAGAATTTGCCTGCCGCGCAATGGGCTGGCGACATGGAGCATGATCACCTCAGGATGGCGCCCTAGGAGGCAAAGCGATTGATGGCGATTGGATCGACCGGCGTCTCACTATGGCATCGATGTCGCAAAACCAGTTCTTGCCAATGGGACAAGGCTCCAACTATTCTGCGGCTTGCCCGGGCAAGGATTTGACAATGAGCGAGCACTCCCGATGCGCAACAGTGAGGGCCGCGACCCGTGGCTAGGGAAGGATATGGCGTTCTCGTCGGCTGGCGGCATGAAGAGGTCGGCGGCCGGCTGATCCTGAAGATCGAGAGTGTCCGCTCGCTGGAACAAAGCGAACGGAACGATATCGATACGCAGCACCTGGTGATGACTCACAACCAGGCCGTGGTGATGGCGAATTATCTGTTCGACCTTGCCGGGCAAAAGCCGGCAAAGCGGCACAAGCGGGGATGGCTGAAGCGGTTGTTCCCATGGGGGCGCGGCTAGCCGACTGTCGCAATCGACGCCAAAGATGCCGCGCCGGGATGGCAAGCCGAAGACTCCGTCGGCAGAGCCTGTGCGCCGACGTCTAACCTTCTCAATTTATTGAAGTTTAGCTAATCGAACGGATTCAGGCGCAGTCCGGCTTCCGCAAGTTACCCCCAATAAAGTGATTGAAACCGGTTGTTAATAAAATTTCCATGTGATTCAGGGTAAATACCTACTTCACTTACCGAATGGATGATGCAGGTCATGAAAACAGGGGGCTTGGCCAGAACAATGGTCGGCGTGGCGCTTGCGGCGGCTCTCGCCGCACCTGCGGTTCCTTCATTTGCCCAGAACGCCCCCGCCGCAAATGGCGCGGCAACGCCGGGCGCCAAGCGGATCAAACTGAGGACCGGTTGCGACAAGCCTGGCGATAGCCTCAGGCCGCAATGCCGCGGGTTCACGCGGGCAGAACCCAATGTGGTTCCGTATAACAAGCTGTTTCAATTTCTCTGGATGCCTCTGGTCGCCGGAAGCGGGGTGGCAACGGCAGTGCTTGGCAAGAACTCGAAGAATTGCGGCAAGGGCAACAACAGTCAGAACAACGGGAATTGCCCCGCCAGCCCGTGATTCGCGGGATCAGGTGATGCGCGCGGCAGCCTCCCGGACAATCCGGATTCGGCGCGAAATGCCTGGATGGGTGATCGGCAGATCGAGCCTGCGCGACTTTGCCGCGCGCCGCAGGAACCGCTCGGGCGCCGCAAGGTCATAGCCTGCGCTCGCCATGAGCTCGACGGCAAGCATATCGGCCTCGATCTCGCTGGCTTTGATCCTGCCGGTGCCGATGCCGAACTGGGCGAACAGCCCGGCCATGCCCTTCATCCGATCCGCATGATTCAGGATATTGTGGGCCATTTCATGCGCCACTACGAAGGCGAGTTCCTGATCGTCGGGCGTTTTGCCGCATCATCCGATCAGTAACCGCGACATAGCGGCCGTCCGACCAGGCATTGAGCGAACGGCGCTGCAGCATGGCGAATTGCCCGCCGCAACCACTGGCGCCCGCGAGGCGGACCGCGATTCGCGCCTCTCCCCGGCGTAGCTCAAGCGTGCCAGGCCCGCTGCGCAACGCCGTGTCGAGATAGCCGTAGAACCTTTCCGTGCGGTCATACGAGCCCGCCTTGGCAATCGAATCCGCTGCAAATCCGGCCAGGTCGCTGCCGTTTACCGAGACGATTTCGTCGCCTTCGGCCAGTCCGGCGGCGTCGGCGGCACTGCCCGGGACAACGCCCAGCACGCCGAAACCATAGGTGATGTTGTAAGCCTCGGCGACCGCCTTGCGTTCGGTTTGCGGGTATCCGCTGATGCTGTGGAGCAACAGTCCGGTCAGCATCTGGGGACGCTCGCAGCGGGACGCATTCGCCAGTGCCAGCCGATAACCGACAGACTGCAGCCGCATTTCCTGCCCGAGCCGGTCGAACGCGAAGTCGGCAGCTTGCTGGCGGTCATCGCGCGAGTCGGCGCAAACAGGCGAGGAGAACATCAGCAAAGCCAGGGCCAGGCCTGTAATCGGTCCGCGCTTTCCTCGCCTGCGGATAGTGTCGATTTTTGCCATGTTCCCGATCCAGTATTTCCGGAACTTTCTACCAGATCGATACCTTATTATATTGCGGTAAGATCACTAGGTTGAATTCCCGATATCGAATGGATGATTATATACTAACTTTAGATTTTTTAAGCCAGCCAGGCAGTCATTTGGGGGAGCAGCCGGCAAGGCACCGGGACTTATGCGGGGTATCGCCCGTTCATCCGATCGCCGCCATGTGCCGTTCGCGGCTTGCCGGGACGATCAGCGACGCACCTGCCGCGCAATTGCGCGCGAAGCAGTCCATAACCGCGCGATTGAGCGGGTAGTCGAACGCAATGCCCGCGCGTGTTTGCTGGACCCAGCGGACAGTTCCGGTGGTTCCGAGCAGCGACGAAGTGCGGATGATGACGCGCGTGCCCGGCGCGAGAGCAGCATGTGCATAAGCGACACAGCAGCCATCATGTGAAATATCGGAAAGCGACACCCTTTCGATTTCCCCCCATGGCGATCCGGCAGTCTGCTACAAGCGAGACTTTCAGTCGCTCCGTGCGCCTCGAATTATCTGCGGTCCCAGTCACAACCACCCCCCATTGGTGGATCGATACTAGGCGATATTCGATATCGGGATTTACGTCAGAGGCATTATGCAGAACTACCTAGGCGGCGATATTTTCCACCGGCCTGGAGAATGCATTGGCCGAGCCGCGCTGTGTCTGCGCTGCAATCGCACGGGAAAGAACATCTGCGCCCGGAGGCTGGAACGCACCCGCACAGCGTCCTGATCCGCGAAAGGGTCAAAAACCGGCGCTGCCGTCCTGGAGGGCCGGCAGTTCTGCCTGGGAGCGCCGGCCGGAAGCCTCAGGGGCTCGCGGGATCGTCCGGGCAATTTCCGCTGTTCTGGGTGTTCTTCGGGTTATTCTTGCCGCAATTCTTGCTGTTGTTCGCGTTCTGGTTGCCGCTGTTGCCGTTGTTCCCGTTGGCGTTCGCCGCGTTCGTATTGCTGCTGCTACTGCTGATCGTCGGCGTAACGAGAGCCTGCGGGCGAATCGGGCCATTGCCGGGCGCGGCCCAGACTGCGGTCGATGCGCCGACCATGCCCAGCGCGCTAACCATGGCGCAGATCGATTTGAAACTATTCAAAACACGACTCCAAATCCCGATAAGCGCTGAGAGGCAGCTAGCACGATCCCGTGGCAATTGCACCTCAATTATCGATGGCGATGGCCGCCGGTTGGCCCGTCATTCCCCATCGACGACAATCGCATGCGCCTTGAGTTCGCTGACAAAGCGGCGAGTGTCGGCTTCGACGACGGCAAGGTCTGCGCCGAATTCTGCGGCAATCCGGACACAGATGGCCTGCGGGACCAGGCCATCCTTGAGCATTTCCCAGATCCGCGTGCCCATCGGATCGAGGCCGTAATAGGTGCCGCTTTCCAGATGGAGCAGCACGGTCTCATTGCCGACGCGGCTTTCCATCGCATGTTCGGAAGGCGACGAGCCGCCGGGCAAGCGAAAGGTTGGAACGGTCTTCGGTCATGGTGTGCCTATGGCATCGGTCGAAGGCGCTGAACAGCCCTGATCCTGGGCAGACGATGGCGAAAGCATCCCATTGGATTTCGCGCAGCAAGGATTGATCTTCTTCGCGAAATTCACGGTCCAGAAGCAGGTTTAGCGCGGTCATCTGCAAGTGGAACTGCGGGTTCTCGCGCCAATTGTCGTCCATGGACCGCCAACGCGTGCGCGCCGTGGCACAGATTCTCGTCCGGGCGGAGGCAAGCCGTGACCCGATCGACCGCAGCCCGCGCCTCCGAAACAAGTCCCGCAGCCTCATCGAACCCCAGTTCGCCCTGCTCCAGCCGGGTCAGCACCCGGCATTTGTAGTCCCGGCAAATGCGCGGACGCACGGCATAGGTCGAGCAGACCGTGCCGCACAGTGCCGATGCACGGCAAGTCGAAGCGCCAGCCCTGCTCATCGGGCTCGATCTGCAGGATGCTGGCGATGAGGTGTCACTGTCTTCGTCCGCTTCGATCGGGCATAATTGAATATGGCACCGCTGCAGCAGATCCCGCAGGCGGTGCACAATTCGCTCGAACGGTTGCGGGTGAGCAGTCATATGACAAAGGATAACACTGATCGCGATCCAGTAAAGCTCCTTCCCCTCGATCGATCCGGCCAGGCTTGACCGGCTGGCTTCCCGGATCAATGGATGGGCGGACCATGATTGAGCAAACTGTCCAGATCGATCGGCTGCTTGCCGCCGCCCTGGTTGGGCCTTCGGCGCCAATGGCTCCAGCCCCTCGCAAGCCCGCAAGGCATGGCCGCTCTGATCGAACGGGCGCATTATCACGGGATACACCGGGCTTCTGGTCGGTCGAGAGGCCGGAACCGAGGGCTGGCCGATCGAAGTGCTGGATCACTGAGAAACCAGGCGCTGGGCCTGGCCATGTGGGAAATGCGGCACAAGGCTGTCGCTTACCCGCTTGCTGGACAGCCTGGCGCAACCGGGAATTTTGGCGGTCATCCTGAAGGGGACGGCGCTAGCCTACGATCTTTATGAAATCCCCGCAACGCGCATGCGCGGGGACACCGACTTGCTGGTGGCGCGCAGCGACTTGCCGCGCACTCGCCAGATGTTCCAGGAGCTGGGATTCTGCCTTCACCCGCAATGCGAAGGCGGGGCCGACGAGCATGCCCTGCAGGAGGTGTGGGAATTCGAAGCGGCCGACGCGACCAGCCACAGCATCGACCTGCATTGGCAGGCGATGAATTCGCTGGCGCTCGCGGACGCTCTCACCTTCGCGGATTGTGCGCAGGAGTTGCTGGAGTTGCCGCGCCTGTGCGCATCCGCACACGGGATGGACCGCAAGCTCGCGCTGATTTTCGCCTGCATGCACCGGGCGGCGCATATCACCAGCCCCTATATCGTCGATGGGGTCACCTATTACGGTGGAGATCGCCTGATCTGGGCCTGGGACATCCATCTGCTTGCCGGAGCCTTGCCGGCAAGCGATTGGGATGGCCTGTGCTGCGAAGCTTTGGCCAAGGGATTGGGCGCAGTCTGTCTGGATGGACTATGCTTTGCCCGGCTGCGCCTCGGGACAAGCATCCCGGCGAATGTTATCGCGAGGCTGGCAGCAGCGCCTGCCGACGAGCGGGCATCCGCCTATTCTGCTGGGATCGGGCCAGGCCTCCCGTGCCTTGAGCGATCTCGGGGCGGTGCCGGGGCTGCTCGGCAAAGCCCGGTTTGCGTTCAGGCGGCTCCTGCCGCCAGGCTCCTTCATGCGCGCGAAATATCCGCACATGCACGATCGCGCGCTGGTCGTTCTCTATCTGCGGCGCATGGCGGAACTGCTGCGCAATCGGCCGGAGCGGAGCGATCGCTGATTGGGCAGCGCGGTTTCAACCAGGGGCGGTTGTGGCCCCCGTATGCAGCTGGGTAGCGTGAGCTTCGACCGCCTCCAGCACCTTGCGCAGGTCTTCGAATCGGCGCGGAAAATCGAGATCGAAGCATGGCAGACGTGTTGGCCAGCGCCGCGATCCGGTGGAAATGGTCACCGATCAGGCTGCGGTCTTCCACATCGAGAATGAAACGAATGTTTCGCCCATGCGATCATCGCCTCCGCCTGGGTCAGCTGTCGGATGGCGATCTTCCCGGCGCTGCCATCGCCGAGGAAATAGGCGGCGCGCAGCGGCCTAGGTTCGTCGCAATGGGTCAGTTGCGTCCCGGCAAGAAACCGCGATTTGCTGGTGAAATCGAGCGGCGGTGCCGTTTCGGTATCGCCGCCCAGCAGCTGTTCGTGGCTGTCCTGCCACAGCCGCAGCGAGGGATGGCTGGGCAAGGCGAGATAGGAACCGCGATTCCTGTTCGAGGACCAGCCCGTCGTCGGTCAGGAAGCGGCGGCGTCCGGCAGCGAAGGCGGCGGCAAGAGTGGATTTTCCGCGACCCAGATTTGGCAAGAAAAGCAATGGCTTCGTTGCCGATTTCGACCGCGCTGCCATGGAACACCAGCTTGCCGAGCATGCCAAGGGCGAGTGGCTGGATCTGGTTGAGGAAAAGGTGATCGACAGTCGCTGCGAGACGCCCGGCACCGGGTGGCAGGTTACCTGCTGTCCATCCGCCGACAGCGTGAAATCCGCGAGCTCGGAGAAGCGGAGAAGGAAGCCCGAAGCTGTCCGGTAGAAATCCAGCCAGCTTTGTGCCATCGGGAAATGACCAGTTGTGGAAAGGGTCGCCGGAGGCCAGACGCTGGTCTCGAGCGACCGCAATGGCGAGATCAACCAAGTACGGTCCTCGGAATAACGGCGCTGGCCAAATCAGCCTCTTCACACTGGAACGGTTAGACGCTGCGGCAGATTCCGCTGCCAATCGCGGAACTAGACAAGATGCCGCAAAATGCCGAGCTTGTCATAGTCCACAAGCCTATAACCGTCGCTACCAAGGGACACCGCCGCAGGCACTAGCCGCTCGACCTCGTCGGCCATGACGCCGAACTGACGGCCTTGGCCGCAGGCTTCCCTGAAACAAGGCTTGTAGTCGAAAAGATAGAGGCCGAAGCCCAGCGGGTGCTCGCCAATCCTGACGATGTTCTCTTTGACGGACGGATCGGACTTGGAAGAGGCCCTCTTCGACCCCGGTCCGTCGCCTTTTGTTCCTGCGTCACCCTTGGTGAATTCGACAACCGTGCCGTAAATCTTGAGAGTTGGCGATGTGTAAATGCTTCCACCCTCGATCCGGCTGGCAGCAGTGGCCACCGGGTCCACTGGAGCGCTGGAATTCAACCGATAGTCTTGCATGTGTCGATCCCTTAAAAAAAACTGGCACTGCCGCCTTACAACAATGGCAGACCAAAAGCCAATAATACCCTGTCACTCAAGATAGTGTAAAATGCCGGGTGGATGCAACTCGCAATGATCGACGGCGAGATCGCAATCGAGCGCACCCGAAAGCGGCCACAACTGCCATCCTGGGCCATCTGGACCCTTAGAGGAGTCGAACAGGGCCTTCATCCCCGGTGCGCGTGACCCAGTCCCGGGCGGCGCTTCGGCAGCGATTCGGTTAGGTAGGATTCGAGCGGCCTGAAAAAGTCGGCGATGAATTGCGGTGAAATCCGCCTTGGTGGTTCGCTCCCGGATCTCGCGAGGCAGAATTCCATCCAATGCCATGATATGAATGTATTTTCCCTGCCTGCCGCGCGAACGAAGCCGCTCGGGTGTTTGAATTGCGAACTGAACAAAGGCCGATGAGGCGAACGGGTGGCGAACCTCGAACCCGGCAGCAGCGCCCCAGCGCTCGCACAGTTCACGGCCACGGCAGTCGAAGGGATCGTAGAGATAGTCCAGCAAATGCCGCTGCCCTCGCAGGCGCACAGGCCGATGCCGGGAGCTCAGCAAAGCGATCCTTGCGGGCGACAAGCCGGCTCTTCATGGCCGGGGTCAGCCAAAAACGGCTGCGTGAAGGCCGCCGCAACACGGTTCGCACCAGCTGGCGCAGGGCATTCTCGACGCCCGCAGGAGCCAGCGGCAGCAAGCCGTATCGCAGCACAAGTTTGACAGCGGGCACAAGGCCGTATGTTTCGACGTCCTGCCTGAAACACCGGCAGGCAGCGGCCCAATTGCCCATTGCCAGCTCTTCGGCATAATGGGCTTGCGACCCGCCGATAAATTGATCGGCATAGGTGCCGCCAAGGATGACACGGCTTCCGGCGGCGGCGGCCTGCGCGTAGGTGTTGCCGACCCACGTCCCATTGGGATTGCCGGTTCCGTCGCGGTAGTGGCGCCCCATCTCCCGATACCATGCAAAATCCCTGATACTGGGGGCGACCTCATGGATCGGGACGCCCAGATATTCGCCGACACTTCTTGCGTAAGGCAAATCATCGAATTCCGGGTAGCCTTCGAAGGCCAGCGTATAGCCATCGATCTTCGGTGCCGGCAGATTGCCCTCCCGCCGCAGATGCTCCGCCATGCAGAACACCGCCGACGAATCGAGCCCGCCGCTGACATCGTAGGCGACCGGCAGGTGCGATCGCGACAGCCGGCGCACGCAATCGGAAAACAGCGCTGCGGTAATGCTCGATGTATTCCTCGTCCCGCGTATAGGGCAGCGCGGTCCACAGGTCCGGTTCCCAATAGCATTCGGGCTTCGGCCCTGCCGTCCCCACACACATCCGGTGCGCGCCCGGCAGCCGCATGATGCCGGTCCACAGCGTTTCATCGACCGTGTACCATTCGTCGGCGATGAATTCCGCGATCATGCCCTCGTTCGGGATTTCCGGCACCCAGGGCATCGCCAGGATCGCGTGCAGTTCCGACGCGAAGGTCAGCACCTTGCCGTCCCAGTGATAGGTGAACGGCTTGTTGCCCAGCCGGTCACGCGCGCAGAAGGCTTCGTTTCGCCGGGCATCCCAGATCACCAAGGCGAAATCGCCGTCGATATGCGCGAGGCATTCCTCGCCCCAGCTTTCGTAGGCGCGCAGCACCAGTTCGGCATCGGCGCGGGTGCGCAGCCTGGCACCACGCGAGAGCAACTCGCTGCGCAGTTCCTCCCAATTATCGACGCGGCCATCCATCACCAGCACGAGGCTTTCGTCCTCGTTGGTCAGCGGCTGGGTCTCTTCGAGCGATTCGGGCGTCGTGCGCAGCATGCACTGGCCGAGCGCCACCGGACCGCGCAGCCAATGGGCGATGCCATCTGGCCCGCGATACGGCATGGCCGACGTCATGCTTTCGATCTGGCCGCGCTCGACCGGCCCGCCATCGAACCGAATGATTCCGGCGATGCCGCTCACGGCAAGGCCTATCTGGCGAGCAGGTAGACGAGCGGCAGGGCCGAAATGATATCCTTGAACCACCGCCGCGTTTCCGAAGCGCCGACCAGGATCGTATCGCCGGCAAAAACCTCTGGATCGCGGTAGGTCCCCTGTCGGATATCCTTCAGATTATAGAGCGCGATCATGGTCTTGTCCTCGATCTTGCGCATGATGACGACCTTGTCGAGGGCCGAAAACTCGTTTGTGCTGCCGGCATGGGCAACGATCTGCTGCAAGGTCGTGCGGCCGACCACCGGATAGAGGCCCGGCTTCTGGATCGCCCCATCGACCGTGACCAGCTGGCTCAGCGGCTCGACAATGTTGACGCTGACCCGGGGCTCCTTGAGGATTTGATCGAGCCGCGTTTCGATTGCCCGCGCGACTTGCGTGGTTGTCTGCCCCCGGGCTGCG
This sequence comes from uncultured Alphaproteobacteria bacterium, assembly GCA_963779195.1. GTDB lineage: Bacteria > Pseudomonadota > Alphaproteobacteria > Sphingomonadales > Sphingomonadaceae > Novosphingobium. The sequence continues at coordinate 18,109 of CAVZWZ010000007.1, forward strand.
ACCTCGCCGACCATCGGCACATCGATCTGGCCGCCGCCGTTGACCTGGACCAGCGGCATGCTCAGCGATTCGTTACCGAAGACAATTATCGAAATCTTGTCCTTCGGGCCCAGGACATATTGCCGCGATTTCGTCCGCCGGATCGACGCCCGGCGGCAGCGGCAGTTCGGCCATGGGAAGCGCGATCAGCCGTTCTTTTTCGCCAATCCCGGCGGAGGTGCCGGCGCAGGCGGAGAGACCCAGGGCGATGGTCAACATAAGCATTCTTGCGAACATGCGCCCGTTCCTTTGCACTCCGCCGACCGGGAGCCATACCGCGCGTCTCTAGCGGCTTTGGCGGCATGACCGCAAGGGCCGGATACGGATTTTCCGGCCATTGACATCGGCTTAGGCGGCCAGCGCGAACCCACGTCCGGCCCGCTGCGGCGGCATCTCGCCAAATCCACTTCGACCGGAGTGCCGGGCTAGCCAAAGCCTTCGGCCCGGCTGGAAATTCCAAAAAAATCGAGACGTGCAGGTATTTTTCCGGCATTGGGCTGCCGATGGGAAATCTGTTGAGGTCGGCATGCAGGGTTTAGTCGTTGCTTCTTCTTCTCCGCCAGCGGGCGGACAAGGGAACGTGATTGGCCTGAAGCGGCAGCCTGACTTGGAGGGCGACGATGGCCTGTCGGTCGAAACCGCCATCGTTCAGCTCAAGCGATTTGTTGCGGGCTTCCGCAAGCGGTGGAAATTTGTCCTAGCCATTGTCGCAGCGTCGCTGCTCATCGGCATCCTGCTGACCCTGCGCGCTGCGCCGGTCTATCAGGCAACGGGATCTTTGAAGATCGAGGGCGAGAGCACCGACGTGCTCAATGTCCAGGGGGCCGATCCCAACGCCTATGTGGACGAGGCAAGGTCGGTCAACACCCAGATCGAACTCATCGAGAGCCGGTCGTTCGCGGAATTCGTCGTCAAGAAGCTCAACCTTGCCGCAGACAACGACTTCTTCGAGAAAATGAAGATAGACGCGACCGAATTCGGCGGGAGCGCACAGCAGGTCCGCGCCCGGCGGGAGGCTGCTGCCGCCGCCGTCCTGCAAGGCAGCGTTTCGGCGAGGGCCAAAAAGGAAACCAGGATCCTTTTCGTCGACTTCGAAGCGCCGGATGCAGGCATCGCGGCCAAGGTTACCAACGCCTATCTTGAAGGCGCGATCGCGACGGACGAGCAGACGGGCGTTTGGCACGACAAAGTTTGCGCGGGATTTTCTCGAGAACCGGCTCGACCAGGCCAAGGCCAAACTCGAAGCGTCCGAGCGCGATACGATCGATTATGCGCGGGAGGCCAATCTGGTCGATACCAGCTCGGCGCGCAACAAGGAAGACGATCCGTCGGCACCTTCGCTTGGCATTGCAAACCTGATCGACCTCAACAAGGCCTATTCGGACGCGACGCGCAAAGCGAATCGAGCTGGAGGCGCAATGGCGGCAGACATCGGCCATTTCCGCAGCGGCGCAGCCGGAGGTTTTCGAAAATCAGGCCTTGCAGGGCTTGATGGCTTCGCGCGCGGAGATCGCATCGCAGTATGACAGCCTGAGCCAGTCCCAGACGGCCGACCCACCCGGAAATGAAGCGACTGAAGGCCAAGCTCGAGACGATAGAAAAAAACATCAACCAGAACCTGGCCAACTTCAAATCCTCGCTCCGGTCGCGCTTCGAAATCGCCAAGCGGCAGGAGGAAGCCCTCGGCGCCGAAGTCGCGCGGCTTACTTCTGCCAGTCTCGACGAGCAGGACCGCAATGTCCAGCTGGGCATCCTCAAGCGCGAGATCGATACCAACCGCACTTTCTACGATGCCTTGCTGCAGCGCTACAAGGAAGTGAGCGCCGCCGCCGGCTCTTATACGAATGCCATCTCGATCGTGGATATGGCGCGAGCGCCAGGTTGTGCCCATCCGCCCCGGCCATTGCTCAACATGGCCATCGCCCTGGGACTCGGCGTCCTGATCTCGCTGCTGGTCGTGTTCCTTCTCGAACAATTCGACGATTCGGTCCGTTCGCCGGCCCAGCTTACCGAAAAGCTGGGAATGGCGCTGATCGGCGTGGTTCCGCGCACGGCAACGAACTCGATCTGAACCGTGACATTCTTGACAAGAAGGCGCAGATCGCCGAATCCTATATGTCGGTCAGGACGACCCTCAATTTCACCAGCCCGTCCGGCAGCCCATCGCCCTTGCTGATTGCCAGCACAAAGCCATCCGAGGGCAAGAGCACGACTGCCATTTCGACCGCCCTTTCTTTTGCCCGCAGCGGTTCGCGCGTGCTGCTCATCGACGGCGATCTGCGCAAGCCGAGCCTGCATCGCACCTTGCAGCTGAAGAACGATCAGGGGTTCTCGGAGCTGCTTTCGAACCAGAAGATGATGAACGAGGTGATCAAGACTGCTTTCGACGATCGGCTCTATATCATCACCAGCGGCACGATACCGCCCGATCCGGTCAGCCTGCTCTCGGGAGTTCGTCTCCAGCAAGTGCTGCAGGAAGCGCAGAAGGCCTTTGACATGATCATCATCGACGGCCCGCCGGTGATGGGGCTCGCCGATGCACCACTGATTGCCGCAGCGAGCAAGGCGGTACTGTTCGTCGTTGAGGCTGGCGGGAGGACCAACCAGCAGAAGATTGCGATTTCCCGGATGGCTGTAACCGGCACGCCGATCGTTGGCGCGGTTCTGACCAAATTCGACAGCAAGGCCGAAGGGTTCGGCAACGAATACAGCTATGCCTATAATGCAAAATACCTGCACCAAGTGGGTTATGGCTAGCTTCCGGATTGCAAGCTTCGCGCGGGCGGCGTTGGTATTGATGCTGGCCTGTTTGGTAGCGGTCTGGATCATCGACGACAGCCGCACACGACTGCGCGCTGTACGTGGGCAATCCTGAAATTGGTTCCAGGCCGCTACTCGGCTTTCGTGAGCATCCTTGCGCGCGGAGCAGCTTTTCGCGGCAGGCGACATCGAAGGCGCCGGCAAGGGCTGCGCGCGAGGCGCTGCTTGCCAAAAGCGGCGATGTCGTGGCGATCCGGACGCTGGCTCTGGTTGCGGAAAAGCAGGGCGCATTTCCAGCAAGCCGCCGGGCTGATGGCGGTCGGCACGAACTGGGGCTGGCGGGATACTCCGACGCAAGCCTGGCTGTTCGCCAATCTGGCCCGGAACGGCAATCTTGCGGAAGCCATCCTGCATGGCGAGGCCCTGGCGGCGCGGGGCGAGATGACGGATGTCGTCTTCCCGGCGTTTGCCGGATTCGCGGCGGAGCCAGCTGTCACCGATCCACTGGTCGCAGCCCTTGAGCGGGGCGGCAGCTGGCGGCCTGCGTTCTACAAATATATGCGCAAGGCGCCGCCGGCGGTTCATCCTGCGCTGGGCAGCTTGATGCTGGCGATGCAAGGGAGCGCGGCGCCTCCTGGCCCAGCGATGTTTCGCCCTTGCTGGAAGCCATGCTCGATGCAGGCAATGCGAGCGGCGCACGCGCGCCTTTGGGGCAAGCTGTTCTGGCGGCAGGCGAAGCCAATGCCCGAGGTCATCGATGGCGGCTTCGATAATCTCGCCGCCGCGCCCGGATCGGCGCAGGGCGGTTCCGTGTTCGAATGGAATTTCGATCCCACCGCCGAAGCATATCTCGGTCGCCGATCCGGCGACCGGCAAGGGTTCTGTGCTGCATATCGCCGGCGCCGGAACGGCCACGACGCCTTGGCCGCGCAGGGGCTGGCGCTGCCGCCGGGCAATTGGCTGCTTTCCATGCGGCTGCGTTCGCAGCATGCGTGACCTGGTATCCCGCATGCGGATCGGCATCCGCTGCCGCGGCGCGGGCAAATGGCTGACCGAGCCGCTGGCGAGCCGGCCGGCTGGACAATTGGCAAGCATCGCTCTGCCCTTCACGGTGGCGGGCTGTCGTAGCCAGAAGCCTGTCGGTCGAACCGATCGGAGCCGAAGCGGGAGATCCCTTGGGCGTCTGGATCGACGACATCGCGGTTCGGCCCGTTCGCTTGAGGCGAGCGCCGGATTCGGGCGCCGGCGCATTTTGCCGCCGCCGCAGCGCGATTGGCATCATGGCCATGAACATGCCCAGCAGGGCCGCATGGCTGAGCGTGCGCAAGGGATAATCGACGATCGAGTGGAGCAGGAAGATTCCGATCACGATCGCTCCCGTTTGCGCCAGGAGATCGCCATGCTTCCAGGCCGACAGGGCGGCGGCACCAGACCAGATCAGCGCGGCGACCAGCAACAGCCCTCCGGGCAACCCGCCTCCAGCAGCACTTGCAGATATTCGTTGTGGGCATGGTTCATGTAGATGGGTGAGAGATGATCCAGATCGCTCCGCGGAGCGGAAGACCTGATCGAATGTGCCAATCCCGGTTCCAGCCGGAAAATATTGTCCGATCGCCCAGACAATGTCGGGCACGATCTCTGAATCGCAGCTCTGGCGAAGCTTGCGGGCCAAACCGGCCCAATATACGGGGCAGCAGCGTGAGGCTGGTTGCCCAGGCAATCAGAGCCAGGAATGCCGCCAGCGGGAGGACGAGTCCGGTCTTGCCGGTTGGACTGGTACTGCGCCGGGCTTGCCAGATCATGGCGCCGCCGCCGAGCAGTACCGGCCCCGCCAGGGCGAACCCCATCCGCGAAGCGGTTCCCAGCGCGCCCATGAGAAGGATACAAGCCAACAGTGCCAGAAGAACCTGCACAGACAGATCGCCAAGCTTGCCGGAAGCAAGAAAGCAAGCGGTGCAGGCAACCGCTATCAGCATAAAATCGGCCTGGTGATTGCTGTTGGCGAAGAATCCTTCGAAGCTTGCCCTCGTGCGGATCGGTTCGTCCAGTAGCCTGTCGAAAGCTTGACCAAGCGGCAGAACGCTCAGCGATAGACTGGCCAAAGCGCAAACCAGAATGACGACTAGCAGCCCCTGGCGTCCACGCCGATCAAGTCGTCGCACGGCGATGAACATGGCTAGCGCCGGAAGCATGTGGAGCACAGCACCGGATGTTTCCAGCCAGTCGAATGTCAGGGGGCGAAAGCTATCTGCCGCCAGGCCCGCTGCGGAAAGCGTCTCGACTATCAGCACCCGACCTGGCAGATTCTGCCATATCCCTGGTGGCAGCGGCAGCAATTGCGCGGCCGGCACGAATGTCGCCGCCAGCAGGACTGCCAGCGCCCCGCGAGTGCCGGCTGCTGCCGGCTGGCGGGGTCGAATCAGCTCGAAGACGGCAAGCGCGAGTGCAGCCATCAGGCAAATCCCGCTCGCCACAGGCTCGTGCGGACCGCGACCGCCAAGCACAAGGCAAGTTGCAAGGACCATGGCCGCAAGCCAGAACCCAATGCTATGCCTGACCGGACACCCGGATTGCCCGATAGCCGGGCAGACGGCTGGCATGAGTGCATTTTCCCCTTTGCTTGAGCCGCAGCAATTACCAAACGAAGTTTCGCGGAGTATTGCGACGTGTCTGCTTTCCACTGCAAGGGATGCGACTCCGCCGCAAGGCTCTGCAGGGCTCAATCTGACCGCCGGATGGCGATCCCCAGGTTGCAAGTCAACCATTCCGCTTGATTGGACTTGGCCTCCGGGCTCGAGGTGCCCAGCCATTCATTTGCCGCGCGCCCCGGGAAAGTGGTGTTCAATCGTCCGGAATTGAACCAATCGTTATAGCATTGTGCGATTAATCTGCAACATATCCAGCTTCCTTGAGGTAGTTCCGGCATTCGTCGGGTGAGTAGAGTTCGCAGATTGATCCGACCGCTTGCCAGAGGGCCTCGATGGTGCGGGCTTTGGCCATTCGCAGGTGCGCCTTGAGCTTGGAGAAGGCCATTTCGATGGGATTGAGGTCCGGACTGTAGGGCGGCAGGAACAGGAACCACGCCCCGCGCTGCTTGAGGATCGCTGCGGCCTTTTCGCTCTTGTGGCTGGAGAGGTTGTCGAGGATGACCATGTCACCGGGCCTCAGCGTCGGGGCGAGCTGGGTTTCGACATAGGTTTCGAAGATCTGGCGGTTCATCGGGCAGTCGATCACCCAGGGCGCGGTCAGGCCGTCGTGGCGCAACGCGGCGATGAAGGTCTGGGTGCCCCAGTGGCCGAAGGGAGCCTTCATCCTGAGCCGCTGGCCCTTGCGTGCCCGGCCCCGAAGCCGGGTCATTTTTGTCGTCGTTCCAGTCTCATCGATAAACACCAGCCGCTCCGGACGCTTCTTCATCCACGGCTGGCGGTGCGCCCGCCAGACCCGCCGGGCACGAACAATGTCAGCGCGATCGGATTCGCTGGCCAGCAGAGTTTTTTTTGACGGTAAAGCCTGCCGCCTTGAGCAGCCGCGACAGCGAGGTGTGATGCACCGCTACGCCATGTTCGGCAGCCAGCCGCTCGGTCAGCTCGGACAAGGTCAGTTCGCCATCGGCTTCGACCCAGCCGATCACGACCTCACGATAGGCCGCCAGCTTGCCGCTGCCCGCAGGCCGGCCCTGTCGCCCCGGTGCAAGCGACCCGGTTTGCGCCTGGCGCTGCGCCAGGCGAACCGCCGTCGCCGCACTCACCCCAAACCGGCGCGCCGCTGCCCGCCGCGAACCACCTTCAGCAATCGCACCGTAAACACGACCGCGAAGATCAGACGAATGTGCTCTGCCCATAATCCACCTCCAAGAAGGGTGAATCACAAATCACGCCGGGCAGAAATCCCTCAATTCAAGTTATCCGCAGAACGCTCTAATTCTTTGGCCTGCAGGGCTATAAATCAGGCGACGACGCTGCTAGTTATGCAACGATAACTAACTTGCGGTGTCCTACCTGCTCTAAAGCAATCTTTTGACAAAAATCGGGGGAAAAAGGGCTTATCGGTCGTTCGCAAACGGTATCGAATCGTTCGTAACCGGTATGGAATCGTAAGAGTTTAATCCCAATGGTTTTAGTATCCGGCTCTGATCGGCGAGGTAACGTGCTTAGATGACCTACCAATCTCCTGACAAGTTGATCGGGCTCGGGCTTCCGAACGGGTTTCTGCCGTCCCTGCAACCGGTGCGGCACCGGCTGATCACTTCAAACAGATTTACGCTGGGCATGGCGATTTTGCTCGGCGTCTTCATTCCGGAAATTTTCCATCCCTGGGCCACGGCGCAGTTCGGCAATGTGCCCGCCACGACCATCTTCGGAGCAGAGGCTGCGGAAGTCGGATCGGTCCTGGCCATTGTCATCGGCCATCTCTCTCATTCCCGGTTCACCGCACTGCCGACAATCGATTCCAAGACCTATATCATTCCCTCCTTTCTCCTGGGATATGCGACTGTCCTAGCGCCTCTCTATGCTTCGAACATCCTGTTCGGACGCTATCATTTCATTGTCAGTTTCCTGATCGTCGTGCAGTGGTATTTTGCCCTTGCGGTGTTCCGCGCGCGGCAAATCAAGACACGCGTGGCGATCGTTGGCTCCGGACCCCACCCAATTGTGAGGGCGGCTCCGAAAATCGAATGGCTGATGCTGCAATCGCCGGTGCTGGTCGATCAGGTTTCCGCGATCGTCGTCGATACGCGTTCGCACCTTTCCCCGGAGTGGGAGCATTTCATCGCCCAGGCGGTCCTGATGGGAATCCCGGTCCACGATTCGCGCTACATGCTCGAAGCGTTGACGCAGCGCGTCGAGATCAAGCACATGGCGGAAAACAACTTCGGCTCGCTGCTGCCGGCACTCACCTACATTCGTGTGAAGCGGGTGGCTGGACATGTTAGCGGCTATCCCCGCACTAATTGTCGCCGCGCCGTTCATCCTGATTTTTGGCATTCTTATCCGTCTGGAGAGCGAGGGGCCTGCCATATTCCGGCAGCAGCGCACGGGTTTCAGAGGGAAGCCGTTCACCTGCTACAAGCTGCGCTCGATGCGGGTCGGACATGATGGACCCCACTTTCACCCGGGAGGGCGATGCCCGCATAACCCGCATTGGCGCCTTCATCCGCCGATACCGCATCGACGAGTTGCCGCAGATATATAATATCGTCCGGGGCGACATGAGCTGGATCGGCCCGCGCCCGGAGGCGATCGAACTGGCCGAGGATTATGAGCAGCAGATACCCTTTTACATCTATCGTCATGCCGTGCGCCCCGGCATAAGCGGCTGGGCGGCGGTCAACCAGGGCAATGTCGCCGAGGTCGATGCCATCATCATCAAGCTGCAGTTCGATTTCTTCTACATCAAGCACTGCTCGCTTTGGCTCGACATGCTGATCTTCCTGAAAAGCATCCGCACGGTCGCGACCGGATACGGTTCACGGTGAATGTTAAGGCATGCCAATGGCCGCGGATGTGCGGCCATTGCTGTTCTCGACTGGCTGGCCGGCTGCCATGAAGATAATGCTGTTTGCCAACACGGACTGGTATCTCTTCAATTTCCGGAGGTCGCTGGCGGGTGCGCTGAGGGAAACCGGGCATGAGGTGCTGCTCATTTCACCCGCGGGACCCTATGGCGAAGAGCTCCGGCGCCAGGGCTTCCGCTGGCTGCCTGCGCCCATGCAGCGACGAAGCCTCAATCCACTCCGGGAGCTTCGGCTGATCGCCTGGCTTTGCACGACGATGCGCAACGAGGCCATTGACGTGGTTCATGGCTTCACGATCAAGAATGCGGTCTACGGATCGCTCGCGGCACGGCTGGCGGCGGTGCCCGCGCGCGTGAGCGCGGTAACCGGCATGGGCTATGTGTTCATCAGCAACGACAGGCTAGCGCGCCTGCTTCGTCCGGCCTTGGGCGCGCTGTTCCGTGTTGCGCTTTCAGGCAACGGCACACGTCTCATCCTCCAAAATCTCGACGATGCTAATCTGTTTCGTTCGGCGGGCCTGGTCGATCCGGACAGGATCAGGGTGATCGCGGGTTCGGGTGTCGATTGCGAACGGTTCTTGCCAAGTACGGAGGCACGGCGGGACGGCCCGTTCCGGGTGCTCCTGCCGGCTCGCCTGCTGTGGGACAAAGGGTTGGCGGAGTTGGTGACTGCCTCGCGAATCCTGCGATCCGAAGGCCTGCATATCGAGTTTCTTCTGGCCGGCACGTCCGATCCGGGCAATCCTGCGTCTGTTCCGGAGGCGGACCTTGCGGAATGGGAAAAGGCCGGACTTGTCACACAATTGGGCCACGTCGAAGATATGCCTGCACTATTCAATGCCGTCGATGCCGTCGTGCTGCCGAGTTATCGCGAAGGTCTGCCAAAGGGCCTGATCGAGGCGGCGGCCTGCGGCAAACCGTTGATCACGACCGATGTGCCTGGCTGCCGCGAAGTTGTGACGCATGGGGAGGACGGCCTGCTGGTGCCAGTGCGCGACGGCGAAGCGCTGGCTGCCGCGATCCGGCAACTGCATGACGACCCGGACCTGTGCCGCCGGCTCGGCACGGCCGCGCGGGAAAAGACCCTCGCCCTGTTCGACGAGAAGATTGTCATTGCGCAAACCATGGCGGTTTATGAGGAATTGGCGGTGCCGGAAGGTTCCCCGGCCCGCCGCAGCGCGCTAGCCGCAGGGTCATTCGTTCAATGAATGCCGATGCCCTCAACGCAGCTGTTGTGCCGTTGCTGCATCGCGTTGCGCAAACCGTCATACTGCCGCGCTGGCAGACCCTGGCCAGCCACGAAGTCGATGAGAAATCGCCGGGCGAAGTCGTGACTATTGCCGATCGCCAGTCGGAAGAGCTGCTGGGAGAGGCGCTGGGCGCGTTGCTGCCGGAGGCGCGGATCATTGGCGAAGAGCAATGCGATGCCCAGCCGGCCTTGCTCGATGGCATCGATCGAGGGATCGCCTGGCTGATCGACCCGCTCGACGGCACCCGCAATTTCACGGCCGGCGTGCCGCATTTTGCGGTCATGGTCGCGCTCGTCTGCGATGGGGAAACCCACGCGGGCTGGATTCTCGATCCACTCACCGGCCGCATGTGTCACGCCCGCCGCAATGGCGGTGCATTCGTCGATGGCGAACCTTTCAGGTCAAGACCTACCGGAACGTCCGCGCTGACCGGAGCCCTGCCCGGGCGCTATGCCGATCCAGAAGGGCAGGAGCGGCTGGATCTTTTGCGGGGAAAGCTAGGAAAAGTCTTGCCCGGTCTCATGTGCGCCGGAGCCGATTACCCGCGCTGCGCCGATGGCACCCAGGACTTTGCGATGTTCTGGCGCAGCCTGCCGTGGGACCATGCCGCAGGCGCCCTGTTCCTCACCGAGGCGGGCGGCAAGGTGGGCTGGCCGGACGGCGAGGCCTACCGCGTCGGCGATACCCGGCCGGGCCTGATCGCGGCTTCGACACCCGCGATCTGGGACAATGTCGTCCAACTCGCCTATTCATGAAGCCCGCGCGCTTTCAGGCTGCTGCGCCCCATGTCCGGTATGACCTCCGGGGATTCATGCCATGTGCGGCCTGACCGGTTTCTGGGACCGGCGCGGCGGCGATGCGGAGTCCGCGCGGAACATCGTCAGGACCATGGCGGACCGGCTTGTCCATCGCGGACCGGACGACCGCGGCGTGTGGACCGGACAAGGAGTTGCGCTGGGTCACCGGAGGCTGGCGGTCGTCGAACTCAGCGCCGCTGGCCACCAGCCGATGGTCTCGGCGTGCGAGCGCTATGTCATCGCTTTCAACGGCGAGATATATAATCATCTGGCGATGCGTGACGCCTTGGAGTCCGACGGCGCTGCTCCCCAATGGCGTGGACACTCGGACACGGAGACATTGCTGGCCGCCATTGTCCATTGGGGCCTGAAGGGCGCATTTCAGCGCGCCAATGGCATGTTTGCGCTGGCCTTGTGGGATCGCAAAGAACGCATACTTTCGCTGGCCCGCGACCGGATCGGCGAAAAGCCGTTGTATTATGGCTGGGCGGGCGAGGTGTTCGTTTTCGGGTCGGAGCTGAAAGCTCTCCAGGCGCACCCCGAATTCAGTCCTTACGTCTCCGCCGATGCCTTGGCGCAATATTTGCGGCACTGTTATGTCCCGGCGCCGCTCAGCATCTGGCGCGGGGTCTACAAGCTGCAGCCGGCGGCCATCCTGACCGTTGGCGATGCTCCTCCACCCGGCCCGCCGAGCCAGCCGCTGCGGATCGGAAGCAGTCACGAGACCATGGCGATCGGAAGTTACTGGTCGCTGGCCCAGACCGTCGAAGCCGGGGCGCGCAACCCAACCGGCGGCGAAGCAGAGACCTTGCAGCGTCTGGAGGCCTTGCTCGAGCGTGCTGTCGGACGACAGATGGCCGCCGACGTACCGCTTGGCGCCTTCCTGTCCGGCGGAGTGGATTCCTCGACCATCGTCGCACTGATGCAGAAGCAGTCCGCTACGCCCGTGCGCACGTTCACCATCGGGTTCGATGAGGCAGGCTTCGACGAGGCACCCCATGCCGCCGCGGTTGCCCGGCACCTTGGCACGGACCATTCCGAAATCCGGGTTACCGACGCCGAGGCGCGATCGGTCATTCCGCTGTTGCCGCAGCTCTATGACGAACCATTCGCCAACTCGTCGCAGATTCCGACCTATCTGGTATCGCGGGCTGCAAGATCCCAAGTGACGGTAGCCTTGTCGGGAGATGCCGGCGATGAGCTTTTCGGGGGATATAACCGCTACTTCTGGGGGCCGGCCATATGGCGGAAACTCGGCTGGCTGCCGTTTCCGATGCGCAAGGCGCTGGGCGGAATGATGGGGGCCATTCCCCCACAGGCTTGGGACGGGGCCGGGCAGGGCTTCAACCGGCTGGCTGGCGGCTCGTCGGGGTTCGGACATTTGGGGGACAAGGCCCACAAGCTGGCCGTGCGATTGCGGACCGCTCGCAGCCTCGCCGATCTGCACCTGGACATTGTCACCGAGTGGGATGCACCTCTGGCCTTGATGCAAGCCGGGCTGGACGGTCCCGACAGGTCGGCGTTGTTCGATTTTGCCTTGCCTGCATCCGGCGCCGATAGCGTGCCGGCGCAGATGATGTTCCGCGACATGCGGACCTATCTGCCGGACGACATCCTCTGCAAGGTCGATCGCGCGGCCATGGGGGTCAGCCTCGAAACGCGGGTGCCATTCCTCGATCGCGATGTCGTGGAATTCGCCTGGCAGATGCCGCCGGACATGAAACTTCGCGGCAGCGTTTCGAAATGGGCGATCCGCGAGATTCTATACCGGCATGTCCCCAAGGAATTGATCGAACGCCCGAAAGCGGGCTTTTCAATGCCGGTCGGTCAATGGCTGCGCGGCCCGCTGCGGGACTGGGCCGAGGAATTGCTCGCCCCCGCACGCCTCGAAGCGGAGGGCTACCTGATGCCCGGCCCGATCCGGGCGGCGTGGCACGAGCATCTGTCCGGGCGCAGGGACTGGACACCTAAACTCTGGACGATCCTGATGTTTCAGGCATGGCTGGACAGTCAGAAATGAAGTGTGCTTTTCGCCTGCGCAAAAATGGACGCATGGGCGGACGGGCGCCAATCGCCAAGGCCAGGCCCCGGCCTGGCGCGTGCCGGCCAGAACAGGAGTGAACAGGACCGTGGATTCTCGACCATCCGACCAGTTGAAATTGGCAGTGATCGGACTGGGCTATGTCGGCTTGCCTCTGGCAGTCGAATTCGGAAAGAAGCGCCCGGTTGTAGGCTTCGATATCGACGAAAAGCGTATCGCCGCCCTCATGGATGGCCGGGACGAAACTTTGGAGACCGAGCCTGACGAGATCGTCTCCGCCTGCCACCTTACCTTCACCGCCGACATGGCGGACCTGAAGACATGCAGCATTTTCATCGTGACCGTTCCGACACCGATCGACCGGCACAAGCGGCCTGACCTGGGACCATTGCTCGCCGCCTCGCGGACCGTGGGAGGCGTGCTCAAGAAGGGCGATACCGTTATCTATGAATCGACAGTCTATCCGGGTTGCACCGAAGAGGACTGCGTACCGATCCTCGAGCGCTGTTCCGGTCTGACCTTCAATCTCGACTTCACCGTCGGATACAGTCCCGAGCGAATCAATCCAGGTGACCGGTCGCGCCGCCTTCCGGACATCGTCAAGGTCACATCCGGCTCGACACCGGAAGCAGCGGACCGGATCGATGCATTATACCGGGAGATCATTTCGGCCGGAACTTTCCGGGCCGAAAGCATCAAGGTCGCGGAAGCCGCAAAGGTCATCGAGAATACGCAGAGGGATTTGAATATCGCGCTGGTCAACGAATTGGCGATCATATTCAACCGGCTGGGGATCGATACTCAGTCCGTGCTCGACGCCGCGGGCAGCAAATGGAACTTCCTGCCCTTCCGGCCCGGATTGGTCGGCGGGCACTGTATCGGAGTTGATCCCTATTATCTGACGCACAAGGCCGAATCGATCGGTTACCATCCGGAGATCATCCTCGCCGGACGTCGGCTCAACGATGCCATGGGCGCCTATATTGCTTCGCAGCTGGTCAAATCGTTACTCAAGGCCCGGATGCGCACCGAAGATGCCCGGGTGCTAGTCATGGGCCTGACTTTCAAGGAAAACTGTCCCGACCTGCGCAACACGCGGGTGGCAGATGTCATCGCCGAACTGCGGGAATTCGGCATCGCTGTCGATGTATTCGACCCCTGGGCGGCCCCCGATGCGGCACGCGAAGAGTATGACCTGGAACTAATCGAACAGCCCGGGAAGGGTGCCTATGACGCGATCATCCTGGCGGTTGCGCACGATGTATTCCGGGCAATGGGGACAGAGGCCATTCGCGCGCTCGGCAAGAGTCAGCACCTCCTTTATGACCTCAAACGCGTCCTCCCCGCCGGCAGAAGCGACCTCTATCTTTGAAATCGGATAATGCCTCCGCATCCTCGGTCGAGCATCTGCTTCCAGTGCTGGTAGTCAATGACACCAGGGTGGACAGGCATCACGGATGCACCCGGGTGATGCAGGCAATCGAAGCGCTGCTCGATCGCCATGGCATGCGAGCGATCGCCTATTGGCCTGCACATGCGGACTGGCGGCATTCCGCCGAATTCGCGTTGGCGCTGGGCAAGGCTCGGCTGGTTCTGATCAACGGCGAAGGCACCATCCATCACAATCGGCCTGCCGGTCGCCGCTTGCTGGAAATCGGCGCGGAAGCCAAAGCTCGCGGAATTCCCGCCGCATTGATCAATGCCGGATGGGAGGCCAACGATTTCAGCCTGGCCGCAAAGCTCGACGATTTCGCCCTGGTGGCCGCTCGCGACAGCATCAGCGCATCCGGGATGGGCATCGGAAGGCGGAATGTGCGGATCGTCCCGGACCTGAGCCTTTGCGCGCCGGTTCTGGGAGCCGAACCCGCAAGGTCTGGCAGCATCGGTTTTACCGATAATGTCGATCGTTTGAAGGCCGTGCTGCTGGATCGCTGCCGCAAGGCATGCAGTGGCGCCACAGTCGCCATCGTTTATGGCAATCGGGGTCCGGCAGGCTATCTGCGCTTCCTGCGCCAAGGACTTGGCCTGCGGCAGGATTTCCGGCTTCCTGGACAAGCAATGGCAATTCTGCGACTTCGGCATCGGCTCTGGCATTACGGGACAAGTGACACCCTGGCGTTCCTGGACGATCTCGCGGGGCTGGATCTGCTGGTTTCCGGCCGGTTCCATGCCTGCACCCTGGCGCTGGCCACGAATACGCCATTCGTCGCGCAATCTTCCAACACCGGCAAGATCGCAAACCTGATTGCCGATGTGGGACTGGCGTCGTGGCGCCTGAATATGCCGCTCGAGCCGGATGCGATCAGGGACGCCGCCGCACGAGGCTGGAGCCAGGAAGAGACGGAGGCGCGATCGAACTATCTCGCAACCGCGCGCGACCTTGCCAATTCACTCTTCCGCGACCTTCGGCAGTTGCTGGCGTGACGACCACCGGTGAACTGCGCCGCCGCGATCGTGAACGCGCCTGGGCATGGGCTGCTTCACTCAATGGCCGGAAGATGTCTGTCTGGCGGCTCGAAGCGGTCAAGGCGGCAATTGCGCGCGCCGAAGAAGCTGCCGGATCGCTTTGCGACCCGAATGAAGCCTTCCCGCCCTCCGGCTTTGCATCGCTATGCGCCCGGCTGACATTTCTGTCCGCCGCCGCCGCCGCCATGGGAATGTTTCTGCTCTGGACCCTGCGCTTCGCTTTGACTGCGCTGCGGCCGGACGCAATCGCGAATTCCCGTCGGCTCGGGGCCATGCATGGCGAATGGAGCACCCGGACCCGCCACCTGCTGAAGGCGCTGCCATCGGCCGAACCGCCTTGCGGCACCATACTGCTGCTTGGCCGCCTCACGCAATCCCGCGCCCGCATCGCCGCCAACTTGTCCGCGCAGCCCGGGGGGAGGGACTTGCCACCTTTGATCGTTCCAATGTCGGCAGGCTCTGCCCTGAAGGCCATGGCTACCGACTGGCCGCGCTTGCTGCTCGACGGCATGCGGCAGGTGCCGCAAGCTCCGGCCCGTCTAGGCTTTCGCGAATGGATCGGCATCGCCTTCCGGGTCTGGCATGGTGCCGCAGCCGCGCGGTGGTGGCACGCCCATGGCCCCCGGGATTGCGAAGTGATCTTCGCCATGACCGGAACCGCCGATACGACCCTGCTCGAGCAGGCGATCCAGGCGGATGGGGGGCGGACCGTCCACGCGGTCCACGGCCAGGCGACCGGCCCCAATTTTACCGGAATATCGGACGTCGCCCTGTTTCGCAGCGCCCACGACGCGGCCGCCTATACGCGGCTGGATTGCTACGGAGCATGCAAGGTCCAGCGCGCGACTGTCCCGGAGACCGCGCTGCGCGGCGATACGGGCCTGCTGCTCCTCACCAATCTGGCGCATCAGATGAACCCGGAATTTCGCCGCAACGGGATGGCCGACGAGATCGCGCTGATACGCTGCGCGGGCGAGGCCGCGAGACGCCTTGGCCAAGCTGCCCTGCCTTTGCTGTGGAAGCCCCATCCCGTGATCGACAGCCTGGCGGACGCTGAGAGTGTCCGACAGGCTGCGCGCGATGCCGGTTTCCGCGAGCTGGCTGGCGATGCCGCACTGGCAGAAGCGGCAGCCGCAGTCCGCTGGGTAGTATCCAGTCCTTCGACTATCGCGCTCGATCTTTTGCAGCTAGGCATCCTGCCACTCATGCTCGATCCGCAGGGCACCTTGACCGACACCGCCATCTCGTCCCTGCCCCGCTCCCCCTGGACGCGGATGCAGTGGCCGGGGCGCTCGAAATGCTCGATGATCGGAAGGAATACGCCCGGCTGCTGGAAAACGCCTGCCGCATGATCGGGCCTGCCCGGCCGCTGGAACTTGTTTGGCTGCAGGGAAGGTCTAGCTAATGCTTCCCTATCTCCTTTTGACCGGCTTCATCGCACTCATCGCGATGCTGGCGACCGAGCGTCGGCTCTTTCCCCTGCTTTGGGGCCTTGTGTTTATCGTGATCTTGATCTTCGTCGGGCTGCGGCACCACGTCGGGATGGATTGGAACAATTATCTCATCATGATCGAACGCGCCAACACGGACGATCTGATCGATGCATTCGAAGTGGCGGAGCCAGGCTATGTGCTGATCCTCCGGATTGCAGGACAGACCGGAACGGGGGTCTACGGTGCCTATTTCCTGGGGACCGCAATCTTTCTTCTGGGCCTGTTTCGCTTTGCGAAAACGACCCCCGAACCGTGGCTGGCGCTGCTGGCTGCAATGCCGATCCTCGTAAGTGTCGTGGCGATGAGCGCAGCAAGGCAGGCGGTTGCGATCGGTGTGCTATTGTGGCTTGCGGCCAATTGGAACCAATCATCCCTATTCAGCAGGATAGCCTATATCTTGCTAGCCACTCTTTTTCATGCCAGCGCAATTTTCTTTCTGATATTGGCCGCTATAGACTTGAAAATATCAGTAATTTTGAAATTCTTTGCCACTGCTGTAATATCGATTTTGGTTCTGTACATTATACAATCCATGGGACGCGTGGACTATTATGACACCCTCTACGTAACCGGTCAGACTGAAGCTACGCAATCGGAAGGCGCAATCTATCATGTCATGTTAAACGGCATCCCCGCAATCATTGCGATTGCCCTTAGCAAGGCCAGTGGCGGCCTGCTGATGCCTCACGCCTTCCATCGAAATATGTCGTATCTGGCTACCGCCATGATTCCTTTGGCCTTGGTTACATCGGCCGCAGCAGGGCGTATGTCACTGTACCTCTTCACAGTTTCGATGTGGTTTTTTTCTGCTGTTCCTCAAATGATAAAAAACAAAAGCTCCAGATCTGCAATACGGTTTCTGATCGCATTATTATTAATATCGCTACAGGTAGCGTGGCTTATGATGGCCAATACTGCATTTACGTTTCTAAATTACCAGAATGCGCTCTTTACGCCGAATAGTGCGCTAAAATTGTGCTGTCGGTGAGTGGGCAAGGTTGTGCCTAAACCCGCCAACGCCAAACCAGTGCGACTTGAGAGCGAACCGAATCGCGTCATGGCTCTCAATTCCTTGCGGGCACTGGCCGTTCTATTGGTCATGGGCCATCATGTCGCCTGGCGTTTCCGGCCCGATGCAAGCGACCCGGTCGGAAGGATTTTCCAGTATAGCGGGTGGATCGGCGTCGATATATTTTTCGTAATCAGCGGGTTTATGATCACCCGGATACTTATACGTGACCGAGACGATATCGCAGGTTTTTTTCGACGTCGCGTATTTCGTATATTACCGATATATTTCATTGCGGTTTGTGTATTTATGTTATCATCTCTTATTTTTGGTGATAGTGGAGATTTGCATAGAATATGGAGCCCTTTACTTTTATTGAACGGTTGGACAATTCCCATTTTTGGTCAAGAAAATCTCCCATTCACGATTACATGGTCCCTTTCGGTTGAAGAGACGGCCTATGTAATCTTGGGTCTTGCATGCCTTGGCGGGGTCGATCGCATGAAATTGGCCTTGTTCGGCTTTCTTGCACTTGCACCGATTGTGCGGCTAATCTCCGTCTGGACATCGGTGATCGATCTCACCGATCTATACTTTTTCGTCCCGGCGCGGCTGGACTCAATCGCACTTGGGGGCCTTGCTGCGCTGGGTGCATTTGTTCGAGTGACAAAATTTCGATTTTTCAGCGTTGTAGCGGGAGCGGCAGTGCTTGGTCTCATCATTTTGTTTCAGTACATCTCTTTGGATAATCCGATTATGCCCATTGTCGGATATTTCGTATTTGCGACAACTGTGGCTTGTTTCGTAACCGTCTTGTCGGACAATTCTGCATCCGGTTTACAAACAAATTGGTATGCGGAGCATTTTCCGTTAAGATATGCCGCTGTATGGAGCGCTAAGTTTGGGACTTTATCATATTTTGTCTATTTATTTCATATTTTTATTATAGAAGGTGTGGGCATCGTATTGAATTTTATTGGATATCATGACGCAGGATTTTGGACTGTATTTTTGATTTCTATAGTATCTATATTTTTCATGGCTGCGGCGTCATGGAAGTATTTCGAGTATCCCTTGATTCAACGCGGTCGACGTGTGGCGCAGCGCGATGCAATGGTTCCTCCGTCTCCAAGAAGGAGCGGCTGATGAGCAAATTTTTCGCGATAGTGCTGTTGCCATTGCCATCGATCGTGAAGATCCTGATTTTGCGCCACATCTTCAGGTTCAAGATTGGTCGCGGAGTCAGGATCGGTTTCAGCCTGGTTTTTCCGCAGCATGCCGTCATTGGCGATCGGGTTCGTATCGGTCATCTGAATTGCATCGGTGCGATGAAATCGCTGCATCTCGGCGATGACGTTGTGATCGGGCATCTCAACATTCTGCTCGGCGGCCGGGAAGTTGAATTGGGTGACGGTGCGGTGATCGGCCGCTTGAACGAGATCAATGCGATCATGCGTCCGCTTGTGCGCGGAACCCCGGATCCCGTTCTGCGGCTTGGCAGGCGGGCGATCGTGACCGCGTGGCACAAGATCGATTATACCGACACGGTCATTCTCGGCAATTCTGTCGTCTTTGCAGGACGTGTGTCCAACATCTGGACCCATAATCGGCAGGATGTCGGCCCGGTGTCGATCGGGGCAAACTGTTATGTTGGATCGGGGATCCAGATGGTCCCCGGGTCAGCCATCGGCGCCAATTGCGTGGTTGGGCTGGGCGCAATCATTACACGCCGTTTCGAGGACGAAGGGTGTTTGATTGCAGGGGTTCCGGCACGTGTGGTTCGCGATCTGGATCAATCCAATTTGCGCCTGGTCACCTTCCCGACCAGGCCTGAACTGGATGGCTATGGCGATCTGTCGGGATTGGTCGGGGAATGAAAATCCTGCTTGCGATCAAGTCGCTGAATGTGCCCGGCGGCGGGGCGGAAAGGGTCTTTGTCGATGTCGCCAATGGGCTCGCCCGAAGAGGACATGCGGTCGAGGCACTGACGTTCGACTACCCTGGCGAGGTCTTCTACCCGCTCGATCGCCGGATTCCACGCCATGATATGGCCTTCAATCCGCCTGGGGTGCCGCTTCCCCGAATCGGCTACATCAAGGCCATCCCCAGGATCCGCAAGGCTGCATGTTCGGTCAATCCCGATGTCATCGTCGCCTTCATGCATTCCACCTATGTGCCCCTGACTTTGGCGTTGACAAGGACCGGCCTGCCGCTGATCGCTTCGGAGCATACCGATGCGCGCCATTATGCGAACCGGCCTTTTCAGCAGTTCCTGCGCCGCCAGATCGATCGCCGTGCTGTTGCCCGAACCTTCCCATCGCATACGACGCTGCTGAGTTACGGCGACAACATCAGCCAACGGACCTTGGTTCTGCCCAACCCGGTGGATCTCGAAGCTTTTTTGCCTTCGTCGGCCACCGCACCGACGCAGCCGCTCACGGTCCTGTGCGTTGGCCGCCTCATGAAAGAAAAGGATCATGCGACACTCCTGCAAGCGTTTGCCAAGGTCGCACCCGATTTCCCAGATTGGCGACTGAAGATTGTCGGCGATGGCCATCTGCGGCCCGAACTTGAGGCAGAAATTGGGCGGCTGGCGCTTGGCGAACGAGTTGAGTTGCCCGGTTACACCCGCAACATTGTTCGCGAATATGCCGATGCCGCCATCGTTGCGATTTCGTCGCGCTATAAATCGTTCGGCCTGGCAGCAGCGGAGGCGCTCGCAGCAGGTCGGCCGGTCGTCGCCTTCGACGATTGCACCGGTGTCGCCGAAATGGTGAGGAACGGCGTGAACGGCATCCTGGTCCCCGGGGCAAAAGACAGCGAACTGCGGGTTGCCGGGTTGGCTGGCGGTTTGCACAGTCTCATGGCAAACGCGACGCTCCGCAATCGCCTAGGCGCGGCAGGCCCCGAAGCGGTGAAGCCATACGGGATCGAGGCCGTGCTCGATTGCTGGGAGGAATTGCTTGAACAGATCGGTCCAATTCGGGGGCCTGCGGGTTCCGCTGTCGGCGTACAGCCGGGTTCGCAGTCATGAGTGCTGAGGCAAATGTCGATCCCGTAACGGTTGCCGCATTTGGCGACGAGTGGCACCGTCACCGGCAGAGCGATGTCGATGAGGCCGAGCTGCGCCGGATATTCGATACCTATTTCGGCATATTTCCATGAGGTGCCCTGCCGGAAGGCGCCGTCGGCTTCGATATGGGAACCGGCTCCGGGCGCTGGGCGCGCTTCGTCGCACCCAGGGTGGGACATCTGCACGCCATCGATGCGTCGGCGCAGGCGTTTGCCGTGGCGCGCGAGAATCTGGCCGGAGCCGCCAATGTCAGCTTTCATCACGCCACCACCGATACCGCGCCGATCGCGCCGGAGAGTTGCGACTTCGGCTATTCGCTGGGCGTGCTGCACCACATCCCCGACACCCGCTCCGCCTTGTCGGACTCCGTGCGTCTGCTGAAACCGGGGGGTGTGATGCTGGTCTATCTCTATTACCGGTTCGACAACCGCCCGGCCTGGTTTCGCGCGCTGTGGAGGGTTTCGGACATCGTCCGCACGGCGATCCACCGGCTGCCGCCCGCGGCAAAGTCTCTGGTCACCGATGGAATCGCGCTAGCGGCCTATTGGCCGTTGTCGCGGACTGCGAGGCTGGCCGAGCGCCTGGGCGGCGACCCATCGGGACTGCCGCTGGCGTACTACCGGCACAGCAGCTTCGCAACGCTGCGTACCGACAGCCGCGACCGCTTCGGCACACCGCTGGAACAGCGCTTCACAAGGGAGGAGATCGCGGCGATGATGCACGAGGCCGGGTTGTCCGGGGTGCGTTTTTCGGACAAGGAACCGTTCTGGTGCGCAGTTGGCACAAGGAATGGTGTCTGACGCGGCAAGGGACAACCGAGATATTGTGAGCTGCGTTCGTCTGGCGCATCCGAAATATGCGAACACCCCTTTCAATTTGTAGATTTCTCGAGGATTATGAGCGAAATAATGTCGCACTTATATTCTAGCAAGCGAGAGATTTTGTTTGCGCGTAATTCGTTTCGGTTACGCGCAAAGCTCCTCGGGAACCCGGGGGAGTGAAGCTACAGATACTGAGATCAGGCTTGCACGTTTTAGCCTTGAGGCTTGGTGGTGCGGGATTGGGCATCATTATTACCGTCCTCCTGGGACGATTATTTGGACCAGAGGGACTTGGTTACTATGCCTATGCATTGGCCATTCTGTCGCTGGCGGCAATTCCAGTCAGCTCTGGTTGGGCGACCCTGCTGCTGCGTACCGCCTCGCGTGATTTCATAGCCGGGGAATGGGGCGAGACGCGCGGAATCGCGGCTAGAACCTGGATTGGCGCAACAATAGTATCGCTTCTTTTCTTCGCAGCAGGTCTGGCATTGCTATCGATCGTACCGGGCAGGTTGCCACACGGCATCAGGCTTGAGATTATGATCCTCATGTCGGTAACGCTGTATTTCGATCAAT
Organism: uncultured Alphaproteobacteria bacterium; assembly: GCA_963779195.1. Classification (GTDB taxonomy): domain Bacteria; phylum Pseudomonadota; class Alphaproteobacteria; order Sphingomonadales; family Sphingomonadaceae; genus Novosphingobium. Next base: position 39,948 of record CAVZWZ010000007.1, read on the forward strand.
TGTCGGCCAACCGCGTAGCCATCGTTCGTGGGTTTCATATGCCTCAGCTCGCACAGCTGACGGATCAATTGACCCGGCCGATTTTCCTCGCAATCGGCATTGCATTTCTGTGGTTGTGGCTAGGGACTGCCCTGAGCGTGCATTACATTTTCTGGGCTCTAACGCTGGCAGCGGGGCTGAACTATATTCTCGGCCAGACCTTGATGAATCGTGTATCTCCGGCCGCATTCCTCGCGGCCAAGCCGGCGACGTTCCGCAAGGATTGGGTGAGAAGTGCTGCAATCCTCGCCACCAGCTCGGGGATGATTGTCCTCAATGCCTATATCGACATCCTTTTCCTGAGCATTTTTGTGCGGCAGGAAGCGATCGGCCTGTATCGCGTGGCAGCACAGGTTGGGCTGCTCGCCGGCCTCGCCTATATGGCGCTCAACTTCATTGCCGCGCCAAATCTTGCTTCGCTGCAAAAGCAGATTGATCGCAAGTCTTTGCAGGAACAAGCCAGCTTCTACGCGAGGTTATCGTTGATTGCGGCTGTGCCGTTGCCAATTGTCCTATGGTTCGAAGGTGAAGCAATCATCGCATTCGTCTTCGGACATGAATTTCTGCCTGCGCTTCCCGCTATGCTGCTCCTCTGTCTGGTTCAGATGGTATATGCGATAATTGGCATGCCAAACATGCTGCTAGTTATGCATAATATGGAAAAATTGGTTTTCCACACAACTCTATTAACGCTTGGCATAAATGCGACACTCTGCATTATTTTAATACCGATATATGGAATTTTGGGCGCAGCATTGGCTAGTTTTGGGGCCACGATTTTTTGGAACTTAATGCTTTACTACTTCTGTTGGACAAAAATTGGCATTGACACGAGCGTTTTCGGCCTCAACATTTCTTCCTCCCCCTATGGCGGGGCTTGATCGGTGACTGCAATCGACACCCCGATATGGCATTGAAGCCGCTGGACATACCAGTGAGCGGTAGCCTGCCTGTCAGGTTCACGGAGATTCACCGATGCACATCTGAATAGGTTTCGGACCCACTATCGGTAGGTCCGAGGTGTCAAAACGGCAATCGAAGTGGACGAGAAAGCGTGCGCGATCATTCGTATCGCGCACTTGGATTGGAGCATTGCATGTGTGGTATTTTTGCCGTGGTACACAGGGGACGCCCTGTAAACCCTGCGGCACTCACGGCGGCGATAGGCTCCCAACGGCATCGGGGGCCTGACGCGCAAGGCACTTCGATCCGGGATATACGGGACGATCGCGCCACATACCAAGTTGGGCTTGCCCATCGCCGATTGGCGATCATCGACCTTGACCGGCGTAGCAATCAACCGTTCATAAGAAATGGCGCCGCGACGATCTTCAATGGGGAAATCTACAATTTTCGCGACTTGAAGGGCCACTACCAAGACCGAACCACATTCTGCACGAGTGGGGATACAGAACTTTTGCATGAAGCCCTTCGCCTTGAAGGCGTTGAAGCGATACGCACATTCAACGGCCAGTGGGCATTCGTTCAACACAAGGATCGGGACGCCCGCCTGGTGCTTGGCAGGGATATGTTCGGCAAAAAGCCACTGTTCCACTTTCGAAGCGAAGACACGTTTATCGTCTCGTCGACGATTACAGCCATTTCCAGCTACCTGGGGCGTGCGCTCCGCTTCGACAGAAATTTTCTCAATGCATTTATGTTTCATGCGCTGGCCCCGGCCGGTGACAATTCTACGGGTTACGAGGAGATTGGCCAGCTTCGCCCCGGATGCGCGGGTGTTTTCGACTTCGCGAGTTGGACTCTTGCTGAAACACCGATTTCTGATCGGTCAATGCCGGCCACCGCTGCCATGCCAACCGCACCGCTTCATGAATGTATCCAAGACGCTGTCTTGCGGCGCCTCATCTCGGATCGACCGATCGGTTTGCTGCTCTCCGGGGGAGTCGATTCAACACTGATCTTGTCCGTTCTTCACGCGAATAAGCGCTTAGGGGAGGTTACGTGTATCGTCGGGGACACTGGCGCATCCGACGATGCACGCTTTGGCCTGGAAGCAGCGCGTACGGCGGGGATAGAGGCGCGTGTAGTCAAGGTTGATTATCGACGAGACGCCTTCGATACATTTCTGCGGGTCTGTTCCAATCAGGAACGACCATTCCGCCTGCAAGGCAACATGCTGGCGATACCGCAGCTATACAGCGCAGTTGCGGAAACCGATATCAAGGTGGTGCTCGATGGCACCGGGGCGGATGAAATGTTCGGCGGCTACTGGGATCGCCAGTTTCCTTATGCGATCCGCGAGGCTGTTCGGCAGGGACGCTTCGGATGGCTTGCCGGAATGGCGCTTGCCAACCGCAACGAATTTCGTCGTTTCATGTTTGCGGTACGGGTGGCGGCCAAGGGTGTGCTCGACCCTATGGATCCGGAACTTCGGACGCTCGCGGCGGGATGTGGGGCAAACATTCCCAGTCTCGACCCGCTAGCCCGGCTCGACAAATCGTTTTCGGAGGCCCTGGTCGCCGATATCTTCAGGGGAAGGTTGCAAGACTGGCTTTGGCAAAATGACAGAAATGCGATGACATATAGCATTGAGGCTCGCAGCCCATTTATGGATCGCGATCTCTTTCCTCATGTTTTCACGGGCTATGATAAAAAGTTTTCCCGAGCATTTAACAAGCTCGAACTACGAAAGGCTTTCTCAAATTTCCTGCCGCTCCCAACTCAATGGCGTCGACAAAAACAGGGGTTCCGGTGGAGTTTTTCGACTTTTTTAAATGAAAATTGGGGCAACGTTTTCGAACTCTGCACATCGTCACCGATACTAAGCGAGATGTTTCCTGATCTTGTTGAGAAACTCAAGACTGGCAGCCGTTTTTCGACCGAGGCGATTGAGAAAATGACGAGCATAGCAGGAGTTGAAAGAACGATTGATGCCCGCTAGGTCAGATCTAAAAAATGCACGTCGCCGAATTTTTATGCATAGAGGTTTGTTGAAAATATCAATCTTTTTCAATGCATTGTATATTATATGACTTGCTATATTTCTAATTCACTCTGAGGCTTCATAAATCATGCGAAATATATCAATAGTAAAGAGTGGCATAATTAAAATTCTGGTAAGCCGTCCGATAAACCGGCTAGCAGTCTTCTTCTTGAAGCCCTTCCCAAAACTCAGCTGGCGCGAGCGCATTCCCGTGGTGAATGGCATTGGCCTGCTTCCGCTTTCCCCGGGTCAAACGATCCAGATGGGCAACGCGCAGCGATGCAGCATCGCGCGCGAATTGTTCTGGAACAATGGCCAGCTGTCCAGGCCGGCGGACAGGATTGCCCTCTCGCTGGCCGTCGATCTTTCGGCGGGTGCGGCGACCTTTCTGGATGTCGGCAGCTATACCGGCGTGTTCGCCCTCGCCGTGGCGCGCGGCAACCCTGCGGTGAAGGTACATGCCTATGAAATCGTGCCGGAAAATTTCATGTTCCTGTGGCAGAATGTCGTTCGCAACGAGCTGGTCGGACGGGTGCTGCCGCACCTCATGGGGATTGGCGGCGAGCCAGGCTCGATCAGGGTGAGTCCGGATTTCGGAATTGGTGTGCTGGCTTCCTCGATCGCGCTGAACGCCGACGATGCGGAAGGCGCGGCGATTCCGGTTGCTGCTCTGGACGCATGCTTTCCAGACCTGCAGGGCGGGCTCGTGATGAAGATCGATGTCGAATGCTTCGAATGGCCGGTGCTGCAGGGCGGGAAGGAGCTGATCGCGAGGCTGTCGCCCGACATTATCTGCGAATTCCTCAGGCGCGCTCCGCACATTCCCGAAGTCGAACGGTTCCTTGGCGGCCTGGGCTATTCGCTGTACCGGATTTCAGACGAGGGTCTGGTGCCATGCGAGCGGATAGTCCCGGTCAAGCTCGAACGGGACTGGTTGCTTACAAAGCGGCCACCCGGCGAACTGGAGGCCCTCGGTCACCGCATTGTCAGGAACGCCATGAATCCCGGAAATTGAGATCGGACTGCCTTTCACTCGCGCGGCGATGATCGTATGACGCCGCCTGCCAACCCGGGTTCATAGGATTCCCCCAATTGAATATCGAAGAGATCGCTGCCGACGTCCTGCGAACCGAAGCACATGCGCTGCTGGCGATGGCGGAGCAGGTGCCGGCCGGCTTTGCCGAAGCAGTCGATCTCGTGCTGGCGGCAAAGGGGCGCTTCATTGTTTCAGGTATGGGCAAGTCCGGCCATATCGCGCGCAAGATCGCCGCGACGCTGGCTTCGACCGGCACACCGGCGATGTTCCTCCATCCGGCCGAGGCCAGCCACGGCGATCTGGGAATGGTCACCGGCGACGATGTCTGCCTGCTGATGTCGAATTCGGGCGAGACGCTGGAATTGCGCGATCTCGTGCAATACACCCGCCGCTTCGCAATCCCCCTGATCGCCATGACCAAAAACCCCGAGAGCACCCTGGCTGTCCAGTCCGACATCGCACTGATCCTGCCCGATGCGCCGGAAGCCTGTCCGATCGGCATGGCCCCGACGACCTCCACCACTTGCGCACTGGCGCTGGGCGATGCGCTGGCGGTGGCGCTGATGCACCGCCGCGGCTTCGCGGCCGATGCCTTCCACATGTTTCATCCCGGGGGCAAGCTCGGGGCGCAATTCACGCGGCTGAGCGACATCATGCACACCGGCGGCAGCCTGCCGGTGGTGACGCCCGAAACATCGATGGGCGACACGCTGGTGGTTATGAGCGCCAAGGGCTTCGGCATTGCGGCTGTCGTCGAAGGCGGGAAACTTGCCGGAATCATCACCGACGGGGATTTGCGGCGCAATCTTGCCGATCTGATGGACCGATCGGCCGCCGATGTGGCCACCCACCAACCCCTCACCGGGATGCCGGGAATGCTGGCTTCCGAGGCGCTGGGGCTGATGAACCGGCACAAGATCGGCGCACTTCTGGTGGTGGACGACGCTGCGATGCTGTGCGGGCTGGTTAACATCCACGACATCCTGCGCGCCGGGATCGCTTGAGATGGCCGTTTCCTCGCCGCGCCGGGTCATCCTCATTCCCGCCCGCTATGCCTCGACGCGCTATCCGGGCAAGCCGCTGGTGGATCTGCGCGGAGCCACGGGGATTGCGCGCAGCCTGATCGAGCGGACCTGGCTGGCGGCCAGGAACCTCGCCGGGATCGATGCTGTCTGGGTGGCGACCGACGATTCCCGCATCGCCGATGCGGCACGGCACTTCGGCGCCGACGTGGTGATGACCTCCGAAAGCTGCGCGAACGGCACCGAGCGCTGCGCGGACGCGATCGACCGGATCGGGATCGACCCGGAGGTGGTGATAAACCTGCAAGGCGATGCGCCGCTGACGCCGCCATGGTTCATCGAGGCGCTGATCGAGGCAATGGCCCAGAACGAAGCCCCGGTTGCAACGCCGGTCTTGCGCTGCACAGCGGAGATACATGCCCGCTTTCTCGACGATCGCGCTGCCGGACTGGTGGGCGGCACGACGGCGGTGATGGACGGCGCCGGGCGGGCGCTGTATTTCTCCAAGGAGGTGGTGCCGTTCACCGGCCGCCGCTTCAGCGCTGGGGAAGAAGTGCCGGTGTTCCACCATGTCGGCATCTATGCCTATACAACCGCCGCCCTTGCGGCCTATTCAGCGGCTCCCGAGTGCCCGCTCGAACGTCTGGAGGGTCTCGAACAGCTGCGCTTCTTGTACAATGACATATCGGTGCGCTGTATTGAGGTGGACGCCCGGGGCCGGGAGTTCTGGGAGTTGAACAATCCTTCCGATGTTGGGCGGATCGAGGCGGTTCTGGCTGCGGAGGGCATGGAATGAGCGGCGGAGACGGGATGATGAGAGCGGTCGATGCCGGCGGCGCACTATTCGGCAATGACCGGCCGTTCGGGCTGATCGCCGGTCCTTGCCAGCTTGAGACGCTTGACCATGCCCGCATGATTGCAGAGAAATTGGCTGAAATCTGCGCGCACCTGTCGATACCCTTTGTATTCAAGGCCAGTTACGACAAGGCCAACCGCTCGTCATTGAGCGGGCAGCGCGGGCTGGGCATGGAACGCGGCCTCGAATATCTGGGGCGGATCCGCGAAGAGTTCGGCTGCGCCGTGCTGACCGATGTCCATGAGATCGGCCATTGCGCAATTGCCGCCGAAGTGTGCGACATTCTCCAGATCCCGGCCTTCCTTTGCCGGCAGACCGATCTGCTGCTTGCCGCCGGCGCGACCGGCCGGGCCATCAATGTCAAGAAAGGACAGTTCCTGGCTCCCTGGGACATGGCCAATGTCGCCGCCAAGATTGCTTCGACCGGAAACGAGAACATCTTGTTGTGCGAACGGGGCACGAGTTTCGGTTACAACATGCTGGTCTCGGACATGCGTTCGTTGCCGATCATGGCGGCCACCGGTTATCCGGTGATTTTCGACGCCACTCATGCGGTGCAATTGCCGGGCGGGCTTGGCCAGTCGTCGGGCGGCCAGCGCGAATTCGTTCCCGCGCTGGCGCGGGCCGCGCTCGCGGTGGGCTGTGCCGGCCTGTTTATCGAAACCCATGACGATCCGGATAACGCCCCTTCCGACGGCCCGAACATGGTTCCGCTTGGCGAAATGCAAGGATTGCTCACCAGGCTTGCCGCATTCGACGCCTTGGCGAAGTCGGAAGCGTGAGGTGCCGGATGCAGACATTACCGGTAAAAACGCAGGATGACTAATTCATCGACCGAACGGATTCGATCTGTCGTTATCGCCGACCTTATCCGGTTTCTGGCAGCTGCGATGGTAATGCTCTTCCATCTCGGGCTGCAGTCTCTGGTTCAATCAAGAAGGCGGTGTGGCTGAAATTGTACAAGGCGGCGCAACCTTGGAATGGGCGGTTCCCTTTACATGGTTCGGTTGGGTTGGTGTGCAAATTTTCTTCGTCCTCTCTGGCTTCGTGATAGCTTTTTCCTTGCGAGGGACAGCATTGGATTTCGGACGCCGCCGTTTCCTGCGCCTCTACCCGACAGCTTGGATTTGCGTGCTAATCACACTGGTTCTGCTCGCGGCGGTTACTGACATGCCAGCTCAAACCTTGCTGGCGGGAGCTCTTCGCAGTGCAACCCTTTGGCCAAGTGGTCCCTGGATCGTAGGGGTGTATTGGACGCTTCCTGTTGAACTCTCCTTTTATGTGCTCGTAGGCACCCTCTCTGCCACGATTGGTCAAGGCAGGTTACCTTTAGCGATGATGGCCCTCACAGTGTGGAGCGGGGCATACTGGGCGCTGAAAGCCATAGGAGCGATGCCGGTTTTGGATGCCTGGATCGCCAATGTCTTCCTGCTTACCTATGGTGCCAATTTTGCCCTCGGCGCATTGATATGGCATTGTGTTAGCGAAAGGCGTCATTTCTTCTGGATTTTGGCTGCATGTGCTGCCGCCGGTGTTTCAGTGATTTCCATTCTTCCCAAGGCGATAGCACTTGGGCGCGTACACGGCCAATTGCCTGTAGTACCTGCAATCGTTTGGCTCCTTGCGGTAGTCGGAATATTGTTGGCAATTCGCTGTAATGAGACGGTTATCCGAATCACTGGTGATACTTGGCTGCGACGTGTGGGGCAAATGACCTATCCGCTGTATTTATTACATATTCCAGTCGGCGGAGTTGCCATGTTTCTTGGAAACAGACTTGGGCTGTCAGGAATTTTTTCACTCCTTCTCGGTATTTTAGCTTCTATAGCAGTGTCCTGGTGGGTAGCGATGTGGGCTGATCCACAATTACAGCGTTTGTTTCGTGCTAAAAAAGTTACGCGTTCGGTACTATGAGATTGAGATTTTTTCACATTTCCGACGCTTTTCGATTGCAAGCCAATGTGTGTATTCAGCCTGAAGATTTGTCAGTCAATTTGGGCATTCATTCCTTGTGACCCGCATCATGCCGATCACCTATTTTGCTAATCGGCCTTACCGCTTCGCACTGGATCATGCGCCATGACAATCGGGCTTTCGTTCGCCGGTGCCGGTGAGTTCATCGGCATGAATTGGTTCAAGGCCAAGACCTTTGCCGAGCACATGATCGGATTCAGCCACGACGCGGTGCATGTCGTGGCGGGGGTCTGTTTGCAGCTTCTAATCGCGGCCCTGCTTAAGACATCGGCGCGCAGCATTTGGCCATGGGCCACTGTTCTCGCGCTCGAACTTGTGAACGAATGGTCGGATATGCGCGTGGAGGCCTGGCCCGATCAGCCAATGCAGTGGGGCGAAGGCGCGAAGGATGTCCTGCTGACCATGGGTTTACCAACCCTCATCCTGGCTCTGGCTCGATTTAGTCCGCACCTGCTCGGCGCAAGCGCGCCCGCACCTTCCGAGGAGAGTGAGAAATAGGTGATCGGTGCGAACCGAATTGAAGATATGCACGCCTGACAAGGCACCTTACTGACTCGTCGATTCAGCATGTATCGTAAAGTGTGGGGTAGACTGTGGGGACGGGGCCGAGCGCTTTGAGTTTAACAATCTGATTACAAATTGATATATTAAATTCTGGTCGGACTCCATCTCCGCCAGTGCCATGTTCGCCATGGCATGGCGCAAAATCGTCACGGCCTGCAAGAATCCGGCGATTTTTGCAGCCGGTGCAAGCCAGGTGTGTCTCACTGTGGTATCGACGCGGTGAAACCAGTTCTTGCCAACCGGACAAGGCTCCAACTATTCTGCGGACTGCCCGGGCAAGGATTTGACAATGAGCGAGCACCCCCGATGCGCGACCTTGAGGGCCGGAATCTGTGGCTAGGGAAGGGTATGGCGTACTCGTCGGCTGGCGGCACGAAGAGGTCGGCGGGCGGTTGATCCTGAAGATCGAGAGTGTCCGCTCGCTGGAGCAAAGCGAGCGCAACGATATCGATACCCAGCACCTCGTGATGACTCACAACCAGGCTGTGGTCATGGCAAATTATCTGTTCGACCTAGCCGGGCAAAAGCCGACAAAGCGGCACAAGCGGGGATGGCTGAAGCGGTTGTTGCACTGCGGGCAGCCATCGAGGCCATCGGCCTGGACTGGATCAGGGCAAAGATATTTGTCGAGCATACGATCGGGTTCAGCCACGATGCGCTGCACGTCATCGCCGGGGTCGGTCTTCAGCTGGTGCTGGCGGGGGTGCTGCGGGTTTCCGCCCGCAGCATCTGGCCATGGTCGATCGTTCTCCTGCTCGAACTGGCGAACGAATCGTCCGATATCTATTTCGATGTCTGGCCGGATCACGCGAAGCAGTGGGGAGAAGGCGCCAAGGATGTCCTGCTGACCATGGCGCTGCCGACATTCATCCTTGCGGTGGCGCGATTCAGGCCGCAGATATTGGTCAGGCCGGGGGAACATCGATGAACGGCAGGCTGCGCTGGTGGATCATCGCCCTGGTCACTTTGGGCACGATCCTCAACTACCTCGCGCGTTCGACCCTGTCGGTCGCCGCGCCGACGCTCAAGACCGAATTCGCCATGACCACCGAGCAATACAGCTGGGTCGTGCTGGCGTTCCAGGCGAGCTACACGGTGATGCAGACGGTCGCCGGCGGGGTGCTCGATGCGCTGGGGACGCGGCTCGGGTTCTTCCTCTTCGCCATCGGCTGGGCGTTCAGCAACATGGCGCATGGCCTCGCCACCGGCTGGCAAAGCCTCGCCTTTTTCCGCATGCTGCTGGGGGCGACCGAGGCCGCGGCGATCCCCGCCGGGGCCAAGACCGTCGCCACCTGGTTCCCGCCGCGCGAACGCCCGCTGGCGACCAGCCTGTTCCAGATGGGCACCAGCGTCGGCAACATGATCGCGCCGCCGCTGGTGGCGTTCTGCATCCTGGCGTGGAACTGGCAGGCGGCGTTTTACGTCACCGGCGCGCTGAGCCTGGTCTGGGCGGGCATGTGGTGGTGGGGCTACCGCGACCCGGCGGCGCATCCCCGCCTCTCCGCCACGGAACGCGCGCTGATCGACGCTGGCCAGGACGAGGACGTTGCGGGCAAACCGGCGACCAGGAAGGACGTGCTGCGCAGCCGCTCGTTCTGGGCCATCGCCACGCCGCGCTTTCTCTCGGAACCGGCCTGGCAGACCTTCAACTTCTTCATCCCGCTCTACCTTGTCGCGGTGTGGAACCTCGACCTCAAGTCCATCGCGCTGTGGGCCTGGCTGCCATTCCTCGCCGCCGATTTCGGCAGCCTGGCGGCGGGCCTGCTGCCGGCATGGCTGATGAAACGCGGGGCGGGTCTGCTTACCAGCCGCAAGATCACGATGACGCTGGGCGCGCTGTGCATGCTGGGTCCCGCCTGCATCGGCCTCGCCACCTCGCCGGGCATGGCGATTGCCCTGTTCTGCGTCGGCGGCTTTGCCCACCAGATGCTCAACGGCGCGCTGATCACGCTGTGCGCCGACGTGTTCGACAAGCGCACCGTCGGCACGGCGAGCGGCATGGCGGGCACCTCCGCCTGGGTTGGCGGCATGTTGTTCACCTTGCTGATCGGGCAGAGCGCGGATGAGTTCGGCTACAACCCGCTGTTCGTCGCGCTCGCCGGGCTGGACCTGCTGGCGGCGGCGGTGCTGTGGACGATCCTCAGGAATCCTTCGCGGGAATCGCTCCGACCCGCATGATCGTCCAGCCGGCGAGCGTCTGGCCGATCCGCGCCGCCTGCAGCGGATTGGCGCCATTGAGCCGCGCGCCGAGATAGCCCGCGTTGAACGCATCGCCGGCGCCGCTGGTGTCGATCGGGGCCAGGGCCTCCGCCGGAGCGACGACCCGCCCGTCGGGCAGACGGCAGCCGCGCACGCCAAGCTTCACCACGGTTTCCGGACAGCCCAGCGACTGCCAATGCCGCGCCACCACCGCCTCGTCGAGCACGCCGGGCGCCGGTTGCAGCATCGCTTCGTCGTCGAGCGTCGGCAGGCCGATGTCGGCCATGGCGATCGCCGCGTCGCGTGCGGCGCGCGCCTCTGCGATGCCGCCCCACAGGCGCGGGCGGTAATTGCCGTCGAACGCCACGCGGCCGCCCTGCCGCTGCACCCCCGCCGCCAGCGCCAGCAGGCGCTCGCGCCCGGCGGGCGGCAGGATCGCCAGCGAAATCAGCGAGAAGACGATAAGGTCGGCCCGCTGCGCGGTCTCGATCGCGATGTCGATCCCCGGCAGGCCGAAAATGCCCCGCGCGGCGCTGTCGCCCCGCCAATAGGTGAAGCTGCGCTCGCCGGCAGCGCTGGTCGAGATCGCGTAAAGCCCGGGATGCCGCGCCGGATCGGCGAGGATCAGCGACGGGTCCAGCCCCTCGGACTGCCACCTGGCCCGCAGATTATCGCTGAACGGATCGGTGCCGAGCGCCGTCAGATAGGCGACATTATGGCCGGAGCGCGCCAGGTGGATCGCGGTGTTGAGGGTATCGCCGCCGAAGCCGAGTTTGTAGCCGTCGCCGCCGCGCTCCAACCGGGCGGGCGCGAGTTCGAGCATGCCCTCGCCGATGCAGACTATCCTTGCCACACCCTATCCTAGCCAAGATATTCGCGGATCACCAGTTCCACATTGTGCCATCCTCCAGCCGCGCGACCGGAAGATAGGCCGGCTTGTAAGGATAGTTCGCGGCAAGCTTCTCGTCGATATCGACGCCGTGGCCGGGCGCCTCGCCGCAAAACAGCTCGCCCGCCTCGAACCGGTAATCGTGCGGGAACACCGCGTCGGTTTCCTCGGAATGGCGCATATATTCCTGGATGCCGAAATTGGGCACCCAGGTGTCGAAGTGCAGCGCGCAGCCCATGGTGACCGGCGAGAGGTCGGTGGCGCCGTGGCAGCCGGTGCGCACCTGATAGAGCGCGGCGAGATCGGCGATGCGGCGCAGATGGGTGATCCCCCCTGCCGCGACGACGGTGCAGCGGATATAGTCGATCAGCTGGTTCTGGATCAGATCCCTGGCGTCCCAGATGGTGTTGAAAATCTCGCCCACCGCCAGCGGGGTGACGGTGTGCTGGCGCACCAGCCTGAAGGCTTCGTGGTTTTCCGCCGGCGTGCAGTCCTCCAGCCAGAACAGCTGGTAGGGCTCGAGCATCTTGCCGAGATTGGCGGCCTCTTGCGGGGTATAGCGGTGATGGCCGTCGTGCAGCAAATGGTGATCGAAGCCATAGGTCTTGCGCAGCTCCTCGAACAGTTTCGGCACATGGTTCAATGCCTTGCGCGTATCCCAGCCGGTGACGCTGGGCAGCGCCGCATCGGCGGGCTCGTAATAGAGCTTGCCCCGCCCGACCCCATAGGCGTCCTTGATCCCCGGCACCCCGGTCTGCGCGCGGATCGCCTTGTAGCCCATGTCGATGTAGTGACCGACCGCCTCGACGGTTTCGGCGATGTCGCCGCCGTTGGCGTGGCCATAGACCATCACCCCGTCGCGGCTCCTGCCGCCCAGCAGCTGATACAGCGGCATCCCCGCCATCTTCGCCTTGATGTCCCACAGCGCCATATCGACTGCGGCGATCGCCCGCATCGTCACCGGTCCGCCCCGCCAATAGGCGCCGCGATAGAGATATTGCCAGATGTCCTCGATGCGGCGGGGATCCATGCCGATCAGGCACGGGACGACATGGTCTTCGAGGTAAGCGACCGCCGCCAGCTCGCGCCCGTTGAGCGTCGCATCGCCGATCCCGTGCACGCCCTGATCGGTCTCGATCCTGAGCGTGACGAAATTGCGCCCCGGGCAAGTGACGATGACCCTCGCGGCGGTAATCTTCATGGGAATCCCCAACTGAACCGTGTAGTCCGCCGTCCTGACGGGACGGTTCCGGTCCGTCAAGAATATTGGTAAGGCCAAAATTCGACAACCCGGAATGCACGAGGTAACCGGCAAACCGCATGACCCGCCCGCTCATCCTCCATCCCGACCGTCTGTTCCCCGCCGATCCGGCGACGCGGGCGCTGGCGCGCGAGCTTCACGCCGCGATCGCCGGCCTGCCGATCGTCAGCCCGCACGGCCACACCGATCCGCGCTGGTTCGCGGGCAACGAACCCTTCGGCAATGCCGCCGAACTGCTGCTGGCGCCGGACCATTATGTGTTTCGCATGCTTTATTCGCAGGGCGTGCCGCTGGAGGCGCTGGGGATCGGCAATCCCGGCGCGGACCCGCGCGCGGCCTGGCGGCTGTTCGCCGGGCATTACCACCTGTTCCGCGGCACACCCTCGCGGCTGTGGCTCGACTGGGTGTTTGCCGAGGCATTCGGAATCGACGTCCGGCTCGATGCCGCAACGGCAGACCGCTATTACGACACAATCACCGAGGCACTGGCGAGCGATGCTTTCCGCCCGCGCGCACTGTTCGAGCGCTTCGGCATCGAAGTCATCGCCACCACCGAGAGCCCGCTCGACACCCTGCAGCACCACGCGGCTATCCGGGAAAGCGGCTGGAGGGGCAGGGTGATCACCGCCTATCGCCCGGACCCGGTGGTCGATCCGGAGTATGCCGATGCCACTGGGGGCTTCCGCGAAAACCTGCGCGCCTTGTCCGGCCTTACCGGCGAGGATTGCCAGTCATGGTCCGGCTATCTGGCCGCCCACCGCCAGCGCCGGGCCTTCTTCGCGTCGATGGGCGCGACCATCGACCGACCATGGCCACCCCACCGCGCTGACCGCCGACCTGGCGCTCACCGAAGCCGAAGCCCTGTTCCGCAAGGTCTGCGCAGGCGCTTTCACTCCGCAGGAAGCCGAACTGTTCCGCGCGCAGATGCTCACCGAGATGGCGGCGATGAGCGTGGACGACGGGCTGGTCATGCAGCTCCATCCCGGCAGCTTCCGCAACCACAACGCCGAAGTCTTCGCCCGGTTCGGCCGCGACAAGGGCGCGGATATCCCGATGCGCACCGATTACGTCCACGCGCTCAAACCGCTGCTCGACCGGTTCGGCAACGAGCCGCGACTTCAGCCTGATCCTCTTCACGCTGGATGAAAGCGCCTATGCCCGCGAACTGGCTCCGCTTGCCGGGCATTACCCCTGCCTCAAGCTCGGCCCCGCCTGGTGGTTCCACGACAGCCCCGAAGGCATGCGCCGCTTCCGCCGGATGACCACCGAGACGGCGGGCTTCCACAACACCGTCGGCTTCAACGACGACACCCGCGCCTTCCTGTCGATCCCGGCGCGGCATGACGTCGCCCGGCGAATCGACTGCGGCTTCCTCGCCGAGCTGGTGATGGAGCACCGGCTGGAGGACTGGGAAGCCGCCGAGCTGGCGCGGGATCTTGCCTATAATTTCGCCAAGCAGGCCTATCGCTTGTGAGCGACCTGCGTCTTGGCGTGGATACGCTGGCGCTGTTCCCGCCCGAGGACGCCGGACGCTTCGGCTATCATCGCGACTCTCAGGCGGTGGGCATCGTCCACTTCGGCATCGGCGCGTTCCACCGCGCGCATCAGGCCTGGTATACCGACGCGGCGATGAATTTCGGCGACCAGCAACTGGATGATCGCCGGCGTCTCGCTCCGCTCCGCCGAAGTGGCCGAGCGGATGAACCCGCAGCAGGGGCTTTTCACGGTCACCGAACGCGGCGAAGCGGGCGAAGCTGTGCGCATCGCCGGTTCGGTGCGCGAGGTGCTGGTCGCGCCTTATGAGACAGAGGCTGTCGTCGCCGCGCTCGCTGCACCCGCCACGCATATCGCCAGCCTGACGATCACCGAGAAGGGCTATTGCCGCGCGGGCGACGGCGCGCTGGACCCCGAACTGGCCGGCGATTCCAGCGTCTACAGCTATCTCGCCGCCGGATTGCGCCGCCGCCATGACGCCGGCCTGCCCGGGCTGACGCTGCTGAGCTGCGACAACCTCGCCGACAACGGCCAGCAGCTGGCGCGGCTGATGGGCGAATATCTGGACCGCCACGACCCGGCGCTCGCCGCCTGGTTCGCGGCCGAATGCGCCTGTCCCGCCACCATGGTCGACCGCATCGTTCCGGCCACCACCGAAGCGGATCGCCTCGCAGTCGCCGAAGCGCTTGGGCGAGCTGCGCGACGAGGCGGCGGTGATGACCGAACCGTTCAGCCAATGGGTGATCGAGGACCGCTTCGCCGGTCCGCGGCCGCGCTGGGACAAGGTGGGAGCGCAGCTGGTCGCCGATGTCGCGCCTTATGAGACCGCCAAGCTGCGCATGCTCAACGGCGCGCATTCGGCGCTGGCCTATCTCGGGCTGCAACACGGCCACAGCTTCGTCCACGAGGCCGTCGCCGATCCGGCGATCCGCCCGCTGGTCGAGCGCCTGATGCGCGAGGAGGCCGGGCCGACGATCGCCGCGTCGCCGGGCCAGAACCTCGCCGCCTATGCCGACGCCCTGCTTGTCCGCTTCGCCAATCCGGCCTTGCAGCACCGCCTCATCCAGATCGCCATGGACGGCAGCCAGAAGCTGCCGCAGCGCTGGCTCGAGACCCTCGCCGCCAACCAGCGTGCGGGCCGCGCCTGTCCGGCGATCCTGGCGGGCCTGGCGGCGTGGCTGCGCCATCTCCGCGGGGACAACGGGCCGGTGGACGATCCGCTGGCCGCGCCGATGCAGGCGGCCTGGGCGCAGGCGGGCGCGGGCGGGATTGTCGATGCCCTGTTGGGCCAGCATGGCCTCGTCCCGTCGCCGTGGCGGCCCGATGGGTCCGCACGCAGTGCGATCGCCGCCGCGCTTGCGGGGTGATCGATTGCTCTTCGTAACACCTGTTCAACCATTCTCGGCTAAGCACTCCGCATAGAATTTGCTGGAGGGTTCCGGGTGGACCTCATCTCGATTGACGGATTGGACGAGGAAGAATTCCGCCGTTCGATTGAATCGATGCTGCGCGTCGGCGAAACCGATGCCGCAGCGACCAAGCTGCGCGCCCTGCTCGAGCCCTTCGCGGGCGAAGGCAGGATCCTGCCCGCGCGCTTTCGCACGGCGTCGTCGCGCGACATTGTGCTGGGCGGCTGGGACGATCTGGCCAGGCGGATTCGCCAGTACGACCGGCCCAACCACCATATTTCGGCCGTCAGCCTGACCGTCGCCGCACCCGAGGACGGCAAGGCGAAACCCGGCGCAGGCGGCGGGATTTCGCCCAGCGTCGAGACCAATTTCTATTCTGACGACGCCTATCCGTTCTCGGATGCCACCCGGGACGACCTGCTGGATGGCTATTCGAACTACGGCAGCGAATGGCAGGGCAATTTCGAACAGACCGACACCACCCTGACCGTCGGGGGCATCGACGACCTGTTCGGCGCCATCGCCGCGCTCGAAGCCAGGCTGGTCAACAGCAGCAATCCCGGCGCGGACGAAATCTGCGCCGGCTCGCTGGGCGCGTGTTACCTCGCGGTGCTCGTCCACCAGGCGATCCGCGACAAGATCCGGAGCGACGGCCTGCCTCGCGCGCTCTGCGTCTTCGCCGGCGACAACGGGGTTTATCCGTTCTTCGATGCCCCGGTGGTGAGCTTCGAGGAATGCGTCGAACTGGGCATTGTCTCGCCGGTGGCAGACAGCGAAAGCGCAGCCGGGCAAGCCGCAACGGCATCCGGCGCGGGCGCGGCTTCAGGCGGCTCGGACAGTTACAGCAGCCTGCTTGGCCTGGGAATCCGCAAGGACAAGAAGGCGCCAGTCCTGGTGCTCGACCCGGCGGAGGCGGAAGCGGCTTCCCGTCACTATGAACTGGGCGCCGCGCATCACATGGCCGAGAACCGCAAATCCTCGGAAATCGGCGTATTTGCCGAGGTCGAGGCCGAAGAAGCGCCACCTGCGGTCGAAGCTGTCGCCTTTGCCGGAGATAGCAAGGCGGTTCGGGTCGATGACGATTGGAACGGCACCGGCGACCCGGAATCGCTGGACTTCGACGACGAACAGGATCTGTCGGCGTGGCTCAATCCCGCCGCGCAAGAACGGGATGCCGGCGAGAACGAACTCGCCGCACTCCCGGTTCCGGGGGAAGGAAGCGCACAATTCACGCCTCTGTTCGAGGACGCGACCCCCCAGTTTCCCTCGATCTACGACATCGATTACGAAGCGGACCGCCAGCTTGCCGCTGGCGGATTGGCCGAACAATCTGCCGGACCTGGCCGATTTCGGCTGCCTGGCGGACGTTGAGCCGGTCGCTCTGGAGGAATCCACCCCTGACGAGCCGTCCGGCGAAGCTGCCGGAGCAGAATTCACCGGCCTGAGCATGCCGCCGGCGCCGCCGCCCGCGCCCGCCGCGCCGGCCAACAGCCTGCGCGCCAGGATCGTCCGCTCGCAGCGGACGCGCAAACCGCTGCGCGAACGGATCGCCGCCTTCCTGCGCCGCTGGTGGTAACCCGCTATCGCTATCGCGCGTTCGATTGGTGTTTCTTTTGGCCCAAAAAGCAGGGTATCCGGATGCCTCGTTGATCATCGAGGACAATAGCCATGCCCGAGCAGACCGCCGCCCCATTCTCCGCCGATCCCGGCGCTCCGCTCAAGGGCCGCGCCGCCGTGGTCACCGGTTCGACCAGCGGCATCGGCCTGGGCATCGCCCGTGCGCTCGCGGCGGCGGGGGCGGATATCGCGATCAACGGCTTCGGCGAACCCGCCGCGATAGAAGCCATCCGCGACGAGCTGGCGGGCTTTGGCGGTGCGGTGGTCCATGACGGCGCCAATCTGCTCGATCCCGCCGGCGCGCGCGGGCTGGTCGAAGGCTGCATCGCCCGCTTCGGCAGGATCGACATTCTGGTCAACAATGCCGGCATCCAGCATGTCAGCCCGATCGAGGACTTTCCGATCGAAAAATGGGACGCGATCATCGGCCTCAACCTGTCGGCGGCGTTCCACACCATCCGCGCCGCCTTCGCCCCGATGAAGGCGGCGGGCTGGGGGCGCATCGTCAATGTCGCCTCGGCCCACGCGCTCGTCGCCTCGCCGTTCAAGAGCGCCTATGTCGCCGCCAAGCACGGCCTGCTCGGGCTGACCAAAACCGTGGCGCTCGAAGGCGCGCAGGCGGGGGTCACCTGCAACGCCATTTGCCCCGGCTACGTCTGGACGCCGCTGGTCGAGAACCAGATCGACGACACCGCCAGGGCGCGCGGGATCAGCCGCGAGGCGGTGATCCGGGACGTGCTGCTGGCCGCCCAGCCGAGCAAGCGCTTCGCCACCATCGAGGAGATCGGCGCGCTCGCCGTGTTCCTGTGCGGGCCCGGCGGCGCGTCGATCACCGGCGCGGCCCTGCCGATCGACGGCGGCTTCACCGCGCAGTGACGGCTGGCGGCTACCCCCTGGCCGCCATCTCGAAGCTTTTGCCGAGGTGCTGGTTGAACCCGTCGGGCACCGGGTGGAAGGTCCACTGGCGGCTGGGATCGCGGATCGCGTCGATCTTCTCGGCCATTTTCTCGATGGTCCAGTCGGCGTCGTAAACGCCCTCGCTTTCGGTGATGAAAGCGCGCGCGACGCGGCCTGCGGCGGAGATAATCATTTCGCCCGAGATCGAGCAGGCCTCATGCGCCAGCCAGCCGACCACCGGCGCGACCAGTTCGGGGCCCATCGGCGGAAAGCCGGTGGTGTCGATGCCTTCGACCATGCGGGTCGAGGCGCCGGGCAGTATGATGTTCGATGTGATGCCCCGATCCGCACCCTCGATGGCGATCGCCTGGTTGAGCCCGATCAGGCCCGATTTGCTCATTGCATAGGGCGCGACCATCGGCATCGTGTAGATCCCGCCGATCGAGCCGGTGAGGACGACGCGGCCATAGCCCTGCCGCATCATCAGCGGGAACAGCGGCTGGACGACGTTGAAGCCGCCGATCAGGTGGATATCGAGTACCGAGCGGAATTCCTCGTGACTGAGGGTCTCGAGCGGGCAGAAGCGGCTGTTGCCGGCGCTGTGGATCAGGATGTCGGCCCTGCCGAAGCTGTCGAGCGCCGCCTCGATAATCGCCTTGCCGCCCTCGGGCGTAGTGACGCTTTCGGTGCAGGCGGCAGCCTCGCCGCCCAGCGCCTCGATCTCGCGCACCACGTCCTGGGCAGGCCCGGCATCGCCGCCGCTGCCGTCGAGCGAGCTGCCGTTGTCGTTGATCAGCACTTTCGCCCCGCGCCCGGCGAGCAGCAGCGCATATTCGCGGCCCAGGCCGCGCCCGCCGCCGGTGATCACGGCGACGCGGCCGTCGAAACGCAATTCAGTCACTTCAAATTCCTTCGATTAATGCTCACACCGGCTCCCAGATCGGCGAACCCCGCACCGCGCGGTTGGACGGGATCGCCCGCCCATCGACGTCGGTCACGCCATATTCCTCCGCCAGTTCGGCATTGATCCACGTGGCGCCCGAACGCTTCATCACCTCCGCATCCTTGGCCAAAGCCGCGATCACCCGCCCGACGAACTCCGGCGAAGAGCCCCCCGCCGCGTTCAATTGCTCGGCCATGCCGGGCACGGTGCGCAAATTCTCCTGCGCGCGCTCGGTCAGGGTGAAGCCCTGCCACAGCGATACGGCGCAAACATTGTGCTCCTTCAGCTCGACGCCCATGTCGTGCATCATCCGGTCCATCCCGGCCTTGGTCGTGCCGAAGATCACGTCGTAGGTATAGGTCACCCCGACAAAGCCCGAAATGCCGACGATCAGGCCGGAGCGCTGCGGCGCCATGATCTTCGCCGCATAATGGCTGGCGACAAAGGCGGCGCGCAGGCCGGTGTCGAAGATTTCCCAATTGGCCAGCGGCTTTTCCCAGAAGGGAATCTTCCGGGTCATCTCGTCGGGGATCGACAGCACGTTGTTGACCAGAATGTCGAGCCGGCCTTGTTCGCGCTTGACCTGTTCGAACAGCGCTTCAAGCTGGGCGTCGTCGGTGACATCGAGCTGGACGGGAATGCCCTTCCCGCCGCGCGCATCGCATTCCGCCGCCGTCTCGCCGACCGTCCCGGGAAGCGGCGCGGTGCCTGCCGCAACCGTGCGCCCGGTGACATAAACGCAAGCCCCCTCGCTCGCCAGCGCCAGCGCGATGCCCTTGCCGACGCCCCGGCTCGCCCCGGTGACGACGGCGACCTTGCCGGTAAGTGCGCCCATCTGCTGCCCCTCCATCCTTGCTCTGGTCTGCGGCTTTAGATAGACTCAAGGCAAATCGCAAAGGGATGCAAGCAATGGCCACCGGCATGGTGCTCGACCCCACTTCGACCCGCGACGACGACGTGGCCAGCCCCGGCCCCGATGCGGGCGTGCTGGCGGGCAAGCGGGTCGGCTTCCGGGTGGACAATATCTGGCGCTGCTGGGACTGGATCACGGCCGACTGGGCGGCGCGGCTGGAGGATGCCGGGGCGACGGTCTCGTTCTGGCGCGGCTATGGGCGTTCGGGCGACGATGGCGCGCGGCTGGACCGCGAGCTCAAGGAGTGGCTGACGACCATCGATGTCGCCATCGTCGGCCTCGCCAATTGCGGTTCCTGCACCGGCTGGACCGTGCGCGACGCGATCGCCGCCGCCAATACCGGCATCCCGACGGTCGCGGTCGCCACCGAGAACTTCCGCGCCTTCGCCCACGAAATCGCCGCGCGCGGCGGGCGGTCGGGCCTCAGGGTGCATGTCCTGCCCTATCCGCTCAACGAGCGCGCGCAGGAGGACGTCATGCCGGTCGCCGCCCAACACTTCGGGCCGCTGCTCGAGACGATGGGCGCGAGCCTCGAGGTGCGGGAAGCGGCGGAATGAGCGGTGTTATCAGAATAAAGCCCAGCATCGCCAAGGTCGCCCCGGTTCCGAGGCCGCTGATCAGCCGCGATTGCGGCCCGGCGGGCTGCGAGGTCGACTGGCTGGCGAGCCAGCGGCACGAAGCCGATCTGGGGATCGAGGAATTCAACGCCTATGCCATGGCCAAAGGCTGGGGCGACGGGCTGCCGTTGGTGCCGCCAACCGAATCGCGGGTGCGCCGCTTCCTCGCGGAGAACGATCGCTATCCCGACGAAGCGATCGCCCTGCTGCCGCCCGCACGCGCCGAATGCACGGTCGAGAAGATCGCGGTCAATGCGGTAATGGCCGGCGCGCCCGCCGCAGCCCTCGAACTGCTGATCGCCATGGTCGCCGCCGTCGCCGATCCCGATTTCGAGCTATACGGGATCAACACCACCACCGCCCCGGTCTATCCGGCGTTCATCGTCAATGGGCCCGTGCGCGACGCGCTGGACATTCCCTTCAGCTACGGCTGCTTCGGCGGCGTCGCCACCACCGCCAATGCCATCGGCCGCGCCTTCCGCCTGCTGATGCAGAACGTCGCCGGGCAGGTCGCCGGGGTAACCTCGCAGACCACGTTCGGCTCGCCCGGGCGGCTGGCCAGCATTCTGGCGGGCGAATGGGAGGAGAAATCGCCCTGGGCGCCGCTTGGCGAGAGGCGCGGTGTCTCGGGCAACGCCGTCACCTGCTTCGGCACCATGGGCACGATGAACGTGCTCGACACCACTTCGCAGAGCGCCAACGACTTCCTCGAACAGATCGGCAAGTCGCTGCCCTATGTCTCGGCCAACTGCTTCACCCCGGCGATGCCCTATGCCGAAATGATGGTGGCGCTGAACCCGATCTGCGCCGAGATTGTCGGCAAGGCGATGCCGAGCATCGAGGACGTGCAGGAAGTGCTGTGGCGCTACGCCAGCGTGCCCGCCGGCCTGCTCCAGCGCCAGCACCGCGAACAGCTCGAAGCGCAGGACCGGGTGCGCGAGGACGGGCGCATCTATGCCGTGCCCGAACCCAAGGACATGATCCTGTTCGTCGCCGGCGGCCTCGGCGGGCTGCACGCGACCGGTTTCCACAGCTTCGGTTCCTGCCTGACGCAGACCCGCGCGGTCGCCGCGCCGGTCCCGGCGAGCGAAGCGCAGGCGGCGGAGTAGTGGCGAACCCCAATCTCGATATCCAGCAACGCTTCGTCGCGGCAGTGTTCGCCGGCGATACCGGGACCTTGACCGCGCTGTGCCACGCCGATTTCGTGCTCGAGCAGGCGCCGGACATGCCCTACGGCGGCACTTACCGAGGCGCCGAGGGCTTCCTGCGCTTCCTCGGCATTTTCGCCGAGACCTACGATCTCGAGGCGCTCGAACCGGTACGGATCTACGCGACGGACGATCCCGACTGGCTGGTCAGCGAATTCGTGTTGCGCGCGGCGGTCAAGGCCAGCGGCAAGCGCTACGACACCACCCTGCTCGAACGCTGGCAGTTCCGCGACGGCAAGGTGCTGGGGGTCAAGCCGCACTATTTCGGCGCGCCGGAGTAGGGGTTGAATCTTCCCCGTTCCGGTAAGGAATACTCCGCCGGCAGCCCGGACCGCAGTTCCCGCTTGAGCACCTTGCCCGAGGCGCTGCGCAGCAAGGCGTCCACAACCACCACCCGGTCCGGCACCTTGAACCCGGCGAGATGACTGCGGCAGTGCGCCCGCACCTCGTCCTCGCCCAGCGCCGCGCCCGCATGCAGCACCACAAAGGCCCAGGGCCGCTCGCCCCACTTCTCGTCCGGGGCCCCGATCACCGCGCAATCCTGCACCTGCGGCAATTGCTGGATCACCCGCTCGACTTCGGACGAGGCGATGTTCTCGCCGCCGGAGACGATCATGTCCTTCATCCGGTCGGTAAGGGTGAGGAAGCCCTCCTCGTCGAGGAACCCGGCATCGCCGCTGCGCAGCCACTCGCCCCAGAAGCTGGCGGCGGTTTTTTCCGGCGCGTTCCAGTAGCCAGCGGTGACCTTGGCCCCGCGCAGGCAGACCTCGCCTTCTTCGCCGGCTGGCAGGGTCCGCCCTTCCTCGTCGCGGATTTCGATATCGACCTGCGTCAGCGCCCGGCCGACCGAGCCGATCTTCTCGATCTCGCGCCCCCGCTCCATCAGCGTGTCGCCGCCGCAGGTTTCGGTCAGGCCATAGGCGTCGATGTAGCGGGCGTTGGCGAAGGCATCGTGGAAGGCGCGGATGCGCGCCTCGGGGGTGCGCTCGCCGCCGCCGATGACCCATTCGAGGCTGGAAACGTCGCGCGGGGCCTGCTGCTGCGCGGCGAGCAGCGCCCCGGCCATCACCGGCGCGGTCCAGGCGGCAGTCAGGCGTTCGCCCGCGATCAGGTCGAGCGCGGCCTCTGCGTCGAAAGTGCGCTGGATGCACAGCATGCCGCCGGTCCACAGCACGGCAATGCCCGGCAGGTCGAAGGCGCCGACGTGATAGAGCGGCCCGGCCATCAGCAGGCGCGTGTCCGCAGACAGGCCGAGCTCGACGATCTGGTCGGCGCTCTTGGCGTAGAAATTGCGGTAGCTGTGCATCACCCCCTTGGGGTGGTCGGTGGTGCCCGAAGTATACATGATGCGCATCAGATCGCTGTCGGCGACCGGGGCCATGCTGTTGTCACCGGTTGTTCTGGCGAGCAGACCGGCATTTTGCTGGGCCTCGGACGTTACGATAACCCTCGCCGGAACCGCCGCATCCCAATTCGAAAATTGCTCGTCGCAAAACAGCAGCGCCGCGCCGCTGTCGCGCAGAATGTAGTCCACTTCGGCGGGCGCGAGGCGGAAGTTGACCGGCACCAGCACCGCCCCGGCATGGCTGACGGCCAGCGCGATCTCGATAAAGGCGGCGCTGTTCTTCATCAGCAGTGCTACCCGCTCCCCGGGCTGAACGCCCCGCGCCCGCAGCATCGCCGCCAGCGCCCCGATCCGCCGCCACAGCTCGCCATAGCTGACATGCGCGCCCTCGAATGCCAGCGCCGCCCGCCCGGGATCGCGCAATGCGTGGTGGCGCACCAGACGGGATAGATTTGCCATCGCCTGCCCTGAAAATGAGTGTAAACGCATCCTCCATTCAAGACATTTGCCAGCGGCGCAAGCGCAAGGAAACGGAGAGACATGCCCAACCCGGGGGGCAATACGGCTGACAGACGCGGCGCGCTGCTGCGGCACTACGAACAGCTGCTCACCGTGCGCCGCTGCGAGGAGCGGCTGCAGCGGCTGTTCGCCGAGGGCGAAGTGCCGGGGTTCATTCACCTGAGCATCGGCCAGGAAGCGATCTCGGTGGGTGTGATGAGCGCGCTGGGGCAAGCCGATACCATCGCCTCGACCCACCGCGGCCACGGCCATGCGCTGGCCAAGGGCATGCCGCTGGAGGGCTTTTTCGCCGAGCTGCTGGCGCGCGACACCGGGGTTTGCCGGGGGCGCGGCGGCTCGATGCATGTCGCGGATATGAGCGTCGGCATGCTGGGCGCGAACGGCATTGTCGGCGCAGGGCTGTCGATCGCCACCGGCAGCGCGCTGGCGCACAAGCTGAAGAAGACGGGCAACATCGCTGTCTCTTTCTTCGGCGACGGCGCGCTCGCGGAAGGCCTGCTGCACGAATGCGGCAATATCGCGTCGCTGATGCGGCTGCCGCTGCTGCTGGTCTGCGAAGCCAACGGCTGGAGCGAGTTCTCGCCCACCGGCCGCCAGATCGCCTTCGACCTTGCCGACTGGTGCAAGGCTTACGGCATCCCCTATTGCAGGGTCGATGGCAACGATGTGCTGGCGGTTGCCGAAGCCGCCGGGGCGCTGGTGAGCAATGTGCGCGGCGGCAAGGGTCCGGCGCTGCTCGAATGCACCACCTCGCGCTGGCGCGGCCATTTCGAGGGCGATGCCCAGAAATACCGGCCTGCGGACGAGGCGCGCGGGCGCGACCCGCTGGTTGTGGCGGCGCAATACCTCGCTGCCGAGGGTGTCGGCGAACAGCATCTTTCGCAAATCGGCGCGCGGATCGACGCCGAGGTAGAGGCTGCCATCGACACTGCCCGCGCCGCGCCGCCCGCCAACTACGAATCCGGCCTCGCCGATGTCTACACCCGGCAGGGAGCAGCCTGATGGCGGTGCTGCGCTATGGCGCCGCCATCGGCCAGGCGCTTGCCGACGCGATGGCGGAGGACCCGTCGGTCATCCTGATGGGCGAGGACATCGGCGGCGCGGGCGGCTCGTTCGGCGTAACCCGGGGCCTGCTCGACAAGTTCGGGCCGGACCGGGTGATCGAAACGCCGATCTCCGAAGCAGCGATTGCGGGCATGGCGGTCGGCGCGGCGATGGGCGGGCTTGAAGCCGGTGCTCGAAATCATGTTCATGGATTTCGTCACGCTGACGATGGACGCGCTGGTCAATCAGGCGGCAAAAGCCCGCTTCATGTTCGGCGGGCAATGCTCGGTGCCGATGGTGCTGCGCACCCCGCATGGCGGCGGGCTTTCCGCCGGGCCGCAGCATTCGCAGTGCCTCGAGGCGTGGTTCGCGCATGTGCCGGGTCTGAAAGTGGTCTGCCCCTCCGATCCGGTGAGCGCCTATGGGCTGATGCGCAGCGCGATTGCCGATCCGGACCCGGTGATCTTCATCGAGCACAAGGGGCTCTATGCGATGAAAGCCGAGGTTTCGCAGGAGCTTGCGGCCATTCCGCTCGGTCAGGCGGCGCGCAGGTGTGCCATTGGCTGCCTTACCGTGGTGACCTATGGCGCGGGAGTGGCGGTTTCGCTGGCCGCAGCCGAACAGCTGGCCGCGGAAGGCATTCCGGTCGAAGTGCTGGATTTGCAAAGCCTGCAACCCTGGGATGAAACCGCCGTTCTGGAGTCGCTGTCCCGCACCGGCCACCTCGTCGTGGTCCACGAAGCGGTCGAGGCTTTCGGCGCCGGCGCCGAGATCGCCGCCCGCATGGCCGACATCGGTTTCGCCCATCTCAAGGGCCCGATAATCCGCGTCGGCGCGCCGTTCACCCCGGTGCCCTTCGCGGCGCAACTCGAAGCGCAATACCGCCCCTCGGCGGAGCGCGTGGTTGCGGCGATCCGCAAGACTTTAGGCAAGGAATGACCATGTCCGACGATGCCGTGCTCTATGAACTGAACGGGGCGACAGCGGTCCTGACAATCAACCGCCCCAAGACCCTCAATGCGCTCGACCTGCCGACATTGGACGCGCTCGAAGCCGCCGTTCGCCGCGCCGATTCCGACCCCGCCGTCAAGGCCATCGTCATCACCGGCGCGGGCCGGGCCTTCGTCGCGGGCGGCGATATCGCCGATCTCGAAAGCCGCCGGGGCCTGGCGCATTACCTCGAATTCGGCGAGCGGATCCACGCGGTTTTCCGTGCAATCGAGACCCTCGACAAGCCCACAATAGCCGCGATCAACGGCTGGGCCTTGGGCGGCGGCACCGAGCTGCTGCTCTGCACCGACCTGAGGATTGCGGCGCAATCCGCCATGCTCGGCCTGCCGGAAATCACCCTCGGCCTGTTCCCCGGGGCAGGCGGGTCGCAGCGGCTGATGCGCCAGGTCAGCCCCTGCAAGGCGCGCGAGATGATGTTTCTGGGCGAGCGGATCACCGCCGCCGAGGCCGAACGGCTGGGGCTGGTCAACCAGGTGGTCGAGGACGGCGAAGTGATGAACGCGGCGCTGGCGATGGCGGAAAAGCTTTGCGCCAAATCGCCGATGATCCTCAAACTGCTCAAGCGAACCTTGCGCGACGGCGCGGAGATGCCGCCCTCGGCCGCGCTGCGCCACGAACAGGCGATGATCGGGCTGGTGCTCGACAGCCAGGATGCGCATGAGGGCTGCACCGCCTTCATCGAGAAGCGCCCGGCCAATTTCGAGGGGCGCTGACATGACCAAACCCATCCTCATGCCCAAGCTCGGCCTGACCATGACCGAAGGCGAAATCGTCGAATGGAAAGTCGGCCCGGGAGACCGGGTGAATGTCGGCGACGTGATTTTCGTAATCGAGACCGACAAGAGTTCGAACGATGTCGAGGCGCTGGACGCCGGCGTGATCGAAGAACTGCTGTTCAGCGAAGGCGAGACGGTCGAAGTCGGAGCGGTCGTCGCTACGTTGGCCGAGGGCTGAGCCGATGAACTTCGATCTCAGTCAGGAACAGACCATGCTCGCCGAAACCGCCCGGCGGGTGGGCGAAAAATTCGGGCTCGATTACTGGCGCGAACGCGATGCCAGCAAGGCGTTCCCATCCGAAATCTGGCAGGCGATCTGCGATGCGGGGCTGTGCGGCGTGGCGATCCCCGAGGAGCATGGCGGCTCGGGCCTCGGCATGCTCGACCTGGCAATTGCGGTCGAAATCCTTTGCGCCGGGGGCGGCGGGGTGACGCTCAGCCAGATGTTCATGCTCAATCCGATCTTCGGCGGGGTGACCCTGGCGCGGCTCGGCAACGACGATCAGAAGGCGGCAATGCTGCCCGGGCTGGTCTCCGGCGAACTAATGTTCGCCATGGCGCTGACCGAACCCAATGCAGGATCGAATACGCTGGAAATCGAGACTTTCGCCGAAGACGACGGCAGCGGCTGGCGGCTGACCGGCCAGAAGATCTGGATCACCGCAGTGCCTCAGGCGCACAAGCTGCTGGTCATCGCCCGTACCAAGAAGCTGGCGGACTCGAAAGGCAAGACCGACGGCATCAGCCTGTTCGTCATCGACCGCGACCGGGCGGGTTTGACGCACCAAGCTATCGACAAGCTCGGCACCCGGACCCTGCCCTCAAGCATGGTGTTCTTCGACAATGTGCGGATCGAGGCGGACGAGTTGGTGGGCACGCTGCATGGCGGGTTCAAGCAGCTGCTCGACGTGCTCAACACCGAGCGGATCGTCACCACGGCGGGGCTGGTCGGTACCGCCGAAATCGCCACCAAACTCGCCATTGCCTATGCCAACGAGCGCAAGCTGTTCAAGGGTCAGCCGATCGGCAGCTACCAGGCGATCCAGTTCCCGCTGGCCGAGGCGCATATCCAGACCGAATGCGCGCGGTTGATGAATTACAAGGCCGCCGCACTGCACGATGCGGACCGGCCTTATGGCAGCGAGGCCAACATGGGCAAATGGCTGGCAGGCCATGCCGCCGGGCAAGCGACCGACCGGGCGATCCAGACAATGGGCGGGATGGGCTATTCGACCGAAGCCCACGTCGAACGGCTGTGGCGCGACGCGCGGCTGTTCCGGATTGCCCCGGTGTCGGAAGAGATGGTGCTGAATTTTGTCGCCCAGCACGATCTGGGGATGCCCAGATCGTATTGAGATTGGCGGCCTATTGAGTTGTCAGGCTTCCACTGCCGCGACAGCAACCCGCGCCGCATCGCGCTTTTCGCGTTCGGACTGCACATGCAGCGCCCGGTCCGCCAATTCCTGCCAGGCGACTTGCGCCTCGAGGAATTTGGCGCGCTGGTTGTCCAGCTGGGCACCCTCGGCGGCCCTGGCGCAATTGGCTGCCTGTTCGATATAGAAGCTGACAGGTGCGGACATTCCATATCTCCCAAAGCAGTGTGAGGTGCGCGTTTAGCGCCGCTTGTTGCGCGGCCCCGGGGTGACGGCGAAGCCGCCAGGCCCGCGGTCGCGGAAGACGATGCGGCCTTTGGACAGATCGTAGGGCGTCATTTCCACCTTGACCCGGTCACCTACCACCGACCGGATGCGATGCTTGCGCATCTTTCCGGCGGTGTAGGCGATGATCCGGTGATCGTTTTCCAGCAAGACGCCAAAGCGCCCGTCCGGAAGGATCTCGTCGATCTGGCCATCGAGGGTCAGAAGCTCCTCTTTGGCCATGGGCTCAGGCCGCTTCGAGATCGACGGCGGAAGTCTTGCCGCGCTTGTCGGTTTCGAGCTCGTATTTGACGCGCTGGTCCTTGTTCAGCGTGCCCATTCCGGCGCGCTCGACCGCGCTGATGTGGACGAAGCTGTCATTGCCGCCGTCGTCGGGCTGGATGAAGCCATAGCCCTTTTCGGTGTTGAAGAATTTTACGGTGCCGACTGGCATGGGCAGTTCCTTTCACGAAACAAAGATTACCCCCTGGCCGAAGTGCCGGTGGGGCGAAGAAGCGTGGGAGAGGAACAGGAGGCAGCAGCCGAAAGTCCCGTCGCAGGCGACGTTAGCGCGGCTTGGATAGGCGCAATGGGGCCGGAATGCAATGTTTGGTTCAGTGGCGCGACGGGCAACGGCCAAAGCGCTTGCCTTTCAACCTTGGGGCAGGCCACACTGCCGGGCGGATAATGGTCAGCAGACTCAGAGCCGGAACGTGACGGGCTGCGATAGCGACAGGAGAGCGGGATGAGGATTTGCCGTTTCACATCGAACAGCGATGCCAGCGCCGCGCCAAGGCTGGGGGTGGTCGCGGATGACGGTGTCCATGACGTCACCGCCGCCACCGATGCTCTGCCCAATCTGCGCTGGCCGCTGCCACCGGGCGATCAGCTGATCGCCAACCTTGACACCCTGCGCCCGCGCATGGCGGAACTGGCGAAGAATGCCCCCGCGATCCCACTGGAAGCCGTGAGCTTGCTTTCGCCGGTCGCCAATCCGGGCAAATTCGTCTGCGGCGCCGGCAACTGGAAGCACCACGGCGCGCCGTTCGGCATGCTCGGCTTCATGTTCAAGGCGACCAGCGCGCTGGCCGGGCCCAGCGAAGGCCTGCATATCCGCTGGCCCGACCGCACCACGCTGCACGAGCCTGAGCTGGCTGTTATCATTGGTAAAAAGGCAATCAATGTCAGCCAGGCCGATGCGCTGAACTATGTCGCAGGCTATTGCTGCGCCTTCGACACCACGCTTGAGAAAGTCCATGAAGATTATGCCTTCTGCAAGTCTTTCGACACCTATGGCACGCTCGGCCCCTGGCTGGTCACCGCCGACGAGATCGCCGATCCTTCGGAACTCTCCTACAAGTTCTGGATCGATGACGACCTGCGCGGGGAGCGCAATTTCAGCGACCTCACCGGCAGCCCGGCCGAGATGATCGCCTTCGCCTCCTCGGCGATGACGCTCTATCCCGGCGATCTGGTGCTGTCGGGCGCAGCGGATGTCGGCCCGGTGCTGCCCGGCGAGACCATGACCATCGAGATTCCCCGGATCGGGCGGATGTCGGTCAAAGTCGTGACCTCGGCCAACGCCCGTCCGGTGCCTGCACCTGCTGCGGCCTGAGCAGATGAAAGGCGGGCGGAGCAAGCGATGACGATTGCACTGGTCACGCATGCGGCCTGCCTCGAACACGACACCGGCCCGGGGCATCCAGAGCGGGCAGACCGGCTGCGCGCGGTGCTGGCCGCGCTGGACGAAGAGCGCTTTCCCGATCTGCTGCGCGAGGAAGCGCCGTTGGCCAATGTATCGCAGCTCAGCCGCGTGCATGAACCGGGCTACATTCAGGAGATGCTCGCTATCGAAGTCCCCGCTGGCGGAGGCATCCCGCTCGATCCCGACACATGGCTAAGCGCAGGCAGTCTGGAGGCAGCGCTTCGCGGGGCGGGGGGTGCCATCGAGGCGGTCGATCTGGTGATGACAGGCAAGGCGGCGCGCGCCTTCGTCGCGGTGCGTCCGCCCGGTCATCACGCCACGCCATCGCGGGCAATGGGTTTCTGCCTGTTCAACAACGTCGCGATAGCTGCACACTATGCCCGAGAACGCTGGGGGCTGACGCGGATCGCCGTCGCCGATTTCGACGTGCACCATGGCAATGGCACGCAGGACGCCTTCTGGGACGACCCCGCGCTGCTGTTCGCGTCCAGCCACCAGAGCCCCTGCTACCCCGGCACCGGGGAGGCGCACGAGCGCGGCGCGGCGGGCAATGTGGTCAACGCACCGTTGGCCCCGGGCAGCGGCAGCGATGTATTCCGCCAGGCCTGGAGCCGGGTGCTGCTGCCTGCGCTCGACACCTTTGCACCCGAACTGCTGATCGTCTCCGCCGGCTTCGACGCCCACCGCGACGATCCGCTGGCCAACCTGCTGCTGGACACCGCCGATTATGGCTGGATCACCCGCGAGCTGGTCGCGCTGGCCGGACGGCATTGCGGCGGCAAGATGGTCTCGCTGCTCGAAGGCGGCTACGATTTGCGCGCGCTGGCGGAATGCGCGGCCGAACATGTGCGCGCCCTCGCATGAGCAACGAGCAAGGCCGTCGCCACGCCCCCGCAACCCAGCGCAACCGCGAGTCAATTCTGGAGGTCTTGCGCACTGTGTTGCCGCCCTCGGGTGTGGTGCTGGAAGTGGCCAGCGGGACGGGAGAGCATGCGGTGTTTTTCGCGCGGCACTTGTCCGGGCTGGTCTGGCAACCCTCCGACCCCTCCGAGGAAGCGCGGAGTTCGATCGCCGCCTGGGCCGCCGAGGAAGGCTTGAACAATGTGCGCCCGCCGCTCGATATCGCTGCCGAGGCAGGCGACTGGCCGATCGATCATGCCGATGCGTTGGTCTGCATCAACATGATCCATATCAGCCCGTGGGAGGCGACGCTGGGACTGTTGCAGGGCGCGGGCCGTATCGTTCCGCCCGGCGCACTGCTCTATCTCTACGGCCCGTTTATTCGCCCAGGCCAGCCACTCGCGCCAAGCAACCGCGCCTTCGACCGCGACCTGCGCGCCAGCGATCCACGCTGGGGCCTGCGCGATCTGGACGAAGTGACGGCCTGCGCCGTTGAGCATGGCTTCGTGCGCGAGCGGGTTATCGAGATGCCTGCGAACAATCTGTCGCCTGTGTTCCGCAAGGCACTGGAATAACAGGGGTAATGACCTGGATCAAACCAGGCCGATACGGTCCGCGTAGAGCAAGCGTCCGCCCGAAAGGTGCCACAGGGCTTCGTTGAAATCGGCTTGCGACATGGCGAAGCAGCCCTCGCTGCGACCGATCTTGCCCCATTTCTCGATCATCGCAGCATCGACGTATGCAGCCGGATGCATGACGATGGCGCGGTCGAGCGCGTTGTAGTTCTCAGCGCCCATGCCCTCGAGGCGGATCGAGGTACCGTATTTGCCCTTGTACCACTCGCAGGTGAGATAGGCCCCGCGCGAAGTCGCTTCCGAGCCGAAACCGTTGGAGAAATGCTTGAGCCAGCCGTCATGTTCGGGGTCGGAACCGCGGCCATGCGCGACGAGGAACGAACGCACCGCGCCGCTTTCCATGTTGACGAAATGGAACCTTGGCAGCGACGACGGCCGGGCGAAGTCGGCAATCCCGACGATATCGGAGCGCCAGATTTTCGATCCCGCCTTGTCGAGCTCGCGCCGGGCGATTTCGCCCAGGCGGCGGTCGTAGGCGGACAGCGCCGCAGTCTGCTGGACCATCGGCTGTTCGACCATGGCTGGCGGCGGTGCTGCCGCGGCAGGAGCGGGCGGCGTGAACGTATTGTCGAAGGCATCGCCCAGCGGATCGGCGAGCGCGCGCGCGGGCGGGGGCGGCGAGAATAGCTCCCGCCGCAAGGCCACCTTTGAGAAGGTCACGCCGCTTCATGCCCGCTTTCATAGCAGCAAACAGGTAATTATTCACCTGTCGATTCGCCATGCCGAATCCCGGATTGGACGCAACTCGTCGCCATTTTGCTGCGAAACGGCGCATTTTATGGGTCAGGCGACGGCTTGGAGGCCGGATTTGCCGTGCAGGCTTATCCAGGCCTCGACGACTGGGGCGATACGCCTGCGCCATTTTCCGCCGTTGAAAATGCCGTAGTGGCCGACGTCCGGAGCGAGGAAATATTTCTTGCGCCGCCCGGCGAGACCCGTCGCCATGCGAAGCGCCGCCCGGGTCTGGCCGATGCCCGAAATGTCGTCGTGCTCGCCCTCGATGGCAAGCAGCGCGGTGTCGCGTATGGCGCCGGGGTCGATCGGCTTGCCGCGATGAACGAAGGCGCCGTTGGGCAGCGAATGGCGCTGGAAGACATGATCGATGGTCTGCAGGTAGAATTCGGCGGTCATGTCGCAGACCGAGCGGTACTCTCGATAGAACGCCTTGGTCGCATCGGCACTTTCGCCGTCGCCCGAGACCAGATGCTCGAACAGCGCATAATGGCTCATCATATGGTCCGGCAGGTTCATCGAGAGGAAGCCGGCGAGTTGCAGAAAGCCGGGATAGACCTTGCGCCCGGCGCCCGGATAGCGCAGCGGCACCGTCGCGATAACGCCGTGTTCGAACCAGCTGAGCGGACGCTGCATGGCCAGGTCGTTGACGCCGGTCGGGGCCTCGCGGGTATCGATCGGGCCGCCCATCATGGTCAGCGTCAACGGGCGGCAGGGATGCCGCATCGCCCCCATCGCGGCAGTCGCCGCCAGCGCCGGCACCGACGGCTGGCACACCGCCATCAGATGCGCCCTTTCGCCGCCGGTTTCGCGCCCGATATGCTCGAGGAAGTCGATCAGGTAGTCGATGTAATCGTCGAGATCGAAATGCCCGGCCTCGAGCGGCACCAATTTCGCGTCGGCCCAGTCGGTGACATAGACCACGGCGCGTTCCAGCATCCGCGCAACCGTGCCGCGCAGCAGCGTCGCGTAATGCCCGCTCATCGGCGCGGCGATCAGCAGGCGGGGCGCATCGGCGGGCAGTCCGGCGTGGGTGAAGCGGAGCAGATTGCCGAAGGGGCGATGCCGGACGATGGCCTCGGTGACACCATGGGCGACCCCATCCACCGTCACTGTCTCGATGTCGAAGGCGGGCTTGCCATAGGGCGCTGCGGCATGGGCAAAGACCTCCAGCGCCGAAGCCGCGACCGGGCCGAAGCCCATCAGGCCGAGCTGGAATGCGGGATCGGTCAGCAGCTGCGCCCCTGCCGAAGCCCAGGCACTGGCGCTATTGAAGGCTGCCCGCTGCAGTTCATAGGCATTGTACAGCATTCGCTACTCCCGCCTTGCGTCCCAGGGAAAGAACCAGCAGCGCATGGTGTAGCAAAGCGGTCGATTGTGCAATGCAGCATCGTTCAGGCCGAGCCGCGAAGCAGCTTTGCACATGCGCCCGCCTGCGCTAGGGGCGCGCGATGGACGCCGAACCCTCCCGCGACACGCCAGCTGCCGCTGCCGAAGCCAGCCCCGCGCGCAGTCTCGGCCCGCTGCGGATGATCTGGACGGCGGCGCTGGCCTATCCGGGGCGGCTGGCGACAGCGGCTGCGGCGCTGATGGTCACGGCAACGGCGACGCTCGGCATTCCCTGGGGCTTTCGCCAGATCATCGACCAGGGATTTGCGAAAGGCAGCGATCCATCGACGATCAACCAATGGTTCCAGATTTTGCTGGCGATCATTGTTGTGCTGGCGATCGGCACGGCGGTGCGCTTTTATGCAGTTTCCTGGCTGGGTGAGCGGGTCGTCGCCGACATCCGCCTGGCCGTGCAGAAGAACTTGCTGCGCCTGGCGCCTTCGTTTTTCGAGGCCAACAGCCCCAAGGAAATCTCGTCGCGGATGACTTCCGACACCGCGCTGATCGAGCAGGTGGTGGGCACTTCGGTTTCGGTCGCCCTGCGCAACGGCATCATGGCGCTGGGCGGCACCGCCTATCTGTTTTACCTCAAGCCCCGGCTTACCCTGTGGCTGATCCTCGGCATGGTCTGCGTCGTCGGGCCGATTGTCTGGTTCAGCCGTCGCTTGCGCAATGTCTCGCGCAGCAGCCAGGACCGCATCGCCGATATCGGCGCGCTGATCGCCGAAGTGCTCGGCGCGGCCAAGGTGGTGCAGGCGTTCAATCAGGAAGATCGCGAGGCTGCGCGGTTCGCCGGAGCGGTGGAGCGCAGCTTCATGACCGCGCGGCGGCGCATCCGCATCCGTGCGGCGATGACTGCGGTGGTCATGCTGTTGGTGTTTGGCTCGCTTAACCTGCTGATGTGGCGCGGCGCGCTGGGCGTTGCGGAGGGCACGATCAGCGGCGGCACCATCGCCGCCTTCGTCATCACCGGCGGGCTGGTGGCGGGGGCATTCGGTTCGCTCACCGAGGTTTACGGCGATCTGGTGCGCGGCGCTGGGGCGGCCAGCCGCCTGAACGAATTGCTCAACGAGAAGCCCGCGATAGCGCCGCCGGAGCGCCCGCTTATGCTGCCTTCGCCGGCGCGCGGGCAGCTCGCCTTCGACCGCGTCACCTTCCGCTATCCGACGCGGCCCGAGGTGGCGGCGCTGGGCGATTTCTCGCTCAAGGTGGAGCCCGGCGAGACGGTCGCCATCGTCGGGCCTTCCGGTGCGGGCAAATCGACGCTGTTCCTGCTGGCCGAGCGGTTCTACGATCCGCAGGCCGGGACGATCAAGCTCGACGGCGTGCCGCTGACCTCCGCCGACCCCGCCGACATCCGCCGCCGCTTCGCGCTGGTGCCGCAGGAAGGCGTGCTGTTCGCCGCCAGCGCCCGCGACAATCTGCGCTATGGCAATTGGGACGCCAGCGACGAGGCGATCTGGGACGCCGCCCGCGCCGCCAATGCCGAGAGCTTCCTGCGCGAATTGCCCGAGGGGCTCGACACCTTTCTGGGCGAAGACGGCGCGCGGCTGTCCGGCGGGCAGCGCCAGCGCATCGCCATCGCCCGGGCGCTGCTGCGCGATGCGCCGATCCTGCTGCTCGACGAGGCGACCAGCGCGCTCGACGCCGAGAGCGAGGCGCTGGTTCAGGATGCGCTCGAGCGGCTGATGGCCAGCCGCACCACCCTGGTCATCGCCCATCGCCTCGCCACGGTGCGCCAGGCCGATCGCATTGTCGTCATGGACAAGGGCCGGATCGTCGAGGAAGGCACGCATGAGGCGCTGAGCAAGGCGGGCGGCCTCTATGCCCGGCTCGCCTCGCTGCAATTCGACGAACGGCGAATCCAGCCTGTCGAACAGGCTTCCCAAGTGGCTGTTTGAAACCTAATTCGCACTCGGCCTCAGCGCGGACACCGGGTGCGCGCCGCCAATGACTTCGGGATCGATCATGCCGCGTTCCAATTCTCCGCTTGCCGCCGCGCCACGGGTGCTTTCGCTTGCCGCCATCGCCTTGGCTGCCGCGCCGGCTGCCGCCGCACCCAGTCAACATGAATGGGGCGCATTCGGCATCCAGACCGAGTACAACGATCCCGCCACCAAGCCGGGCGACGATTTCGACCGGCACGTCAACGGCAAGTGGCACGACACTTACGCGCTGCCCGACGACAAGGCCCGGATCGGCGCCATGTCGGTGCTCAACGACCTGTCCGAAGAGCGGATTCGCGGAATTCTGGAGGAGCTCGGCAAGCGCAGCTGGCCAGCAGGATCGCCGCAATCCCGCATCGCTGCGGTCTATTCGGCCTATATGGATACGGCGGCGATCGAAGCGCGCGGGCTTGCCCCGGCCAAGCCCTTTCTCGACCGGATCGCGGCGATCCGCAATCGCGACGACCTGCTGAGCGCCTTCGCCGCGCCTGGCATTGCCGCGCCGCTTGGCGCCGGGGTCTCCGCCGACGCCAAAGACAGCAGCCGCTATGCCCTGATCTTCGGCCAGGGCGGGCTCGGCCTGCCCGATCGAGACTTCTATCTGCTCGATACCCCGCGCTACCTGGAGATTCGCAGCAAATATCTCGAATACCTGGCTTTCTTGCTCGGCAAGGCCGGCTATGCCGATGCCAGGGCCGCAGCGCTTACCGTGCTCGAGCTTGAAACCGCCATGGCCCGGACGATGTGGGACCGCACCGTCGGCCCGCAACCGCGAACTGACCTACAACAAGCTGACCATGGCCGAAGTCGATGCGTTGTCCCCGGGCGGCGCGGCGCGGACGTTTCTCGATCATCTTGGCGTCGCCGGTTCCGCCTACGTCCTCGTGCCACAGATTCCCCCGACCGAGACCGAACTGGCGGCAGCCAAGGTAACGCCCGAGCAGGCGGCCAAGCTGGGCGGCGGGCTCCCGGCAACGCTCAAGCTGATCGACGAAGCGCCGCTGGCCAGCTGGCGCGCCTGGATGGCGGCGCGGTTCCTGGACGATCATGCTTCGGTGCTGCCTGCCGAGATCGATGCCGCCAGTTTTGCCTTCAACGGCACCCTGCTGAACGGCCAGCCGCAACAGCGCCCGCGCTGGAAGCGTGGCATATCGGCGGTTGAGGGTCAGATCGGCGA
Organism: uncultured Alphaproteobacteria bacterium; assembly: GCA_963779195.1. Classification (GTDB taxonomy): domain Bacteria; phylum Pseudomonadota; class Alphaproteobacteria; order Sphingomonadales; family Sphingomonadaceae; genus Novosphingobium. The sequence continues at coordinate 76,646 of CAVZWZ010000007.1, forward strand.
GCTGTTAGGCCAACTCTATGCCCGGCGCTATTTTCCTGCGGCAAACCGCCGCGAAATGGCCAAGCTGATCGCCAATTTGCGCCGCGCGATGGCCGCCAATCTGGCCGATCTCGCATGGATGGGACCAGAAACGCGCCGCGAAGCCGAGGCCAAGCTGCATGCCTTCACTGCCAAGATCGGCGCACCGGCAAAATTCAAGCGCTACGCAGGTCTGGCCCTGAGCGCCAGCGATCCTCTGGCCAACCGTATTGCGGCCAGCAATTGGAGCTGGGAATTCGATCGCGCGAGGATTGGCAAGGCGGTCGATCGCTCCGAGTGGCTGATGCTGCCGCAGACAGTTAACGCCTACTACTATCCGAGCTTCAACGAGATCGTGTTCCCGGCCGCGATTCTCCAGCCGCCCTACTTCAATCTCACCGCCGATCCTGCGGTCAATTATGGCGCGATCGGCGGGGTGATCGGCCACGAGATGGGCCACGGCTTCGACGACCAGGGCGCGAAATCGGACGGCGCCGGCAATCTGCGCGAATGGTGGAGACCGGAAGACAAGGCCGCCTTCGAAGTCCTGACCGGCAAACTGGTCGAGCAATATTCCGGCTACTGCCCGTTCGACGATGCCAGCAGTGGCGGAGGCAAGGCCTGCATCAACGGCAAGCTCACCCTGGGCGAGAACATCGGCGACCTCGGCGGGCTCAGCCTGGCCTACCGCGCATACCAGTTGTCGCTGAACGGCAAACCCGCGCCGGTGCTGGACGGCACCACCGGCGACCAGCGCTTCTTCATGGCCTGGGCCCAGGTCTGGCGCGCCAAATCGCGCGAGGCGAGCGCGCGCCAGCGTCTGGTGGTCGGTCCGCATTCGCTCGAGCGCTACCGGATCAACGGCGTCGTGCGCAATTTCGACGAATGGTACCGGGCGTTCGCAGTGCAGCCGGGCGACAAGCTCTATCTGCCGCCGGAAAAGCGCGTGCGCATCTGGTGATAAGCGAGCCGGGCGAAAGCGGGCGGCTTGACTTCGCCGCCTCCGCCCGGACAGTCGCCGCCCCATGGACCTGACTCTCACCGCCATTCTGCTCGGCATCGTCGAGGGGCTGACCGAGTTCATCCCGGTCTCCTCGACCGGGCATCTGATTCTTGCCGCCGAAATCTTCGGCTACGATGCGGCGCAGTGGAAAGTGTTCAACGTCGTCATCCAGCTGGGCGCGATCCTGGCGGTAGTGGTTCAATATTGGCGGACTTTCTGGGCGGTCGGCGTGGGGCTGTTGAAGCTCGCGCCGCAGAGTCTGGCCTTCCTGCGCAACATCCTGCTGGGCTTCCTTCCATCGGCGGTGCTGGGGCTGGCGCTCAAGGACTATATCGACATCATGCTCGGCAGCCCGATGGTGGTCGCCTGGGCGCTGATCGCCGGCGGCATCGCCATCCTCGCGATCGAGCGGGTGGCCAAGCCGGGGCCCAAGAGCGGCGTCGCTCAGCTGCCCGCCCGCCAGGCGCTGGGCGTCGGGCTCTACCAGTGCATCTCGATGATTCCGGGCATCAGCCGTTCGGGCGCGACAATCATGGGCGCGCTGGCGATGGGCATCGAGCGGCGCACTGCGGCAGAGTTCAGCTTCTTCCTCGCCGTGCCGACCATGATGGGCGCAACCACGCTGGAGCTGTGGGACAGCCGCGCGGCGCTGGCCGGGGGCCTCGGCCCGGTCGGCTGGAGCGAGATTGCGATTGGTTTTGCGGTGTCCTTCGTCGTGGCGCTGGTGGTGATCAAGGCCTTCGTCGCCTATGTCAGCCGTGCCGGCTTCTCCCCTTTCGCCTGGTACCGGATTGCGGCTGGTATTTTGGCGGTTGTGCTGCTTTGGCCGCGCTGAGCGCGCCATTGCACGGGGCAGGGGTTGGAAAGGGAATTCCGCTGATGGGCAAGCTCAAGCGCAAGCAATACGAGGAACTGCTCGCCCCGCTCGAGGAGGAGCTGGTGGCGATGGAGCGCTGGGTGACGACGACCGGCGCGCGGGTGCTCGTCCTGTTCGAAGGTCGCGACACTGCCGGCAAGGGCGGCGCGATCAAGGCCGTTGAAGAAAGGCTCAACCCTCGCCACTGCCGCACCGTGGCGCTGGCCAAGCCGAGCGAGGCCGAGAAGGGCCAATGGTATTTCCAGCGCTATGTCGCCCATCTGCCTACCGCCGGCGAAATCGTTCTGTTCGACCGCAGCTGGTACAACCGCGCCGGGGTTGAGAAAGTCATGGGCTATGCCAGCGATGCGCAGATCAAGCGCTTCCTGCAGCAAGTGCCGGCGTTCGAGCGGCTGATGACGGACGACGGCATCCTCTTGTTCAAATATTGGCTGACCTGCGACCAGGCGGAGCAGGAAGAGCGTTTCGCCGAACGGCTCGCCGATCCGCTCAAGCGCTGGAAGCTCTCGCCGATAGACCTCGCCGCGCGCGAAAAATATGGCGAATACACCAATGCGCGAGAGACGATGCTGAAGGCAACGCACACCGAACATGCGCCCTGGACGCTGGTCGATTTCAACGACCAGCGGCTTGGGCGACTTGCGCTGATTCGCGACCTGCTCGACCGGCTGCCCGATACCAGTATCGACCCGCCGCCGCTGGAGATGCCGCCGCTGGGACATGCGCCGGAAGCAGAGAAGTTCCGCACCCTGAAGCCCATCGCGCCTTACAAGGTTTGACCCGGCAAGTGCTTGACTTTCGCGGGGGCCTGCGCCAATGGCCGCAGCCTTGCAAGGGCGGCGTGCTTTCGCCGCTCTGTCTGTTTTGAGGCCGGTCGCCAATTCGTATGAATCCGGTGCGGCTGTTGGAAAGAATTAGGAACGCGCCATGGCGAAGCCCGCAACCGTCAAGATCCGGCTGGTCTCCACTGCCGATACCGGTTTCTTCTATGTCACCAAGAAGAACCCCCGCAACACCACCGAGAAGATGAGCTTCCGCAAATACGATCCCGTCGTGCGCAAGCATGTCGAGTTCAAGGAAGCCAAGATCAAGTAAGCCGCCCGGTGGTTAAGGGCGAGTTCAATCCCGGGTTCCTAGGGGCTGGGGCATGATCGTGACCAAACATTTCCTCCGCAGGTTTGCCAGCGCCGCCGGTTTGGCGGCGCTTGGCGTTGTCCACAACCATCGCCGCCCAGGCGCCAGCCGCACCGCAGGCCGCGCCAGCGACGTCCGCTGCCCTCGACGAGGCCGTCGCCGCCCTGCGCGGCATTTCCACCCTACGCGCCGACTTCAACCAGACCGACCGCAACGGCCAGCGCGCCGACGGGGTGCTGACGCTGAAACGGCCAGGCCGCATCCGCTTCCAGTATGCCCCGGGCAATCCGCTGCTGATCGTCTCGGACGGCAAGGCGCTTACGATGATCGATTACGAAGTGCGCCAGGTGCAGCGCTGGCCGATCGGCAACAGCCCGCTGGGCGCGCTGCTCGACCCCAATCGCGACGTGGCGCGCTATGGCCGGCTCCAGCCGACCGCCGATCCCAATGTCGTCAGCGTCGAGGTCAAGGACCGGCGTCATCCCGAATACGGCGTCATCACTCTGATCTTCGTTCGCAGGGCTTCCGCGCCGGGCGGATTGGAGCTGACCAGCTGGGTGATGCTCGATTCGCAGAAGAAGCGCACGACGATTCGCCTGTCCAACCAGCAGTACGGAGTCGCCGTGCCGGACAACGCTTTTCAATGGAATGACCCGCGCCGCCCGGCTCGTCGATGAGGGGCAACGCATCGCCGCACAACGTGCTGCCAATACGACAAGCTGCGACACTTATGTCTACGATGTTCACTTGGCAGCAAGCCAAAAATCCCTACATATGGTTTCGACAAAGCGGCCTGAGGCGGGTTTCCCCCCTGTTGCCCGCGCCTCCTGGTGGGTCGCCTAGTCAAGCGTGACGAACGCACAAAGGAACCCTCGTCCCCATGCCCCCGGGACGAGGGTTTTTTTGTGTCCGGCGTGAATTCGGCAGTGGACTGGAAAAGGCCGCGCAAGGCACCTAAAGCCTTGCCATGCTCAAGATCGCCACCTGGAACATCAACTCCGTCCGCCTGCGCATGCCGCAGGTCGAACGCTTCCTCACCGAACACGCGCCGGACGTGCTGTGCTTGCAGGAAATCAAGACCGTCGAGGAACTGTTCCCGCACGCCGCCTTCCACGCGCTGGGCTACACCCACCGCGCGGTGCATGGCCAGAAAGGCTATCACGGCGTCGCCACGGTCAGCCGCATCCCACTGCGCGAGTTCAGCCGGCATGACTGGCAGGACAATGGCGAGGCCAGGCATGTCGGGGTGGAACTGCTGGGTCCTGGGCAGGGCACGATCCTGGAAAACGTCTATATCCCCGCCGGGGGCGACGAACCGAACCGCTCGATCAATCCCAAATTCGGCCAGAAGCTCGATTTCCTCGAGCGGATGACCCGCTGGGCGGACAAGATCGACCGGCCGACGCTGATCACCGGCGATTTCAACATCGCCCCGCTGGAAAGCGATGTGTGGAACCACAAGGCGCTGCTCAAGGTGGTCAGCCACACCCCGATCGAGGTGGAAACCCTTGCCCGGTTTCGCGACGCGCATGGCTGGGCCGATCTCGGACGCGAGCTGATCCCCGCCCCGGCGCGCAACTGGACCTGGTGGAGCTACCGCGCGAAGAACTGGCGCGAGGGCGATCGCGGGCGGCGGCTCGATCACATGTGGGCCTCGCCCGCGCTCGCCCCGCAAGCCAAGGCGCATGCTGTGATCGAGGAAACCCGCGACTGGGTTCAATGCTCAGACCATGTGCCGCTGATCACGGAGTTCGATCTCTGAACACGCCCGGCCCCTCCCCGGCTCGCAAGGTCGCTCTGGCGCTCGATGCGCTGCGCCATGGCTGGCCGATTGCGTTCGAAGGGGCCTTCACCCTGCTGCCCGCCGAAACCGGCTTTGGCGAAAGTATTGGCGCCCGTCGCATGCTGATATCCGCCGCACGGGCCGCCACGCTCAAACTCGCCAACCAGCGCGAAGCAGCAGAGCCCGATGCGCCGGTGCTGATCCGCGGAGCAGAACCCTTCGATCTCGCCCAAGCCCGCGCTGTCGCCGACCCGGCGCTCGATCTGCTGCACCCGATGAAGGGACCATTTGTGGCCGGGCATCTCGACCACCGCGAGGCGGCGGCAGCGGCGATGGAACTGGCCCGGCTGGCGGGCGTGCTGCCGGCGTTCCTGGTCGATCCCGATCCGCCCGGCGAGGCGCAGGGCGTCGCTGCCGCAGACCTTGCCGCCTGGAAAGACACCGCCAGCCTTGCCATCGCCGCCCGCGCCCGCCTGCCCATCGCCGCCAGCGAAGTCGCCGAGATCGTCGCCTTTCGCTCGGCAAACGATCTGCGTGAGCATGTCGCGCTGATCGTCGGCCGGCAGACTGGCGACCGCCCGCCGCTGGTGCGGCTGCATTCCGAATGCCTGACCGGCGACATCCTCGGCAGCCTCAAATGCGACTGCGGCCCGCAGCTCGACTCGGCGCTCGCGGCCATGGCGGGGGAGGCCGGAAAGGGCTCCGGCTGGGGCGTGCTGCTCTATCTGCGCCAGGAAGGCCGCGGCATCGGTCTGATCAACAAGCTGCGCGCTTACCGCTTGCAGGATCAGGGCTTCGATACGGTCGATGCCAACAACCGGCTCGGCCTGCCCACCGAAGCGCGCGATTTTCCGGTGGCGGCGCGCATGCTGGCGCTGCTGGGCGTGCGCTCAGTGCGGCTGATGACCAACAATCCGGCCAAGGTCGCGGCGCTGGAGGCCGAGGGTGTTTCAGTGGCGGAGCGTGTGCCCCATCAGCTGCCGGCCAACCCGCACAATGTCCGCTACCTAGCGACCAAGCGCGACCGCGCGGGGCATTTGCTGTGACCGATTAACGCCGGTCGCTGCGCTTCAGCCCCTCGGCCAAGGTGTTGGCACCAATCGCCAGCCGGTCGCCCGACCAATCGGCGACGAAGGTGCTTTCCCGGCTGACTCCCGGCGCAAACCGGGCATCGTTGGCTTCGATCGCCAGGCCCGCCGACGGATTGACCTTGCCCTCCGCCGCCACAGCAATGAACGCCGAGTAGTTTTCCTTGTTCTTGCCCTGGACGAACCAGTTGCCGGCAATCCGGCCGGTCGCCCCGTCAGGCAAGTCGATCATGTAATTGGTCTCGCGCCCGCCCGAATCGTCGAAGCTCGAATTGAGGATGGAGACGCGCGGGCGAGCGGCTCTTGACATAGTGGCCGCCGCGCCCGGCTTCGAACCGGCTGCGGGTTACGGTGAGCGAGCCGTAATCCGCCGATGTAGATCGAATGCGCGCAGCCGCCCGCGCCCTCGCAGGTGCCCAGGCGGGTGAAGGTCGATTTGTCGATGGTAATCGAACTACCCTCGTCGCTGCCGGTCAGGATGCCTTCCTGGCTGTCGCGGAACCAGCTCTGCGAAACCGTAAGGTCGCCCTTCTCCAGCCTGATGCCCGCGCCATTGCCGTCGGGCACGCGCATGTTGGCGAAGACCAGCCCTCGATCCGCGCCCGCCGCCCGCGCAGCACCAGCGCGGCCTTGCCCTCGCAGGTTACCCCGTCGAACACCGCCTGGCCCGGTTCGACTGACTTGTAGAAGATGTCGCCGCGGGTCTGCACCGCGCAGTCCTCGAAGCGGAACGGGCCGAAGGCGATGGTGCCGGCGCCGTCGCCGATCGCATCGATCGCGTCTTGCAGGCTGTCATAGCCGCGCCCGGTTTCGACCACCGAATAGGGTGCCCGTGTAGCGGCCAATCCAGTCACGGCCGGCATCAAAGTAGCGAACGCTACGGCAGAAGCGAGCGCAAGCTGGGCAAAGCGATTCATGCCAATCTCCTCGGCGAACGAGCCTAGCACCCGCCAAGGTACCGGAAAACAGCATTAACCGTGAAATTCGGCAATGCCCGTATGCAAGCCAAGGCCGCGCATCACTTCCGCCTTGAAATCGGACCGATCCAGTCTTATAAACCGATTCGCGGACCGGGCCCCTCTGGCGCGGCGCATTGGCTGGAAACGGCAATGTGCCTCGTGATGTCGGACCGCATCGGATGATGCCGATGCAATTGGGTCCGGATGCTTCTCCCCTTTCCGGCACCCTGGCCCGACTGCCGGCGCATCCGATCGAGCTTTGTTTCTGTTCGATAGGGAGCATTTTGCATGTCGAATCGCGTTTACCGGCTTTTGGAACGTCACCAGAAGCTCGACGAATTGCTGCGCAGTGCGCAGCATGGCCGCCTTGCCGATCCGTTCGAGATCGTGCGGCTCAAGAAGCTGAAACTGGCAATAAAGGACAGGCTGGCAAAGCTGGCGCGCTTGCCCGCGACCAGCCGCTGAACCTGTCCGGAGCGTCGGCGCGTTCCCCCTCCCCCCCGAAGCGTGCCGACGCTCCATCCCCTTTTCAGCAAGGTAATATTCCATGGAAATGCTGATCGCCGACTGGCTGGGAACGCCAGTCTGGTTCTGGCTGGCCTTTGCCGGCATCGTGGTCGCCCTGACCGCCTTCGATCTCGGCTTCCTGCACAGGGAAGACCGCGAGATGGGCATTGGCGAATCGCTGAAGCTCTCTGCTTTTTATATAACCGTGGCCCTGGCCTTCGGGGCCTGGATCTGGATCGAGCGGGGCGCGGACCTCGGGCTCAAATACTTCACCGGCTTCTTTATCGAGAAGGCGCTGTCGATCGACAATGTCTTCGTCATCTCGATGATCTTCACCTTCTTCGCGATCCCCGCGAAATACCAGTATCGCGCGCTGCTGTGGGGCATCATTGCCGTCATCGTGCTGCGCGGGCTGATGATCGCGGGCGGCGCGGCGCTGGTCGCCGAGGCCTATTGGGTGCTCTATCTGTTCGCCGGCTTCCTGATTGCCACCGGCGTCCGGATGCTGTGGGCGAGCGACCATACGCCCGATATTGCGAGAAACCCGGCGGTGCGCTGGATATCGACCCACATGCGGGTGACGTCCGAGCTGCATGGCGAGAAGTTCTTCGTGAAGGTCCCCGACGAGACGACCGGCAGACTGGTTCGCGCGGCGACACCGCTGTTCCTGGCACTGGTCGTGATCAACCTGGCAGATCTCGTCTTTGCGGTCGATTCGGTGCCGGCGATCTTCGCGATCACGACCGACACCTTCATCGTCTATACGTCGAACATCATGGCGATCCTGGGCCTGCGGGCGCTCTATTTCGCGCTGGCGGCGATGGTCCACCGCTTCCACTACCTGAAATATGCGCTGGCGCTGGTGCTGGTGTTCATCGGCTCGAAAATCCTGATCGCCGACTTCCTGCTGGGCGGGGCCAAATTCCCGCCGCTGGCGAGCCTGGGCGTGACGATCGGGCTGATCGCGGGCGGCATCGTCTTCTCGCTGTGGAAGACGCGCGGCAAGGCAGTCAGTACTGCCGGATAATGTTCAGGAAAGAATCGCCGTAAGCTTCGAGCTTGCGCGACCCGACCCCGCCGACTTCTCCCAAGGCGGAGAGGCTGGCGGGGCGGGCTGCCGCCATCTCGCGCAGGGTCGAATCGTGGAAGATGACGTAGGGCGGAATGCCTGCCTCTGCGGCAAGCTCGCGGCGCAGCGAGCGCAGCGCGTCGAACAGCGGGTCGCCGACCGGATTGACCCCGCCGCCCCGCTCGCGCCGCTTCCTGCGTTCAGAGCGCGGCGCCAGCACCAGGGGAACCTGCACCTCGCCTTTCAGGATCGCGCGGGCATCGCCTGCCAGCATCAACCCGCCATGTTCTGTCGGCGCCAGAGCGCCGCGCGCCTGCAACGCCCGGGACAGCGGCTTGAGTAGAAAGGCTTCCTCGGCATCGACAATGCCGAACACCGAGAGCTGCTCATGCCGGCGCTGCAGGATGCGCTCGTCGGCATTTCCGGTCAGCACTTTCTCGATATAGCCGAAACCGAAGCTCTGGCCGGTGCGATAGACGGCAGAAAGCAGCTTCTGCGCGGTGGTGGTGGCATCGGTGACGCCCGGCGCATCGAGGCAATTGTCGCAATTGCCGCAACTGGCGGGCGGATCCTCGCCGAAATGGCGCAGCAGCAGCGCGCGGCGGCAGCCGGCGGTCTCGACCAGCGCCGACAGCGCCTCCAGCCGCGCCCGCTCGCCCTCGCGGCGCTTGTCCTCGACTTCCTCCAGCCGCTTGCGCGCGAGCGCGAAATCCGCCGCCGCCCACAGCATCACCGCGACCGAATCGTCGCCGTCGCGCCCCGCCCGGCCGGTTTCCTGGTAATAGGCCTCGATCGACTTGGGCACGCCGGCATGGGCCACGAAGCGCACATCGGGTTTGTCGATGCCCATGCCGAAGGCGACGGTGGCGACCATCACCATGTCTTCCGAGGCAACAAAAGCCGCCTGGTTGGCGGCGCGCTCCTGCGGCGGCAGCCCGGCGTGATAAGGCAGCACCGGGCGGCCGGTCGCCTCGGCGAGCTGCTCGGCGAGCTGCTCGACCTTCTTGCGCGTCTGGGCATAGACAATGCCCGGCCCCGGCTGCTCGGCCATCAGCGTGCGCAACTGGCGCAGGGCGTTCTCGCGGTGGCGGACGATGTAACGGATATTGGGCCGGTCGAATCCGGCGACAATCAGCCCGTCATCCGCAATGCCGAGCTGGGTCAGAATATCGGCGCGGGTCGCGGCGTCGGCAGTGGCGGTAAGCGCGAGCCGGGGGACATCCGGGAAGGCGTCCATCAGCGGGCGCAGCAGGCGGTAGTCCGGGCGGAAATCGTGACCCCATTCGGAAACGCAATGCGCCTCGTCGATGGCGAACAGGCAGACCGGGGCGCTGGACAGCAGATCGCGGAAATGGCCTTGCGAAGCGCGCTCCGGCGCAGCGTAGAGTAGATCGAGCTCCCCGGCGCGGAACCGGTCGATGGTCGCCTCGCGGTCCATGTCGGCGCTGGTCAGCGTTGCGGCGCGAATGCCGTTGGCCGTGGCGGCGCGCAGCTGGTCGTGCATCAGCGCGATCAGCGGCGAGATCACCACGCAGGTGCCGTGGCTCATCACCGCCGGCAGCTGGTAGGTAAGCGACTTGCCGGCCCCAGTCGGCATCACCGCCAAGGTCGAGCGCCCGGCTAGCACACGGTCCACCACGTCGGCCTGGACGCCGCGAAACGCCGTGAATCCGAAAGTGGCGTGAAGAGTCTCGAGCGGCGCGTGCATGGATTTCCCTACTGGCCTATGGCAGGGCAACGGGCAACTGTCAGGGAGTTCGAAGGATGCCATCGTCAGCAGAACGTGTCGCTGTCGTCACGGGTGCCAGCGCGGGCGTCGGCAAGGAAGCGGCGCGGGTGCTGGCGACGCAGGGCTGGCGGGTGATCGGCACCGGGCGCGATGCGGGGCGGCTGGCGGCAGCGGAAGCGGAGATTCGCGCCAGTGCGGCGCCGGGGGCGGAGGTCACGATGATCCGCGCCAACCTCTCGCTGTTCGCCGAGGTCGAGCGGCTGGCGCGCGAGATTGCCGGGCTGACCGACCGGGTCGATGTCCTCGCCAACAACGCCGGCGGCATGCCCGCGCGCTTCGAGATGACGCCGGAGGGCTATGAGGCGAATTTCGCCGGCAATCACCTCGGGCCGTTCCTGCTGACACAGCGCCTGCTGCCGCTGTTGCGCGCGGCAGCCAATGGAGCACCTGCGGGCACAGTGCGGATTATCAACACCTCGTCCGACGGCAGCGAATTCATCGAAACGCTCAATCTCGACGACATGCAGAACCTCGATGGCTACAGCAATGGCCTGGCCTATTGCAGCGGCAAGCTGGCCAATGTGCTGCATGCAAAGGCGCTGGCGAAGCGGCTGGCGGGGGACGGGATCGTTGCCCATTCCTTCCATCCCGGCACGATCGCTTCGAATTTCTTCGACGACATCGAGGAGTCGACCAAGGCCTATACCGATACGCTCGAGAAATTGCCCTTGGCGGCGGGCGCGGATACGCTCCTGTGGCTGGCGACCTCGGAGGAGGCAGGCATGACCAGCGGCGGCTATTGGCACCGGCGCCAGCCGCGCGCGCCCAATCCGGTGGTCGATGACGCGGCCTTCGTCGAGCGATTCTGGGCAGAGAGCGAGAAACTGGTGGCGAAGGCCGGGGTGTGAAACGCCGGGCCACCCGGCTTCAATCCGTCAGCCATTTCATCACTCCCACAATCGCCGAATAAATCGCCAGCGGAATGCACAGCAAGATATGCAGCGGACGGTAGGCCTCGCCGGAATCGCGCAAATCGATATTGAGCGCGAAAGCCCCGAGAAAGACCAGTGCCAGCAGCCACATGCCCACGGCCTGTTGCCGGTTGGTCATGCCCAACAATTCCCTGGTTTCATCCGTCAGAACTCCATCGGCAGCCCGATGTGCCGCTGCCAAACCCGGTCGCGGTGCTCGATCAGGATTGGGTCGACCGCCGCAGCAATTTCGGGCGTGATATAGCTGTATACCGCCCGCATGTCCGGCCCCATCGGGCATTGCTCCTCGGGCAAGGGGCCGACCAGCTGCGAGAAGCAGGCCCAGTAGAGATCGGGGGCCGACAGGCTGTCACCGACGAAATACTCCGAGCCTGTGGCCTGCTGGATCGCGAGCTGGCGGGCGAGACCCTCGAGAATGGCGATCACGCGCCGCGCCGCCTGTTCGGCAACCCCCGGGCGCACGCCATAGGCGCGGCTCATGAAGTCCTTGCCGTCGCCCGACCGCAGCGGCCGGTCGGGGTTCATCATCGACAGGCGCCGCTCCCAGCCGAAGCCGCCGGGACTGCAAATCTCCGCCGAGATGCCCAGCGCCAGCATCCGCTCGATCTGATCGGCAGGCAGCAAAGAGGGACCGGAGCCCAGCCGTTCCGCCAGCATCAGGATTTCGGTCCAGCCCGCGACACCGGGCTCGTTTTCGTAGACCGCAACCGGCGCATTGCGAAAACCGGTCCATTCGACCAGTTCCTCATTGGCCTGCATGATGTGCTGGCGCACCGGCACGAAGGCCACACCGCGCGCCTTGAACACCGCCTTGGCGGCTTCGCCCCAGGGGCCGCATGTGCCGGCGCTAAGCGCCAGCCTCAGGCCCGGCATGCTGCGCGCCTCGGCGACCGAGACATAATCCATGACTTCGCTCTCCCTTTGCGGAGCCGGTTATGCCACAATGGCTGCGAGCGGAAAGGCCCTATGGACGAAAACCGAACCCAGCTGCCGGTCGATGAGGCCATCGCACGCGTGATCCAGCTGGAGGCTGAGCTTGAGGTTTCCAGCGAGGCGACGACGGAACAAGCAGCTCTGGCGCGCAGGCGGGCAACCTTGCATGCCTGGATCGACACGGTGACCGGAGTTGTCGCGACGCCGGGGGTTGGCCGCGTCGTGCTGCTCCATGCCAACGGACAAAGGTCGGGCATTTCGTCGGCAGAGCTGCCCATGCTGCTGGCCGACCCCATACGCTGGGATCGCGACCGGGCATGAGTTTTCCGTTCATCCAATGAAGGCAGCCAATGCCCCAGATGCGCCGTTGGCCGTTTGCCAAGGCGTCGCGCCAATGTTAGCCCGGCAGGAACGAATGGGAGAAAAACCATGGCCGAAGCCGATTTCGACGTAAACCGCACCTTCGAAGCCGAGCCGCGCTTCGCCGACTACACCGTCGATGCCGATGTGCACGTCACCCCGCCGCCGACTTTCTGGGCCGAATATCTCTCGCCCAAATTCCGCGATCTTGCGCCCACGGTAGAGAGCGGCGAAGATTGCGATTATATCGTGTTCGAAGGCGCGCGCCGCGCGGTCAATCTGATGCAGAGCCAGGCGGGCCGCACTTTCGACAAATACAAGAACGCCGGCAAGCTTTCCGACATGCGCAGCGGCGGCTGGATGGTCGGCGCGCGGCTCGACGACATGGACCGCGACGGGATCGACAAGGCAGTGTGCTTCGGCGGAGGTCCGCTCGGCACCGGCAATCTCGAACTCTATCTCGACAGCTTCGATGCGTTCAACCGCTGGCAGTCGGATTTCTGCGCCGATTCGAATGGCCGCATGTTCGCCTGCGCCTATCTCACCACGGTCGATGTCGATCTGACGATCAAGGGCATGCGCGACGCCAAGGCGCGCGGCGATGTCGCGGTCAACATCCCAGCCTTCCCGCAATCGGCGCACCAGTTCACCAAGGAAGGCGCGGTGTGGCAGGCGATGACCGGCGACGCCAATGGCACGCGCCAGTATCGCGATCCCGAATTCGATCCGCTGTGGGCGGCGGCGGTCGAGCTCGACATGCCGATCACCTTCCACCTCGGCGCGCGCACCAGCCGCTTCAAGGACAAGACCAATTTCCTGCCCGACATCCCGATGGGCAAACCGGCCATGCTGGAGATGATCAATATCATGCTCTATTCGGGCGTGTTCGACCGCTTCCCGCAGCTGCGCATCGGGCTGATCGAGAGCGGCGTCGGCTGGATCCCCTGGGCCTGCGAATATATGGACCGCACCTGGGAAATGCAGCGCCACTGGACCGAGTGCAAGATCGAGCACCCGCCCAGCTTCTATTTCGACCGGAACGTCTACGCCTCGTTCATCAGCGATCCGGTCGGGGTGGAGCTGCGCCACAAGCCGGGCTGCAAGAACATCATGTGGTCGTCCGACTATCCGCACTCGGAGACGACCTTCCCGCATAGCCACGCGGTGATCGCCAAGAATTTTGCCGGCGTGCCCAAGGCGGAAATGGACTGGATCGTCGCGGGCTGCGCGGAGAAGTTCTTCGGATTGAAGTAGGGGCCGACGGGCGGGCGGCCTAGGCCGCCTGCTCCCGCTCCTCGAACCGGCCGAGGCCATAGTCGCCCTCGATCGTGGTGCGGTGGACAATGCGTTCCTCGTCGGGCGGGCAGCCGGTGGCTTCGTGCAGCACCCGCCAATTGTCCCAGATCACCATATCTGTCGCTTGCCACCGATGGTGATAGGGCTTGATCACCCGCATCGCCTCCTGCCAGATTTCCTCCAGCTGCTCGTATACCGCATCGCTGCTGTCGGCGACGGTGCCGCGGCAGCCATAGGGGGTCATGTGGAACACCTTTTCGCCGGTATCCCTGGTCCATAGCGCCGGGTGGATCGAGCAGGGATCGTCCTTGGTGATCTCGTGCAGCAGGCTGGCGTGGTTGCGGATCACCCGGAAGCCCGCCGGCAGGCCGAAGCGCTGCTCGCCATAGCGCAGATCGAGGTTGTAGCGCATCTCGATGCCCTCGGCCTTGGCGCGGATCGCCGGGTCCATATCGTTGTAGATCTGGATGCCGTCGGCAAAACCGGTGCGCCCGCCGGTCTTGGCGATGGTGATCGCGCGCAGCACCCCGGCGCGGTTGAGTTCGTTGTTGTAGGCATGGTCGAAATGCCACGGCTGCCAGGTGATCAGCTGTTCGCCGTCGATCTCGACGACGCACATGTCCGGCCCTGCGGTTATCGCGATGACCCCGGGCAGGTTTTCGCCATCGGCGCGCTGGACGCTGGCGACCGGATGCTCCTTGAGCGGGCCGAACACTTCGCTGACCTCGACCTGCATCTCCGGCGTGGGCTCGACCCCTTCGAAATGGATCACGCCGCGATCCTCGAACAGCTGCTTCAGCTGGGCGCGGATGGCTTGGTCCTGGAGCGCCTCTCGCGTCACTCCGGTGACCCGGGCGCCGAAGGTCAGTTTCTCGTCCAGCGCGTGCACTTCGATAGCGGCCATCGCATCGTCCTCCTTTGCCCCCGGTTCGGTGTCCGTGGCGGCATTTCGCCTTATCCTAGCCCCTCGCGGCGCGGTTGCACAAGATTTGCCTGCGCCGCAATCGCGGGCAGCAAGGCAGCGCGTTCTCACCCGAATGCCTTTGGCTAGTAGCGGCCGGCCCAGCACCTCTCGCAAAACGCCTTGAACTCGGCGGCAAGCTCCGCATCTTCGGGCGCGCCGCCGAACGCGCCGTGGACGGCGGCCTCGACGATGTGGAGCTCGGCCGGAACCCCCGCCTTGCGCAGCGCCCGGTGCAGCCGCACGGCATTCGAGAGGAACATGTCGCGCGTTCCCGCCGAGACGATCGCGGGCGGGAAGCCCTTGGTGAAATCGCCGAACAGCGGCGAGACATAGGGGTGCGACAGGCTCTCGCCCGCAGCATAGAGCAGATTCGCCTGCATCAGGCTGCCCATGGCGTCGATCCCGGCGTTGACCTGGAAGCTGTCGCCCGATTCGGTGAGGTCCACTTCCGGGGTCGATAGCACCGCGCCGGCCGGCATCGGCAAACCGAGGTCGCGCGCCTTCAAGAGCATTGCGGCAGTCAGATTGCCGCCCGCCGAACCGCCGCCAACGACAATCTCGCCGGGGGCATGGTCGCGCAACAGCATGCGGTAGAAGGCGACGCAATCGTCGAGCCCCACCGGGAAAGGATGATCGGGCGGCATGCGGTAATCGACTGTCACCACCCGGACCTGGTGCAGCGCGGCGGTGGCCATCGCCATTTTGCGGCAGACTGCGCCGCTGCCCATGATCAGCGCGCCGCCGTGGATTTCGAGATAGACCCGGCGATCGTCCGGCGCAACGCCTTCGGGAACGATCTCGAAGCCGCGCGCTTCGCCTTCGCGCACTTCGGAGATTTTGCCAGCAATGTCGGGCACATGGGCAAGGTAGTTTTCGAGAATCCCGCGATCGCCAGCCGCGATGTGCTGGCGCCAGCCTTCGGCATCGTCGAGCGCTGGATAGCCGGCCCCCGCCGGACGGGGCGCCGAAAGGAAAGCCTGTGCCTGCGGGCTCAAATGCCTGGGTACCGGCAGCAGGCGTTCGGGCACGCGCAGCGCAGCTTGGTTCGGATCGTCGGCCATATTGGTCTCTCCTTGTTTCGTCGGCTTAGCTTGCTGTCCTGGGAACCGGAAGCGCCCTGTCCACCCGGACGTTTGCCGGAGCGCCCGGCCGGACGATCCGTTCGGACCCGGCGCCAAGCTGCAACGATAGCGGATAGGGCGCGGGCCGGGAGCTGACTTCGTCGAGCCGGGCCAGCTGATCGCCAGTCAGGCGAAGTTCGAGCGCGCCGAGATTTTCCTCGAATTGCTCCGGACTGCTGGGGCCGGTGAAGACCGTCGCCACCGTCGGGCGTTGCAGCAGCCAGGCCAACGCCACCTGCGCCTGGCTTGCGCCGGTTTCGCGGGCGACTTCGCCGAGGCAGTCGATAACATCGAGCAATTGCCTGGCAGGCATGCCGCCGATCGTGCTGCTCTCCCGCTGCATCGCTTCGACCGGCAAGCCGCCACGCCCGTATTTGCCCGCCAGCACGCCCCCCGCGAGCGGTCCCCAGACCAGGCTCGCGACATTCTGGTCTGCGGCCAGCGGCATCAGCTCCCACTCGCAATCGCGCGCCGCCAGCGACCAGGCGATCTGCTGCGAGACGAAGCGCGGCCAGCCCTGACGGTCGCAGGCGGCAAGCGATTTCATCAGCTGCCAGCCCGCGTAGTTCGAGCAACCGATGTAGCGGATTTTGCCGGCGCGGATAAGGCCTTCGAGCGCGGAGAGCGTCTCTTCGACCGGGGTGCGGCCATCGAAGGAATGGATCTGGAACAGGTCGATGAAGTCGGTTCCCAGCCGTTTGAGGCTGGCTTCGCAGGCGGCGATAAGGTGGTGCCGCGAAGCGCCGGTCTGGTTGGGGCCGGGTCCGCTGCGCAGTCCGGCCCTGGCCGAGATCAGCACGCCTTGGCGGCGCTTGCCGAGTAGCTTGCCGAGCAGCTCTTCGGCCCCTGGATAGATGTCGCCCGTATCGAAAAAGGCGGCGCCCCGGTCGATGGCGATGTCGATCAGCCGTGCAGCGGTCTTTTCGCCGGGCCCGGTGGCCGTCTTGGACTGCGCGCCGAAATTCGCCGTTCCCAGGCCAATGACCGGAACGTTCAGGCCCGACGCTCCCAGCGATCTGTAGTCCACGGTTTCCCCTTCCCCGTCTGCGCCAGTGCAGCCTTGCCGCCGAACAGCGCGTCTGCAACCGGCCTGCAGCGAAGATTGCCGCTGTCGCCGCAGGAAGCAAGCGGCTTGAAGCGGCAAGAGCAGGACGCCTCCGCTGAGCGCGGCGCCGAACACGCGATTCTGTCCGCCGATGCCCGCCGCCCCGCGCCTGGCGGCGCCGAGACCGACGCGGCGCCGCCGGATAATTTACCAATAAAGGAATTATCTGTCCTACATATTGCCGAATAGGTTAATTTTGACTTCTTGCGATTCGCCAGGAGCAACCATGCCGTCGATACCCCATGCATCTCCATCCGGCAGCCGCTGCGGCGCGATTAGGGCCGCAAGCGACGCTGCCATGCGGCTCGGTGCCGATATTGCGGTTTGCCCGGGCAATGGCGATGGCTGGCTCGCCCGATGAGCGTCGATCTGATCGCGCGAGCGCTGGCCGTCTCCACCACCCCGATTGCGGCATCGAGCGCGGGCATCGCCACCTTGCGGCTTGCCGCGACCGTCGGGTTTATCCAGACCAGCGGCTATGCGGCCCCCGGCAAGGGCGCCGGGTTTTATGTCAGCGACGAGCTGGCCACCCCGGCGCTTGCCGAGACGCACCCACGCTTCTGCAAGCAATCGCTGGATGGCCGCTTCTGGCGGCTGCTGCCCGATGGCAATGGCGGGATTACGGTCGAGCAGGGCGGCGCGGCGGGCGACGGCGCGACCAACGATCAGCCCGCGTGCCAGGCGGCGATCGCCTATGCCAATGCGGTGGGCATCCGCGAGGTGCGGCTGCTCGCCAGGACCTATGCGCTGTGGTGCCCGCTGCGCGGCAACGGGCTGTCGGGCTACGACGGGGCGGGCAATTATCTGGTCACCCGCGAAAACCTGATGCTGCGAGGGGTGCGCGGGCGCACCAAACTCAATCTCTACAATTCCACCGGCGGGGCCAACACCGCCGTCACCCAGACCGTCGATGGCTCGCCCTGGCGCGGACCGGCGTTCTACGCATGGCCCGCAAGCTCCATGGACTGGGTGGCGATGGAAGACATCGAGGTGGACGGCGGGCTGCCCTATGACCCCGGGGTCACCGTGATGGACCTGTCGCACAAGGGCTTCAGGGTGCAGGATGCAGTGGTGCGCCGGGTCGCGCTGCGCAATGTCACCATGCGCAATTTCGGCGGCGAAATCTTCTACCTCGGCGGCAGCATGAACGTCGACGATTTGCTGACCGAGAACTGCGTGTTCGACGGCTCGCCAAGCAGCGCGTTCAACCCCGGAACGGCGGGAACCAGAGGCGTGCATATCAATCTGCAGGCGGGCCGCAGCACCCAGGCCGCCGAAATCATGGGCGGTTGGGGTATGACCTTTATCGGCGGCAGGTTCTACGACAGCGGCCAGCTCTCGCTGATCGGCGGCGGGGGCAGCGCCGCCACCGGCGTGGTATCCGGCTACTACTTCTCCTATCCATGGCGCGAGACGACCAAGCCGCCGTCGTGGATCGAGTTCCAGGGAACACGGGTCGAGAACTGCGCGAACATGTTCATCACCGGCTATCTGCGCGGCAAGCTGGTGCTGGTCGATACCTCGGCATCGTTCGTCAACTTCGGCAAACTGAGCGATGTCGATCTCGATCTCGAATGCTGGGTCGATCGCCGGAGCGGCAACTGGCACGCGCTCAACGTTTACGGTCTCGGCAATGCGACGACGCAGGTGCCGGACTGCCCGGCCGGGGTATATTACGAAACCCCGCGCAACATATCGATCCGTGTCGCCGGCAGACGCACCGCCCACGCCAAAGACAACGGCTACACCTTCCAGTCGCTGATGGCCTTCAACTCCGGCCTGATCGATGCGGCGACCTGCCGCTTCACGCTCTCGGGCGAAGCGGCAGCGCCGGTTTTTCCCTTCGGCACGCCGGTGGCCGGCTTTGCCTGGCCGCTGATCGACACCGACGATTTCCGCCCGACCGATCCTTCGCTTTACGGCGCCAATGCCCTCGCCTTTCCGAGCGGCGATTTCGCTGCGACGCTGATTCCGGGACCGAACTATGTCCAGTCCCTGGCGGACGGGACATTCGCGATGACGTTGGTCAACAGCTGGCCTTTCCAGCAGGGACAGAGGGCGCGGGTCTACAATATCTGCAACTATGCGACCGACCGCGCCATCAAGCTGGCGAAGTCTGGCGCGGGCGCGCTGCTGAGTGAAGACCGCATCGCCTGGCGGCACAGCGATTACATCGATCTGCGCTGGGACACGCTCAAGGCGACCTGGATCGAGGCAGGCTATTCGACGCAGCTTGCGCAGCGCTTCACCGGTTCCGCCACCCATGATGCGCCCGCGATCGCTGCCGCAGGCACCGCGACGGCCACGGTGACAGTCCCCGGCGCGGCGCTGGGCATGCAGGTCGTTGCGCTATCGTTCGGCATCGACCTCGCCGGTCTGGTCGCGAGCGGATACGTTTCGGCGGCCGATACCGTGACGGTGGTGTTGTTCAACCCGACCGGGTCGGCAGTGGACCTCGCCTCGACCACCGTGCGAGTGGAGGTGGCGAGGTAGGGACGCTGGCCCGATCGAGTTCAATCGAGATTGGGCCGCAGCCAGCGCTCGGCCGTGGCCAGATCGACCCCGCGCCGCCGGGCGTAGTCTTCCAGCTGGTCGCGGCCGATGCGGGCGACGCCGAAATACTGGCTTTCCGGATGGGCGAAATAGAAGCCTGAAACGGCGGCAGTGGGCAGCATCGCCTGGCTTTCGGTGAGGGTGATGCCGGCGTTTCCAGTTGCGTTCAGCAGCTCGAACAGGATCGGCTTGAGGCTGTGGTCCGGGCAGGCGGGGTAGCCGGGCGCCGGACGGATGCCGCGGTACTCCTCCTTGATCAGCGCCGCATTGGTCAGCTGTTCGCCCGGCGCATAGCCCCACAAAGTGGTGCGGACGTGCTGGTGGAGGCGCTCGGCGAAGGCCTCGGCGAAACGGTCGGCGAGCGCCTTGAGCAGAATGTCGTTGTAGTCGTCGTGCGCCGCCTTGAAGCGCGCCAGATGCGGTTCGATGCCGTGAATGGCGACCGCGAAACCGCCGATCCAGTCGCCGTCGCGGCTGATGAAATCGGCGAGGCAGAAATTGGCGCGGTCGCGGCTTTTCTTCACCTGCTGGCGGAGAAACGGTAATCGGATGTGCCGCTCTTCCTCGGGCAGATAGATCTCGACATCGTCGCCATGCCGCGCGCAGGGCCAGAAACCGGCGACGCCCTTCGCCGTCAGCCATCCTTCGCTTACGATCGTATCGAGCATCGCCTGTGCGTCTTGATAGAGGCTAAGCGCGCTCTCGCCGACGATTTCGTCCTTGAGGATTGCGGGAAAATTGCCGGCCAATTCCCAGGCGCGAAAGAACGGGGTCCAGTCGATGCATTGGCGCAGGTCCGCCAGATCCCAGTTTTCAAAGACATGCACGCCCGGCTGTTCGGGCGGCGCAGCCATGTCGCTCATGTCGGCGGCAAAGGCGTTGGCGCGGGCGTCCTCGAGGCTGAGCAGCGCGCTCTGGCCCTTGCCGGCGCGGACTTCGCGGACGTGTTCATAGTCGGCGGCGGTGGCGGCGATGAAGGCGCTCTGCCTGGGTGTCGGACAGCAACTGCGAGGCGACCCCCACCGCGCGGCTGGCGTCCAGCACATGGATCACCGGGCCTTCATAGGCCGGATCGATGCGCAGCGCGGTATGGACCTTGCTGGTGGTCGCTCCGCCGATCAGCAGCGGAATGGTGAAGCCCGCGCGCTGCATTTCCTCGGCGACGGTGACCATCTCGTCGAGCGAGGGCGTGATCAGGCCGGACAGACCGATAATGTCGGCATCTTCCCGTTTTGCCGTTTCGATGATCGTCGACCACGGCGCCATGACGCCAAGATCGATCACCTCATAGCCATTGCATTGCAGCACGACGCCGACGATGTTCTTGCCGATATCGTGGACGTCGCCTTTGACCGTGGCCATGACGATCCTGCCCTTGGCCTTGGCGCCGGGCTCCTTTGCCGCCTCGATGAACGGGATCAGGTGGGCGACCGCTTTCTTCATCACGCGGGCCGATTTGACTACTTGCGGCAGGAACATCTTGCCGCTGCCGAACAGGTCGCCGACCACGTTCATCCCGTCCATCAGCGGGCCTTCGATGACCTCGATCGGGCGGGCGAAGGCGAGGCGGCATTCTTCGGTGTCCTCGACGACATACATGTCGATGCCGCGCACCAGCGCGTGTTCGAGCCGCTTGGCAACTTCCCAGCCGCGCCATTCTTCGGCGGCCTTTTCCTGCGCGACATCGGTGCCGCGAAACTTCTCGGCGAGCGTGACCAGGCGTTCGGTCGCGTCTGGATCGCGGTTGAGGATGACATCCTCGCAGGCGAGGCGCAGTTCCGGATCGATCTGGTCGTAGACATCGAGCTGACCGGCATTGACGATGGCCATGTCGAGGCCCGCCGGAATGGCGTGATAAAGAAAGATCGAATGCATCGCCCGGCGCACCGGCTCGTTGCCGCGGAAGGAAAAGCTGAGGTTCGATAGTCCGCCGGAGAAATGCACATGCGGGCAGCGCTGCCGGATTTCCTTCACCGCCTCGATGAAATCGACGCCGTAATTGTTGTGCTCCTCGATGCCGGTGGCGACCGCGAACACATTGGGATCGAAAATGATGTCTTCGGGCGGAAAGCCGATGGAGAGCAGCAGCTTGTAAGCCCGCTCGCAAATTTCGACCTTGCGCTGTTTGGTGTCGGCCTGGCCCTTCTCGTCGAAGGCCATGACCACCACCGCCGCGCCATAATCCATGCATTTGCGCGCGTGGGTGAGGAAGGCTTCTTCGCCTTCCTTCATCGAGATCGAATTGACGATGGGCTTGCCCGAGACGCATTTCAGCCCGGCTTCGATCACTTCCCACTTCGACGAGTCGATCATCACCGGGACCCGGGCGATATCGGGCTCGGCGGCGATCAGCTTGAGGAAGGTGGTCATGGCGTGGACCGCATCGAGCAGCCCTTCGTCCATGTTGACGTCGATCACTTGCGCGCCGTTCTCGACCTGCTGACGCGCGACTTCGACCGCCTTGGCATAGTCGTCGGCGAGGATCAGCTTCTTGAACGCGGCGCTGCCGGTGACATTGGTGCGTTCGCCGATGTTGACGAATGCGGAGCCACTGGGGCGGGCGGTTGAGGGGGTATCGTTCATTCGTAATCCTTAAACCCCTCCCCGGTGGGGAGGGGTTGGGGTGGGGGTTCACCGCCAGCGCCGAGCCCCCACCCCACTGCGACTAGGCAGCAAGCTGCCAAGTCTCGTTGCCCCTCCCCTTCGGGTAGGGGGGGAGGTGACATCTCACGCAGCCATCACAAACGGCTCCAGCCCGGCCAGCCGCGTCACCGGCGCCAGCGCCGGCAGCTTCCTCGGCCTCAGCCCCGCCACCGCCTGCGCCATTGCCGCGATATGGGCGGGGGTCGAACCGCAGCAGCCGCCGAGGATATTGACCTGGCCATGCTCGGCCCATTCGCGCACCAGCGCCGCCGTGGTCTCGGGCATTTCGTCATAAGCCCCAAGCTCATTGGGCAGGCCGGCGTTGGGATAGACCATGATCAGCGTATCGGCGATTTCCGACAGCACCTTGACATGCGGCCTGAGTTGCGTTGCGCCGAACGAGCAATTCAGCCCGATGGTCACCGGCCTGGCATGCCGCACCGCGTGCCAGAACGCCTCGACCGTGTGGCCCGACAGATTGCGCCCCGACAGGTCGGTCAGCGTCATCGACAGCATGATCGGCACCTCGCGGCCCAATTCCTGCTCCAGCCGCTTCACCGCCATCACCCCGGCCTTGGCATTCAGCGTATCGAACACCGTCTCGATCAGGATGAAATCCGCTCCGCCCTCGACCAGCGCGGCGGCCTGTTCCTGGTAGACATCGACCAGCGTGTCCCAATCGATCTCGCGGAAGCCAGGATCGTTGACATCGGGCGAGAGCGACAGGGTCTTGTTGGTCGGGCCGATCGCGCCTGCGACGAACCTGGGCCTGCCATCCTTCGCCTGAAATTCATCCGCCACCCGCCGCGCCAATTGCGCCGAAGCCAGATTGATCTCGCGCACCAGATGCTCGGCGGCGTAATCCGCCTGGCTTATGCGGTTGGCCGAGAAGGTGTTGGTTTCGGCAATATCGGCCCCGGCCTCGAAATAGGCGCGGTGGATTGCCTCGGGCACTTCGGGCTTGGTCAGCGCGAGGATATCGTTGTTGCCCTTCTGGTCCTTGGCCAGCCCGAGCGAGCCGGCATAGTCGGCCTCGGCCAGTCTGTAGTTCTGGATCTCGGTGCCGAAAGCGCCGTCGGTGATGAGTATGCGCCTGGCCGCCTCGGCCAGAAAGGTTTCGCGAGCGGTCATGGTTTGGCTCTCAATCCCAGCAAATGGCAGATGGCATAAGCCTGTTCCGCCCGGTTGAGCGTGTAGAAATGGAAATCGCGCACGCCGCCGTCATAGAGGCTGCGGCAGAATTCGGCGGCGACAGTGGCGGCAACCAGCGCGCGCGGGCCGGGGCGCTCGTCGAGCCCGTCGAACAACGCCTCCATCCATTTGGGGATGTCGGTGTTGGCCGACATCCGGCGGATCGCGGCAAAGCTGGTCACCGGCATGATCCCCGGCACGATCGGCGCGGAAATCCCGGCGGCGAGCGCCTTGTCGAGGAAACGGAACCAGGCGTCCGTCGAAAAGAAGAACTGGGTGATCGCGCGGCTGGCCCCGGCGTCGAGCTTGCGTTTGAGGTTGTCGAGATCGGCAACGGCGCTCGCTGCTTCGGGATGAACTTCCGGATAGGCGGCGACCGAAATTTCGAAATCGTGCATGCGCCGCAGGCCCGCGACCAATTCGGCGGCGCTGGCATAACCATCGGGATGCGGGGTGAAACGCCCGCCCGCCTCGGGCGGCGGATCGCCGCGCAGCGCGACGATGTGGCGCACCCCGGCGGCCCAATATTGGTCCGCGACTTCGGCAATCTCACCTTTGCTGGCGCCGACGCAGGTGAGATGCGCGGCGGGCACCAGATCGGTCTCGCGCACGATGCGCTCGACCGTCGCATGGGTGCGCTCGCGGGTCGAGCCGCCGGCGCCATAGGTGACCGAGACGAAGCTGGGGCGCAGCGGCGCCAGCTCGACCACCGCGCTCCACAGCTGCTCTTCCATCTTCTCCGTCTTGGGCGGGAAGAATTCGAAGGAGACGGCGATGTCTCCGCGCGGGGCGGCGAACAGGGTTGCGGGCGCGCTCATCGGCTGGCGGCCTGTGCAGGTGCGGCGGAACTCATCGCGCCGCCCGTGCCCGATTGCTTGCGCCCCGTCCAGATTTTCACCGTCAGCGTGCCGCCCGGCAGCGCCACCGGCGGATCGGCGGCAAAGCCGGCCTGGCTGAGGAAAGCGAGCATCTGCTCGTCGGAAAAGCCGAGCCGCGCGTGGGCGTGCTGGCTGCGCAATTCCTCGCGATCATGCGCGGCGAAATCGGCGACGGCGATGCGCCCGCCGGACCGGACCACGCGCGCGGCCTCGGCCAGCACGGCGGCGGGATCCTGCGCATAATGCAGCACCTGGTGAAACAGCACGGTGTCGAAGGCGGCGTCGTGAAAGGGCAGCGCGAGGAAATCGCCCTGAACCAGGTCGATCGAGGCGGCAGGCAGGCCCTGCAGCCGGGTGCGGGCGAGCCGCAACATTTCGGGGCTCTTGTCGAGTCCGGTGACATGGCAGGCGCGCGGGGCGAACAGCTCGGCCATGCGCCCGGTGCCGGTGCCGACATCGAGCAGCGCGCCGAGGGGCGCCCCAACCGCCTTGGCGCCCAGCGCCTGCTCCAGCGCGGCTTCCACGGGCCCGTCGGGCGCATGCAGCACCCGCAATGTGTCCCACTCACCGGCGTGGCGGGCGAACCAGGCCTGCGAAGTCGCCTCGCGCGCGGCGCGGATCGCGGCGAGGTGGCGGCGGTCCTCGGCGCAGCGGGCGGCGAAGGCGGCGTCGCCTTCCTCGGCCAGCGCCAGGAGGCGTGCGGCGGCGGCGCCCAGCGGCGGCGCGCGGCCCTCACCGATGGCGCTGCGCAGGAACACCCAGCTGCCTTCCTTGCGGCGTTCGGCCAGCCCGGCATCGCACAGAATGCGGATGTGGCGCGAGACCCGCGGCTGGCTTTGCCCCAGCACTTGGGCAAGCTCGCCCACAGCCAGCTCCATCGCGCTGAGCAGGCGCATGATGCGCAGCCGCGTCGGATCGGCAAGCGCGCGCAGGAGAGGGTCGATCCGCATGGTCATCTCGTTGCGGTATCATATAAAGAATTCTTTATATGATTTCAAGAGCGGCCTTTCCCGGGGATTTCCGGCACATTCCGGCGCAGGCCGATTGCTTCGGTCAATTCGCCGGACTAGCCTCCGCTTCGCAGATCGCGCCCTGAGGGCAAGAAGTCTGCGCCACTTTTGCATGGGGTTTTGCATGAAGAAATTTGCATCCGCCGCTCTGGTTGCCGCCGCCTCGCTGGCGCTTGCCGCTTGCGGCAGTTCCGACAAGGCCAGCGAAGCGGCCTCGGCCGAAAACGTCGAAATGCCTGCCGAAGAAGCAATGTCCGGGGTCGAGGCCGAGGCCACGCCCGCCGCCGAGGTTGCGGCCACCGAAGCAGCTGCCTCGGGCGCGGCAAGCGACGCCGCGTCGGCGGCTCCTGCCGCTGCCGGCGATGCGGTCGAAAAGGCGACAGCGGACGCCGAAAAGAAGATGTAGCCTGCGAAGGCGAGGCGGCCCCACTTCCGATGTGGTGACGCCGCCTCGCCCTCGCCCATTGCGCGCGCCCGAACTTCGCGGCATCACGCGGCAATGGCAGACACGCTCAAGATCACCCTCGCCCAGCTCAATCAATCGGTCGGCGATCTCGCCGGCAATGCTGCGGGCATGCTCGCCGCGCGGGATCGGGCCGCCAAAGGGCCAAATGGGGGCAGCGACCTGATCGTCTTTCCCGAACTGCACCTGATCGGCTATCCGCCCGAAGACCTGATCCTCAAGCCTGCGCTGATCCAGCGCGCCGCCGCCGAGCTGGACAAGCTTGCCGCCGCCACCGCCGACGGCGGGCCGGCGATGCTGGTTGGCAGCGTCTTCGTCCAGGACGGGGCGCTGCATAACGGCGTCGCGCTGCTCGACCAGGGCAAGGTCGCGGCGATCCGCTTCAAGCACGAGCTGCCCAATTACGGCACCTTCGACGAGGTTCGCCTGTTCCAGCCCGGGCCGCTGCCCGAGCCGATCGTGTTTCGCGGCACGATGATCGGCCTGCCGATCTGCGAGGACATCTGGCACCCGGACGTGTGCAAGCACCTCGCCGATTTCGGCGCGGAGCTGTTCCTCTGCGTCAATGGCAGTCCTTACGAGATAGACAAGGACGCGCTGCGGATCGACGGCGTTGCCAAGCGCCGCGCCGCCGCCACCGGGCTGCCGCTGGCCTATCTCAACCGCGTCGGCGGGCAGGACGAGCTGGTGTTCGACGGGGCGAGCTTCGTCGTCAATGGCGACGGCAGCCTGGCGGTGCAGATGCAGGACTGGGAGGAGCAGGAAGTCACCACCCGCTGGACCAAGACCGCGCAGGGCTGGCGCTGCGACCAGGGCGATGTGGCCGCGCTGGCCGAGCGGCCCGAGGACATCTACTCCGCCATGGTCCTGGCTTTACGCGACTATGTGAACCGCAATCGCTTCCCCGGCGTGGTGCTGGGCCTGTCGGGCGGGATCGACAGCGCGATCTGCGCCGCCATCGCCGCAGACGCGTTGGGACCGGAGCGGGTGTGGAGCGTTATGCTGCCAAGCCGTTTCACCGGCCAGCTCAGCCTCGATCTCGCCACCGAATGCGCGCGGATGATCGGCTGCCGCCATGATACGATCCCGATCTCCCCGGCGGTCGAGGCCTTCGACGCCATGCTGGCGGGCAGCTTCGCCGACCGCGACGTCGATATTACCGAGGAGAACGTGCAGAGCCGCATCCGCGGCGTCACCCTGATGGCGCTGTCCAACAAGTTCGGCCCGATGCTGCTGACCACCGGCAACAAAAGCGAGATGAGCGTCGGCTTTGCGACAATCTATGGCGATATGGCCGGCGGCTACAATCCGCTGAAAGACGCCTACAAGATGACGGTCTTCGCCATAAGCAAATGGCGCAATGAGCATAAGCCCAGGATCGGCCTCGGACCCGATGGCCCGGTCATGCCAGAAGGCATCATCGCCCGCCCGCCCTCTGCCGAATTGCGCCCGGACCAGAAGGACGAGGACTCGCTGCCGCCCTACCCGGTGCTCGATGGCATCCTGCTAGGGCTGGTGGAGCACGAAAAGAGCGTCGAGCAGTTGGTCTCCGAAGGCTTCGAGCGCGAGACCGTGATCCGCATCGAACGGCTGCTGCATATCGCCGAATACAAGCGGCGGCAGGCCCCGCCGGGGGTGAAGCTGGGCAGCCGGAATTTCGGGCGGGATCGGCGTTATCCGATTACCCATGCGTTCCGGACGGGGTGAATGGCTTTGCTTTTTGACCTGTGGCCGGATATACTTTGCCGCATGGAAAAGACAGTTTCGTCAGTATCAGATGTCCTGAAGGCGCTGCCAGCTGTCCAAAGAGCGGTGCGCAAGGACATTCAGTCTCGTCTTAATGACGGTGAGCAAATTGGCTCGATGGATGATGCCGAAATGCAGGAACGCAGCAGGATAGTCCTGGCGCGCGCGCGTACGGAGCGGGCACCCAAGAAATCCGCGGCCTGAACTGAGTGCCGGTCCTTTCGGTAATTGCAGGTCCGAACGGGTCGGGCAAATCCACCCTGATCGCGTCGCTCCACGTGCAGGGCGTCGATCTTGGCAATTATTTCAATGCAGACGACATCGCAATGAGCCTGACCGGCGATCCTGTCGATGTGGCTCGGCAAGCCCAGGAGATGGTTCGAACTGCCCGTGCGCAAGCACTGGTAAGTGGCGTCAGCCACAGCTTCGAAACCGTGATGTCGCACATCTCCCATATCGAATTCATGCAGGAGGCGCGAGCAACGGGCTTCGAAGTGCGTCTATATTTCGTCGCGACCGACAAGCCGGAGGTCAACTTGCTCCGGGTGGCCAATCGCGTCGCGCACGGCGGTCACGATGTACCCCCGGATCGCATCGTCTCTCGATATTATCGCTGCCTTGAGAATTTGCCGGCTGCAATCGCCGCTTCGGATTCTGCCTTGATCTTCGACAACAGCCAGGCGGGCCGGCCACACAGATTGCTTGCGGTGATTGCAGATCGCATGCTGACGCATCGCGGGGCGCCGGTGCGAGTCAAGCCTGACCAAATTCCTGCATGGTGGCTATCCGTTCTGCTAACGATCAAACCCGCAGAGCCCTTCGTAAATGGCCCGCTGACGTGACCGTCACCCGCTTCGCCCCCAGCCCCACCGGCCATCTCCACGTCGGCAATGTCCGCACGGCGCTGCACAACTGGCTGCTGGCGAAGAAGGCTGGCGGGCGGTTCCTGCTGCGGATCGACGATACCGATGCGGAGCGCAGCCGCGAGGCCTATGTCGAGGCGATCCGCGCCGATCTCGCCTGGCTGGGGCTGCATCCCGACGGCGAGGAGCGGCAGTCGGCGCGGTTCGATCTCTATGAGCGCGAGTTTCAGCGGCTGGCGGCATCGGGCCATGTCTATCGCTGTTACGAGACTGCGCAGGAGCTCGAGCTCAAGCGCAAGGTGCGGCTGGGGCGGGGCTTGCCGCCGGTTTACGACCGCGCGGCGCTGGAGCTGACCGAGGCGGATCACGCGGCCAGGGCAGCGGCGGGCGAGGCGCCGCATTGGCGTTTCAAGCTCGATCACGCCTGCCCGATCGAGTGGCTCGACGGCATCCGTGGCCCGCAGCATTTCGATCCGGCGCAGCTGTCCGACCCGGTCATCCGCCGCGCCGATGGAACCTGGCTCTACATGCTGCCCTCGGTGATCGACGACATCGCCATGGGCATCAGCGATGTGCTGCGCGGCGAGGATCATGTCTCCAACACCGCCACCCAGCTGCAGATGTTCATCGCGCTGGGGGCGCAAGGAGAATCTGGGCCGCCAAGGTTCGCGCATGAGGCGCTGCTGGTCGGGACGGAGGGCAAACTCTCCAAACGCCTCGGCTCGCTCGGCATGGCCGAACTGCGCGAGGCGGGCATCGAGCCCGAAGCGCTGATCGCGCTGCTGGCGCGGCTCGGCACGTCCGACCCGGTCGATCCGACGCTGGGTGCCGAGGCGCTGGCCGCCAGCTTCGACCTCGCCCGCTTCGGCCGCGCCCCGGCGCGCTTCGACGAGGCCGAACTGCACCGGCTCAACGCCGCGATCGTCCACCGCCTGCCCTTCGCGCGCGTTTCGCACCTGCTGCCGCCGGGGATGAGCGAGCCCGGCTGGGAGGCGATCCGCCCAAACCTCGCCCATATCGGCGAGGCGGGCGAGTGGTGGCAGGTGGTCACCGGCCCGGTAACGCCGCCGGAGTTCGACGCCGAGACACGGGCGTTTCTGGCGCAGGCAGCAGAACTGCTGGCAGGTCTGGCATGGGGCGATGACCCCTGGCATGCACTGACCGGCGCGCTCAAGGAAGCGACAGGCCGCAAGGGCAAAGCCCTGTTCCTGCCGCTGCGCCAGGCGCTGACCGGACATGACCACGGGCCGGAGATGGCGGCGCTGCTGCCGTTGATCGGGCGGGAGGCAGCGGTGGAGAGGTTGCAGGGAAAATAGGGACAGTCCCTATTTGCCGGCACGCCCCTCAAGCCACCACCACCCCCACCTCTTCCCCCGCCGCCGCCAGCAGTCCGGCTTCCACCGCCTTCAGCCGCCCCGCCGCCGCCAGTTTTTCGCCCAGCAGGTCGGTGACATAGAAGGTATCGACCGCGCGCTCGCCATAGGTGGCGATATGCGCCGAATGCACGATCAGCTTGGCCTCGAACAAGGCCCGCGCGAGGCGGTTGAGCAGCGCCGGGCGGTCGCGGGCGCTGACTTCGATGACGGTGAAGCGGTTGCTCGCCTGGTTGTCGAATTCGACCCGCGCCGCCACGTCGAAGGCGTCGGCGCGGGGGCGCGCGAGCGGGCGGGCGGCGAGCTGGGGGACCAGCTTGACCCGGTTGGCCAGCGCGTCCTCGATGCAGGTGCGGATTCGCGCGAGCTGGCTCGCTTCCATGAACGGACGGCCAAGCGGGTCTTGCACCAGGAAATTATCGACTGCCATGCCGTTGCGCGCGGTGTGGATGCGCGCGTCGATGATGTTGCCGCCCGCCAGATGGATGCCGCCGGCGATGCGGTAGAACAGGCCGGGGTGGTCCGAGGCGATCACCGTCACCAGGGTTGCCCCGCGCGCCGGATAATATTCCGTAGCGATATCCAGCGGAGGTGCGTCGCCGTTCGCAAGTTGCTGCAAATTCATCGCGATGATGTCTTCGGGCTCGGCGATCCAATAGGCATCGCCCAACTGCTTGCCGAATTTGGCGACAAGCCCGCCATGCTTGCCCAGCCGCGCCAGCACCGTCTGCTTCTTGGCGGCGACGCGCTCGGCGCCGGCCGTGGCGGACATGGCCGAGGCGGATGCGTTCCTCGGCGGCGTCGTATAACTCGTGGATCAGCTGGCGTTTCCAGCTGTTCCAGACGCCAGGGCCGACTGCGCGGATATCGACGATGGTCAGCAGGGTGAGCTGGCGCAGCCGGTCGAACGATTCCACTTCGGCGACGAAATTGCCGATCGTCCGCGCATCGGCGAGATCGCGCTTCATCGCAGTGTCGCTGAGCAGCAGGTGATAGCGCACCAGCCAGCTGACCAGCGCGGTCTCCTCGTCCGCCAGACCCAGCCGCGGGCCCGAGCTTCAGCGCGATATCGGCGCCCAGTTCGGAATGGTCGCCGCCGCGTCCCTTGGCGATATCGTGCAGCAGCACCGCGACATAGAGCGCCCGGCGCGACTGGATGTCGTGGACGATGCGCACCGCCAGCGGGTGCTCGTCCTTCATCTCGCCCTTCTCGATCCGGGCGAGCAGGCCGATGGCGCGGATGGTGTGCTCATCGACCGTATAGTGGTGATACATGTCGAACTGCATCTGCGCGTTGACCCGGCCAAAATCGGGGACGAAACGACCGAAAATGCCAGCCTCGTTGAGCCAGCGCAGCACGGTTTCGGGATCGCGCCGGCTGGTGAGCAGCTCCATGAACAGCGCATTGGCGCGCGGATCCTTGCGC
Source organism: uncultured Alphaproteobacteria bacterium (assembly GCA_963779195.1). Classification (GTDB taxonomy): domain Bacteria; phylum Pseudomonadota; class Alphaproteobacteria; order Sphingomonadales; family Sphingomonadaceae; genus Novosphingobium. The sequence continues at coordinate 107,730 of CAVZWZ010000007.1, forward strand.
ACTTCCGCGCCGATCAGCCGGGCGTCGCGCGCGGCGAGCCGCATCGCGTCGGGGTGGAGCGAGAGGCCCTCGCTGTCGGCAATGGCGAAAATTTCGAGCAGCCGCACCGGATCCTGCTCGAACCAGTCCGGCCCGGGCACGCCGACGCGGCCATTGGCGATCGGATAGCCCCTGACCTTGCGCGCCTTGCTGCGGAAGCCGGCCAGAAATCCGCTGCGCTGCTTCCTGGCGAATTGCTCGTCGAGCTGGGCCAGGAACACGCCGGTCAGCGTGCCGACGACTTTCGCCTGGAGGAAGAAATACTGCATGAACCGCTCGACCCCGCGTTTGCCGGGGCGGTCGGAATAGTTCATCCGCGCGGCGACCTCGCGCTGCACGTCGAAGGTCAGCCGGTCCTCGGCGCGGCCGGTGAGGGTGTGGAGGTGGCAGCGCACCGCCCAGAAGAAGTTCTCCGCCTTGCGGAACGAGCGGTATTCGGCCGGAGTCAACAGGCCCACTTCAACCAGCTCGCTGGCCCGGCGCACCTTGTAAATGTATTTGCCGATCCAGTAGAGCGTGTGCAGGTCGCGCAGTCCGCCTTTGCCTTCCTTGACGTTGGGCTCGACGACATAGCGGCTGTCGCCCAGCCGCTTGTGCCGCTCATTGCGCTCGGCGAGCTTCTCGGCGACATAGGCGCTCTCGGTGCCCTGCACGACATCGGCCCAGAAGCGGCGCTGCGCCTCCTCGTAAAGCGCCTGGTCGCCCCAGACATAGCGGCCTTCGAGCTGCGCGGTGCGGATGGTGAGGTCGCCGCGCCCCATGCGCACCATCTCGTCGAGCGAGCGGCTCGACTGGCCGACCTTGAGCCCCATGTCCCAGAGGAAATAGAGCATCGCCTCGATCACCTGCTCGCACCAGGCGGTCTGCTTGGACGGGGTGAGGAAGGCGATATCGACGTCGGAATGCGGCGCCATCTCGCCGCGCCCGTAGCCGCCCACCGCCATCACCGTCAGCCGTTCGCCCGAGCTGCGGTTGCTGGAACGGTAAACGTCGCCGATCACATGGTCGTGAATCAGCCGGATCAGCTGATCGACGAGGAAGGACTGGGCTTCGGCGCAATCGTTGCCGGCCGTGGGCTTGTCCAGCAGGCGGCGGGCGATCTCGGCGCGGCCGTCGTCCAGCGCCTGGCGCAGCAGTTCGACGATGCTCTGGCGGGCGCGCGCGCCGCCATGCTGCTCGACCAGACCGGCGATCGCATCGCCCAGCGCCCTGCGATCGACGATGGCGCGTTGATTGGGGATGCGGCTTTCGGTCATGGGCTGCCCTTAGCGCCGCCTCCGCTATCGGCATAGCGCGCTTTCAGCGCCCGCTTGTCGACTTTCTCGGTGCCGAGCCGGGGCAGGGCTTCGTGTTCCTGCCAGACATGCACCGGCACCTTGAACGCGGCGATATGCGCCGCCACGAAGATGCGCAATTCTTCCGGATCGAGCTGGTGATCCGGCTTGGCGAGATAGACTGCTGAGGGCACTTCGCCGAACTTCTCGTCGGGCAGGCCGAAGACGCTGGCCTCGGCCACGGCGGGGTGGGCGTAGATCGCCTGTTCGACTTCGATGCAGCTGATGTTCTCGCCGCCGCGGATGATGATGTCCTTCTTGCGGTCGACGATGAACAGATAGCCATCCTCGTCGAGATAGCCGAGATCGCCGGTGAGGAAGTAGCCGTCGGTGCGAATGGCGGAAGCGGTGGCTTCCGGGTTGTTCCAGTAGCCGCCGAAATTGGCGATCGAGCGGATCGCGACTTCGCCGGTCTCGCCTTGCGGCAGGGCCTCGCCGTCATCGCCAAAGATTGCAATATCGACCAAGGGGCGGATGGCGGGCCCGGTGCTGCCCGGCTTGGCGAGGTAGTTCTCGGTCAGATTGGCGCAGCCGACGGCGTTGGTTTCGGTCAGGCCATAGCCGAGCAGCGGATAGCTGTGCGGCAGCGCCTCGCGAATCCGCGCGACGTGTTCGGGCGGACGCGGCGCACCACCAGCGGCGTAGAAGGCGCAGCTCGACAGGTCGAATTGGCGACGATCGGGATGAGTGGCGATCTCGAAGCTCATCAGCGGCACGCCAATGAAGTAGGTGATCCGCTCCGCCTCGATCAGCCGCATCGCCTCGCGCGCGTCCCACTTGGGCATCACCACCAGCTTGCGGCCGATCAGGAAGCTTTGCAGGAACAGCGGCACCAGCCCGGTTACATGGAACAGCGGCACATTGACCAGGATCGCCGGCTGCTCGGTGGGGGCCCGGCCCTGGTCGGTCAACAGGGTGAGCGCGGTCAGCGACAGCCCGGCATAGGTCATCGCGCCGCTGACCACGGCGCGGTGATCGGACCAGGCGCCCTTCGATGCCCCGGTTGAGCCCGAGGTGAACAGCAGGGTCGCCAGATCGTCGCCGGTGAGTTCGGGGAGAGGCGGAGCGTCGCCTTCCTGCGCGATTACGGTCGCGAGACCCTTGGCCGGATCGCCATGCCCGAAGGTGACGACCTGCGCCCCGTGATCGAAGTCCTCCAGCCGCGCCGCGCGCTCCTTGTCCGCCAGCACCAGCCTGCATCCGGCGAGCGCAATGCCTCCCGCCAGCTCCTCGCCGGTCCACCAGCCGTTGAGCAGCACCGCGCAGCCACCTGCAATTTCCACCGCCATGAACAGCACGATCCAGCTCGCCGAATTGCGCGCGGCGATGCCGACCATCTCGCCGCGCCGCACGCCGTGGCGGGCGATCAGGCCACGGGCGACGCGGGCCGCCAGCGCATGGGTTTCGGCGAAGCTGAGGCGCGTGTCGCCATCCACCAGAAACGGCGCATCGCCGAATTTGGCGCAGGTGGCAGCGAACATCGCCGCCAGCGAGGGCGGAGCCTGCTTGAAGGCGAGATAGTCCAGCCCGTCGCGCTTGACCGTCCCGGTTTCCAGCGGGCCGCCGGGCGCAGTCAGCCGGTCGACGATGTCTTTCAGCTGCCTGTCGAGTTCTGTCGCCATGGGGTTACCCGCGCGCACTCCGGGGATTTCCCCGGCTATGACGGCTCAAATGTATCGTGCCGGATGACATCCCTTGTCCCCCTGTGCCAAAGCAGCGCATCTGCCGCTACGGCGCAGCATGTTTGTAGGGAGTAAGCTCAGTGCTGTCACTATTGGCTGCGGCATCCGAGGGTGGCGGTCCGATCTATTGGCAGGATCTCGGCCTGACCAGGGGCATCGACCTCTATGTCTTCGAGCTGCGTTGGTACAGCCTGGCCTATCTCGCCGGGATCGTCTTCGCCTATTGGCATACGATGAAGCAGATCAAAACCGCCGGCGCGCCGCTGGCGCAGCGCCATGCCGACGACATGTTCTTCTATTGCACGCTGGGCGTGATCCTGGGCGGACGATTGGGCTATGCGACCTTCTATGCGCCCGGGCTGTGGGCGCAGCCGCTCGAATTGCTCAAGCTGTGGAACGGCGGCATGAGCTTCCACGGCGGGTTGATCGGCGCAACCTTGGCGCTGGCCTGGGTTTCCTGGCGCGGGGGCCTTAATTTCCTGCGGGTGTGCGATTATGTCGCGGTCAGCGTGCCGCTCGGCATGTTGCTGGGCAGGCTGGCCAATTTCGTCAACGGCGAGCTGTGGGGCCGGGCTGCCGGGCGGGATGTGCCATGGGCGATGGTGTTCCCCGACGATCCGCTCCAGCTCGCGCGTCATCCCAGCCAGCTCTACGAAGCCGCGCTGGAAGGGGCGCTGCTGCTGCTGGTCCTGTTGCTGCTGTTCTGGAAGACCTCCGCCCGCTTCCGTCCCGGACTGCTGGTCGGCCTGTTCGCCGCCGGCATGGGCGCGGGACGCTTTATCGTCGAATATTTCCGCGAGCCCGACCAGCAACTCGCCGAATTCGCCGCAAGCAGCGGACTGTCGATGGGCCAGTGGCTGACCGTGCCGCTGATCGCGGTAGGGCTGTTCTTCGCCATCCGGGCGCTGCTGAGACCGCCCCTGGGCAGCGCGGCGGCCAGTACCGCATGAGCGAGCCGCCGGCGGACCGCGAATCGCTGCCGGCGATTTTCGCACGGCTGATCGCCAACACCGGGCCGATCAGCCTGATGCATTACATGGGCGAATCCAACCTGCGGTACTACGATTCGCGCGATCCGCTGGGCGGCGCGGGCGACTTCATCACCGCGCCCGAAATCAGCCAGATGTTCGGCGAGCTGATCGGGCTGTGGCTGGCCGACATCTGGATCCGCGCCGGGCGCGAACAACCAGTGCACTACGTCGAACTTGGCCCCGGCCGGGGCACGCTGGCCCGCGATGCGCTGCAGGCAGCAAAGCGTTACGGGCTGACACCCTCTATCCATCTGGTCGAAACCTCGACCGCCTTGCGCGACATCCAGCTCGCCTCGCTGCCTTTCGCGCAGTGGCACAACGATCTCTCGACCATCCCGATGTATGGCCCGGTGCTGATCGTCGCCAATGAGTTCCTCGACGCCCTGCCCGTGCGCCAGCTTGTGCAGACCGAGGAGGGCTGGCGCGAGCGCATGGTGGCGCTGGACGCGCGGCCCGGCGCCCCCGCCTTCATCCCGGTCGCCGGCAACCAGCCAATGGACGCCGCACTGCCAGAGGCGCGGCGGCAGGCGCCGGTGGGAACCATCGTCGAGACCTGCCCGGGGGCCGCCGCAGTGGTCTACGAGATCGCCGGCCGGCTGAACGAGCAGGGCGGCGCAGCGCTGCTGATCGACTATGGCCACGACGAGCTGCGCGACGGCTCCACCCTGCAAGCGGTGCGCGAACACCGCATGGTCGATCCCTTCACCATGCCGGGGGAGGCGGACCTCACCGCCCATGTCGATTTCGCCACGCTGGCGACGATTGCCCAATCGCGCGGAACCAAATGGCTAGGCACCGTGCCACAAGGGCGCTGGCTGCGCGAGCTCGGCATCGAGACCCGCGCCGAGAGCCTGGCCGCCGTCGCTCCTCAGCACGCCTCGGCGATCCATGCCGCCAAGCAGCGGCTGATCGGCGAGGGGCAGATGGGGCTGCTGTTCAAGGTGATGGGGCTGACCGCGCCGGGCTGGCCCGACGGAGCCGGGTTCTGAGCGGCGGCGCCCCCGTACCAGACCCTGCTGCGCCAGCGCCCAAGCTCCTCTCGCGGCTGGTGCGCGGCTTCATCCTGTGGCTGTTCCGCCTGCGCGGCTGGCAGCTGGAGGGCGGGCGGCCCAAGTCGCGGCGCTGCGTTCTGATCGGCGCACCGCATACCTCCAACTGGGATTTCGTCTTCTTCATCGGCGCGACGCACCATTTCGGCTTGCAGCCGCGCTTCATGGGCAAGGCCAGCCTGTTCCGCTGGCCGCTCACCCGGTTCATGTACGACATGGGCGGGGTGCCGGTGGATCGCAGCAGGCGCGGCAATTATGCCGAGGCGATGATCGCGGCGCTTGGCCAGCACGACGAATTCGCGCTGGTGATCGCGCCTGAGGGAACCCGCAGCGCGGTCGGCAAATGGCGCTCGGGCTTCTGGCACATCGCCAATGGCGCCGGGGTGCCGCTGGTGCTGGCCTGGGTGAACCACAAGACGATGCGCGGCGGGCTGGGGCCGGAAATCATGCCAAGCGGAGATTTCGAGGCCGATATGGCGAAGATTGCCGAATACTATCGCACGGTGATGCCAGGCCATCCCGCATGGGCGGCATTCGACGCGGACTAGCGGTATTTCTGCCCCGGAGGATCGACCCGCTTGTTGGGATTGAGCTCGGGGCGAAGGTCGGTTGTCCGGCTTTCCGGCGGGGCGGCGCGCGGCGGCACTGCCTGCAGCCAGGCTTCGAGCGCAGCGATATCGGTGGTGCCGATGGTGCGGCTGCGGCCCTGGCGGAACAGGTCGAATTCGTCGCCGCCATTGGCCAGGAACATGCTGACCGTGACCCGGTAGTCCTTCGCCGGATCGATCGCCGCACCGCCCAGCGACAGGGCCGCGATCCGGTCGCCCACCGGCCGGCTGCGGTCGTAGCTGTAGGCAAAACCGGCGGACGGGGTCAGCACCTGCTCCGGGCCTTCGCCATCGAAGCCCATTTCGAGGATCGCCTTCAGTTGCGCGCCGGTGAGCGTCACTGTCACCAGCTCGTTGTTGAACGGCTGGACGGTATATATGTCGCCAAACGTGACACTGCCGTTGGCTGCGGCGTTCAGCGAGCGGCGGATGCCGAAGGGATTCATCAGGGCGATCTGCGCCCCTGCGCCTGCCGTCGCCGCGAGCTGGGCGTCGGCAATCAGATTGCCCAGCGGCCCGCCGGTGTTCGAAAGCGGGCCGGACAGTTTCTCCACCGGAGCCGCGATCGTGCCGACTTTGCGCTGCGAATAGGCCGCAGCCGCCGCGCTATAGCGCGCAACATAGGCGGCGACATCGGCGCGGGGGGCGAATTTGGGATAGAGATCGGTCTGTGCGATGTCGCTGGTGGAAGCGCGATAGCCGGGCGACTGGACGATGATGTTGTTCGCCTTTTTCGACACCACGCGGCGGCTCACCGGGTCGATGTCGAGCGTGATGTCGGTCACCAGCTTGCCCCACAGTCCGGCGCTGGTCAGCAGGAACGGCTTGGCGGGATTATACTGGGCATAATCGCAGACATAGGCCCAATGGGTATGGCCCGAGACCACGACATCGACCGCCGTATCGAGCCGGTCGAGGATCGGGCGGATGCCTTCGCGCAGCCCTTCGCAGCCGTTGGGGTCGGGATTGCCGCCGGTAAAGCCGCCCTGGTGGATCAGCAGCACCACCGCGCCCGCGCCCGCTGCGCGCAGCTGTGCGGCCGCAGCATTGGCGGTTTCGGCTTCGTCGGCAAAGCGCACGGCGGCGGCAACATCGGCAGGGATCAGCGCATCGGTTGCCTTTAGCGTCATGCCGATCAGCCCGACTTTCACCCCGGCGCGCCCCTTGCCGAAGCTGCGCAGAGCGGTCCCCGGAAACAGCGTGCGACCGTCGGTGCGCAGCGTGTTCGCCGCCAGAAAGCCGAAGCGCGCGCCCTTGAATTGCTCGACCTGACAGGGCTTGCGCGCGGTGTGCCGGGCGCAGCCGCCATTCTGCTTGCGCAGCAGCTCCTCGATGCCCGAATCGAATTCGTGATTGCCCGCCGCGTTGAAATCGAGCCCGATCAAGTTCATCGCGCCGATCGCCGGTTCGTCGAGGAACAGCGACGAGGCGATGGCGCTGCCGCCGATCAGGTCGCCCGCCGAAACGGTGAGATGGCTGGCGTATTTGCCCCGCACCGCATCGATCGCACTGGCCAGCCACGCCGCCCCGCCCGAGGGGACAACGATATAGTCGCCCTTGCCGTCAGGCGCGACCACCGATTGCCGGGGCGGCTCCAGCGCGCCGTGGAAATCGTTGATCGCGACAATGCCGACGGTGACCGGCCCTGGCGCCTGCTTGCCGCTGCCGGTCGATGCACAGGCCGAGAGCAGCATCGCAGCCAGCAGTGTCGAGAGAAAGCGCGCGATCATGGTGGACCCTTCTGCGAGTCGAATTCAGCCAGCCTCAATTCGGCTGCGACGGGCGCAGATGCTCGAACACCCGCACCCGCTCCATCAAAATCTTGCATTTGTAACCGCCGAGATGGCCATATTGGCCGTCGCTGACGGTCTTGCGGCCGGTGAATTCGATCCAGTGGCTGGCATAGCCGTATTTGTCGAAGACATCGTTGCCCGCCAGCGCCCTCTGGTCGGCACTGGCCTGCACGGTGCGTTCGACCCAGCAGCCATTATCCCGGCGATCCCGGCTGGCGATACAGCTGGCGCGCGCGCCGCCGCACAGGACTATGGCATCGTGTTCGAAGCCGCTGGAGGCAAACCCCTGCATGGTCATCGACGGGCCGAAGGCGACCCCGTCGCGGGTCAGACCGGCTCCCGCCTGCGCGCATCCGGCGACCGCCACGCAAGCCAAAAGGAGCCGGGTCCAGCGCATCGCCTCACACGTCCAGATTGGCCACGTTCAGCGCATTCTCCTGGATGAAATCGCGGCGCGGCTCCACCACATCGCCCATCAGCCGGGTGAAGATTTCGTCGGTGACATCCGCATCCTCGACTTTCACTTGCAGCAGCGCCCGGTTTTCCGGGTCGAGCGTGGTCTCCCACAGCTGCTCGGCGTTCATCTCGCCGAGGCCCTTGTAGCGGCTGATCGACAGCCCCTTGCGGCCCAGCGCGAACACCGCTTCGAGCAGTTCGGAGGGCCGGGTAATCCGTCCGCCGGTGACATCCTTCGCCGCCGCGCCGCCCCGCACGGGGGCTTCCTCGGCCGCCTCTGCCTCCCCCTCCGCGAGCAGGTCGGTATCCTCTTCCACTTCGGGCTCGGGCTCTTCGACCGCCGCGCTGGTCTTCACCAGCCGCGCGGTGGAGGCATAGACCTCGGCCTGCTCGCCCGCCAGCCGCGCCAGCTTGCGCGCTTCGGCGCTGGTCAGGAAGGCGGCTTCGATAATGTGATAGTCGGTCACCCCGCGCCACAGCCGCTGGACAGTGACATTGCCCTCATCGGTCATCGCGGCGGTCCATCTGGCGTCGCGTTCGCCGATATCGAGCCAGGTCGCCGCCCGCGCCAGCGCCGTCTCGCGGCCCGCGCGGTCGAGATCGGGGTTGAGCACCCCCGCCAAAGCCAGCGCCTCGACAATCGCCGGATCGTAGCGGCGCGGCACGAAGCCCATCAGGCTGCGCAGCCGCAGCGCGTGTTCGACCAGGCCTTGCAATTCCGCTCCGGCCCGCGCGCCGCCTGCGGTCTCCAGCACCCGGCCCGAAAGGCCCGCCTCGACCAGATAGCGATCGAGTGCGCCGTTATCCTTGAGATAAACCTCGCTGCGCCCCTTGGCGACCTTGTAGAGCGGCGGCTGGGCGATGAACAAATGCCCGGCGCGGATGATGTCGGGCATCTGGCGATGGAAGAAGGTCAACAACAAGGTGCGGATATGCGCGCCATCGACATCGGCGTCGGTCATGATGACGATCTTGTGGTAGCGCAGCTTTTCGAGATTGAACTCGTCGCGGATGCCGGTGCCCATCGCCTGGATCAGTGTGCCGACTTCCTTGGAAGAGATAATCCGGTCGAACCGGGCGCGCTCGACATTCAGGATCTTGCCCTTGAGCGGCAGGATCGCCTGAATGTTGCGGTCGCGACCCTGTTTGGCGGAACCGCCTGCGGAGTCACCCTCGACCAGAAACAGCTCGCATTTGGTGGGATCGCGTTCCTGGCAATCGGCCAGCTTGCCGGGCAGGCTGGCGATGTCCATCGCGCCTTTGCGCCGGGTCAGCTCGCGCGCCTTCTTGGCGGCTTCTCTGGCAGCAGCGGCGTCGATGATCTTCTGGATGACGGACTTGGCATGGGCCGGATTTTCCTCGAGCCATTCGGTCATCTTGTCGCTCATCAGGCTTTCGAGCGGCTGGCGCACTTCGCTTGAGACCAGCTTGTCCTTGGTCTGCGACGAGAATTTGGGGTCCGGCAGCTTGACCGAGACAATCGCGGTCAGCCCCTCGCGCATGTCGTCGCCGGTCAGGCTGACCTTTTCCTTCTTCAATATGCCCGACTTCTCGGCGTAATTGTTGATCGTCCGGGTCAGCGCGGCGCGGAAGGCGGCGAGATGCGTGCCGCCGTCGCGTTGGGGGATGTTGTTGGTGAAGCAGAGGACGTTCTCATAATAGGAGTCGTTCCATTCCAGCGCGACATCGATGCCGATGCCATCGCGCTCGGCGGAAATGGCGATGGGATCGGGCAGCAGCGCGGTCTTGTTGCGATCGAGATAGGCGACGAAGGCGCCGATCCCGCCTTCGTAATAGAGGTCGTGCTCGGCGATGTCGGCATGCCGCTTGTCGCGCAGCTTGATGCGCACGCCAGAGTTGAGGAAGGCGAGTTCGCGGTAGCGGTGCTCCAGCTTCTCGAAATCGAACTCGGTGACGTTCTTGAAGGTGTCGGTGCTCGCGAGGAATGTGACGCGGGTGCCCTTTTTTCCTTCAGGCGCGGGGCCGACGACGCGCAGCGATTCCACCGCGTCGCCATAGGCGAACTTCATCCAGTGCTCCTCGCCGTCGCGCCAGATGGTCAGCTCCAGCCATTCGGACAGGGCATTGACCACCGAGACGCCGACGCCGTGGAGGCCGCCGGAGACCTTGTAGGCGTTGTCGTCGCTGGTGTTCTCGAACTTGCCGCCGGCATGCAGCTGGGTCATGATCACTTCGGCGGCGCTAACGCCTTCCTCGGCGTGAATCCCGGTGGGAATGCCGCGGCCGTTGTCTTCCACCGAAACCGAGCCATCCGGGTTGAGTTCGATCAGCACCAGGTCGCAGTGCCCCGCCAGCGCCTCGTCGATCGCGTTGTCCGAAACCTCGAACACCATGTGGTGCAGGCCCGATCCGTCATCGGTATCGCCGATATACATGCCGGGCCGCTTGCGCACCGCGTCGAGGCCCTTGAGCACCTTGATCTGGTCGGCGCCATAGGCATTGGTGTTTGGGCCATTGGCGGGAATGTTTTCGGGGGGTGTGCCGGGTGTTTCGTTCATGCCCAGCATATAGGCCCGGAAGGGGGGTTACGGAACCCGTTTCTGCCGCTTCCTTCCACAGGAAAGCCGGACCATGCCGGCTGCCGCGCCGGACGCGCCCGCCGGATATGGCTAGGCCCCGCCCCGATCCTGCAATTGCTGCAAGATCAGGCGCGGGGCCTGCCCGAATTGCCGCTCATGTTCAGACGAGCGTGACAGCGAGCATCAAGCTGCCGGTGCCAACCGCAACGGCGAGGCCGAGCAGATTGTCGAGAAAGCGTGCCATGATTTTTCTCCTTCTTTGATGCGTTTGCGAAGCCCTTTTCGCACATGCAATATAACCAAATCGCTAAGATTTGCCCGTGCAAAGGCGACACCTACAGTTGCAAAATTTGCAATGCCAATGTTACTCAGTTTATTCACATAATATCGATAATCTGCGGAAAATGCTTCTCCGGGGGACGGGCTGGACAGCCAAAGTCGCGCGCCCTATCGGCTTCGTATGAGCGTCCAGCCTTCCGACTCCATCCTCATCGTCGATTTCGGCAGCCAGGTTACCCAGCTGATCGCCCGCCGCGTGCGCGAAGCCGGGGCCTATTCCGAGATCGCACCGTTCGGCAGCGCGGCTGCGGCCTTCGCGCGTATGCGGCCCAAGGGGATTATCCTCTCGGGCGGCCCAGCTTCGGTGCTCGACGAGGGCGGCCCGCGCATTCCGGACGAGATCCTCGGCAGCGGCCTGCCGATCCTGGGCATTTGCTATGGCCAGCAGGCGCTGATGCACCAACTCGGCGGCGAGGTTCTGGGCGGCGAATTGGGCGAATTCGGTCGCGCCTTCATCGAGATTTCGGACGGCTGCGCGCTGTTCGATGGCCTCTGGACCGAGGGCGAGAAGCACCAGGTGTGGATGAGCCACGGCGACCGTGTCACCCGCCTCGCCCCCGGCTTCCGCCCGGTGGCTTCCAGCGAGGGCTCGCCTTTTGCCGTTGTCGCCAACGACGAGAAGCGCATCTACGCCACCCAGTTCCACATGGAAGTGGTGCACACCCCCGACGGGGCCAAGCTGCTCAAGAATTTCGTCCGCCACGTCTGCGGCCTGGCCGGCGACTGGACCATGGCCGAATTCCGCAAGACCAAGATTGCCGAAATCCGCGCGCAGGTGGGCGTGGGCCCAAATGGGGGCAAAGTGATCTGCGGCCTGTCCGGCGGGGTCGATAGTGCAGTCGCCGCCGTATTGATCCACGAAGCCATCGGCGACCAGCTGACCTGCGTCTATGTCGATCACGGGCTGATGCGGCTGGGCGAGAGCGAGCAGGTGGTCTCGCTGTTCCGCGGCCACTTCAACATCCCGCTGATCCACAAGGACGTCTCGGCGCTGTTCCTCGGCGGCCTCGCGGGCGTCACCGATCCGGAGGCCAAGCGCAAATTCATCGGCAAGACCTTCATCGACGTGTTCGAGGCCGAGGCGAAACAGATCGGCGGCGCGGAATTCCTCGCGCAGGGCACACTTTACCCCGACGTCATCGAAAGCGTCTCCTTCACTGGCGGGCCGCGCGGTGACGATCAAGAGCCACCACAACGTCGGCGGGCTGCCCGAGCGGATGAACATGCAGCTGGTCGAGCCCTTGCGCGAGCTGTTCAAGGACGAGGTCCGCGAACTGGGCCGCGAGCTGGGCCTGCCGGATATCTTCGTCGGCCGCCACCCCTTCCCCGGCCCCGGCCTCGCCATCCGCATCCCCGGCGAGGTCACCCGCGAGCGCTGCGACGTGTTGCGCAAGGCGGACGCGGTCTATCTCGAGGAAATCCGCAACGCGGGCCTCTACGACGCGATCTGGCAGGCTTTCGCGGTGCTGCTGCCGGTGCGGACGGTAGGCGTGATGGGCGACGGACGGACTTACGACAACGTCTGCGCTTTGCGCGCAGTGACTTCGACCGACGGCATGACGGCGGATATCTACCCGTTCGACGCAGCGTTTCTGTCGCGGGTGGCGACGCGGATCATTAACGAGGTCAAGGGGATAAACCGGGTGGTTTATGACTATACGTCGAAGCCGCCGGGAACCATCGAGTGGGAATGATTCAGGCCACTCCAGAGGGGCTCCAGACTACGAAAAACATCGATATAAACCTATGATAGAAATAGGTTTTATTGCGAAGACATTCAGCACCAATCGGTGGGTCACATTCAAATCTCGCAGCCGTCCTGACGGTAAATTTCTGCGGAGAATCCTGTAATGTTGACCGATGCTGCCCTCAAAAATCTGAAATCAAAAAGATAAACCCTACAAGGTTACGGACCGCGATGGCATTTATGTGCGGGTCGGGACGAACGGGACGATTTCCTTCCGCTACGACTATCCTCGCCGACGTGCCGGTTGACAACCAGGCCTTGCTCGCCACCGGCTGGGTGCGGGATAATGATCCGCGCATCGTGCAGATGTGGAGCGATGGCAGCTATAAATCCGAACAATGGACCGGCAGCCTGAGGATTGCCAAGGAACTGGCAAGCGCCAAACTGCTGTCGCTTACATCCTATCGGAGGCTCAGAACGCAGCAATCGCCCGTCCCGCTGACCGGCACGCCGATACCGATGTACGACTTTGGCGAACCGCGCGAGCTTGATGCGGTGAGCCAGGAATTCCGCTACGTTTCGGACTATTCCGGCCCGTTCAATTTCGCAGGCGGGGTCTTCCTCTATTACGCGAACAAATCCCGCGACATCAATGGCATCGCCCATTGGGAGCGGAACAGCCGCGCTATGCTGATCCCCGGACGTTCGGTGCGACACTCAGCTTCAGGTTCTGACCGATCAGGGGTGACTTGGGTCGATTTTCGGCTCAAGCCGCCCCTGCATTTCCGCGTTGTGGCTCCCTAGATACGGACGCGCTAATTGCTCAGCGCACCGCTGATCCAGATCACCGACATCAGGCCGATCGCCATGAACAGGCTGAAGCCCAGCATGTAGCGGACGATATGCGGCGTGCTGCCGCCGCGCGCTTCTTCGGTGGTGATGTGAACTTCGTCGCCCTGGCGTTCCATGGCAGTGCTCCTTTGTCTGGCCGCGTAGGATAACGCGCCGCCAGCAGAGACGTTCCGCCGCCAAAGTGTCCGGGACGAAAACGTCCCCCCTGAAGATTGCCCTATACCACGATTGCGGTCTCGCGCCGCACCAAATCGCTCAGTCGCGCAGCAGTTCGTTGATCCCGGTCTTCGAGCGGGTCTGGGCATCGACCGTCTTGACGATCACCGCGCAGTAGAGTGACGGACCCGGCGTGCCATCGGGCAGCGGCTTGCCGGGAAGCGCGCCAGGGACCACCACCGAATAGGGCGGAACTATGCCGATGTGTATTTCACCGGTGGCGCGGTTGACGATCTTGGTCGAGGCGCCGATGAATACGCCCATCGCGATCACCGAGCCTTCGCAGACTCTGACGCCTTCGACCACTTCGCTGCGCGCGCCAATGAAACAATTGTCCTCGATTACCACAGGCTCGGCCTGCAAGGGCTCCAGCACGCCGCCAATCCCGACGCCGCCAGAAAGGTGGACTCCCTTTCCGATCTGAGCGCAGGAGCCAACTGTCGCCCAGGTATCGACCATTGTACCTTCACCGATATTGGCCCCCAGATTGACGAAACTGGGCATCAGCACAACGCCTTTGGAAATGAACGCGCTATGGCGCACCACTGCGCCTGGCACGACGCGGATGCCCGCCGCGCGAAATCGGTTTTCGCCCCAGCCTTCGAATTTCAGCGGCACCTTGTCGAAAGCAGGTGCTCCACCTGCAGCATGTTCCATCACGACGTTGTCATTGAGCCGGAATGACAGCAGCACCGCCTTCTTGAGCCACTGGTTGACCTTCCAACCGCCCGCGCCATCGGGCTCGGCAACGCGGGCCGTCCCCGTATCGAGCAGGCCCAGCGCCTCCTCGACGATTGCGCGGACATCGCTGCTGGCGGGGGTTACGCTGTCGCGGGCTTCCCAGGCGGCTTCGATTGCGGCTTCAAGATCGGACATGCGGACTGGCTCCATCGGGTCGCGGTTGCGTCGCGGTTATGCGGGCCGCGCCTATCGTCTGCGGGGCCTCGGGGCAAGCACCGATAGAGGGCCGCTAAGCAAGCATTAATCTGGTATCGCTACTTGGCGTTGGGCATTTCACCGGGGGTCGGCAGGCAGGTCGCCATGCTCGCCTTCGGGGGGGACATCGCGATGGGCGCTGATTGGCCTGCAACACCGCGCGCGCGGCTTCGGACCGGAGCCGCCGCCCTGTGCTTGGCGCTGCTCGCTGGCTGCGGCGGCGGCACCGCCAGCACCCCGCCGCCGCTGGGCGGGTCTGCGCCGACACCGTCACCCACTCCAACGCCAACGCCAACGCCAACGCCAACCCCCGCGCCGACACCGGCACCGACGACACCCGCCGCCTTCGATACCGCAGAATACCGCCGCTCGACTGGGCCGTCTTACCACAACGTCATCCCTGCCTGGCAGCTGGGAGCGACCGGCAAAGGGGTGGCGATCGGTATCGTCGATACCGGCATCGACACCAGCAACACCGAATTCGCCGGCCGGATTTCAGCAGCCTCCGCCGATGTCGCCGGCAGCCGCGGGGTTAACGCTGAGGACGACCACGGCACGCAAGTTGCGCTGGTCGCGGCGGCGGCGCGCAACAATTCGGGCATCACCGGCATCGCCTACGAGGCCAGCATCATGATGCTGCGCGCCGATTCGCCGGGATCCTGCGCCTCTGCGGACGGCTGCGAATTCTTCGACAGCGCGATCACCGTGGGGGTCGATCGTGCGGTGCAGAACGGCGCGAAAGTGATCAACCTGTCGCTGGGCGGTTCACCGCCCAACAATGCCTTGCGCAACGCCATCCTGCGCGCGGCCAATGCGGGGGTGGTTGTGATAGTTGCCGCCGGCAACGACGCCGACAGCGCCACGCCATCGACCGATCCGAACAACCCCGATCCTTTCGCCACCGGGCTGCGCCAGGCGGGCAATGGCAATGTCATCATCGCCGGATCCGTTACCAACCAGGGCGCACTTTCGGCTTTCAGCAACCGCGCCGGCAGCGAAGCCAACTGGTATCTGACCGCACTGGGCGACCGGGTCTGCTGTGTCTACGAGGGCAGCAGCCCCAAGATCACGGTGCAGAACGGGCAGAACTTCGTCACGGTGATTTCGGGCACCAGCTTTTCCGCGCCGCAGATCGCCGGGGCGGCGGCGCTGCTGCGCCAGGCATTTCCCAACCTCACGGCGGTGCAGACGGTAGATCTGCTGCTCCGCTCGGCGCGCGATCTCGGCGATGCCGGGACTGACGCGACCTTTGGCCGGGGGGTTCTCGACATCGCCCGGGCTTTCGCGCCGCAGGGCACGCAGAGTGTCGCAAGCACCCTTGTGCCGCTGCCGGCGGGCGACACCACCGGCAGCGTCTCGCCGGCGATGGGCGATGCCGCGCGCAATGTGCCGCTGAGCATGGTGATGCTCGACAGCTACCAGCGCGCCTATCGGATCGATGTCGGCTCGCGCCTGCAAGGCGCGGCGGCCAACCCCAGGCTGGGCGCCGCGCTGCTGTCGCCGATGGAAAATGTCGCGGGCGGCGATGGCGCGGTGTCGCTGGGCTTTTCGGTTGACCGCAACGGACTGCTCAGGAGTTCGCGCTGGTCGGGTCAGCTGCGGCTGAGCCGGGGCGATGCCGAGGCGGCGCGGGTGGTGGCGGCGCGGGTGGCGGCGCGGATCGCGCCGGGCACCAGCATTGCTTTCGGCTTCGCTCAGGGCGCGGACGGGTTGGTCGCGCAGGTGCAGGGGCGCGGCGCGGCTGCCTTCTATGTCGCCCGCTCGCCCGGTGACGATTTCGGTTTCGTGCGCCGCGGCGAAACCTCCGTGGCGCTGCGCCACCAGCTTGGCAGATACGGTCTGACGCTGAGCGCGGATCGCGGCCATGCGGTCAGCAGCACGGGACGGCAGCTCTCCAACGACGGGTTCGGAGGCAAGCGCCGCAATGGCGTCACCCGGCTGGGGGCTGCGCTCGATCGCCGCTTCGGCGCAGTGGTGACGGCGCTGGGGGCGAGCTGGCTGTCCGAAGACCGCACCGTGCTCGGCGCGCGGATGCACGACGCTTTCGGCGCGGGCGGCGCGGACAGCCTGTTCCTCGACGCCAACTTCGCCTGGCCCTTCGCCCCGGGCTGGCAGCTGGGCGGCGAATGGCGGCAGGGTTTCACCTATGCGCGGTCAGGCGGGCTGATCGCGCCGGGGTCGCGGCTGACCAGCAACGCCTGGTCGCTGGATGTGCGGCGCGGCGATGTCTTCGCCGGTGGCGACAGCCTGGCCTTGCGTGTCTCGCAGCCGCTGCGGGTGAGTTCAGGCGGGCTGAGGCTCGATCTGCCGGTGGCCTTTGATTACGACACGCTGACCGCGACCAATGGCATCGCAGCGCTGAACCTCGCCCCCAGGGGCCGCGAGCTCACCGGCGAGCTGGCCTGGCGCGGGCCGCTGTGGAGCGGATCGGGCAGCGCCAGCCTGTTCTACCGCAGGAACCCCGGCCACTACGCCAGCCTGCCAGCCGACAAGGGTGTGGCGGTGAGCTGGAAAGTGGGTTTCTAACCTCCCTCACCCTTCCTCTTCAGGGGAGCGGCTTAAGACACTTCAATCCCCGTAACGCAGCTCCACATGAGTCGCCTCGCCATTCGGCCCCATCGGCGAATCGTATTCCGCAATGATCGAGACGATCGGATTGGCGTGGCTGGCGAACAGGTTCTTCTCGTCGGCCATGGTGTGCGGCAGCCGCTCGGGGCTTGAAATCGCCTGCTGCGAAGCCTCGAAATCTGCGCGGCTGTTCCACCAGATTTCCATCAGGCAGTCGAAGCCCGAATCGTGCACTTCGCCCGTTACCGGGTTTTTTTCGGGCTTCAGATAGTGCCGGACATAACGCGTTGCATTGGCGATTGCTGGTTTGAGCCCCATCTTCTGCGACAGCTGCGAGTGCTGGTTCTCGTAGTAATCCATGAACTGTTCCATGGTCATGTCGGGACGCTTGCGGAAGAAGCAGAGCTGCTTGAACATCGGGAAGTCTCCTCTCGGTTTTGTCTTTGCGCCCATCTTGCAGAGCGGGGCCGAGAGCGGCAAGCGATTTGCTTGCGGAGGCCCCAGCCGCGCAATAGGGCTGGGGCGTTAACACAGGAGAGTGAAGCCCGATGGCCCTTGCCCAGGATGTCCGCGAGAACCTGACCCTGCCCGCCTTCGCCGCGCCGATGTTCCTGTGCAGCGGCACGGATCTCGCCATCGCCAGCTGCCAGGCGGGGATTATC
This sequence comes from uncultured Alphaproteobacteria bacterium, assembly GCA_963779195.1. Taxonomy (GTDB): domain Bacteria; phylum Pseudomonadota; class Alphaproteobacteria; order Sphingomonadales; family Sphingomonadaceae; genus Novosphingobium. The sequence goes on from CAVZWZ010000007.1 coordinate 125,522, forward strand.
GGCTCGCTGACCCGCAACCACTGCCGCGACGACGCGGAGATGATCGCCCAACTTCAGACGGTGAGCGAGGCGCTGAAGCGTTTCGCCGATGCAAACCCCGGTAAGACCATCGGCCCGCTGGCGATGAACATCTCGCCCAATTCCACGCCAGAGGACTTCCGCCGCCAGTTGGAGGCTTGCAAGCAATACGGCGTGCGCATCATCGTCACTTCGGTCGGCGATCCGACCCAGAACGCGCCGCTGGTGCAAGAGCATGGCATGCTGCATTTCCACGACGCCACCACCATCCGCTTCGCCGAAAAGGCGGCGCTGGCCGGGGCGGACGGGATCGTCTGCATCGGCGCTGGCGGTGGCGGGCACGCGGGGACGATCAGCCACCTGGCCTTCATCCCGCAAGTGCGCGCGATGTTCGGCGGCACCGTGGTAATGGCGGGCGCGATCTCGACCGGGGCGGCGATCCGCGCAGCGGAAGTTCTGGGAGCGGACCTCGCCTATCTCGGCACGCGGATGATCGCGACGCAGGAAAGCGCCGCGCCGGATGAATACAAGGCGATGCTGGTCGCGGGCGGGGTCACCGATGTGATCTATACCAGGGGGGTCAACGGCATGCCCGCCAGCTGGCTCAAGGCGAGCCTGCGCGAAGCCGGACTCGATCCCGATAATCTGTTTATCCCCGACAAGCGCGGGACCGGGCATCTGCCCGCGGGCTGGACACCGTGGAAGACCATCTGGAGCGGCGGGCAGGGGATCGGCCTGATCGAGGATATTCCGAGCGTTGCCGAACTCGGTGCGGCGGTTGCAGGAGGAATATGTCGCGGCCTGCGCGGTGCCGGATATGGCGGCGGCGGCGCGGGCGGCATTGGGAGTTTCGGCATGACCGAAAAAGTAACCCGCCACGACGCCGATGGCCTTTGCATCCTCACCCTCAACCGCCCGGAAAAACTCAACGCGCTCGACACCGAGCTGTTCGCCCAGCTGGACGCCCATTTCGCCGCGCTGGAGGCCCAGACCGATAGCATCGGCTGCGTGGTGCTGCGCGGCAGCGGGCGAGGCTTTTGCGCCGGGGCCGATCTCGGCGCGATCGACACCACGCTGGGCGAATACAAGCCGAATATCATCAACCGCCTCGGCCGCCTGCCGCAACCGACGCTCGCGGCGGTGCACGGGGTTTGCTACACCGGCGCACTCGAGCTGATCCTCGCCTGCGATTTCATCATCGCCGATGCGACGGCGCGGTTTGCGGATACCCACGGCAAATGGGGGCTGGTCGGCAATTGGGGCATCGCCCAGCGCTTGCCGCGCCGGATCGGCTATCCCGCAGCCAAGCGCCTGTCTATGACCTCGCGCACCATCGGCGCAGGCGAGGCGCTGGCGCTGGGACTGATAGACGACCTGGCGGATGCGGGCGGGCTGGACGCGCTGTTGGAAAGCTTCACCGGAGAAATTCTGGCGAACAGCTGGCACACCAATCTGCATGCCAAGAAGTTCATGCTCGATACCGACGGGATGAGCCTGGCGCAGGCGCTGGCGCATGAGCAGGCGAATTATCCGGGCTTCGCGCCGGATTATGAGGAGCGCGTGGCGAGGTTCGGGAAGAGGTGAGGGGATAAGCCCCTCCCCTTCAGGGGAGGGGTGGGGTGGGGTTTATCCGGCAGGCGCTGCGTTTGCGGACAGACCCCACCCCCCGACCCCCTCCCCTGAAGGGGAGGGGGAGAAGAACCTACCGCCCCTTCCACTCCGGCTTGCGCTTTTGCGAGAAGGCCAGCGGGCCCTCCTGCGCATCCTCGCTTTGATAGGCGGCGACATGCGCCGCGCTGGCTGCCTTCAGTGCCGCCGAACGCCCCATTTCGGTCGCCAGCATCACTGTCTCGCGCGCGGCCTTGACCGATAGCGGTGCGCCTTCGAGCACTTCCTGGGCCATTGCGATGGCGGCGTCCATCAGCTCCTCAGGTTCGACCACGCGGTTGACCAGCCCGATCTCATAGGCGCGGCTCGCATCGATCGGCTTGCCGGTGAGCACGATCTCCATGAATATCCGCTGCGGGATCATGTGGATCAGCGGCGCTGCCCAGGGCGAGCCGCGGCCGACCTTGACTTCGGTGATGGCGAACTTCGCGTTGGTGCTGGCGATGCAGAGGTCGCAGTTCTGCGCCAGCGCCCAGCCGCCGGCGAAGGCGAAGCCGTTGACCGCGGCAATCGTTGGCTTGGTCAGTTCGACATTGTCATGGACGAAAGGCAGGAAATCGCGCGGCGGGACGGCCATGCCGGTCTCGACCATCTCCTTGAGATCGCCGCCCGCGCAGAAGCTCTTGTCGCCCGCGCCGGTGAGGATGGCGATACGCATCTCAGGGTCGCTCTCGAACCACTCCCAGGCGGCGAACAATCCCTCGCGCACTTCCTTGTTCAGGCAGTTGCGCTGCTCGGGGCGGTTGATGGTGATCACGGCGATGCCGTCTGGGCGGGCGTGCATCAGGACGGGGTCGGTCATCGATTTCTCCTCTTCACCTCCCCCTTGATGGGGGAGGGATACGGAGGCTTGGCAGCTTGCTGCCTAGCCGTAGTTGGGTGGGGGTGTGGTCTCCGCCTGGTGCAGCGTCCGTAGCTCGCTCACCCCCATCCAACTGCGCCTAACCGGTTTCACCGGTAAGGCTTCGTATCCTTCCCCCATCAAGGGGGAAGGGAGGAAAGTCAAAACCCCCGCTCGCGAATAGTGAATGCCGCCCGGTCCAGCTCCTCGCGGAAATCCGGGTGGGCAATGGCGACCAGGCGCCGGGTGCGCTCGGCGAGGGTCTGCCCGCGCAACTCAGCCGCGCCGAACTCGGTGACGATCACATCGACCTCGGTCCGCGCGGTGGTGACCGGGCCGGCCAGCGAGGCGACGATCTTGCTCAGCGTCCCGCCCTTGGCGGTCGATGCCAAGGCGATAATCGAGTGCCCGCCTTTCGAGCGCACCCCGGCGCGGACGAAATCGACCTGGCCGCCGGTGCCGCCCATATAGGCGCTGCCCGATTGCTCGGCGTTGACCTGGCCGGTCAGGTCCACTTCCAGCGCCGAATTGATCGTCACCAGCCGCGACAGCCGGGCGAGCACGGCGGCCTCATGGGTATAGCTGCTGGCGCACATGCGCAGCGCCGCATTGCGATGCGCCCAGTCATAGAGCCGCCGCGTGCCCATCAGCGCGCCATTGATCGAAACCCCCTTATCGATCTCCTTGCGCGCATTGGTCAGCACTCCGGCCTCGACCAGATCGACCAGCCCGTCGCCGAACATGCCCGAATGCGCGCCGAGGTCCCTGCGGTCGTGCAGCAGCCGCAGGATCGCATCGGGCACCGCGCCGACCCCGGTCTGGATGACGCTGCGGTCCTCGATATAGGCGGCGCAGTGGCGGGCGATGGCTTCGTCGGTTTCGGTGATCCTGGCCGGGGCCATTTCCACCGGTGGGCGCGAGGTGTGGATGGCGACGTCGATCTTTGCGGCGGGCAGCAATTCGCCAAAGGTGTAGGGCACCTGGTCGTTGACCTCGGCGATCACCAGCCGCGCCTTTGCGACCATCGCCTGGGTGTGATCGCTGATCAGCCCGAAGCTGTGATTGCCGTCTTGATCCGCCGGACTGACTTGCACCATCGCGACGTCGCAAGGGATCGCGCCTTGCTCGATCAGCGGTCCGATCTGGCCGACGTGGCAGGGGATGAGCCGAGCTTGCCGGCCCCAGTGGAATCAAGTTTGGTCATGCTGCGCAGCGCGCCGATCGCGCCCATGCTGGAGAGGGCGAAGCTGTCGGCGGACTGCGGGGGTGAAGACGCCGGAGAAGCTGGTGGCGATGAAGGCGCTGAGGCCGCCGATATCCTTGCCTTGTGCGATCAGCGCCTCGATCAGCGTCGAAGGCTCGCCGCAGGCCTGGCCGAGGACGATGGCGTCGCCGGACTTGAGGAATTGGGCAAGGTCGAGGTTTGCAGGGGCACTCATAGCCCCTCCGTGACCTACGGTGACTGCGTCCCAGGGGAGGGGTTGGGGTGGGGTTTGTCCGGCAGGCGCTGCGTTTGCGGACAGACCCCACCCCCGGCCCCTCCCCTGGGACGCAGTCGACCGTAGGTCAACGGGAGGGGTGACCAGCGCACTATGTGCAGATCGTGTACTCACAGCTTCCCCGCCTGCCGCAGCAGTCGCTCGGCGCGCGCCAGATAGGGCCGATCGAGCATGCCGCCCTTCCAGCCGATCGCGCCTACGCCGGGGTTGGCGGCAAAGATATCGACCACTTCCTGCGCTTCGGCAATCTCGGCTTCGGTGGGGGTGAAGGCCGCGTTGATCACATCGACCTGCGCCGGGTGGATCGCCATCATCCCCCGGAACCCGTCGCGGCGCACGCCCTCGGCGCGGATGCGCAAGGCTTCGAGGTCCTTGAAATCGGCCGAGATGGTCTCGATGGCGGTGACCCCCGCTGTCGCCGCGCCCAGCACAGTCATGCTGCGGGCCAGCTCATATGTGAAGCTGTAGGAGCCGTCAGGGTTGCGGTTGGAACTGGCCCCGATCGAGTCGGCCAGATCCTCCGCCCCCCAGGTCAAGGCAACGACGCGCGGTGCGCCCTTGTAATTGCCGGTGTGGAACATCGCCTCGGCGGTCTCGGTGATCAGCACGATCACCGGGGTCGAGCCTTCTGCGATGCCGTTCGCCACTTCCAGCGCCGAAAGGCAATGGTCGAGCTTCTCAACCTCCTGACGGCCATAGACCTTGGGCAGCATGATCCCACCGGGCCGCGCCGGCATGATCGCCGCAAGATCGCCCAGTGTGTAGGGTCCGTCGAACGGATTGATCCGCACCCAGAGCCGGGCCTGCTGCGTTGGATTGGCCGCGATGAGATCGCGGACCATCTGCCGGGCAAGCGGCTTGTTCTCGGTCGATACGGCATCCTCGAGGTCGAGCAGAACGATGTCGGCGCTGCCATCCATCGCTTTGGTCATCTTCTTCTCGCTGTCGCCGGGGGCGAACAGCCAGGAGCGGGCGGTGCTGGGTTGGTGGTGCATGGTCTATCCTCAATAGCTCTTCGGCAGCTCCAGCACCCTTTCAGCGATGAAGTTCAAGATCATGTGCGGGCTGATCGGGGCGATGCGCGGGATCAGCACTTCGCGCAAATAACGCTCGACGTGGTATTCCTGCGCATAGCCCATGCCGCCCATCGACATCACTGCGGTTTGGCAAGCTTCGAATCCGGCTTCGGCTGCGAGATACTTGGCCGAGTTCGCTTCAACCCCGCAGTCCACCCCCTGATCGAACAGCGCCGCCGCCTTGAACACCATCAGGCTGGCAGCCTCGACCTGCATCCAGGCCTTGGCCAGCGGGTGCTGGATGCCCTGGTTCTGGCCGATCGGGCGGCCGAAAACGATGCGCTCCTGCGCATATTTGGACGCCTTTTTGATCGCGATGCGGCCAAGGCCAGTGGCCTCCGCGCCGAGCAAGACCCGCTCCGGATTGAGCCCCTTGAGCAGGATTCGGAATCCCTGGCCTTCCTCGCCGATGCGGTCCTCCTCGGGGATGAACAGGTCGGTGATGAACAGCATGTTCGATCCCACCGCGTGGCGGCCCATCTTGGGGATCAGGCGGTGTTCGATCGCCGAGCGATCCAGCTTGCAATAGAACAGGGTCAGCCCCTCGGTCTTCTTCGTGACCTCCTCCAGCGGCGTGGTCCGCGCGATCAGCAGCATGCGGTCGGCGACATGGGCGTTGGTGATCCAGATTTTCTCGCCGTTGACCCGGTAGCCGCCATCGACCTTTTCGGCGCGGGTCTTGAGGCTGGTGGTGTCGAGCCCGGTGTTGGGCTCGGTCACCGCGAAACACATCCGCTCCTCGCCCGAAATGATCGGCGGGATCATCCGCGCCTGCTGTTCCTCGCTGCCGAACAGGATCACCGGCTCGAGTCCGAACACCGGGCCGTGGATCGCCGAGGCCGCCGTCATGCCGCCGCCGCTCTCGGCCACTGCCTGCATCATGATCGCCGCCTCGGTGATGCCCAGCCCCGATCCGCCGACCGCCTCTGGCATGGCGATGCCCAGCCAGCCGGCTTCGGCCATGGTCTTGTGAAATTCCACCGGCCATTCGCCCGAGCGGTCGGTTTCCAGCCAGTAATCGTCGCCGAACTGCGCGCAGATTTTCAGCACGGCCTCGCGGATATTGCGCTGGTCTTCGGTGAAGGCGAAATCCACGGGGTGTCTCCTGAAGCTGTCAGGCACCCCGCCACGCGCGATTGGCAATCGCGGGCGCCTTCCGATAGAGGCCCTGCCCAACAGGAGCAATTCATGCAAGCAGCCAAACAGCCCGCCGGATACCATGGCGGCCCTCTGACCGGCATCCGCGTCGTCGATCTGACCGCCATGGTGTTCGGCCCCTATGCCACCCAGATCATGGCCGACATGGGCGCGGACGTGATCAAGGTGGAAACCCCGGCGGGCGACAACACCCGTTTCATCAACGCCGGACCCGCGCCGGGGCTGGGCGGGGTGTTCGTCAACGTCAACCGCGGCAAGCGCAGCGTCGTGCTCGATCTCAAGGACGAGAAGGGCAAGGAAGCGCTGCGGCGGCTGATCGCCACGGCGGATGTCTTCATCCATTCGATGCGCGGCAAGGCGATCGCCAAGCTGGGGTTCGACTATGCCTCGGTCAAGGCGATCAAGCCCGATATCGTCTACACCAATTGCTATGGCTACTCGCGGCGCGGGCCGGACGGCGACAAGCCCGCCTATGACGACACCATCCAGGCCGAATGCGGCATCCCGCACTTGCAAGGCCTGATGACCGGCAAGCCCGATTTCATGGCGACGATCATCGCCGATAAGGTCGCGGGGCTGACCGGGCTCTATGCGACGATGATGGCGCTGTTTCACCGCGAGCGCACCGGCGAGGGCCAGGAAGTCGAAGTCGGCATGTTCGAGACCATGGCCAGCTTCATGCTGGTCGAGCATGCATCGGGCAAGCTGTTCGACCCGCCGCTGGGGCCGGCGCATTACCATCGCGTGGTCGCGCGCAACCGCAAGCCCTATGCGACCAAGGACGGCTACATCGCCGCGCTGGTCTATAACGACAAGCACTGGCAGGCCTTCGTCGATGCGGTGAAGCCGGACTGGGCGAGCCCCGAGCTGGACCGGCTGGAAGACCGGGCGAAGCAGATCGACCGGGTTTACGGACTGCTGGGCGGGACATTCGCCACTCGCACGACGCGGGAATGGCTCGAATTGCTGGAACAGCTGCACATACCGGCATCGCCTTTGCGCACGACAGATGAGCTGTTCGACAACGAGCATCTCAACGCCATCGGCTTTTTCGAGGAAGTCGATACGCCGCAGGGCTTGGTGCGGTTCCCCGGGGTGCCGACCTGGTTTTCGGAAACGCCCGGGCATGTGGCGGGGCCGTGTCCGTCGCTGGGCGAGGATACCGACGAGGTGCTGGGGGAACTGGGGCTGGGGTAGACAGCACCCAGCTCTCCGCGCTGCACTGTCGCAGGCCTGAGCGAAGCGCGGGTCGCATGCGCCTCCGGTCAAGAATTGCGGCGAAGATGTTCTTGCACTTGGCGCAAAGGACCGGACAAGATGCGCGCCGGGAGAACGCTGCGATGGGCATGCTGGCAGGAAAGGTCGCGCTGGTCACCGGGGCGGGGACGGGGATCGGCAAGGGCATTGCGCGGATGTTCGCCGCCGAGGGCGCGCAAGTGGTGATCGCCGCGCGGCGGCTCGAAAAGCTGGAGGAAACCGCCGCGCTGGCGGCCGGCAGCATTTCCTGCGTGCGGATGGACCTGGGCGACGAAGGTGAGCGGGCGGCAGCACTCGCAGCCTGTGTCGAACGGCACGGCAAGCTCGATGTGCTTGTCAGCAATGCCGGAGCGCAATTGTGGAAGAGCTTTGCCGACACCAGCAACGACGAGATCGACGAGATTTACCGGACCAACCTCTCCTCGACCGTACGCTTCGTCAAGCAGGCGGTGCCCTTTCTGGAGAAAGCCAAGGGCAATATCGTCATCATTTCCTCGACCGCCGGGCGCTATGTGCTCAGCCCCTCGCAGTTGCTCTCGGTCTATGGCGCGTCGAAGGCCGGGCTCAATCAGTTCACCCGCGCGGTCGCGCCGGAACTGGGGCCGCTGGGGATCAGGATCAATGCCGTCGCGCCGGGGCTGACGCGCGGCGAATATGCCGACGAGGGGCTCGATGCCGGTAACCCGGAAACGCAGGCGTGGATACGCAGCGTAACCCCGCTCGGGCGGATCGGCGAGCCCGAAGACATTGCCAGGGTGGTGACCTTCATGGCCAGCGACATGGCCAGCTGGGTGACCGGGCAGGTGATCGACGCCAGCGGCGGCTGGCAGATCGCGGGGGGATAGGAGCTTGTGCTGGGCGCAACACCCAACCCCCGATTCCTGCCGCCCTGAGCTTGTCGAAGGGCTGACCTTGTTCTTGAGGTTGCGCGCCATGCCCGAAGAACAAGACAGCCCTTCGACAAGCTCAGGGTAGTCGGGTTAAGATTTGGGTCAGGGAGAATTTTGGATGACTAGCGAAACCAAAAGCGTCGTCATCACAGGGGCCGCCAGCGGCATGGGCCGCGCCGCCGCCGAACGGCTGGCGAAGGGCGGCTGGCGGGTGCTGGCGGTGGACTGCAACGCCGACAACCTCGCCTGGACCCAGGGCACAGCAATCGCCAGCCTGGTCGCCGATGTCTCCTCCGAAGCGGACAATGCCCGCATCGCCGCCGAAGCCGACCGGCTGTTCGGCGGACTGGATGCGGCGATCTTCAACGCCGGCATCGTCGGCGGCGGGGCGATCGACGTGATGACCACCGAAGCGATGCGCCGGGTGTTCGACATCAATCTGGTCGGGCCGATATTGGGCATCCGCGCCTGTCTGCCCTTGCTGCGGCGGCGCGAAAATCCGGCGATCGTCGTCACCGCCTCGACCATGGGGCTGGGCGGCGACAGCGAGAACTGGGCTTACGGTGCGGCCAAGCATGGGCTGGTCGGGTTGGTCAAGAGCCTCAGCCGCGAGCTGGGCTGGGAAGGCATCAGGATCAACGCCCTATGTCCGGGGCTGACCGAAACCGGCATGACCAGCATGATGAAGGATGTCGCGCCGGAGCAGCACCGGGCGGTCGCCGCGGGGGTTCCGCTGCAACGCTGGGCGCAGCCCGACGAACAGGCGGCGGTGATGGAATTCCTGATCTCGCCTGCATCTTCCTACGTCAATGGGCATGCCCTGGCGGTCGATGGCGGGGCTTTGGTCGGCACCGGCCTGCTCCCACCAGCGACGGGCAAGCAGCGCATGGCCTTCCACGGAACTTCGACCGGTGAGTGATTCGAAACCGGCCCCAAAGCCAGCCATGGCGCAGGACAACTTCGCCTCCGCCGGGCCGCCCAAAAGCCTCGCCCCGGCGGATTTCTCCAACGACGGGGCCGCGCTGGCCTATGCCAATGGCGAACTCGACAAGCTCGTCGAGGCGATGCGCTATTCGCTGAACAAGCAGATCGCCGGCTGGCCCGCCGATGACCGCGAGCTCAACACCTATGAGGCGCTGCGCCACCTGCTGCGCAATATCAGCTTCGGCCACGCCGCGCATATGGAGGCCGACTACGGCAACCCGACGCTAACCAAGATGGGCGGCACCAACCGCATCCAGTTCCAGCTGCAATCGACCGACTGTAACTATCACACCGCCGTGCTGCACGGGGCCTATCGCTATCGCCTGCGCGGCTATCGCGGCAGCTGCGCGGTGTTCCAGATGAGCACCTTCAACGGCCACAGTTGCGATTTCGCCGATGGCTGGAAGATGATCGGCAACGCCAACAATGTCGATACGCCGGCGCTGGCGGCGGGCAAGCACATCGACGTGGTGCTGAGCCATGCCAAGCCCGCCGATCTTGGCGATGCGCTTTGGCTGGAGCTGCCCGAGGGCCCCTGCGAGCTGCACATCCGCCAATATTACGCCGACTGGTTCAAGGAGCATCCCGCCGAACTGGTGCTGACCTGCGAGAAGCAGCAATTTCCGCCGCCGCTGCTGGACCAGAGATCGTCCGAGACCCGCTTCAAGCGGCTGACCGACCTGCTGCGGGTGCATGCCGATTTCGCCGTGGCGGGAGTCAAGGCGCATCTCGCCTCGCCCGATGATCGCATTGCCAAATTCGTCGTGCCGGGGGCCTTCGCGGGCACCGACTATTTCTCCGGGCAATTCCGTTGCCGCGAGGACGAGGCGGTGCTGATCGACATCGCCAAGCCCGATTGCGCCTACTGGAACGTCGAGCTGGCGCAGCTGCAATGGGAGCCCGGCGACTATTGGGCGCGGCTGGTGAGCTATAATCTGGCGCAAGTGCATTATCAGGCGGATGGCGGGGTGCGATTTGTCGCCTGCTGGAAGGATCCGGGACTGCCCAACTGGTTCGACGTTTCGGGGCGGGTGCTGCATCTGATCGGTTTCCGCTTCTTCGAGGCGAAGCGCGAACATGGCGAGCCGAGGGTGAAGGTGGTGAAGCTGGCGGAGCTGGACAAGCACATTCCGCCCGGCACGCCGCGCATCTCGCCCGAGGAGCGGCAGGCGCAGATGGAGCAGCGGCTGGTCTCGGTCTACCGGCGGCGGTTCAATGATTTTTGAGGCCGCACAATCCTCCCCGAGCTTGTCTCGGGGAGGGGGACCATCCGAAGGATGGTGGAGGGGTGCGGCGCTGCAAGTGCCGCTTCGCGGCGGCCCCTCCGTCACGCGCTTCGCGCGCGCCACCTCCCCGAGCAAGCTCGGCGAGGATTTCGAGAGTTCACCGGCATGAATGACCGAACCCGCCTCAAACAGGCCCTCCAGATCGAACCGCTGCTCGCCGCCGCTTTCGCCGAAGCCGCCACCGGCGCGCGCCAGTTCCGCGACGCCTCCTTCCTCCCCAATCTCGAAAAGACCCTCGAAGTCCCCCAGCGATTGGAGATGTCCGCAAGGGGCCTGAAGGGGGTACAGGCCAATTTCACCCGCTTCCTGGTCAACCGGCTGCGCTGGGAGGCCGATGTCGAGCGGCACCCCGAAATCCTCGACGAGGATGTCGATGATCCGATCGTTGTGCTGGGCCTGCCGCGCAGCGGCACCACCAAACTGCAACGCTTCCTCTCTGCCGCGCCCGGCCTGCGCGGCACGCCGACCTGGGGTCTGTTCAACCCCGCGCCGCTCCCCGGCGAGCAGCCCGGCGATCCCACCCCGCGCCGCCTCTGGGCCGCAGCGGCGATGGGCGCGGTGACCAACACCGGCGAGAGCTACCAGATCATGCACGAGTTCGATGCCGACGAAGCCGACGAGACCAGCTTCGTGCCCCTAGCCAATTTCGACAACCACATGCAATTCATCACCACGCCCGACTATCCGCACCTCGAATGGCTGCGCGCGCAAAGCCGGGTGCCAAGCCAAGCCTATCTCAAGCAGATGCTCAAATATCTGCAATGGCAGATGGGCGGCAAACAAGGGCGGCCCTGGGTGCTCAAGAACCCGGGCAACACCGGCGAGTTTCTGGAAATGCTCGAGGTGTTCCCAAACGCCACCTTTGTCATCTCGCGGCGCGATTTGTTCAAGACGATGGGCTCGTCGATGCGGATGGGGACGGAGATTTTGCAGAACACGTTCGAGCCGCTCGACCCGCTGTTCGTCGGGCAATATACCATCGACTACTGGGCCTATGAGCTGAAGCGCTATCTGACGCAGCGCGCGGAAATGGGCTCGAACGTGCGGCTGGTCGAGGCGGACTACAACCGCTGCGTTGCGGACGGCCTCAGCGTCGCGCGCGAAGTTTACGAGCTGGCGGGCCTGCCCTGGACCGAGGAAGGCGAAGCGGCGATGCGGCAGTGGGATATCGATAACCCGCGCCACAAGCTGGGGTCATACGGCTACAGCGTCGAGGACTATGGCTGGAGCGAAGAGAAGATCGCCGGGGCCTTCGGGCCGGTGGCGGAGGCGTGGCGGGGGAAGTGAGTAGTTGCAAGCTAGATTTCTGGCCTCACCCAAACCCGACTACCCTGAGCTTGTCGAAGGGCTGTCTTGGTTCTTGGAGCGGTTGCGCGCGAGGCACGAAGAAAAGGGCAGTGCTTCGACAAGCTCAGCATAGACGGGATTGGGGTTAGCTTCGCTCCGACTCGCAAGTCCTGACGGCATCAAACTGGAGACCGAAAATGTTCCTCACCGGCCATATGCAGAACGCCTATGTCACCCACAACCTCGACAAGGCGATGGAGATCGTCGGCAATCGCTTCGGCGTGGAGAAATTCGACCGCTTCGATCCCGACATGGTGGTGAACACCCCGCATGGCCACCAGCCGATGGTCAACCGCGTCGCCTCCTACTGGGCGGGCGGACTCAATATAGAGATCATCGAGCCGGTTTCGGGCTATGTCGATGATTACGTGGCGATGCTGCCTTCCGACAAAACCGACGCCGTCCCCCGCTTCCACCATATCTCGCTGCGCCGCGACGACGAGGCCGCCATGCGCGAAGAGATCGCGCGGCTAGGCCTGCCGCTGGCTTTCGAGGGGCCAGTGTCGATCAAGGAGGCGATCCCCAGCCTGGTCTTCGTCTATCTCGATGGCCGGGCATCGCTTGGTCACTATGTCGAGTTCACCTGGAAGAGCCCCGAGGCCTGGGAGTTCGTCGGCTGGCCCAAGGGGCGGCCGGTGTGGTGATGCTTCGCCTCTCCTCTTCAGGGGAGGGGCAGTAAGACTTGGCAGCTTGCTGCCTAGTCGCAGCGGGGTGGGGTTTGGCCCCAAACGGGGAGCAAGCCGGACAAACCCCACCCCAACCCCTCCCCTGAAGGGGAGGGGCTTTTCTCCTCAATAAACCGGCCGCTCCTTGGGCCAGCCCTGCATTTCCCAGCCTTCGGGCGAGGCCCAGATGAATTCGAAGTGGTGGCCCAGCACCTTGCGCGCATCGAGATAGATGAACACCAGCCCCGGCACTGCACCTTCGAATTCCAGCGGCAGGCCGAGCCGGGCGATCTCCGCCCGCATGGCGGCCTCGTCGTCGCGGCGCACAGCGATGTGGTGGAAGCGCGGGGTCGGGTCGGTCCGGTCGGCGGGCAGCGCGGGGAGATAGTGGTCGAGATAGCCTTTCACCGGCTGGATTATCTCCAGCTGGTGGCCCTGATGCCAGCCGAGCGCCGCGCGCACGCTGGATTCCTTGTCACCGGTCGGGGTCTTCAGCACCATGTCGGGTTCGAACACGATCCAGTCGATCTTGCCGAACCGTTGGTCGATACCTGCCAGCGCCTTGTCGAGATTGTGGGTGACGTAGGCGTTCTGGAAGTGGCCCTTGAAATACATGGGTATGGGTTCCTCTGCCCGGTGATTTCCGTTGCGCCGGAACTCAGCCGGGTTAGACATCCGAGTCAAACATATTGAGAGAGGGCATGACTGAGGAAACCCCGCTCGACCCCGGACGGCCGATCATCGATCCGCATCTGCACTTGTGGGACATCCGCGCCGACAGCCAGGGCATGGTGCTCGCGCAGCGCTTCCTGCTGCATGAGGCGGCTGAGATGATCGCGGCGAGCGGTCACAATGTCACCCACACCGTGTTCCTCGAATGCCACGCCATGCACCGCGCCGATGGCCAAGTGGAACTGCGCCCGGTCGGCGAGACTGAATTCGTTGCGGGGCAAGCAGCGATGAGCGCCAGCGGCAATTATGGCCCGGCGCGGATCGCCCACCGCATCGTCGGCACCTCCAATCTGCTGCTGGGCGAGGCTGTCGCGCCGGTGCTGGAGGCGCATGTCGCGGCGGGCGGCGGGCGGTTTCGCGGCATCCGCATGAGCGCGGCTTACAGCGAGGCGGGGATGTTCGGGATGCCGGCCAATCCTGCGATGAAGGGCCTGCTGACCCGCCCGGCATACCGCGAGGGCGCGGCGGTGCTGGCGCGCATGGGGCTCAGCCTCGATGTCTGGTGTTTCCACACCCAGCTGGGCGAGCTGATCGCGCTGGCAGACGCGCTGCCCGATCTGGCCATCGTGCTCGATCATCTCGGCACGCCCGAGAGCCAGGGCGCATGGGCAGGGCGCGAAGCCGAAGCGCTGGCCGAATGGGCGGCGCTGATCGGCGAGCTGGCAGAGCGGCCAAATGTGACGATCAAGCTGGGCGGGCTGGGCATGGATGTGACCGGGGGCATCGGCGAGGCCTTTCGCGGGGCCAGTTCCGAGGTGCTTGCCAGCGAGTGGCGGCCGTATCTGGAGACCTGCATCGCGGCCTTCGGGGCGGAGCGCTGCATGTTCGAGAGTAATTTCCCGCCAGACAATTCCGCGGGCAGCTATGGCGCGACCTGGAATGCGTTCAAGCTGGTCGCGCAGAATGCTTCGGAGAGTGAGAAGGACGCGCTGTTCCGGCGCACGGCGGCGCGGGTCTACCGTATCGCGCTGGACGATCGAGGGGAAGGCGGATGAAAGTTATCGTCAACCGCGCGCTATGCGACGGCAACGGCAATTGCGCCGCCGCCGCACCGGAGATTTTCGCGCTCGACGACAACGACGAGTTGACGGTGCTGCGGGAGAGTTTCGGCGAGGCGCTGCGCGCCAGCGCGGCGGCGGCGGTGCGATCCTGCCCCAAGGGCGCGCTGTTGCTGGAGGACTGACATGGACGACGCGCTGCTGCAAAGGCTGGAGACCGAAAGCGAAATACGCCGCCTGGTCGCGCTCTATTGCGACGCGGTCAACCGCCGCGACGCCGACGCTGCCGGGTTGCTGTTCGCACCCGACTGCAGCATCCGGATCGCCGATGGACCCGAACGCATCGGTCGCGAACTCCAGGCCGAGGGCATGCGCCAGACCTTCGCCGCCTTCGCCTTCCTGCGCCAGCAATGCGACGTGGGGCTGATCGACATCGACATCGACGGCAACCGGGCGCGGGCGCGGCTTTCCGTTATCGAAGCCAGCTACCGCGCGGGCGAGGACGGAGTCGGTTTGATTTTCGGCTTCTATGAGGATGAATACGCCCGGCTGGCGGAAGGCTGGCGCTTCTGGCGGCGGCGCTACACGATGCAGCTGCGCAGCCGTTCGCAGGCCGACAAGCTGCAGCTGGTGGAAGGGCCCGATCTGGCGTTTGCCTTTGCGCCATGAGCGAATGCGGCCGGGTTCAATAAAACCCGCCCAGCTTGGCATGGTCCCAGCTCGCCACCCGGAACGGGGTGAACCGCACGACCGCCCGCTTGGCCAGCGAGGCGCGGACCTGATCGGACATTGCCGAGCTCAGACTGCCCGCCATCGCCGCGCCGGCCCGCACCAGCGCCGTGTTACGGGCGATTTCCGCTGGCTCGCGGATGATCTCGGCGTCGCAATGGAGAATCGCCGACTTGAGCTCGCGATACGCCTCGCCGCTTTCCACCAGCAGCGTGGCGCGCGGATCGCGTTCGAGATTGCGCACTTTCTGGCTCTTGGCGAAAGTGGTTATGATGACGCGGCCCGCGTCATCGAGTCCGTAGTTCATCGGCACTGGATGCGGCATGCCGCCCGGGCCATTGGTGACGATGATAATGCGGGTCTGCGCTGCGAGATAGGCGCGCAGTTCCTGCGGCGTCATGGCGATGGTCTCGCGGCGCGACGGCATGGCGATCTCCCTTTGTGCCCGGTCAGCCGCCCCATCGCATGGATTGCGGATCGCCTCCAGTCACCAGCCGCCGCAGCGCGGCGCGGGCCAGCCGCTCCACCTCGACCTTGCGCCGCGCCGGGGCCAGCGGCCGCAACGGGGCGGGGCGCAGAATTTCGCCGTCATAGCCATCGGCGACGATCACCCCGCATTGGTCCGGCAGGAAAGCCCCGGCGTCGAGCGGAGCGCGGTCGAGCCCGGGCGGCAGCCCCCAGTAGAAGCGGTCGCAATAGTCAAGATAGTCGTTCCATTTGCCGTCACCGAGCAGATCGGCGCGGCTCACCTTGATCTCGACGATGACGATATGCCCCTTGGCGTCAAGCCCCATCAGATCGGCCCGCCGATTATTGCGCAGCGGCATTTCCGCAAGGCACCAGATATCGTTGCGGGCGAACAGCCGGGCGATGCCGCGCGCGACTCCCAGCGCGGCGCGTTCGTCGGCTGCTAGCGAAGCAGCGGGCAAGAAGGGCGAATCGGCGTCGGCCATGCCCGCTTATCGGGAACATAGAGAGAACTTGCAAGCCCCCGGCGTTATCCGCCTTCGCGTCAGGCCGGGCGCAGCGGCCCCGCCGATCCCGGCGGCGGGACCAGTTCCATCAGCGCATTGCGCGCGGCGAGGAATTCCTGCCACAGCGCCTGCGCCGCCGCTGCCGGACTGGCGCCGCGGGCGTGGACCGCCAGCAGCGCTGAAAGGCCGGGCTCCATGATCGCGCTGAGGTCCTCGATCCCGTGCTCGGCGAGATTGCGCCGCCAGCCCCCGGCATCGCGCATGCTGGCGGGGAAATTGCGGATGTCTGCGGTCATCGGCTCGGCGGCCTGCCCGGCCAGGGTGGCGACTACCCCGGCGGCATCGTGCAGTGCCGACCATTTCATGCTCATGGCGCTGGCCGAGGCCTGGCCGAACACCGGCCGCCCCGCCGCTGGCAGCGGGCCGCCGGTGCGTCCGGCCGCAACGAAGTCGATGGGCGTCGTGCTCATGCCGGAGCCTATAGCGCGGTCCCTGTTGCCAAATCGCTAATCCGCGCGCGCGGAGCGGGCCGGGGGCTATGCAAACGGCGCAAAACCTAGCACCAAGCGGCAAACACAAGGCAGACGGGATTCGGGGACAGCATGGCGGCCAAGGCAGAAGTCTTCGCGCGGGACGAATGGCGGCACAGCTGGCAAGTCGTCGCCGCCTCGCTCGCCGGGATCACCCTGTGCTCCTCGCACGGCTATACCATCGGGCTGATGATTGGCCCGCTGGAGGAGGAATTCGGCTGGTCGCGCGCATCGATCAGCGGCGGCATGCTGATCATCGCCTTCGTCGCCGTGATCCTCGCGCCGCTCGCCGGGCGCATGGCCGATCGCTTTGGCCCGCGCCGGGTGGCGCTGTTCGGCGTGCCGCTGTTCTGCCTCGCCTTCGGCATGCTGGGCACCGCTACCAGCGATATCCGCACCTGGTGGGCGCTGTGGCTGCTGCTGGCGATCGGCAACATGTGCATCCTGCCGACGATCTGGAGCGCCGAGATCAACCGCCGGTTCGATCGCAACCGCGGCATGGCGCTGGCCTTCGCGCTGTGCGGCACCGGCCTCGCCGCCTTTCTGCTGCCACCGATCGGCACCCGCATGATCGAGCATTTCGGCTGGCGCGGCGCCTATGCGACGCTGGCGCTGGCCGGATTCCTGATTGTTTTCCCGCTGACCCTGTTCGCCTTCCGCAGCCGGCGCAGCGCGCCCCCTCCTGCGGAAGTGCTGGCGAAATTCGCGCCCGCCAAGCTGGCGCCGGGCGAACTGCGCCGCGAATTCGCCTCGCCGCGCTTCCTCAAGCTGCTCGGCGCCTCGACGATATTCTCGATCGCCATCTGCGCGCTGACCACCAATTCGGTGCCGGTGCTGCGCTCGCTCGGCCATAGCGCCGTCGGGGCGGCCGATATCGCCGCGCTGATGGGGCTGGGCTCGGTGATCGGACGGCTGGGCGGCGGCTTCCTGCTCGACCGGATGGACGCGCGCAAAGTCGCCGGGCTCAGCGTGATGGCGCCGGTGATCACCGCGCTGCTGCTGTTTTATGCCGGCGAGTCGCAGCTAGTGGCTATGGCCGCCTGCCTGATCCTGGGGCTGGCGATCGGCACCGAAGTCGATGCCTGCGCTTACTTGGCGGCGCGGCATTTCGGCATGAAGAATTTCGGCGCGCTGTTCGGCACGATCAACGGGCTGATGCTGTTGGGCAACGGCGTCGCGCCCTTTGCCGCCAACTATATTTACGACATCACCCGCAATTATGACGCGGTGCTGTGGGCGCAGGTGCCCGCCTGCCTCGCCTCGGCGGTGTGCTTCCTGATGCTGGGCAAATATCCCGATCAGGAGGCGCGCAAAGATCCGGCGGGACATGCAGCGCCAGCGTGACGCCAGATTGCACTGGCAAGCCGCCCCGCGCTCTGCTAACCGCCTGCCCGCGCCATCGGTGGTTCAGGCACCCGTAGCTCAGCTGGATAGAGCGCTGCCCTCCGAAGGCAGGGGTCAATAGCTGATCGAACGAAAAGAAGGAAATTTGTTGTAGTGATTTGAGTGGCTTATGTGGGGTGGGTCAAATGGCTTCACACCGCAAAAATTCCCGCGTAAGCACTGCGTAAGCACTAGCACCCGTAGCTCAGCTGGATAGAGTGACGCCCTCCGAAGGCGTAGGCCGCTGGTTCGAATCCAGCCGGGTGCGCCAGCTTCTTGAAATTCTTCCTTTTTTTTCGGCTCAGTCAGCGACTCAACAGCGCGACATTGTGCAACGTCTCTTCGCGCCTGATGACCGGCCCGAACAGGTTACATCACGCCGTGCTTTGAGAGAAAAGGTGCGATCTGATCGGGCAGCTTCTGCGCTGGGCAAACCATCGAGAACGCCGTGAGGGCATGCACAATCGTGCCGTCTGGATCGACGTCCTCGTCGTCGAGAGTTGCCAGTGGGTCGCGCTGGGCGTGTTTCAGGAAGTTGAACGGCCTTGTAATATAGTCGAGCAGCTTGCGGAGTTCTTCCTTGTCGAGCGTCACCGTCAGATCTGACGGCTGGGTAACCTCACCGGCCTTTAGGCCACCCACCACTTTCTCGATCAACGCATCGATTTGGGGATTCGTCGGCAGGGTAATCGGGTCGCCTTTCAGGTGGGCCGACGCGGCGGAGAATAGGCCGAGCTTGAGAACCTGTTCGACATAATTTTCGCCACCTGCTTCAATCAGTTCGCGCAAGAGATTGAGCGCAGATGACGCGACGACGTGCGTTGCCAACGCGTCTTCCCCGCGATCCGACATGCCGATGGCAGCGACAATCAGTCGTTCTGCTGCCTCTGGCTTGTTGATCGTCGCCACTCCCGTTTCTCCTCGGTATTCTTGCGATTTTACCGCTGCGGTGCACCTTGCCCAAGGAGATCGCTCAGCGCGTCGGTGCGCGCGCGCGCGCCCTGCGCAGCAAGATCGACCAAGCCGCGCGCAACGCTTCGCGCAAGGCTTCGCGCCAACACACGTTGCGCCGTCGAAACCTTCTGAAGTCCGGTGCGCCCATGGACAAAGGCACTGCGCAACTCGAACAAATCCTTGTAAGCCTGCCCGCTTGGACGATCATTCATGATGGCGGCGATGCGCGCTGCTACGCGCTCCGTCGCGGATGACAGTTTCTTGTGGGGATCGGGCTTCGGACGGAGTTGCGTTTTGTGATCCATTTCGAGGCCGAGTGCCGCCTCGATCGCGGTCATGTGCGCCATGACCTCATCCATTCCATCCGCGAGAAATGCACGCACCAAGAAGTGCTCCACGGGCGTCTCAATCAGGCTGGTAGCGCGCGCGGCTTGAAGTTGCTCCCATGCGCCATTGTTGAATCCAGCCAATTCCGCCTGCGCCTCGTCCTCGAGGGGCAACGCGGTCGGTCGTTCCAGCTCGATTTCTTCGCCCCAATTTTCTTCGACGATCCAAGGCTCGAGGCTCAGACTATCCGCGCTTGGCGGGGCTGCTGGCCGGATGAACAAATCGTCGTCAACCGTGTATATCCAAGGCAGCCGGAAGCCCCTCCAATCGACTTCTTGCATCGTCGACCATCGTTCCCACGGAGCCAGAAGAAGGAAGAAAAGCGCAGCTTCAATGGCGGGTGGAAAGCGGCCAAGATGGGGATCGATTTCGCCGAAGTCCCGGTTGAACGTCATATACATAAACGGCACCGTCCGCGCTTCGGGTCGCGGATCGATCTCGATTTCTTCTTCAACAACGAGCCAATGGAACTGCGCCAGACGCTTCACATCGAGGATTTGTTTCGGAAAGTTTCGGGCAAGACGCGATGCGTCGAACAGGCTTGCCAGTTCGTCAGCGCCGAACAGCTCGACGCGCGCATTGCCGAAACTCAAGGGCGGAAGTTCATCTGCCAAATCCAGCGGACAAAGATGCCGACGCAACGTCGTTTTGCGCCTGTTAGCCATGTCGATCGCATTTGCCGCGTTTATCGGGTCGAGAGCCAACCCTGCACTTTTCGCCGGAAGATGGCATGGCAACCCCAAAGAGCGCAGCGCAACGCTCAGAGCAAAAACAGGTTTACCCCCGCCGTACTCCGCTAGGCAAAGTTCGCTCAATGTGACGAACTGTGGAGACGCCAATAGATTATCCGGCCCGGGCCGCGGGATTCGCCAAAGTGTCTCGACCGCAGCGATCATCGATGGACTGGCGGGCATCAGCTGTGCCCATCCGGCCATTGGCTAGTCCGAGCGCGACCACGGCCTGGAATTTCTCGGCGATGATGGCCGCATCGACCATGCGCGCTTGCAAGCCCGAGAACAGTTTTTCCGTCCCGCCTTCGATCCCGTCGAACTGCACGTCGGGATAGCGCGCAATATAATCGCCGATCGCAAACCGCAGATTGCCGGTCATCAGCGACGAGCTGAAACCGATCGCAAGACGGCCCTCTTCGCCGTAACTGACATTCTTGGCCGTGGTCAGGAGATTGTCGATATCAGTGACGATCCGCTCCGCCACCGTCAAGAATGCCTTGCCGTTCTCGGTTGCGAAAGTGCCGCGCTTGGTGCGCTCGAATAATTGGACGCCAAGCATCTGTTCGAGCGATTGAACCCGCCGACTGAGTGCCGACTGCTTGACGCTCAGCAGCTTTGCCGCACGCGAGAAGCTCTGCGTCCCGGCCGTGACAACTGCGGCCCTGAGATGGCGGATATCGATCGTCACCTTGAACTATTCCGTCAGGTCTTTCGACCTGGTCTTGTCGTAGGTTCCCAACCCAGGCTTAAACGTCTTGTCGTCGATGAACTGGCGGGTCGCTTCCTTGCGGCCCTCATTGTCGAACGAATTCGCCGCCTCCTGCGTGCGAACAAGGTAGTCCATTGAGTTGTCAAAGGTCATTTCGCGAACGCGGCGGACCGCCCATTTGGTACCACGAAGGGCAGTCGCGTTCTTGGCGAGCAAGACATTTGCGACCTGGGTCACGCGCTCTTTCAGGCGATCTGCGGGCACAGCTTCGTTCACCAGCCCCTGTTGTGCGGCTTGAGTGCCGGTGAGATTCTCACCCATCATCGCATGATACATGGCATTGCGGAACGAGAGCAGTTCGACTGCAACCTTGGAGGCGCCGCCGCCCGGCAAAATGCCCCAATTAATCTCGGATAGGCCGAATTGCGCGTCCTCCGCCGCGAAGGCGAGGTCGCAGCTGAACAAAGGACCGTAGCCACCTCCGAAGCACCAGCCATTGACCATCGCGATCGTAGGCTTTTCGTACCAGCGAAGCCGTTCCCACCAGCCATAGGCTTCGCGCTGCGCCTTCCGGACTGCGCCAAGACCTTGCTCTTCATTTTCCCGGAAATATTCCTTTAGGTCCATGCCGGCGGACCAGGCATCGCCTTCGCCTGACAACACGAGCACACCAACATCTTCGCGGAATTCCAGTTCCTCGATCACCCGTTTCATCTGACGGTTCAGCTTGGGGCTCATGCAGTTGCGCTTCTCGGGGCGATTGAACTTTACCCAGGCGATGCCGTTTTCGACTTCAACGGAAACGGTATCGGCTTCGCTACGGTCTGACATGATAAATCCTTCTTCATTTGTGTGTGTTGCGGTTGAATTGGCAGGTGCGTCACGAGTGGGTTTCCACGTTGTCGAACCCCAGCCCCAAGAGCCGAGCGGCATTGTCTTTCATGATCCCGGGCAGGACATCTTCCTTGAAGCCGGCTTGAAGGGCAGCTTCGATCCATTTGGCCGGGTGGATGAGCGGGAAGTCGCTGCCGAACAGCATCTTCTTGCGGAGCTGGGTGTTGGCGTACTGGATTATCTGCGGCTGAAAATACTTTGGCGACCAACCCGACAGGTCGATGAACACGTTGTCCTTGTGCAGAGCCATCGACAAACTCTCGTCAACCCAAGGCCAGCTTGGGTGAGCGAGCACGATCTTCATGTCGGGAAAATCGACCGCAACATCGTCCACCAGCATGGGCTGCCCGTATTTCAGATGAATTCCGCCGCCGCCGCGCATCCCTGTCCCCATGCCCGAATGGCCGGTGTGGAAGATCGCCGGCAGACCGTGTTCGGCAATCACCTCGTAAATCGGATAAGCCACGCGCGCCGCAGGATCGATGTTCTGCAAGATGTGGTGAAACTTGAACCCGCGCACACCGTAGTTCTCGATCAAATCACGCGCCTCGCGGGCGCCAAACTTGCCTTTGTGCGGATCGATCGAGGCAAATGGGATGCAAATGTCCGAATTGGCTGCGGCAAATTCGGCGATTTCATAGTTCGAGACGCGTTTCGCCCCGACCCCGCTCTCGCAATCAACCGTAAACAGGCAGAAGGCGATTTGTTGCTCGCGGTAGATTTCGGCGATCTCGGGCATTTTCGGCCGCTCTCGCGGCGCCTTGAAATAGGTTGATGCGGCATCGAAGAACTGGCCCATCACCGGATCTTCCGGGTCATGGCAGCTAACCTCGGCATGGACATGGACGTCGATGGCCTTGATTTTGGACAGGTCGATCATACCGGCAGCCCGACGTAGTTTTCGGCGATGCTGGACTGAGCCGCCCGGCTGGTATCTATGTAATCGAGTTCCGCGACCTGCATGGCGCGCTCGAATGATCCATCCTCAGGAAAGCGGTGCATCAGCCGGGTAAGCGACCAGCTGAACCGTTCGCTCTTCCAGACCCGCGCCAAAGCCAGGTCGGAGTAGGCCGGGATGGCGTCATTATCCTGCCGCTTGAAATAGCCGGTCAGCGCTTGGCAGGCATAATGGACATCGCTTGCAGCGAGGTTGAGGCCCTTGGCGCCAGTGGGCGGAACGATATGTGCGGCATCCCCACAAAGCAACAGACTGCCGTGGCGCATTGGTGCGAAGACGTAGGAACGCAGCGGCGCAATCGACTTCTCCAGCGACGGACCGCGCGTAATATTTGCTCCAGCTTCCGGGCCGAGCCGGACCGCCAGTTCGTCCCAGACCCGATCGTCGGACCAGTCCTCGATGCGCTCGGTCAGAGGAACATCGACGTAGTATCGGCTGCGGGTCTGGCTTCGCATCGAGGCCAACGCAAAGCCGCGTTCATGGTTGGCGTAGATCAGTTCATGATTGCAGGGTGGGACATCGGCAAGAATGCCCAGCCAGCCGAACGGATAGACCCGTTCAAACTCCTGCCCGACGCTCGCCGGGATCGCGCGGCGGCTTGGCCCATGGAATCCGTCGCAGCCGATGATGAAACGCGCCTCTATCCGGCGGGGCGAACCATCTTTGACGCAGGTGACCACGGGGGCATCGCTTTCGATATTGTGCAACGCAACTTCATCGACCCCATAGATAACTTCAAGGCCGCGTTCAGGCGCGGCTTCCATCAGATCCCGGGTGATCTCGGTCTGACCGTAAACCGTAACTTGCTTGCCGGTAAGCTCGGCTATGTCGATCCGGATCAGCCGCTCACCGTCGGCGAGATTGAAACCGTCATGCGGCAGGCCCTCGGCTTTGAGGCGCGCGTCGAGGCCCAGCCGTTCCATGATCGAGACGGTGATCTCTTCAAGGACGCCGGCGCGGATGCGTCCAAGCACGTAATCGGGCGTCTGGCGTTCGATCACCAGACAGTCGATGCCCTCGGCGCGCAAAAGGTGGCCCAGCATCAGGCCAGCTGGACCCGCGCCAATGATCGCGACTTGCGTTTTCATCACGGCGGACATTAGATCGGGAAGTGGCCGGGCTGGGTCTCAACCGTGATCCAGCGGGTTTCGGTGAAGCTGTCGATCCCCTGACGTCCGCCAAACCGGCCATAGCCCGAAGCCCCAACCCCGCCGAACGGCATCTGTGCCTCATCGTGGACGGTCGGGCCGTTGACGTGACAGATACCCGAATGAATGCGACGGGCGACCGAGAGACCGCGCGCGGTGTCACGCGTGAACACGGCCGCAGACAGGCCGTATTCGCTGTCATTGGCCAGCTCGATGGCATGATCCTCATCCCGCGCGCGGATCATCGCGACGATCGGTCCGAAACTCTCGTCCCGGTAGAGATTCATCGCGCTGGTCACGCCATCGACGACGGTTGCGGGCATCAACACGGAATCCGACTTGCCGCCAGCTATCACCTGCGCACCCTTGGATGCAGCATCGTCGATCAGCGCATTGACGTGAGCGACCGTTTTCTGGTCCACAACCGCGCCCAACGGCGTCTTGCCCTCGCGTGGGTCGCCGGTGGCCATACTGGCGGCCTTGGCGGAAAATTTCACGGCAAAGGCATCGGCAACAGCATCGACGACAATGATCCGCTCGGTCGACATGCATATCTGACCCTGGTTCATGAAGGCGCCGAAAGCGGCGGCTTTGACCGCTTCATCCAGATCGGCATCGTCCAGCACGATGAGCGGCGCCTTCCCGCCCAGCTCAAGCAGACACGGCTTGAGGCGCTCGGCGGCGCGCTTGGCTATGATCCGGCCAACGCCCGTCGATCCAGTGAAGTTGATCCGCCTCACCTCAGGTGCATCGATCAAAGCTCCGACGACTTCAGCTGCATCTTCAGGCGCATTGGTAACGACATTGACCACACCATCGGGGAAGCCTGCCTCCGCAAATGCCTCAATGATTAGCGCGTGGGTTTTCGGACAAATTTCGCTGGCCTTGAGGATCACAGCATTTCCGCACGCGAGCGGGACGGCGATTGCGCGCACGCCCAAGATGATCGGAGCATTCCATGGCGCGATACCAAGAATCACGCCAACCGGCTCCTTGAGCGCCATCGCGAGACAGCCAGGTTTGTCCGACGGGATAACTTCGCCCGCGATCTGGGTGGTCAGCGCAGCAGCCTCCCGCACCATGGAGACTGCAACGCCGAGGTTGAACATCGCCCAACCTGCGGTCGATCCGGTCTCGGCGATCATCGCCGCAACGAAGGCATCTTTTCTGGATTCGAGTCCTGCGGCGGCCTTGGTGAGTACAGCGCGGCGCGCGTTTGGCCCTTGTGCTGCCCAGGCAGACTGCGCGCTTGCAGCCTTTGCCGCGATCGCCGGCATGTCGCCCGCCTTCATCGCGGTTGCGGAAGAGGCGACTTCGCCGGTCAGCGGGTTGATACGGGTAAATTCCATTCGTTCTTCTCCGGACGTCTGAGTTTTTTTGATTGGTCGAAGTGCGTTCTCGAGCGCCTAGGCCGCGATCAGGCCAAGCATTCTAGCGCGCGCCACGGTGTGTTTGCGATTGGCGCCATCGAGCTTCTGGAACAGGTTCTTGAGGTGCCATTTGACCGTCTGCTCCGAGAGGTCGATTGCAATGGCGATTTCCTTGTTGCTGAGGTTCTGCGCCAGCAGCCCGAGTATTTCCCGTTCCTTGATCGTCAGAATTGCGCCGCCGGTCGTACTTTCAGATGTCGTCGAACCAATCCGAACTGCCTTGCCGACAGACTCCTTTGGTCCCGTTCCGCCAAATTGTGCATTCAACCGGAACTGGCCGTTGATCGCTGCGAGGCTGAGCCCTTCGTCGCGTACGGTGACAGCCGCGACGTCGCCACTGCGCTGCAATGCGACACTACGCAGCAACCTAAGTTCATTCGATTCCCGCCCCAGGTTGAGCTCGGTTGCCAAAACTTCGCCGCGATCGATTTCCTGGAGGGCGTCGTGCATGTGATCCGCACCATGATGCGCGAAGGCGGCATGGACTTTGGCAAGCTCAAGCTGGAGTTCGAGCCAAGGCAGAAACGCGCTTGGAAATTGATTGCGTTGCGCGGAAAATGTCGCGGCAAGCTGACGGACAAGCGCTCCCGCAGTCTCTGCCCGGCCCGCTCTGGCGTGCTGGCGGACCATTTCACATTGTGCCGCAAATTCGAGACGCGGCATGCGGCGCGTCGCCCCATGTGCGCGCAGCTCTTCAAGCAAGCTGAATGCCTTGTCATGGCGGCCTTCATGCTCGGCGACGCGCGCGAGTGTTAGATAGGCGCTAAGCAGTGCATCGGGCAGCCCTTGCCGTTCGAGGACGTCGAGCCGAAGCGCCAGTAGCGCGGCTGGCTCGTCGTCACTTCCGCCTTCCCATTGCGCGCGCGCCAACAATGCCGCAAGCATGCATGACACGAGATTTCTGCGGCCCATATTTTCTTCAGCCTTGGCCAGAGCGGGTCGCAATACCTCCTCTGCCATCGCGCATCGCCCTTCCCAAAGGTGGCTCAAGCCAACGCCGTAGGATCCAAAGCCTTGTGTCATAGGGGTGTACATGACCGAACGGTCGAAACCCTCGAACCGCAGCCAATCCACCCTTGCCTGATCCGGTCGCCCAGCATGCAGTGACGCCAGCCCGCGGCTGATCCAGTAGATCGGAATATCCTGCGGTCGCGCTTCGGAGGGAGGTTCGGCCCAATTCTTCAAAGCGCCGCTTATTTCGTCGCCAGCATCCGAAAATCCAGCGATCGTCGCCCGGATCAAAGATGCCTCGAATTTGCCTTCGGTCCGCAGGTCTGGCTGCGCTTCGATCCGGTCGAGGAGCGGGAGTGCTTCAGCATGACGTTCACTCATCGCCAGCGCCCAAGCAGCAGGCATCCAGAAGCCCGGATGCAACAAGAAATCGTCTTCGGGTAGGCGCCTGTACCATTCGAGTATTGCGCCGATTCTGCCATCGGTCAGCATTTGGCGGACGACGCCTTCGACCAGATCGAACGCTCGCCCCGATTGACCCGCTGCAAGGGCTTGCTCAGCGGCAGACTCAAGCAATCCGGCACTCGACAACCAATCGCTTGCCCTGACCGACATGGCTTGTCGTTCCGTTTCGGGTATCAGCTGGTAGCGCTTGTCGAGGACTTCCCGCGCCATCGGATGCAGACGCATCCACTCGCCTTCTTCGGCTTGCGAAAGAAGCGGGGTCTGTTCCTGTAATCGCCGAAGCTCCTCGCTGACATCAACTCCGTCCAGAATTGAAGCGCACAGGTCGGGATGAACTAATTCAAGCGGCGATATCCGGATGAGAAGCTGCTTCGCGCCTTCTGGCTGCCGGTCTATCAACCGATCAATGAAGAATCGGCGGATGTCAGCGGTTGCGGCACTTAGAAATCCCGAAAGATCATCGTTGCGGCGCAAGGAGGCAATCGCCAGCTGCACACCCAACGGCCAGCCCTCGATCAGTTCATGCAGCCGCAGGGCGACCTCAACATCATGGTCCTTCCCCAATGCTGTGGACAGTATCGAAATAGTATCTTCGGGTTTGAACCGCAGATCATCTGCCGAGAGCCGTGTGTAGGCAGCATCGATTAGACTTCCATCAACGCCGATCCGCTCGGTTGGTCGGGCTCCAAGCGCAATCCTGAGATTGGCTGGGGCGTTCCCGGCCAGATAGGGGAGAAATTCCGTCCTTGTGGTCTCGGGCGCGCGATCCGCCTCGTCAATAACCAGCAAAATGTCATGCGATAGCCTCGCGGCCTCGGCGAGCCACGCTGTCATAGCTTCCAGTGGATCGGAAAATCGCTCCAGACTATCAATGAACTGGCCGTCAAAGCCATGTCGCCCCGACGCCTGGTGCGCGGATTGCGCCAAACCGTTGACAAGCCTGAGCGGCTCGTCACGCTCGTCAAGGGTCAACCAAAACGCAAGACTTCCGTCAGCCAAGGCCTCTTTGCGCCACTGCGCCAGTTGTGATGTCTTGCCGAAGCCGGTGGGCGCAATGACTGTGATCAATTGCCCGGCACCG
This sequence comes from uncultured Alphaproteobacteria bacterium, assembly GCA_963779195.1. Lineage (GTDB taxonomy): Bacteria > Pseudomonadota > Alphaproteobacteria > Sphingomonadales > Sphingomonadaceae > Novosphingobium. The sequence continues at coordinate 153,265 of CAVZWZ010000007.1, forward strand.
CCGTTCAAGTTCGACAATCGCAACCGTCCCCGCTCCAACAGGTCGCGCGCTACCCTGGGCGGAATCGCCTTAAGCAAAAGCGCAGGATCGCGAGAGTTGATAGCATTCGTCATTAAATACTCAGTAGATTTCCTATAATTCCAAACCTGGCGTTACGAAGAGCCTTTTGACAGATTTGAGGCGAGCCAATGTGCCGCCGCAACACATGCTGCGAAAAAAATTCCGCCTCCAGCGGTTGCAAACGACAATTCTACCCAATTGATCTTGAGCTGCACCAAGGGTGCCGCCGCGACGATCGAAAAAAGCATCGTCGAGGCGTTCACGAACAGCGGAAACGCCTGAATAATGTCCAGATAGATCGAAACGACCAACAAGATCAGGCCGATCGCAAGGCCAACCGCGCCATAATTCGTGGCCCCGTAAAACATTGCCCAAGCGACGCCGATTCCCACCAAGCCGCCGATAATCGAGGCTGGCAGGCGTTGCGGTGCGAGGTGCTCAACTTTGGCCCAGTACCATAACGTCAGAAAGCCGCCGAAAAGGGCGGTTTCCGAAAGAAACATGCCGCCCAAAGCTACCCAGCCGATGATTGCCGCGACAAGCACAGCCGCCACCCCCAATCCCGCCACCTTCGATGGAGGCAGAGGTGCCTTCAATTCAGCCGTATCATAGCCAGCCATTTTCTCGTCTCTCCCACCATCTTTTGCTGAATCGACGTCTGGCTTACTCCGGCGGGCCGGATTTCCGAATCGACCACTTGATGATCTTCCTGTCCGATAGCGGCTTGCATCGACGCTGAACCCCACCCTTCAAGGGTGGTTAGATCGGACGCCCCCCCTTTCTATAGCCGCACCCAATAAATTGGGAGTGGAGATAATTGTCCGTGCAATCGAACATCTACATTGCTGGCGTCGGCATGACCCAGTTCGGTCGCCATCTGGACAAGCAGGTCTGGGAGTTGGCCGCTGAAGCTATCCGGCTCGCCCTCGCCGACGCCGGAGCCGCGCAATCGGATATCGAACAAGCATATTATGGCACCGGGACGCAGGCCGCACTGCAACAGCAATATGCCATTCCAGGTCAAGTTATCTTCAACCGCATCGGCCTCGGCGGTATTCCAGCTTATAATGTCGAAAATGCCTGCGCGACAGGGACCAGTGCGTTTCAACTTGCGGTTCAGGCGATCCGTGCGGGGGCTTGCGACATCGCGATTGCGGTCGGCGCGGAGAAAATGAACATCGAAGACAAGGCCCGGACGATGGCCATGTTCGACGGCGGTTGGGATGTCAGCCGTGTCGAAGAGAATGCCGCTCGTCTGCTGGCGCTCGGCGAAGGAATCGTGGTTCCCGAAGGTAGCGAGTCGGACAAGCCTTATAGTCGTTTCATGGCGATCTACGCCGCGCAATGCCGCCACTGGATGAAGCATTTCGGAACAACCCAGCGGCAGATTGCGGCGATTTCATCCAAGAACCACATGCATTCGGTCGAAAACCCGCTGTCGCAGTTTCGCAAGCCCTTCACGATTGACGAGGTGCTGGCTTCAGCACCGATCACTTACCCGCTCACAATCGCCATGTGCGCGCCGATGACCGATGGCGGGGCGGCGGTTGTAGTGGCCAACGAAAGGGGACTTGGCGCGGCTTCAGGGTAATAGAACCCGCGCGATCAAGGTCGCCGCGACCGCCATTGCCACTGCCACTGATCGCGGCCCGACTGAATTTGACAAGGCCGTCTGCCGCCGTGCTGCCGATTTGGCCTATGAGCGAGCGGGCCTTGGTCCGCAGGACGTGTCGGTGGTTGAAGTCCATGATGCGACGGCTGTGGGCGAGCTCATGGCAGTCGATTACCTGCGCCTCACCGAAATGGGGGGATCAGGCCCTGCTGCGGAGCGCGGAGAGCTTTCGATTGGCGGGCGGGTGCCGGTCAATCCCTCCGGCGGACTGGAGTGCAAGGGCCACCCCATAGGCGCGACGGGCCTGGGCCAAATCACTGAATTGGTGACGCAGCTGCGCGGCGAGGCCGGCGCGCGTCAGGTCGAGGGCGCGAAAGTAGCGCTTCAAGAAAATGGCGGTGGCTCGATCGGCTACGAAGAAGGCGTCGTCGCGGTCAATATTTTCACCCGCTGAATGCCGAACACGGCCAGCGATTGGATGGGGATGGTGTGATGGAAATTCCGCATGATGTTCCGCTGCCGGTAACCGGCTTGGCGGGCTTCGATGCCGATCTGAGCGAGGAAGAGCTTGGCGCTCAGGATGCCGCGCACCGCTTCGCGCGCGACGTCATGCGGCCGATCGGGCGCGAGCTCGACAAGATGACGGCAGAAGAGGTTTGTGCGCCCAGTTCGCCGTTGTGGGACTTTCACCGCGAGATCGTGAAGATGGGTTTCGGCCCTGAAGGCCTTGCCGGATTGCCACCCGCACAAGCGGCCCGGTTTGAAGGGTTGATTGTCCAGGAACTCGCCTGGGGCGATGCTGGCCTTGCGACTTCGGCGGGCGCAGGCGGTGTGCCGCATGCTGCTGGCGGCGACCAGCGGGCAGCAAGAGCTGATCGATATGTGCGCAGGCAAGTTGGGTGCCTGGATCGCTACTCAGCCGGATCGCGGTTCGGATGGGCTCAACCTCTATGCTGCCGAACGTCCCGCTGGCGTCAAGGCGAACAAGGGCAATTTGACCGCAAAATTTGTCGGAGATGAGATCATCATCAACGGGCAAAGCTCCGCCTGGGTCTCGAACGGCGTGGTCGCGCAGGTCGGCTTGCTCGATATCGTTGCCGACTATGGCGATGGCTTTTGGGACAAGCATGGCAACACCTTCGGCTGCAACATCATCGTTCCGCTCGACATCAAGGGCGTATCAAAAGGCAAGCCGCTGGAAAAGCTCGGCAAGCGTGCCCTACCGCAGGGCGAAACCTACTTCGACAATGTCCGTGTGCCGCGCCGCTTCGCGCTGGCGACGCGCGACGATTATGAATTCAAACATGCGCAGATGTGGGCCCATGCCGGGACCAATCTGAACCATCTCGCTGTCGGTCTTGCCCGCGCCGCGTTCGAGCTGGCTTTGGCCTACATCAACGAGCGCAAGCAGGGCGGCGCGCTCCTCTCTGAATTGCAACTGACACAGTTCCGCATCGGCGGCATCGGCATGAAGGTCGAGGCGATCCGCGCGATGGCCCGGCATGTCGCGATGTACACCAAATGCTCGCCCATGCCGCATCCCTATTTCACCGGCAGTCGGGAAAATCATATTGCAATACCGAGGCGCTCAACATCGTTCGCGAGTGCATGACGCTTGTTCGGCGGCAACGGCCTGACCCGGGAATATCCCATCGAAAAGCTGCTCCGCGATGTGCAGGCCCAGCAGATCGAGGACGGCGAGAACAACGTGCTGCAGATGCACTACGGATATCTGGTCAGCCGCCTCAACCGCGAAACCCGTTTTGGCCACGCCTGAGCCGCCTCCCCAAATCCAGAAGAGGAATATACTGACATGACATCCGGTTATCCCGTCATCGTTTATGGGGCCAGCGGCTACACCGGCCGGATGGTGATGGAACATTTGCGCGATCTGAGCGTGCCGTTCATCGCTGCCGGTCGCAATCGCGCGAAGATCGAGGAAGCGCTCAAGCTCGTACCCGGTATCGAGAATGCACATTACGAAATTCAGGTCGTTGATAATACAGTCGAAGATCTGACCAAATTATTCGCCGGCAGCAAGGTCGTTTGCAACACGGTCGGTCCGTTCATGCGTTTCGGCCCGCCGGTGGTTGACGCCTGTTTGAAGGCGGGCGTTCACTACCTCGATACGACTGGTGAGCAGCACTGGGTTCAGCGGCTTCGCGATGAATTCGGCACCGAGTTCGCCAAGGCTGGCCTCGCCCTCATTCCATCCACTGCCTGCATGTATGGCCTGAGCGAGATCGGTGCTCGCTATTGCCTTGAGACACCGGGCGTCGACTCGCTCGACATGACGGAAGTGGCGCAAGCCGTTCCCACTGTCGCGTCCGCCCAGACCATTCTCGATGCTGTCCGCTACACCAGCAGTTACCTGCAGGACAACGAGCTGGTCCGCTATCCCGGTATCGAGACCAGCGACATCGTGACACCCTCGAACCGGGTGCTCAAGGCATCAAACTGGGGCGGCACATCCAACCCGATCTGGTTCGCCCAGGATGGCCGGGTTCGCAATTGCAAGATGTCGGTCGCGATGTGGAATCAGGAGCTTTACAAAAAGGAGCTTGAACTGGAGCGCGCCTACAAAGTCCAGCTCCAGTGGATTCCCGACGAGCATCTCTATCCGCTGCTTGACCAGATGGCGCTCGACATCACGCCGGGGACCCCGCCGCGCGAGCGTCGTCAGGTCCACCGTTCGATCGACGTCTGCCTCGGCACCGGCAACAACGTCATGGTGAAGAGCACGATGGTTGCCACCGGCGGCTATTTCACCACGGGCCTGTTACAAGCCTACGCAGCTTCGCGACTTGCCCGCGAAACGCCGCGCCTTACCGGCTTCCATTCCCCCAGCGAAGTGTTTGGCCACCGCGACCTGATGGGTGCGCTGCAAAGCTACGGCTACGCCGCGATCAAGGTCGAGGCCCTCGTATAACTTTCGCTCAGAAGGAATTCTCCATGAACTTTGAAACATTCGCCCTGAGCAAAACCGATGGTGTCATGACCATCCGCCTCAGCAATCCGCCGATCAACCTGATGAGCGGCAAGATGGTTGAAGAGTTGTTCCAGCTTACTGGTGGCCTGCGGGCTGACCCCGACGTTCGCGTGATCGTGATCGAGAGTGCCAACCCCGATTTCTTCATTGCCCATTTCGATCTGAACGACATCGTTGCCGAGGCCGCCGATCCTTCCAAGGGCAGCCGATACCCGGATATGAATGTCCTGCAATCGCTGGGTCTGGCCTGGCAGGCACTGCCGCAGGTGAAAATCGCCAAGATCGACGGGCGCTGCCGGGGTGGCGGGCTGGAATTTTGCCTCGCGCTCGACATGCGTTTTGCCTCGCGGCGCTCGCTGTTCTGCTTCCCCGAAGCCTCGGCGGGGTTCCTCGCCGCGGGCGGCGGCGCAACGCGGACGATGATGGCGGCAGGGCCGGCACGCGGACTAGAGTTCTTGCTGAGTTCGCGCGACTTCATCGCCGAAGAGGCCGAGCGCTACGGGCTGATCAACCGAGCGCTCGATGACGATGCGCTGGATGCCTATGTCGCCGATCTAGCGGCGCGGATTGCGCTGCGTTCCCCTGCTGTCGTGGGGATGCACCGTCAGGTTGCAGACCGGGCCTTCGCTCCAATGGTCGAGCCGCTGTTCGCCGCGCTGGCCGCCGAAAATGACGGTATGCGCGCGGGACTTGAAGGCACCGAAATGCCGGAGATGATGCAATTGCATCTCGAAGCCGGACAAGCTGCGGAACTCGAACTCAATCTGCCCGCGACAATGGCCGGGTTCATTGCCAAGCGTTCAGGCAAATAGCACATGGCACTGATCGATTTCTTCGACCGGGGCTGCCTGCTCAATCGCGATGGCGTCGCCTTCGCGATGGCAGGTCGTGAATGGACGTTTGCGGAGTCCCACACCCTTACCTGCCAAGTCGCCAACGGACTGTTGACCCGGGGCATCGGCAAGGGACATCACGGCGCTGTGCTCGCCGGGAATGACCCGCTGGCCTGGCTGTGTGTGATGGGATTCTGGCGCGCAGGGGTGGCGTGGTTGCCACTCAATCCGCGCAGTCCGGCGCCGGAATCCGCCAGCCTGATCGACGGCTTTGACGTCGATACGCTCTTTTTTCAGAGCGCATTTGCGCCAATCGTGGCCGAATTGCAGGCGAGCTGCCCGAACCTCAAGAATCTGGTTTGCATTGATGGCACCGTCCAAGGTGCGGTCTCGCTTGAAGAACTGATCGCGGTCGCAGCGCCCAATCCGCCGGTCTTTGTTTCAGCGCCCGACGACATGATTGCGATCATGCCGACCGGCGGCACCACCGGCCTGCCCAAGGGCGTGATGCAGACTAACCGCAACCTCAGCCTGTCGATCCTCAATGGCGTGATCAACTCGCCCTATGCGCCGGGCGAGCTGATCGTGAACCTGGCCGCTGCGCCGATGACCCATTCGGCCGGTTTCCTCTCGATCTCGGCAACGGCGCGGGGCGGCAAGGTCGTGGTCTTGACCAAGCCCGATCCGATGTCATTGCTCGACACAATCGAGCGCGAGCGCGTGACCGAACTCTTCCTGCCGCCTACGGTTATCTACGCGCTGCTTGAGGTTCCGGGCATCGAAGGCCGCGATTTCTCCTCGCTGCGTTACATCATGTACGGTGCCGCCCCGATGTCGCTCGACAAATTGCGCCGTGCCATCGAAGTCTTTGGCCCCGTCATGCACCAGGGCTATGGGCAGACCGAAGCTCCGGGTTCCATCGCCTTCCTGCGCCCCGGCGACCACTTCGTTGATGGCAAAATCGCACCCGATAGCCGCCTCTCTGCCTGCGGCCTTCCCGCAATCACCAACGCTATTTCGATCCGGGACGACCAAGGTCAACCGCTTGCACAGGGTGAAAGTGGCGAGATCTGCGTCAGCGGCGATATCGTGATGAAGGGCTATTACAAGCAGCCCGAAAAGACAGCCGAGGCCATCAGCGATGGCTGGCTGCACACCGGCGATATCGGCCACCTCGACGCCGAAGGTTTCCTGCACATCACCGACCGCAAGAAGGACATGATCATCACGGGAGGCTTCAACGTCTACCCGAGCGAGGTCGAGCAGGTGATCTGGTCCCACCCTTCCGTGCTCGACTGCGCCGTGATCGGCGTCCCCGATGAAAAATGGGGCGAGGCCGTCAAGGCCGTGATCGAACTCAAGTCCAACACTTCAGTCGATCCAGACGAAATTATCGCGCTCTGCAAGGACCGGCTTGGCTCGGTCAAGGCACCCAAGAGCGTCGATTTTGTAGCATCATTGCCGCGTAGCCCGGTCGGCAAGGTGCTCAAGAAAGATATTCGGGCCAGTTATTGGACCCAATCCGACCGGAGAATCTGAATTTTCAGCTCAACATCAACTCAATAATGGAGGAAACTATGAAGAGGGATTTTAGGACTATACTGCTGATAACGGCATCATTGCTGTCAGTGACTGCGGCCCCCGCTTTCGCGCAGAACACCGCTCCCGACCAATCCGACGCCAACGAAATCATTGTGACTGCGCAGAAGAAGAGCGAAAACCTGCAGGACGTGCCGATCGCCGTCTCGGCCTTTTCCGAGGAAACCCTGGAAAAGAAGGGTCTCAACGGCGGAGGCGACCTGCAGATCGCCATCCCCAATGTGAACGCCGGCCTGAACGCTTATGGCGGTTACAACTTCCAGATCCGGGGCATCGGTGCCCAGATTCTGGGTTCCTCCGCCGATTCCGGTGTCGGCGTCCACCAGAACAACATCCCGCTGACCAAGAACCGTCTGGCTACGGCTGAATTCTATGACGTCGAGCGCATCGAAGTATTGCGTGGTCCGCAGGGGACGCTCTATGGCCGCAACGCGACGGGCGGCGTTATCAACACGATCACGGCCACCCCGAAAAACGAATTCTCCGGTGAGATTTCGGGTGAATATGCCCGGTTCAACCGGGTCAAGCTTTCTGGCTATCTCAATGTTCCGCTAAGCGACACCTTCGCGGTGCGCGTGGCAGGGACCTATATCAACAGCGACGGCTCGATCCTCAACACCGGCACCGGCAACAAGGTGGATTCGCGCAATATCTGGAGCACCCGCGTAACCGCCCAGTGGGAACCTTCCGACAACTTCCGGGCCCGCGCCATGTGGGAGCATTTCGACCAGAACGATACAGCTGGTGCCAATGCCAAGGTGATTTGCGCGCCAGATGCAGGACCGGCGACAATTGGCGGTGTGCCGACCAATCCGTTCACCCAGACTGCGCTGTCACAGGGCTGCTTGAACACCGCAGTGGACGATCCGCGAAACACTGGCATGCCATCCAGCTCGAAAACCCTGCCCGGACTGTTCGGCCTGTTGATCGGGACTTTGCCGTTCAACGCCTTCGCCGGTAAAGTGCTGAGCACCGATCTGCACACCATCAACCTGTCGTTCGATCCGAGCCAGCGCGCCAAGAACGATCTCGTATCGTTGGACCTTGAGATTGGCCTCGGCGACCATCTGACGCTGACGTCCCTAAGCGCCTATGCCAAGGATTCGTTGCGGTTGACGAGTTCGCCATTTGGCGGGATCGCCACTCTGGGATTCAACAATACGCCGCTTACCCCAGGCGGCATTTTCGTCGATCCGCAGCTTGGCCGATCCGACCGGTTCGAAAATCGCTCGCTTGCGCGAACCACGGCCAAGCAGTTCAGCCAGGAAATCCGCCTCCAGTCCGACTTCGATGGCAAGTTCGACTTCAACATTGGCGGCATTTATCTTGACTACAAGGCCACAAACGAGATCATCCTGCTAGGCAATACAACGACCCAGTTTGCCCTTGCGCAGAACTTTGGCGGCGCAGGAATCTACATAGACCCGCTGGCCGAGCCGGATGGCACCGGCCACAATTACTATAACAACTCCAGCCCGTATCAACTGAAGGCCGCAGCCGTGTTCGGCGAAGCCTATTACCGGGCGACCGACACGCTGAAGGCGACCCTGGGCCTGCGCTATACGAATGATAGCAAGGAGCAGACCACCTATCCGGTGCTGCTGGCGGCACCAGGACGCGGGTTTCCAGCTGTGACCCCGCAGAAGGTGAAGTTCGAAGAAGTTACAGGTCGCTTCACGCTGGACTGGAAGCCCACCGACGACAATCTCGTCTATGCCTCGTTTGCGCGCGGCTACAAGGGTGGCGGTTTCAATCCTGGCGCAACCGCCCTCAGCGGCGTCAGCCCGGCGTTCAAGCCGGAACTGGTCAATGCATTTGAAATCGGCACCAAGAACTCGCTGGCAGACCGCCGCATCACGCTCAACCTGACCGGCTTTTACTACGACTACAAGGGCTATCAGATCGCCAAATTCGTCAACCAGACGGTTTCGAACGAGAACGTCGATGCGACAGTCAAGGGCCTTGAAATCGAAGCTGCTTTCGAACCCGTCAAGGGTCTGCGTTTCGATACGCAGATTGGCTATCTCGACACCAAGATCAAGGGTGGCAGTTCAATCAATTCGCATGACCGCACGCAAGGCAATGCCGCGCTTGTGGCGGTCCGCAGTATCGATCCGGGCAGCTTTGCAACCATGTGCGTTGTCCCTGTTGCGGTAGCGGCTGGTCTGCAGGCAGCCATCAACGCCGGCGGACCCGGTGCCCCTCCGTCGGAAGCGATGACTTCACTTTGCACCGGTCCGTTTGCCTTCCCCGGTGCCAACGCTGGTGTTCCTGTGCAACTTAACGGCAAGGAACTCCCCAATGCGCCACACTGGACGGTGGCGTTCGGCGGCGAATACCGCATGGACTTCAACAATGATTGGAGCGGGACCTTGCGTGGCGATTACTACCGCAAGTCGTCAAGCTTTGCGCGCATTTACAACACGCAGCTGGACACGCTCAGGGCATATGACAATGTCAACCTTTCGTTCCGGTTGTCGTCAGAGAAGATGGGTCTCGACGTCCTGTTGTTTGCCCGCAACCTGCTCAGCCAGCAGGTGGCGACTGTTATGCTGGTCGGCAGCGATGAAACGGGCGGCGAACGCACGATCTTCGGCAAGGATCGTGAAAGCTACGGCATCTCGATCACCAAGCGGTTCTGATGCCTGGCATCCGGCGGGGCTCTGTGCCCCGCCGGATGTTTTCCGCTGGCAGGATTTGCGCAACGATTCAGGAGTGCTGTGTGACCCATTTTCAAGGCAAAGTTGTCGCCATAACCGGTGCGGGTTCGGGCATCGGGCAGGCGTTGGCGCAGAATCTGGCGGCGCGCGGCGCGAAGCTTGCTCTGGCTGGGCTGACGATGGACGGCCTCAAGGAAACCGTTGCCCTCCTGCCGCCGGGCACGCAGGTCGCCTGCACCGAGCTCGATGTCGCCTCCCGCGAACAGGTGTTCGCCTTTGCAGACAAGACCGCGGCCACCTTCGGACAGGTCGATTACATCATCAACAATGCTGGAACATCGGTTCTGGCCACGGTCGAGAATGTCACGATCGAAGAGATCGAGAAAGTCCTCGCGGTCAACCTGTGGGGTGTGATTTACGGCACCAAGGCCTTTCTCCCGCACATGCTGAAGCAGCGCAGCGGTTGCATCGTCAATGTCTCCAGCGTCTTCGGCCTGGTCGCAACGCCGTGTTCGGCGGCCTATACCATGTCCAAATTCGCGGTGCGCGGTCTGACCGAGACGCTCTGGGACGAATTGCAAGGAACCGGCGTGCGCGCCGTGCTGGTGCATCCCGGCGGGATCGCCACCAATATCGCCGCCAATACGCCGATTGCCGAGCATGAAGGCGAACTCGAGCGCAAAATGGCTCTCGCCAATTCCGCGCAGATGACGACCCTGCCAGCCGATTGCGCCGAAGAAATCGTCGCAGGGCTTCTGCGGGGCGAAAATCGCCTGCTGGTCGGCAGCGGGGCCAATGCCCTGTTCCGCCTCTCGCGGCTGTTTCCCAACAGCTATGGCAAGATCATGCGCAAGAAGCTTGGCGTCTGAGCTGGTCAGGATGACGCAATGACAGGTTTCGGAAGGCTTCCCACCTATTACATCCCCCATGGCGGCGGGCCGTGCTTCTTCATCCGGCCGGAGGACATTCCGGTCGGCATGCCGCACGACCTGTGGGATCACCTGGCCGACTACCTGCGCGGGATCGCCGAGGCTGTCGGTCGCCGTCCGCGCGCCGTGCTCGTAGTGACGGCGCACTGGATGACCGCGCGCCCGACTGTCGGAAATGCGCAGTCGCATCATCTGCTCTATGATTACTATAATTTCCCCGACTACACCTATCAGCTGCAATACCCCGCAACCGGCGCGCCCGACGTCGCCGCGCGCGTCGTCGAACTTCTGGCTAATGCCGGAATTGCCGCCGATCTCGATGACAAACGCGGCATCGATCACGGCGTCTTCATTCCGTTCAAACTGATTTACCCCGATGCCGACGTGCCGATCGTGCCGATGTCGTTGCAACATGACCTTGGTGCAGCCGACCATATCGCCATTGGTGGCGCACTTGCGCCGTTGCGCGACGAAAATGTGCTGATCGTCGGTTCGGGCATGAGCTTTCACAACATTCCCGCGATGTTCTCGCAGTCGCATGCTGCCGATGCCGCAGCATTCGACCAATGGCTGACGTCCGCGATCGAAGACACGGAGCCAGCGCGCCGCAATGCCGCACTTTCCAGCTGGGACCGCGCGCCGGCAGCGCGTTTCGCGCATCCGCAGGAAGAACACCTGATCCCGCTGATGGTCGCTGCGGGCGCGGCAGGCCATGATATCGGGCACAAGAGTTTCGCCGGGATGATCGGCGGGAAACCCCTGTCGGGGATCACCTTTGGAAAGGGAGATCGACTATGAATGACCAAGCACCCAGCGGATTAGGATGGACTATCGTCCTGTGGATCGCCCAGCTTTTGCTTGCGGCGGCATACGGCTTCTTCGGGTTGATGAAAGCAACGCAGCCGCTCGACCAGCTCGCCCAGATGATGACCTGGATTCCCGATTTCACCCCTGCGTTCGTGCGCACACTTGGCGTGGTCGAAATGCTTGGCGCGGTCGGACTGATCCTGCCTGCACTCACCCGGATCCAGCCACGTCTCACTGTCACTGGCCGCGCTGTGCATCCTGATCCATCAGTTCATCGCCGTCGCACTGCACCTGTCCAAAGGCGAAACCGGCGTGCTTGGCCTGAACGCTGTGCTGATCGCACTTGCGGCATTCATCTTCTGGGGCCGCCGCAGCAAGGCAGTCATTGCCCCGCGCGGCTGAGCACGGTCGCCGACGGGAAAGCGCAAGTCGCGATCCGGTCGGTCAAACAACTTGAACCGAGGTAATTCGATGCGAGCCAGCAACCCGGCACCGGACCTTTCCCGGATTGCCCGCCAGATCGAGCTTTCCTGGCGGATCGACGATGTCCGCAATGCGCGAGATTCGTGGGCTGCGGCAACGCCCGACACCTGCGCGGCCGTGCTCGACGGCGCCGACAAATTCGCCCGTGACGTGCTGGAGCCGCTCAATTTCGCGATGGACCGCAGTGGCTGCTCGCTTGTCGATGGCCGCGTGGCCACCGCGCCGGGTCATCGCGCGGCCTGGATTAGGCTATGTCGAAGCCGGCTGGCCCACTCTCGAAGCCGCCGAGCAGCATGGCGGACAAGGCCTGCCGGCTATCCTCGCCTTCGCGGCGCAGGAGCTGTTCGACCGCGCCTGCCCGGCTTTCGGCATGCTGCCCGTGCCGCAGCGCTCATTGTTTCGCCTGATCGATGCCTATGGCACCGAAGCCATGCGCGCGGAATGGCTGCCTCGGCTTGCTTCCGGCGAACGGGGCGCAACTGTTTGCGTCTCCGAGGTCGGAGCGGGATCGGACTTGGCGAGGGCGAGCACACGCGCCCAGCAGAACGACGATGGCACCTGGTCGGTCACCGGCGAGAAATGCTGGATTTCATATGGAGATCATGATCTGACCGACCAGATCGGTCATGCAGTGCTGGCGCAGACCATCGATGCCCAGGGCAAGAAGCGACCTAGCCTGTTCTTGGTCCCGGCCAGCCTGCCCGATGGCAGCGCGAACCGGATTGCCGTGAGAAGGCTCGAACACAAGCTCGGCCTGCACGGATCGCCGACATGCGCGCTCGGATTTGAGGGCGCTACCGGCTGGCTGCTTGGCGAGCCGGGCCGAGGTCTGGCGCAGCTGTTCGTGATGATCGCCAACATGCGCCTGGCGGTCGGTGCAATGGGCCTTGGTATCGCCTCGGCGGCCGCAGATGTCGCTCTTGCTTATGCAGCAGAGCGCAAGCAGGGCGGCAAGCCCGATCCCGTTGCCGATCAACCAGCATGCCGACGTCCGGCTGCAATTGCTCGACGCGCTGGCCGCGCCGACCTTGCTGCGCGGTCTGCTGTTCGCCGTTGCCAATGCCAACGATCTCGCCATGCAGGGCGATGCCGGGGCTGCAGCGCTTGCGGCCTGGCTGCTGCCTATCGTCAAGACCACCGGCGGCGAAGTCGCTTTCGATACCGCCGACGCTGCCATCCAGGTGCTCGGCGGGGCGGGCTACACAAGCGAATGGCCCTCCGAACAGGCGCTGCGCGATGCCCGCGTACTGACCATCTTCGAAGGCGCGACCGGCATTCAGGCACTCGACCTAACCCACCGCCGCTTGCTGGCCGACGACAGCAGTTATCGCGCATTTCTGGGCGTTGCTGAAACCTGTAGCGATGACCGGCTCAAGAACTGCATCGCTGAGCTCGAGAAGGCCGCGAATTGGCTCAAGGCCAATCCCGCGAAAGCCGATGGCGGCGCGACTGCATTCCTTCACCTTGCCGCGACGGCCGCGCTGAGCTGGATTGCTGGGGAATACGCGGCAAGCGGAAGCGCAGATACGGTCTTGAGAGTCACTGCCGACCACTGGCTCGACACGGTCGGCGCAAAGGCTGCCTCATTGAGTGCGCAAATCATGGTCGGAGCCAGCCTCGCCGACCGCTTCACTGCGCTTTGAAAGGCATGTCATGACCAAATACACCGCCCCGACGCATGAGACGCGGTTTGTCCTCAAACATGTCATCGGCATTGATCGATATACCTATCTCGCGGGATACGATGCCCTCGACGATGAGTCCCTCTCGGCAGTTCTGGAAGGCGTCGGTCGCTTCGCCTCCGAAGTCCTTGCCCCGCTGAACCAGATCGGCGATGCGAACGGCTGCACGCGCCATAACGATGGTAGCGTGACAACGCCGCCGGGTTTCAAGGATGCCTATGCCCGCTGGGTGGAAGCGGGATGGACGGCGCTGGAAGGTTCGCCGGACTATGGCGGAATGGGCCTGCCCAAGATCGTCTCTACTGCGGTTTCGGAATATGTCCTCAGCGCCAATCAGGCCTTCGAGACCTATCCCGGCCTGACCACTGCCGCGTCGGCGGCAATTCGGGTGTCGGCATCCGATGAACTGAAGGCGCTCTATCTCCCCAGAATGACCTCCGGCCAATGGTCCGGGACGATGAACCTGACTGAGCCGCACTGCGGCACCGATCTCGGGCTGATCCGGACCAAGGCCGAACCCGCCCCCGATGGCACCTTCCGGATCACCGGCACCAAGATATTCATCTCGGCAGGCGAACACGACCTCACTGAAAACATCGTGCATCTGGTGCTGGCGCGACTGCCCGATGCCCCTGGCGGAACGCGCGGCATCTCGCTGTTCGTGGTTCCTAAGTTCATCCCCGGTGCCGATGGGCAGCGGGGCGAGCGCAACAGCCTCGAATGCGGGTCGATCGAGCACAAGATGGGCCTGCGCGGCAGCGCCACCTGCACCATGAATTACGACAGCGCTAGCGGCTGGCTGGTCGGCGAAGCAAATCGCGGCCTTGCCGCGATGTTCGTGATGATGAACGCTGCAAGGCTCGGTGTCGGCCTGCAGGGCCTAGCCCAGGCGGAAGCTGCCTTCCAGAATGCCAAGGCCTATGCATTGGATCGCCGTCAGGGCCGTGCCCTGACCGGCCCCGCCGAGCCCGATCAACCCGCCGACCTGCTGATCGTCCATCCCGATGTTCGCCGGATGCTGATGGAAGCCAAGGCCCACACCGAAGGCCTGCGCGCGCTGTGCCTGTGGGGCGCGCTGCTGGTGGATATTGCCGAGCATTCGCCGGACGCTGCCGAGCGGGCAGAGGCGGAGGATCGCCTTGCACTCCTCACCCCGGTTATCAAGGCATTCGGCTCCGACAAAGGCTTCGAGACGACGGTCAACTGCCAGCAGATATGGGGCGGCCACGGCTATATTACTGAAAATGGCATGGACCAGTTTGTCCGCGATGCCCGCATTGCAATGATCTACGAGGGCGCGAATGGCGTCCAGGCGATGGACCTTGTCGGGCGGAAGCTGGACCTGCGCGGCGGTGAGACATTCGGACGTTTCATTGCGGACATTGCCGCCCTGTGTGCGAAGTGCGGCACCCAAATCGAACTCGCGGACATTTCAGCATCGCTCGATTGCGCGCTTGGAGACCTCAAGGCGGCGGCGCTTTGGCTCCAGCGTGCAGGTGCTACCAGTCCAAATGATCTCGGCGCTGGCTCAACTGCATTCCTTCATCTCTTCGGCATCGTCACGCTGGGTTACATGTGGCTGCGCATGGCCGAGGCGGCCATTTCTGCGGGCGACACCGGCGAATACAGCGCGGAATTCCTGGCTGCAAAGATCAGGACTGCCCGGTTCTATGCCTCGCGCATCCTGCCTGAAACAGCAGGTTTACGCGCCAAAGTCGAAGCTGGAGCCGAACTGATGATGGCCATGCAGCCGGATGAGTTCTGAATGGCAAGCCCCATGAAAACCATCATCCTGCTCACCGAGAACTGGGACCTTTTCGATCCGCGCGATCTTTCCGGGCTGATCGACGAGGCCAGGATCGCCGAGGAAGCAGGAATCGACGGTGTGATGGTCAGCGAACACATCGTTCTTGGCCCTGCGGCAGGCGCTGGCACGCCCAAGCGCAATCCGCGCGAATTCGACATGCCAGGCAATCAACCACCCGATACAACGCACCCCTCGCTGGTTGCCATGCTTGGCGCGCTGGCTGCGGCGACCGATCAGGTAAAGATCATTGCCGGGGCGATCCTGCCCGTGCTGCGACACCCGCTTCAGGTCGCCAAGGATCTGGCAACAATTGATATCCTTTCCAAAGGGCGTCTGATCGTATTGCCGACCGTGAGCTGGCACGAACAGGAATATACCGCGCTAGGCAGAGACTTCCACAAACGCGGAAAGATGCTCGACGAGCAATTGGAGATTTGGCGCAAGGCCTGGGGTCAGTCGCCAGTCAGTCACCAGGGCGAATTCTATCAGTTTGACGACGTCTACGTCGTACCAAAGCCATGGCTCCCGGAAGGTCCGCCGATATGGATCACTGGCGACCGGGTGTTGGGCCCGCAACTGCGCCGGGCGCTTGCCTATGGCAGCGGTTTCGGCTCGCCCGGTCCGATGTTTCCCGGCGACAAGGAAATCCTCTACGAGGCGTTGGCAGCGGCAGGACGCGACCTCTCCACGTTCGAGTTGATGGGCGGGATCATGGGCCTGTTCGAAGGCGCGGACGATGTTGCCGATTGGGAACAGGGCTTCGCCCAACTGCAGGACAATCGCGATTTCGGCGCGACATATGTGGTTGCCAAACCATCGCAATTCGTGGCTTGTCTCGCTGATTTTCCGGCGTTTTGCCGAACTTTCGCGGAACGCGTCAAAGCCATCGCCTGAACGGCACTAGGATTTTTGGCGCACCATCTTGCCTGCCAGCCACATTACGCCCGCGACGAAACCACCAAAAAACACCCCGCCACCGGCAGCTGCCAGGCAAAACTCAAGCCAATTGATTTTGAGCTGGATCAGCGGCGCGGCCAAAACCAGCGAGAACAGCATGGTCGAGGCGTTGAACAACAGCGGCATCACTGCAATCAGATCGAGGTAGATCGCTATGAACAACAGGAACAGGCCAAAGGCGAAACCTGGGCCGCCATAGGTCTGAGCGCACAAGAGCATGACCCAAGCCAGGCCGATGCCGACCAGCGCCCCCAGAACCGAGGCAGGCAGTCGCGCCATCGCCAGATGCTCGACCTTGGCCCAATACCACAGCACCATAAAGCCGGCGAACATCGAGGTCTCCGACAACAGCGCCCCGCATATCCCGGCCCACAACACGATCCCTGCGAAAACAACGCCGGCAATGCCCAGCCCGGCGAGCGGCGGCGGTGGGTTTTCGGGCTTTCCCAATTGTGTTTCAGTCATCCTTTTCTCTCCCCTTCCGATTGTCTCGGGCCAAAATTCCCGGAGGTGAGGCCCTTTCGGATGGGAATACGGCCCGGCACCCGGTTTTACTCCCCCCAATAAGAGTGGTTTTCTGGGCGAAGTTGGCGTGGGATTAGGCGGCTATCGATATCAGTCGTCTATCTCAAGCGCCTCCGCGTGGCGCCTGCTGCAATTCTCTCTATATAAAAAAGCGACCACGAGTTGACTCGCCAGAGTGGCCAAAAAAATGAAGTTGGGACCGTCATGGAAAATTCTGAAGTGCTTCATGGATTGATATTGAACTCGACCGTAGCGGCTGGCGGCACGCTTCGTGTCACCTTGGATCGTGCCGAGGTTTCGCCTCCAGACAACGACGAAGTGGTTGTGCGGATAGAAGCTTCTCCGATCAATCCTTCGGACATTGGCCTGTTGCTGGGGGCTGTCGATCCAGCCACGTTGTACTGTGACGGAACCGGTGTTGACTCTGTTCTCATTGGCACGGTGCCGACCGACAGACTGGCAGCGATGCAAGCACGTTTTGACCAGACGCTTCCCGTGGGTAATGAAGGCGCCGGGACTGTCGTCGCCGCTGGTCCCGGAGCCGAGCACCTGCTTGGCAGGACAGTCGCCGTCTTCGACGGAGCCATGTTTGCGCAATACAGGACTCTCTCGGCGAACCAGTGCATGCCAATGCTGGCGGGCACGACGGCAGCCCAGGGTGCGGCTGCTTTCGTCAATCCGTTAACGGCACTGGGAATGGTGGAGACGCTCCGAAAGGAGGGCCACACGGCGCTCGTCCATACTGCCGCCGCGTCGAACCTTGGGCAAATGCTTGTGAAGCTCTGCAAGGCGGAAAGCATCCCGTTGGTCAACATCGTGCGGAGTGAGGAGCAGGCACAGTTGTTGAAGGATCTTTGTGCTGATTATATCTGCAACAGCGCTGCCGAGACATTTCGCTCCGATCTCCTCGCTGCCATCGGCGCAACAGGCGCTACGCTCGCCTTCGATGCGACCGGCGGCGGCACGCTTGCCAGTGACATCCTGACGGCAATGGAACAGTCGCTGCTGGAGAGGGGTAAGGGCATGGGGCGCTATGGGTCGAGCGTGCACAAGCAGGTCTATATCTATGGCGGCCTCGACATGCGCACCCTGACTCTAAGCCGCAGTTTTGGCATGGCCTGGGGCGTGGGCGGCTGGCTGTTGACGCCCTTTCTGGAAAAGATCGGCCCTGCGCGCGCCAATGAATTGCAGGCGAGGGTCGCGGCCGAAATCACGACGACGTTTGCGAGTAGCTTTTCCAACGTAATTTCAATGCGTGACATGCTGGACCCGGAGATCGTGCGGGCATTTTCGAGGCGGGCAACCGGCGATAAATTTCTGCTCAATCCTACCCTTCCATTGGCCTAGAGCAATCCACAGCAATTGTGAATTGCTCTAGGCTGCCAGCGCCCGCGCAATCTTGGGCACGGCGTCGTGTCCCGGCCCATCGTTGTCAGCGACGATGTAGACGCGTGTCGGATTGACCAGCAGATACAAGCCCTGCGCATCTGTGACCTTGTAGGGCTTTTCCTTGGGCTTGGCGTTTCGGATCGCGGTGTCGGTCAGCGCCATCTGGGGGCCTCGATTCTGCGGGGGCTTTCCAAGGCCCCCAGATTAGGCCCCCATCACCTGCAATTATGGGCAAACAGAGGCATCCGCCGACAATCAGCGAATTCACTTAAAATAGCGGAAATCAGGGGTTTTTTCAACTGTCTGCGAGCATCGCCAGACAGGATTTTGGAGGCCCGAGCCGGAATCGAACCGGCGTGCGCGGATTTGCAGTCCGCTACGTAACCACTCCGCCATCGGGCCATCCGGGGCGAGACGCGCGCCATTAGCCGGGGTGGAGCGGCTGTGCAATCGGATTCAGGCGATGCGTTCGAACCGCAGCGCGCGCTGTTCGGCGCCGGCCTCGACCAGCCGCACGCGGATGCGGGTTCCCGGCAGGACATTGTGCGCGGCGGCGCGGGCGACGACCGGCATCTCGCAGAGCTGTATTCGTGCGCCGTTTTCGCCGATGTCGGTCACAACCGCATCGAAAGCCTCGCCCTCACGGCCCGCGAGGAAGGAGGCCTCGGCGAGATCGATCACCGCGCGTTCGATCTGGCTGGAGCGGGCTTCGGCCCTTGCCATGACGGCGGGGAGGCGAGCGAAGGCCTCGGTGACGGCCTGGGGAACCGCCTGTCCCTTCGCCACCGCCAGCGCCGCGCGCACGACATAGCGGTCGGCGAGGCGGCGCAAGGGCGCGGTGCCATGGGCATAGGTGGCGGCCATCGCCGCGTGCCAGGGCGTCTTGCCATGGTGGAAGGCTTGGTAGGACGCGCCGTTGCCGGCGCGGCGCACCGCCAGCATGAAGGCAGCCTCTCGCGGCTGCTCTGGGTCGAGATGACGTTCGAAATCCGACAGCGGCATGGCATCCGCCCAGTCGAGCCCGAAAGCGCGCGCGGTATGCCGCAGCCGCGCAACTGCGCGGGCATCGGGCGGCGCCATGACGCGGAACAGGCCGGTTCCGGCGGCATGAAGCGCATCAGCGATCGCCATATTGGTGGCGAGCGACAAGGCGGCGTTGCGCTGTTCCGAGGCGAGCTGGGGGCGCAGCTGGAGGGTAAAGCGTCCATCGGCCCCGCGCTCGACTTCCTGTTCGGGCGGATCGACCCGCGCAGCGCCGCGTCGTTCCTCGGCGGCGGCAATGCGCCGGGCGAGTTCGGCGAAATCGGGCGGGAGGTGGTCTTCCCGCACCGTATCATAGGCCAGCTTGGCCCGGCTGCGGATCACTGCGCGATCGGCCCCGTCGAGCTTCACCGTGCCGTCCGGGGCGACGCGCACGGTGAAGACCACCGCCGGGCGCGGACCATCTGGCAGCAGGCTCGCCGCGCCTTCGGCCAGCACCGGCGGGTAGAGACCGGCCTTGCCATCGGGCAGATAGGTGGTGGTGCCGCGCTTCCAGGCCTCCAGGTCGAGGGCATCGCCGTCGGCGACGAACCAGGCGACATCGGCGATGGCGTAATGCAGCAGCAAATCCGCGCCCGCCGGTTCGATCCACAGCGCCTGGTCGAGATCGGTCGAGCTGGCCGGATCGAGCGTGACGAAGGGCACATCGGTGCGATCCGCATGGTCCGACGGCGCGCGCTTGGCTGCGGTCCTGGCGGCCTCCAGCACTTCGGACGGGAATTCGGTGGGCACCTGGAACTGCGCGCGGATCGCGGCGAGGCCCTCGCCGAGCAGCTGTTGCGGGTCGCGCAGCGTCTTCATCGCGGCTGCTTGGAGAGCATTTGCGGATCGATTGCAAGATTAGCTATTGTCTTGAGGGGTGCGGCTGGGGCTATAGCGGTGGCAATCGCCGAGAGGAGCAGCCCCCTATGAAGACCCGCGCCGCAGTTGCCTTTGCCGCCAAGCAGCCGCTGGAGATAGTCGAGCTCGATCTGGAAGGGCCCAAAACCGGCGAAGTGCTGGTCGAGATCATGGCGACCGGGATCTGCCACACCGACGCCTACACGCTCGACGGGTTCGACAGCGAGGGGCTGTTCCCCAGCGTTCTGGGTCATGAGGGCGCCGGCGTGGTGCGGGAGGTTGGTGCGGGCGTCACAAGTGTGAAGCCCGGCGATCATGTGATCCCGCTCTACACGCCGGAATGCGGCCAGTGCAAAACATGCCTCTCGGGCAAGAGCAACCTGTGCACCGCGATCCGCGCGACGCAGGGCCAGGGTCTGATGCCCGACGGGACCAGCCGGTTCAGCTACAAGGGGCAGACGATCTTCCACTACATGGGTTGCAGCACCTTCTCGAACTTCACCGTGCTGCCCGAGATTGCCGTCGCGAAAATCCGCGAGGACGCGCCGTTCGACAAGAGCTGCTACGTCGGTTGCGGGGTGACCACCGGGGTCGGCGCGGTGCTCAACACCGCCAAGGTGCAACCCGGCGAAAATGTCGTGGTGTTCGGGCTCGGCGGGATCGGGCTCAATGTGCTGCAAGGGGCGAAAATGGCCGGGGCTGCGCGGATTGTCGGGGTGGATATCAACCCCGCCCGCGAGGAATGGGGCCGCAAGTTCGGCATGACCGATTTCGTCGATCCCAGGCAGGTGCCGGACGTTGTCGCTCATTTGGTCGCCATGCTCGACGGCGGCGCGGATTACAGCTTCGATTGCACCGGCAACACCGATGTCATGCGCCAGGCGCTGGAATGCTGCCATCGCGGCTGGGGCACGTCGATCATCATCGGCGTCGCCGAGGCCGGCAAGGAAATCAGCACCCGCCCGTTCCAGCTGGTGACGGGGCGAAATTGGCGCGGCACCGCGTTCGGCGGCGCCAAGGGCCGCACCGATGTGCCCAAGATCGTCGAATGGTATATGGACGGCAAGATTCAGATCGATCCGATGATCACCCATGTCATGGGGCTGGAGGAGATCAACAAGGCCTTCGATTTGATGCATGCGGGCGAGAGCATCCGCAGCGTGGTGGTCTATTGAGCGGAGCCGAACGCCTCGCCTCGATCGTCGCGGAACATGCCGGCCGCGCCGGACCGCTGCTGCCGATCCTGCATGAAGTGCAGGCCGCGTTCGGCTGCATCGACCGCGAGGCCGAGGCGCAGATTGCCAAGGCGCTGAACCTCAGCCGCGCCGAGGTGCGCGGGGTGGTGAGTTTCTATCACGATTTCACCGCCGAAGCCGATCCGCGGCCGGAGGTGCAGATTTGCCGGGCCGAGGCCTGTCAGGCGCGGGGCGTCGAGCGCATGGTTCGAGCGGCGGAGAGGGCTGCTGGCGAGCGGGTGCGGCTGAAGAGGGTCTTTTGCCTGGGCCTGTGCAGCGTCGGCCCGGCGGCGCGGGTTAGGGATGCGGTGCATGCCCGGCTCGATGAGACGGGCCTCGTGCGGCTGATCGAGGCGGCATGACTGCGGTGCGCATATCGGACGACGCGGCGGCGCTCGCCTGCGGGGCGGACGCAGTGGCGGCGGCGTTCGTGGCGGCGGGGTGCACGGTCGAGCGGGTGTCGAGCTGGGGGATGCATTGGCTCGAGCCGCTGGTCGAGGTTGATGGGATCGGGTTTGGGCCGGTTGGGGTTGAGGACGTTTCTGCGATAGTAGAGCCCTTCCCCTTCAGGGGAGGGGTTGGGGCGGGGTCTGTGGATCAGACCCAAAGCCAGCCGGACAGCACCCACCCTCCGACCCGCTCGACTGAGCCGCAGGCGAGCGAAGCTCTACGCGAGGGGGAGAAGTGCATCGGCCCGATTGCGGCTCACCCCTTTATCACCCGCCAGCAGCGACTGACCTTCGCCCGCGCCGGGCGCACCCGTCCGCTCAGCCTGGAAGACTACACCGCAACCGGCGGTTGGACCGGCCTCGCCCGCGCCCGCTCGCTTTCGCCCGAGCAAATCATCGCCGAAGTCACCCAATCCGGCCTGCGCGGACGGGGTGGCGCCGGGTTCCCTGCCGGGATCAAATGGCAAACCGTCGCCCAAGCTCCGGGCCCCCGCAAATACATCGTCTGCAATGCAGACGAGGGCGACAGCGGCACTTTCGCCGACCGCATGCTGATGGAAGGCGATCCTTTCGCGCTGATCGAGGGCATGGCGATCGCGGCGCAAGCTGTCGGTGCGGCGCAAGGTTACATCTACATTCGCAGCGAATATCCGCACGCCATAGCCAAGCTAAAGTCGGCTTTAGCTTTGGCGGAATCGTCCATCGCCCCCTTCCGCATCGAGCTGCGCGTCGGTGCGGGGGCCTATGTCTGCGGCGAGGAAACCTCGCTGCTCAACTCGCTGGAGGGCAAGCGCGGCGAGGTTCGCGCCAAGCCGCCGCTGCCGGCGATCGCGGGGCTGTTCGGCTGCCCGACGGTAGTCAACAATGTTCTGACGCTGGCGGCGGTTTCGCATATTCTGACCGGGGGGGGCGCGGAGGCCTATGCTGCACTGGGCATGGCGCGCTCCAAGGGCACCATGCCGATCCAGCTGGCCGGCAACATCCGGCACGGCGGACTGTTCGAGACCGCTTTCGGCATCACCCTGCGCGAGCTGATTTATGACATCGGCGGCGGCACGGCCTCGGGCAGACAGGTCAAGGCGGTGCAAGTCGGCGGGCCGCTGGGGGCCTATATTCACCCGGACAGTTTCGACCTTCCGTTCGATTATGAAGCCTATGCGGCGATCGACGGACTGATCGGCCACGGCGGTATCGTCGTGTTCGACGATACGGCGGACATGGGCAAAATGGCGCGCTTCGCCATGCAATTCTGCGCGGCGGAAAGCTGCGGCAAATGCACGCCCTGCCGGATCGGCTCGACCCGGGGGGTGGAACTGATCGACCGGATAAGGTCGGGACCTCGACCTGCGGATCGCGTCGAGGCTTTGCCGCAGATGCACAATGCGCCCAAGGCCGGTCGCACCCGCGAGGAGGACATCGCCCTGCTCGAAGACCTGTGCGAGACGCTGAAATATGGCTCGCTTTGTGCGCTGGGCGGGTTCACGCCGTTTCCGGTGATGAGCGCGCTGAGGCACTGGCCGGAAGATTTTTTGCTCCCCTCCCCTTCAGGGGAGGGGTCGGGGGTGGGGTCTGTCCGCCAACACAGCGCCTGTTCGACAAACCCCACCCCAACCCCTCCCCTGAAGGGGAGGGGCTATAGATGATCCTCGGCTGCGTCCTCGCCGGTGGCCTTTCCACCCGCTTCGGCAGCGACAAGGCGCTGGCCGAGCTGGACGGCCACACGCTGATCGCCCGCGCGGTCGATGCGCTGTCCGGCTGGTGCGAGCATGTCGTGGTCGCCGGTCGCGAGACTGCGCCCGCGCCGACGGTGCCCGATTGGCCGCGCCCCGGCATGGGCCCGCTCGCCGGGATCGCCGCTGCGCTGCATCTGGCGCGCGACGAGGGCTACGAGGCGGTGCTGACCTGCGGCGTTGATTCGGTCTTGCTGCCGGAAGGACTGCCCGATCTGCTCGCTCCCGCTCCCGCTTTTGTTGCCGGCCAGCCGGTGATCGGATTGTGGCCGGCGAGTGCGCTCGCTGCGATCGAGGCGATCCTCACCAGCGAGGGCAAGCATTCGATGCGCCAGTTTGCCGAGGCAATCGGCGCGCGCGCCGTGCACAGCGCGGTCGAACCTGCTAATATCAACACGCCCGCCGATCTGGCTGAGCTGGAGAAACGCCGTGGGTTATGAGCCCCCCAAATATGCGCCGCAGCCCGATTTCGGAACGCCCGAAGTTATGGAGGAGGCGCAGGTCACCCTGACCATCGACGGGCGCGCGGTGACGGTGCCCGCCGGAACCAGTGTGATGCGGGCGGCGGCGCTGTCCGGCGGAGCGATTCCCAAGCTTTGCGCCAGCGACAATCTCGAAGCCTTCGGCTCCTGCCGCCTGTGCCTGGTCGAGGTCGATGGGATGAAGGGCACGCCCGCCAGCTGCACCACGCCGGTTGCCGAGGGCATGGCAGTCCAAACCCAGACGCCTCGCCTCGCCAAATTGCGCAAGGGGGTGATGGAGCTCTACATCTCCGACCACCCGCTCGATTGCCTGACTTGCTCGGCCAACAACGATTGCGAGCTGCAGGATCAGGCGGCGGCGGTGGGCCTGCGCGATGTGCGCTATGGCTATGCGGGCGAAAACCACCTCGGTCTCGCCGCCGACACCTCCAACCCCTACTTCGATTTCGATCCCAGCAAATGCATCGCCTGCTCGCGCTGCGTGCGCGCCTGCGACGAGGTGCAGGGGACGTTTGCCCTGACCATCGACGGGCGCGGGTTCGCCTCGAAGGTCAGCGCGGGGCAGGCGGGCGACGATTTCCTTTCCAGCGAATGCGTTTCCTGCGGCGCCTGTGTCCAGGCCTGCCCGACCGCGACCTTGCAGGAAAAAGCCGTCACCGAGATCGGCAAGCCCGAGCGTTCGGTGATCACCACCTGCGCCTATTGCGGCGTCGGCTGCACTTTCCGTGCGGAAATGAGGGGGCAGCAGCTGGTGCGGATGGTGCCGTGGAAGGACGGCAAGGCCAATCGCGGCCACTCCTGCGTCAAGGGGCGGTTTGCCTGGGGCTATGCCAATCACAAGGACCGCATAACCTCGCCGATGGTCCGCGAGACGATCGACCGGCCGTGGCGCGAAGTGAGCTGGGACGAAGCGATTTCGTTTGCCGCAGAGCGCCTCACGGCGATCAAGGCGCAGTATGGTGCAAGGGCGCTGGGCGGGATCACTTCCAGCCGCTGCACCAATGAAGAGACATTCCTCGTCCAGAAGCTGGTCCGCGCCGGTTTCGGCACCAACAATGTCGATACCTGCGCCCGCGTCTGCCATTCGCCGACCGGCTACGGGCTCAAGACCACGTTTGGCACCAGCGCGGGGACGCAGGATTTCGACAGTGTGATGCAGGCCGACGTGATCCTCGTCATGGGCGCAAACCCGACCGACGCCCATCCGGTTTTCGCATCGCGGATGAAACGCCGCCTGCGCCAGGGTGCCAAGTTGATCGTAATCGACCCGCGTCGGATCGATCTGGTGCGGATGCCGCATGTCGAGGCGGACCATCACCTCGCGCTCACTCCCGGAACCAATGTCGCGGTGCTGACCGCCATGGCGCACACCATCGTTACCGAAGGGTTGGCCGATGAAGCCTTCATCCGCGAGCGCTGCGATTGGGACGAATATCAGGACTGGGCGCACTTCGTATCCGAGGAACGCCACAGACCAGAAGTTCTCGAAGCCGTCACCCGCGTGCCCGCCGCCGAACTGCGCGCCGCCGCCCGGCTCTATGCCACCGGGGGACCCGGTTGGAATTCAGCCCAGAGAAACAAACCGAACGGCGCGATCTATTACGGCCTCGGCGTGACCGAACACAGCCAGGGCAGCTCCACCGTCATGGCCATCGCCAACCTCGCGATGGCGACCGGCAACATCGGGCGGCGCGGGGTCGGCGTGAACCCCCTGCGCGGCCAGAACAATGTCCAGGGTGCCTGCGACATGGGCAGCTTCCCGCACGAGCTGTCGGGCTATCGCCACATCTCCGATGCCACCACCCGCAAGCTGTTCGAGGACGACTGGGGCGTCGCGCTCGATCCCGAACCTGGCCTGCGCATCCCCAATATGCTGGATGCCGCCTTGGATGGCTCCTTCCGCGCGATCTACATCCAGGGCGAGGACATCCTCCAGTCCGATCCCAACACCCACCACGTCGCGGCGGGGCTGGCAGCGATGGACTGCGTCATCGTCCACGACCTGTTCCTCAACGAGACCGCCAACTACGCCCACGTCTTCCTGCCAGGCTCCACCTTCCTCGAAAAGAACGGCACTTTCACCAACGCCGAACGCCGCATCCAGCTGGTGCGCAAGGTGATGGAGCCGGCGAATGGGCTGGAGGACTGGGAAGTCACCCAGGCGCTAGCGAACGCCATGGGTCTGGGTTGGCATTACACCCACCCCAGCGAGATCATGGACGAGATCGCCCGGCTGACACCCACCTTCGCCGGCGTCTCCTTCGCCCGGCTGGAGGAGGCTGGCTCGCTGCAATGGCCAGTGAACGCTGCCGCGCCGGACGGTTCGCCGATCATGCATTTGGATGGCTTCGTGCGTGGTAAGGGCAAGTTTGTGGTGACGGATTATGTGCCCACCGACGAGAAGACCGGGCCGCGCTTTCCGCTGCTGCTCACTACGGGGCGCATCCTCAGCCAGTACAACGTCGGTGCGCAGACCCGGCGCACGCCCAACGAGATCTGGCACGACGAGGACCTGCTCGAGATCCACCCGGAAGACGCCGAGAACCGGGGCATCGAGCAGGGCGATTGGGTCCGCCTCGCCAGCCGCACCGGCGAGACTACCCTGCGCGCGGATGTCACCGACCGGGTCGCCCCCGGCGTCGTCTACACCACCTTCCACCACCCGGCGACGCAGGCCAATGTCGTCACCACCGAGTTTTCCGACTGGGCGACCAATTGCCCGGAATACAAGGTGACGGCGGTGCAGGTCTCGCCGTCGAACGGGCCGAGCGATTGGCAGGAGGATTATGCGGAATTGACCGCCAGGTCGCGGCGGATCGTGGCGGAGGCGGCGGAGTGATGCGTTTGGCGAGGGATAAGCCCCTCCCCTTCAGGGGAGGGGTTGGGGTGGGGGTTGTCCGTTACATCCAGCGTTGCGTGCTGCCGACAGGCCCCACCCCCAACCCCTCCCCTGAAGGGGAGGGGCTTTGATGGACATAACCCGCCTGCGCTACATGGCCGACCAGATCGCCCGCAACTTCGCCGCGCAAGGCGAGGCAGAAGCGATCGAGGCCACCGCAGAACACATCCGCCTGTTCTGGGACCCGCGGATGAAGGCGCAGTTGCTGGCGGATGCCCAGGGCGAGGGGCGCGGGGCGCTGACGCCGGTTGTCGCGGCGGCGGTGGCGCGACTAATTGTTTAAGGCCAAGGTCGCCCCCAGCCCGCCATCGACCAGCAAATCCGTCCCCGAAATAAAGCTCGCCCGCGCAGACGCCAGAAATTCCAGCGCATCGGCAATCTCCAGCATGGTGCATTCGCGCTTCATCGGCGACTTCTCGTACATCGCCTTCTTGCCCGGGCTCTTCTCGAATTCCAGCGCGCCCATCGGCGTCGCGATCAGGCCCGGCGACAGCGAGACGATCCGCGCGCCCTTCTCGCCCCAGACCGAGGCCTGGATCCGGCAATACTGGTTCATCCCCCATTTCGACAGCACATAGGCCATCTGCGGCGTCGCTTGCTCGCCCATCGCCGCCGCCAGCCGCTCGGCCAGATCGGGCAACGAAGCCTCGCGCAGGATCGCCTGCATTTCGCCGTTAGGCGGGTGGCCGTGCGCCGCCAGCGAGGAAATCAGCACCGCCGCGCTGCCCGGCCTTGTGTGCGGCAGCAGCGCCTCGCAGACAAGCGCCGCACCCATCAGATTGACCCGGATGATCGCATCGAAGCTCGCCGCCGAGGGCGACAGGCCCGCGACATAGGCCAGCACCCCCAGCCCGCCGCGCCGCGCCACATCTTCGGCCAGTGCGGCCACCGCGTCGAGCGAGGTGACGTCGCAGGCATAGCTCTGCGCGTCGCAGCCCTCGGCGCGCATTGCTGCCGCATTCGCCTCGACCTTGTCTGCATCGACGTCCACCAGCAGCACCCGCTGGCCTTGCGCCAGCCGCCGCGCCATGGCCATGCCCAGCGCGCCCGCGCCTATAACGACCGCGAGCGACAGGTCCGGGCGGTCGCTGGTTCCGATCGTGTGCATGGCGGCAATCCTCTCTCTTGCACAAACTAGCCACGTTTCGCTTGCCCGGCCAAGGCCTGACATGCGATCCTTCGCGAAAGCCGCAGGGAGAGCGAGCGATGAACGTCCAGTCCGCCATCCGGATGATGCCGACCGAGGAAGCCGCCAAGCTGCGCGGACGAGGCCCGGTGCCGTCGCAGCCCTATTACGACCCCGCATGGTACGAGCTGGAGCGCAAGGCAATCTTCATGCGGACCTGGCTGCACATCGGCCACATCTGCGAGCTTCCCGAGCCGGGCAGCTACATTGTCCGCGAGGTGGAATTCGCGAAAGCCTCGCTGCTGATCATGCGCGGCAAGGACGGGGAGGTGCGCGCTTTCCACAATGTCTGCACCCATCGCGGCACCCAGCTGGTGCAAACCGGGACCGAGGGCAAGCGCAGCCAGTTCAGCTGTCCCTATCACATGTGGACTTATGGCGCCGATGGCAAGCTGCTCTCCGCGCCGGACTTCGAGCGGTTCTATGTCAAGAAGGAGGATTGCAGCCTCAAGCAGGTGCACTGCGAGGTGCTGGCGGGATTCGTCTTCGTCAATTTCGCGCCGCAGCCCAGGCAGACCCTGCGCGATTTCTTCGGGCCGATCGCCGAAGCGCTGGAAGCGCTGCCTGCTGCCCGGGCGACGCATTTCACCGAATGCCGCTATGAGATCGCCGCCAACTGGAAGACCAATTTCGACAACTTCCAGGAAAACTATCACCTGCGCTTCATCCACCCGAGCACCAGCGCATCCATCTGCTGGGACGAGAATCCGTTCGGCTATCCGGTCGCCTATGGCTTCAACGGGCCGCATCGCAGCCAGACCCTGCCGACCAATCCCAACCCGCCCAAGCCAACTGCCGCGATGCTCGATGCCTATACGCGGATCGGCGCGGTGGCGCAGCGCGAGGGGCTGTTGTTCGACAAGGCGGACTTAAAGCTGTTCCCCGCATTTCACGTTGTCGGTCTGGCGCCCAACCAGTTCACGCACACAATGTGGCCGCTCGGCCCGGATCGCACCCGCGGGCAGGTGCGGTTCTACTTCACCAGCGAGAACGACAGCGCGGCCAAGCTCTACGCTCGCGAAATGACGACAATGTCGATCCTCGACGTGCTGTGCGAGGACCGCGACGCCATCGTCTCGGCCCAGCGCGGGCTGGCGGGCGGGGCGGTGGAGACGATCCAGTTCCAGGACCACGAAATGCTTCCGCGCCATCTGTATGAGACGGTCACGGCGATGGTGGCGGAGTATCAGGCGGAACTCGCTGCAAGCTAGAGCCAGATGACGTTAGGTTGTACCGCCATGACGGAGCCGATTTTGGCCCAGTGCAAGGAGTGAGGAGGGAGCCATGCCAAAGCATAGTGACCGACGAAGGACGCAGCAATGGGCCAAAAGCGGCCCGCCCTTGGGGGTTGCCACTGGAAGCCCCTCGGACTGCGTCGCGTCACTTGCACGGGTTCCCGACCCGCACTGCGCGACGCTCCTTGCCGAGAAGCTTCCAGTGGCAATCACGGCGGTACAACCTAACGTCATCTGGCTCTAGGGATCTGTGAAGTTCGGCTTGCGCTTCTCCATCCCGCTCTGGACTGCCTCGATCTGATTTTTTGAGCCGATCAGCCGCTGCTGCTCGTGGCTTTCGGCCATCAGGATTTCATCGACCGTCATCTCGTGAGTCCGGTTGAACAGCGCCTTGGCCGCGCGGATCGCCTGGGGATGCTTGCCCGCGATCTCGCCCGCAATTGCCATCGCTCGCTCCAGCGGATCGTTATCGGCAAAGGTGGCAAAGCCCAGCGCCAGCGCCTCCGCGCCGGAGAATTCGCGCGCGCGCCAGGTCAGCTCGCGCAGCACATCGTCGCGCACCAGGCCGCGCCACAGGGCGAAGCCGCCCATGTCGGGGATGATCCCCCACTTCATTTCCATCACCGCCAGCCGGGCATCGGGCGCGACCACCCGGATGTCGGCGCCCGAGGCGATCTGCAAGCCGCCGCCGAAGCATACGCCGTGGACGGCGGCGATCACCGGCACCGGCAGCTTGCGCCATTGCATCGCCGCCTGCTGAAAACTGTTGGCGTTGCCATGCGTGCGCTGGGTCAGCGGCGGACTGTTCCGGTCGAGCAAAGCCCCGAACATCGACAGATCGAGCCCCGCGCAAAACGCCTTGCCCTCGCCCGACAGCACGACGCAGCGCAGCCCGGGCACGTCGTAAAGCGCATGACCGGCCTCGATCAGCGCCGCGAACATCTTCGTGTCGAGCGCATTGAGCTTGTCCGCGCGGGCGAGGCGGACTTGGGCGATGCCATCGGCATCCATTGATACGGTGAGGCGGTCGTTGGCTGGCAAGTCTTTTGTCATCTGTCGGCGTCCACCGGAGTTGGGTATCCTGCCGATAGATGCACGGACTCGGGTTCAAGTCCACCGGCATCGGCGAGCATGAAGGGCATGGCATTCGGCAAGACACTCGCCGGAGCGAGGAAATAGCCCCCCGACGGCGCGGTCTGGACAATGCCCTCGAGCCCGGCGATCGCAAGCTTGGCGCGCAGCCGGAAAACATGCACCGCGACGCTGTTGGTGTCGGGCATGAACGACATCCGCCAGACGTCGCTCACCAGCTCGGATTTGGCGACGGCCAGGCCAGGCGTTTCGGCCAGCCGCCAGATCAGCGCGAATTCGCGCGGGTGGAGTCCCAGTGGGCGGTGCCCGACAAAGCCGTCGCGAGCAAACAGGTCGAGCCGCAGCCGCCCGAGATCGCGCGCGCGGGGCAGAGCAGTGGCGTATTCGGCGATGCGCAGCGCCCGCGCTTCGATTTCGGTCATCGTGGCGGAACTGCCCAGCGCATCGCCGAAGCCCTGTTGCAATAGCTGTGCCCTTCTGTCGCCTTCCTCTACCCCCAGCAGCATGACTTGCCGGGGCAGCGGCCTTCCTCGCAACTTGCTGAAGTCGATTCCGGATTCATTCCCAAGGATATCGACTGGGGCGAGCGCGGGGCATTGGCCGATCTCGTCGAGCGGTGTGGCTTCGTCAGCCAATACCCAGCCAAGCCGCCTCAGGTCGCAGCCAGGCGGAATGTCCTGTGCCGAGAGCCAGCGGAACAAGCGCACGGCAGGCCCCCTCTCGGTCTCAAGGCAAGTTTCTCCGGGCCAGCAAAGGCGGCCTATGCGATCACGCCGCTTTCAGCATGGCGAGCTGCATTTCGCGGTATTCCTCGGCGAGCGCGCCTTGTTGCGGCAACAGCGTATCGGTCCAGGCGCTATCCTGCATGCCCGGTTCGCGCAGCAGCGCCGAAGGGCACTGGCCCTCGAAATTGCCGAGGCTGGGGCGGTGCTGGCGATAGCCGATCAGCGCCGCCAGCTCGGGCGGGAAGCTGCGCGCCACTTCGGGCGGATAGGCCAGCCACTGGTTCTCCCAGGGCTTGAGCCAGCCGAGGCAATAGCTCACCACCAGCCCGCGCCGGGGCGCGTGCGAGAAATTCGCTCCGCCCGAATGCATCGTCGAGCCGAGGAACAGGCAGGCCGAGCCGCGCGGCATCACCACCGGGATCGACATCT
Source organism: uncultured Alphaproteobacteria bacterium (assembly GCA_963779195.1). GTDB lineage: Bacteria > Pseudomonadota > Alphaproteobacteria > Sphingomonadales > Sphingomonadaceae > Novosphingobium. The sequence continues at coordinate 184,940 of CAVZWZ010000007.1, forward strand.
CGTCGGGCAGGATGAACTGGTCGAGATGGGTGCGGTTGCTTTCCGGCCAGACCCGGGTCGCGCCGTTTTCCTCGGTGAAATCGTCGAGCGCCCACATCACATTGATCATGCATTCCATCATGCCGCGCGGCAGCCACCACATGTCGGCGTCGCGGTGCGGACCCTGGGCCGGGGCGCCGGGATGGATTTCGATGCCCTGGGTGAGGTTGAGCTGCAGGCTGTCGCAATTCGGGCCGAGAATCTCGTTCACGCAGCCGAAGATGCGCTCGTCGAGCACGAGATCGTGCAGGGTTTCCGAGCGCGACAAGCGCGCGGCCGAAGCGCTTGGTCTCCGGGCCGTAGAAGGCGCCGGTGCCGAAAGGGGCGGCGGCGAAATGCGGCGCGAGTTCGCTGATTGAGCACATACATCGACGCCGGATCGGCGGCGTTCTCGATCACCAGATAGCCCTGATCGAGCAGGCGCAGGGCGTCGGCGGACTTCGGCTTGGCGGGCGCATCGGCCAGAGGCTGCATGAGTTCCATCGTAACCCTCCCTTCAGGCCGCCAGGGCCGCCGGTTGTTGAATGAGGCGTAGCGCCGGACCCGGATGGCGCCACGCCTCATTCGTCCTGGAAATGCTCTCGGCCTCGACGTGGATCAGCACTGCGCCAATCAGCGACCCTGCGACCATTTGAGGCATTCCCAGCGGATCGATCCGCCAGCCCGCCGCGAGCAGCTGGCTGAGGAAACCGATCTCGCAAACCGCGGTGTAATGTTCGACGCCCTGACATCAGGCCGAACTCGATCATCGCCCGTCCCAGCATGTTGCGCGTCGTCATGCGCTCGCTGCGGCCAACGCTGGGCGAGACCACCAGCCGGGTGATCTCGCGGATGCGCGGCCCCCGGGGCACCTTGCCCTCGCAGAGGAACGGGAAGACGTCGGCCAGCATATGCGCACCCGTCGTCGGCAGCAGGCGGACCGAGCCCTGGTGATCGCCCGCTTGGCGGTCCTGCAGGATCAGATAGTCGGCCTGGTCGGTGTCGTATTGATCTTTCTCGAAAATCCCGTCGTGCGGGATATCCCACTTCAGCATATCGACGAAGACGCGCTTGCGGTCGGCATGCATGCCGGCGAACAGGCCGGGCAGTTCCATCGCGTGAACTCTTTTCAGATGCTCGATCATCGCGGCCCCCGTCTGGCTGTGGGGGCATGGTCGCGGATCGGGGTCTGAAGGGCACTCCCCCGAACGGGGGATGGAAAAGCGCTAGTCGAAACTCACCTTGCCGCGACCGGCCTTGACCGTGCCGCGCAGCTTCTTGCCTTGCAGCCGCTTTTCCTTGCCGACCCGGTTCACCCGGCTCTTGGCGCGCTTTTGCGGGAGATTGTGGGCTTCGGTCAGCAGCCCGGTCAGCCGCTCGCGGGCATCGGCGCGGTTGGCTTCCTGGGTGCGGAAGCGGCGGGCGGTGAGGACGATCTCGCCCGAGGCGGTCATCCGGCTGCCGGCCAGTTGCTTGAGCCGGGCGAAGATTTCGGGCGGCAGGCGCAGCGCGAAGACATTCAGCCTCAGCTGCACGGCGGTCGCCACCTTGTTGACGTTCTGCCCGCCAGGCCCGGCGGCGGCGATGAAGCTCTCGCTAACCGATGCCAAGGCGCGTTCGATCACCTCATCCATACGTAAAACCCAGCGCGGCGAAATCGGCTGGGAGGGGAGCGATCGCGACGATCGGCGGCTTGCCCTCGCGCTGGATGGTCAGCGCAGCGGCATGCAGCATGGTGCGAGCGGCGCCCTTGGGATTGCCATAGACCGGATCGCCGAGCAGCGGCGCGCCGAGGCCCGAGGCGGCGTGAACCCGGATCTGGTGGGTGCGGCCGGTCTCGGGGCGGAACTCGACCAGCGTCAACCCGCCGATCTCCTGGAGCTTGCGCCAATGGGTGATCGACGGCTTGCCTTTTTTCGCCGGAATCATCCGCCAGCCCTTTTCGGCGCTGCTGATCTTGGCGAGCGAGAGGGCGATTGTGCCTGCATCCTCCTCCAGCCTGCCCGCGACAATGCCGAGATAGACCTTGTCCACCTGCCGGGCCTCGAATGCGGCGGAAAAGCGCTTCAGCGCCTTGGGATTGCGTGCGAGCAGCAGGCAGCCCGAAGTGTCCTGGTCGAGCCGGTGCACCGGCCAGGGTGCGCGCTGGAAGCCAAGCCGCAATTCGCCGACACGGTCTTCGAGGCACGCTCCGCCGGCGCGCGGGCGGTCGAGCGGCAGCCCGGCGGGCTTGTCGATGACCAGGGCTTCGCCGTCTTCGAACAGGATGGGGATGTTCACCCTAAGCAACTCGAATAAAAAATTCCCGAATATGCTGAGCTTGTCGAAGCACTGTCCTTGTTCTTGAGGATTGGCGGTTTGCGCGAAGAAAAAGACAGCCCTTCGACAAGCTCAGGGTAGTCGGATTTGGGGGGGAGTTCGAAATTCACGATAGGGCCTTGGCAATACGCCGCAAGGCCTCTTCCAGCCTGGCCTCGTCCGCCGCGAAACTGATCCGGAAGCCGTCCTTGCCGCCAAATCCCGAGGCGGCGACGATAGCTACGCCGTGGTCGAGCAGATGGAGGGCCAACGCGGTGTCGTCACCGAAACGAGCCATCAAAGGCGTCGCATCGACCATGCAATAGAACGCGCCCTCGGGAACCGGCGTCGAAAGCCCGGGAATGGCGTTGATCGCCGCCGCCACCATATCCCGCCGCCCCCGGAACCGCTCGCGCCACTCGGCGAGGAAATCCTGCGGCCCCTCGAACGCCGCCACAGCCGCCGCCTGGCTGATCGAGCAGGGATTGCCCGAGCTGTGCGATTGCAGCTTCTCCATCGCCTCGATCAGCCACTGCGGCCCAGCCGCAACGCCGATGCGGAAGCCGGTCATCGCATGGCTCTTGGAGACGCCCGAGACGGTCAGGATGCGGGGCGCCAGATCGGGACAGAGATTGGCCAGCGTCGCATGCGGCTGACCGGTGTAGTTGAGCGGGGCGTAGATATCGTCGCTCATCGCCATCACGCGGGGATGTCGGCGCAGCACTGCGCCGATCGCCAGCAGCATCTCGGCAGGGTAATAGGCGCCGGTCGGATTGCCGGGGCTGTTGAGCAGCAGCCACTGGGTGCGCGGGCCGATCAGGGCTTCGAGATCGCCGGCGGTGAAGCGGAAATTGTCCTTGGCATGGGTGACCAGCGGCACCACCCGCCCGCCGGCGAAGCGCACGATTTCGGGATAGCTGACCCACCAGGGGCTGGGCACGATCACTTCTTCGCCCTCGCTGACCGTGGCGAGCAGCGCATGGAAGATCGCCTGCTTGCCGCCGGCGCTGACTGTAACTTGGCTTGCGGGAACTTCGATCCCGAGATCGCGGGCGAAATGCAGCGCGGCGGCCGCCTTCAGCCGGGCGGTGCCGCCGACCGGCGTATATTTCGTATCGCCCGCATCGAGCGCCGCCTTGGCCGCCGCCACAACATGCGGCGGGGTGGCGAAATCGGGCTCGCCGACCGACAGAGAGATGATATCGCGGCCCTCGGCGCGCAACTGGGTGGCGCGGTCGGTCATCGCCGTGGTCTGCGAGGGGGCGATGCGCTCGAGCGCGATCGAGGTTTGGGTCATCAGATAAGCCTCGCAGCCATCAGGCCTCTGAGGGCGTTGCCGATGAAAAAGCCTTGTTCGAGATCGTCGAGCCTGAGCTCGGCCTCAAGCGCGCGGCCCTCCTCGATCAGCGATTGGCGCAGCACGCCAGGCAGCAGGCCGAGCCGGGCGGGCGGAGTCAGCAGGCTGCCCCCGGGATCATTGGCGCGCTCGACGAAGATATTGGTGAAGCTGCCTTCGGTGACCAGGCCGTCGTCTCGAATGAACAGAGCCTCCGAGGCTCCGGCGGCTTGCGCCGCTGCCAGCCCGGCCTCATAAAACCCGCGATCCGAGCACTTGTGCCGCAGCCGCCAGTCGCTTTCCCCCACCGGCAGGTGCAGCACCGCGCAGGGCACGGGACCCGGCAGCGGCGCGGGCATTTCCGCCAGTTCCAGGCAATAGGCCCCGCTGCGCGACACCACCAGCCGCAGCTTGCCGGGCAGATCGGCGTCGAAGCACAGCGCCTGGATGGCGTTGCGCAGGGCGTGGCGATCGAAGCTGAAGCCCAGCTCCGCCGCGCTCGCCTTGATCCGTTCGAGATGGAGTTCGAGCAGCGGAATGCCGCCGTCCGGCGTGAACGCCATCGTCTCGATCAGATCGAAGTCGGCGGCAGAACCGGTGTTTGCAATCTGCCGCACGAACCCTCCCTTGACCAGACACTCGCGCCATTCGGGCCTGGCTTGCGAGTCCGCGACGATCGCCGATCCCACGCCCAGCACGGCTTTGCCTTGCCCCCCTTCGCCTGGGGTTAGCCGCAGCGTGCGGATTGCCACATTGAAGGCAGAGTCGGAAGTGCCATTAGCAGTGGGGGCATCGATCCGGCCAATCGCACCGCAATAGGGCCCGCGCGCATCGCGCTCGATCTGGGCAATCAGTTCCATTGCCCGGATCTTCGGCGCGCCGGTGATCGAGCCGCAGGGGAACAAAGCGCGGATCATATCGACTGCGCCTTTGCCGGGTTGCAGCCGGGCGCGGACGGTTGAGACCATCTGGTGAATGGTCGGATAGGTCTCGACCGCGAAGGCATTCTCGACCCGCACGCTGCCCGGCTCGGCGATGCGCGACAGGTCGTTGCGCATCAGATCAACGATCATCAGATTCTCGGCGCGTTCCTTCGGCGAGGCGGCAAGCTCGGCGACCAGCCGCGCATCCTCCGCCGCATCCTGCCCGCGCGGCCTGGTGCCCTTCATCGGCTTGACCGTCGCCGCACCGTGCTTCAGCGCGAAGAACAGCTCGGGCGAGAAACTGAGCAGCCAGTGGGCGCCGTCGAAGACGATCCCGCCATAGCCCGCCGCCGCGAAGGGCCGGATCGCGGCGTAGAGCGCCACCGGATCGCCGCGCCAGCTGCCGCTGAGCGGAAAAGTGAGGTTTGCCTGATAGATATCGCCCGCCGCGATGGCCTCCTGCAGCGCGGCGAAAGCCTTGGCATAGCCGCCGGGCGAAAGCTGCGGCTCCAGCGGGCCGATTGTGCCCTGTTTTCCGCCGGAAAACTGTGTCAGCCAATGCGGCACCTGCGCGCCGCCAATGGTCTCGTAACCGTCGAATGCGCCGAACCAGACCAGCGGGCCGGTGCTGCCGGTGCGCCCTGCGGCGAGCTTCGCCAGCCTGGGTTCCAGCGCCAGCCCGGCCTCATAGGCAAGGTAGCCCGCCATGTCGCGCCCCGCGCGGTTCAACTCTTCGATCCGCGCCAGCGCCGGGACGACCTCTTCCACGCGCCGCGCGATCACCGTCTCCACCGGCGCGCGATAGAGCCGCGCGTCGCTCGCGCCCTCGGGCCGGGCGTCGTCGAGCAGGATGAAGGGTTCGGGCATCGGGGCGGCTCTTAGCCGCGCAGCGCCGCACATGCAAAAAGCCTCTCGCACCAAACGCTTCGCGTCTCTATCAAGCAGGTTGGGAACCAATCCGGAGCGCACAGCAAAATGGAAGATATCTACATCGGTCTTGGCGGCAATGGCGAAAAGCAGGTGCTGCGCCTCAGCCGCGCCAACCGGCACGGGCTGATCGCCGGGGCGACCGGCACCGGCAAGACGGTGACCTTGCAGTCGCTGGCCGAACAGTTCTCCGCCGCCGGGGTGCCGGTGTTTCTCGCCGACGTGAAGGGCGACCTTTCCGGCATCTGCATGGCCGGCAGCGCCGACTTCAAGCACGCCGCGACGCTGGAGGCGCGGGCCAAGGAAATCGGTCTTTCCGACTATGCCTACAAGGATAATCCCGCGATCTTCTGGGATCTCTATGGCGAACAAGGCCATCCGATCCGCACCACAGTTTCCGAAATGGGCCCGCTGCTGCTCAGCCGGTTGATGGGGCTCAACGAGACGCAGGAAGGCGTGCTCAACGTCGCCTTCCGCTATGCCGACGACCAGGGGCTGTTGCTGCTCGATCTGGAGGATTTGCAGGCGGTGCTGGCCTATACGGCGGACAACGCCTCCGAGCTCGCCAGCAAATACGGCAATGTCTCCAGGGCCAGCGTCGGCACGATCCAGCGCCAGCTGCTCGCCTTCGACAGCCAGGGCGCGGCGAAATTCTTCGGCGAGCCGGCCTTCGAGATCGCCGATTTCATCCGCTGCGACGAGAACAACAAGGGCTACATCAACATCCTCTCCGCCGAGAAGCTGATGCAGAGTCCGAAGCTCTACGCCACTTTCCTGCTGTGGCTGCTGGCCGAACTGTTCGAATCGCTGCCGGAAGTCGGCGACCCGGACAAGCCCAAGCTGGTGTTCTTCTTCGACGAGGCGCACCTGCTGTTCGAGGACGCGCCCGAAGCGCTGTTCGACAAGGTCGAGCAGGTCGTCCGCCTGATCCGTTCCAAGGGCGTCGGCGTCTATTTCATCAGCCAGAACCCGATCGACATTCCCGAAAAGATCGCCGGGCAGCTCGGCAACCGGGTGCAGCACGCGCTGCGCGCCTTCACTCCGCGCGATCAGCGGGCGATCAAGGCGGCGTCGGAAACCTTCCGGATCAATCCCGATCTCGACGTCGAAACCGCGATCACCGAGCTCAAGGTCGGCGAGGCGCTGGTCTCGACGCTGGAGGAGGATGGCAGCCCGTCGATCGTCCAGCGCACGCTGATCGCGCCGCCGCGCTCGCGGCTGGGGCCGGTGACGCCCAAGGAACGCGCCATCGTCCAGTCGATCAGCCCGGCCGACGGCAAATACGATACCCAGGTCGACCGCGAATCCGCCGCCGAAGTGCTGGCGCAGAAAACCGCCGATGCGACGGCGGCGGCGCAGGTGGTCGAGGAGCAGGGCGAGGAAGCCCAGCGCGCGCAGCCGCGGGCCTCGTCAAGCCTGTGGGAAAAGGCCGGCAAGGCGGCGATGGGCGCAGTGGCGGCCTCGGCCGGCTCGATGGTCGCGGCCAAGGTGGCCGGGCGCAAGTCGAGCGCCTCGCCGGTCGCCTCGGGCGCCAGCGCGATTGCCGGGGCCATCGGCACGGCGATCGGCGGCGCGGCGCTGGGGCGGTTCGCGCGCGGCTTGCTGGGCGGGCTGCTGCGCTGAGAAGTCTGCGGCTTTTCGGGCTGGCGGCGGCGCTGCTGGCGCTCACCTGGCAATCGCAGGCGCGCGGGCAGGATACGCAGCCGCCGGTTGCAACGCCTGCGGCGCCGGTCGTGCCGCCGGGCAAGCTGCCCGATACGCTGAAGCCGCTGGCCTATCGCCTCGATCTGACGGTCGATCCGGCCAGTGCGCGCTTTTCGGGCAAGGTCGAGATCGACGCGCGGCTCGCTGAGCCTAGCCAATACGTCTACCTGCATGGCCGCGATCTCGCCATGCGCCGGGCCGTCGCGACGATCGGCGGCAGGGCGGTGCCGGGGCAATGGCGCCAGGCCGATGCCACCGGTGTGGCGGTGCTGGAATTCCCTGGTCCGCTGCCGGCCGGTCCGGTCACATTCGCCTTCGATTACGACGCGCCCTTCAGCGACAGCCCGGCGGGCCTGTTCCGCGTCAAGGTCGGCGAGGATTGGTATGGCTGGACCCAGTTCCAGTCGATCGACGCGCGCGCCGCCTTTCCCGGGTTCGACGAGCCAGGCTTCAAGACGCCGTTCACCGTCACCCTGCGCACGCGCCCGGGACAGCTGGCGGTGAGCAATGCGCCCCTGGCGTCGAGCAGGCTTGAGGCCGGTCTTCAAGTCCACCGTTTCCACCCGACCCTGCCCTTGCCGACCTATCTGGTGGCCATGATGACCGGGCCGTTTGTGATGGCCGAGGGAGTGGTTCCGCCGACGCCGCAACGCGCCCAGCCCTTGCCGCTGCGCATTGTATCGACGCGCCAGAACGCGGACCGGCTCGCCTTTGCGCTCGAAGGATCGAAGGATATCGTAGCCCGGCTGGAGGATTATTTCGGCGAGGCATTTCCCTTTCCCAAGCTCGATCAGATCACCTCGCCGATGCTGCCCGGGGCGATGGAGAACGCCGGGGCCGATCTCTATAACGATGCGATCCTGATCCTCGACGAGCAGGCGAGCGTCGATCGCCAGCGGGACTTCGGCAGGATCGTCGCGCATGAGCTGGCGCATCAGTGGTTCGGCGATCTCGTCACGCCTGTGTGGTGGGACGACATCTGGCTGAACGAAAGCTTCGCCAACTGGCTGGGTTATCGCATCGGTTCGGAATGGCGGCCCGATCTCAAGCTCGCCTCCGGGGCCAATGCCGAGGGCTTCGCGGCGATGGATACCGACAGCCTGCTGGCGGGGCGGCCCATCCGGCAAACCATAACCGCCAATGCCCAGATCGACAGCAGTTTCGATGCGATCACCTATGGCAAGGGCGGCCAGGTGGTGGCGATGATCGCGGCCTTCATGGGCGACGGGAAGTTTCGCAGCGGCGTGCGGCGCTACATGGCGGCGCATCGCCTCGGCAGCGCCGCCAGCGACGACTTTTTCGCGGCGCTGGCGGCGGAGGCGGGCGATCCGCGCATCGTCCCGGCATTGCGCAGCTTCACCGACCAGCAGGGCGTGCCGCTGCTGATTTTCGGCCGCAAGGGAAATCGCTACACCGTCAGCCAGAGCCGCTATGTGCCGCTGGGGGTGCAGCCGCCGGAGGCGCAGTGGATCGTGCCGGTTTGCGCCCGGCGCGAGGCGGCGCGGCAGTGCCTGTTGCTGGACAAGCCCAGCGGCCAGTTCGAGCTCAGGGGCAAGGGGCCGCTGGTGCCCAATGCCGGCGGCGCGGGCTATTACCGCTTCGAATTGCCGCGCGCCATGTGGTCGTCGCTGATCGCCCGGGCCGACCGGCTGCCCGCCGGCGAAGCGCAGGCGCTGGCGGATTCGCTGCTGGCGAGCTTTCGCGCCGGACGCATGGATGCCGGCCGGCTGTTCGCGCTGGCCCGCAAGCTGGCGCGCAATCCCGACAGCGGCGCGAGCGAGGCCGCCGCCGGTCTGCTCGACGGGTTCAATCAGGCGGAATTCGTCGATGCCCGCGCGGCGCCGGCCTATCGCGCCTTTGTCGGCAAGCTGTTCCGGCCGATGCTGAAGGAGACCGGCTTCGATCCGGCGGCGGGCGCCCATGCGGGAGATGGCGCCGACGTGTCGCAGCGCCGCCAGCTCGCCGTGGCGCGCCTGGCGCGGGGCGGCCGCGACCGCGCCTTGAACCGGCGGCTGGCCGATGCCGCCTTGAAATATCTGGCCGGCGATGCAGCGGCGCTCGATCCGGCTTGGTTCGAACTGGCCTTCGACGCTTATCTGGAAGGCAGCGGCCTGAGCGGGGCCAAATTCCTCGCCGGCCAGGCGATGGCGTCCGAAGACCCGGTGTTCAGGCCCGCCGCGCTGGGCTCGCTCGCGGCCAGCGGCAGGAAGGAAGTTGCCCAGTGGCTGCTGGACGAGTTCAAGGATCAGCGGCTGCGCCGCAGCGAAATGTTCGGCCTGCTGCGCGGGGTGGCCGAAACCCGGACAACCCGCGACATTGGCTACGGCTGGCTGCGCGACCACCTCGAAACGCTGACTGCCGGCAGCGACGGCATCTACTTTTCGACAGTGCTGCCGCGGATGCTGGGCGGCTTCTGTTCGACCGCCCGTGCGCGCGAGTTCGAGCGCGACCTGCGCCCGCGGCTCGCGGGCAAATCCGGCGAGCTGGAACTGGAACGGGCGATCGAGCGGGTGCGCAATTGCGGGGTGCTGCACACCGCGCTGGCCGAGATGGTGGCGGCGGAACTCGCCGAGCTTCGCTGAAGCGCCGCCTGTTCAACCAAGCGGCAGGCGCAGTTCCGCCGTCAGCCCTTCCACCGCGCCTCTGCCCGAGCGCCGGTTGATCAGCGTCAGCGTTCCGCCGTGCTGATCGGCGATGGCGCGCGCCAGCGCCAGGCCCAGCCCGGCGCCGCCGGTCTCGCTGTTGCGCGAGGGCTCGCCGCGGGTGAACGGCTCGAGCATGCGGGCCATCTGCTTCTCGGCGATGCCCGGGCCATCGTCGTCGACCCGGAACACCGCCCAATTGCCATCCCGCGCCAGCGAAACCCGGGCGGCCTGGCCATAGCGCAGCGCATTGCCGATCAGGTTCCGCAGCGCCCGCCGCAGCCAGGTCGCGCGCACCGGCAAGGCCATGCGCTCGCCCGGCGCCAGGCTGACCGGCTCGCCCATATCCTCGTATTCCTCGACCAGCGAAGCGGCGAGCGCGGAAAGTTCGGTCATCTCCTGCGGCTCGCGCGCGTGCCCCGCCCGGGCGAGCGACAGGATATCGTCGAGCGAGCGGGTGATGTCCTCGATGGTTGCCGCCATGCGGCTGCGTTCGGTGTCGTCCTCGACCGATTCGATGCGCACGCGCAGCGCCGACAGCGGCGTCTTGAGATCGTGGCCGATCGCGCCGAGCATGACGTCCTTCTCGTCGAGCAGCGCGGTGATCCGCGCCTCCATGCCATTATGCGCGACAATCAGCCGGCGGATGTCGTCGGGACCCTCGGGCGCAAGCTGCTCGTCGGGATTGCGCGTCGCGGCGAAATGCTCGACCCGGGTGGTGAGAGTCGCCAGGGGCCGGGTGATCCGGCGCAGCATGAAGGCGATCGCGCCGACCAGCACCGCATAGATCAGCAGGGTCTGGCCGATCAGCGAAGCAACGAACATGCGCTCGCCCGGCGGCACGAACACCCGGGCGACCAGCCAGTCACCCTGCTTGGGGTGGATCGCCGCCACCACCAGCCGCGAGGGCGGCGGCCCCGGGAAGTGGCCGCGGATGCCGATCTGCTGGGCGATCCGCTCGACCGCTGCGGCATCTGCCGCAACCCGGCGATGCAGCACCAGAACTTCGCTGGTTTCGACATCCTGCTCGGCCAGGATCGCGCGCAATTCCAGTTCGGCCCGCGCATCGCGCCAATCGCCGGGCCGCAGCGGACTTGTCTGGCTGCGCTCGATCCAGAGTCCGCGGCGGAAACCATGGCGCGGGTGCGGTTGCGGGGCTGGCCGGAGTTCCGCGCCATCCCACCGCGCCGCGCGCAGCAAGCGAAATGCGGCGGTATGGATCAGCGCCGCCTCGCGTTGCCCGGCCTGGGCGCGGTAGATCAGCAGGGCGCTGACGCCCTGCGCCAGCAGCAGCGCCAGCGCCACCGCCAGCAGCATCTGCCCCTTCAGGCTGCGGGGCCATAGCCTGGCGATCGGGTTTGCTCTCACGAGCGTTCCGCCAGAACCCGGCGGACATCGGCGGCGAGCATGTAGCCGCCGCCCCAGACGGTCTGGATCAGCGCAGGATTGCGGCTGTCGGCTTCGATCTTGCGGCGCAGGCGGCTGATCTGGTTGTCCACCGCCCGGTCGAACAGATGCGCCTCGCGGCCCTGGACCATTTCGAGCAGCCGGTCGCGGTCGAGCACCTGGCGCGGGTGTTCGAGGAAGGCCATCAGCAGGCGAAACTCCGCCGAGGAAATCGCCACCAGCGCGCCCTGGCTATCGGTCAGCCGCCGCTTGAGCGGATCGAGCCGCCAGCCGTCGAATTCGAACACCTCGTCCTCGGCCGCCGGTTTGCCGCCCCGCCCGGCGCGGCGCAGCACGCTGCGGATGCGGGCGACCAGCTCGCGCGGATCGAAAGGCTTTACGACATAGTCGTCCGCGCCGATCTCCAGCCCGACGATGCGGTCGGTGGCTTCGCCGCGCGCGGTGAGGAAGATCACCGGGATCTCGCGCGTTTCGACGAGATGGCGGCACAGCGTCAGCCCGTCTTCGCCGGGCATCATGATATCGAGCAGCACCAGGTCGGGCGTCGCCTCGCGCAACCGGCTGCGCGCCTGGGCGGCGCTGGCGGCCTGCGCGACGGCAAACCCCTGGCGCGAGAGATACTCGGCCAGGGGCTCGCGGAGCGTTGCCTCGTCATCGACGAGCAGCAGCTGAGAAGGCGCGGGCTCACTCATGCGCCGGGGTTCGGTTCGCTCCGTTCAGTTGGACTTGGCGGGCGGAGCGGCAGGACTGGCGGCGTTTGGCATGGCGGCCCGCATCTGCTCGCGCATCGCCGCACGCGCGGCCTGCATTTCGGCAGAGGTCAGCTTGCCGTCGCGGTTGCTGTCGGCGCGGTCGAAATGGGCGAGCGCGGCGGTGGTCATTTCCGCGCTGGTGACCGCGCCATCCTTGTCGGCATCGGCCATGCGCATCATCATGCCGCCTCCGCCATGTCCGCGATGGCCCATGCCACGGCCGCCCTTGTGGCCATCGCCCATGCGGTGTTCGCCCATACCGCCACCCGGGCCGCCAGCGCCCTGGCGCATGGCATGGGCCGAGTCGAATTCGGCGCGGGAAATCTGGCCGTTCTTGTCGGTGTCCATCGTGTCGAAATGGGCGGCATGGCGCGCCGCGCGGTCGGCGGAATCGAGCTTGCCGTCCTTGTTGACGTCCATCTTGACGAAGCGCTGTTCGGCAGCCGTTTGCGCTTCGGCGCGGGTAACCTCGCCGTCGCCATTGGCGTCCATCATGCGCATGCCGTGACCGCGGTGGCCCATCGTGCCTGCGGCATAGACGGCGCCGCCAGCGGCCAGCGCGGCCAGCGCCAGGCCAATCGCAATCTTCTTCATCATGGTTCTCCGGGAATTGCCCCCAGTGGGCTGAATTCGGTGCTCTGGGATTGGAAGCCGGGCCGCTTGGGAAGGGAGGGGGAGGGACCCGCACCGCCCGGCTTCCATTTCCCCATCTACACATGTCTTGTCGCGCGATTATGCCGGATGCAGGCTTTATTGTCGCCAATTGTCGCAGCATCGCCGCGCCGTTCATCTGCCCGACAGAGCGCGAGCCCGGGTCGGCGGCGCTTTGCCCTCAGCCCATCGCCACGACGTTCATCTTGTTGCCGTCCGGATCGCGCCAATAGGCGACGTAATAGCCATTGTCGCGCACGCCGGGCGGCCCCTCGCAGCTGCCGCCATTGGCGAGTGCGGCGGCATGCATGGCATCGACAGTCGCCCGGTCTGCGGCGCCGACAGTGGCCATCGTGCCATTGCCGTTGTTCGCCGGCTTGCCATCATAAGGCAGCGTGACCGCAAAACCCGCGCCCTGCCCCTTGCTGCCGTAATAGATCGACCGCTCGGTCGCGCCGGTGCGCGCCTGGCCGCCGCGCCCATCACCGCATCGTAGAAGCTGCCCGCCCTGGCGAGGTCGCGGGTGCCGAAACATATGTTGACGATCATCACTTGCTCTCCCGTTCGATTGCGTTTCACAGCGGCGCGCATTGCGCCTTGAGCCATTCCAGCGCCGCAGCTTCCACTTGCGGGCCAACGATCTCAAGCACTTTCGCGTGATAGGCGTTCCACCATGCGAGTTCGTCGCGGGTCAGCAGCGGGCAATCGACCAGCGCGCGCTCGATCGGGACATGGGTCAGCGTCTCGAAGCCGAGGAATTCGCCCTCCGCTCCCGCGATCTCGCGCGGCTCGACCAGCAGCAAATTCTCGATGCGGATGCCGTATTCGCCGGCCTTGTAATAGCCCGGCTCGTCTGAAACGATCATCCCGGGCAGCAGTTCCTGCTCGGTGCCGCCCTGCGCCCCGCTCGCCTTGGCGATGCGCTGCGGGCCTTCGTGGACCGAGAGGAAACTGCCGACCCCGTGGCCGGTGCCGTGCTGGTAATCGACCCCCGCCAGCCACAGATGCTGGCGCGCCAGCGGATCGAGCTGGCTGCCCAGCGTGCCCTTGGGGAAGGCGGCGCGGGCCAGCGCGATGTGGCCCTTGAGCACGCGGGTGAAGCGGTCCTTGACCTCGGCGGAAGGGGCTTGCGCCATTATTCGCCAGACTTCCGATCCAGACGGTGCGGGTGATATCGGTGGTGCCGTCGGGATATTGGCCGCCGCTGTCGACCAGATAGACGCTGCCTGGCTCCAGCTTGCGGTTGGTCTCCTCGCTGACCCGGTAGTGCACCACCGCCCCGTTCGGCCCCGCGCCGGAGATGGTATCGAACGACAGATCGCGCAGCTGGCCGGTGTCGCGGCGGAACTGGTGCAGCTGTTCCTGCGCGGCGATCTCATCGACCCCGCCCTTGGGCGCTTCGACCGACAGCCAATGCAGGAACCGCACCATCGCCGCCGCGTCGCGCGCCTGGGCGGCGCGGTGGCCGGCCTGCTCGGCGGCGTTCTTCTGCGCCTTGGGCAGCACGGCGGGATCGCGGTGTTCGGCGATCTCCGCCCCGGCAGCCGCCAGCGCCGAGAAGATCGCCTGCACCGAGCGCTCCGGATCGACCGCGACTTTTTTGCCCTTGAGCGCCTCCAGCGCCGGCACGAAGGCTTCGCGCGGGGCGATGCGGACGGAATTGCCGAGGTGCGCGCGCAGCCCGGGGGTGACCTTTTCTTCGGCGATGAACAAGTCCGCCGTGCCGTCGGCGCGGGCGATGACAAATGACAGCGTCACCGGTGTCCGGTCCACATCGCTGCCCCGGATATTGAGCAGCCAGGCGACCGAATCGAGCGCCGAGATCACCGCCGCGTCGAGCTGCTTCTCCGCCAGCCATTCGGAGACGGCGGCGCGCTTCGCCTCGCTCGCCTGACCGGCAAGTTGTTCGTCATGCACCAGCGCCGGGGCGGGGGAGGGGGCGGGGCGGTCTGCCCAGATGGCATCGATCGGATTGCTCGCCACCGCGACCAGCTCGGCCTGCTTGTCCGCCAACGCCTTCGCCGCTGCCGCAACCCACTGCTTGCCGTGCAGCCAGGGATCGTAGCCGATCTTCGCGCCCGCTGCGGCATGCTCGCCGAGCCATTTGGCGACGCTGGTCTGCGGCACGCTCTCATAGCCATAGAGCCGACCATCGACCTGATCGCGCACTTGCAGCGTATAGCGTCCATCGACGAACATCGCGGCCCCCGGATTCAAACCGGCGTCGGCCAGCACCACCGCCGTCCCCGCCGAACCGCCGAAGCCGGTCAGCCAGGCGAGACGCTGGGCATAGCCGCCGACATATTCGCTCATATGCTCGTCGGAGATCGGCACGACGAAGCCGTCGAGGCCGCGCGCCTTCAATTCCTTGCGCAGCGCATCGAGCCGGGCCTCATGGGTGTTCATCAGCATGGTTGCAGTCCTCTGCCCGCCAACATAGATGCGCTCGATGACAGTTACCACTCCCCCCGTTTCGGCCCCAGTCGCCGCGAAAAAGCCGCACAGCGTCACCCACCACGGCATCGCCGTCGCCGACGACTACGCCTGGCTGCGCGATCCCGGCTATCCGGAGGTGACCGACCGTGAAATCCTCGCCCACCTCGAAGCCGAGAACGCCTGGTTCGAGGCGCGGATGGCAGCCGCACCAGCCCTTGATCGACAAGCTGTTCCAGGAAATGCGCGGGCGGATCAAGGAGGCGGACACGTCGGTGCCGCAGAAGGACGGCGACTGGCTCTACTGGATCGAGTTCGAGGAAGGCGCGGAATACAAGAAGTGGTGGCGGAAGCCCGTCACAGGCGGCCCTGACCAGTTGATCCTCGACGAGGTCGCGCTGGCCGCAGGCAAGGAATACTTCCGCCTCGGCGCGATGTCGGTCAGCAGCGACGGCAAGCTGCTCGCCTTTGCCATCGACGACAACGGTTCCGAACGCTTCACCGCGCGGGTCAAGGACTTGACCACCGGCGAACTGCTCTCCGACGAGATCCCCGGCACGCTGTCTTCGCTGGTCTGGGTCGCGGGCGACACTGGCTTCGTCTACAGCCTCGCCAACGAGCAGTGGCGCACCGACAATGCCCGGCTGCACTGGCTCGGCCAGCCAACCTCAAGCGATGTCGAGCTTTACCACGAGGACGACGAAGGCTTCCGCATCGGCTCCTCGCTGACCGCCAACGAGCAGTGGCTGATCGTCGCGGCGAGCGATCACGAAACCAGCGAAGTCCGCCTGATCCCCGCCAACGATCCGCTGGCGGACCCGATCCTGGTCAAGCCGCGCGCGAAGGGCGTCGAATACGATGTCGATGAGCGGGACGGCCTGCTCTACATCCACACCAACGACGCCCACGAAAACTTCCGCCTCGCCACCGCGCCGCTCGAGCGCCCCGGCGAATGGACCACGCTGATCGCGGGCTCGGACGAGTTCTACCTCACCGGCTTCGAGCTGTTCCGCGACTTCTATGTAATCGAAGGACGCAGGAACGGGTTGGATCAGGTCGAAGTGCGCTATTACGACGATCCCGCGCGGATCGAGCCGATCGCCTTCCCCGAAGCGAGCTACAGCGCGGGCCTGGGCGACAATCCCGAATGGGCGGTCGACACGCTGCGCCTGTCCTACGAGAGCATGGTCAGCCCGGCGACGGTTTACGATTACCCGGTCGCCGGGCGGAAGCTCGAAGTGCTCAAGGTGCAGGAAATCCCCTCGGGCTACGACGCCGCGCGCTACACCACCCAGCGGCTCGAAATCCCCGCGCGCGACGGCACGCCGATTCCGGTCAGCCTGGTCATGCGCAAGGATCGCGATTCCCTGACTGGAGGGTCCGCCGGCCCGCTCCACCTCTATGGCTACGGCGCCTATGGCATCGCCATCGACCCGGGCTTCTCGACCAGCCGCCTGAGCCTGGTCGACCGCGGCTTCGCCTACGCCATCGCCCATATCCGCGGCGGCGACGATTTGGGGCGCGCCTGGTACAAAGCCGGCAAGCTGGAGCGGCGCTGCAACACCTTCACCGATTTCGTCGATGTCGCCAAGGGCCTGATCGAGCGCGGCTTCACCTCGGCGGGGAGGATATCGATTTCCGGCGGCTCGGCGGGCGGCGAGCTGATGGGTGCGGTGGTCAATTCCGATCCCGAATTGTGGGGCGCGGTGGCGGCGCATGTGCCGTTTGTCGATGTGCTGGCGACAATGCTCGACGAAACCCTGCCGCTGACCCCGGGCGAATGGCCCGAATGGGGCAATCCGATTCTGGACAAGGCGGCGTTCGAACTGATCCGCTCCTATTCGCCTTACGATCAGGTGAAACCGCAAGCCTATCCGCCGATACTGGTGACGGCAGGGCTCAACGATCCGCGGGTGACCTATTGGGAGCCGGCCAAATGGGTGGCGAAGCTGCGCGAGTTGAAGCTGGGGGATAGCGAACTGCTGCTCAAGACCAACATGGGCGCGGGGCATGGCGGGAAATCGGGGCGGTTCGAGAGTTTGCGCGAGACGGCGGAGGAGTTTGCCTTTGTGCTGTGGCAGTTGGGGGTGCAGGGATGAAACCGCCAAAATGGAACAAATAGCAAACATAATGCTTGCACAAAGCCTTTTTCAACGGGATATTGTGCCATTGACTGGCTGATGGTTCCTCATACCGGTAGGCCAATCAAGGCAATTGGTCTCGGCAAGGATTGGGTGACGATGCGTTCGTTTGTCTCGCTTTTTTCCGGTGCGGGGGGGCTTGACCTCGGGCTTGAGCTTGCTGGCTGGGATTGTCTGCTGGCAACCGACAACGATCCGAATGCGGTTGCCACTATGCGAGCCAACCGTGGTCATGCGCTGGGTCAGGGACGAACATTCCTGGATCGGGCCGAAATCAAGCTCGGCGATATTTGCCACCTCTCCGGATCGGACATGCTCGCACTGATCGGGCGCAGGAAAGGAGAGGTTCCGTTGCTGGCAGGCGGTCCGCCGTGCCAATCATGGAGCAGCGGTGGATTGCAGCGCGGTTTCGACGATCCACGCGGTCAATTGGTTGATCAGTATTTGCGAATCGCGTCGGCAATCGAACCGCGATGGCTTGTGTTCGAAAATGTGCGGGGCATGCTCACGGCGAGGGGCCGGGATGGTGTGCCGGGTAGCGCTCTGGCTTCGATACGCAATGCATTGCTCAGACGGGGCTGGCAGACAAAGGTCTCGCTGCTTAACGCAGCTGACTTCGGAGTCGCACAGCGCCGGGTTCGCTTGATTTTGCTTGGCTACCGAGGGGGCGACGAGCCCGATTTTCCTGTTCACTCGCATTGTGAGGTTGCAAGCGACGGCAAGACGGAATGGCTCAGCATGCAAAAATGCCTCGGGTCCATCGATCCAGTTTCGGGATCCGAGATTATTCGGCCTTCAGGCAAGATGGCGCTTGATCTAAGCGGAGTCCAGCCAGGCAGCGGTGTGAAGAGTCCCGGCAAAGCCGAAGCAACCAGGCCGGGAGGGCATTGGGGCTACAAGCAAGGCGCCTTTGTCGCTGACCTTGACCGCCCAGGGCGGACGGTCACTGCAAGTTCGCAGCAAGACTGGATCATCGACCCAGTGCATGGCTTGCGGCGGCTCTGTCCGCGCGAGTGTGCGGCAATTCAGTCCTTTCCGGCGGAATGGGCGTTTGCCGGAAATGTGGCCTCCAAATATCGATTGATTGGAAATGCCGTTCCGCCGCGCCTTGCCCAGGCAATCGGTAAGTCGCTTGTCTGCGACGTTGAAAACGGAAGGGTTGCTGCTCCGGCGCCGATCACGCTCAATCCACTGCCACTAACGCTTCAATCGGCAATCGCATATACGATGCGGGAAGAGCGCCGGAATGGACCTTCGCGCCGGGCTGCAATTTCCCGGCGAACTTCTCGCAAGGCGATGGCAGGCAATTGACCGCCTTGCCAGCCTTGCGCGCCTATCATGCCGAACATGTCCGCGAAGCGCGCAGAATTTATGTAGAGGGCCTGACCACCCCTGCGGCGGCAGAAGACTGGCACCGCGCCAAGGCAGTATCACGTCACCAAATAATGCAAGCGATGCGGGCGAGCAATGGTCTCCTGGACATTGAAGCTGCACTCGCTGAATCAGGCCGGCACTTGACAGTTTTTCGTCACTTGCTCGCACCGCCTATGAGCCAGGACCAGTTTGCTTTGCTGTGCCCTCAGTATCCGAAACGGAACGAATTGACTGGCAAGGGATTGAGCGCCGAGGCGTGGCCGGTCGTTGCTGACGCGATTCGCGCAGGTATCGACCGGCAGCTCGCGCCTTGGCTGGGGAAGAATTCGCAACCAGGCTATCGCCAGGTCCGGCGACTTGTCGATGTGCTTGCCCCGCTTCTGAGCCAGCAAACTGCTGCGACGCTTCGGCGCAACCGGTTGTCTGCATCGCAAGAGGGCGAAGTGGTCAATCTTCTTCGCTGCAAGGGCTGGGAACAGCAAGGAAGCGCGCCAATATCCGCGCTCGATGGAATTCTGCGCGGACACTTCATGCACAAGACCAAATTTGCCACAAAGACCCGACCCCAGGAGGTCGATATTGCTTGCGGTTTGGGCAAGACAGTTGTGCTCGCCATGGAGTGCAAGGTCACCAACGACGAGACCAATTCCGTGAAGCGGATCAACGATGTCCTCAAGAAGGCAAGCGCCTGGCACGACCACTGGGGATCGTTCATTCAGACCGCAGCTCTTTTACAGGGAGTTATCGCGCTCAAAGATGTCGAACGCCTGCTCGAAGCGAAGGTACATGTGTTCTGGTCTCATCATCTTACCGAATTTGAGCGGTGGATTGACGAACAGACCGGCAAATGACGCAAAGTTAGCCGCCGCCGTCACCCCAAAACCTCCCCCACCGGCACGAACCCATATCCCAGCTCCCGCGCCACCGCCTCGCAGGTCACCTGTCCCGCATGCACATTCAGCCCGTTCGCCAGATGCGCATTCGCCCGCAGCGCCTCCTGCCAGCCCATGTCCGCGATCCGCAGGACATGCGGCAGGGTGACGTTGTTGAGCGCATAGGTCGATGTCCGCGCCACCGCGCCGGGCATGTTGGCGACGCAATAGTGGACGATGCCGTCGACGATGTAGGTCGGGTCGGTGTGGGTGGTTGGATGGCTGGTTTCGAAGCAGCCGCCCTGGTCGATGGCGACGTCGACCAGCACCGAACCCGGCTTCATCGTCGCCAGCATGGCGCGGCTGACCAGCTTGGGCGCGGCGGCGCCGGGGACCAGCACCGCGCCGATGACGAGTTCGGCCTCGGCGATCATCTGGGCGAGGGTCGAGCGGTTGGAGAAGCGGGTCTTGGCGCGGTTGCCGAAATGGGTCGAGAGCCGCTCGAGCACCTCGGGATCGCGGTCGAGGATGGTGACGTCTGCGCCCATGCCCACCGCCATCTGCGCCGCGTTGAAGCCGACCACGCCGCCGCCGATGATCAGCACCTTGCCCGGCAGCACCCCCGGCACCCCGCCCAGCAGCACCCCGCGCCCGCCATAGGCCTTCTGCAAGGCGGTCGCTCCGGCCTGGATCGACAGCCGCCCGGCGACCTGGCTCATCGGTTTGAGCAGGGGCAGCGAATTGCCGGCTCCGGTGACGGTCTCATAGGCGATGGCGGTGACGCCGCTCTTGACCAGATCGGCGGTCTGTGCGGGATCGGGGGCGAGGTGGAGATAGGTGAACAGCACCTGCCCGGCGCGCAGCATCGCCGCGTTCGGCGGGCTTGCGGTTCCTTGACCTTGACCACCAGCTCGCAGGCCCCGAATACCGCCGCCGCATCGCGGCTGGATCGCCGCACCCGCCGCGCCATAGTCGCCGTCGGTCGCGCCGATTCCCAGCCCCGCGCCGCTTTCCACCCAGACCTCGTGCGCCGGCGGCGGCCAGTTCGCGCACGCTCTCCGGGGTCAGCCCGACGCGGAATTCATTGTCCTTGATCTCGCGAACCGTGCCGACGCGCATGGGGTTTCTCCTTTGCCGTCAACATGTAGGGATTGTGCGGCAGCGAGGGAAGGCTGGCCGGGTCAGTTCGCCTGCGCGCGCCTGCGCCGCAGCCGCCAGCGCCGCCAGCCGGTGACGAACAGGGCCAGCGGCGCGAGTCCCGCCAGTGCGGTCAGGATGCGCGTGGCCAGCCCGCCCGCCGAACCGTCGTGGAGCGGATGCAGCCAGTTGCCGATCGTCGAAGTCACGCCTGCTCGCGCGGAATCGGTCACCGCCAGCACCTGCCCGCTGTATTGATCGACCCAGACGAAACTATGCGGGAAGCGGCGGCTGGGGTCGCCGGGCTGCTGCATGCGGATGCGGAAGGCGCCGTCGCCCGGACCCGGCGCTTCGATCCAGGCGAGGCGGGCGCGGGGCAGGGCGGTGCGGGCGGCGCGCAGGGCTGCGGCAATGCCGATCTGGCTTCCCGCATGCGCTTGCGATAGCGGCCCTGGCAGGGCATCTGCCGGGCCGAATGCCGCCCCCAGCACCGCATCGCTTTCCTCCGGCAGTTCCAGCATTACCCCGGTCGCGGTCAGGATCAGCAGCAGCACGCTCCCCCACAGCCCGGTCAGCTTGTGCCAGTCGCGCAACCGGCGCGTCGGCGGGGCATTCCGCTTGAAGCGCACCGCCTTGCGCCAGCTGCCGCGCGGCCACCAGGCCCAGACGCCTGACAGCAGCAACAGCGTCAGGGCGAGCCCGGCATAGCCCAGCGCGGTTCCGCCCGCCTCGCCCAGCAGCAGCCGGTAGTGCAGGTCGTAGATCCAGGTCATCGCATAATCGCCCCAGAAGTCGCGGCGCAGCACGGCGGAGCCATCGGGAGCGAGCCAGACCATCATCGGCGCGAAGGCGCGGCCGGCGGTTTCGGGCGGGTTGTAATAGCGCGCGGGAATCGCGCCGGGCTCGCCGGTCACCTCGAAGCGCCAGGGGCCGGTCTTGTCCGGAAAGGCCCGCCGCACGGTGGCGAGCGCGCGGTCCCAATCGGGCGCGGCGCTGCTTTCGGCCTGAATCTCGGGATGCAGCGCCGCGTCGATCTCCGGGTAGAACACCAGCAGCGAGCCGGTGATCCCCAGCATCGCGAACAGCGCGCCGAGCGACAGCCCCAGCCACAAATGGAGCTGACGCACGAAACGCCTCATCGGAACTTGGCCCTGATGCTGGCGGTGACGCCGATGCCGTCGGCCGGGCTATGCAGCGTTTGCGCGCCGTCGAACCAGGCATATTCGTAGTATCTGTCGGTCAGGTTCCTGGCGGAGAGCGCGAGGTCGATTTTCTCGCTGAGTTCGTAAGCCACTTCGGCGCTGAGCGCGGCATAATCGCCGAACTTGCCCTGCGCCGCGCTGTTGGCGGTGGTCAGCCAGTAGTCCGACTGGCCGCTCGCCCAGAGCGAAAAGCGGACGCGGCTCAGGCCGGTATAGTCCAGCCCGCCCGACCACAGCCAGCGCGGCACATGGTCGATCTCGTTGCCGATAAACGCGGGGGTCGCCGGATCGGGTGTGACGACGATCGCCTGCTGCCACGACATCGCGCCCCACAGCGACAGGCCGGGCGCCGGCTTGCCGCTCAGCTGCACGTCGATACCGCGCCGCCTGGTCGCGCCGACATTCTCGCTGTCGCCCAAGGGATCGTTGAGCCTGCGCTTGATTTCGCCGGTGGCGGTCTGCCGCCACACGGCGATGCGCCCTTCGAAGGCGGGGGAGGGGGCGTATTTGATCCCCAGTTCCCAGCCCTGGTTGATCGAAGGCGCGAGGTCGGCTGTGCGCGGCGGGATCAGATAGGCGCCCGAGGCGAGGCCGATCTGGAAGCTCTTGCCGTAATTGCCATAGAGCGTGATCCCGCTGGCTGGAGTGATCGCCACCGCCAGCTTGGGCTGGCCGATCGCGCCGTAATCGTTGATCGGCGCGGCAGTGGAATTGAGCCGGTTGCGGAAGCTGCCGCCGACCCGGTCGAGCCGCCAGGCCGGGACGATCTTCAGCCAGCCCGCGGGCTGAAGGGTCAGCTGGGCGTAAACGCCGCCAACATTGAGCGTGAACGCCTGATCGCGGGTTTGAGCCGTCGGCACTCGTGAGATGGCGGTATAGCGCAACGATTCATTGTCCTGCCACTGCATGTCGCCGCCCAGCTCCGCCATCACCGGCATGCCCGCGACTTCGGCGTGATAGTGCAGCGCGGCCAAGACGCCCCAGTGGTCCTCATTGGTGACCCGGCGCTGCTGCGCGGCGGCGGCGGAGAATTTGACATGGCGGTCGTCGCGCAATCGGTTGACATAGGCTTTGGCGGACAAGTCGAGCCGGTCGCCGAAGCTGGCGTCGAGATGCAGGCTGTATTGCTGGATTTCGCGGTCGTCGCCGTCGGTGGCGTTATAGGCGTTGGTCATGCGCGGATCGCGGCGGGAATCGGCGAACGTCAGATAGCCGGGTTCTTCGGCATTGCTCCGGTAAAGCCGTGCGATCGCGCCGAGCCGGAAGTGCTCGCCAGGGCTGTAGAACCACTTGCCGGCCAGGCTCAGCCGGTCGAGACCGGCGTGCTGGCGATAGCCTCTGGAGTTGCGGTAAGCGGCAAGGTAGTTCTGGCTGATGGCGCCGGTCTCGATCCCGGCGGAGAGCTGGCCTTCATAGGTGGCGAAAGCTGCCGACGGAGGCTCTTGCATCGGCATAGCTGCCGCCGATCCTGGTGCGGATTTCGGCGCTGCCGGCGATGGCGTGGAGGCCATGGCGCGGATCGGAGGTGCCGCGCACCACTTCGATCTCCGCGATGTCGAGCGGGAACACCGCGTCGATGAAGGGCATGTTGCCGTCGTTGCTGTTGGATGGCACGCCGTCGATCGTCAGCTTGACCGCGTTGATCTCGCCCTCGCCGTTGAAGCCGCGCAGCGAGAACTTGCCGCTGACCCCGCCCTGATTGAAGTTGGTGACCAGCACGCCGGGCAGGCGGCCGACCAGTTCCCAGGCATAGTTGGCGTTGGCCCGCTGGGCGATGTCGCCGCCGAGCCGGTCGACCGAGGTCAGCACATTGTCGCTGGAGCCGGCCATGCGCCCTGCGGAAACGACGATCTCGCCGACAGTGAAGGCGGTGTCCGGCGCGTCTTCGGCAAAAGCGGGGGTGGCGGCGAGGGCGAAGAGGCACGCGGAGGCGCGCATGGGCAATCTGGACGGCATGGAAATATCCCTGAACTGAAACGAGGCTTGCCCGCGCGGGATGGCTTCCGGCGCGATGCTGGGTTCAGATCAGGGATGGCGGTCCGGTTGAAGGCGGCGGCGGGGCGGCGAGGCCCTGGCCGATCGCGACATGGAATGGCGCGCCGGTGAGGCTGGTCCGGGCGGGATCGGCTGAGGTCAAGTCCGGAGCACCCGGCGCGGCAAGCGCAGCCGTGCCAAGCACCGCATATGCGCAGCGCTGCTCCTGTCCCGGCTGCTTGCCATCGCCCTTGTGGACCTTGCCGTCGGCGTCGATCCAGGCCTGGGCGATACCGGTGCCGGTGCAGATCGTGATCGCGGTGCCATTGCCGCTTGCGCCGGGCATCCAGCCGGCCGGCACCGCGATCCGCAGCAGCAGGGCGCAGAGCATCAGGGGCAGACCCCAACGCAATCCCGGCAGGCGCAAGCTGTTCGGCATGGGCGGGCCTATTGTCGCGCGGAAGCCGCGAGATCAAGCCCCATTTCGCTATCTGCGCTCGCCGCTGTTCACCCGCAGCCACACTTCGAGCGAAGTCTCGCCGTCGTCCCTGTCGCTGCCCGGCACCATGAATATCCGCTTGCCGTCGGGCCGCACGATATACACCGGGTTGAACGCGCCGCGTTCGGGATCGGCCGGATAGCGGTGCCGCTGCACCGCCAGAAAACCGGCGAAGCGCCCGGTCTGGATCACGAACAGCAACTCGCCGTCGATGACATAGCGATGCGCGCCGGTGCGGACATTGACCTGGTGGATCGCCGAAGACGTCGCCCAGGCTTCCGCCATGACATAGACATAGCCGCCGTTCAGCGAGAACCGCGGCCGCCACATTGCGGCGAGCGTCTCGGTCATTCCCTCCGCCGGGGTCGAAGCGAGCAGCAGGCGCGGCTTGCCGTCTGGAACATCCGCGAGCCAAAGCGAGGTCCGCGCCGACCCGTGCGCCGGCTCACCCGCGCGCTCGACCTTGATGAAGGCCGCCAGCCGGCCGTCGGCGAAAGCTCCGGCTGGACGAAACCGCCGCCGCGGGTCAGCGGATGCTCGCTGCCGAGCCGGTCGTAATAGACGATATTGCCGTTCTGTTCGGCGACGTCTGGCTGGGCATAGGTGACGGGGGGTTGCGCAGGACTGGCGGCGGTCGCCAGCAGCAGCAGCGGGGCGATGGCCGCGAAGGCGCAAGGGTTTGCGCAAGCGGGAAGCGCCGCCGGATTGCATCTTGCGGCTACCCCGCCTCGCCAGGTTCCGCATCCGGCCCCACCGGCCGGGTGATGATGCGGTCGCGGGCGGTGCGAATGTCGCCGCTTTCGAACTGCAGCTTCAGCCGCTCGCGGTCGCTGGCGCGATACATCGCCTCGGCGCGCTCGATATGTTCGAGATCGAGCCCGATTTCCTCCAGCGCCAGCCGCGCCATCTTGGCGGCGGATTCGTTCACCTCGCGCACGATGAAGCGCGCCGGCGTGCCCTTCAGCCGCAGCACCGCGCGGCGGTCGTAAGCGCGGACATAGATCGCGGCCTTGGGGAAGGCCTGGTGGACCGCCTCGACCAGCTCGGCGGAAATCTGGTCGCCGTCGATGCAGAACAGGATCAGCTCGGCCTCCGCCGCGCCGGCCTGGCGCAGCAGGTCGAGCCTGGTGCCATCGCCGAAATAGACCTTGGCGCCGAAGCCCTGGGCGACGTCGATCATTTCGATATCGGTGTCGATCAGCGTGACCGGCACGTCGGCGGCGTTGAGCATCTGGGCGACGGTCTGGCCGAAGCGGCCATAGCCGACGATCAGCGCGTTGGCCCCGTCGGCGCCCCTGTCGAATCCGGGCCCCTCGCGCTCCTCGCCCGGCGCCTCGGGCTCGGCGCGGATGCGGCGGGTCGCCGCCATCAGGAACGGCGTGGTCGCCATCGACAGGGTGACTACCGCGCCGAACAGGCTCGCCGCCTGCGGGTCGATCAGCAGCGCGTTCTGCGCCTGGGTGAACAGCACGAAGCCGAACTCGCCGCCCTGGCTCAGCAGCAGCCCCAGCGCCAGCGCCTGCCGCCAGCGCATCCTGAACAGCAGGCCGATGGCCATGATCGCCGCCGCCTTGATCGCGATCACGGCCACTGCCATCGCCGCGACGAACAGCGGATTTTCGGCGATCGCGCGCAGGTCCAGCATCATCCCCACCGCCAGGAAGAACAGCCCGAGCAGAATCGAGCGGAATGGTTCGACGTCGGCCTCGAGCTCGTGGCGATAGGGCGAATCGGCGAGCATCACGCCGGCGATGAAGGCGCCG
This sequence comes from uncultured Alphaproteobacteria bacterium, assembly GCA_963779195.1. GTDB lineage: Bacteria > Pseudomonadota > Alphaproteobacteria > Sphingomonadales > Sphingomonadaceae > Novosphingobium. The sequence continues at coordinate 210,993 of CAVZWZ010000007.1, forward strand.
AGCGCGGTCGACATGCCGAGCATTTCCATCACCGCCGCCGAGGCGATGATGGTGAACAGCGCGGCGGCGATGAACATCTCGCGCTCGCCGAGATTGCCGATCAGCCGGAACAGCGGGCGGATCAGGAAGCGGCCAGCCGCGATCAGGCCGGCGACGGCAATCAGCGTCTGCCCCGCCAGCAGCCAGCCGGGCGGTCCGCCGGCGTCGGCGGGGTTGCGGCTGAGCGCGGCGACGATGGTGATCAGCGGGATGATCGACAGGTCCTGGAACAGCAATATGGCGAAGGCGCGTTCGCCGAACGGAGTGCGCAGCCGTCCGGCGGATTGCAGCATCGGCAGCACCTGCGCGGTCGAGGACAGCGCCAGCGGCAGCCCGAGCGCGAGCGCGGCGGCCGGGGTGAATTCGGTGGCCAGCGCGATCATGCCCGCCAGGGCCAGCCCGCACAGCGACACTTGCAGCAGGCCGAGCCCGAAAATGTCGCGCTTCATCCGCCACAGCCGGGCCGGATTGAGCTCGAGCCCGACGATGAACAGCAGGAAGACGATGCCCAGCTCGGCGAAGCCCAGCTTGGATTCCGCACCGCCGACCAGCCCGAGCACCTGCGGGCCGACGACGGCGCCGGCCACCAGATAGCCCAGCGTCGCGCCCAGCCCGAGCCGGCGGAACAGCAGCACGAAGCCGATCGCGAAACCGAGCAGGATCAGCGCGTCGCGGAGGAAGCTGCCGGATCCGGCCTCGTGCATCGGCGTCAGGCTCGGCGCCGTGCGCGATCAGGATGGCATGGCGTCACAATACCCCGCCGTCCTTGTCCCGGTAAATCTCGCGCCGTCCGACATGGTTGGCCGGGCCGACCAGCCCGTCGCGCTCCATCCGCTCGATCCATTTGGAGGCGGTGTTATAGCCTACCCCCATCTGGCGCTGCAGCCAGCTGGCGGAGGCCTTCTGGCTTTCGAACACCAGCTGGCAGACCTGGCGGTATTTGCGGTCGTCGGGGTTGTCGGAGGCGGAATCGAGGTCGTCGAAGCCGAAGCTGCCCTCTTCGGGCTCTTCGGTGACGCTGTCGACATATTCGGGGCTGCCCTGGCCGCGCCAGTATTCGGCGATGCGCTCGACTTCCTCGTCGGACACGAATGGCCCGTGGATGCGGCGGACCGGCTCGGTGTTGGGCTTGTAGAGCATGTCGCCCTTGCCCAGCAGCTGCTCGGCGCCCTGTTCGCCCAGGATCGTGCGGCTGTCGATCCGGCTGGTGACGGCGAAGCTGATGCGGGTCGGCAAATTGGCCTTGATCACGCCGGTGATGACATCGACCGAAGGCCGCTGGGTGGCCATGATCAGATGGATGCCCGCCGCCCGGCTCTTCTGGCTGAGCCGCTGGATCAGCACTTCGATTTCCTTGCCGCAGGTGACCATGAGGTCGGCCAGCTCGTCGACGATCAGCACGATCTGCGGCAGCGTGCGGTAATCGAGCTGGCGGTCCTCGTAGATTTCCTCGCCGCTGTCGGGATCGAAGCCGATCTGGATGCGGCGGCCCAATGGCTTGCCCTTGGCCTGGGCAGCGGTGACCTTGTCGTTGAAGCCGGCGAGGTTGCGCACGCCGATCTCGCTCATCTGGCGATAGCGGCGCTCCATTTCCTCGACCGCCCATTTCAGCGCGCGCACGGCCTTGGCAGGTTCGGTGACGACCGGCGAGAGCAGATGCGGGATTTCGTCGTAGCTCTTGAGTTCGAGCACCTTGGGATCGATCAGGATCATGCGGCACTGCGCCGGGGTGAGCCGGTAGAGCAGCGACAGCAGGATGCAGTTGAGCCCGACCGATTTGCCCGAACCGGTGGTGCCCGCGACCAGCAGGTGCGGCATGGTGGCGAGATCGGCGATCACCGGTTCGCCGGCGATGTCCTTGCCCAGGATGATCGGCAGCATGGCCTTGGAACTGGCGAAGGCCTCGCAGGCGACGAGTTCGCGCAGCGCGACCATCTGGCGGTCGGCATTGGGCAGCTCGATGCCCATGACGGTGCGGCCGGGGATCGAGGAGACGCGGGCCGAGATCGCGCTCATGTTGCGGGCGATGTCATCGGCCAGGCCGATGACCCGGCTGGCCTTGATGCCGGGCGCCGGCTCCAGCTCGTACATGGTCACCACCGGGCCCGTGCGCACCGCCTCGATCGTGCCCTTGACGTTGAAATCGTCGAGCACGGTCTCCAGCAGCCGCGCGTTGCGTTCGAGGCTGAGCTTGTCGATCTTCGGCTGCGAATTGGGCGGCGGCTCGGCGAGCAGGTCGAGCCCGGGCAGGGCATAGTCGTCGAACAGGTCGCTCTGGCGGGCCTGGGCAGTGAACTGCGCGGGCTTTGCGGTCTTCGCCGGATCGCTGATTTCAGGAGGCTTGCGCGGGGTATCGAGCGGGGCGGGGGCGGCGCGCGAGGGCGCATCTTCTTTGCGATCGCCGGAACCAGCGAGCGCGGCGGTTCGTCGCCAGTCATGGGACGGCGGCGCAATGCGCCGGGCAGGGTCAGCAGCCCCCCCCAGTCGAGCGCGAAGACCCGTCCGGCAAGGATCGCGCCCGCACCGAGGCAGACCAGCGCGGCGGCGAGGATCGCCCAGCCTCCGGCTGCCGGCGGAAGCAGCGAGGCGGCGCCCTGGATCGCCTTGGCCCCGAGCAGACCGGCGACACCGCCCGCCGATGCCGGCAGCGAGCCGCCGGGGCTGGAGAAGCTCAGCGACAGCACCGTGCCGAGCAGCGCCATGGCGAACAGCAGGATGGCGATCGGTCGCCACCAGCGCTGGTCGGCATGCGGCAGGATGCCGTCGTCCTCCTCGGCGAAGCGCCACAGCTTGCGGGCGAAGACATAAAGCAGCGGCAGCAGCAGCACCGAGACCAGCCCGAACAGCGTCAGCGCCGCGTCGGCGGCCCAGGCGCCGCTTGCCCCCATCCAGTTGCGCACCGCGCCGCCGGCGGCGGTCGAGGACGAGGCGTCGGTCTGGTGATAGCTGACCAGCGCCAGCGCGAGGAACAGCATTGCGGCGAACAGCAGCATCGCCCCGCCCAGCTCCGCGCTGCGCCAGGCGGCGCGGCGCAGAATTGCGTTCCAGTTGGCGGTGCCGATCCGCTGTTTCGATCCGCCCAGAGCCCGTGATGCCATTTTATGCTACCCCGCTTCGTGGGTATAATGCGCCAGAGGGTGACTCCGCGTCAAGAATCCTTGGGATTCCATCCTTCGACGGGCTCAGGACGAGCGGGTTTAGCTGGCGCAAAGTCCGTCGATTGCGGCCCAATGCGCGGCTTTGAGCCGCCCGGCGCGATGCACTGTCATGCCGCCGAGAGCGATGACGGGGATTTGACAGCGAGCTGCCAGCAATCGGAAGCGCAAAGGCCCAAGCACCTTGCCTCCTGGATGAGAGGGGGTCTGGAAAACGGGCGAGAGCAGGATTGCACTCGCTCGGGCGCGACGGGCTTGGGCGATCTCGCGCAAGGAATGTGCGGTGATCAAGCGCAGCATGGCGGGCCCGCCAACGAGATGGCGGGATGAGCCATAGGCGGCATGGGCTCCCCATCGGCGGGCGGTGCTCGCATTAGCTGAAAGTGCGACCACATGCCGCTTACGCCGGGCTATCCGCTTCAGCACATTGAAACGTCGTCGTCTCCCGCCATCGTCGCCCCGGGCTTGACCCGGGGTCCCGCTTGGTTCCACCGCGCTGCCAGCAGACCAGCGGGTCCCCGGATCAAGTCCGGGGCGACGGGGACAGGGTGCGGAACCTTCCAGGTGATAGTGGCGGAAGATCAGCCCCGAACCGCGCGGCAAGCGCAGCAGCACATTTTCCAGCTCCGCATCGTTGCGTGCATCGGTAACGAGCCAAATTCGGGGCAAAGGCGGCTGGCGCTTGGTCATCGCCGCGCTATAGCACCGGGCGATGGAACAGCCAGAGCAGCGCCTCGCCGATATCCAAAGCCGCATCGCCGCCGCCGCACGGCTCGCCCGCCGCGAGCCGGCGGACGTCACCCTGATCGCCGTCAGCAAGACCCACCCGCCCGAGCGCATCGTCCCGCTGATCGCGGCGGGCCAGCGGAGCTTCGGCGAGAACCGGGTGCAGGAGGCGGCGGCGAAATGGCCTGCCCTGCGCGCGGCGCATCCCGGCATCGACCTCCACCTGATCGGCCAGCTGCAATCGAACAAGGCGGAGGAGGCGGTGGCGCTGTTCGACTGCATCCATTCGCTTGACCGGCCCTCGCTGGTCGGCGCGCTGGCCAGGGCGATGGACAAGGCGGGGCGGCAGGCGCCGTGCTTCGTCCAGGTCAATATCGGCGAGGAGGAGCAGAAGGGCGGCTGTGCGATTGCGGAGCTTCCGGCGCTGCTCGCCGAGGCCCGCGCGGCGGACGTGCCCCTGCTCGGTCTGATGTGCGTGCCGCCGCTCGACGTCGAAGCCGCGCCCTATTTTGCGCTGCTCGCCAAGCTGGCGGACGACAATGGCCTCGCTGGCCTGAGCATGGGGATGAGCGGCGATTTCGAAACCGCAGTGATGCTGGGCGCGACGCATGTCCGCGTCGGAAGCGCGCTGTTCGGGGCGCGGGAGTAAACTGGCCTGACGACGCTAATCCCCGTGATGCCGCTTCAGCTCATCGCCGCTCAGCGTCACTACATGCAGCAGGTTGGTCGATCCCGGGGTGCCGAAGGGCACGCCCGCCAGCGTGATCAGCTTAGATCCCGCCGTGCCGAAGCCATAGCGCAGCGCCATGCGCTTGCCCTTGGCGATCATTTCCTCGAAGCTGCCGATGTCCTTGGTCACCACCGGATAGGCGCCCCACAGCAAGGCGATCCGCCGCGCGGTCCTGGATGAGGGCGTCAGCACCAGCATCGGCGCGCCGGGCCGCTCGCGCGCCACCCGCCGCGCGGTCGAGCCCGAGCCGGTGAAGACGACGATGCCGGCGATGGTAACCGTCTCGGCAATCGCCGCGCTCGCCTGGGCCAGGGCATCGGCGGTGGTGGCATCGGGCATGACATCGGTGAAATGCACCCGCGCCTGGTAGCCCGGATCGCGCTCCACCTGCATGGCGATGCGGTGCATGATCGTCACCGCCTCGACCGGCCACGCGCCCGAGGCGGTTTCCGCCGAGAGCATCACCGCGTCGGCCCCGTCATAGACCGCATTGGCGACGTCCGAGACCTCGGCCCGCGTCGGGGCCGGGTTCTCGATCATCGATTCGAGCATCTGCGTGGCGACGATCACCGGCTTGCCCGAACGGCGCGTCGCCTCGACGATGCGCTTTTGCAGCGGCGGCACTTCCTCCGGATTGAGCTCGACGCCGAGATCGCCGCGCGCCACCATGATGCCGTCGGCCAGTTCGATGATCGCGTCGAGATGCTCGATCGCCGCGGGCTTTTCGATCTTGGCGACCAGCGCTGCCCCGGAGCCCCTTGCGCCGCCCAGCAGCCGCCGCGCCTCGGCGACATCCTCGGGCCGTTGCACGAAGCTCAGCGCCACCCAGTCCGCCCCGTGCTCCACGGCAAAGGCAAGGTCGCGCCGGTCCTTGTCGGTCATCGCCGCGACCGGCACCACCGTGTCGGGCACATTGACCCCCTTGCGGTCCATGATCACCCCGCCGACTTCGGCCGAGCACAGGATCGCCTCGTCGTTGGCGCCGATCACGCGCAGCCGCAGCTTGCCGTCGTCGATCAGCAGCCGCTGGCCCTTTTCGAGGATGCCGAACAGCTCGGGATGCGGCAGGCAGACGCGGGTGGCGTCGCCGGGGGCGGGGTTGCGGTCGAGGGTGAAATGGCTGCCGTGGCGCAGCACCGCCTTGCCGCCGGCAAACTCGCCAACGCGCAGTTTCGGCCCTTGCAAGTCGCAGAGGATGGCGATCGGCCTGGCCGAATTCCTTTTCGGCGGCGCGGATCGCGGCGATGGTTTCGGCGTGGGTCGGCTGGTCGCCGTGGCTCATGTTGACGCGGAAGGCGTCGGCCCCGGCAGCCAGCAGCTTGCCGATCGTCTCGGGCGAGCGGCTGGCCGGGCCCAGAGTGGCCAGGATTTTTACCTTGCGTCCGCGGGGATCGAGCCGTGCCAAGCAAATATTCCTTCCGTCTGCGCGCCGCCCTATGGCAAAACATGGGCGCTTTACCAAGGACCAACCCCGATGAGCTGCACCGAAGACACCCAATCCAATCCCGCCGACCCGCTCGAAGCGCTGAGCGATGCCCACGCCGCCGCCGCCTTCCGCCGCCTGGTCCGCCATTTGCGGCGCAGGCATGACGCCCAGAACATCGATCTGATGGGGCTGGCGGGCTTTTGCCGCAACTGCCTGTCGGACTGGATCGTCGAGGCCGGCGCGCCGCTCGACAAGGCCGCCGCGCGCGAGGCGATCCACGGCATGCCGGCGGCGGAGTGGAAGCTGCGGCATCAGACCGAAGCGACGCCGGAGCAGCTGGCGCGGATGGAGGAAAGTCTGAAGCTGAACGGGGGGACGCATTAGCGCTTTTCCTCCCTGTTCCGCAGGAATGGGGAGGGGGACCATGCGAAGCATGGTGGAGGGGTATTTGCGCAACCTAGCCAGCCACCCCTCCACCACCTTTCAGGTGGTCCCCCTCCCCATCCTTCGGACGGGGAGGAAAGGATTTCCACAGCCTCCGCTTTGCCCGAATCTCTCAGCGCAGCTAACAGCCGCGCCAAGCGATTCCCGCAATTGGAGATTTCCCAAGATGGCCACTGCCACCGACGACCGCCTGCGCCTGCTGATCGAACGCATCGAACGCCTTGAGGAAGAGAAGAAGGGGGTCGCCGACGACATTCGCGATTCCTATGCCGAAGGCAAAGCTGTGGGCTACGACACGAAGATGATGCGGCAGGTCATCAAGCTAAGGAAAATGAACGTGGATGATCGGCGTGAGATGGAAATGCTGCTTGAAACCTACAAGGCGGCGTTGGGGCTGGAGTAGATTACAGCTCATCGGACCTTTGCTGCAATGACCTATACAACTTCCATGTTTCCGGATCGCCAGCTTTGAGGTCGTCAAAGACTTCGCAAAGACCTTCGAAATATTGGTTTAGCGCTGCGTTTGCCGCCGCCATCGCTCGTGCGGCAACGTCAATTAGCCAGAAGAACCCGGCAAGGCATGCTGAAATATCTGATTCGTCGATCAATAAGTCGGCTTCGCTTTTTGGGTGGGTAATCCGATTTCGGATTTCTATGGAACGGCGGAGTTGGTTCCAGCCCACAGAATCAAACCGGATATCCAGACTTGAGTCCAATCTGAGAGCAATTCTCGTCGTCAACCTGATAATAGCTGGCATGGCAATGAATCGTGTTTGCTCAATGACCTTCCCTTGTTCGGTGACCCGATAACTGACTTCGGACAACGCCAATTCTTCCTCGTACGAGATAATCTCGATTTCTCGCGCAGCCGATACAATGTGCTCTCGATAAGTCCAGACCAGGCCTTCGACAGCCGCAAACACCGATCGGATGAGGTCACGCCTGCTTTGCTGCGAATCACTGGTTCGATGGCGCTCTTTCGAAGCGATTACGTCTGCGATCAGGATACTTATGAAACCCTGCTGCATCGAATCCGATGTGCCGTTGGTCACTGCTCATCCCCCTCAACTGGTATCTTTGCCCTTCAGGTTTGTTCGCCAGCTTGCCTGAAAATTTGGCATACGGTAAGCGCGCGTCGCACTCACCCGCAAAAGACGAAAAGACCCATGGCAGGCCATTCCAAATTCAAGAACATCATGCACCGCAAGGGCGCGCAGGATAAGAAGCGCGCGGGGCTGTTTTCCAAGCTCAGCCGCGAAATCACCGTTGCGGCGAAGATGGGCATGCCCGATCCGGACTTCAATCCGCGGCTGCGCGCGGCGGTCAATGCCGCCAAGGCCCAGTCGGTGCCCAAGGACAATATCCAGCGGGCGATCGACAAGGCGAGCAAGGGCGAAGGCGATAATTACGAGGAAGTGCGCTATGAGGGCTATGGCCCGGGCGGCGTCGCGCTTATCGTCGAGGCGCTGACCGACAACCGCAACCGCACCGCCACCAATGTCCGCACCGCCTTCGCCAAGAACGGCGGCAATCTGGGCGCGTAGGGCGCGGTGAGCCACGGGTTCGAGCGGCTGGGGCTGATCGAATATGGCGCGGGCGCGGGCGACGAGGACAAGGTTCTGGAAGCCGCGATCGAGGCCGGCGCCGACGATGTCGAAAGCGACGATGAGGGCCACGCGATCTGGACCAGCATCGAAACGCCTGCACCCGGTCAGCCGCGAACTCGAAAAGTCGCTGGGCGAGGCCGAGGCGGTCAAGCTGGCGTGGAAGCCGGGGCTGAAAGTCGATGTCGGCGAGGGCGAGGCGGCGACGCTGTTCAAGCTGATCGACGTGCTGGACGACGACGACGACGTCCAGGCGGTGTGGGGGAACTATGAGGTTTCCGACGCGGTGATGGAGAAGCTGGGTTGAAAGCTCCCCTCCCCTTCAGGGGAGGGGTTGGGGGTGGGGTCTGTCCCCACTCGCAATGTTGGTGTGGATGGATAGACCCCACCCCAACCCCTCCCCTGAAGGGGAGGGGCTCTAAATGATCATCATCGGCCTCGACCCCGGCCTCGGCACCACCGGCTGGGGGATCGTCGCCAAAACCGGCAACCGTCTCAGCCACATCGCCAACGGCCAGATCCGCACCGATCCGCAAGCGCCGCTGGCCGAACGGCTGGTCACCCTCGACCGCGAGCTGACCGATGTCATCCTCGACCACCAACCGACAAGCGGCGCGGTGGAGGAAGTCTTCGTCAACGCCAATCCGCAATCGACGCTCAAGCTTGGCCAGGCGCGCGGGGTCTGCCTGCTGGCGCTGGCCCGCGCGGGAATGCCGGTGGCCGAATATGCCACGCGGCTGGTCAAGAAGGCGATCGTCGGCACCGGCGGGGCGGAGAAAGCGCAGGTGCAGGCGATGCTGCGGGTGCTGCTGCCGGGGGTCAAGCTGGCCGGCGCGGATGCGGCGGATGCGCTGGCCGTGGCGATCGCCCATGCGCATTTGGTTCGCTGAGCGGCTGACCCACCCCCAACCCCTCCCGCAAGCGGGAGGGGAGCGAGTCGCGCCAGTTACTCCCCTCCCGCTTGCGGTAGGGGTTGGGGGTGGGTAACGCAGCGGGGTGGGCTTGCGCACCTCGCCAGCGCAGTGCATAAGAACAAACCATGATCGCGCGCCTCACCGGCATCTTCGAGGATTTCGGCCCCGACTGGGCGGTGATCGACGTCGGCGGCGTCGGCTATCTGGTGCATTGCTCGGCCAAGACGCTGGCGGCGCTGGGCGCGCGCGGCGAGGCGGTGACAATCCACACCGAGTTGCAGGTCAGCGAGAACGACATGCGGCTGATCGGCTTCGCTTCCGCAGCCGAGCGCGAGTGGTTCCGGCTGCTGACCGGCGTGCAGGGCGTGGGTTCGAAGATGGCGCTGGCAGTGCTGTCGGCGCTGGCGACCGAGGAGTTGCAGCGGGCGATCAGCGGCGGCGACGCGGCCACGGTGGCGCGCGCTCAGGGGGTGGGGCCGAAGCTGGCCTCGCGCATTGTCAATGAATTGAAGGACAAGGCGGGGGCTTTGCCGGTCGGGCCGGGAAGCGGCGGCGCGGCGGTGGATATGCGGGCTGGTTCGGCGAGCGCGGACGCGGTTTCGGCCTTGCAGAACCTGGGCTTCAAGCCGGTGGTGGCGGCGAGCGCAGTGGCGCAGGCGGTGGAAGAGCTGGGCGAGGATGCCGGGCTGAACGAGCTGGTGCGGGTGGCGTTGAAGCGGGCGGCGGGGTGAATCCTGTGAAAACTCGACTAATTTCTAGAAATATGTATAACAATCCTATGGCACAACTCAACGTCACCATTCCGCCCGCCCTGCGCTCCTGGGTCGATCACCGCGTTGCCGAAGGGCGCTACACCAGCGCCAGCGACTTGGTGCGTGACCTGCTCCGCAAGGATCAGGAAGCCGCAGAGGAAGAGGCCGAATGGCTGCGCGGTCTGATCGCCGAGGGGCTGGCTTCGGGCAGACTTAACCAACGCCCTGAGGATGTGTTGCGTGAGATAATCGCCGAATATCCCGCAAGAAATGGCTGAACTTGACCTTAGCCCGGCGGCGCGCGCCGATCTGTTCGAAATTCGTGTCTACAGCGTTGATCAGTTTGGTGGCGAAGTCGCAGACAGCTACTTCCTGGGATTTGACGCAGCTTTTGCGCTTTTGCGCGAGCATCCGATGGCCGGAGCCGCCCGGGCCGACCTGGGCAATGGCATTCGCTGTCTGATCCATCGCCGCCACCGGATTTTCTACCATATCGTTGGGGATACTGTGCTGATCGTGCGGGTGGTGCATCATGCCAAGGATGCGCGAAAGGCGCTTAAGAGGGCGGCGGGGTGATGCGCACCGCTACATGCCAATGCGGCCAGTTGCGCGCCGAGTGTGAAGGCGAGCCGGTGCGCGTTTCCGTGTGTCACTGTCTTGATTGTCAACGCCGTAGTGGTGCGCCTTTCGCAATGCAGGCGCGGTTCCCGAGCGAGCGGGTAAGGATAACTGGTGAGGCCAAAGTCTGGTTGCGCACTGCGGATAGCGGCGAGCAGGCAGATCACCATTTCTGCCCGGTCTGCGGCTCGACACTGTGGTATCGCTGCCGACCTAATCGCGAACTGATTGCGATTCCGGTCGGCGCATTTGCTGACCCGGATTTTCCAGAGCCGGGCTTTTCGGTCTATGAGATCCGCAAACACAAATGGATCGAAATCCCTGGGGATGCGGTCATGCACTTTGACTGAACCAAGCTCCGCCGCCCCGCGCCCCAAACCCACTTGCCGCCCCCACCAAGTTGGAGGATATACCAGCCATGACCGATCTCAGCTTTTCGCTCCCCGATGACCTCGCAGGTCCCCTGAAATCGCGCGTCGCGGAAGGGCACTACGCGGATGCAGGGGAATATCTGCGCGAACTGATACGCCGTGATCTTGACGAGGCCGCTGATGCGGCATGGGTTCGTGAGAAGATCGCGGAAGGCGAGGCATCGGGCTATCTCGACGCCGATCCTTCGACCATCATCGAGGAAATTATCGCCGAGCGCCACGCACGGCGTGGCTGAAGTCAAGATCAGTTCGGCAGCGCGTCGCGATCTAGCACGGATCGACGAGTTCAGCGCCGCGCAGTTCGGGGAAGATGCAGCCGATGCGTATACGCAAGGACTGAAGGCTGCTTTCGAATTGCTGAAACGGCATCCCAAGGCTGGTCAGGCCCGCCGGGAGTACGGCAGGTTTGCCCGTTGCAAGGTGTATCGCAGTCACAGAATTCTCTATAGAATCAAAGGCGATATAGTGTTCGTTCAGCGTATCCTGCACCACTCGCAACATGTTCACAAGCATTTCGAATGACCCAAAACCCCCACCTCACCCCCGAGCGCCTGCCCGACGACGCCGATGCGGCGCTCCGCCCCAAGACCCTCGCCGAATTCGTTGGCCAGGCGGCGGCCAAGGACAATCTCTCGGTGTTCATCGAGAGCGCCCGCTCGCGGCGCGAGGCGATGGACCATGTGCTGTTCTTCGGCCCGCCCGGCCTCGGCAAGACCACGCTGGCCCAGATCGTCGCGCGCGAACTCGGCGTCGGCTTCCGCGCCACCAGCGGCCCGGTGATCGCCAAGGCGGGCGATCTCGCCGCGCTGCTGACCAATCTCGAAGCTGGCGACGTGCTGTTCATCGACGAGATTCACCGGCTCAATCCGGTGGTCGAGGAAATCCTCTACCCGGCGATGGAGGACCGCGAGCTCGATCTGATCATCGGCGAGGGGCCCTCGGCGCGCTCGGTGCGGGTGCCCTTGCCGTCCTTCACCCTGATCGGCGCGACCACCCGGCAGGGCCTGCTGACCACGCCTTTGCGCGACCGCTTCGGCATTCCGGTGCGGCTCAATTTCTATACCGTGCCCGAGCTGGAAAGCGTCGTCACACGCGGCGCCGGCCTGCTCGGCATGGGAATCGAGCCCGAAGGCGCGCGCGAGATCGCCCGGCGCGCGCGGGGCACGCCCAGGGTCGCCGGGCGGCTGATGCGGCGGGTGCGCGATTTCGCCCATGTCGCTGGCGACGCCACCGTCACCCGCGCCTTCGCCGACGATGCGCTGACCCGGCTCGAGGTCGACAGCCTTGGCCTCGACGCGATGGACCGGCGCTATCTTTCGATGATCGCCGATATATACAAAGGCGGGCCGGTCGGAGTGGAGACTCTGGCTGCGGGCCTGTCGGAACCGCGCGATACGATCGAGGAAGTGATCGAACCCTACCTCATCCAGCTGGGCCTGGTCGCCCGCACCGCGCGCGGGCGCTGCCTGAACGATATGGCATGGAAGCACCTCGGTTTGCCGCCACCCAGCGGCAGCCAGAACGGCCTGTTCGACGGGGTTAACGAAGACCCGGAAGACTGAATGGCGATTCGCGGTTTCGTCGCCGCCGTTAAACAATATCTTCGGAAATCAAACGCTTTCAGTTCCAATACGGGACAGTTCTCTCGATGAGGCGCGAAATCCCGGAAAAATCGCACATCGCCGAGTCCGAAACACGGTTAATGGGATTGTCGCCTTAACCAGTCTCTGCGTTTCTCATGTCATGGAGGCGCGATGGAAGGGACGATCCCTTCCGGAAGGCATCTCAGGGAAACGAAAAGAGAGCAAAGCTTATGTCGGTTCGGATGGCCCTCGCGAAATTGTCTGCCTTTGCAGCAGGCGGAGCGATGCTAGGTGGTGGTGCGGTTCATGTCGCGGAACAGCCCGCCAAGCAGACGCAATACGTCAAGCATGTGAAGCGCGGCTGCGCCAATGGCGGGGTCGGACCCAACTGCCGCGTCCAGCGCCGGGTGGTCCGCCGGGCCGAACGGGCGGCGCCGCGCCAGGTCAAGCGGGTGCGCCGCATCGTCAAGCGCACCGTGATCCAGCAGCCCGCGCCGCAGATGGCGATGGCGCCGGTGATGGCCCCCTACCTCCCGCCGATGCCGCCGATGCCGGTCAGCTCGTCGAGCGGCGGCGGTGCGGTCGTGGTCGGCGGCGGCGGCATCGGTGGCGGCTTTGGCGGGGGCTTCTTCGGCGGCTTCTTCGGCGGCGGCAGCGGCGGCGGCGGCAGTGTCGTGGTTTCCTCGACCAGCACAGGATCGACCTCGACCTCGGGCGGTTCGACCTCCACTTCGGGCGGTTCCACTTCGACCGGCGGCAGCTCGTCCTCGACGTCGAGCGGCGGCATCAGCTCATCGACGACCACCGGCGGCGTTTCGACCTCGACCGGCGGTGTCAGCACCTCGACCTCGAGTTCTTCGGGCAATGTGTCGACCAGCACGGGCGGGGTTTCGACCTCGACCGGCGGGGTTTCGACCAGCACGGGCGGCGTCTCGACCTCGTCGGGCAACGTCTCGACCAGCTCGGGCAATGTGTCGAGCAGCAGTTCGTCGTCTTCGTCGTCGAGTTCCTCGTCCAGCTCGTCCTCTTCGTCGAGTTCATCGGGGTCTTCGGGCGGCAACACTTCGACCGGCGGCAAGACCTCGTCGGGCGGCCATGGTTCGTCGGGCGGGCATACCTCGTCGGGCGGGCATACCTCGTCGGGCGCTTCGTCCTCGGGTGGTTCATCGTCGGGCGGCTCGTCCTCGGGTGGATCCTCGTCCGGCGGTTCGTCCTCGGGAGGTTCTTCCAGCAGCAGCTCTTCGTCGAGCTCGGGCAGCTCGTCGACATCGGGCGGCGCGACTTCGAGCGGCGCGACTTCGAGCGGGGCGACCTCCTCGGGCGGTTCCTCTTCGTCGAGCAGCTCGACTTCCTCGGGTTCCTCGGGATCGAGCGGCGGTTCGACCGGCTCCACGGGTTCGACCGGGTCTTCCGGATCGACCGGCTCCTCGGGCAGCAGCTCGACCGGCGGCAGCACGTCCAGCTCATCGTCGAGCAGCACTTCGTCGAGTTCGTCCTCTTCGGGCGGATCGACCAGCGGCGGTTCGAGCGGCAATCAGGTTCCGGCCCCGCCGATGCTGCTGCTGTTCGGCGCCGCCGCAGCGACCCTGGTCGGCCGCCGCCGGCTGGCGAAGAAAAAGGCCGCCTGACCGGCAGCCTGCTGCTTTCACAAGGTAGACGGGGGAAGGGCGGCCAATGGCCGCCCTTTTCGTTCATTCGAACGGGGTGACTTCCCACTCGACCCCCGGGCCGGTGGTGCTGATCACTTCGGCCAGTTCCCAGACGTTGCGGTAGCCATAGCCATGGAGGTTGATGAAGGTCGGGATGTTGAGCGCGAGCTGCACCCGCTTGGTGACGATCGGTTCGCGGTTGTCGGAAAAGTTGTTGTTGCAATAGATGAAGATCGGCCGGTTCGGATTGGCGCCGATCACCGCCCGCAGCGCATCGTCGGTGAAGTCGGTGAATGGCAGGTTGACCGCGCCCTTGAGGTGGCCCCGGGCGAAGGCGTCGGCCGAGCGCGCATCGAGCAGCAGCGCGCCGCGCTCGCGGGCCTTGCGGGCGAATTTGGGCCAGGCCAGCCGGTGCTTCGCGCGCACCTTGGCGAGATCGCCGGCGAGCTGGGTGAAGCCGGCATAGTCGATCAGCGGATTGTCCGGGATGCGCTCCTGCGCGGCGATGGGGGCCGAAAGCAGCGCCAGCGCCAGCGGGGCCAGCAGGAGTTTGAACTTTGGGCATGCTTCCCTCCCGATTCCAATGGAACGGGCAGGCTGGTCCGCTGCGGGTTTATCGCCGGTGAACGTCCGGTTTCAGTGCTATTCAGCTGCCCCGGCGCGGGACAGGCGCCACAGGGTGAACAGCCCGATCCCGGCCCAGACCACATTCAGCACCGTCGAGGGTATCGCCCCATGCGCGCCGCTGTTGACGACAAAACCAGCCGCGCCCAGCACATTCATCCACTGATAGACCGGCGAGCGCCCGGTAAGGCGGCCCGCCGACACCAGTACGTAAGATAAGAGAATGGTGACCGCGCCCGCCCAGCCGGCGGCCTCGATCAGCCAGTAAATCGCTCCGTTGGTCATGCTGCGATTTTGCGCGATGGCTGGATCAGGATTTCTGCGGAAATACCCAGGCGTTCATGCAGGCGGCGGATCATGCCAATCGACAGGCTGCGCTTGCGGTTCAGCACCTCGGCGATGCGGGTGCGGGTCCCGATGATGTCCTCAAGGTCTTTGCGCGTCAGGCCTTGCTGTTCCATGCGGAACAGAATCGCTTCGACGGGGTCGGGCGGGTCCATCGCGTGGTGCTTGGCCTCATAGACGTCGATCAGCGTTGCCAGCACATCGAGCCGGTCACCCCTGGACGTGCCCGATGCCGCGCCCCAAAGTGCGGCAACCTCTTCCAGCGCCGCTTCATAGTCGGCTTCGGTGCGGATCGGTTTCATTTCAGCTGCCATAGAATACCTCCTTCACCTCGATTAGACTCCTAACGGCGCCCTCAGTCATTGCCGAAGGCCCGAGCGAAATCGCGGGCAGCGGGAATCAGCCGCACAATATGCACCGCATCGTTCACAACGCGATAGGCAACAACAATACGGCGCTCGAAGGTGACGGTGCGCAGGCCTGAAGCGAGATTGAAACGAGGCGTTCCCCGACCCGGAAAATGGCTCAACCGCGCGGCGAAGGCTTCGATCCGTGACGTATAGCCAAAGGCCGTATCGGGATCGGCCTGCCGGGCTATCCAGTCGTAGATGGCGTAGAGATCGTCGCGGGCCTCGGGTCGCCAGACAACTTCATGCTCCACGCTTGGCCCGTTCGGCGTGGCGCTTGCGCAGGCCTTCGAAAACTTCAGCCATCGGGATGCCCGGTGCCAGATTAGCGTCGGCTTCGGCAACCTTGGCCTTGATCAGAGCTTCAAGCTCCGGGCCTTCGGGGGGAAGGGGGGGAGCAGGTCGAAGGAGCCGGGGGGGGCTTTGGATGTGCGGGACGCCATGCGGCGATCATATCAGCGATATTTGGACTGCGCCAATCCCTTCTTCGCGGCCTTTGCGACATCGCGAGCCAACCACAGACCCTTGACATTCCTTGTAAGGGATTATAACGGCTTATAAGGAATGGATGCAAAAAGGAGCTGGCCGTGGCGGAGTTGAGACAGATTTTGGTCGATTTGGACGTGAACCGGGCCATCGAAGCCAACCGGCAATCCTTCTCCGAGTCGGAAAACGACATACTCAGGCGGATGGTTCTGAAGGCGTCGGAAGCCGCCAACGTCACGGTACCTGTTGCAGCATTGGTTCCAGTTACCGACCTCGACCCGCCGCAATTCGGCTCTCGGAAAATGGGGCACTGGCAAGCGGGCCTCTTAGGGAAGGTGGTGGCTGCGACCAGTCTCAAGGACGCCTATTGCAAGTACGTTCTGCTGGCTCACCAGCACGACGGCGGCTTTCTCGGACGGTATGCCAAGTTAAAAGGCAAGACCCGGCGCTTTGTTGCCCGAGTTCCGCAAAGTCTCTATTTGAAGTCGCCGCATCTGGCAAAAGATCATGCGATTGAGCTGATTCCCGGCTGGTTCGTCGATGGCAATCTCTCTGAATCGCAGATTGGCCAAAGAGTCCGGGCAGCTGCTCGTGAATTAGGCATTGCTTATGGCAAAGATGCCTGGATACGCGAGGCCACCAGGACAATCTGAGGCATCAAGCCGCCAGCTTCCTCAGCACATACTGCAAAATCCCGCCGTTCATGAAGTATTCGACCTCATTGGCGGTATCGATGCGGCAGAGCGCCACAAAACTGAACTTAGAGCCATCCGCGCGGGTCACCTTCACCTCAACGTCCTGACGCGGCTTCAGCCCCGCCACGCCCGTAATCGTGAACGTGTCGTCCCCCGTCAGCCCCAGCGTCTCGCGCGTATCGCCGTCCTTGAACTGCAACGGCAGCACGCCCATGCCGACCAGATTGCTGCGGTGGATGCGTTCGAAGCTTTCGACGATCACTGCGCGCACGCCGAGCAGGTTGGTGCCCTTGGCCGCCCAGTCGCGGCTGGAGCCGGTGCCGTATTCCTTGCCCGCGATCACCACCATCGGCGTGCCGTCGGCCTTGTGCTTCATCGCCACGTCGTAGATCGCGGCGACGTCGGCGCCATAGCGGCTCATGCCGCCTTCGATGCCGGGGACCATCTCGTTCTTGATGCGGATGTTGGCGAAGGTGCCGCGCATCATCACTTCGTGATGGCCGCGGCGCGCGCCGTAGGAGTTGAAATCGGCCTTGGCGACCTGGTGCTCCATCAGCCACTTGCCCGCCGGACTGTCGGCCTTGATGTTGCCGGCCGGCGAGATGTGATCGGTGGTGATCGAATCGCCGAGGATCGCCAGCGGCTTGGCCTCGACGATGTCGGTGACCGGGGCCGGGGTCATGCTCATGCCCTCGAAATAGGGCGGGTTGGCGACATAGGTGCTGCCTGCGCGCCATTTGTAGGTTTCCGAGCCGGTGACATCGATCGCCTGCCAGTGCTTGTCGCCCTTGTAGACGTCGGCATAGCGCGCCTGGAACATGGCGCGGTCCATGCAACTGGCCATGGTGGCGGAGACTTCGGCATTGGTCGGCCAGATATCGCGCAGATAGACGTCGTTGCCGTCCGTGCCCTGTCCGATCGGGGTGGTGGTGAAATCCTCGATCACCGTGCCCTTCAGCGCATAGGCGACGACCAGCGGCGGGCTGGCGAGGAAGTTGGCGCGCACGTCGGGCGAAACGCGGCCCTCGAAGTTGCGGTTGCCCGAGATCACCGAGGCGGCGACGATGTTGTTCTCGTTGATCGCCTTGCTGATCGGCTCGGCCAGCGGCCCGGAATTGCCGATGCAGGTGGTGCAGCCATAGCCGACGAGGTTGAATCCGACTGCGTCGAGATGCTCGGTAAGTCCGGCCTTGACGAAATAGTCGGTGACCACCTGCGATCCGGGAGCCAGCGAGGTCTTGACCCAGGGCTTGGGGCGCAGGCCCAGCTCGTTCGCCTTCTTGGCGACCAGACCGGCGGCGACCATCACTCCAGGGTTGCTGGTATTGGTGCAGCTGGTGATCGCGGCGATCACCACGTCGCCGTCGCCGATATCGTGGCTCTTGCCTTCGACCGCCACGCGGGTGTTCGCCCGCTTGTAGGTCTCGGCCATATCCTTGTTGAACACATCGTCGACCTCGGTGAGCACGACCTTGTCCTGCGGGCGCTTCGGCCCGGCCAGCGAGGGCACGACTGTGCCGAGGTCGAGTTCCAGCGTGCTGGAGAAGATCGGGTCGGCGGCGGCGGGATCGATCCAGAAGCCCTGCTCTTTGGCATAGGCTTCGACCAGCGCGATCTGCGCCTCTTCGCGTCCGGTCAGGCGCAGATAGTCGAGCGTCTTGTCGTCGATCCCGAAGAAGCCGCAGGTCGCGCCATATTCGGGGGCCATGTTGGCCAGCGTGGCGCGGTCGGCGAGGGACAGCGAGGCGAGGCCGGGGCCGTAATATTCGACGAAGCGGCCGACCACGCCGTGCTTGCGCAGCATGTTGGTGGCGGTCAGCACCAGATCGGTGGCGGTGACGCCTTCCTTCAATTCGCCGGTCAGCTTGAAGCCGGCAACCTCGGGGATCAGCATCGACACCGGCTGGCCGAGCATCGCCGCCTCCGCCTCGATCCCGCCGACGCCCCAGCCCAGCACGCCCAGGCCGTTGATCATGGTGGTGTGGCTGTCGGTGCCCACGCAAGTGTCCGGGTACGCCACGGTGATGCCGTTCTGATCGGTGCTGGTCCACACCGTCTGGGCGATGTTTTCGAGGTTGACCTGATGGCAGATGCCGGTGCCCGGCGGCACCGCGTAGAAATTGTTGAGCGACTTGGAGCCCCATTTGAGGAAATCGTAGCGCTCCATGTTGCGCTGGTATTCGATCTCGACGTTCTGCTCGAAGGCCTTGGGATGGCCGAATTCGTCGACCATCACCGAATGGTCGATCACCAGATTGACCGGCACCAGCGGATTGATCTTGCTGGTGTCGCCGCCCAGCTTGGCGATGGCGTCGCGCATGGCGGCGAGATCGACCACGCAGGGCACGCCGGTGAAATCCTGCAGCAGCACCCGGGCCGGGCGGTATTGAATCTCGTTCTGCGATTCGCTGGGGTTCTTCTGCCAATCGACCAGCGCCTGGATGTCGGCGACCGAAACGGTGAAGCCGCCGTCCTCGAAGCGCAGCAGGTTTTCCAGCAGCACTTTCATCGAGAACGGCAGACGGGAAACATCGCCCAGCTTTGCCCCGGCCTTCTTCAGCGAATAATAGGCGACTTCCCTGCCACCCGCCTGCATCGTGCTGCGGGTGCCGAGCGTGTCCTGTCCGACCTGGGTCATGTGGCTGGTTTCCTTGCGTGTATTGGCCTCCGCGACGCACGAATGCTGCATTGCAGAAGATGGAATCGACGCGCTGCCGATGCGCGTTCAAACCGGCAAGGTCAAGTGTCAGAGCGCGGTCTGCTGCGTCGGTTTGCGCGCCGCGATCCAGCTGCCGACGACGATCAGCACGACGCCGATCACGGTCGCCCACGTCACCGGCTCGCCGAACATCAGCCAGCCGAACAGCGCCGCCCAGATAAAGCCGGTATATTCCACCGGCACCAGCGCCTGCGCCTCGGCCCGCGCATAGGCCCAGCTGAGCAGCAGCAGCGACACCACGGCGAGCGCGGCGGACAGCACGATGTCGCGCAGCGCGCCGGGATCGGGCCATGCGAGCAGCCAGGGTGCGGCGAGGCCAAGGATCAGCGCGACGAACAGGTTCTGGAACAGGGCGATCTCCTGGGGGCTGGCGAGCTGCGCCTGCTGGCGCTGGAGGATCAGGTTCCAGGCATAGAGCACCGCAGATGCAAGGATCGCGGCGATGCCCCAGGCGGAGCGCGCATCGAGATCGCCTCCGCCCAGCCTTGCGGCGGCGATGACGATCACGCCCGCCAGTCCGAGCAGCGAGGCGACCACCGCCTTGGGCTGGATCGTCTCGCCCAGCAGCACCGCCGCGAGATAGAGCGCGATCAGCGGGGCGATGAACGACAGCGCGATTGCCTCGGCAAGCGGAATGCGCACCAGTCCCCAGAAGAACAGCACCGCCATCGCCGCCACCACCGCCGAGCGCAGCAGGTGGACTTTCAGCGCATCGCGTCCCGGCTTGCGCGCGCCGGACAGCAGCCAGACCGGCAGCATCATCAGGCTGCCGCAGCAGTTGCGCAGCACCAGCGCGCTATAGACCCCGGCGGCGATCGACGCGCCCTTCATCGTCGCGTCCATCGCGCTGAAGGTGCAGATGCCCGATGCGGCGGCCAGAAACGGCAGAATCGGATGCGAGCGAACCATAATTCCGGGCATAGGCGGTGTTGCCCGCTTGCGTCACCTGTTTGCGCGTTCATTGTTTGGCAAGCGGTCATGCTTGATGATCGCCGCAGAAACCGGCAAAAGCCCGCGCATATGCGGCGGGACGGCTGCCGCGTCAGAGGCAAGACATTAAAGCGATGAAACAGCGGATAATCGCGAGTGTGCCGGCATTCGCATTGCTGGCACTGACAGCAACCCCGGCGCTGGCGCAGGCCAAGCCCAAACCTGCGGCAACTCCCGAGAGCATCTTGCCCTCACCGGCGCCCGCCCCCGTGGCCGGACCCCCTGCGGCAGCGCCTGTCGCGGCGCCATCCGCCGCGCCCACTGCTGAGCCGATTCCAGCCCCGCCGCCGCCAGTGGCAGTGCCCGATCCGGTGATGGTCTGGTCGCTGGCCGATGTCCGCGCGCTGATCGGGGTGATCGAGAACATCGGCGAGGAGGGCCTGAAGCCCGCCGATTACAAGCTCGCCGAGCTGCGCAGCGCGATTGCCGGCGGTTCGGGACCCGAGCTCGATGTGCTGGCCAGCAAGAGCTTCGTCTGGCTCGCCGAGGATCTGCGCGACGGCCGCACCCCGATGACCTCTCGGGTGCAGTGGTTCGCGGTCGATCCCGATGTCGATGTCAATCCCACCCAGGCGCTGATGACCAAGGCGCTGGAAACGCATGACGTGGCCGGAGTGCTGATGGGCCTCGCGCCGACCTATCCCGATTATCAGGCGCTCAAGGCCGCGCTCGCCGCCACGCCCCGCAGCGAAACGCGCAAGCGCGCGCTGATTACCGCCAACATGGACCGCTGGCGCTGGCTGCCGCGCGATCTCGGGCTGCTCTATCTCATCACCAATGTGCCCGAATTCCAGCTGCGGCTGGCGACCAACCAGCGCATCGTGCGCACCTACCGCACCATCGTCGGCAAGCCCGGCAAGACCGCGACGCCGCAGCTCGCAGAGAAGGTCGAGGCCGTGGTGTTCAATCCGACCTGGACGGTGCCGCAATCGATCGTCGTCGGCGAGGGACTTGGCGCCAGGCTGATGCGCAGCCCCTCCGCCGCGCTGCGCCAGGGCTACAAGGTCAGCAAGGGGGCCAATGGCTTCATCACGGTCGTCCAGCAGCCGGGGCCGGGCAATTCGCTGGGCCTGATGAAGATCGACATGCCCAATCCGCATGCGATCTATCTGCACGATACGCCCAATCGGGGTCTGTTCAACGCCGCCGTCCGCGCCATGAGCCACGGCTGCGTGCGCACCGAGCGGGCGCAGGAGCTGGGCATGACCATGGCCATGCTAGGCGCCGACCTGACCCCGGAAGTGGCGGTGCAGCATGCGCTGTCGGGCAAATACACCAAGGTGGAAATGACCAAGACCTTTCCGGTCTACATCACCTATTTCACCATGGCGCAGGACATTGCCGGCAAGCTCACCGCGTTCAACGACATCTATGGCCGCGACGCGCCGGTGCTGGCCAGCTTCGACAAGCCCCGCGAACTCAAGACCGGCCAGCGCAAGAGCACCGAGGCGATCATCAAGCTGGATAATCCGCTTTAGGCAAAACGCGCCTAATACCAACCTGCACTGATCCTGACCCACGAGGATTGCCATTCCCGTTTGCTGGCAAGGAGCGACCGAAACCGCGATGTGGTTCATCGTGGCGAGGTCGCGACGACGTCCAGCGAGCGGGAATGGCAACCGAAGGCGGTTTCTGGCGGCCCTCGGACGGCGTCGCGTTCTCGTTATGATGAACCACATCACCACTTCGAACGCTTCTTGCCGAGAACCGCCAGAAACCGTCCTCGTGGGTCAGGATCAGTGCAGGTTGGTATAATTGCCCGGCGCACTGCCTAAGACGGCCATTTTCTTGCGCGGCGCCAGCCAGATCGTCGCCGCGCCGATGAAGAAGACGATGGAGGTCATCAGGAAGACATAGTCGATGGCGAGAGTCACCGATTCGCGTTCCACCAGCCCGGCCATGATCCGCATCGCCTGCTCTCTGGTGAATCCCTGGGCTTCGAGCGTTCGCAGCGTCTCACCCGGTTGCAACCGTGCGGCAAGATCGCTGTAGGAGGAAGACTGGGCATTGCCCCAAACGGTCAGCACGCTTGCGGTGCATAGGCCGATCGAGATCGTCCGGACGAAATTCTGCAATCCCGTTGCCGATGCCATTTCCTCTGGCAGGACCGATCCGAGCGTGATGGTGGTCAGCGGCAGGATGAAAAACAACATGCCGAGCCCCTGGATCAGCTGCGGCGCGACCAGCGTCCAGAAGTCGGCATCGCTGGTCCACTGCGAGCGTACCAGCGCCATGGAACCGATCCAGGCAATCGCCAGCGACACCAGCAGGCGCGGATCAAAGCCCCTCGCGGTCACCCGGGATGCCAGCTGGCCGGTGACGAGCGTACCGATCGCGGTGCAGGAGGTGATGAAGCCGGCCCAGACACCGGGATAGCCCATAGAGGTCTGCAGCCATTGCGGAATGACGACGATGCTGGCGAAATAGGCGCCGAAGCACAGCGAGAGCGAGATCACCCCGAAGGTGAAGCCGCTGTGGCGGAACACGCGCAAATTGACGATCGGATGGTCGTCGGTCAGCTCCCAGATCAGAAAGGCGACAAAGCCGGTCGCTGCGATCACCGCGAGCAGAACGATCAGCGGGTCGTCGAACCAGTCGCGAGTGCGGCCGATGTCGAGCATGAATTGCAGGCAGCCGATCCACAGCACCATCAGGCATAGCCCGATCACATCGATCGGAACCTTGCGGATCGCCGTCTCGATCGGTGTCAGCAAGGCAACCACCGACATGACGCAGACAATCACGAAGGGGATGTTGATCAGGAAGATCCAGTGCCAGCTCAGCGTATCGCTGATCAGCCCCCCCAGGGTCGGGCCCAGTGCCGGGCCGAGCATTACCGTCATCGACGACAGCAGCATCGCCTTGCCGCGCCGGTCGCCCGGAAAGATGCTGAACAGCAAGGTTTGCGCCAGCGGCATCACCAGCCCGCCGCACAGCCCCTGGCCGATCCGGCAGACGACGATCATCTCGAGCGTCTGCGATATGCCGCAGAGCAGCGAGAAAATGCCGAAGCCGGTCATGCAAAAGGCATAAAGCCGGACCGTGCCGAACCGCTGCGCCAGCCAGCCGGTCAGGGGCACGGTCAGCGCTTCGGCGACAGAGTAAGAGGTGATCACCCACGAGCCCTGATCGAGCGAGACGCCGAGGCTGCCGGCAATATGCGGCACCGAAACATTCGCCACGGTCAGATCGAGCACGACGATGAAATTGCTGAAGGCGAGGATGATCGCCGCCAGTTTGAGCTGGGCGGGGGCCAGCGTCTTGAGGCTGTCGGGCTGGCTGGCCATGCCCCGCTCTAATTGCCTGAAAGGTCGATCTCGACCTCGGTCGACAGGCCGATGCGCAGCGGGTGCGCGGCCAGTTCCCGGGGGTCGAGCTCGATCCGCACCGGCAGGCGCTGCACCACCTTGATCCAGTTGCCGGTGGCGTTTTGCGCCGGGATCAACGCCATCGATGCGCCGGTCCCGGCAGCAAGCCCGGCGACCTTGCCATGATAGACGACATCGCCGCCATAAATGTCGGCCGTGACCTTCGCGGGCATGCCGATGCGCACCCGGTCGAGCTGCCGCTCCTTGAAGTTGGCGTCGATATAGACCTGGGTCAGCGGCACGATGGTCATCACCGGCTGGCCCAGCGCCACTCGCTGGCCAAGCTGGACCTGCCGCCGCGTAACCGCGCCGTCGATCGGCGCGCGGATGATGGTGCGCTCGATATCCAGTCGCGCGGCCTCCAGCTTGGCTTTGGCGGCCATTACCGCCGGATCGGTTTCCTCGCTCGATCCGGCGACCATGGCGTTATTCGCGGCAAGTTCGCCCGAGGCGGCGCTGCGGTTGGATTCCGCCAGCGCGATTCCCGCCTGCGCCGAGGCTATCGCCGCCTGCGCCGACGCCAGCGCCTTGCGCGCGGCGGTCAGCTCGTCGCCCGACACCGCGCCGCTTGCGGCCAGCGCCTGGCGGCGGCGCAGATCGATCCGCGCCTTGTCGAGCTCGGCCTGCGCCGCGCCCAGCCGCGCGCGCGCCTCGGCGATACCCGCCGAGCGGGCGAGCACCTGCGAGGACAACGCGCCGCTGGTCGCCACCATCTGGCGGAAGCGGCGGCGGGCGGCGGCGAGTTCGGCGGCGGCTTCGGCCATGGCGATATGGGCATTGGCCGGATCGATCCGCACCAGCACATCGCCGCGCTTGACCGCCTGGGTGTCCCTGACCGCGACTTCGGCCACTTGCCCCGCAATCGCGGGGGTGATCTGGGCAATTTCGGCGTTCACATAGGCATTGTCGGTGGTGACGTGGTTGCGGCCGATCAGGAAATACCACAGCCCGAAGGCGAGCGCGCCAAACAAGACGAGCAGCGCCAGCCGGGCGAGCCAGGCTCTGCGCTTGCGCTGCTTGGCGGCGCGCGCGGTGGCGGCTTCCGCCTCGGCCTGAAGGGCGGCGCCTTCGCTTGCGGGGTCGTTCATTGGCGGGCATCCTCGGGGCTGTTATCGCCCTGGCCGGGCGCATAGCCGCCGCCCAGCGCCCGGATCAAGGCGACATCGACGCTGCGGGCAATCGCGCCTAGCTCAGAATGGGCGAGCCGCGCCTGCAGCAGCCGGTCCTCCACCGTCAGCACGTCGAGATAGGTCGAGAGGCCGCCCTCGTAGCGCAGCCGGGCGATGGCGTAGGCCTCCTCGGAAGCCTTGAGCGCCGCGCCGGTGTCGGCGAGCCGCCGCGCGACGAGCTGCCGCGCGGTGACCGCGTCGGCGAGCTGCTGGTAGGCGGCAATGACGCTGCGGTTGTAGTCCGCCACCGCCAGTTCGTAATCCGCGCCCGCGCCCTTGTATCGCGCTGCGCGCGCGCCGCCGTCGAACAGCGGCAGGCCGATCGCCGGGCCGGCATTGCCGAACACCGAGTTCTTCTCGAACAGATTGCCGATCCCCAGCGATTGCAGGCCGATCAGCGCGTCGAGGCGGACGGCGGGATAGAAGGCGGCGCGCGCCACTTCGATCCGCTGGGCCGCCGCCTCGGTGCGCAGCCGTGCGGCGGCGATGTCCGGGCGGCGGCCGATCAGGCCGGTGGTGACGTCGTCCGGAAGCCCGGCGGGAAGCGCGGCGGCGAAGGTGGGGCGGGCGATGGCGAGGCCCCGGTCCGGTCCTGCCCCTGCCAAGGCGGCAAGCTGGTGACGCTTGAGCGCGGCCAGCTCTTCGGCAGCGCCAAGCTCGGCGCGGGCGCTCGCCACTTGCGCTTCGGCCTGGCGCATGCTGCCGCGCGTCTCCAGTCCGTTGCGTTCGCGCGCGCCGACCAGCCTGGCTGTGGCGAGCCGCACCTCCAGCCCCGCCGCACGGATGTCGCGCAGGTCCGTCAGCCGGGCGAGATCGGCATAGGCCGATGCGATCGCAGCGGCAAGCAGCAGCCGGGCCTGCGCTGCATCGACTGCCGCCGCCTGCGCCTCGGATGTCGCGGCGGCCAGCGCGGCGCGGTTCCTGCCCCACAGGTCGAGATCGAAACCCGCGCCGACGGCGATCCGGGCGTTGTCCTCCCAGCCGCTGGGGAACAGGCTGATCAGCTGTTCGGGAAGGCCATTGTTGAGGCTCTGCTTGTCGATGCTTGCCGAGCCGCGCGCATCGACCGCCGGCCGCAGCGCCGCTCCCGCTTCCCGCGCCATCGCGTCGGCACGGCGCAGGCGGGCGGCGGCAGCGGCGACATCGGGCGAATCGCGATAAGCATCGCCGATCAGCCCTTCGAGCTGCGCATCCCCCCATCCGCGCCACCAGCCTTCGCCGGGCCATTCGGCGGTGGCGGAGGATTGCAGGCTCAGGCTGGCGGCGAGTGTTTCGGGCGAGCGCAAGGCGGATGCTGAGTCGAGATCGGGAACCGGCGAACAACCGGCCGCCAGTATCGGCCCAAGCGCCAGCGCTGCGCAAATCTGCGCTGTTTCCCGCAGCCGGGCCAGTCGAGGCAAATGGCAGTATGGCATGACCCTTGACCGGCCTTTGACCGTGCGGCGGGGGGCGTCAAACAAAAAGGCAGGTTCGAATGGCTTTGGATGCTATGGCGAGGCAGGCGGCATGCGAGCGCTTGACGCTGCCCGCAAAGCTGCCTAAGGGCCGCCGCTTCCGGAGCGAGTCCGCTCGCGATCCCGGATTGAGCTGAACATTGCCGGTGCGTTCGTTTCATACGCGCAAGCCGTCAAAGTAACCCGGCCCCAGCGTCTGGGTGGAGCGTTTTCGGCTCGTGATGTGCTTTCGCCGGGGTTCGGCCCCTTCCGTCGCGCATTCGCGGGTTCCGCAATCCCCTTCACCGCCGCCGTCAGGGCCCCTGCAAGGTGAAGTCTTTAATGCCGACAATCAACCAGCTGGTCCGCAAGGGCCGCGTTCCGCAGAAGACCAAGTCGAAGGTCCCGGCGATGGAGCAGAATCCGCAGAAGCGCGGCGTCTGCACGCGCGTCTATACCACGACCCCGAAGAAGCCGAACTCGGCGCTGCGCAAGGTGGCCAAGATCCGCCTGACCAACAGCCGCGAGGTCATCTCCTATATCCCGGGCGAGGGGCACAATCTGCAGGAGCACTCGGTGGTGCTGATCCGCGGCGGCCGCGTGCGCGACCTTCCCGGCGTGCGCTATCACGTGCTGCGCGGCGTGCTCGATACCCAGGGGGTCAAGGACCGCAAGCAGAGCCGTTCCAAGTATGGCGCCAAGCGGCCCAAGTAAGCGCGTCCTTCCGGCGCTGGTTTTTTGCGGGAAGGTGCGCTGGCCGCGCCGCCCAGAATAAGGAATTCTAACGATGTCACGTCGTCGCCGTCCCGAAAAGCGGGTCATTCTGCCCGATCCCAAGTTCGGGGATCAGATTCTGTCGAAGTTCATGAACAACCTCATGCTCGACGGCAAGAAGTCGGTCGCCGAATCCATCGTCTATGGCGCGATGGAAACCATGGAGACCAAGGGCAAGGCCAATCCGGTCGAGCTGTTCCATTCGGCGCTCGACAATGTGAAGCCGCAGATCGAAGTGCGCTCGCGCCGGGTTGGCGGCGCCACCTATCAGGTGCCGGTCGAGGTTCGCCCCGAACGCGCCCAGGCGCTGGCCATCCGCTGGCTGATCACCGCCGCGCGCAACCGCTCGGAGACGACGATGGCCGCGCGGCTCTCCGCCGAACTGCTCGACGCCGCCAACAACCGCGGCAATGCGGTGAAGAAGCGCGAAGACACCCACCGCATGGCCGACGCCAACCGGGCGTTCTCGCACTACAGGTGGTAATCATGGCGCTGGCACGGCTTTTGTGATAGGAAGCAATCATGGCTACCAAGGCTGAAACCGACAAACTGGACTTGCAGGAGCAGATCGCCCGGATCGCCAGGATTCAGGAAGAGATCGACAAGAACTCGTGCCGAGGCCAGAAAGGCATATGCCGAAGTCGAATTCATGCCGCGCAGCATGATTTTCCAGGCAATGCTCGCTTCCGCCGCGCTGGCCGGTGCGGGTGCTGCTGTAGCCAAGTTGCTTTTCCCCTAGTCAAGCCGAAGTCCCGCTCCGTCATATCGGGCCAGCCGGCTCGCCAATCTGTTAAAGGAAGAATTTGTCATGGCACGCGGCCATCCTCTCAGCATGTATCGCAACATCGGCATCATGGCGCACATCGACGCCGGCAAGACCACGACGACCGAGCGCATCCTCTATTACACCGGCAAGTCGTACAAGATCGGCGAAGTGCACGATGGCGCGGCCACCATGGACTGGATGGAGCAGGAGCAGGAGCGCGGGATCACGATCACGTCGGCTGCCACCACCTGCTTCTGGAACGATCACCGGATCAACATCATCGACACCCCCGGCCACGTCGACTTCACCATCGAAGTCGAACGCTCGCTGCGCGTGCTCGATGGCGCGGTGGCCTGTTTCGACGGCGTTGCCGGGGTTGAGCCGCAGTCGGAGACCGTCTGGCGCCAGGCCGACAAATATGGCGTGCCGCGCATGTGCTTCATCAACAAGCTCGACCGCACCGGCGCCAACTTCAAATATTGCGTCCAGTCGATCATCGACCGCCTCGGCGCCAAGCCGGCGGTGCTTTACATTCCGATCGGCCTCGAAGCCGACCTCAAGGGCCTGGTCGATCTGGTCTACAACCGCGCAATCATCTGGAAGGACGAAGCGCTCGGCGCGGAGTTCTTCTATGAGGATATTCCGGCCGATCTCGCCGAAGAAGCCGCCAAATATCGCATGGAGCTGATCGAACTGGTGATCGATCAGGACGACGACGCGATGGAAGCCTATCTCGATGGCAAGGAGCCCGATGTCGCGACGCTGAAAGCGTGCATCCGCAAGGGCACGCTCAACCAGTCGTTCGTGCCGGTGGTTTGCGGCTCGGCGTTCAAGAACAAGGGCGTGCAGCCGCTGCTCGATTGCGTGGTCGATTATCTGCCGTCGCCGCTCGACATTCCCGACGTTCAGGGCGTCAAGATGGACAGCGACGAGAAAGACAGCCGCCCCGCCACCGACGACGCGCCGTTCAGCGCGCTGGCCTTCAAGGTGATGAACGATCCCTTCGTCGGCAGCCTCACCTTCATCCGCATCTATTCGGGCACGCTCACCAAGGGCACCTATCTGAACTCGGTGAAGGACAAGAAGGAAAAGGTCGGGCGGATGCTCGAAATGCACGCCAACGACCGCAAGGACGTCGATGAAGCATTTGCCGGCGACATCATCGCGCTGGCCGGCATGAAGGAGACCACCACGGGCGACACGCTGTGCGCCGAGCGCCAGCCGATCGTGCTGGAGCGGATGGAATTCCCCGAGCCGGTGATCGAACTGTCGGTGGAACCCAAGACCAAGGCCGACCAGGAAAAGATGGGCGTCGCGCTCAATCGGCTCTCGGCGGAGGATCCTTCGTTCCGCGTTTCGACCGATCACGAATCGGGCCAGACCATCATCAAGGGCATGGGCGAACTGCACCTCGACATCATCGTCGACCGCATGAAGCGCGAGTTCAAGGTCGAGGCCAACGTCGGCGCGCCGCAGGTGGCTTACCGCGAATATCTCGCCAAGCCGGTGGACATCGATTACACCCACAAGAAGCAGTCGGGCGGATCGGGCCAGTTTGCCCGCATCAAGTTCAAGCTGACCCCGGGCGAACGCGGCAGCGGCATTACCTTCAACGACAACATCAAGGGCGGCAATATTCCCAAGGAATATATCCCCTCGGTCGAGAAGGGCATGCGCGAGACCGCCGAATCGGGCTCGCTGATCGGCTTCCCGATCATCGACTTCGAGATCGAGCTGTATGACGGCGCCTATCACGACGTCGATTCCTCGGCGCTGGCTTTCGAAATCGCCGGGCGGGCGGGCATGCGCGAGGCGGCCCAGAAGTCGGGCATCAAGCTGCTCGAACCGATCATGAAGGTCGAGGTCGTCACTCCGGAGGATTATCTCGGCGACGTCATCGGCGACATGAACAGCCGCCGCGGCCAGATCCAGGGCACCGATACGCGCGGCAATGCCCAGGCGGTCGAGGCGATGGTGCCGCTGGCGAACATGTTCGGCTATGTGAACCAGCTGCGCTCGTTCACCCAGGGGCGGGCGAATTATTCGATGTTTTTCTCCCACTACGACGAAGTCCCGGCGAACGTCGCGGCCGAGGTCAAGGAGAAGCTTGCCTAACCAGCAAGATGATACTAGGGGCGGCGCCTGATTTACCGGGGGCGCCGTCGCTACCCCGCAGATTTCAATTCAAGCGAACAGAAGGTTTGGACAATGGCTAAGGCAAAATTCGAGCGGACGAAGCCGCACTGCAACATCGGCACCATCGGTCACGTCGATCATGGCAAAACCACGCTGACGGCGGCGATCACCAAGGTGCTGGCCGAAACCGGCGGCGCGACGTTCACCGACTATGCCAATATCGACAAGGCTCCCGAAGAGCGCGAGCGCGGCATCACGATCTCGACGGCGCACGTCGAATACGAAACCGCCAACCGCCACTATGCCCACGTCGATTGCCCGGGCCACGCCGACTATGTGAAGAACATGATCACCGGTGCCGCCCAGATGGACGGCGCGATCCTGGTGGTGAACGCCGCCGACGGCCCGATGCCCCAGACCCGCGAGCATATCCTGCTCGCCCGTCAGGTCGGCGTGCCGCAGCTGGTGGTCTACATGAACAAGGTCGATCAGGTCGATGACGCTGAAATCCTCGAGCTGGTCGAGCTCGAAATCCGCGAGCTGCTGACCTCCTATGGCTTCGACGGCGACAACATTCCGGTGATCCCGGGTTCGGCTCTCGCCGCGCTCGAAGGCCGCGACGACAACATCGGCAAGGAATCGATCTACGCGCTGATGAAGGCGGTCGACGAATTCATCCCGCAGCCGCCGCGCCCCACCGACAAGCCGTTCCTGATGCCGGTCGAAGACGTGTTCTCGATCTCGGGCCGCGGCACGGTCGTCACCGGCCGTATCGAAACCGGGATCGTCAAGGTTGGCGAGGAAGTCGAGATCGTCGGCCTCAAGGACACCCGCAAGACCGTCGTCACCGGCGTCGAAATGTTCCGCAAGCTGCTCGATCAGGGCGAAGCCGGCGACAACGTCGGCGCGCTGGTTCGCGGCGTTGCCCGCGAGGAAGTCGAGCGCGGCCAGGTTCTCTGCAAGCCCGGTTCGGTTACGCCGCACACCGATTTCCAGGCGGAAGTCTATGTGCTGTCGAAGGACGAGGGCGGCCGTCACACGCCGTTCTTCGCCAACTATCGTCCGCAGTTCTACTTCCGCACCACCGACGTAACCGGCGAGGTGATTCTCCCCGAGGGCACCGAGATGGTCATGCCGGGCGACAACGTCACCATCGGCGTCAAGCTGATCGCGCCGATCGCCATGGACCAGGGTCTGCGCTTCGCCATTCGCGAAGGCGGACGCACCGTCGGTTCTGGGGTTGTCAGCACGATCTCCAAGTAATATAGGCCGCGCTCCGCCGGGGGGATTCGTTCCCCCGGCGGTCGGTTTTTTCGGGGGATGGTAACATCCCCTTTGCTCTTTCTCATCGGTAGTTGGACATGGAAGCCCAGAATATCCGCATCCGCCTCAAGGCATTCGATCATCGCGTGCTCGATCAGGCGACCGGCGAAATCGCGGAGACCGCCCGCCGCACCGGCGCGCTGATCCGTGGCCCCATTCCTCTGCCGACGAGAATCGAAAAATTCTGCGTCAACCGCGGACCGCACGTCGACAAGAAGTCGCGCGAGCAGTTCGAGGTTCGCACCTACAAGCGGCTGCTCGATATCGTGCAGCCCAACGCCACCACCGTGGACGCGCTGATGAAGCTCGATCTGGCGGCCGGTGTGAATGTAGAAATCAAGCTGGCGTAACAGCGCGCCCGGCGCGACATCGGGATACCTCCGGGCGCAATTGCGCCGGGAATGCGTCCGCCCGTCTCGCTTTCCCGGTCTCCCGTCTCGCTGCTCGGCGGGGAAAGCACTCAGCCCGGACGGGGCTCGCACATATTTTGGGTTGAACACGCCTTTCGGGATGGTCCCGTCAGGCCTCTGTATGGAGTATGGATCATGCGCACCGGCGTGATCGCTAAAAAAGTCGGGATGACCCGCCTGTTTCAGGACGATGGACGGCATGTGCCGGTCACCGTGCTGAGCCTCGAAGATTGCCAGGTCGTCCAGGTCCGCACCCAGGAGCGCGACGGCTATGTCGCGCTGCAGCTCGGCGCGGGCGAGGCCAAGCAAAAGAATGTCGCCAAGCCGCAGCGCGAGCATTTCGCCAAGGCGCAAGTGCCGCTCAAGCAGCGCGTCTGCGAATTCCGCGTCGCCGATGACGCCGTGGTCGATGTCGGCAGCACGATCGCCGCCTCGCACTTCGTGCCTGGCCAGATGGTCGATGTCGCCGGCCACACGCAGGGCAAGGGCTTTGCCGGGGCGATGAAGCGCTGGGGATTCGGTGGCATGCGCGCCACCCACGGCGTTTCGATCAGCCACCGCGCCCATGGTTCGACCGGCAACCGCCAGGATCCGGGCAAGGTCTTCAAGAACAAGAAGATGGCCGGTCACATGGGCGACCGCGAGCGGACCCAGCAGAATCTCGAGGTCGTGCGCGTCGATGACGAGCGCGGCCTTATCTTCGTCAAGGGCTCGGTCCCCGGCGCCAAGAACACCTGGCTGACGGTCAAGGATTCGGTCAAGGTTCCGCGCCATGCCGAAGCGCCCTATCCGGCCGGGCTCAAGGGCGCGAACGACGGTGAGGTTCCCGTGATCGAGGAGGAAACGATCGTTCAGGAACAGGCCGCAGATGTGGCAGTTGCCGAACAGGCCGCTCCCGAAGCGGAAGCGCCCCAGCAGGAACAGCAGGCCCAATCACCGAAGCCAGGCTCCCGAGCCCCGGCTGAAGACGGGAAGGAGGGCTAAGCCATGAAAATCAAGCTCACCAATCTCGATGGCAGCGCCGGCAAGGGCGACATCGAACTCAATGATGCGGTGTTCGGCGTCGAGCCGCGCGCCGACATCCTCCACCGCGTCGTCACCTGGCAGCTCGAGAACCGCCGCGGCATCGCCCGCGCCACTCGCGAGCGCTCGGAAGTTGCCCGCACCGGCAAGAAGTTCGGCCACCAGAAGGGCGGCGGCACCGCCCGTCACGGCGACCGCGCGGCGCCGATCTTCATCGGCGGCGGCAAGGCCCACGGCGCCCGCCGCCGCGAGTTCGACGTGTCGCTGAACAAGAAGGTGCGCGCGCTCGGCCTGAAGATGGCGCTGTCGTCCAAGGCGAAGGACGGCCTGGTGGTCGTCGACAGCCTCGATCTCAAGGACGCCAAGACCAAGGCGCTGGCCGCCAGCTCGCCAAGGCGAACTGGGGCCGCAAGGTGCTGGTGATCGATGGCGAAGCGGTGGACGAGGGCTTCGCCCGCGCCGCCGGCAACATCGTCGGCGTCAACGTGCTCCCGGCCATGGGCGCCAATGTCTACGACATCCTCAAGCATGATACGCTGGTGCTGACGCGCGCTGCGGTCGAAAGACTGGAGGCGCGTTTCAATGGCTAACTGATGGCCAAGGATGCAATCGACACGCGTCACTACGACGTGATCGTCGCCCCCCACATCACCGAGAAGTCGACGCTGCTCAGCGAGCACAACGCCGTCGTCTTCCGCGTTTCGCCCGATGCCACCAAGCCGCAGATCAAGGCTGCGGTCGAGGCGCTGTTCGACGTCAAGGTGACCGGCGTGAACACGCTGACCCAGAAGGGCAAGACCAAGC
>CAVZWZ010000008.1:0-555000 GCA_963779195.1 uncultured Alphaproteobacteria bacterium
GATAATTGGTCTCGTATCGGGCCTCTACCCCTTGAACTGGTCCACTTGACGTGATGTCGTGGACGGCTCCTGTTGACCCTGTCCCGGATTTGCATCCAGCCGGAACGAGGATTCCGGCGCTTCTAACCCTGTCCCGGATTTGCATCCAGCCAGAATGAGATTCCGGCGCTTCTGACCCTGTCCCGGATTTGCATCCAGCCAGAATGAGAATTCCGGCGCTTCATCGGCTGGGTTAACCCCAGCCGATGAACAAAATCGGCGGGCGTCATGAACCCCAGAGATGTGTGAGGTCGGCTCTCGTTAAAGTCCCTTCGCCACGCCTCGATCTTGCCCTTGGCGTCGTCCAAATTCAGGAACCAATCGTGTTGAGGCACTCGTCGCGGAACCGACCGTTGGACGATTTCGACAAAGGCATTGTCAGTCGGCTTGCCAGGCCGGGATCTGCAGGCCGCCGCCAAAACTGACCCCCTGGAAAGCAGCGATCACCGGCACCGATAGCTTGCGCCACGTCATCACTGCCTGCTGAAAGCTGTTGGCGTTGCCGTGGCTGCGGTCGAGAAGCGGCGGGCAGTCCCTTGTCAAGCAAGGCCGCGAACTTCGCCGTGCTCGAGCACGGTAAGTTGCCGGCATGGCTCAGGCGGACTTCGTCGATGCCCTCGGCGTCCTGCGTCACGCTAACGCGGTCGTTGGCCACCCCCGGCACAGACCGCTCGTAATGATACTTTGCATTGTCATGACAGTCCTGGCCAAAAGGAAAATCACAGAGTTGAGGCTGATAACTCAGTAACAGCACCTACAAGCCTAAAAACCAATTAAACCCTATGCATTTACCACGTCATCCACACGATGGAGGTGGATGTGAAGCTAACAATTTCTCTTTTTCGCGCTTGGTATACTGTATTCTAGTGAGTGTATGGCGAATGAATTATATGTGATTGAGCAACAATCGCCTTTGGAGCAGCTAAATCCGGATGCCTCCGTGCGAATTCCTTCAGGATTGGCATTGGCCGTCGAGGCGAGTCACATTTCCGATCCCCAGTTTCCCGCAGATCTCATACCTGCCATTCAGGCGAAAGCTTCCGCAAGCCCGAGCGTTGAGCCGACGCTTCTCGTGTCTTCGAAACTTGCATCCGGCCTTGGTTCCAGCCTGATTCCGGCAGCTGGCATTGAAGAACCGCCCATTGTCGTAAGCGGCCCCCGGCTTCCAAAGCCAGCTCCTGCCCGGATGACGCTGAAATTCGCCTGCAAAAAGTCCGCCGCGAAGTTGCTGATGGAAATTGCATATCACGTACTGAGCCTGGTCGATGGCATCGCGACAATCCATTGCGTGAGTCGCAGGACATGCAAGGAATTAAATCCTCTAATGGGTTCGCGTCCTTAGGCCCTCCGGGTGATCGGCGTCAAAGCGCTTGCCGGATTTTTCCTGCACCGTTCGGTCAACCGAATGGCAGAAAAAAATCCTTATCGGGCTCGATCTTTCATGCGCATCGGCGTCGTGGTGCAGGCCGCAATCACAGGTTTTACGATGCGGACATCGTTCTAAATTTTGCCAGTTGAAGGATACGGCCGGATTCTAAACCATCTTTGCCGCGAGATTTCCTAGCTCAGCGAAATAGCGGGCAATCGTGTCGGCTGCCCTGTCAGAAAGTTTCACAAACGCGCGGCGGCGATCGCAATCGTCCTCCTCACGTTCGAGTAGGCCCATCTGGGTCATCTGGGCTATCCACCTAAGCGCTGTCGTGGGGGGCACGCCCAACGCGATGCACAAAGATGTGACCGAGACGCGCACATGTTCCGCTCTCGCAGCAGCAAGATCGAGCAACATGTCCCAAGCAGGATCGCCGAATAAATCCTTGTCGAAGAATTCTTCGCGCAGCTGCCGTTGACGGAAGAT
The DNA here is from genome assembly GCA_963779195.1 of uncultured Alphaproteobacteria bacterium. Classification (GTDB taxonomy): domain Bacteria; phylum Pseudomonadota; class Alphaproteobacteria; order Sphingomonadales; family Sphingomonadaceae; genus Novosphingobium. Next base: position 1,895 of record CAVZWZ010000008.1, read on the forward strand.
TCGGCGCAACAAGCGTGGATCGGGGAGCGGTGGGCGAATGTTCCTCGTGTTTACTGCATCATTCGTCTCAAAAAGGAACGCACTTTGATTGAGTTTCGAGCCCGCTGGCGGCAAAGTTGCGTTTCTGAGTTCCTAAAGCAATGCATCAATCCGCGCAAGACGTTGGTCAAGGCGGTGGAGGAGAGATTTTTCTTGATCGGCATCGGGCTTCACCATGGCATGCAGAATCCAAATTGCCAAAGGCCCAATAGGCATGCTTGGGAATATTTAAGTCCATAGTCACTCCAGGGATAGTGTTGCACCTATTGCTGCAACTCATGTAGCTTATACTGTCGCGCAATAGCAGCCAACCAGTTCCGATTAATACAATGGATGCAAAATCTTGTGGAAGGTTCTGCCGCCACATTGCATTAAGCAAAAATACTTATATTCTCCGTAGCTCTGACCTGAAGATTGGGCTGTATAGACATGATAGCAGAAATCGAAATTGATCGGGTCCGCCGAATGCACAACAGCTTATCCTTGGAAGAGCGGAAGGTTCAAATAAGGGCGCTGCAAAGTATGCTTCGTCTTGCCGAAGAGAAAGCAGAATTTCTTGAACTAGGGTTCGTCTTAATACATATCACAAGTGCTATTGAGAAATTAGAACAATGCCTTGGCGATGAAGAGTAATTGCATTTTCGTCGGTGACGAATATCAGTGTTTATTGTCACGCCGCTTTAAGCATGGCGAGCTGCATTTCGCGGTATTCCTCGGCGAGCGCGCCTTGTTGCGGCAGCAGCGTATCGGTCCAGGCGCTATCCTGCATGCCCGGTTCGCGCAGCAGCGCCGAAGGGCACTGGCCCTCGAAATTGCCGAGGCTGGGGCGGTGCTGGCGATAGCCGATCAGCCCTGCCAGCTCGGGTGGGAAGCTGCGCGCCACTTCGGGCGGATAGGCAAGCCACTGGTTCTCCCAGGGCTTGAGCCAGCCGAGGCAATAGCTCACCACCAGCCCGCGCCGGGGCGCGTTCGAGAAATTCGCACCGCCCGAATGCATCGTCGAGCCGAGAAACAGGCAGGCCGAGCCGCGCGGCATCACCACCGGGATCGACATCTCGTCGGGCAGGATGAACTGGTCGAGATGGGTCCGGTTGCTTTCCGGCCAGACCCGGGTCGCGCCATTGTCCTCGGTGAAATCGTCAAGCGCCCACATGACATTGATCATGCATTCCATCATGCCGCGCGGCAGCCACCACATGTCGGCGTCGCGGTGCGGACCCTGGGCCGGGGCGCCGGGATGGATTTCGATGCCTTGCGTGAGGTTCAGCTGCAAACTGTCGCAATTCGGGCCGAGAATCTCGTTCACGCAGCCGAAGATGCGCTCGTCGAGCACGAGGTCGTGCAGGGTCTCCGAGCGCGACAGCGCCCGGCCGAAGCGCTTGGTCTCCGGGCCGTAAAAGGCGCCGGTGCCGAAAGGGGCGGCGGCGAAATGCGGTGCCAGCTCGCTGTTCAGCACATACATCGACGCCGGATCGGCGGCGTTCTCGATCACCAGATAGCCTTGGTCGAGCAGGCGCAGCGCGTCGGCGGATTTGGCTTTGGCGGGCGCTTCGGCCTGGGGCTGCATGAGTTCCATCGTAACCCTCCTGTCAGGCCGCCAGCGCGGCGGGTTGTTGAATGAGGCGTAGCGCCGGACCCGGATGGCGCCACGCCTCATTCGTCCTGGAAATGCTCTCGGCCTCGACGTGGATCAGCACTGCGCCAATCAGCGACCCTGCGACCATTTGAGGCATTCCCAGCGGATCGATCCGCCAGCCCGCTGCAAGCAGCTGGCTGAGGAAACCGATCTCGCAAACCGCAGTGTAATGTTCGACACCCTGCATCAGGCCGAACTCGATCATCGCCCGTCCCAGCATGTTGCGCGTCGTCATGCGCTCGCCGCGGCCAACGCTGGGCGAGACCACCAGCCGGGTGATTTCGCGGATGCGCGGCCCCCGGGGCACCTTGCCCTCGCAGAGGAACGGGAAGACGTCGGCCAGCATATGCGCACCCGTCGTCGGCAGCAGGCGGACCGAGCCCTGGTGATCGCCCGCTTGGCGGTCCTGCAGGATCAGGTAGTCGGCAGCATCGGTGTCGTATTGATCTTTCTCGAAAATCCCGTCGTGCGGGATATCCCACTTCAGCATATCGACGAAGACGCGCTTGCGGTCGGCATGCATGCCGGCGAACAGGCCGGGCAGTTCCATCGCGTGAACTCTTTTCAGATGCTCGATCATCGCGGCCTCCGTCTGGCTGTGGAGGCATGGTCGCGGATCGGGGTCTGAAGGGCACTCCCCCGAAAGGGGGATGGCCGTGTGCGGGTAGTCGTCAAGAGCGCAGAGCGGACCGAGGAGCTTCAGACGCTCGCACTTCGGGACTTCGGCGATCGATCATCGAGCCCAGTGCGACCTGCGAATATCTGCAAGCAGGAGCCTCCGATGCCAGTCAGGAACGCGAACCATGCAATTTGCAGCTGTTGGATCGAATGGCCGGTCTGCCGCCCGGCTGCCATGCCGGATTTGACAGTGTCAATGCCGGGCTGCCAGTTCTTCATCCCGCCCGCCCCCGCGACCGCCGCGGTCTCGTTTCATGGCCCGCTATGGCAGGGACGGCTGCGCCTCGACGCCCTTGCGGCAACGGCTTCGGCCCGGCTTTCTTCCCCTGCTGCGCATTCCTCGCGGAAGCAACAAAGCCAGTCCTCCGCCGTCCTCCACTGCGTTCCGGCCCTTTCGGGTGCGGCGGGCTTTCGCCCCGCCCTCCACTGGCCATCGAGACCGCGACGGTCGCGGGATCGAGCCAACAACGGAGACACACCATGGCCAACATCGGCACCTTCAAGAAGTCCGGCAACGACTACCAGGGCGACATCCTCACCCTCTCGGTCCAGCAAAAGAATGTGCGCATCGTCGCCGAGGACCAGGGCGGCAACGACAACGCCCCCACCCACCGCGTCTTCGCTGGCCGCGCCGAGATCGGCGCCGCCTGGACCAAGACATCGCGCGAGGACCGCGAATACCTCTCGGTCAAGCTCGACGATCCGAGCTTTGCAACAGCGATCTACGCCAAACTCTTCGCCGACGAGGACGGCAAGTGCTTCAACTTGATCTGGTCGCGCCCGTCCCGCACCAGCGGCGACTGACCCGGCCTCGCCGCCCCGCCCGGCGCTGTCGGGCGGGGCTTCGCCATGCTCAAGCACGGAGAGCAATGGACACAGATTTGTGGAAATGGGTCAGGACTGTTCGAGCCAAATGGCGGCTTCGCGGGCGTTGACACTCCACCCCGCACAGGCATAAATCCCGCGACAAGCTTGCCTTTGATCGGAGGGATCGACATGACTGGGAATCCGTTCGGCCATGACCCACGACATGTGCACGATAATTGCTCTACCAGGGCCCATTGGATTGGCGTTTCGCCCGTTCCAAATGCCTCTCTGGATCGTGCGCAAGTGATAGTTGGCCTCAAACCACCTGGCCGGATTCTCGGCGCTGGTCCAAAGTGTCGGCAGCTTTGGCCAAAGTAGAACCAGGCATTTGCGAGCGCCCTGGCAGCATCCGTTTCCGGGGCTCTATCAGATGCCTCCTGGCTCGATTATTCTCCCGGTCATTACCGTCTCCTGCTCGAATGCCGCGTAGCGGAAAGGTCCGACTGGACCTTGCGCCATTTATCTGTTCTTTGATCGGGCAGAGTGGTTGGATGCGCTGGCTGGCATTTGCGAAGAAAGAGCACACCTTACCCCTCGCCGGGAGCGATTACTCTCGGTATCATACTGATAATACTGAGCTATTTCCAGAGGCATCGATTTCGGCAAATATGACCTCCGATCACCATGATCACCAACGGTGACACTCGTCCCAACATACTGGCAGCGCCTATAATTTCCACTTGCGCAACTCATTTGTTCTATTTATGTTCTATCGTCAGGAGGGGCGCTTCGTTTGATCGGAGTTTGCCCAAATGCCAAAGCGCCATCATCTTGCCTGCTATGTAACCGCCGACATTTTCGACGACTTCGGCACGCTTGCCAAAGGCCGCCACATGACCGTGACGGGCCTGTTACGCCGTCTCGTCGTTGCCGAGATCGAAGCCTCGGCCTTGCTTAATCCCGGCGATTTCAGCGCAACCTTAGACCAATGTCTCGGCGCTTCCCGTTGGATTGGACACGAACGAGCCAGCTACCTCGGCCTGGTCCGGACAATTCGAGGATCAGGCCTTCACCATCGGAATAGCGCCCCGGACTCCTCAGGTTTGACCTGGATTGCAGTTAGGTTCCCCATCAGTCCGCCATACTCCCACCCCACATTTCCCCCACACTGTGCCTTGGATGCTATGAAACATATACGGAACAATGTGGACGAGCAAGTTGCAAAAAAGGCCGCATTTCTGCGGCCCTTGAGAATATATGCGATGTCATGAGAATGCTAGCCTGGCGGAGATGGAGGGATTCGATTGGAATGTCTAAAGTGACGTGACCCCCAACCTTCATCCAGTTGCGATTAGAGCCTCGGCATCGTTGTTGCCCACGTGGGCAGGTGAAGCAAGGGGCTGCGTAGCGTAGCCTCCGGCTATGCGGAGCGAAGCAGTCCCTTGCTTTTTCAGGTCGGCAGCGAACGCCGCCGGGGTGGCGTATCCGAGCGACGAGTGCGGACGTCCGGCGTTGTAATCGTGGGCCCAGGCGGCGATCTTCTCGCGGGCATGGGCCAGCGAAGTGAACAGCGTCTCGTTGAGCAGCTCGTCACGCATCCGCCCATTAAAGCTCTCGACGAACGCGTTCTGGGTGGGCTTGCCCGGGGTGGTATAGTGCCACTCGTTCCTGGCTTCACCGCACCATTCGAGCACCGCGTTCGAGGTCAGCTCGGTGCCATTGTCGCTGACGATCATGCCGGGCTTGCCGCGCACGGCGATCAGATCGGCCAGTTCGCGCACGACCCGCTTGCCCGAGATCGAAGTGTCCGGCACGGCCGCAAGGCACTCGCGCGTCACGTCATCGACGACGTTGAGCACCCGGAACCGGCGACCCGTCCAGTCGAGCGGCTTCCGGGGTCCATACGCCGTGGAGTCCGATAGTATAGCGGCGTGAGCGACCGAGAGACCGGTATTGGAGCACATAGCTGCGCGTGCCCGAGGCGAACACGCGCAGGCCAAAGCCGGGAAGCTCGCTGTCCCAGATGACATAATCCCGTCCGTTCGGTATGGCAGCATCGAGCGCCTTCTTGGTGATCTTCGGCATCGCCAGCTCCGGATTTCTGGTCCGGTCTTGCGTAAGCACTGCGTAAGCAGTTGAACGGAAAAACGGGCCAAGACTGCACTAGGCCAGCGCAGAGGTTGCCTCAATCAAGTCCTTGCAAAGTCGTAGAAAACCGCGCAAAAACAGGCAACGCCGCGCCCTGGCGTAGAACCCGTGGTAGTTGCTCCGAAGGCAGAGGTGACAGGTTCGAATCCTGTCGGGTGCGCCATATTTTCGCCATTTGATGCACTGCGCAAAGTCACCGAAATCGCTCGTAGGTGAAATGCAGGCGCAGGCCGTGGCTTTTTGAGGAAACCAGACAGTTTCGCTAGGTCGCTGCGTTCAAGCTCCCCGAACAGGCAGGCACTGTCCGGTCATCATCGCTGCCTCGCCCGCCCCGCTCGCGACCGGAAACGTCGCCCGCACCTTCACGGGCGAGTGCGCCGCTTCGGTCAACCGGATGCTCGAAGCCCGCGCCGGCGCCGGCATGGCGCGGTGGTAGCAGGGTCGGTGCAACGCCGCGTGACCATGCGGCGCAAAGCGCGGATTCTGCCTGTTTTTGCTTGCCAAAACGGGTAGAACTGGCAGTGCTCGCTTGAGGGCGACTGGGGGTCAGCCGGGGTGCGATGAGCAAAGTCAGAAACATCAAGGATCTGGCCGACCTGGCCGGAGTTTCGACCGGAACCGTGTCGCGTGCTCTGGCCGGGTCCGAGTTGATCAGTAGCAAAACCCGCGAACGGATCCAGGCGCTGGCCGACGAGCATGGCTTCCGTCCCAACGTCATGGCCCGCAATTTGCGCATCCAGCGCACCGGCGCGATCGGCGTGCTGATCCCGCTGGGGCATGAGACCGGCCAGCATATTTCCGATCCTTTCTTCATCACCATGCTGGGCCTGCTCGCCGATGCGCTGACCGAGCGCGGCTACGATCTGGTGCTTTCGCGGGTGATCCCGACCGACAGCCGCTGGCTCGACCGCTTTGTCGATTCCGGGCGGGCGGACGGGTTCATCGTCATCGGCCAGTCTGACCAGGCCGCAGTGCTCGACCGGGTGGCAGCACGCTATCGCCCGCTGGTGGTGTGGGGCGGCCATGTCGAAGACCAGGTGCACTGTTCGGTCGGATCCGACAACCGCAAGGGCGGACATCTGGCGGCGCAGCACCTGATCGAGCGCGGCTGCGAGCGGATTGCCTTTTTCGGCGATCCCAAGTCGCTCGAGATCGGCCAGCGGCTCGATGGGTGCCGCGATGCGATGCACGAGGCCGGGCTTGACGGCTATCTGACGGTCCTGCCCGCGCATCTCGTCGCCGAAGCCGCGCATCCCGACATCGCCCAGTTCCTCGGCTCGACCGTCTATCGCCCGCAAGGCATTGTCGCGGCGTCCGACGTGATCGCCATGAGCACCTTGCGCGCGCTGTCCGAGTTCGGCTTGTCGGTGCCGGGCGATGTCCGGGTGATCGGCTATGACGGACTGGCCATCGGCGAACAGACCGTGCCGCGCCTCTCGACCATCAGCCAGGACCTGACCATGGGGGCACAGCATCTGGTCGACATGCTGCTGCGGCGGATCGCGGGCGAGGCTACCAACTCGATTGTCATGGAGCCGAAGCTGATCGTCAGGTTGTCGAGTTGAGCGCCACGGCCAGCGCGCCCATCAGGCCCGAATTGGCGCCGAGACCGGGCGGCGACGACAACTTCGGCCGGATCGCCGGCGAAATAGCCCGCCCCGGCCGCTGGCAGCCTCCCGGCGGACCTGTTCGAGCAAGCCCGGAGTGCCCATCACCCCGCCGCCCAGCACGATCCGCGCCGGCTCCATGATCGCCTGAAAGGTGCAGAGCGCCTGGCCGAGATGCCAGGCTATCATGGCGTTGCCGGGATGATCCGGGCCGAGGCTGGAAAGCGATGCACCCCAGCGCGCCGCCACCGCCGGGCCGCTGGCCAGGCCCTCCAGGCAATCGCCGTGGAATGGGCAGGTGCCGGCGAAGTCCCGGTCATCGCGGTGCCGGGGCAGGCGGATATGGCCCATCTCGGGATGCGAAAGCCCGTGCAGCAGCCGCCCGCCGCTGACGAAGCCGCCGCCGACGCCGGTGCCGATGGTCAGATAGAGCAGCGATCCCTGCCCCACCCCCGCGCCCCAGCGCGCTTCCGCCAGCGCCGCGCCGTTGACGTCGGTTTCGATGCCGACCGGGCAGCCGAAAGCGCGGATGAAGGGGCCGGCGAGATCGGTCCCCGCCCAATGCGGCTTGGGCGTGCGGGCGATGTGTCCCCAGTGCGGCGAGGCACGGTCCAGGTCGAGCGGTCCGAACGAGGCGATGCCGATGGCTGCAGGCGCCAGCCCCTGTTCGCGAAACCAGCCGATCGCCGCGCCCAGCGTTTCGCCGGGGGTCGTCGTGGGGATGCGATGTGTCGCGGCGATCGCGCCGCTTTCGCCGGCGATGCCAAGCACGAACTTGGTTCCGCCCGCTTCGACCAGACCGTAATCAGCCATGTCAGCCTTTGGCCACGCGGGCCTTGTCGCCGTCAAGCTCGATCCGGAAGCGCGGCGCCGGGACGCCGCCGAAATGCGCGCGGCGCCAGGCCGGATCGTCGATGGGTGGCTGTCCGCCAAGCCCGGTGAGATCGACAAAGCCCGCGACTTCGAGATCGCTCGTCACCCACCAGCTATAGGCCTGATAGGGCGCCTCGGGGGGATTTGCGGCGACCAGGCCGGTGCCGTTGAGCGGCTCGTAGGGCCCCATCAGCGCCGGTGCGACCATGCCATAGAGGCCGTTGGGGCCGGACGGTCCACCGGGCGCGAAGACATGGCGCTGAGTCGACCAGAACAGGTAGTAGAGCCCGTCGCGATAGATCGCATGCGGCCGTTCCTGCTCGTTGTTGAGCCCGTCGGCGCTGAGCAGGGGTGGCAGCAGTTGCCAGCTGGTCAGCTCCGGATCGTCGGCGCGGGCGATGCCGATCGCGCCGTTCCAGTCGCTGGCCGAATTCTTCAGCGAACCGGTGAACAGCAGATAGGTCTCGCCGCTCGCCGGATCGCGGAAATGCGCCGGGTCGCGAAAGCCCTTGATGAAACCGGGGCGGCCTTCCTGCTGGTTGACCAGGACATAGCGGTCATCGTCGCTCCGGAAGGATTCGACCGGGACCGACCAGCCCGTCAATCCGCGCCTCGCCAGCGCCAAACGCAAGCGTGCCGCTGGTCTGGAACAGGCGCTGGGCATAGCTCACCGGGTCTTCGCCACGAAAGCCTGCGACGGTGTAGAACAAGGTCACCTGCCGGGTCGCCGGATCAAACAGCGCCGAACCAGCCCATTCGCGGCTGCCGGGATTGAGCCCATCGGGCAGGGCATTGCCGAAATCGCGCCATGCGCCGCCGCGCTCGGCCATCAGGCGGATGCGGGCGACGCCGTGGCGCAGATCGGGATCGGGCAGGGCGGGGGCGGAAAGCACCATCCACAGCGCCCAGCCATCGAATGTCGCGGTGGTTCCGTCGGCGAGTTGCAAGGGCCACAGGTCCCACAGGTCGATGCCGGCAATCGGCGGTATCACGGCTGCGGGCGCTATCGCCGGGATCGCCTGCGCTGAGAAATCGCCGATCGCCGCGACATGCCCGGCGCGCCAGTGCGATGAGCCGTCCTCCACCAGCGCCGTCCCCAATTCACCCACTCCGGTCCATGCAATCGATTTCCCGCCATAGGCTGCCCTTCGGGGTAATACAACAATCGATTGCATTGATCTTGCGGCGGCGATTGATTGATCAGACGAGCAGCGATGCGCCCGCCGAGGCGGCTTCCAGCATGATCGCGGGCATGTCTCCGTCTGGCGTTCGATAGCCTTCGCGTACCGCTGCGATCGCCCGCTCCACCTGGCCGCGCGCAACCAGCGCGACAACCGCACCGCCGAAGCCGCCCCCGGTCATCCGCGCTCCGCCCCGCTCTCCAATGGCCTGCTGGAGAAGTTCGGCGAGCCGGTCGATGGCCGGCAGGGTGATCGCGAAATCGTCGCGCATCGAGGTGTGCGACTCCGCCATCAGCCTGCCCAATGCAGCAAGATCGCCCGCTTCCAGCGCGCTTGCCGCCGCCACGGTCCGCGCATTCTCCGTCACGACATGGCGCGCCCGCGCATGGTGCAGCGGATCGAGTATCGGGCGCGCCGCCTCCAGCCTCTCGGCCGGCACATCGCGCAGCGCCGCCACGCCCAGCCGCGCCGCGACCGCCTCGCACTGCGCCCGGCGTTCGTTATAGGCGCCCTCGACCAGGCCCCGGCTGATCCCTGAGTGAACGATCAGCACCGCAACATCGTCCGGCATGCGGATCGGACGGCAGTCGAGCGAGCGGCAATCGATCAGCAACGCATGCCCCGCTACCCCGCGCGCGGAGACCAGCTGATCCATGATGCCGCATTGCATGCCGACGAAGTCGCATTCGGCCCGCTGGGCAAGCAGAGCGATGGTTGCGGGATCGATGTCCAGACTGGCCAGCGCGGCAAAGGCGGTGCCCACCGCCACTTCGAGCGAAGCCGAAGACGACAGGCCAGCGCCCTGCGGCACATTGCCCGCCAGAACCAGATCGGCGCCGGGCAGTTCGTGGCCTTCGACCTGCATCGCCTGGAGCATCCCGCGCACATAGTTCGACCAGGGATGGACCCTGCTGCCGCCGATCGGCGGAGCGAGCGAGAAGCAGCTCACCGCATTGCCGAAGTCCGCCGCGACGACATGGACTTCGCGGTCCCTGCGCCGTCGCGCCGCCACCAGGCTGTGCGCCGAAATGGCGACCGGCAGGACGAAGCCGTCGTTGTAGTCGGTGTGCTCGCCGATCAGGTTCACCCGGCCCGGCGCACGGGCGATGAGGTCAGGCTCGCCGCCGAACATCTCGCCAAAGACCGACCGGACGCGCGCTGCCAGTTCGCTCATGCGCGGCTCCGGTAATGGACGTCGCCCGCCGCGCGCAGCTGCTCCGCCGCCTGCTCGGGCGTGAGGTCGCGCTGCGCCTCGGCGAGCAATTCGTAGCCGACCATGAACTTGCGCACCGAGGCGGAGCGCAGCAAGGGTGGGTAGAAATGGGCGTGGAGCTGCCAGTGATCGCACTCGGCCTGCCCCGAAGGCGCGCTGTGCCAGCCCATCGAATAGGGGAAGGAGCAGGCAAACAAATTGTCATAGCGCGTGGTCAGCAGGCGGATGGCGCGGGCAAGATCGCGGCGCTGGGCGACTGACAGGTCGGGAAGGCGCTGCACCGGGAATCTGGGCAGCAGCAGCGTCTCGAACGGCCACGCCGCCCAGAACGGGACAACAGCCAACCAATAATCCGTTTCAATCACCGCACGCGGCCCCCCGGCCTCGCGTTCGGCCAGTGTCCGCAGCATCGGTGCGCCGTGGCGGTCAAGCCATTGCGCCTGGGTGCGATCCTCGGTGGCGATTTCCTGCGGTAGATAGTCGCTCGCCCAAACCTGGCCGTGCGGATGCGGATTGGAACAGCCCATCATCGCACCCTTGTTCTCGAAGATCTGGACATGGGCAAAGCGCGCGCCGAGCTCGGCGGCCTGCTCGCACCAGCAATCGACGATGGCTGCGATCTCGCCCTCGGACAATTCGGGCAGTGTCCTGGCATGATCGGGCGAGAAGCAGATCACCCGCGCCTCGCCGCGCGCGCGGGCGGACTGGAACAGCGGATCGGCGGCCTGCGGGCGCAGGTGCATTCGGGGTCAGCGCGGCGAAGTCGTTGGCGAAGACATGGGGGCCGGAGTAGGCCGGATTGCGTTCCCCGGTGACGCGGGCATTGCCAGGGCAGAGGTAGCAGTCCGGATCGTAGGCCGGGCGCGCCATGCGATCCGGCTCGTCCTGCTGGCCCAGCCAGGGCCGCTTCGCCCGGTGCGGCGAGACCAGCAGCCATTCGCCGCGCAGCGGATCGAAACGGCGGTGGGGGTGCTCGGCGGGATCGAACGTCACAGCGCTTCGATCCGGAAGAGCAGCACGTCCTCGCCCTGCATCGGCGGCGCGGTCAGGCCGACGCGGCCGAGCCAGGCGCCATCGAACACGAGGTCGGCCGCCCCGTCGCGCGACAGTCGGTAGCGCCTGGCCGGATCGGCCATCGGCAGGCGGACCTGCGGCTGGTGGCGCTGACTGGCGGGCGCGGTGCGGATGAGGAATAGCAGCATCGCCTCCGCGTCGCCGTGCGCCTGCCAGCACAGTCCGTCGCCGGCCTCACCGGTCCAGACTCTCGACCCGTGGAGCCTGTTCCGGTGCGCCTTGTAGGCGGCGATCCAGCCGCGCAGCGCCTCGCGCTCGGCCCCCTTCACCTTGCGCAGGTCGAGCTCCACCCCGAAATGCCCCGGCAGCGCGACTCCGGCGCGGAAGTTCATCGCCTGGCTGCGGCCGGTGCTGTGCGCGGGCGACGCGCCGACATGGCTGCCCATGATCTCGGGCGGCATGAATTGCAGGAAGCCGCGCTGGATCGCGACGCGCGATACCGCGTCGATGCAGTCGCTGGTCCAGAAACGGTGGCTGTGGCGGACGATACCGGCATCGATCCTCCCGCCGCCGCCGGCGCAGGCCTCGATCTCGACCTCGGGGAATTCGCCGCGGATGCGCGCCATCAGGGCGTAGGCGGCGTGGACCTGCCGACGGTAAAGCGGAGTGCGCCCGGCATGGGCGAGGTCGCGGTTGTGGTCCCATTTGAGATAGGCGATAGGCAGGCTGCCGAGCAGCGCAGCGACTTTTCCGAAAAGGTAGTCCGTCACCTCGGAGCGGGTCAGGTCAAGCACCAGCTGGCTGCGCGCGCCAAGCAGCGGGCGTCCGGCGATGTGCAAGGCCCAGTCCGGATGCGCGCGGTAGAGGTCGCTGTCGGGGTTGACCATTTCCGGCTCGACCCACAGGCCGAACTGCATGCCGAGGCCGGTAACGTGGCTGGCGAGCGGCAGCAGGCCATCCGGATATTTGGCCCCGTCGGCCCACCAGTCGCCCAGCGAGCTGGTATCGTCGCTGCGGCCGTGAAACCAGCCATCGTCGAGGACGAAGCGTTCGATGCCGATTTCCGCCGCCGAATTTGCCAGCTCCTTCAGCGCGTCGAGGTCGTGGTCGAAATAGAACCCCTCCCAGGTGTTGAGATGCACGGCACGCGGCTGCATCGCGCCGCCGGGCCAGTCGATGCGGCTGCGGATGGCGCGGTGGAAGTGCCAGGCGACGCCGTTCGCACCTTCGCTGGAGCAGGTCGCCAGCAAATCGGGGGTCTCGATGCTCTCGCCGGGAGCCAGCCGCACTTCGCCGGGGGCGAGCCATTCGCCCATCTGCCAGTGCCAGCGCCCGTCGTCGATCCACTCGATCACCTGCGCATGATTGCCCGACCAGCCGAGCTGGGCGCCATATTCGGCGCCATCGGCGCAGCGCACCACCGCGCCGGGAAAGCAGTCGTGCGAAGTCAGACCTCGCCGGTTCTCGCGCCGCCACTGACTGCGGGTGAGCGGGTCGTCGATGGCGACGAATTCGCTGTTGTGCCGGCCGCCGAACGAACGGACGCTCAGGGCGTCCGGCGGCAGCGGGACAGTGCCCGCCGCCAGCCACTGGACATCGAGCGGTGCATCGCCCTGGTTGGTCAGCCGGGTTGACAGCGTCAGCACATCGCTGGCCGGATCGAGCCGGGCGGTCACCGAAACCTCGATCCGCGCCACCGCGTCGGTCATCGCGAAGCGGACCTCATGGCCCCCGTCCCGTTCCACCCGGCAAGCCGTGATCGCCTGCGCCCAGTCCTCGCCGGCCCGGTGCGCCAGCAGCGCCGGCTGGCCGAACCAGCCCAGACCCAGCGACGGGAACAGCGACAAGGGCTGATCGAAATGCAGCGAAAAGCTCGGCTCGGGCCGGGTCGCTCGCAAAGCAGTTTCCGGCGTCACCCCATCGGGCAGGCGCGGTCCCCAGTAGCGCCACAGCGGCGCCTCGCTGCCGCTGACCTCCCAGATCGCAGTGCAGGCGGGGCTGTGGAGGACGAGGAATTCAGGCTGCGGCAACCCTCGGTTCCTTTGCGGGGTTCTTCACCCAGATCATCGTCACCGCAGCGCAGAGCATCAGACAGCCCAGCGAACGTGATGGCATTGCGCGAATCTCCGGCCAGCACCGTGTTGTAGATCAGCCCGAATGTCACGCCGTTGATCAGCATCGGGATGACGATCATCATGTTGAAGATGCCCATGTAGACGCCGGTGCGCTCGGGCGGGATCGAACCGGCGAGGATCACATAGGGGTTGCCCATGATGCTCGCCCAGCCGAGCCCCATGCCCAGCGCGACCAGAAGCAGCGGCAGGTGCCGGCCAAGCTCGGGCATGGCCATCGCCGTGAAGAAGCCCGGGGCCTGGCCCTCGCCCGGACCGATGTAGGGCAGGTACAGCATGCTAAGCCCGGCCAGCGCAAGACAGGCCATGTGCACCTGCTTGGCCCCCAGCCGCCGGGCGACCGGCACCATGGCGAAGGCCGCGAAGAAGCCGAGGAAGTTGTAGAATGCGCCCAGCTGCTGGGTGGTCAGCACCGCGTCGCGAAACGCGCCGGAAGTCTTGTCGGCGGTGCCATAGACCGACCGGCCAATCGACAGCGCCGCATAGCTCCAGTAGATCGACAGGCCATACCACTGGAACAGGCTCATCCAGGCCATCTGCCGCATGGCTTGCGGCATTTCGACGATGGCCGACCAGATTTCCTTGAGGGTCGAAGCCGCCGATTTGGGCGCGGCGTCGATCTTGGCTTTCTCGTCCTCGCTCAGCGGCAGTTCGCGCACGCGCAGCACCGACCACAGGATCGTCGTGATCGACAGCACCGCGCCGATCATGAAGGAGACATGGGTGATGTCGGGGATGTTGTGCTCGTCCACCGCGTTGCGGTCGAAGCCGAACCAGTAGACCAGGATCGACGGGGTGAGGAACGACAGGCTCTGCGCCAGGCCGGTGAAGGCGCTCTGGCTGAGGAAGCCGATTTCGTGCTGGTCGGCATTGAGGCGGTCGCTGACATAGGCGCGGTATGGCTCCATCGTCGTGTTGTTGCCGGCGTCGAGCAGCCACAGCAGGCTCGCGGCCATCAGCAGCGAGGAGGAATAGGGCATGAACAGCAGCCCCAGGCTGCACATTACCGCGCCAATCAGGAAATAGGGCGTGCGCCGGCCGAAGCGGGAATTGGTCTTGTCGCTCAGCGCGCCGATCAGCGGCTGAACCAGCAGCCCGGTCATCGGTCCGGCCAGCTGGAGGATCGGCAGCGCGGCTTCGTCGGCGCCGAGCCAGGAATAGATCGGCACCATGTTGCCCTGCTGCAACCCGAAGCTGAACTGCAGGCCGAGGAAGCCGAGATTCATCTCGACGATCCGCAACAGCGACAGGCGCGGTTTGGCGCCACCGGGTGATCCGCGCATAATGGTTGCTTGCGCCATGCTATCCTCCCCGGCGCTGGCCCGCGCCGCTCTAGCCGTTTCTAGGGCCATTTCGCGGAAGTGCAACAATCGATTGCATTAGTCAGCTAGGTGTTTGGTCCCGGAGTTTGATGGTGCGGATTTAATGTGAAGCGCTGGGGTTCTTTTGTCCAGCATTTGCAGATGTATTCGTAGGGGGTGAGTCCCTTGAGGGTCTTGAGTCGCTTGGCGAAGTTGTAAGCCGCCACGAAGTTGGCGAGGTGCTCGCGCAGTTGATCGTGAGTTTCGTAGTAGAAGCGCTTGACCGTTGCTTCCTTGAGCGTCCGGTTCATGCGTTCGACCTGGCCGTTGGTCCATGGGTGCTTCGGCTTGGTTGTCCGGTGATCGATGTCGTTCCTGGCGCAGGCGTATTCGAAGGCGTGCGCCCAGAAGCGTTCGCCATTGGCCATGGCTTCTTTGATCAGCGGGACCGCTGATCCGCCGCCGCCCGGCGTGGTGAACTGAATGCCATTGTCGGTCAATACGGTGTGGATCTTGTAAGGGACGGCTTCGATCAGCCGGAGCAGGAAGTCGCGCGATGTCGCGGTTTTGCAGTTCTCGTGCAGCTCGACGAAGGCGAACTTGCTGGTCCGGTCGATCGCCACGAACATGTAGAGCTTGCCCTGCTCGGTGCGAACTTCGGCCATGTCGATGTGGAAGTATCCAATGGGATATGAGCTGAACTTGCCTCGCTTGGGCTTATCCCCCTCGACCTCTGGCAAGCGCGAGATGTCGTGGCGTTGCAGGCAGCGGTGTAGCGATGATCTGGTCAGATGCGGAATGCTGGCCTGCAAGGCATAAAGGCAATCATCCAGCGGCAGCAGCGTGTGCTTGCGGAAGGCGACGATGATCGCTTCCTCCGCGATGCTCAGCACTGTCGAATGGGCATCCTTGGGGCCGGGCCGCACATCGGTTGTGCCGCTCCGGCTCCGCCACTTGGCAACCGTCTTGGGGTTGATCCCATGACGCTTGGCCAGCGTCCTCAGGCTCTCTTGACTATTTTGTATTGCTCGACGGATTGCCGCTGTCGTGCTGGCGCTCCCGTGTAGAACTTGGCCCATAGTGCATCCTTCCATTCCTGCATGGATAATGCACCATCAAACTCCGGGACCAAACAGCTAGGAACGCGCCGCGATCTCGCCTCGCGCCCTCGCCGCCCGGCCATAAACCAGCTCGAACAGCGGCGAGGCCATCAGCGTGGTGACGATCGCCATCAGCACCAGCATGGCGAACAGCGCCGGCTCGATGATCCCGCGCTGCAGGCCGATATTGATGATGATCAGCTCCATCAGCCCGCGCGCGTTCATCAGCGCGCCGATCCCCATCGACGTCGCGTGATCCTGGCCGGACAGCCGCGCGGCCAGATAGCAGGCGCCGCCCTTGGCGAGGATCGAGACGGCGAGGATCGCCAGGGTAACCAGCAGCAGGCTGGCGCTGCCGACCATCAGCAGCTGGGTGTTGAGCCCTGAATAAGTGAAGAACATCGGCAGCAGGAAGACCACGGTGAAGGGCTCCAGCCTAACCCGCAGTTCCTCGGCGAAGCGCCCGCGCGGCATGGCGGTGCCGAGCAGGAAGCCGCCGAACACCGCGTGGATTCCGGCAGCATCCATGGCGAAGGCGCTGAGCAGGAACAGGATCAGCGAGATCGCCACCAGTCTCTCGTCCACCCCTCCGGCCCGTTCTGCCATGGCGGCGAGCGGCGCGAGCAGGCGCGGGGCGAGCCAGACCATCAGCAGGGCGAAGCCGAAGCCGCCGCCCACCGCCCTTATCGCCACCAGCGGCCCTTCGCCGAGGCTGGCCAGCACCAGCGCGATCACCACCCAAGCCCCGGCATCGCCGATGGCGCCGGCCGACAGCGACAGCGTGCCCAGCCTGGTGCCGGAAATCCCGCGCTCGTGGATGATCCGGGCGAGCATCGGAAAGGCGGTAATGGCGATCGCCGCGCCGAGGAACAGCGCCGCCTGCGCATCGCTCACCCGCGCGGCGAACAGGCCGGGCTGGCCGGTCAGCCAGGGGATCAGCAGCGCGGCGGCGGCGAAGGGTGCGACCATGCCGCCGATCGAGACGGCGGCGGCGCTGCGCGCACTGGCCTTGAATTCGGCGCGGTCGAAGGTCAGGCCGACCAGGAACATGTAGAGCCCGACCCCGAGCTGCGCGCCGACGAACAGCACCTTGCGCGATTCGGCCGGAAACAATGCCGCCTCGATCCCCGGCGCCAGCGCGCCCAGCACCGAGGGGCCCAGCAGCACGCCGGCGATCATCTCCCCCACCACCTGCGGCTGGCCGAGAAAACGGCGCGCCAGCCAGCCGACCACGCGGCAGGCTGGCGATGATCGCCGCCATCTGCAGGAAGAAGGCGATGCTCAGCTGTGCTGCGGTCATGGCGCCAGACAATCCCGGCTTGCGGGTCTCAAAGCCCGGCCGCCGCCAGCATGGCGCTGGCGCCGTGTTCGGCGCTGTCGGCGTTGATCCGCATCAGGGCGAAGAGTTCGCGGCCCATGCCCTGGGTCTGCGGCGGGGCGGGCGCGGGGGTGCGGGTCGACAGGTCGGCCAGCACCTCGAGTTTGCCGTCATGGCCGCACAGGCGGATGACATCGCCGTCTTGCAGCAGCGCCAGCGCGCCCCATTCTCCGTCTTTGCCGCCCAGCGCCTCGGGGGTGACGTGGATCGCGGCGGGGACCTTGCCCGAGGCCCCCGACATGCGCCCGTCGGTGACCAGCGCCACCTTGTGCCCCCGGTCCTGCAGCACGCCCAATGGCGGGGTCAACTTGTGCAGCTCGGGCATGCCGTTGGCGCGCGGGCCCTGAAAGCGCACGACCACCACCACATCGCGGTCGAGCTCGCCCGCCTTGAACGCGGCGTTCACCGCCTCCTGGGTGTCGAACACGCGCGCCGGGGCCTCGATCGTCCAGCGCTCGGGCGCGACCGCGCTGGTCTTGAAGGTGGCGCGGCCGAGATTGCCCGCAACCAGCCGCATGCCGCCATCGGCGAGGAACGGCGCGGCGGCGGGGCGCAGCATGGCGGCGTCGCCGCTGGCGGCGGGCGATGGCCGCCATTGGAGCGCATCGCCGTCGAGATACGGCTCCTCCCCATAGGCCGCCATGCCGCCCTCGGCCACCGTCGGCACATCGCCGTGGATCAGCCCGGCGTCCAGCAGCTCGCGCACGACATAGCCGATGCCGCCCGCCGCGTGGAAGGCGTTCACATCGCCCTCGCCGTTTGGGTAGACCCGGGCGATCATCGGCACTGCGGCGGAGAGCTCGTCGAGATCGGTCCAGTCGAGCCGGATCCCCGCCGCGCGCGCGATGGCGGGCAGATGGATCGCGTGGTTGGTCGAGCCGCCGGTCGCCAGCAGCCCGACGCAGGCGTTGACCAGCGCCTTCTCGTCGACCAGGCGGGCGAGCGGGCGCGGATCGCCGCCATCCTTGCCGATTTCCGCCAGCCGGTGCACGGCGGCGCGGGTCAGCGCCTGGCGCAAGGGCGTGCCCGGCGGCACGAAGGCGCTGCCTGGAATATGCAGCCCCATCAGCTCCATCAGCATCTGGTTGGAGTTCGCCGTGCCATAGAAGGTGCAGGTGCCCGGCGCATGATAGGAGGCGCTCTCGCTCGCCAGCAGGTCGGCGCGGGTCGCCTTGCCCTCGGCATGGAGCTGGCGGACCTTCTGCTTGGCCTGGTTGGCCAGCCCCGAGGGCATCGGCCCCGACGGCACGAACACCGCCGGCAGATGCCCGAAGCGCAAGCTCCCGATCAGCAGCCCCGGCACGATCTTGTCGCAGATGCCCAACAGCGCCATGCCGTCGAACATCGCATGGCTCAGCGCCACGGCGGTGGACAGGGCGATGGCATCGCGGCTCAGCAGCGACAGCTCCATGCCGTCCTGGCCCTGGGTGACCCCGTCGCACATGGCGGGAACCCCGCCCGCGACCTGCGCAGTGGCGCCAACCTCGCGGGCATAGAGCTTCATCTGTTCGGGATAGCGGCCATAGGGCTGATGCGCCGAGAGCATGTCGTTATAGGCGGTGACGATGCCGAGATTGGCCCCGCGCGAGGCGGCGATGGCGCTTTTGTCGCCCTCCGCCGCAGCGAAGCCGTGGGCGAGGTTCGAGCAGGACAGGAAGCTGCGGCTGCCGTGGCGCTCGCCCTCGCGCTCCATCAGCTCGAGATAGCGGCGGCGCGAGTCCTGCGACTTCCTGGTGATGCGCTGGGTGACGCGGGCGACGGCGGGGTGGAGGGTCATGGCTGGCGGACTGCCAGCCGGACAGGTTTCAAAATCTCACACGAAGACACGAAGCCACGAAGGTGCAGTGCCATTCGGCGAAGCCGCCCTTCAATCTCAATGCTGGTCGATGCCGGATCGACTACGTTAGATTAAGTGGCGGCTTCGGTCGAAGAGCAACATCTTCGTGGCTTCGTGGCTTCGTGTGAGAAAATATTTCACTCATGCCACGTCACCCCGCCCCGTTCGGCCAGCGCGATCGCCGCCGACGGACCCCAGCTGCCTGCGGTATAGCTCTTCGGCACCACCCCATGCTCCGCCCAGCTCGCCCTGATCGCGTCGATCCAGTCCCACTGCGCCTCGACCTCGTCGCGCCGCACGAACAGCGTCTGGTCGCCCTCGATCAGATCGAGCAGCAGCCGCTCATAGGCGATGCGCTTCATCGGCCCGGCGAAGGCGTCGGCCATGGCGATGTCGAGCGGCACGGGCCTCAGCCGCAGCCCCTCGCGGTCGAGCCCGGGCACCTTGGCCATCAGCGACAGGGCGATGTTCTCTTCCGGCTGGATGCCGATGACCAGCCGGTTGGGCTCGCTGCGCGCGCCCTTCCCCGCGAAGATCGAATGCGGCACGCGCTTGAACTGGACGACGATCTCGGTCTTGCGCCGGGGCAGCCGCTTGCCGGTGCGCAAATAGAACGGCACCCCCTTCCAGCGCCAGTTGTCGATATGCGCCTTGATCGCCACAAACGTCTCGGTGGCGGAGGCCTGCTCCAGCTCCTCGGCATAGCCGGGCACCGCCTGCCCCGCGATCGCGCCGGCGGCATATTGCCCGGTGACGGTCTCGTCCGGCCCGGCCAGCCGCAAGCTGCGCAGCACCTTGACCTTCTCGTCGCGCACCGCGGTGGCTTCGTAGCTGACCGGCGGCTCCATCGCCACCAGCGCCAGCAATTGCAGCATGTGGTTGGCGACCATGTCGCGCAGCGCCCCCGCGCCGTCGTAGAAGCCGGCCCGGCCTTCGAGGCCCACCGTCTCCGCCACGGTGATCTGGACATGGTCGATATGCGCCGCGTTCCACAGCGGTTCGAACAATATGTTGGCGAAGCGCAGCGCCAAAAGGTTCTGCACGGTCTCCTTGCCGAGATAGTGGTCGATCCGGAAAATCCGCTCCTCGGGAAAGGCATGCGCCACCGAATCGTTGATCTGGCGGCTCGATCCAAGATCGCTGCCGAGCGGCTTCTCCAGCCCGATCCGCACCCGCTCGCCCGCCAGCCCGCTCGCCGCCAGCCCGGCGATGGTCGGCTCGAACAGGCTCGGCGCGGTCGACAGGAATATCGCCAGACCGGCGTCGATCGGCCCCAGCTTCTCCGCCAGCGCGCCGAAGCCGCGGGTCGTCGAGGCGTCGAGCGTCTGGTAGCTCAGCCGCTCGAGAAACCCCGGAATCGCCGGCTTGCGGTGCTCGGGCAGATAGGTCTCCAGCGCCGCGCGGGCAAACGCCCGGTAGCCCGCGTCGTCGTGAGCGGCGCGCGCAGTGCCGACAATCTTCAACCCCGCCGCAACCAGCCGGTCCGCATCCAGCGCGCACAACGACGGCAGCAGCATCCGCCGGGCAAGATCGCCCGTCGCGCCAAACAACAACAAGCGATCGGCCGTGAAGGTCATTCCGGTGTCCTGCGCTTTGCGCCCTATCGTCCCGCAGCCAGACGAATGGCGGCGCCGCCACCCGGCGCGAGCCACAGCGACAGGGTGTCGCCCTTCCGCAGCTTGCGGGTTTCGAACGCGATAGTATGGCGGGCCTCGGTTTCATAGGTCGCGCCTTCGCCGTCGCGATGGATGGTGGCAGTGTAGCTCTTGCCGGCATCGAGGAAATCGAACTTCAGCTCAAGCGTTCGCGGCGTGGCGTCGTTGACACCGCCGACATACCAGTCGTCGCTGTGGCGATCCTTGCGCGCGAAGATCGCGTAATCGCCGACTTCGCCGGCCAGCAGGCGGCTTTCCGCCCAGTCGGCGGGGACTTTCGATATGAAATCGAGCTCGCGCGGGTGGGCTTCAAGATTCTCCAGATAGTCCGCGGCCATCTGGATCGGCGAATAGATCGCCAGATAGAGCCCCAGCTGCTTGGCCAGGGTCGAGGCCAGTTTCACGTCGCCTGAGCCTTTCAGCGACAATATGCCGGGGGTGAAATCCATCGGGCCGGAGAGCATGCGGGTATAGACCAACGTCGGCTCATGGTCCGGGCTGTTGGCGAACTGGCCCCAGGCATTGTATTCCATGCCGCGCGCGCCCTCGCGCGACACCCAGTTGGGCCAGGTGCGCCTGAGGCCGGTGTCCTTGACCGGCTCGTGCGGGTTGATCGCGATGCGGTATTTCGCGGCGGTTTCGACCACCTTCTGGTGATGCTGCACCTGCCGCTGGCCGTCGTGCCATTCCATGCGGGTTTCGCCGGGCCTGTCTCCCGGGGCGATGATCCCCCCGGCATCGGCGACATAGCCGGTTTTGACAAGATCGACGCCGAGCGAGGCATAGAGCTTCAACGCATCGTCGAGCTGCGCTTCATAGACTGCTATATTGCCGCCGGTTTCATGATGGCCGATCAGTCGCACGCCCTTCGATTTCGCATAGGCTGCAACCGCCTTGAGATCGAAATCGGGGGCGGCTTCGGTGAAACGGAATTCGTCGCCATGGCCCAGCCAGTCGCCGTTCCAGCCCTTGTTCCAGCCTTCGACCAGCACGCCGGAGAAGCCGTGCTTTGCCGCGAAATCGATATGCTGCCGGGCGCGGGCGGTGGTGGCGCCGTGGCTGGGGCCTTCCGCCCAGCTCCATTTGCCGGCGATCATCCCCCACCAGATGCCGATATATTTGCCGGGCCTGAACCAGCCGACATCGCCGAGCCGGTTCGGCTCGTTGAGGTTGAGCTCGAGGTCGTTTTCGACCAGCGCGGCGGCAGTGTCGCCGATGCGGATTGCCCGCCACGGAGTGGAAAAGGGCGTATCGCGCACCACCTTGGGTCCTTGCGACGACGGCGATAGCATGGCGCGGAACTTGCGGCCTTCCGAGCGCTTGAACCACATCGCCGAATAATCGACCAGCGCCGCCTCGTGGAACGAAAGATGGGTGCCGTCGTCGAGCCGCATCGCGATCGGCGTGTGGGCGGTGGCGACCGCGTCGATCGGCGTCGCCTGATAGACCTGCTCATAGCGGTTCCAGTCGCCGCCGGCGATCCACCAGGCCTTGCCGCCTTGCGCCACGTCGAATTCGGTGAATTCCTCGGCGATGCGCATGGTCTCGAGATTGGGCTGCTCGGGCAGCTCGTATCGGAAGCCGACGCCATTATCGAACACGCGGAAGCGGATGTTCATCGCCCGCTGGAGATAGGCGGGCTGTTTGAAGCGGACCAGCAGCTCGGTGTAATGGCTGCGTACGAAGCGCCGCTCGCCCCATGGCTGCTCCCAGGTCGTATCGCTGGCCGCGGTTTCGCTGCCCTGAAAGGCGAAGCCGCGCTGCATCGGGTAGCTGTCGGTCAGAGCGAAGCCGAGCAGCGACGGCGCGATCAGCGCTTTCCCGCGGCGGGTGACGGCATAGCGCACCCGCTTGTCGCCATCGGTATCGACGCTGACCACGATGCTGCCATCCGGCGAAGCGACCTGCGCGACCGGTTCCGCGCGCACGGGAACATGTGTGGCGGCGATCACGGTAGTGGCTGCGGTAACAAGCTTCTTGAGCATCAACATGTCCTCCGCCCGGCAAAAATACAATCGATTGCATTGCGCCTAGCAGGCTTGTAGGCCTATGCAAAGGCCAAAGCCGCCGAGCGAGGCGGCAGCCACGCGAAATGGGCACGGCCGGAAGGTCGGTCAGGCCTTCCGGCTGTGACAGAATTGCTACACCTGGAAAGCGAAATGCGTTTTATCCGCCAGCAAAACAATCGATTGCAGAAAATCTCTTGCAATCGATTGTAGGCGGTGGAAGTGCAAGATCGAGGCTGCGCGATTCGCGGCCGGGGTATGGGAAATTTCCCGAGGGAGGAATGACATGAACAAGTCGATGTTGAAGAGCTGCGTCTCGCTGGCGTCGCTGGCGATCATGGGGTTGAGCGCGGTGCCGGCGCTGGCGCAAGACGCGGCTGCCGATGAAGCAACCGGGCTCGACGAAATCGTCGTGACCGCTTCGGGCGGCGACAAGACCCAGATCGAAAGCTCGATCGCGGTATCGACCGTCAGCTCCGAGCTGATCGAGAATTTCAAGCCCAGCTCGGAAGCCGAGCTGTTCCGCATGCTGCCGGGCATCCAGGTCGCCGGCACATCCGGCCCGGGCGGCAATTCGAACATCGCCGTGCGCGGGCTTCCGGTCGCGACCGGTGGCGCGCCCTTCGTGCAGTTGCAGGAAGACGGGCTGCCCACCGTGCTGTTCGGCGACATCCAGTTCGGCAACAACGACTACTGGACCAAGTTCGACGCGACCACCGCCGACGTGCAGGCCGTGCGCGGCGGCACGGTTTCGACCTATGCCAGCCAGGCCCCGGGCGCAGTGATCAACTACATCAGCCACACCGGCAAGCGCGAAGGCGGCTACGTCCAGCTCGAAAAGGGCGTGAACTTCGACGAAACCCGCGCAAATTTCCGCTACGGCGGGCCGATCAACGATACCATGTATTTCCATGTCGGCGGATTTTTCAAGAAGGGCCGCGGCCCGTTGAAGGCCGACTACAACGTCAGCGACAGCTTCCAGTTCAAGGGCAACCTCACCAAGGAGTTCGGCGAAGGCAAGGGCTTCCTGCGCCTGTTCGTCAAGGTCGCCGACACGCAGGAGCCCAACTACACCGGCGCGCCCGCGCTCGCCACGGTCAACGGCCTCAGCATCAGCAATATCCAGCCGTTCCCGGGCTTCGACGGCCGGAATAGCTCGAACTATTCGATCTACAACCAGGACATGCTGATCCTCAATCGCGACCGTGTGCTGCAGCGGGTCAAGATCGACGGCATCACCACCAAGCAGACGTCATTCGGCGGCCTGCTCAATTACGATATCTCGGACCAGATCACCGTCGAGAACAATATGCGCTGGTCGGATATCAGCGGCGGCTTCGCCTCGCCGTTCCTCAACGTCGTGCGCACGTCCAGCATCCTGGGATCGACCATTGCCCGTCCGGGCCTGCCCAACGCCACGGTCGCGGCGATCCGCTATGCCAGCGGGCCGCGCGCCGGTCAGCTGTTCACCGGCACCTACCTCGACAACAACGTCAACGTCCGCACCAACATCCGCGATCTTGGCAGCTTCGCCAACAATCTGGCGCTGACCGGTAAATTCGACATGGGCCTGGGCAAGGTCACCGCGCGCGCCGGCTTGTTCTATATGGACCAGACCATCGCGATGGACTGGCATGTCAACAAGTCGACCCGCGAAGTCAGCGGCGACAATCCCTCGCAGCTCGACCTGTTCGACGCGGCCGGCGCCAAGCTGACCCAGCAGGGCATCGCCGGCTACAACAACAATTGGGGCGATTGCTGCGCCCGCGACTACGATCTGTCCTACACCAACACCGCGCCGTTCTTCGCGCTCGACCTCGACGCCGACCGCTTCGGCATCGACGGCAGCGTCCGCTTCGACCGGGTCAAGGCGTCGGGCTCCGCGATCGGCGGCGGCCCGGAGTTCCTGGTCAATTCGGATGGTGTCCAGATCGGCGCGATGACAGCCAATGGCACGCGCGAAGTGCTCAATTATTCGCGCAAATACACCAGCTGGACGGTTGGCGCCCTGTTCAAGGCGGCGGACAATCTGACGTTCTACGCGCGCACTTCGAAAGGCGGCCGCTTCAACAGCGATCGCCAGACGCTGAGCGGCAAGTTCAATGCCGACGGTTCGCTTACCCCGGCGGGCCTCACGCCCTCGGTCGATTTCGTCAAGCAGCATGAGCTTGGCGTCAAGAACCAGGGCAACATCGGCTCGGGCCGCTATTCGGTCGCCTTCTCGCTGCTCAAGGCCAGCTTCACCCAGAGCACCTTCGAGCTCTCGGCGACGCGCTGCCCCGGCGGCGCCGGCGGCTGCATCATCGACGCGGAATTCAAGTCGGAAGGCGCCGAATTCGAGGGCAATCTGCAGTTCGGCGGTTTCTCGCTCTATGCCACCGCGACCTACACCAAGGCCA
Source organism: uncultured Alphaproteobacteria bacterium (assembly GCA_963779195.1). GTDB lineage: Bacteria > Pseudomonadota > Alphaproteobacteria > Sphingomonadales > Sphingomonadaceae > Novosphingobium. The sequence goes on from CAVZWZ010000008.1 coordinate 26,899, forward strand.
AGCGCAAGCTTTCCGGCGCCACTGCCTTCACCCGCGCGCCGGGCATGCCGGACCTGAGCTATTTCGTCTCGGCCAACTATGACTTCGGCGATATCGTCAGCGTCGGGCTGAGCACCACCGGCCAGACCAGCTCGGTCGACGACGGGCTGCGCGTCTATCCGGGCGGCGGCGTATTCAACGGCGTGATCCGGGTCCGCCCGATCGAAAGTCTCGAACTGGCGATCCAGGGTCAGAACCTGTTCGACAGGTTCGACTTCCGAGGCAACGGCGGCATTTCCGACAGCGGCGTCAATCCGGCGGTGATCGGCGGCGCGCCGGCAATCGGCCGCACCTTCACTGCCTCGGTGAAATACAGCTTCTGAACGCTCGTTACCGGTCCGCCGCTCGCGGCGGGTCTCCTCCCAACTGGGGCGGGAGCAGCCTGGCTGCTCCCGCCCATTTCTTGTCCAGCGACGGGGTCTCGACACGCCAGGACGATGGGGGCATGGAACCGTGATGCGGGATCGTTCGGGTAAGGATCTGGCGCAGCGGATCGCCGGGCTGTTGCCGGCGATTGCGAGCGCGCAATCGCCCGGCGAAGCGGCGCTGGCCGAATACCTAGGCCTTGCCAGGCAGGCGATGCAGGCCGGTCGCGGCGAGGATTCGGTAAACTTGCTGCGCGCGCTCTGGCGGCACCGGCCCGGGCACCCTGAAGCAGGTCAGCTGCTCGGCTTCGCGCTGCGCCAGGAGCAGCGGCTGAGCGAAGCCGACGCGGTGTTTTCCGAGACCCTGCAATCTGCCCCGGACGCCCCGGCGCTGCTGTTCGGGCAGGCGCAAACACGCTTCGAGCTTGGCCTTCCCGCCGCCGCGCTGTTCGCTAAGGTCCAGGCGGCGATGCCCGGCGATGCGGAGATCGTGCGCAACCGCGCGGCGGCGATGGCCGCCGAAGGCGACCGGCAGGGCGCGGAGGCGCTGCTGCTGGCGGCAGTCCGCGCGCAGCCCGGCTGGCTCGACGGACACAAGGTGCTGGCATCGCTGCGCTGGACCGGCGGCGATGCCGCGACTTTTGCCGCCAGCTATGCCGAGGCCTGCCCGGCCGAGCCGGACAATGCCGCGCTCTGGCTGGCCTGGTTCGCCGCCGTCGCCCAGACCCGCGACTGGCCGGCCAGCCGGGCGATCCTTGACCGGGCGGAGCGGCGACTGGGCGCCACACCGGGAATCCTTGCAGCGCGGCTGTTTGTCGCGGTGGAAGCGGATGGGGGCGAAGGCGAGGCCGGGGGCGGGGAAGATGCCGATGCCCTGCTCGCCGCCACCGCGCATATTCGGGGAGATACCATCGCCCTGTGCCGCATTCGCCACGCCCTGCGCCGCCACCGGCTGGACCAGGCGCAAGCGGTTGTTGCACCGCTGCTGAGCGGCCCTTCGGCGGCCCTGTTCTGGCCGTATCAGTCGCTGGTCTGGCGGCTGGCGGGCGATGACCGGCACCACTGGCTCGACCGGCCAGGCCACCTGATCCAGTCGCCGAGGCCGGACTGAGCATTGGCGAACTCGAGGAGCTGGCCGGCCTGCTGCGCAGTCTCCACACCATGGCGCAGCCCTATCCCGAACAGACCGTGCGCGGCGGCACCCAGACCGATCGTTCGGTGCTGCTGCGCCGCGAACCGATTCTCCAGCGCACTCGCGATGCCTGGATGGAAGCTGTCCGGAGCCTGATTGCCGGGCTGCCCGCGCCAGAGGAGGGCCATCCCCTGCTGGGCAGGCCGCGCGGCCACTTGCTGCTGGGCGGCAGCTGGTCGGTGCGGCTGGCTGCGCAGGGCAGCAATGTGCCGCACACCCATCCGCTGGGCTGGCTCAGTTCCTCGCTGTATGTCGCGATTCCCGGCGAGGGACAGCGCGGACCAGCTCCTGCGGGTCATATAATCTTCGGCGCACCACCGCCCGAGCTGGGACTGGATCTGCCGCCCTATCGCACCATCGCGCCGCAGCCCGGCATGGTCGTGACCTTTCCCTCGACGATGTGGCACGCCGTCGCGCCCTTTGCCGAAGGCGAGCGGCTGATGATCGCGCTCGATATCCGCCCGCCGGATTATTGATTGGCGGAACGGTGCAACAAGGCTAGGCAATCGATTGCAGCTTGGAGTGGGAATGATGCAGGGCGAACGAACGATCCGCTCCGTGACAATCGTTGGCGGCGGCACTGCCGGCTGGATGACCGCAGCTGCGCTGGCCAACGCCTTGAAAGCGCATTGTTCGATCACTTTGATCGAATCCGACGACATCGGCACGGTCGGCGTCGGCGAGGCGACGATCCCGCCGATCCAGACTTTCAACCAGTCGCTCGGCATCGACGAGAACGAATTCGTCCGGGCGACGCAGGGGTCGTTCAAGCTGGGCATCGAATTCGTCGACTGGGGCAGGCAGGACCACCGCTATTTTCACCCCTTTGGCACCCATGGGCGCGATTTCGACTTTGTCCCGCTGCATCAATACTGGCTCGATGCCCTGGCACGCGGCGATGCGCCATTGCTCGAGGACCTGTGCATGGCCTGGGCGGCGGCCAAGCGGGGCAAGTTCGCGCATCCCGCAGGCGATCCGCGCAATGTCCTTTCCACCTTTGGCTATGCCTATCATTTCGACGCCGGCCTCTATGCCCGCTTCCTGCGCGCCTATTCCGAGACGCGCGGCGTCACGCGAATCGAGGGCAAGATCGCCGCGGTCGGGCAGAACGGGACAAGCGGTTTCGTCGAATCGGTGACGCTGGAAGATGGCCGCTGCTTCACTGGCGATCTGTTCATCGATTGCTCGGGCTTTCGCGGCCTGCTGATCGAGGGCGCGCTGGCGACCGGCTATCAGGACTGGACCCACTGGCTGCCCTGCGACCGGGCATTGGCGGTGCCCTGCGAAAAGGCGGGCGAGTTCACCCCCTACACCCGTTCGACCGCGCGCGAGGCGGGCTGGCAATGGCGGATCCCGCTGCAACACCGCACCGGCAATGGCTATGTCTATTGCAGCAACTTCATTTCCGACGACGAGGCAGCCGCCAAGCTGCTCGCCAATCTCGACGGCAAGGCGCTCGCCGATCCCAAGCCGTTGCGCTTCGTCACCGGCCGGCGCAATCTGTTCTGGAACAAGAACGTCATCGCCATCGGCCTGTCAGGCGGCTTCATGGAGCCGCTGGAATCGACCAGCATCCACCTGATCCAGGCGGGCATCTCGAAGCTGCTCGCGCTGTTTCCCGATCGCAATTTCGACCCCTTGGTCAGCGATGAATACAACCGCATCGCCATCAACGAATTCGAGCGCATCCGCGATTTCATCATCCTCCACTACAAGTTGACCGAGCGCACCGACAGCGAGCTGTGGCGCTATTGCGGGGCGATGGACATTCCCGACACGCTGCGCTGGAAGATCGATCACTTCCGCCGCTACGGACGCCTGCTGGCGCGCGACGCCGATCTGTTCGCGCCGGCAAGCTGGCTTGCCGTCCATATCGGCCAGGGCAATATCCCCGAAGGCCGCGACCCGCTGCTGCACCACCGGGCCGACGACCGCAGCGCGTGGCTGCGCAAGCTGGAAGCCGCGCTGGCTGCCGCCGCCGAGGGTCTGCCCACGCACCAGGCCTGGATCGACCGGCACTGCAAGGCGGCTGCGGCGTGACCGGCAATTCAACATCCTGTTGACGCTCCGCTGCTAAACGTAGTTCGCCACCAGGGCGATCAGCCCCGCCGCAGGGAGGAACACGGCCTGCGCCAGCAGGGTTCCCGCCAGCCGGCTGACCGATATCCAGACAATCGTCCTGCGGAAGGTCGCCTCGTCGATCCGTCCGTCGATGACATCGTCGGTCATCACCGACAATTGCGGGTCGATCAGCGCGAACAGCAGGATCGTCGCGAAGCCGTTGATCACCGCAGAGAGCTGCGAGGCAGTGACGCGGAATTCCGGGTTGAGGTAGCCGGCATAGAGCGAGGCGAGCACGCCGACCGTGAGTAGCGCCTGCGCGAGGCAATTGGCCAGCAGCACCCCCCATCCAACCCCGCGCGGCCTGGCGAGCGCCTGCAATTGCCCGGCGCTGGGCAAGGCGACGGCGTCGCGGATCGTGCGCAGCCCGGCGGGAGAGGCGCTGCGCAGGAGCATGCGGGTGGTCGAGCGGTGCTCCTGGAAATAGCCGATCGCCCGCGAGAACAGGCGCTGGCCAGTGGGCACAAGCACGATCCCTGCAAAAACCGCGATGCTCGCCGACAGCAGCACCAGCCGGAAATCGCCCAGCAAAGCCTCGCCGCCGCCATCAGCCAGACGGCTTTCGATCCGCTTGGCGAGGAAGGGTCCGAGGAAGCTGTTCGAGGTGCGCGACACCAGCACCAGAATGTTGAACAGGGCAAAGCTCAGGGCGATGCGGCGCGTGCGCACCCCGGCGATGCGCGCCGCATAGGCCAGTGCGCCGATCAGATTGATCGCCGCCGTGAGCAGGCAAATGGCGAGAAGCTGGCTGTCCATTGTTGCGTCCTATCCGCTGCTCGCGGGGCAAGCCAGCCGCGCCGCGCCAGCGTATCCACGATGGTCTAGCAACCGATCGATTACTACCGATTTGATTGAGCTTGTCCTGCAAAGCATGTCTCGGCGGTTTCAAGAAAAACTTGCAGGCGCTTGTGCACCCTTGCCGGTCCTTCACTCGGTTGGTCGAAAATTCCGCTCGATTAGCCGCCCGACCATTGTCTACTAAACAGATTGAGTTAATGGCGGAGCTAACCGGACGGCGAGTTGAACACTCGATTTTGTCCTCACGGAGCACGAGCGATGACCTATCGCATCGCCCACGCAATGATCGCAGATGCCGAGCCTAATGGCGAGTTGGACCCCGGCGCGACGATCATCGAGCCGGCGCCGGGTAACCCCGGCGTCGGCCTTGCGCGCGGTGTTGCCGGGCATAGATCGCAGCGCGGGCCCCATATTCTACTGTTTCAATAGAGTATAAAGCTGAACTATCGCGCCCTACAGAACTGCTTTGATGTCTAGTAATTTAGTTGAGTTTATACGGTGGACGCCACGAGGGAGACAACACGATGATCACCGGGGCCAGCACGCGCCGCTTGTTGCTTTTCGCCGCTTCCGGTCTGGCGCTTGCGCTCTCCGCCTGCTCGGGCGGCGGCGAGGAGGCGGGCAATGCGGTCGAGATCACCAACGTCTCCTACGATCCGACGCGCGAGCTCTACCAGGCGATCAACCCCGCCTTCGCCGCCGCGTGGAAAGCCAGGAGCGGGCAAGACGTCACTTTCAAGATGAGCCACGGCGGTTCGGGCAAGCAGAGCCGGGCGATCATCGACGGGCTGGAGGCCGATGTCGCGACGCTGGCGCTGGCCTATGACATCGACGCGATCGCCGCCAAGGGCAAGCTGCTCCCCGCCGATTGGCAGAAAGCGCTGCCGGACAACAGCGCGCCCTACACCTCGACCATCGTGTTCCTGGTCCGCAAGGGCAATCCCAAGGGCATCGGGGACTGGGGCGACCTGGTGAAGCCCGGCGTCCAGGTGATCACGCCCAACCCCAAGACCAGCGGCGGCGCGCGCTGGAACTTTCTTGCCGCCTGGGCTTATGGCCGCAAGGCCGGCGGATCGGATGCGGCGGCCGAAACCTATGTGAAGCAGTTGTTCGCGCAGGTCCCCGTGCTCGACAGCGGCGCGCGCGGATCGACCACCACCTTCGTCGAACGCGGCATCGGCGACGTGCTGCTGGCCTGGGAAAACGAGGCGTTCCTCGCCGAGAAGGAGCTCGGCCGAAATCAGCAAGGTGGAGCCAAGTTCGAAGTTGTCGTGCCGTCGATTTCGATCCTCGCCGAGCCGCCAGTCGCCGTCATCGCCGAAAATGCGAAGAAGCATGGCGCCGAAGCGGTGGCCAGGGCCTACCTCGAATTCCTCTACACTCCCGAGGCGCAGACGGCGATCGCGCGCAATTTCTACCGCCCGCGCAGCGCCGCTGTGGCCGAACAGTTCAAGGCCCAGTTCCCCGCGATCAACATGGTCACCATCGACAAGGACTTCGGCGGCTGGGCGACCGCGCAGAAGACCTTTTTCGACGATGGCGGCGTGTTCGACCGCATCTACGCCGCCAACTAGGCTGGCAAGCAAGCCAACCTCTCCCCTCCCGCACATTCGAGCAGGCCACCGCAGATGTCCGATTTTGCCCACCGTTGGCGAGGCTGGAGACAGCCTTCCGTATTGCCCGGCTTCGCGCTGACCTTCGGCTTCAGCCTGGCTTGGCTCACTTTGATAGTGCTGATCCCGCTGGCGACAATCGTGCTCAAGTCGGCGGGCATGGGCTGGAACGATTTCGTGTCCACCGGTTTCTCCCCCCGCGCCATGGCGGCCTATCGCCTGAGCTTCGGCACCGCCGCCGCCGCCGGGCTGGTCAATGCCGTGTTCGGCCTGCTCGTCGCCTGGGTGCTGGTGCGCTATGCCTTTCCGGGCCGGCGCGTCGTCGGCGCGCTGGTCGACCTGCCCTTCGCCTTGCCGACGGCGGTCGCCGGCATCGCGCTGACCGCGCTTTACGCGCCCAACGGCTGGCTCGGGCAGTATCTCGAACCGCTGGGCATCAAGGTGGCGTTCAGCGCCATCGGCATCACCATTGCGCTGGTGTTCATCGGCCTGCCCTTCGTCGTGCGCTCGGTCGAGCCGGTGCTGGCCGACCTCGGCAAGGAGGTCGAGGAAGCCGCTGCGACATTGGGCGCCAGCCGCCTCCAGACCTTCAACCGCGTCATCTTTCCGGCGATCTTTCCGGCGCTCACCACCGGCTTCGCCCTCGCCTTCGCGCGCGGGGTCGGCGAATATGGCTCGGTGATCTTCATCTCGGGCAACATGCCCGGCAAGACCGAGATCGCCCCGCTGCTGATCGTCACCCAGCTCGAACAATACAACTACGACGGCGCCACCGCGATCGCCACGGTAATGATGATCTTCTCTTTCGCCATCCTGTTCGGGCTCAACGCCTGGCAGGCGGTGCGCCGCCGGAGGCTCGGATCATGAGCCGCACGGCTTCGACCGCCGAAGGGCGCGCTGCCAGAGCGGCGCTGATCGGTCTCGCGCTGGCCTTCCTCGCGGTGTTCCTGGTGCTGCCGCTGGTCGCGGTGTTCACCGAGGCGTTCAAGCAGGGTATCGGCGCATTCTTCGCAGCCATCCGCAACCCCGATGCGCTGGCGGCGATCCGGCTGACGCTGCTGATCGCCGCGATCAGCGTGCCGCTCAACGTCGTGTTCGGCGTCGCCGCGAGCTGGGCGATCACCAAGTTCAGCTTTCCGGGGCGCAACCTGCTGGTCACCTTCATCGACCTGCCGTTCTCGGTCTCGCCGGTGGTCTCGGGGCTGATCTTCGTGCTGCTGTTCGGCGCGCATGGCTGGCTTGGAGCATGGTTGGCGGAGCATGATGTCAAGATCGTCTTCGCGGTTCCGGGCATCGTGCTGGCGACCGTCTTCATCACCTTCCCCTTCGTCGCGCGCGAGTTGATCCCGTTGATGCAGGAACAGGGCAAGGACGACGAGGAAGCGGCGATCTCGCTGGGCGCCAACGGCTGGCAGACCTTCTGGCACGTCACCCTGCCCAACATCCGCTGGGGCCTGCTTTACGGCGTGCTGCTGTGCAACGCGCGGGCGATGGGCGAGTTCGGTGCGGTCTCGGTGGTCTCGGGCCACATCCGCGGCGAGACCAACACCATGCCGCTGCATGTCGAGATTCTCTACAACGAATACGATTTCGTCGGCGCCTTCGCGGTCGCCTCGCTGCTGGCCGCGCTCGCGCTGGTGACGCTGGTCGTCAAGAGCGCGCTCGAATGGCGCTTCGATCTGCATCAAGGGGGAGCAGGACATTGATCGCGGTCGAGAACATCACCAAGCGCTTCGGCCAGTACCCGGCGCTGCACGGCATCGATCTCGAGGTGCGGCCGGGCGAGTTCATCGCCCTGCTCGGCCCCTCCGGATCGGGCAAGACCACCTTGCTGCGGATCATCGCCGGGCTCGAGTTCCAGGACGAAGGCCAGGTGCTGTTCAACGGCGAGGATGTCTCCGAGCGGTCCGTCGGCGAGCGCCAGGTCGGCTTCGTATTCCAGCATTACGCGCTGTTCCGCCACATGACGGTGGCCGAGAACGTCGCCTTCGGGCTGACCGTGCGCAAGGCCAGGGATCGCCCTGCAAAGGCGGCGATCAGGGCGCGGTCGGAGGAGCTGCTGCGCCTCGTCCAGCTCGAAGGGCTGGGCGCGCGCTACCCCGGCCAGCTTTCCGGCGGCCAGCGCCAGCGCGTCGCATTGGCGCGGGCGCTGGCGATCGAGCCCAGGCTGCTGCTGCTCGACGAGCCCTTCGGCGCGCTCGACGCCAAGGTGCGCAAGGACCTGCGCCGCTGGCTGCGCGACCTGCACAAGCAGATGGGGCTGACCTCGATCTTCGTCACCCACGATCAGGAAGAGGCGCTGGAGCTGGCCGATCGCGTCGTCGTCATGGACCACGGCCGGATCGACCAGGTCGGCACCCCCGAGCAGGTCTACATGGAGCCGGCGACACCGTTCGTCTCGAACTTCGTCGGCGAGACCAACCTGCTGGGGGGCGGCCTCCACGTCCGCCCGCACGACATCGAGATCGTCGGCGATGCCGGTGGCGGCGAACCCGTGCTGATCGACAATGTGTTCCGCAAGGGCGGCTATTGGCGGCTCGAAGGCACGCTCGATGGCGGCCAGCGCGTGATCGAGATCGACCTCGACGCCAGCCACACCGCCCCCGCCCCCGGCGACACCGTGCTGATCCGGCCCCGGCGCGCCACGACTTTTGACCAGACAGGAGAACCCGCATGAACACCAGCAGCAACCGCCCGCCGCCCAGCCCAGCGACCCGCGCAGCTGGGGCGCGACGATCAAAGTGGAGTTCTGAAGCCGGCCCGGCCTCCCGTCGCGCCAGGCTCAAGCCAGCGAGATCTCGCCGGCTTCGTCGAGCAGCTTGAGCATCACCGCCGTGCCGCATTGCTGCGAGCGGGCGCGGGCGCTGTAGGCGCCGTCAGCGACGAATTTGCCGCGCACGTAATGGGTCGAAAAGCTCCACAGATAGGGGCTCGCCCGGCCGATCCTGCGGTAGCCGAAGCCGTTGAACGCCTCCAGCCGGTAGAGCGTGCGCGCCAGGCTCCAGTCGCTGGCTCCGGCAAAGCCCATCAGCCGCAGCGCATCGACGGTGCTGTTCTCCCAGTCGCTCGGCGGCAGCCAGACGGTGGGGCGGCCGGCGGGCACCTGGCGGGTGCGGCTGGTCAGCGGAAAGTCGCCATTGTGGAAATGGGCGCGGAAGTTGAAGCTCGCCTCCAGTCCGTGGATTGCCGCAATGAAATACCACGGCACCCCGGTGCGCTGCCCCGCCGCCTGATAGCGCGGCCGCGACTGGCGCATCATGGTCAGGTGCCAGTCGGCCGACTGGCCGTATTCGGGGCGCAGGCTCAAACTCTTGAACATTGCGACGTATTCTTCGGCCAGGTCGGGGAACTTCAGCGAGCGGCGGATCGTCGCGGGCGATTGCGGCTCGGTTTCTGCGGGTTCGGGATCGGGAATCATCACCGCCGGCAGTTCGATACCCGGCCGGACAATCTCGACCGCCTGGTCCGATCCGGGATCTAGCCGCAGCGCAGGCGTAGTGTCGCCGCCAGGCAAGGCAAAGCTCCCCAACGCGGCCGGGGCGACATGCTGGGTGGCATGCAGCTTCGCCAGCAGCCCGCCGGCCTGATCGGCGAGGCCGAGATTGCGCAATTCCGCCCGGTCGATCAGCGCGACCAGCCGGGGCAGGGCTAGCCGGTAAAGCTGATCGAGGTCGGCGGGGATCGGGGTTTCACTCAGGGAAAGCTTCGATTTTGGCAGCTTCAGCGCCTTGGCCTGGCTCTCCAGCGAGACCAGCGACTGGACGAATTCGACCGCCTGAAACGCCTCGCCCGGCAGGATCGCGCGCAGTTCCTGCGGCAGGGCCTGACCGAGCAATTGGCGCAAGGGATCGGGTGCCGCCTGCTGCGCGCGCGCTGCTGATGGCACCGCCAAGGATGCCAGAAAACCAAGCAGGATTTCTCGCCGCGACCCCGATTTGCCCATCGACTCGACTCCCCTGCAGCAATCATACCACCGGGCAGCCTTGCGCCAAACTGAATGGCTGCGGTCAGCCTTCGGCTTCGCGCTGAAACGCCGCTTCGCCGCCGACCCGCGCCGCCGCCTTGCCTAGCAGCGACAGCACCACCACCGCCAGCGCCGTCGCCAGAATGGCATAGGTGAACAGCCCGGTCAGATCCTCTCCGAGGCCCAGTTTGGCCAGCAACGCCTTGATCGCCTCGTTCCAGGCCAGCGCGGCGACCAGGCCGAAGGATGCGGATGCGAGGGCGATCATCGTCTGGATGAAGGCGCGGGGATCGGTCATTTTCAGGTTCTCCTGTTTGCGAATTGCGCGGCGGAGACTATCGGCGCAATTGCGACACGCAATATGGAAGAATTCGATTATATCATCGCGGGCGCCGGCAGCGCCGGCTGCGTGCTCGCCAACCGGCTGAGCGCGGACCCGCGTAACCGCGTGTTGCTGCTGGAGGCGGGCGGGCGCGACAATTACATCTGGATCAAGGTGCCGGTCGGCTACCTTTACTGCATCGGCAATCCACGCACCGACTGGATGTACCAGACCGCAGCCGAGCCGCGGCTGAATGGCCGCAGCCTCAAATATCCGCGCGGGCGGGTGCTGGGCGGCTGCTCATCGATCAACGGCATGATCTACATGCGCGGCCAGGCGGCGGACTACGACGGTTGGCGGCAGGCGGGCTGCGACGGCTGGGGCTGGGACGAGGTGCTGCCCTTCTTCAAGCGGGCGGAGGATCATTATTCCGGAGCAGGGGAATTCCACGGCGCGGGCGGAGAAATCCGGGTCGATCAGCAGCGGCTGCGCTGGGAAATACTCGAGGCTTTCCAGCGCGCGGCGGCGGAGTGGGGCGTGGCCCCGGTCGCGGACTTCAACCGGGGCGACAATGCCGGCTCCAGCCTGTTCGACGTCACCCAGCGGCGAGGCTGGCGCTGGAGCGCCGCCGATGCCTTCCTCAAGCCGGTGCGCAGCCGGTCGAACCTCAAGGTGGTGACCGGGGCCACGACCGACCGGGTGGTGTTCCAAGAGGGCCGGGCTGTCGGGCTCGCTTACCGGCTGGGCGGCGAGGAACGCATCGCCAAAGCGCGCGGCGAGGTGCTGCTGGCAAGCGGCTCGATCGGCTCGCCGGCGATCCTCGAGCGTTCGGGGATTGGCGATGCAACTCGGCTGGCGGGCCTGGGCATTACCCCGTTGATCGACCGCCCCGGGGTCGGCGGCAATCTGCAGGACCACCTGCAGCTGCGCTGCGCCTTCCGGGTCAGCAATGTCGCGACACTCAACACCCGCGCCTCCAGCCTGATCGGCAAGGCGCTGATCGGCCTCGAATACTTGGCTCGCCGCACCGGCCCGATGGCGATGGCGCCAAGCCAGCTCGGCATGTTCGTCAAGAGCGACCCGCGCCTCGCCACCTCCGATCTCGAATACCACGTCCAGCCGCTCAGCCTGGCGGCCTTTGGCGGCGATCTCGATCCCTTCCCCGCCTTCACCGCCAGCGTCTGCCATCTGCGGCCGGAAAGCCGGGGAAGGACCGCGATCGCCAGCGCCGATCCGGCGGCTGCGCCCGTCATCGCTCCCAATTACCTCGCCACCGAGACTGACCGCCGCACCGCCGCCCAGGCGATCCGCATCACCCGCGCCATCGCCGCCCAGCCCGCCCTGGCGCGCTATGGTCCCGAGGAAGTTCGCCCCGGACCTGGCTTTGCGAACGAGGAGGAGCTGCAACGCGCGGCAGGCGAGATCGGCACGACCATCTTCCACCCGGTGGGCACGGCGGCGATGGGCAGTGTCGTGGATTCGCGGCTGCGGGTGACCGGCGCGGAGGGCTTGCGCGTGATCGACGCCTCGGTCATGCCGCGCATCACATCGGGCAACACCAATGCGCCGGTGATGATGATCGCCGAAAAGGGCGCGCAGATGATCCTGGGGGACGCCAAATGACCGATGCTTCCGCCACAATGCCGCGCTCGTTGCTGCTGTTCAGCGCGCTCTATGGCGGCATGGTGACCATAGCCGGGGTGCTGGGGGCCAAGCAGGTCGCGCTGGGTCCGCTCGCGGTCGAGGCCGGCATCTTTCCCTTCCTGATGCTCATCGCGATTTCCAGCGCCATCGCCGAACTGCACGGCAAGCCGGTCGCCGACCGTCTGGCGCGTTATGGGTTCGTGCCGCTGGTCACCGCCATCCTGCTGACTTTCTTCGTCCTGCAGCTGCCGACCGATCCGGGTATGTATGAGCCTGCCAAGGAAGCCTTTCCGGTGATCCTGGGGCAAAGCTGGCGGATGATGGCGGCGGGGATTGTCGCCTATGGTGTTTCCCTGACGCTCAACATCTGGATTTTCGAGCGCCTGCGGGCGGCAACCGGTCGGTTCGCTCCCCTGCGCGGTTTCATTGCGGCGGCGGCTTCGCAGATTGTCGACACGCTGATTTTCATCACCGTCTCCTTCTATGGCGTGCGCCCGATCGCCGAACTGATGGCCGGGCAGATGCTGGCCAAGCTGGTGCTGTCGGCGGTGATGGTGCCGCTAGTGATCTGGATCGTAGTGCGGGTGGGGAGGCGGCTGGCCCAGGGAACATGAAAAACACTTCATTTCCCCGCGCAGCACTTTAAAGCGCGCCCATGTCCGACACCCACGATCCGCTGATGCTGGCCAAGGCCGAAACCCTCGTCGAGGCGCTGCCCTATTTGCAGCGCTATGCCGGGCGCACTTTCGTGGTCAAATACGGCGGCCACGCAATGGGCGATCCCGAGCTGGCGCGCGATTTCGCCGAGGATGTCGTGCTGCTGAAAGCGGTCGGGATCAATCCGGTGGTGGTCCACGGCGGCGGCCCGCAGATCGGCAACATGCTCAAGAAGCTCGGCGTCGAATCGCGTTTTGTCGATGGCTTGCGGGTCACGGACAAGGCAACCGCCGAGGTCGCCGAAATGGTCCTGTCGGGCGCGATCAACAAGGAGCTGGTCGGCTGGATCGCCGGGGCCGGCGGCAAGGCGATCGGCATTTCCGGCAAGGACGGCGGGCTGGTCACCGCGCGCAAGGTCACCCGCACCAGCCGCGATCCCGGCAGCCAGATCGAACAGGTGGTCGATCTCGGCTTCGTCGGCGAGCCCGAGAGCGTCGATATCGCGGTTATCGAGACGATCTGCGCCGCCGGGATGATCCCGGTGATCGCCCCGATCGCGCCGGGGGCGGACGGCGAGACCTATAATGTCAACGCCGATACGATGGCAGGCGCGGTGGCGGCGGCGCTGGGCGCGGCGCGGCTGTTCCTGCTGACCGATGTCGCGGGCGTGCTCGACAAGCAGGGCAAGCTGCTCACCGACCTCACTCCGGCGGCAATCGCCAAATTGCGGGCGGACGGCACCATCTCGGGCGGCATGATCCCCAAACTGGAAACCTGCATCCACGCGGTCGAGGCCGGCTGCGAGGCGGCGGTGGTGCTCGACGGACGGGTGCCGCACGCGATGCTGCTGGAAATCTTCACCTCGAAGGGCGCGGGCACGCTGATCCGGGCAGGGTAATCCTCCTCCTGCTTGCGGGAGGGGAGATTTCTCGGCCCCGACCTTGCCCCCCGCGCCCCGCCTCGGCTATCAGCACGCCAATTCCGCCCCGAAAGGACCGGCCCTTGCTTGCACTCACGCTCTTCCAGATCGTCGGCTACCTGATCTCGGTCATCGTCATGCTGGTGATCGTGCAATTCGTCATGAGTCTGCTGATCAGCTTCAACGTGATCAACATGCAAAACGATTTCGTCGCGGCGGTGTGGCGGGCGGTGAATGCGCTGCTGGAGCCGTTGATCGGGCCGATCCGGCGGATCATGCCCGATACCGGGGCGATCGATTTCTCGCCGATGGTGCTGATCATCCTGTTGCAGGTCTTGCAGATCGTTCTGCGCAACGTGGCCATGTCGGCGGTATGAGCCAAGCCGCGATCATCGACGGCAAGACCTTCGCCGAAACCCTGCGCGGGCGGGTGGCCGATCTGGCGGCCAGCTTCGAGCAGGCCGCAGGCCGCAAGGCGGGGCTGGCGGTGGTGCTGGTCGGCGAGGATCCGGCGAGCCAGGTCTATGTCCGCTCCAAGGGCAAGCAGACGCTCGCCTGCGGCATGGAAAGCTTCCAGTTCATGTTGCCGGCCGAAACCACGCAGGAGGAACTGCTGCATCTGGTGAGGCGGCTCAACAACGACCCGGCGGTCGATGGCATCCTCGTCCAGCTGCCGCTGCCGCATCGTCTCGACGAACAGGCGGTGGTCGATGCGATCGAGCCGGGCAAGGACGTCGATGGCCTCACCCCGATCAGCACCGGCCGCCTCGCGCTCGGCCTGCCAGGCCTCGTTCCCTGCACCCCGCTGGGCTGCCTGATGCTGCTGAAGGACCGGCTGGGGAGCCTCTCGGGTCTCGACGCGGTGGTGATCGGCCGCTCGATCCTGGTCGGCAAGCCGATGGCGCAATTGCTGCTCAAGGAAAGCTGCACCGTCACCATCGCCCACAGCCGGACGAAAAATTTGCCCGATGTGGTCAGGCGCGCCGATATCGTCGTCGCCGCCGTTGGCCGGACGGAAATGGTCAAGGCCGACTGGGTGAAGCCAGGCGCGACGGTGATCGACGTCGGCATCAACCGTCTGCCCCCCGCCGAGGGCGAGACCAAGGGGCGTCTGGTCGGCGATGTCGATTTCGCCGGGGTCTCCGAAGTCGCCGGCGCGATCACCCCGGTGCCGGGCGGAGTCGGGCCGATGACCATCGCGGTGCTGCTGCGCAACACCCTGGTCGCCGCGCACCGCAACGAGGGGCTTGCCCTCGCCGAGGACGCGATTTGAACCGTGCGATCCTCGCGCTGGCGCTGCTGGCCGCCGCCTGCACCCAGGGCGCGCGCGATTTCGGCAAGGGGCCGCCGCTCAAACCCTCCGCCGATCCCAGCGCGGTGATCGCCGCCGAACTCGCGTTCAATACCCTGGCCCAGCAAAAGGGCCAGTGGACTGCCTTCCGCGAAACCGCCGCCCCCGATGCCGAAATGTTTGTGCCGCAACGGGTCAAGGCCGCCACCTGGCTCAAGGGCAGGGCCGATCCGCCGGTCCCGGTCAAATGGCAGCCCACCGCAGTCTGGTCGAGCTGCGACGGCTCCTATGCCGTGACGCGCGGCGATTGGCTGCGGCCCGGCTCAACCGGCGATTTCGCCACAGTGTGGCAGCGGCAAAAGAAGAGCGGCGCCTACAAATGGGTGCTGGACATGAGTCTGGCCGATGGCGGCGAAGCTTCCGCCACCGAAACGGTCGCCGCAACCGTCGCGGATTGCGGGAATGCTCCCCCTGGGATGGCGGTGGCGTCAGGTGACAGCTCGGGCACGCTGGCGGATTCCGCTACGGCAGGCTCCGACGACGGCACGCTCAGCTGGACCACGAGCGTGTTCGGCAACGGCGCGCGGCACTTCGTCCTGCACATATGGAAGGATGGCGAACTGCGCGAAGTTCTGGCGGCGCGCGTCCCTGCCGAGTGACATGCTCGACCTGTTCGTCTCCGCCTTCGTCACGCTTTTCGTCGTGATCGACCCGCCCGGCTGCGCGCCGATTTTCGCCGGGCTGACCGGCGGGGCGAGCCGCCGCCAGGCGATCGGCATGGCCGCGCGCGCTGCGCTCATCGCCGCGGCGATCCTCGTGCTGTTCGCGCTGTTCGGCGAACAGCTGCTCGCCGCGTTGCATATCGAACTCAACAGCTTCCGCATCGCCGGCGGCATCATGCTGTTCCTCATCGCGCTCGACATGGTGTTCGAAAAGCGCACCGAGCGCCGCGAGAAGCGGGCCGAGGAAGTCCGCGCCCAGCCCCATCCGCCCGGCGAGATCGAGGATGTCTCGGTCTTCCCCATGGCGATGCCGATGATCGCCGGACCCGGCTCGATCGCCTCGGTCATGCTGCTGATGGCCCAGGCCGAAGGCACCGGGGCGACCCTGACCATCCTGGCGGCCCTGGCAGCGGTGATGCTGCTGACCTTCGCGGCGCTCGCGGCGGCAGGGCCGCTGATGAAGCTGGCCGGCGCGAAAGTCGAAGCGGTGATCACCCGGCTGCTCGGCGTGCTGCTGGCGGCGCTGGCGGCGCAATATGTCATCGACGGGCTGCGGGCGGCGGTGGGGTAATTAAGCCCGAAGGCAAACCTACTGCAAGGTCACCCGGTCATCGCCGCCATCGCGCCGCCCGAAAAACTGCATCAGCTGCACCAGCAGCTCGCAGCGCGCGGCGATGTCGGGCGCCTCCAGCAGCGCCTGTTTCGCCGCCGCGTCAAATGGCGCGATCTGCGAGACGCCGTTGATCAGCGAGACATCGTCGAGCCGCGCCACCGATTCCCAGTCCACACTATAGCCCTGGGCATCGGCGAATCGTCGCGATTCGCGTTCGAACAGCGCGCGTTCCACCGGCGCGAGGTGCTGGCCCTCGGGCTCTTCGAGCAATTCCGCTTCGATCTGGCGGAACGGGGTGGTCACTTCGAGCTCGCGCAGGATGCGGAACCGCGCCTCGCCTTCGAGCACGATATTGTAGCGCCCGTCGTCCATCGCCTCGACCTGGTCGATATGGCCGAGGCAGCCGATCGCGAACAGCGGCGCGCCGTCGAAATCGCGCTGCGGCTGGATCATGCCGACCCGCCGGTCGCGCGCCAGCGCATCGCCGATCATCGCGCGGTAACGCGGTTCGAAGATGTGCAGCGGTAGCTGCAGGCCGGGATAAAGCACCGCGCCGGCCAGCGGAAAGATCGAGATGCGGGTGGCGGCCATGCTTACCCGAACAGCACGGTAGACAGCTTGCGCCGGGTCGCCGCGACCCAGGGGTCTTCCAGCCCGATCGCCTCGAACATCTGGAGCAGCTTGGCCCGCGCCGCGCCTTCGTTCCACTCGCGATCGATCGCGATCATGCTCAGCAGCGTCTCCGCCGCAGCATCGCGGTGGCCGGCGGCGAAAGCGGCTGTCGCGAAGGTCAGGTGTGCCTCCATGTCCTTCGGCGCGGCCTCGGCGGCGGCACGCAACCGGTCGAGCTCGCCGTCCTCCGGCTTGGCCTTGGCCAGTTCGAGCGCGATCTTCGCGCGTTCCACCACCGGGTCCTTGGCGAGCTCCGGATCGAGCGCGGCCAGCACGCCGTCCGCCTCCGCCGTCTGTCCGGCCATCGCCAGCGCGCGGATCAGCCCCGCATTGGCCTGGGCATTGCCCGGCGCGATCTCGACGATCTGGGCGAAGACATTCGCCGCCCGCTCGCCGTCGCCGGTCGCCAGCACTTCCTCGCCCATATCGAGCAGCGGCGCTATGTCCTGCTCTGCCTCGCCGCCTGCCCCGGCCTTCACCGGCAGCTTGGCCAGCAGCTGGTCGAGAATGCCCTTGAGCTGCGTTTCGCTGCGGGCATTGGTTAGATCGGCCACCGGCTGGCCCTGGAACAGCGCATAGACCGTGGGAATCGATTTCACCTGGAACTGCGCGGCGATGAAGGCTTCCTCGTCGACATTGACCTTGGCCAGAATCACGCCCTTTTCGGCATAATCCGCCGCGACTTTTTCCAGCACCGGGGTCAGCGCCTTGCACGGCCCGCACCATTCCGCCCAGAAATCGAGGATGACGAGGCTGGTCATCGAAGGTTCGGCGACGTTCGTGCGGAATCGATCGACCGCCTTCTGCTCTTCGATATTGAGGCCAAGGCTTGCCAAGGGGACTGCTCCGGTTAGTTGATTTGGAATGCGCCCCAATTTGGGCTTTTCGGCGCATTTGTGAAGGGTGAAAGCGCGACTTGCCAACAGCCGGGTGCACCGCGCCACATTACCCGCGCCGGACGCTTTTTAGCCCTTGCCCGATAGCGGCCCCGATGCTAACCGCCCGCCTCACCCCGGCCCGCCGCCATTTGGCGAGGGCCGTCAGGCGCCAGAGCGGGCGTAGCTCAGGGGTAGAGCACAACCTTGCCAAGGTTGGGGTCGAGGGTTCGAATCCCTTCGCCCGCTCCAGTTTTCCTACGGAAAAACAATGTGTTGTGCGCGGTGATTGCGGCACTGGCCTGCTTACACTCCCACTCCATCGCTACGCTGTCAGCAATGTGTAAGCGCGGCGAATTGTCTTCCGTTTGCGATGAACTGCAAGGGGAGGCGAGAAGCCTGGCGCTTTCGGTGCATGGGTCAGCTAGCCAGGCGATAGCCCAGGAGATAGCAAGGTGGCACTGACACGGGATTTCAAGGAAACGGTGAAGGAACGCGCGGTGCGCGATCCGGCCTTTGCCAAGGCCATGCTCGACGAGGCGGCGACCGCTTTTCTCAATGGCGAGCCGCATGTCGCGCGGCTGATTCTGCGTGACCTGGTCAATGCCTCGGTCGGGTTCGAGGATTTGGCTGCAGAGACCAACCGGCCGAGCAAGAGCCTGCACCGGATGCTCTCGGAGAAGGGCAACCCGAGCATGGACAATCTCGCCGCGATCTTCGGTGCGGTGCGCAAGCGCCTCGGCGTGGCTTTCGAAGCGCATGGCGTTGAGGCAGCATGATGCATTTGGCTTGTGCCATTTCGCGCAAATTCCGCTGCAATGGCTGAACGAGCGGGCAGAACGCAGTGAAGTCGGAATGGCCGAAGGCAGATTGATCCTTGCCAGTGAGGCATTGACCCGCGACGCGAACTGCAGGTCAGCGCGGTTGTCGCTTTCAAGCGGACCGACTTGCAGCAACGCGGCCGCATCGCCATGACCGAGCCAATCGATTTCCCGCGCGAACACATGGAATTCCGGATCGTCGGCTTTCCGGACCGATGCTGGCGCCTGGCGGCGCAGTTGCCGCCAATTCATCGCAACCTGGTGGACCCCATGCTCATCGCACACGCGCTGACCGAGGGCTGCACCTTGACGACAGCGGATGCCAACATCCGCAAATATCCGGTCCCGTTCGTCTGAAGCAGTTTTTGGGAGTCGAAGCGATGCGCCGTTTCAAGATGCTGGTCTTTTCCGAACCCTTCCCGGGCCGCGAGGCCGAGTTCAACGAATGGTACACCAGCCGCCACCTTGGCGATATCTGCGCCCTGCCTGGCTTCACCACCGCCCAGCGCTTCACGCTGCACTCTGTCTCGATGGGCACGGCGCTGAACAAGCATCTCGCCATCTACGACGTCGAGACCGACGATCCCGAAGGGGTGATCGCGAACATGTTCGCGATGAAGGATACGGCGGCTATGCCGATCGATCCCGCGTTCAATCTCGATGCGACCACGGTGATGCTTTACGAGGAAGCGACTGGCATCGTGCTGTCGCGATAGATTTTGCTGAAATTTCCGCGATCTACCCGGATTACGGTTTAACTCGGCGGTTAAGGTTAACTACCTATCGAGCGGGAATTATCGATTGGCGGCGAGTTGGGAGCCGCGAATTCAACCAAGGATCGCAAATGGACATCAGCCTTCAGCCCAGCATGTCGCGCAAGCTTGCCAGCGCGCTGGCCGCCATCTCGCTTGTCGCGGCGCCGGTGGTGGTGTTCGCCGACGCACCGGGACCCGGGGTTTCTAAGTCGCAGCGCGCGAAAGCGGCCAAGCGCAAAATCGCCAAGCGCCAGTCGGCGCGCCGCGCCCAATCGCGCCGGGCCGGTCAGCGCAATCTCGCTCGTCGTCCGGCAGCGACCCGCTCATCCCAGGTGCTGCCGCAGCAGCAGCCGGCCTGGACCCCGCCGCCAGAAGTTCCGGCACCGCCCGTCATCGCACAGGCACCGCCGCCCCTGCCGCCAGCTCCTCTTCCGCCGCCACCGGTCGTTGCGCCGGCTGCTGCAGCGGCCACGGGTGGCGGCATGTCGGGCTGGCTGCTGGGTCTGCTCGGCCTGGCTGCCGTCGGCGGCATCATCGCCGCGGTTGCTGGAAGCGATTCGCCCGGCGGTTGATCTCCGGGCGAGGCGGAAAGTCTCACCACACATTCCCGGCTTCCATGGCGCGGTCCTCCGCAGGCGTGCTGCTGCGTCCAAGCACGCGGCTGCGGTGCGGAAATCGTCCGAAGCGTAATACCACACGGGCATGCGCGCGGGCAAAGCCGAAGGTCGAGGCATCGCCCAGCGCTGCGTAAAGCTTGAGCGCCAGGCGTTGGTCGGCGCGGCTCTCGCTGTGCATCAGCGGCATATAGAGGAACTGGCGGCCCCGCTTGCCGATGCGCCGGTCCCAGCCGCGCGCGATGGCACCCTTGGCTATCGCCCGGGCGAGTGCATCGCTGGCGAAAGCGCGGGGGCTGTCGCGATAGAGGTTGCGCGGCAGCTGGTCGAACAACAGCACTGCGGCCCGCGCGGTCAGCGGATCGCCCAGGAATTCGCGCGCCGGGCGGCGGCGCAACATCGGCACCTCGCGTGCGAAGCGGCGGCGAAGATTTTCATCCACCAACGCACTGCGCCCGAACCATTGGCCCGGGCGCATGCGATGAAACCAGAAATGCAGCAATTCCGCCGCCCAGCCTTGCCGGGCGGCGGTCATCCGTCAGTTGGCGCGATCGACTTTGCGATAGGGCACGAAATCCTCCAGCCCGACAAAGCCGGTGAAGTGGAATCCGGTGCGATCGTGCAGCCGCACGGTGTCGAGCCGGCACAGCTGACTGGTGTGGAGCCGGGTCACCATGATGTCGTCATCGTCGAGCGAATTCGGCATGGCGCGGGCGGTTGACATAGATCGTGCGGCCCGAATCGTAGACGATCGCGGTCTTGTCGATGATCCGGCTTTCGCTGGTGCGGTGCAGCGGAATGCAGCTGACCGGCTCACCGGCCTCGCGGCCTTCGAGCAGCTTGGCGAGCTGCTGCTCGCCGGTGAGGCGTTCCTTGGCCTGCAACAAGGCGGGGCCTGCGAGCAGCGCGGCGGTGGCGGTGAGGACTAGAGCGAACTTGCGCATCGGAAATCTCCATGCTCGTCGGATGGGTCGAGCCTATCACAGCTTCCTGAATGGCGGCTGAAAAACAGCAATTACTAGAATCACGCCGTCCCGCCCACGGTCAGCCCCTCGATCAGCAAGGTCGGCTGGCCGACCCCGGCGGGCACGCTCTGCCCGCCCTTGCCGCATACGCCGACGCCTTCGTCGAGCTTCATGTCGTTGCCGATGCCGATGACGCGGGTCAGCACACTGGGCCCATCGCCGATCAGCGTCGCGCCCTTGATCGGCGCGCCAAGCTTGCCGTTCTCGACCTTGTAGGCCTCGGTGCAGCTGAACACGAATTTTCCCGAGACGATGTCCACCTGCCCGCCGCCGAAGCTCTTGGCGAAGATGCCGTTCTTCATGCGCGACAAGCAGCTCGGCGGGATCGTCCTTGCCGCCGCGCATGAAGGTGTTGGTCATCCGCGGCATCGGCGCATGGGCGTATGATTTCGCGCCGACCGTTGCCGGTGGGCGCAACGCCCATCAGCCGGGCGTTGAGCCGGTCCTGGATATAGCCCTTGAGGATGCCGTCCTCGATCAGCACGTTTTCCTGGGTCGGCGTGCCCTCGTCGTCGATCGACAGCGAGCCGCGCCGCCCACTGATCGAGCCGTCGTCCACCACCGTCACTCCGGGCGCGCCGACACGTTCGCCAATGCGGCCGGAAAAGGCGCTGGTGCCCTTGCGGTTGAAATCGCCTTCGAGCCCGTGGCCGACCGCCTCGTGCAGCAGCACGCCCGGCCAGCCGGGGCCGAGCAGCACGGTCATTTCGCCGGCGGGAGCATCGACGCTTTCGAGATTGGTCAAGCGCCTGCGCCAAGGCCTCGTCGATCGCGCGATTCCAGTTTTCGGGCTTGAACAGATCGTCGTAGAGCCAGCGCCCGCCCATGCCGAAATTGCCGGTCTCGCGCCGCCCGTTCTGTTCGGCGACGATGCTGACGTTGAGCCGGACCAAGGGCCGCACATCCTGCGCGACGAAGCCATCGGCGCGGACGATCTCGACCACCGACCAATTGCCCGAAATGCTGGCGCTGACCTGCGAAACCCGCGGATCGCGGGCGCGGGCGGCCTTGTCTATGGCTTCGAGCAGCTTGACCTTCTCGGCGAACCCCACCGCGTCGAGCGGCGAGGCGTCGGTGTAGAGGTGGCGGTTGCTTTGCCGGGGCGGGGCGGCGGCCTGTCCCTTGGCGGGATCGAGCAGCTTCAGCGTCTCCCCGGCGCGGCGGATAGCGGCGGCGGAGATGTCGTTGGCATGGGCGAATCCGGTCATCTCGCCCGAGACGCCGCGCAGGCCGAAACCGGCATCGCGCGAATAGTCGGCGGTTTTCAGCCGCCCGTCGTCGAAGCCGAAGGCCTCGGAGGCGATGAACTGGAGATAGAGCTCGCCGTCGTCGCATTGGCTGAGCGTTTCGCGGGCGAGCGCCTGCGCTTCTTCGGGCGTGAGCTGGCCGGAGCGGTAGAGGAGCGAGCGGGGGTCTGCGATGGTCATGGGAGGGATATAGGGGGGATGGGAGGAAGGAGAAGGAAAATTTGATCGCACACGAAGCCACGAAGGTACAAAGATGTCGTTTTGCGCTGCAGGCTAAACCTACCACCCGGAGTTCCCGGTTAGCTGAACCGCATGGGTCTCAAGCGGCTTCGCCGCTGGTGCAACCTCTTTGTGTCTTTGTGCCTTCGTGTGAGAAAAATCTTCGTTCTCAGCCTCTCAAGCCGCAACCCCGCCCTTCAGCACAAACCGCCGGTCGCAATAGCCGCATTCGACGAAACCGTCCGCCTCGTCGATTTCCAGCCAGACGCGCGGATGGCCCAGCGCGGGGGAAATATCGGTGGCACCGTCGCATGTGACGCGGCGGACCTCGGTGAGGACGGTTTCGGGCGGGTTGCTCATGGCCCGGCACTAGCAGGGGCGGAAAGGGTTTTCCAGATGGGACAAACACCGCAGTTTACACTTCCTGCACCCTCGCCGCGCTATGCTTCCCGCCAGTGACTCGAACCGCAATAAAGGGCCAAACGATGCGCAAACTGCCGCTTGTTTTGAGCTTGCTGCTGCTCTCCTCGCCAGCTTGGGCGCTGGAGGAGCCGCCCCACAACAAGTGTTATGGCACCGATGCCACCCCGGACGAGGCGATCGCGGCCTGCACGGCATTGATCGCCGCCGAACAGGCTAAACCATCGGATCGGGCCAAGGCCTTCGCCAATCGCGCCTTCGCCCAGCGGCAGAAGGGGCAGACCGCGCAAGCCCTCGCCGATGCCAACCGGGCGATCGCGCTGCGTCCCGACTACGATTTCGCTCACAACCTGCGTGGCACGGTGCATGCCGACATGGGGCTGAACGACCGGGCGATCGCCGATTTCAGCCGGGCGATTTCGATCAAGCCGGACTATGCCGACGCCTATTACAATCGCGGCAACCGCTATCGCGATATGGGCCTGCTGGAAAAATCGGTGATGGATTACCGCCAGGCCATCGCGCTGGCGCCGCGCCATGCCGACGCCTTCGTCAATCGCGGCATCGCCTATCGCGAACTCGGGCTCGCCGACGAAGCGGCGACCGACTTCGCCAAGGCCATCGCCATCGCCCCCGATGACGCCAAGCCCTGGTTCCAGCGCGGCAAAATCCAGGTTGCCGCAGGGCGCTTCGACAGCGCCATCGCCGACTTCAACCGCGCCATTTCGCTCGCTCCCGACCTTGCCGGCGCCTGGCTAGGGCGCGGCCAGGCGCTTGCCGGCAAGGGCATCGGCGATCCTGCCATCGCCGATTTCACCAAGGCCATCCTGCTCGAACCCGCCAATGCCAGCGCTTTCCTGGGGCGGGCGGAAGTCTACCGCAAGCTCGGCCAGTTCGATCGCGCCGAAGCCGATGTATCGCAAGTGATCGCGCTGACGCCCGACGATGCGGCCTCCTACCGGCTGCGCGGCGCGGTGTTCGTCCAGATGAAGCTGCCCGACCGGGCCATCGCCGACCTTACCCGCGCCATCGCGCTCAAGCCCGAACAGCCAGACGCCTATGTCGTGCGCGGCGCGGTGCATGCCCAGCAGAAACTGTGCGACCTCGCCATCGCCGACTGGTCGCGCGCGCTCCAGCTGGAACCGCGCAACGCGGCCGCCTATGCCGGCCGGGCCAACTGCTTCCTGATCAAGGGCGAGAAGCACGAGGCCTATGCCGACTACATCGCCGCAGTGGACCTAAACCCGCGCGACAGCCGCTCGCGCATGCAGATGACCAGGCTGGCCGAGGAACTCTCGCCGGACGACCGATACCCGCGCTGACGCGGGAAGGCTCCACCGCCCTCTTTACGCCGGGGCGCTTCACCCCCTAATGGCAGGGCATGTCCCTGCCCCCCGCCATTGCGATCCGTGACCTCGTCAAACGCTACGCCCCATCGGGCCACGGCGCCAAGAGCGATGGCGGCAAGCTGGCGCTGGGCGGCGTCAGCTTCGATGTACCCCAGGGCGGCATCTTCGGCCTGCTCGGCCCCAATGGCGCGGGCAAATCGACGCTGATCAACATCCTGGCCGGCCTGGTGCTGAAAACCTCGGGCAGCGCCTCGATCTGGGGTTTCGACATCGACACCGATCTGCGCAACGCCAAGCGCTCGATCGGCATCGTCCCGCAGGAAGTGGTGTTCGACGCCTTCTTCACCCCCTTCGAGGTGCTGGAGAACCAGGCGGGGCTCTATGGCGTCGCCAAGCCCCTGCGCCGCAGCATGGAAATCCTGCGCGCGGTGCATCTGGAGGACAAGGCCCGCGCCTATTCGCGCACGCTGTCGGGCGGCATGAAACGGCGGCTGCTGATCGCCAAGGCGCTGGTGCATGCAGCCGCCGGTGCTGGTGCTCGACGAGCCGACCGCCGGCGTCGACGTCGAACTGCGCCGCCAGCTGTGGGAACTGGTGCAGGAAATGAACGCCGAAGGGGTGACGGTGGTGCTGACCACCCACTACCTCGAGGAAGCCGAGCAGCTGTGCGACCGCATCGCCATCATCAACCACGGCCAGCTGATCGCCAACAAGCCGACCCGCGAGCTGGTCGAAATGGCGCGCGAGAAGATCGTGGTGCTGACGCTGGACCGCGATATCGCCGCGCCTGCCCGCGCATCCCGCCTTCGTCAAATGCGAGAAGGCCGGCGAGCGGGTGCTGGAGATCACCTACGACATGGACCGGACCAATGCCGGCGAAGTGCTGGGCGTGGTCCAAGGACTCGGCTTCGCCATCGTCGATGTGACGACAAGGGAGGCGGACCTGGAGGATGTGTTTGTTACGCTGACGAGCAATGGCTCAACCAGCGGCAACCCGTATATTGAACCGAAAAGAGTCTGCGGAAGTGGAAACAATGGCTGAACCAGCGGCAACCCGCTATTTCATCGAACAGGTCTTGCGCAAGCGGACCTATCTGACCCTTGAGATGTGCGCGGATGTGGTCGCAAATCCGCTACGTGTCTCAGCGCAGGACGATGGCCGCATCCGCCATTGGGGCGAGGCAACCTTGCCAAACGAAACCGAACCCCGCATCTTGCGGGTCGTAACTCTCGAGGACGGCGAAACCATCCACAACGCCTTCCCCGACCGGAATTTCCGCGAGGACGCGCCATGAAGCTGCACTACTATGCCGAGACCGACAGTCTCTACATCGAGCTGCGCCAGGGCACTGGTGTGGAAGTGCGCGAAATTGCCGAGGGCCTGAATGCCGATATCGATGCGAACGGGCAGGTCGTCGGGCTCGATATCGACCATGCCTCGAAATTGCTCGACCTCTCGACACTCGAAACCGTCGCGTTGCCGGTCACAAAAATGAAGGCAGCCTGAGGCGGTTGCAGGTTACGCCTGACATGACCCACGACGTCATCGTCGCCGGCTCCGGCGCCGCCGGGCTCACCGCCGCCCTCGCGCTGGCGGAGGAGCGCAAGGTGCTGGTGCTCGCCAAGGGCAGCCTCACCGGCGGCTCGACCGCCTGGGCGCAGGGCGGGATCGCCGCGGTGCTCGATGCCGGGGATACGTTCGAGGACCATATCCGCGACACCATGGTCGCCGGGGCCGGGCTCAACCGGCAGGAGACGGTCGAATTCGTCATCGAACGCGCGCCGCTGGCGATCGAGCGGCTGGTGGAGCTGGGCGTGCCGTTCAACAGCGACGGCGACAGCCTCCACCTCACCCGCGAAGGCGGGCATTCCAAACGCCGCATCGTCCATGTCGACGACGCCACCGGCTGGGCGGTGCAGCAGGCGCTGGTCGCCGCCGCCGAAAAGCATCCCAATATCACCCTGCTGCCCGGGCGCAGCTGCATCGACCTGATCACCGGCCATCACGAGATGCGCTATTCGGGCTCGGGCCGGGTGTGGGGCGTCTATGCGCTCGACGAGGCCAGTGGCAAGGTCGAGGCGCATGTCGCGCGCGCCACCGTGCTGGCGACGGGAGGCGCGGGCCGGGTCTATCAGTTCAGCACCGCGCCGCGCGGCGCCACCGGCGACGGCATCGCCATGGCCTGGCGCGCGGGGGCCCGGGTCGCCAACATGGAAATGATGCAGTTCCACCCGACCTGCCTCTACAATCTCGAGGTCAAGAACTTCCTCATCACCGAGGCGGTGCGCGGCGAGGGCGGTCAGCTCAAGCACCCCAAGACCGGCAAGCGCTTCATGCCGGATTACGACAGCCGCGAGGAGCTTGCCCCGCGCGATGTCGTCGCCCGGGCGATCGACGCCGAGATCAAGCGCGACGGGCTCGACTTCGTCCACCTCGACATCAGCCACAAGCCGCCGGAGTTCGTCAGGGAGCACTTCCCGAACATCTACGAGAAGCTGCTGACGCTGGGCATCGACATGACCAGCGAGCCGATCCCGGTGGTCCCGGCGCAGCATTACACCTGCGGCGGCATCGTCATCGACCTGGCCGGCCGCACCGATCTGCCGGGGCTCTATGCGGCGGGAGAGTGCAGCGAAAGCGGCCTCCACGGCGCCAACCGCCTCGCCTCCAACTCGCTGCTCGAATGCTTCGTCTTCGGCGAGGCGGCGGCGTCCGACATCCTCGACCGCTGGGACAGCTTCGACGCGCCGCCGCCGGTGCGCGGCTGGGACGCAAGCCGCGTCACCGATTCCGACGAGGAAGTGATCATCAAGCAGAACTGGACCGAAATCCGCCGCTTCATGTGGAACTATGTCGGCATCGTGCGCACCACCAAGCGGCTGGAGCGCGCCAAACACCGCATCCGCATGCTGAGCGAGGAGGTCTCGGAATATTACGGCAGCTTCCGGGTGACGACCGACCTGATCGAACTGCGCAACCTGCTGCAAACGGCGGAGCTGATCGTGCGCTCGGCGCTGAAGCGCAAGGAGAGCCGGGGGCTGCACTATACGCTGGATTATCCGGACTTGCTGGCCGAAGCCAATGATACGGTGCTGGTGCCGTGACGGAATGGAGTCGGATCGATGACCACGAAGCCCACAACAGATCGCCGGACGATGTTGGCGGCGGGCGCGCTTGCCGCGGTTGCCGCCGCACCTGCCCTGGCTCGCGCTCCAGCAGTTGCTGCGCCGCCACCGGCTTCGGCAGCCTTGCCCATCGCTCCGCAACCGCTGCCCTTCGTTCCGGCATCGCTGGGCTGGCTTTCGGAGAAGCTGATCACCAGCCACCACGACAACAATTACGTTGGCGCGGTCAATCGACTGATCGCGATCCGCAATCAGTTCGCTGCGCTCGACGTGGCCACCGCGCCCGGATTTGCAGTCAACGGGCTCAAGCGCGAGGAACTGATAGCGTGGAACTCGATGATTATCCACGAGCTCTACTTCGCTGGCCTCGAAGGCCCTCCCGCGCCACTATCCCCGGCGCTGGCGCAGGCTATTGAGCGCGATTTCGGCAGCATCGCCCGATGGACTGCCGAATTCACCGCCATGGGCAAAGCGTTGGGTGGTGGATCGGGCTGGATATTACTGAGTTGGAGCCATCGCGAGGGCAAGCTCGCCAACCAATGGGCTGCGGATCACACCATGATGCTGGCCGGGGCAACGCCGATCCTCGCGCTCGACATGTATGAGCATGCCTACGCCATGGATTTCGGAGCGAAGGCGGGAGCCTATGTCGATGGCTTCATGAAGAATCACTCATGGAGCAACGCCAACACCCTCTTCGCCCGGCAGATTTAGATTTGCATGGGGAGCGCTGACCAGCGGATTGAGCAAGCATGCAGCAGAATACAAATAAAACCGCCCACGTCACTGGCTCCTCGCAGCGCATCGGCCAGCCCGAGGACATCGCCGGCGTCAACGCCTTCCTCTGCTCGTACAAGGCGCGCTGGATCGACGGCGCGCTGATCCCGGTCGATGGCGGAACGATGTTATGAGGCTCACCGGCAGAACCGCCCTGGTCACCGGCTCCTCGCGCGGGATCGGCGCGGCCATCGCCCGGCGTCTCGCCGCCGATGGCGCCAGGGTCGTGGTCCACGCCCGCATCGAACAGGCGCGGGCGGAGGCGCTGGCGCAGGAGATCGGCGGCCAGGTCGTCATGGGCGACCTCGCCGAGGGCGAAACCGCCTGCGAGATAGTCCGCGCGGCGCATGCGGTCCAAGGCGCGCTCGATATCCTGGTGCTCAACGCCGGCGGCGGCAGCGCCGGGCTGGCGCAGAACCTCACTGTCGAGACCATCGACCGCACCCTGGCGCTCAACCTGCGCGCCACCATCCTCGCCGCAGCCGAATTCGCCCGGCTGACGCAAAGCCCGCATGGTCGCATCGTCTTCATCTCCTCGGGCATGGCGACGCATGGCGCGCCCGGTGTCTCGGTCGGCGCGGCGGCCAAGGCGGGCAGCGAAGGCTTCATCCGCAGCCTCGCGCAGGAGCTGGGTCCGCGCGGCATCACCTGCAACACCGTCGCCCCCGGTTGCACCCGCACCGAGATGATCGCCGGGCAGAGCTGGCCCGATGCCGTCCCGCCGTGGACCGCGCTGCGCCGCCTCGGCGAGCCCGAGGACATCGCCGACGTCGTCGCCTTCCTCGCCAGCGACGAGGCGCGCTGGCTGACCGGGCTGACGCTGGCGGCCAATGGCGGGCTGGTGACATCGGCGGCGAATATTTTGGCGCGGGCGGGGTAGGCGGCGTTCAGCTTTCGCGCAGCGCCGAATAGCGACCGTAGCTCGCAACCGCGAAGGGCATGAAATAGGTCAGCGCCAGCTTCCAGATCACTGGCGCCTGTCCGGCCAGCATCTCCGGTCCCTGATTGATTGCATTGAGCGCAGTTCCGATCAGCACCGCCAGCCGGACCGTTCGCCACAGTGCTTCTCTGGCGAAGGTCAACTTCAAGGCTTTTCGCGGTGTCATGCCCTGGCGCGCTATATCCACCCCAATTGCCGTCCGACGAAGATCAGCGCCATCGCCCCCAAGATCGACGCCAAGCAGCCTGCTCGGCTAATGCCTTCGGCGATGCCGCCTTCGCTGCGCGATGCCGTCATCAGCCCGACCAGCAGCGAACCGCCGATGCCGAGCAGGATGGTCAGCACGCCGTTGAGTTCGACCGCACCGGGATAGAACCAGCGCGCCAGCATGCCGACGAAGAATCCGCTGACGATGGCGCCGATAACGTTGAACATGGCGGTCGTGCCTCCCCGGGTTTGCCGCCCGATCCTTGCGGCAATCCGCCGCCAAGACAATCCCCAAACACGGACTGCGGCTGGCACGGGGCGTATGGGTAATTTCCGCAATTATTTTTTCACAGATTCACTTTGACTCTTGCGCCCCGCGCGAGTGCCGAGTTTCCCGCGCGTCGCTGCATTGCACAATGCGCGAACACCGCCTTGCTCGCCCCGCGCGAAGGCAAACACGCAATTTATTCTCTTGCGTCCGAATCAGGATAAGGCACTATCGCTAGTGGTTCGGTTAATGGGGGCACCTCTAGAACTTGATTCATCGCTGGGGGCACGCTGTGCCCCGGGGGAGCCGGGTCGGGTACTGCAGAGGTGGCAAAAGGCCATGGCTGGGGACCGAATGGGGGATAAGTTTTTCTCCCTTCGCGTTCCGATATGCTAGGGTGAACGCTTGCCAGCCGAGTTCGAACGAATGTGGAACGCTGGGATGGCGGAATTGGGGGTTGCAAAGTGGATTTCAGAAACGGGCCGGACGTGGACGGCGGCGATAGCGGGTTGTTCGAAACGATGGTTCTGACCGAAGAGACGCAGGTTACGGCGAAGGAGGCGGGCGCGGTCCCGGCGATGCCCATGGCGGAAAAGACGGACGCAGGTTCGGCCGATCTGGTCGCGCGGCTTGGCGCCGAAGCGATCGTCAGCGTGGCGGGCGCGGTGGCGGCTTCCGTCAGGGCCGAGGATTCCAAATCGATCCAGGCGCGCCGCTACAGCATTGTCACCGATGCCGCGCGCGATGCGCTGCTCACCGATTTCGGCAAGGATACGCTCGACGACCGCTATCTGCTGCCGGGCGAGACCTATCAGGATCTCTTCGCCCGCGTCGCCGACGCCTATGCCGACGATCAGGAACACGCCCAGCGGCTTTACGATTATATCTCCAGGCTGTGGTTCATGCCGGCGACGCCGGTGCTCTCCAACGGCGGCACCGGGCGCGGCTTGCCGATCAGCTGCTACCTCAATTCAGTGTCGGACAGTCTTGAGGGCATTGTCGGCACGTGGAACGAGAATGTCTGGCTGGCCTCGCGCGGCGGCGGCATCGGCACCTATTGGGGCCAGGTGCGCGGCATCGGCGAGCCGGTCGGGCTGAACGGCAAGACCAGCGGCATCATTCCCTTCGTGCGGGTGATGGATTCGCTGACGCTCGCCATCTCGCAGGGCTCGCTGCGGCGCGGCTCGGCGGCCTGCTATCTCGACGTCAGCCATCCGGAGATCGAGGAGTTCCTTGAAATCCGCAAGCCCAGCGGGGATTTCAATCGCAAGGCCTTGAACCTGCATCACGGCGTGCTGCTGACCGATGAATTCATGGAAGCGGTCGGGGCAGGCGAAGAATTCCATCTGCGCAGCCCCAAGGACGGCTCGATCCGCGCCACCGTCGATGCGCGCTCGCTGTTCCAGAAGCTGGTCGAAACCCGGCTGGCGACGGGTGAGCCCTATATCGTCTTTTCCGACACGGTGAACCGGATGATGCCTCAGCATCACCGCGAGCTGGGTCTGAAGGTCTCGACTTCCAACCTGTGCAGCGAAATCACTCTGCCCACCGGCGTCGATCACCTCGGCAAGGATCGCACTGCGGTGTGCTGCCTGTCCAGCCTCAATCTCGAGACTTGGGATGAGTGGCATGAGGACAGGATGTTCATCGAGGACGTGCTGCGCTTCCTCGACAATGTCCTGCAGGACTATATCGATCGCGCGCCGGACGAGATGGCGCGGGCGAAATACAGCGCCAGCCGCGAGCGTAGCGTCGGCATGGGGGTGATGGGCTTCCATAGCTTCCTGCAGATGAAGAGCATCGGTTTTGAAAGCGCCATGGCCAAGGCGTGGAACCTCAAGATGTTCAAGCACATCGCCGCCAAGGCCGACGAGGCCTCGATGCTGCTCGCCCAGGAACGCGGCGCCTGCCCCGACGCCGAGGAGCGCGGCTATATGCAGCGCTTCAGCTGCAAGATGGCGATCGCGCCGACCGCCTCGATCAGCATCATCTGCGGCGGCACCAGCGCCTGCATCGAGCCGATCCCGGCGAATATCTACACCCACAAGACGCTGTCGGGCAGCTTCGTGGTCAAGAATCCTTACCTCGAAAAGCTGTTCCAGGCGAAGAGCAAGGATTCGACCAATGTGTGGAATTCGATCCTCGAACACGGCGGCTCGGTAGCGCACCTCGATTTCCTCTCGCCGGAGGAAAAGGCGGTCTACAAGACCAGCTTCGAGATCGACCAGCGCTGGCTGCTCGAATTCGCCGCCGACCGCACGCCCTATATCGACCAGGCGCAGAGCCTGAACCTCTATATCCCGGCGGATGTCGACAAGTGGGACCTGATGATGCTGCATTATCAGGCGTGGGAGAAGGGCATCAAGTCGCTCTATTATCTCCGCAGCAAGTCGGTGCAACGGGCCGGGTTTGCCGGCGGGGTCGAGGCGGACAATACCGTCGAAGCGCCGATCATCGAGCTGGCGGCGCAGACCGACTATGAGGAATGCCTCGCCTGCCAGTGACACCGGGCGGTCGTTACATTTTGTGACAGGATCAAGGCTTGCGCTCTGCGTCTCCCCGCTACTTGTTGCGAGTTATTCGCAACAAGTAGGGGTTTCTTAAATGCGCAAATGGCACCGCTGGCTTTCGGTAATCTTCGGCGTCTTCCTGCTGTGGATAGCGGCGACGGGCTTGCTGAGCCAGGCTGCCGCCCTGTGGCCGTCGGGTGAAGCGCCTCGAGCCGCCGCGCCCGCCGGCTTCGTCTGCCCGGAAAGCATGATGTGCCGGCCCAAACCCGCGCCGGACGGCCCGCGCGCCTGGGTGGGCTTTTTCCATCACTTGCATTCGGGCGAGGAATTCGGACCGCTGGGCACCGCGATCTCGATTTTCTCCGGATTCGCCCTGCTGTTCTTCAGCTTCTCCGGCATCTGGCTCTATATCCGGATGTGGCGGGACCGGATGGAGCGCGGCCTGACGCCGCGCTGGTGTTGGAAATGAACGTCGGCGCAACGCCGGGTCTTCACATTGCCAAGCCAAACGCGCAGTCTGCCGCTGACAAAACATAAACCCGAGAGGAGCAGCACCATGGCCGATCTGGCCAACCGCCGCGTCGTCACCGGCCTCGATGCCGAGGGCAGGAGCTGCGTCATCATCGATGGCCCGGTGCCGCAATTCAGCACCGGCCTTGGCGCGGCGCTGGTCTGGCAGACGAAGACCCAGCCCGCCGACAATTCGGGCAATGCCGACACCGCCGAGCCTTATGCCATCGACATGCTGCACACGCCGGGTTCAACCTTCGCCATCTGCCAGTTTTCGCCGCATTCGCCCGCGCTGATGCATGCGACCGATACGATCGACTATCTGGTGATCCTCTCCGGCAAGGTCACGCTGGTGACAGAGAACGGCGAGGCCGATCTCGGCCCGGGCGACCTGATTGTCGACCGCGGCGTCGTCCACGGCTGGCGCAACGATCATGACGAGCCCTGTGTCGCGGTGGCGGTCAATGTGCCGGCGCATCCGGTCGGGAAAGGGAGAACGATATGAGCCGCCCAAACCCCCGCCGCGTCGTCACCGGCCTCAACGCGTCAGGGCAGAGCTGCGTCATCATCGACGGGCCGGTGCCCAAACTCAGCGGCGCCAGCGACCTGATCTGGCGCAGCGCGGCAGTGCCCGCCGACAATGCGGGCAATG
Source organism: uncultured Alphaproteobacteria bacterium (assembly GCA_963779195.1). Taxonomy (GTDB): domain Bacteria; phylum Pseudomonadota; class Alphaproteobacteria; order Sphingomonadales; family Sphingomonadaceae; genus Novosphingobium. Next base: position 60,146 of record CAVZWZ010000008.1, read on the forward strand.
CCGACGCCGCCGTGCCCTATGCGATGGAGCATCTCCACGACGGCGGCAGCAATTTCATGTTCATCGAATTTTCGCCTGGCTTGGGCCCGTTCATGCACGCCACCGATACGCTCGACTATCTGGTGGTGCTGAGCGGCGAGATCGTGCTGCAGCTGGAGGAGGGCGAAGTGCTGCTTCGTCCCGGCGACCTCATCGTCGATCGCGGCGTGATCCACGCCTGGCGCAACGATACCGATGCGCCCGCCACCATGGTCAGCATCACCATTCCGGCGCTGCCGGTGGGCAAGGGTAGGACGGTATGAGCCATAGTCCCCGCCGTATCGTTGCCACCACCGGCGCCGACGGCAAAAGCCGCGTTGTCTCGGACGAGGCGATCCCGCTGGTGCTCAGCCCCCAGCCGATGGCGGTGACCAATGTCTGGACCGGCGCCTGCGCCCGGGTGGACAATGCCGCCGCGCCGCCGGCCGGCTTCTCCGACTTCGCCATGAGCCAACTCACCGATCCGGTCTATTCGGTGATGATCGCCGAATACGGCCCCGGCATCGGCCAGGACGATCCGGGCATGCATTACACCGACACCGCCGACCATTTCTTTGTCGTCGAGGGCGAAGTGGTGCTGGTGCTCGAGGACGGCGAGGCGCTGCTGCGCCAGGGCGACGTCGGCATCTGCCGGGGCGCGGTGCACGGCTGGCGCAACGACAGCGGCAAATATGCCCGGCTGCTGACTTTCGTGCTGCCGGCAGAGGAACTGGAAGGGCGCGGGGCATGAGCCAGGCGCTAGCGATCTCCCCTCCCGCTTGCGGGAGGGGTTGGGGGTGGGCGAGTCATCGCCGCCAAGTGCCCAGCCCGAACCGACTCACCCACCCCTAGCCCCTCCCGCAAGCGGGAGGCGGATTGAGAGTAGCCAATGACCGAAACCCTCATCCTCCACGGTATGAGCAGCCCGAACGTCACCAAGGTCGTGCTGATGCTGGAGGAATGCGGGCTGGATTACGAGCTGCGCCACATCGCGGTCTTCGCGCAGGAGCAGTTCACGCCCGAATTCCTCGCGCTCAACCCGCTGGGCAAGGTGCCGGTGCTGGAGGACCCGCACCTCGGCCAGCCTGTCGCCGAGAGCGGCGCGATCCTGCACTACCTCGCCGAGCGCGAGGGCAAGTTCCTGCCAACTACGCAGCCCCAACGCGCCGAAGTCATGCAATGGCTGATGGTGCAGATGGCCAACATCGGCCCGATGTTCGGCCAGGTGAACCACTTCCGCCTGGTGCAGAAAAGCGGCACCCACCCCTATGCCGAGGCGCGCTATGCCGCTGCGGCGGAAAGGCTCTACCGCCTGCTCGACGAGCGCCTCGCCAGCCGCGAATGGATCGCCGGCGGGGAATATTCGATCGCCGACATGGCGACGCAGCCCTGGGCCAACTATCTCGAGGGCCACGGCTTCGATCCCGCCGCGCATCCCCATCTGCTGCGCTGGCGCGCGGCGGTCGCGGAGCGCCCCGCCGTCCAGCGCGCCCTGGCCCGGGCCGACGCGGCCTTCACCGACGCCGCCAACCGCACCCGCCGGGCGGCGTCGAACGAAGACCTCGACAAGTTCTTCGGACGCACCGCATTGGTGCCCCCCGCCGATTTTTCGCCTGTCAGGGAGATGTGAGGCGAAGAAGAAAGGGATTTCGCGCAGAGACCGCAAAGGGCGCAAAGATGCGGCGCCTGGCCGAAGGCCCTTCTTGCCATTCCAGCACTCCCTATAAATCCGGTCGTGAAACAGGAAAGGGCTTCGCCCCTGAGCGCGACCCCTTCGCGCCCTTTGCGGCCTTTGCGCGAGCCAATTTTCACTCCCGCCAAGACGAGAACAAAACAGGATAGCCCCCCCGCCCCAACCGTGCTACGTACCATCCCCCGCAACCCCAGCAACGCGACGGTGGATAGCTTCCCGCTCCCCCTCTCGCGCGAACGGGAATTGCGCCAAGAATGGAGTTTCGCGCGGGAGACGCCCGCCCCGATTCCGGAGTCGCCGACATGCCCCTTCTCGAAGCCCGCAAGACCTACAAGCCCTTCGAATATCCCTGGGCCTATGACATGTGGAAGCGCCAGCAGCAGATCCACTGGATGCCCGAGGAAGTGCCGCTGGGCGAGGATTGCCGCGACTGGGCGCAGAAGATCAGCGAGAACGAGCGCAATCTGCTCACGCAAATCTTCCGCTTCTTCACCCAGGCCGATGTCGAGGTGCAGGATTGCTATCACGACAAATATGCCCGCGTGTTCAAGCCGACCGAGATCAAGATGATGCTCGCCGCCTTCTCCAACATGGAGACGGTGCACATCGCCGCCTACAGCCACCTGCTCGACACCATCGGCATGCCCGAAAGCGAATACGGCATGTTCCTCGAATATGAGGAACTGCGCGCCAAGCACGATTATCTCCACACTTTCGGCGTCGACAGCGACGAGGATATCGCCCGCACCCTCGCCATGTTCGGCGGCTTCACCGAGGGGCTGCAACTGTTCGCCAGCTTCGCCATGCTGATGAACTTCCCGCGGTTCAACAAGATGAAGGGCATGGGCCAGATCGTCACCTGGTCGATCCGCGACGAGAGCCTGCACTGCGAGGGCATCACCAAGCTGTTCCACACCTTCGTCCAGGAACGCGGCTGCCTGACCAAAGCGGTCAAGGAAGACATCATCGACTGCTGCCAGAAGACCGTCCGGCTGGAGGACGCCTTCATCGACCTCGCCTTCGAGCAGGGCCCGGTGCCGGGGATGAGCGCCAAGGAAATCAAGCGCTACATCCGCTACATCGCCGACTGGCGGCTGGGGCAATTGGGCCTGCCCGAAATCTACATGGTCGACGACCACCCGCTGCCCTGGCTCACGCCGCTGCTCAACGGGGTGGAGCATGCCAACTTCTTCGAGACGCGCGCGACGGAGTATTCCAAGGGCGCGACGAAGGGGCGACTGGAACTCGGTGTGGGCGAACTTCGACCAGCGGCGGAAGGCGAAGAACGGCGAGGGCGCGAACGATATGGGGGATGAAGGCCTGGCTTCGGGTGAGGGTGAGCCGGATATGTTTGGGGACGCGGCGGCGGCGGAGTAGGGTCCGTTATGGACCAACTTGGCTCTCAAGCCCTTGACGACGAAGTTTGTGCGAATTAATCGGAACATAGAAGGAACGATTGATGCGCGACCGTCCCACCGTTGTCGATCTATTCTGCGGAGCTGGCGGATTGAGCCATGGCTTTATGCAGGCTGGCTTCGATATCCTCTTCGGCTCGGATATCGACCCCACATTCGGTCGAACCTTCAAGGCATCGCATCGGGGTGCCCATTTTGTCGCCAAGCCCATTCAGACGCTTAGCGTCGGTGAAATTCTCGAAGCGACCCAGCTAAAGCCTGGTGACCTCGATGTCCTTGTCGGCGGGCCTCCGTGTCAGGGCTATAGCGTCTATAACCACGGCAGGGGCGAGCAAGACCCGCGCGCGGGCCTGTTCCGCGAATATCTGCGACTGGTTCAGGGGCTTCAACCCAAATGGCTGGTGATGGAAAATGTCACGGGCCTGACTTCGATAAGCGGCGGACGACTGATTGAATCGATTGTCGCCGAGATCGAGGGGTCGGGCTATGGCGATGTCGCATTCAAGATTCTGAAGGCTGAAGAATACGGGGTTCCGCAAGAACGCAGGCGGATCGTTTTTGTCGCCAATCGTTTGGGTATACCGGTCGAATTTCCGGCGACGAGCCATGGCGAGAACCGGACTCCTTTCAATACCGTCTGGGATGCGATCGGCGATCTTCCGGCGATCAACGAACAATGGGAGTTTGAGACCGGCGCTGCCTACACCTCAAAGCCGCAGAATGACTTTCAGCGCGTCATGCGGCAGAATTCCGAAATGGCGAGCAATCACTTTGGCCCTCGCCTGAGCAAGGTCAATCTCGAGCGCATCCGCCACATCCCGCAGGGTGGATCGTGGCGGGACGTGCCATTCGACCTGCTTCCTGCCGGGATGAAAAAGGCCAAGCGTAGCGATCACACGAAGCGCTATGGCCGCCCGCGCCCGACAGATCTTGCCTGCACGATCCTGACCAAATGCGACATTCATTGGGGGGCCTATATCCACCCCGTCCAGAATCGCGCCTTCACGGTAAGAGAGGCAGCGAGACTGCAATCCTTTCCCGATGATTTCATATTCTACGGCAGCATGACCGAACAATTCGTCCAGGTCGGCAATGCCGTTCCACCGCTCATGGCAAAGGCCATCGCAGAAAAGATTCGCATGGCAGAACTGGTTCGAATATCGATCGCCGCCTGATGGAAGTGGCAGAAGTCTTCGGCTACGATGTATCCGATCAATCGAATACAGCTTGGCAGGCACGCGATGCCAAGCACTGCCGCTTCCGCGATTCACCTTGCACCAAATCCAGCATAGCCGAGCCTTTGGGGGTATGCTCGCTCTCGGATGGCAATAATGCTGCGTCACTTTGTCCTGTGCGATTTCTTGAAGACCAACGAATCTTTGTCGATGCTGCCACGATAGCATTTGGCAGTGGCGCAACATTCGGTGTGTTTCCGGAAATTCGCATCCTCGAAATCCCGCCCGACAAGGAAGGAAGCCGGCCGAAGAAGATCGGCAAGGTCGATTTTCTGCTCGGGAAAATCGTCGCTGGAACGATCACGGACTTTGCCGCCGTCGAAATTCAGGCCGCCTATTTCTCGGGTGGCAGTCTGCGCAAAGTTTTCGAGCATTTCATCGGCAAGCGCGATCTCGATGGGATCGATACGCGCCGCCGACCGGATTTCCGTTCCTGCGCACAGAAACGATTGGTGCCCCAGCTCCAACTCAAAATTCCCGTCTTCCGGCGCTGGGGTAAGAAATTTTTTGTGGTCGTCGATAGTGAATTTTTCGGTTCGTTGCCGGCATTTCCTGCAACAACCCCCAGCAACAGCGAGCTGACCTGGCTGGCCTATCCGATAGCAAGGAGTGGCGATGGCTATTCGCTCGCCGAACCTAAGATAGTGTTTTCGGAATGGGACGAGGTCCAGAACTCGTTGCGTGAGGGGAAGCCACCCGAAACCCATGAAATTGTCAGCGAATTGCAAGCCAAGCTCGACGGCCCGGAAAAGCGGCGACCAGTAATTTTGTCTTGCGGCGGGTGACCCCACGTCTGCCTACCGATACCTTTCGCAAGGCGCACTCAGGTTTCAGGTACTGCAACCGCTTGATTCCAAATACTTCGTGCCTTCGTGTGAAAAAAGAAAATCAGCCTCGCACAAAGCCACAAAGCCACGAAGAAGGTTCCGGCCCCAGCCGCTACTCCCCCAAACCCCCACCCCCCCACCGCCTTGACCCAACCCCGCTCCGCCGCCATCCTCCAGGCCCGACCCCAAACCCAAACGAGGCCCAACCCATGCGCACCCAAGATAAAGTCGCCGCGATGCAGTGCCCGGTGTGCCGCGTGCCGCTGGCGATGAGCGACCGGCAGGGGATCGAGATCGACTATTGTCCGCCCAAATAGGATTTATGGGCCGCGGCGTCTGGCTCGATCGCGGCGAGCTCGACAAGATCGTCGAGCGCAGCGCAGCCCAGGCCGCGCCCCAAACCGCGCCCCAGCCCGCTGCCCGGCCAGCCCCGCCGCAATCGGGCGGATACCCAGGGAGCGGGGATTACGACCGCAATCATGGCCATGGCGGCTACCGCAAGCCCTACAAGCGCAAGAGCTGGCTGGAGGATATCTTCGACTGACGCAGCAGGGGCGCGGCGCCCACTTTCCGCTGTCCTACACGAACCAAACCGGCTAAATGCCCCGCCAGACGGGTGCGGGGATGGTTTCGCGAGCTGCCTCCAGCCCCCTGCAAAGGCCGGTGCTTCGGCGCCGCATCCAGGATCGTGGATTTCCCGCCCGGCGGCTACTTGCGAGCCCTGCCCGCCGGCACCACGCACCTCAGGGCCGAGCCGGCGGTTTTGCGTGCGCAGCCTGCCGGCCAGTCGCAAGAAAAGGCGCACCAGCAACCCTGTGGGGCTCAGGTCCACCAGCACCGGCCGCATCCGTCGCCGCGCGCAATGCCGCTCCACCCTCCCCCGCTCCGGCGGGCGCTGGTGCTGGTGCTGGTGCTGGTGCGCCGGCGGACGGAGGCACGCAATGCCATGTCCCCACATTCCCCTCGCCATTGCCGCGCCATCGGCCTAGCCCGGTCGCCGGGCAACTCGCCCGCGAAGGAGCAGCGCCATGGCCAAGAGCCAGAAGAAATCGAGCAAGGAAATCCGCAAGCCCAAGGCGGAGAAGCCGAAGAAGCAGAATGCCTCCAACCCTTCGCAGAAGGGTGTGGCGATTGCGGCGAAGGTCTGAGGACACGTTTCTGCTTGCGCAGCGCAGCGCAGGCGGCATTCTCCCGCCCGGAACCTAGAGGGGGAATGTCATCATGTTCACTGCCACCAACCAGGCCAGCATCTTCGTGCCGATGCTCGTCGTCGTCCTGCTGACCTTTATCGCCTTCGCCCGCATGGGCGCGGCGCGCGGGGCGGCGGTCAAGGGCGGCCATCCGCCGGACTATTACAAGGCCCATCTCGGCCCGCCCGAACCCGAGGCGACGGTCGCGGCGGTGCGGCATTACGGCAATCTGTTCGAGCTGCCGACGCTGTTCTACGCCGCTTGCCTGACCGCTTTCGTGCTGGGCGCAGTGAGTGGCTGGGTGCTGGTGTTCGCCTGGGGCTATGTCGCGGCGCGAGTGGTGCAGAGCGCTGGTCCACATGAGCTACAACAACCCTTCGCATCGCGGCGGGGCGTTCGTTCTGGGCATGCTGTTCATGGTCGCGCTGTGGGCCAAACTGGGGATGGCGGTGTTCGCGCAGATCTAGCGCGTCTCCATCGCCTCAACCGCCGCCTTGGCCTCGGCCAGGCCCATGCCGCTTGCCTCGCGCATCAGTTTGATCGCCTCGATCTTCTTGCCGGCCTGCAAGGCGGCGGCGATTTTGGCGCGAACATCGGGAGGCACGACAAGAAACGGCGCGGGCGCCACCGAAGCTCGGGGCGGGGTGGGCCGGGCGGGCCGGGGCGGCGCCATCAGGTCGCTGCCTTCGCGCCGCCGGCTGCCCATGGCATAGCCCACGAGCAACAGCAGCACCGCCAGTCCCGCGAGCCACAGCCATGAGAGTTCGGTCATCGCCGGGACCTCAGGCAAGCCAGGTTTCCGGATTGGGCATCGGTTCCTGCTTCTGCGCCTTCACCAGAGATAGCACGCAGCGCACGATCACCAGCACCGCGACGGCGGGCAGGATCAGGAAACCGATCAGCACGATCAGCAGGATGACGCCCAGAATCGAGCCCAGCAGCCCGAGCCAGAAGGTGCGGATGAGGTAGGCGAAATGCGATGCCTGCCAGTCTTCGTGCGGTTCTCCCTTCCAGACATAGGCAAGCACCACGCCGATCAGCGCGGTGACGCCGAGCAGGAAAGAGGAGAGGTAAAGCAGGCTGACGATGGTCGGCCGGTTGAAGTCGAAGCCGGCGGTGGCCGCTGGCGGGCCGGGTTGGGGTTGTTGCTCGATCTCGCTCATGCCGTGCCTCCTTGGCGGTTGCGGGACAGACTAGCGCCGGCGCGCCGGCAAGTCACTCTCCGCCGTCCAACATGCTTACTGTGCTAACCATACCGCACAACCGCTTTGCCACACCCGCCGGAAAGCAAGCGCGTCCATGCTCGGTTCATGACACGGATCGGCGGAAACTGGGCGATTGGATCGGCGATGGGCGTGCTGACCCTCGGGGCATTCGTCGCGGCTGCGGCGGCAGGCCGGCCGGGGGGGCCGGCCTGCCTCGACCAAGCGGCGGCGGAGGCGCTCGCGGAGCCGGGCTTCGTCACCTACACCGACAGCCTCAGCCCGGCCTGTGTCCGCATACGGCTGGGCTAGGCCGTCGCGGCGATCGCTCTCGCCACGCGGTCGAACCACGCCGAATGCCAGGCGGTGAATTCGATCACATAGGCGACGGCCGTCCAGGCGAAGGCGAAAGGGAATGGCCAGCGCAGCCGGTCCTTGCGCCAGTCGAACCAGATGGCCACCGCCAGAATGGCGAGGTTCAGCAGATAGGTCGGGTGCATCGAGAAGATCAGCCCGTCGAGCCCGGTCCATATCCGGTTGAACATGCGCGCCGAGGCCGGCAGCAATCCGGCCAGCAGGGTAATGGCGATCAGCCGAGAGTGAAGGTGGCGGTCCTTGCGCAGCCAGATCGCCGCGCCATAGGCGATGATGAACAGCGGCAACGCGGTGACGTCCGACAGGGCGAACAGCTTGGCGAATTCGAACGGCATCGGCGCGCCCTTGCCCGCCAGCAGCAGCGCCAGCACGGTCCAGGCGCTCCAGATCAGCGAGCCGAACAGCAGCAGCGAAGCCCAGCCCAGCGCCCGGTGCCATTTGTGTTTGCGCGAGGATATCAGCGAGGCCTGCACCAGCACCAATACCAGCCAGCCGGTCGAGGTCGCGCCGTGCCACATATGCACGGCGTCGATGTTGCCGAGCTGGGCGAAGAAGGTCCGCCAGAAGCCCAACGCTGTGACCGCCAGCGCCAGCAGCGCCATCGGCACGCCCCCGCCGAAGGCATCGAGCGGGCGCTTGCGGGCGGGCTTTGCAGGATTTGCGCTGGCGGCCCTGACCAGTTCTGCTGCGGTTGCCATGGTCGGAATTCCCCTCAACCAGCCGAGTTGACCCCAGCTTCGACAAGCGACTTCCTGCCCCCAGGCGGACTTGCTTGCAATAGCGCTGCTTCACTGGAAAAATGCGCCGGAAATCAGGCCCCCGGAGTGCCCCCAAATGCCCAGACAGACCACCTTCGGATACCTCTACGATTTCCGCAATCCGGCGCAGTGGCGCCGGCCTTGGGAGCAGCTTTACGCCGAAATCCTCGATGTCGCCGCCTGGACCGAGGAAGCGGGGTTCGAGGGCGCCTGGGTGCCCGAACATCACCTCGCCGAAGACGGCTACATGCCCGCACCACTGGTCGCGCTGGCCGCGATTGCCGCGCGCACCAAACGCATAAAGCTCGGCTCGGGCATCGCACTCGCCCCGCTCTACCACCCGCTGCGTTTCGCCGAGGATTGTGCAGTGCTCGACATCCTCTCGGGCGGGCGGCTCGAGATCGGCCTGGCGATCGGCTACCGCAGCCGCGAGACTGCTGCCTTCGGGGTCGATTTCACCAAGCGCGGAAGAATGTTCGACGAGTTCTTGCAGATTACCGCCCGGCTTTGGGCGGGCGAAACGGTCGATTTCGACGGGCAGTTCTACCAGCTATCCGGCGCGAAACTGATGCCGCCCGCCCCGCGCGGCAGCATTCCGCTGTTTATCGGCAGTTTCACCGACAAGGCGATGGAGCGCGTCGCCCGCTTTGGCGACGGCTTCATCGGCAGCGGCGATCTGTGCGACATGTATACGCAGAAGCTGCGCGATCAGGGCAAGGACCCAGCCGCAGCCAAAATTCGCACCACCGAGCTGTTCATGGTCGTCGCCCACGACCCTGAAGCGGCGATGGATGAGCTCGCGCCCTATTACCACCACGTCAACAACAGCTATGGCGAATGGGCCAACGAAGGCACTATGGCGACCGGTCTCGAACCGATGAGCCTCGATGCGTTCAAAGCCAGCGGCACTTTGCAGATCATGACTCCCGCCGACGCCATCGCCGCGATCAAGGTCAAGCAGGAGCGGATGCCGCTCGATCATGTGATGATGATGATGCCGCCCGGCCTGCCACCGGGGCGCTTCGTGGAGTATGCGACGGTGTTTGCGAACGAGGTGATCCCGGCGTTTCGGTGAATGGAAAGCAGGGCGGGGAAGGCTCTGCCCGGTTCAGGTGGGCGAGCAGCTATTGTCTCTCAACTCCCCACTCCGGCTACCCTGAGCTTGTCGAAGGGCTGTCCTTGTTCTTTGGCTGGGGGCCAAGCTCCGAAGAAAAAGACAGTGCTTCGACAAGCTCAGCATTTTCGGATTTGGGGTAGGTTATTCAAATTTGAGTTGGTTGGCTCGAAAACACCCGGTCGAACGCAGCTTCCAGCCTCGCCAGACTCCCCGGCACATCTTTCAGCTTGTCCAGCCCGAACAGGCCAATTCGAAAGCTGCGGTAATTCGGCCCCTCATCGACCATCAGCGGCACCCCGGCGGCGATTTGCAGGCCGAGCGCGGCGAATTTCCTGCCGTTGTGAATGTCGGGATCGCTGGTGTAGCTGACCACCACCCCGGGCGCGCCGAAGTCTTCCGCCGCGACCGGGCGCACCCCGCGCGCCGCCAGCATCGCGCGCACGGCATTGCCTTGCTCCCACTGCGCCGCGCTGAGGCGATCGAAGCCAAGCGTCCGGGTCTCTGCCATGGCGTTGCAAAAGGTACGCAGGGCATCGGTCGGCATCGTCGCGTGATAGGCGAAGCCGCCGCCGAGGTAAGCTTCCATGATCGCCAGCCACTTGCCGAGATCGGCCGGCGAAGCTGGTCGATTTGGCGGCGCGGCAGCGCTCCAGCGCGGCGGCGTTCATCATCACCAGGCCCGCGGACGGCGGCGCCGACCAGCCCTTTTGCGGCGCCGAGATCAGCACATCGACGCCGCTTGCGGCCATGTCCACCCAGACGCAGCCCGAGGCGATGCAATCGAGCACGAACAGCCCGCCATGGGCATGCACCGCATCGGCGATGGCTCTGAGATAGCTGTCCGGCAGGATGATCCCCGAGGCGGTCTCGACATGCGGGGCAAAAACCAGTTCGGGCCGCTCCGCCGAAATCCGCGCCACGACCTCGTCGAGCGGCGGCGGCGCGAAGGGGGCGTCCGCCGCATCGCCCTGCCGTCGGGCCTTGAGCACGATCTCCTCCGCCGGGATCGCACCCGCCTCGAAAATCTGCGTCCAGCGATAGGAGAAGAAGCCGTTGCGGATGACCATGACCTTGCGGCCCGCCGCCAGCTGGCGTGCCACCGCTTCCATCGCATAGGTGCCGCCGCCCGGCACCACCACCGCCGCCGTGGCGTTGTAAACCTCGCACAGGCCGGCATGGATATCGCGCATCGCCTGCTGGAACGACTGGCTCATGTGATTGAGCGAGCGGTCGGTGAAGACCACCGAATATTCCAGCAGTCCTTCCGGATCGATATCGGGACGCAGGCCGGGCATGGGGTTCTCCTGTTGCGGGGCAGCCCGATTCAACGAAATCGGTCGAATTGTCCATGGCGGCAACGCCTCAGCCCGGCGCGATCGCCTCCAGCGCGGCAGCGACCATCTGCCGCCGGTGCGGGTCGCGCGTCACTTCGAGCATGGCGCTGAGGCTGTGCCGCGCCGCCTCGACGTCGTGCAGCTGGAGCTGCAGCCGGGCGAGTTCCCACCAGCCGTCGGGATTGTCGGGCGCGACGGCGGTCATCCGCATATAGAGCACCAGCGCCCGCAGCGGATCGCCCGCCTGTTCCGCCCGCAGGCACTGGTTGAGCAGCAGCCGCACCAGGACCGCGCGGTTTTCCATCGGCGCGACGTGCTCTGGCCGCAGGCTCGCGCCGGTGCCCAGCGCGCCGCGCAGCAGTTCGAGCAATTGCTGCTGCGACATCGGCACGCCGCCGCCGAACGGATCGATCAGCACCCCAGGCTCCTCGCCGATCCGCACCAGCACATGGCCGGGAGTGTTGAGCGCAAAGGCGGTCCAGCCTTGGCGGCGGGCGGCGGCGACATAAAGGATCGACAGGCTGACCGGCAGCCCGCGCCGCCGGTCGATCACGCGGATGAGATCGGCGTTGAGCGGCGCGTCATAGCTGGCCGCATCGCCGGTGAAGCCGAATTCGCCGTGGAAGACTTGCGCCAGCACTTTGGCCTGCTCTGCCGCGGTTTCGGCTGAGTCGCCAACTTCTTCGAGCCGCTCGTCGATTTCCTCGAGCAGCGCGAAATAGGGTTCCAGGTCGATGCCTTGGTGATCCAGCTCGCTGAGCGCCAGCGCGGCATGGTCCAGCTCGATCTCGTCGTCGTCGAGCAAGCCGAGGGTGGCGATGTCTTCGCTCATGGGGCGGATCGTGCAGCTGGCGCGGGCATCCGGCTAAGGGCCTGGCGCGGCGGTAAAACTGAAATCGACCATGATTTCGCCGGAAATCGCCTCCAGCGCCCCCTGCACCTGGTCCGATGTCACCCCGGAAGGAATGTTGAGCCGGGCATGGGCGCGGAACAGCGGGTCGCCTGACCAGGCGGTGCGCTCGGTGCCGGTGTCGAGTTCCTCGATATTGACGCCAAGGGCGGCGAGCACCCCGGTAACCTCGCGCACGATCCCCGGTCGGTCCTGCCCGACAAGTTCGAGCTGAAGGGTCTCGCCGGTTTTCGCCGGTTCGTCGCCTGCCGGGGCCAGCGAGACAGCCAGGCCCATGGCATCGACCGCGAGGATCGCCTGCTCGAATGCGGGCAATTTGTCGAAATCCAGCTCGACCAGCACCGCGCCGACATATTTGCCGCCAAGCCGGCTGAGATGGCTCTCCAGCCAGTTGCCGCCGGCATCGAGCACCGCCTGCGCCAGCGCCTGGGTGAGCCCGGGCCGGTCGCTGCCGGCGGCGGAGAGGATGACGCGGGCCTTCATCCTCCGGCGAACACCGGCGGGTCGAACTGGTCGGTCTGGGTAAGCGACGGCATCGGCATCTCCAATCCTGCAATCTGCCGCACTCCGGCTTCCTGGCGCAAGTGCGCCATGGGGACACGGCGCCGGAACGATTTGACCAGCCGGAGGGGCGCGATGCAACCCGCAATTCCGGGACTGCTGCGATTGCCATTGCAGGATCGGGCAAATGGCGGGACAAGACTGGTGAGCAGCGGCCGGATGGCCGGGCCGCATTCGGGAGCAGGGCGATGGGCATAGCGATGCAATTCAACAAGCTGGTGGTGGGCGATGTTCCCGCCGCCGAGCGTTTCTATGTGGCGATGGGGCTCAAACTCGCCGGCCGCAACACCGGCGGCGAGGGCAATGTCCGGCAGGAGCAGAGCTGGCTGTCGGCCTCCGGCGACATGACCAGCCACGTTCTCATCCTCACCCGCTTCCTCGAACTGCCGCTGCCGTCCAGGCCAGCCTATCCGGGCGAAGGCTGGCTGGTGTTCAATGTCGACGATGTCGATGCCACCTGCCGCGCGGCGGAAGCGAACGGCGGCGCGGTGTTCCGTACCGGCGAGGACCGGCCCGAACACAGCGTGCGCGCGGCGGTGATCGCCGATCCGGAGGGGCATTACATCGAGCTGGTCGGGCCGATGCAGGGCACGTGAACGCAGACCAGGCGATACCGGCCTACTTCACATCCCAGACCAGATGCAGGTTGCGAATCGACATCAGCCCGGGAAACACCGTCGTATCCGACCCCGGCTTCACCCGGAACTTGCCGGGGATCATCCTGAACCACGTTTCCAGCAGCATTCTCAGCTCGCGCCGGGCCAGATGTCCGCCGAGGCAGGAATGGACCCCGCCAACCAGCGTGAAATGGCGGTTGCCCTTGCGGGTGGGATCGAACTGACGCGGATTGGCGAAGCGGGCCGGATCGAAGTTGCCGGCCACGTTGAGCGCGGTGAAGCTGTCGCCCGCCTTGATCTGCATGCCGTGCCATTCGAAGTCCTTGTGGGCCCTGCGGCCGGTGTTGAGGATCGGCTGGGTGCGCAGGAACTCCTCGACCGCGCCGTTGATCAGCGACGGATCGTTCTTGAGCATCGTCTGAATTTCCGGCTCCATCGCCATCCGGCGGAACATCTGGGCGATCGTCGCGGCGACGGTATCCAGCCCGCCGAGCCAGAGAAACCAGACCATGCCGATTTTCTCGTCATCGGTGAACGGTCGGCCCTTGGTATTGCCATGGACGATCGAGGAGGTGAGGAATTCGTCGGGGTTCTTTTCCTTCTCGGCGATGAAGCCGCGCAGGAAGGCAAGCACATTGCGCAGCGCCCACTGCATTTTTTCCAGGCTGTTCGAGTGCAGGATGTTCCATTCCCATTCAAGGAAATCGTCGAACATTTCCTTGGGGAAACCCATCATCCCCATGAAGATGCGCACCGGGAAAACCCGGGCGAAGTCCCAGGCCATATCGACTTCGCCTTTGTCCGCGATCTCGCCGACCATTTCGTCGAGCACTTCGCGGATCATCGGCTCCATCACCCGGGTGATCGTCGCGGGGCCGAGGAACTGGGTGAGGAACATGCGGTATTTGGTGTGTTCGGGCGGATCGAGGCCGAGCGGGATCGAAGGGAAAGTCTCACCGATCAGCCGCTGGAATTCGGCGGTGCCCTTGTTGGAAAAATGCTCGTTGTCGCAATAGATGCGGTCGATGTCCTCATAGTGCGAGGCGACCCAGTTGCCTTGGGAGCCGCCGCCCGAGATGGCCTCCATGCCCATCCCGCTTGGCTTGTTGAACAGCAGACGCGGGATGTCCTTGCCGTTGAGCCATTGGAACGGCGCATAGGGATCGACCAGATCGTTGGGCACACCGCCCATGGCAAAACCGATATCGACGATGCGGTCCTTGGGGACATGCGCAGGGGCATCGGGATAATCCACGCGGACATCGTCGAGCGAGCGCGGGAAAGTGGTGGCGGCGGCAACTTCGGACATCGTTCTCTCCTATTTGCGCATTCTTTGCCATCGCGCACGGCGTTCGGCAATCGGGTGATTGGCGCGGAGGCCGCTTTGATCCGGTCGGCAAAATCGCTATCGGCATCGCGCCTTGCCACGTTTCGATCTCTTTGTCGGCGCCGACGCCTTCTGGACCCGGGCCCGGCTCGACATCGCGTCGGGCCGCCGACGCGTGCTGGTGCAGGCGATGACCTTCGAGGGTGACGCCGCCGGCAGCGCGGTCGCCGCCGCAATCGACGCCAGCCCCGCCCCCGACCGGCGCGTGCTGATCGACGACTATAGCCGCCATGTCATCAACGACCGCTTCCTCGCCCTGTCGCGCGGCCCGGCGCTCCACGCGGAAGCGCGGGCGACCTGGGCAATGTTCGATGCGCTGAAGGCCGGCGGCGCCGGGCTGCGGCTGACCAATCCGGTAGGCCGCAATCCGCTGACCTATCCGCTGCGCAATCACAAGAAGCTGCTGGTGATCGACGATGCGGCCTGGATCGGCGGGATCAACTTTTCCGACCACAATTTCGCCTGGCACGACATGATGCTGCGGATCGAGGACGGGGCGGTGGCCGACTGGCTGGCCAGGCAGTTCGACCGCGACTGGCAGGGCGAAGCAGCGAATTCGGCGTGTGCGTTCGGCGAGGCACTGCATTTGCTGAGCATGGACGGCAAGCGCAACGGAGCCGCGCTGGGTCAGCTGCTCGACCTGTTCGGCAGCGCCGCCCGGTCGATCGAGGTGGTCAGCGCCTATCCGACCTTTCCGTTTGTCGATGCCATGGCGGCATCGGCAAAGCGGGGCGTGCCGGTGACGCTCTATACGCCGCGCGCCAACAACAAGCCGATCATCCGCGACTATCTGCTTGGCGTGGCGGGGGCCTCCGGCCTCGCCATCCGGCTGACGCCTGGAATGTCCCATGTCAAAGCGGCGCTGATCGACGGCAAGGTGCTGGTGCTGGGCTCGAGCAATTTCGATTTCGTCAGCCACCGCGCAAATGCCGAATATATCGCGACGATCCGCGATCCCGCGCTGATTGCCGATTTCAAGGCGCGGCTGCTGGCGCCGATCCAGGCCGGGGCAAGCGCGCCCGGTCCGGCAGACCATTCGCCCTGGCGCTCGCTGCGGGCGCGGGTGGGGCTGAGGCTGGCCGATGCGGCAATCGCCCGGCTGCGGCATGGCAGGCGGATTGCCGAGTGGGGCGGGGGTTAGAATCCGGCCGCCGCCAGCATGGCGCTGGCGCCGTGTTCGGCGCTGTCGGCGTTGATCCGCATCAGGGCGAAGAGTTCGCGGCCCATGCCCTGGGTCTGCGGCGGGGCGGGCGCGGGGGTGCGGGTCGACAGGTCGGCCAGCACCTCGAGTTTGCCGTCATGGCCGCACAGGCGGATGACATCGCCGTCTTGCAGCAGCGCCAGCGCGCCCCATTCTCCGTCTTTGCCGCCCAGCGCCTCGGGGGTGACGTGGATCGCGGCGGGGACCTTGCCCGAGGCCCCCGACATGCGCCCGTCGGTGACCAGCGCCACCTTGTGCCCCCGGTCCTGCAGCACGCCCAATGGCGGGGTCAGCTTGTGCAGTTCGGGCATGCCGTTGGCGCGCGGACCCTGAAAGCGCACGACGACGACGACATCGCGGTCGAGCTCGCCCGCCTTGAACGCGGCGTTCACCGCCTCCTGGGTGTCGAACACGCGCGCCGGGGCCTCGATCGTCCAGCGCTCGGGCGCGACCGCGCTGGTCTTGAAGGTGGCGCGGCCGAGATTGCCCGCGACCAGCCGCATGCCGCCGTCGGCGAGGAACGGCGCGGCGGCGGGGCGCAGCATGGCGGCGTCGCCGCTGGCGGCGGGCGATGGCCGCCATTGGAGCGCATCGCCGTCGAGATACGGCTCCTCCCCATAGGCCGCCATGCCGCCCTCGGCCACCGTCGGCACATCGCCGTGGATCAGCCCGGCGTCCAGCAGCTCGCGCACGACATAGCCGATGCCGCCCGCCGCGTGGAAGGCGTTCACATCGCCCTCGCCGTTGGGATAGACCCGGGCGATCATCGGCACTGCGGCGGAGAGCTCGTCGAGATCGGTCCAGTCGAGCCGGATCCCCGCCGCGCGCGCGATGGCGGGCAGATGGATCGCGTGGTTGGTCGAGCCGCCGGTCGCCAGCAGCCCGACGCAGGCGTTGACCAGCGCCTTCTCGTCGACCAGGCGGGCGAGCGGGCGCGGATCGTTGCCATCCTTGCCGATTTCCGCCAGCCGGTGCACGGCGGCGCGGGTCAGCGCCTGGCGCAAGGGCGTGCCCGGCGGCACGAAGGCGGCGCCTGGAATATGCAGCCCCATCAGCTCCATCAGCATCTGGTTGGAGTTCGCCGTGCCATAGAAGGTGCAGGTGCCCGGCGCATGATAGGAGGCGCTCTCGCTCGCCAGCAGGTCGGCGCGGCTCGCCTTGCCCTCGGCATGGAGCTGGCGGACCTTCTGCTTGGCCTGGTTGGCCAGCCCCGAGGGCATCGGCCCCGACGGCACGAACACCGCCGGCAGATGCCCGAAGCGCAAGCTCCCGATCAGCAGCCCCGGCACGATCTTGTCGCAGATGCCCAGCAGCGCCATGCCGTCGAACATCGCATGGCTCAGCGCCACGGCGGTGGACAGGGCGATGGCATCGCGGCTCAGCAGCGACAGCTCCATGCCGTCCTGGCCCTGGGTGACCCCGTCGCACATGGCGGGAACCCCGCCCGCGACCTGCGCAGTGGCGCCAACCTCGCGGGCATAGAGCTTCATCTGTTCGGGATAGCGCCCATAGGGCTGATGCGCCGAGAGCATGTCGTTATAGGCGGTGACGATGCCGAGATTGGCCCCGCGCGAGGCGGCGATGGCGCTTTTGTCGCCCTCCGCCGCAGCGAAGCCGTGGGCGAGGTTCGAGCAGGACAGGAAGCTGCGGCTGCCGTGGCGCTCGCCCTCGCGCTCCATCAGCTCGAGATAGCGGCGGCGCGAGTCCTGCGACTTCCTGGTGATGCGCTGGGTGACGCGGGCGACGGCGGGGTGGAGGGTCATGGCTGGCGGACTGCCAGCCGGACAGGTTTCAAAATCTCACACGAAGACACGAAGACACGAAGGTGCAGTGCCATTCGGCGAAGCCGCCCTTCAATCTCAACGCTGGTCCATGCCGGATCGCTACATTGATTCAGTGACCTTCGGTCAAGAGCAACATCTTCGTGGCTTCGTGGCTTCGTGTGAGAAAATATTTCACTCATGCCACGTCACCCCGCCCCGTTCGGCCAGCGCGATCGCCGCCGACGGACCCCAGCTGCCTGCGGTATAGCTCTTCGGCGCCACCCCATGCTCCGCCCAGCTCGCCCTGATCGCGTCGATCCAGTCCCACTGCGCCTCGACCTCGTCGCGCCGCACGAACAGCGTCTGGTCGCCCTCGATCAGATCGAGCAGCAGCCGCTCATAGGCGATGCGCTTCATCGGCCCGGCGAAGGCGTCGGCCATGGCGATGTCGAGCGGCACGGGCCTCAGCCGCAGCCCCTCGCGGTCGAGCCCGGGCACCTTGGCCATCAGCGACAGGGCGATGTTCTCTTCCGGCTGGATGCCGATGACCAGCCGGTTGGGCTCGCTGCGCGCGCCCTTCCCCGCGAAGATCGAATGCGGCACGCGCTTGAACTGGACGACGATCTCGGTCTTGCGCCGGGGCAGCCGCTTGCCGGTGCGCAAATAGAACGGCACCCCCTTCCAGCGCCAGTTGTCGATATGCGCCTTGATCGCCACAAACGTCTCGGTGGCGGAGGCCTGCTCCAGCTCCTCGGCATAGCCGGGCACCGCCTGCCCCGCGATCGCGCCGGCGGCATATTGCCCGGTGACGGTCTCGTCCGGCCCGGCCAGCCGCAAGCTGCGCAGCACCTTGACCTTCTCGTCGCGCACCGCGGTGGCTTCGTAGCTGACCGGCGGCTCCATCGCCACCAGCGCCAGCAATTGCAGCATGTGGTTGGCGACCATGTCGCGCAGCGCCCCCGCGCCGTCGTAGAAGCCGGCCCGGCCTTCGAGGCCCACCGTCTCCGCCACGGTGATCTGGACATGGTCGATATGCGCCGCGTTCCACAGCGGTTCGAACAATATGTTGGCGAAGCGCAGCGCCAAAAGGTTCTGCACGGTCTCCTTGCCGAGATAGTGGTCGATCCGGAAAATCCGCTCCTCGGGAAAGGCATGCGGCGACCGAATCGTTGATCTGGCGGCTCGATCCAAGATCGCTGCCGAGCGGCTTCTCCAGCCCGATCCGCACCCGCTCGCCCGCCAGCCCGCTCGCCGCCAGCCCGGCGATGGTCGGCTCGAACAGGCTCGGCGCGGTCGACAGGAATATCGCCAGACCGGCGTCGATCGGCCCCAGCTTCTCCGCCAGCGCGCCGAAGCCGCGGGTCGTCGAGGCGTCGAGCGTCTGGTAGCTCAGCCGCTCGAGAAACCCCGGAATCGCCGGCTTGCGGTGCTCGGGCAGATAGGTCTCCAGCGCCGCGCGGGCAAACGCCCGGTAGCCCGCGTCGTCGTGAGCGGCGCGCGCAGTGCCGACAATCTTCAACCCCGCCGCAACCAGCCGGTCCGCATCCAGCGCGCACAACGACGGCAGCAGCATCCGCCGGGCAAGATCGCCCGTCGCGCCAAACAACAACAAGCGATCGGCTGTGAAGGTCATTTGGACACTATCGCCTCTGGCGAGGGCTTCGTCCATGGTGAACCGCACAGCGAGGTTTGCTTTTCCTGCCGCGCCAATTCGCCCCGCCGGGCCTTGCCGCGAACAGCGGATAGCGGCAAGCCGGCGGACCCACATGGGAAAGAGGGGGCCAGGCCAGGGCAACCGTTGCGCGCCGCCAGATCGCCTGAATACCCGCGTCCGGCGCGATCGGCATGCATATTGCCGACGCCGGTCCGGGGTTGCCTCCCTTCACCACCTGATCGCAGACGGAATGATCCACCTTCCGGCTACGGCGCTCACCCCGACGGCAAGCCCGTGCCACAAGCCGATATGGGCGATGTCGTTATGCGGGCAGTGCAGCGAGAAGGCGAAGATGCCTGCACTGCCCGAAGCGATGCCGATCAGCAGCCCGGCCCGCACCGGCGAAGTCGGGGCGCCGCGCCGCAGCCATAGTGTCAGCATCGCGGCCAGGATCAGGCCCAACGCCGCGCCCATCGCCATGCAGGTCCAGCCAGCCAGCTCGACAAGTGTCCGGTCACCTTTGGCGAGCGAAACCGCCAATGTCAGCAGCGCGCTGATCGGCAGCAATGCGGCCATGGCAGAAGCCCAAAGCCAGCCGGTCTGATGATTGCCGACTTGCGGACGGCTCATCTGGATCACGCTGAACGAGGCCGCGCAGGCCAGCAGCAGAAACAGGCCGGATGACAGCAGGAACACAGGGTCCAGCTTTCCGGCCAGCAGGTCTGCCCGCAAACCGATGCCGAAGGCGGCGATCCCGGCAGCGGCCAATATGGCCATGGCAGCGCGCGACAGGCCGCCCGCCTGCGATAGCGGCTGGACCGGTTCCAGCTGCGAAACCAGATTGTCGATGAAAGTGTCGGTGTGGTTGGGCATCGGTCTCAGGCTTTCTCGATCATGGCGGTCAGGCGTTTCAGCCCCCGGTGAATGTTGACCTTGATCAGCGATTCGCTCTGCCCGGAAGCCTGCGCGGCCTCGCTGACGGTCAGGCCCTCGATCTTGACCATCTCGATGGCGGCGACCTGGGCGGTGGGAAGCAGCGACAGCAACCGTTCAAGGCTGATCCTGGCGCTGATCGCGGGTTCGTCGGATATGCTTGCGAAGCTCTCGTCCAGCTCGGTTTCGTCCGCCTTGTAGACCTTCCTGAGATGATCGACCCAGCGATAACGCGCTATGGCCGCCAGCCACGGCAGGAACGGGCGCTGCGGGTCATAGCTGGCGCGCTTGCGATGGAGCGACAGCAGCGTGTCCTGCACCAGATCGTCCAGCTGGCAGGGGCCGATCCGACGCGCATAATACCGCCGCAGCCAGCGCTGGCAGGCTTCGAGCAGCGCGGCATAGGCTTGGCGGTCGCCGGACTGCGCCATCGCCATCAGCCGCGCCAGGGTGGCCTCGTCGGCAATCATCGGCGGACTCTTGCAGCGAGGAGCCTGTCGAGCGAGAAGCGCCCGCCGCCCCGGACGATCAGCACCAATGCAAGGGCGACCCACAGGGAATGGACCGGCCACCAGGCCTCCGGGTAGACGAAGAACTGGATGACCAGGGTCATTCCCAGAAGCGCCAACGCAGACAACCGGGTGAACAGGCCGATCGCCAGCAAGAGCGGAAACAGATGTTCGGCGCCGGTTGCCGTCGCCGCCGCGAAATCGGCAGGGAACGGGACGCCGGAATATTCCGTGCGGAACAGCTCATAGGTCGTGTCGCTGATCTGGAACCAGCTTTCCTCGGCAACCTTGGTGCGGCCCGAGCGCCAGAATATGCCGGCAAGCGCAACGCGCACGAACACCAGCGCCAGACCTTCGGGAATGCGCCCGCTCAGCCCGGCGACCATCCGGTCGTAGCAGTGAACGATACCGCCGGTCACGGGGTCACGCTTTCGGAGTCAGCGAGCCAGGGCCCCGCGGCGTGCGGATCGTCAGGCAGGTTCCCACAGGAACCAGCTTCCAGGCATTGCCCTGATAGTCGCGCGTCGACGATCCAGCGCAGCTCGTGCCCGGCCCTGCCGCGCAATCGTTCTTGCCCGCCTTGGCGACACCATAGCACTTCTCCATGGCCGGCCGCGGACTGCTGTTGCCGGATTGTGCGCCCATCGCGCTGGTTGAACAGGCTGCCGAAACCAGAACTGCCGTCAGGGCGGGGGTGGCAAATTTGCGAGACATCTGTTGCTCCTGTGAAGATCGGGGCGTGACGCACGGTGCCGCATTCGTGGCCCGTGCATCCTGTTTCGCTGACAACCCCCATCCGGTTACTGCCGACACCCGGAAAATTTGTCTGACCTGCCTGTAACCGCCACCCGCACCATTGCGAACTGAGGGATGCCACATCGGCACCGCATCTTCTATCGGAGAACATCCCATGGCTACCCCCAAGGTTTCGCCCATCAAATCCGGCTCCGGCATTGCCGCCGCTGCCGCTCTGTTTGCCGTCGCCTCGCTGGCGAACGCAGCCACCCCGCCTGCCGGCAGCACCGGACGCGCGCTCCAATCGAACGACACCGTCCATTGCTACGGCGTCAACAGCTGCAAGGGCTCGTCCGACTGCAAAACTACATTGCAGGAATGCAAGGGCATGAACGCCTGCAAGGGTCACGGCTTCAAGGCTCTGGCTGCGGGCGCTTGCCTCAGCCGCGGCGGCACCATCGGCGACATCGGCTGATTCCGGCCCCACCCGGCGGAACGATCTCCGCCGGGTGGGAGCCAGCGGCGCGCCCTGTGGCTGAAGACATCATCCCCTTTTCCGGCTTTGGTCTTGGCCTGCGCAAGGAACACTACGCGGACTTTCTGTCGCGCGATGTTGCTGTCGATTTTGTCGAGATTATCTCGGAAAACTTCATGGCCGCGGGCGGGCGTCCGTTGCAAACGCTCGATGCCGTGCGCGAGCGGCATCCCGTGGCGATGCACGGCGTATCGATGTCGATCGGCGCGGCGCAGGGCCTGAACCGCGACTATCTGAACCACCTCAAGGCTCTGGCTGACCGGGTTCGCCCGCTGTGGCTTTCCGATCATCTGTGCTGGACCGGCGTCGACGATTTCAATTCGCATGACCTGCTGCCGCTGCCCTATACTGGGGAATCGCTTGATGCAGTTTGCGCCAATCTGGCGTTCGCGCAGGATGTGCTGGAGCGCCCGCTGCTGCTGGAAAATCCGTCCAGTTACTTCGCTTTTGGCGGCGGGGACTTTACCGAATGGGAATTCCTCGCCGAAGTCTGCGCCCGCACCGGCTGCTATCTGCTGCTCGACATCAACAACATCCATGTCAGCGGCGCCAACCACGGATTCGATCCCGAGGCCTTCCTGCGCGGCATTCCGGTGGACCGGGTGCGCCAGATCCACCTCGCCGGGCATAGCCAGGGCGAGGCGATGCTGATCGATACGCATGATACTCCCGTCTGCGAGGCGGTCTGGCGGCTCTATGCCCTGGCCTGCGAGCGCTTCGGCCATGCCGCGACGATGATCGAGCGCGACGATGCGATACCGCCGCTGGACGATCTGCTTGCCGAACTGGATCGGGCGCGCCGTGTTGCCCGGCTGGCGCAGGACTGCATAGCGTGAACCTGCTCGACCACCAGCGCGGCTTTCGCGAACACCTGCTTGCCGGCGACGAGGAACCAGTCGCGCCGCTTGACCCCGGCCTGACGATCTATCGCAATGCATATCGCGCGCGCCTTCTGGGCGCATTGGAGGAAAGTTACGAGCGCACCCGGCAATGGACAGGCGATGATGCCTTCGAAGCCGCCGCCTGCCACCACATCATCCTCAATCCGCCTGTCAGCTGGACCCTCGACGACTATGGCGCGGGGTTCGGCGAAACGCTTTCCGGACTGTTCGCAAACGATCCCGAAGTCGGCGAACTGGCCTGGCTCGAATGGCATATGAGCCGCGCCTTTGCCGCGCCAGATTGTGCAGTGCTCGATCCCGGCGCTTTGCTGTCGGGGCCGATGGCGGACGGCGACTGGGAGGGCGCGCAGCTGGAGTTCGTCACCAGCTTCGCCATGCGGAAAGTCCGCATCGCCTGCACCGCGCTGTGGCTGGCGCTGGGAAACAATCGGGCCGCTGCGGAAGCGAAGCTGCTGCCTGCACCGACCGCGCTGATCGTCTGGCGCAAGGAACATTCTCCCCACTTTCGCTTGGTGGACGACGCCGAAGCCGCCGCCCTTGTCGCGCTCGCCGCAGGCACGCCGTTTGGCGCGGTCTGCGCCGAACTGGCCGCCACCAGTGGGGCGGAGGCGGCGGTATCGCAGATCGGCAGCTGGCTGGGGCAGTGGTTGCAGGACGGCATACTATCCCCCGCAGCGCCCGATCGACCCTAATAGCGGGTCGTCAAATCGACCAGCCAGTTGGGCGAGGCTGTCACCAGCACGCCCTCGACCACGCGGTCCATCCCGGTCAGGATCATGAACCCGACCACCAGTAATATACCACCAAGCACATGTTTGCCGCGCTGCCCGGTGCTCATCATCGCGCCGCGCCAGCGCGTACCGTCAAAGCACCTTGTTACTCTTGAGCCGGGCATATCAACCGCGCAGACTGACCAGATGATTGCACATGCCGTCCAACTCGTCGTTCCAGCTTCGATTCAGCAGACCTACTCTCCCCCGCAGCAATCATGGCTATGGACCGTTACCCGCTTCGTTGCTCACGTCCAGGGGCTGGTGATTTAGCTTCTGCCGCCAGATTGCCGGGCTATCCTGAACAAAACCGCGCGGTTACAAGCGTGTCATGCGCCTCTGGATTCTCTCTGACCTGCACATCGAACAGAGCCTGTGGGATATGCCCGATCCCGCGCCGGATTGCGACGTGCTGGTCGCACCGGGCGACATCCACGATCCCTTGAGCGAGGGCGTGCGCTGGCTGGCGGAACGCGCCGATGGGCGACCGGTCATCTACGTCCCCGGCAATCACGAGTGGTATGCCCATCGGCTGCGCTTCACTGTCGAAGACGAAGCGAAGCGCGGGCAGGAACTGGCCGATTCGATGGGCATTCACCTGCTTCAGGACGCTGTCGTGGATATCGGCGGAGTCCGGTTTCTCGGCACCTCGCTCTGGACGGACTACGAGTTGTTCGGACATCCCATTGCCGCGATGCATCATGCCCGCAACTGGATGAACGACCATCGCCTGATCTATCCCGATGGCGAAGGCGAACCTTTGAGTCCGGAGCGGGCGCTGACATGGCATGAAACCTCGCTGGCCTGGCTCAAGGCAAGCCTGCGGGTGCCATTCGCAGGGAAGACCGTGGTGGTAACCCATCACCTGCCGCATCCGGGTTCGATTCATCCAAGGTTTGCCGACGATGCCTTGACCCCGGCCTTCTGCAGTGATCTTTCCGAGCTGGTCGAAGGTTCGGGTGCGGCACTATGGGTGCATGGCCATACCCATGAAAGCTGCGACTATTTGGCGGGTGCCACGCGAGTGGTATGCAATCCGAAGGGCTATGGCCCGCTCCGGCGCGGAGGGCGACACGAGAACACGAACTTCAATCCCGGTCTGGTGGTCGAGATTTGAAGTGAGCAGGGCTACCCTCGCGGGCAACCCGCTCTATCTCGCTGCGCTCGACTGAACCCGCAGGCGGTTTCATCCCATTCGGGTGACGATCGGGAGCAGGGAAAGTTGAGCGGGAGCATACGCGGACGCACTCTGTCCCGCGCTGCGCGCTCCCCGGCGTCGCGCACGGTCAGCCGCTCCTTTTCGAGCGTCTTGATCACTTCGGCGGCAAGGATCGCCCGAAGCTGGCGCAGGCTTCCGTCAGGCGTGTCGAAGTCGGCAAAGACATTCCCGGACCCGCGCACCAGCTCGATGTCGTCGGTTTGGACGGTCATGGCAGCATCTCCCTCAGTCGCTTGATTCGGCCGCGCGGGCCGGAAACGCCTCGAAATCCTTCCGCGCCGCCTTGATCCATGAGATCGTCTGTCAATCGGCACCGGATATTGACCCCCTATCGGCGTGCAAAGTTGACCCCCATGGGTTTGGGATTCGGGTTGTCCCGGTAGTCCATGGGAGGGACCCGCGCGGACGCCGGCGCGCGCTATCCACAAGCGCATTGGCGGCGGCGTCCGTGTGGGAGGTGCCTGTGGACCCACCGGGTCAACCCGGGGGATGGGGGTCCGGGGGAAGGGGTTAAGCGGCTTCGCGATTTTTGAACCGCCAGCTTTCGTTGCCGGTCTCGACGATGTCGCAATGGTGGGTCAGCCGGTCGAGGAGCGCGGTGGTCATCTTGGCATCGCCGAACACCTGTGGCCATTCGCCGAACGCCAAGTTGGTGGTGACCACCACCGAGGTCTGCTCGTAGAGGCAGCTGACGAGATGGAACAGCAGCTGCCCGCCGGACAGCGCGAACGGCAGATAGCCGAGCTCATCGAGGATGACGAGATCGATCCGCGAGAGATGATCGGCGATGCGTCCCGGTTTACCGGCGCGGGTCTCTGCCTCGAGCCGGTTGACCAGATCGACGGTGTTGAAGAAGCGGACCCGCGCGCCAGTGCGCACGCAGGCGCGGCCAATGGCGATTGCAAGATGGGTCTTGCCGGTGCCGGTGCCGCCGACCAGCACGGCATTGCGTTGCTGGGCCAGGAAGCCGCCCGTAGCCAGGTCTTTGACCAGCACCTCGTTGATCGGTGTTGCGGCAAAGTCGAAGTCGGCGATCTCCTTGGCCAGCGGCAGTTTGGCGATCGTCATCTGATACTTGATCGAGCGTGCTGCCTTCTCGTCGATCTCCGCCTTCAGGAGGTCGCCGACAATGCGCTGCGCCGAGTGCTGCCGTTTTACGGCATCGGCAACGATCTCATCATAGGCATGCCGCATGCCGGCAAGCTTGAGTGTGCCCATCATCTCCAGGATCTCGTGGCGTTCCATACTGTCCTCTCCTCAGGCTGTCGTAACGGGCGCAGTCGGCGATCGGCTCATGGGTCAGCCTGACCAAGGTCAGCCGCTCGCGCCGCGCTTTGCGCCCGTTCGCCTCCAGAAGCCCGTCCAGCTCGCTCGCCCACGGCCCCAGCTTCGGCAACGGTTGCACGCTGCGCTCATAGGAAAACGCCGTCTTGCCGGACCGCAGAACCTTGCGCACCGTGTTGCGCGACACGCCAAGATCGCGGACAATCTCCTTGATCGACTTGCCCTTGACGAAAAACTCGCGCCGGATGCGCGCAACCGTCTCCACTACCAACATCTCCCCGCAGCCTCCGGCAAAACCGAAAGCGTGAACACCACTGGTTCAGGGGGTCAATTTTAGAAGCCGATTACCCCAAAACCGGGGTCAATATTGCAGGCCGATTCACAATGGTGTTTTCGCTCATCGGGCGGCGCGGGGTGTAGAGTGAGGCGAAGAGATAGCCCCGCACCCGGTCGCTGGTTGCGTCCTTGAGTTGCTGGAGCAGTTCGAGCACCTGCCGCGATAGCGGCACGACATGGGTGCGGCGGGCCTTCATCTTGCCTGCGGGCACCGTCCAGGTCGCCTTGTCGAGATCGAACTCGCTCCATTCGGCGTGGCGCAGCTCGCCGGGGCGCACGAAGACGTGCGGCGTGATCTGAAGCGCGAACTTCACCGCGAGGCTGCCGTCGAACGCGTCAATGGCGTGCAGCAGCTTGCCCAGCTTCTCCGGTTCGAGGATCGCGGCATAGTGGCGGGCCTGCGGCGTGAGCAGTGCGCCCTTGAGGATCGCCGTCGGATCGGTCGTGCAGCGCCCGGTGGCCGCGCCGTAGCGAAAAACGCGGCTGGCGAACGAGCGGCACTTCTTGGCCGTCTCCCGGTTGCCGCGCGCTTCGAGCTTCTTGAGCGGGGCGAGCATCATTTGCGGATCGACGTCCGAGATCGGCATGTTGCCGATCGCCGGCTTGAGCAGATCGAGGAACCAGCGCGCCTTGAGTAGCGTGCCGTCGGCGCGGCCCTCGCCGACCATCTTTTCCTCGATGTATTCGCGGGCGACCAATTCGAAGCTGTTGGCTGCGCTGATCCTGGCCGTCGCCTTCGCTCGTTTGCGGGTGAGCGCCGGGTCTTCGCCGTTGGCGATGCGCACCCGCAGTTCGTCGCGCATGTGGCGCGCCTTTTGCAGGCTGACTTCGGGCCATGCCCCAAGTGCCATGCGCTTTTCCTTACCCGCGAAGCTGTACTTGAACCGCCACAGTTTCGAGCCGTTCGGGAAGACCTCCAGGTAGAGCCCGCGTTCATCAGTCTTTTTGTAGGGGCTAATACCCCCGGAAAAACCACGAATTTGCAAAGCATTAAGCGCCATTTGGGGGCATGACCTTTCGCTAAATCGGTCGAAACAGGGCGGATGCCCCGTTCCATGCCCCCAAATCCGGGGGCACGGCCTGAAACAGGGTGAAACGCCGAGCACCAAAATCAGCCCAATAATGGCAGATTTCTGCGGGTTTTTCAACGATTTTGCGCTTGTCCCCGCAGGGAAAGTGGTGCCCAGAAGAGGACTCGAACCTCCACGCCCTTGCGAGCGCCAGCACCTGAAGCTGGTGCGTCTACCAATTCCGCCATCTGGGCACGGGTGCCCCCCTCGCCAGTCTGCGTGGGGGCCGGGTAGGAGCGGGCCGATAGCGGGGAGGCGCGCGGCTTGTCAATGTCTATCGCATGCGCCGCGCCGCACGGCGGCCAAGCCGGTTGCGCTGGCGCGGCGGGCTGTGCCATGGACTCGGCCTTGGCTCCTCGGCGGATGGATTGGGCGCAGCATGGCACAGACACGGGACAACAAGGCATTCGCTGGCAGACTGGTGGTGCTGACCGGCGGCAGCGGCTTCTTCGGGCGGCATGTGGCGCAGGAGCTGCTGGCGCGCGGGTGCCGGCTGCGGATCGTCAGCCGCAATCCGGAACGCGCCTATGCGCTGAAGCCGCTCGGCAACCTCGGCCAGGTGCAATTCGCGCGGCTCGATGTCACCCGCACGGAGAGCCTGGCGGCGGTGCTGGCGGGGGCCGATGCGGTGGTCAATCTGGTAGGGGCCTTCGCGGGCGACCTCGACGCGGTGCAGGGCGCGGGCGCAGGGCGGATCGCGCAGGCGGCGCGCGCGGCGGGGGCGAGGGCCTTCGTCCATGTCTCGGCGATCGGCGCGGATGCAGAGTCCCGGTCGACTATGCCCGAACCAAGGCCGAGGGCGAGGCGGCGGTGCTGGCGGCGTTCCCCTGCGCGAGCGTGCTGCGGCCCTCGATCCTGTTCGGGCCGGACGACACATTTATCAACCGCTTCGCCGGTCTGATCGCCCTGCTGCCGGCGCTGCCGGTGTTCGGCCCGCAGGCGAAGCTGCAGCCTCTGTTCGTCGACGACGCCGCCGGGGCAGTCGCGGCGGCGCTGGCCGATCCGGGCAGGCATGCCGGCAAGACCTTCGAAATCGCCGGGCCGGAAGTGATCACCATGCTCGAATTCAACCAGCGCATCGCCGCCGCGCAGGGGCGCAGCCGGCTGTTCGCGGCGCTGCCCGATTTAGTCTCGGAGGCCTTCGCCACGCTAACCGGCTGGGCCCCCGGCGCGCCGATCACCCGCGACCAATGGGCGCTGCTGAAGGCGGGCAATGTCGCCTCGGGCAAGCTGCCGGGGTTGAAGGACCTGGGCGTCACCGCGCATCCGCTGGGGCTGTTTCTGGATCGCTGGATGGTGCGGTTCCGCAAGCATGGGCGGTTCGGCGAGAAGGCCCGGGCGGGCTAGCCGGGGACACGTCCGGTCATCCCGGGTCCGCCGGTCCGAAGGCGACCGCAGGTCAACGATTGGGTGTCCCCTTGGTGGGGCATTGCGAGGTTGACAAAGTTGACAGGGCGTAAACCTGTCTCCGGCGCTGCCCAGCCCAGCAATTCCGCGGGTTTCGCGGCGAATTGCAGGCGAGGTGAACGCGCGGGTAAAATCCCGGCTTCTGGCGCGGCGAAAGCCTGGTCGAGATGGATCGGCAGGTCCAAAGGGCGCAAGCAGCATGGCCTGGATCGGGCGAATGTGGCACAGTGGAGGCGGTGCAGGAAAGCCGGGCGTTCGCGCTGGGGCCCGCAAGGCCATTCCCCGCTCTTCGTGTCTTGGCGGCTTTGTGCGAGGCTGACTTTCTTTCCTCACACGAAGACACGAAGAGGTTGGAATTAAGGGGCTATTGCTCCTGTCGCCGCAACCACACGTAACTGCGCACCACCTTCGCAACCACTTTGCGCGATCAGGCGCAGGGTGTCAGCGGCAAGCGCAGCACTTCGCCGGCGCTCGCGGAAGTGCCGAAGTTGGTGATGTAAGCTGCGCTGTCCGAGCCGATCGCGACACCGCCGGGGAACGTCAGCCCGTCGAGCAGGACGGTGGGCGCGCCGCCTGGGCACTGGCGCTTGAGGCGACCGGCGCCGAGACCGGGATTGGCGGAGGGAACGGAGGCGTCTGGCCACTCGCCGTCTCGAGCACGTATAGCGCGCCGCCCGCATCGAACGCGACATCGACGATCGCGGTGAAGCCCGCAGCGTAGGTCGCCATGCCTGAACCGTCGCTTGCCATGCGCAGCACCGAGGCACTGCCCTGGAAGAACGGGAAGCCCGTCAGCAATCCGACATAGAGCGCGCCATCCGGGCCCTCGGTCACCGAAGTCGGCACGGCCTGGCGACCGCCCGCGAGTGCGGGAGGCAAGGCGAGCGTGCGCGTGCCGCCATCCGCGCGCGCCTCGATCAGCGCGTTCGCGCCAGCGTCGGCAACCACGCGCCGGCCAGCTAGCGCGAGCACGCCATACGGGTTCGAGTCGATCGTTCCACCGGCCGGATTCATTGCCGTCTCATGCGCAGCAATATCGCCGACGACCTGGTACCGGCCGGAAGGCGTCACGCGCAGCAGCGTGCCGAACAGGTCGCCGTGACCGCCAAGTTCCGCGCGCACCGCCGCCGGATCTCCGCCCAATCCCATGGTGACGTATGCGGCCGTTCCCTGGAACGACAGCTTAGCCGGGCCGCCTTCGGTGGTGCCGTCGGCAAGCGCCAGCGACGGCAGGCCGCTCACGATCCGCTCGAATCCGCCGCCGGGCAGGATTTTCGTGATCGCGCCGGTCAGGCCAAAGCAGCGAAACCGCGCCGGCGCCGGCGGGGGTGGCTGCACCGGCGAAAGGATGCAGGGGCCGGAACCGCCGCTGCCACCCTCGGCAACGTAGAGTGCGCCGTTCGGCGCGATGGCGATTCCGCGCGGGTTGCTGAGACCGGATGCGACGATCTGGACATCGCCGGCATCAGCCTCAAGCGCGGCTGGCGCGAAGGCGACCGCTGCCAGCAAGAAGCCCCAGGCCGCTCGCCTGGTCAACGGAGTGGAATTCAGGACATCCTTTTTCAGCCAAGTCACGGTTGCCTCCTGTTGTTGCTTATATTGGGCGACCCCTCAACCAGCGACGACTCAACGCCGCCTTCGCGCATTATTAAGCTGCGCGCGATCTACACGCAACTGGAAAGGTAAGATCGCTTCTTTGAGAATACCTGACGCTGTTACGCGCACGCAGTCTGTTGAAAATATTACAGCATTTCCTTCTTCTGTGCGATGAATTGTCTGCCGTGGTGGAGGCGATGATTCGCGGTGATATTTCCAACTTGGGCCGGATTTTCCGTTTGGAAATGCCGTGACAGCTTATCGACTGCACCCCGTCGGTGAGACAAGACGATTGAGTGACACGATCGAGATTGCAGGCAGGTGACAGTGCGCTTATTTGCGCCTTTATTATGTGCGTCATCACCGTTACCCGCAAAGACGGCCTTGATCATTGCCACCATCAGCGAAACAATTTGGCGTTCCAGGAACGAGAGGACAAGCAGGATCGCAACCGCGAGCCAGGCGACTGCCGCATTGGCGAAGGGTGCTTCCTGGCGGCACGAAACTGGTGGTTCGTTGATACGGAAATCGGCTGAGATCAACTTGCGCGCCGCCATGTCAATCCTCAGGTATTGCATTGCAATTTTTGTCTACACTGGCTTCTTGGGCGGAATTCTCAAGCTTCGGACTGTCCGCAGCGTGAAGCTTCCGGGACAACCGCCGTCGTCAGAATGATGACTGGATGGTGCTGCGCCGCCCCCCCGACTGGGCCCCTGCCTGCGCCAGAACTACCCCAGCTGCACCGTCTGGGACACCATCGACGCCATCGTAGATGCCTGCTGCTCAGCCGGGAACATGTTCGTTATCCCCCACACCATTACATCCGTCGCAACCCGAGAATGGTCATACGCGTCAGTTTGTTAGACGGTAGGCATGAGTCCAAACGGTAGCGAACTTCAGACGCAGGACATTAGGCTCAGAACGCTGCCGGACTTTCGATCGGCGGATCGCTGCGGCGGGCCGCCGCATGGGTTTCGGCGCCGCGCATCACTCGCAGCATGTTGCGGCTGGCGATTTTCTCGAGGTCTCTCTGGCTATAACCGCGCCGGGCGAGTTCGGTGAACAGAGCCAGGTAATCGCCGACATCGGTGAAGCCCTCGATGCCGCCACCGCCATCGAAATCCGCGCCGATCCCGGCATGATCGACGCCGATGCGCTTGACGATATGATCGATGTGGTCCGCAAGCTGCGCCAGCGTCGCCCTGGGCTGGGGATGCGCGGCCAGCCAGCCGTCGAGCGCGGGCTGCACCCGGTCCGGATAGCCGGTGTGGATCGACTTGAGCCGCGTATCTTCGGCGCTGCGCAACGCCCGCCACTGGCGCAGCTCCTCGCTGACGAAATAGTCGACCGCCGTCACCATGACGATGCCGCCGTTGGCCTTGACCCGGTCGAGCACGGCGTCGGGGACATTGCGCGGATGACCATCGAGGGCGCGCGCATTCGAGTGGCTGAACATCACCGGCGCGCGCGCCTCGTCCAGTGCGTCGAGCATGGTCGCTTCCGACGTGTGACTGAGATCGACCAGCATGCCGATCCGCTGCATCTCGCGCACCACCAAACGGCCGAAGGGCGATAGGCCGCCGTGCGTTGGCAGGTCGTTCGACGAATCCGCCCAGCCGGTCGTCTTGTAATGCGCCAGCGTCAGATAACGCGCGCCGAGCGCATGCATCTGCCGCAGCACCCCCAGCGACGATCCGATCGACCCGCCGCCCTCCATGCCGATCAGCGAGGCGACCTTGCCCGCGCGCATCGCCCGCTCGGCCTCGGCGGCGCTGGTCGCCAGCTGCAGCTGACCGGGATAGCGCGCGATCAGCCGCTTGACCGTGTCGATCTGCTCCAGCGTCGCCTGCACCGCCTGCGGTTCGGGCAGGGTGAAATCGACATAGACCGACCAGAACTGCGCGCCGAGACGGCCCTGCCTGATGCGTGCGAGGTCGGTCTGCATCGGCCCGCGCTTCAGCTCGGGCGCGGAGGTTTGCGATGTGTCGCGGAAATCGAGTTCCTCCAGGATGCCCTTGCGGCGGTCGCGGATCTGTTCGGGGGCGTCGTTGTGCCCGTCCCATACCGGCGCGGCCCTGAGCGCGGCTTCGGCGATCTGCTCGGGCGCGCGATTCGCCGGGGATGCGGCGATGAGCAGGGCAGCGCCCGCAAGCAGGATCGATCGCCGCATATGTCTTTCCCCGTGCCTCAATCCATCGCTGCAGCCGACGCGGCTTGTGCCGCCCGGATAGACAAAAATGTAGCAAAATCAATAAACAGTTCGCCGGAAATCTTCGCCATTCTGGGCGCCGCCATAGGGTATCCGGTCCCCGGAAACGGCGCAAGTCCAGCTGCGATCTCTGCACTGCGTGCAACCGGGCGATCCGCGTCTGCGGTCAGGATGCGGCCGCGCAGCTTGGCCCATCCGGTTGTCAAACGCGCCAGCAGACATCTTGTTCCGTCGAAGCAATTCAACAAGCCGCGCCATTTGCCAAAGCAGGCAAACAAAGGTGCGGCGGCGAACCAACGCCTGGGCGCCGGCTAGCAGCGGACCCGGCGCTCGACGCCATATCTGTCATAGCGATAGCAACGGCCACTCTTGCGGATCAGGGCGCCCGCAACCGCGCCGATGCCCAAGCCGATCGCCGCCGAACGGGCGACATTTGCCTCGCTCGCGGCGCCGACCACTGCGCCGACACCTGCGCCCGCCAAGGCGCCTTCGCCCGCGTAGTTGGAGGCGCAACCGCCGGCGGCCAGGGCGCAAGCGGCAATCGCCAATGGGAGCAGCTTCATGATCGTTCTCCTCAAATTCCTGCAATCGCTAGCCGCCCAGCCGGGGCGAGGTCGCCGGGATATCTCCATTCCGCCGCCGCTCGTCGCGAACTTCAGCGGACACCGGACGGCGGCATGCGAACTTGCTCCCGCCCGGCCGACCGCATAGGCTGGCCCATCACTGGGGGGCGCGTCCTGCTGTATGAAGGTCGATCCGAAAGCCATCGAAGCGCTTGCGCCGGATCAATCGTCGTTGCAGGCGGCGGCCGGGCTGATGAAACCCGCCCGATGGTCCGGCGCAGGGATCAGCCCCGATGGCCAGCTGATCTGGGCGGCCTGCGCGGGATCGGGCGCCAATCCATATCGCGTCATGGCGGACCTCGCCGATCTGGGGAACAAATGCACCTGCCCTTCGCGCAAATTTCCCTGCAAGCATGTGCTGGCGCTGCTATGGATGCGCGCCGATGACAGCCTGGCTTTCGCGCCGGGTGAAACCCCGGATTGGGTCGGCGAGTGGCTCGGGCGGCGGCGCAAGGGCAGCGGCGCGGCCGCGCCTGCGGCCCCGCCCGCCGGCGCCAAGGACATGGCGGCAGCGGTCGCCGCCGAGCCGGAAGCGCCCGACGACCCCAAGGCGATCGCCCGCCGCGCCGCCGCCGCAGAAAAGCGGGCGGCGGAAACCGAACAGGCGATGGGCGATGCCGTCGCTGCGCTCGAAGGCTGGATTGCCGATCAGCTGCGGCTCGGCCTGGCGTCGTTCATCGACGATGCCACCACCCGCTGCCGCCGTATCGCCGCCCGGCTGATCGACGGCAAGGCGGCGGTGCTGGCCGGGCGGATCGACGAGCTGCCCTCGCGCCTGCTAGCCGTGCCTTCGGGCGACCGGGTGCGCTGTGCGGTGATCGAACTCGGCAAGCTGGTGCTGCTCGTCCGCGCCTTCCGCGCCGACCCTAAAGACGCCGAAGTGCGCCGCGCGATCGGCACGGCGGAGAGCCGCGAGGCGTTGCTCGAGAATCCCGGAACATTGCGCGTAACCGCGCCATGGGAAGTGCTCGGCGAAACGGTGGAAGCGCGCCGCGACGGGCTGGTTTCTCAGACCAGCTGGCTGCTGAACCTGGGCGACCAGGGTCCACGCTTTGCCGTGTTGCTCGACTATTTCCCGGCGAGCGCCGGGAAGCGTGGATCGGTATTCACCATCGGCGAACAATTCGATGGCGAGCTGGCCTTCTATCCCGCGCATTTTCCGGAGCGCGCCGTGTTGCTCGGCCGGATGTCCCGCGAGGGTGCAGACCTGCGCTGGCCGGAATCCGTCCCGGCAAGCACTGCGTCCATGATTGCCGAACGGCTTGACCGGGAGCCGTGGTTGATCGAGGCGCCGGTGCTGCTGCCGCCCGGCCGGATTGTGCTGGACGAGAGTGGCGGACCCTGGTGGAAAAGCCGGGCGGGAGACGACATCCTGCCGGTCGCGGACCTGGCCGATGGCCCCGCGCGCGCGGCCGACCTCGCTTGCGCGGCGGCGATCTGGTCGGCCCGGGGGCTGCGCGTGCTCGCGGCGCAATCGGCTTGGGGAAGGATCGACTGTGCCGGCTGAGGCGATCTTCGACGAACTCGATCCGGTGATGATCCGCTGGACCATGGGCGGTCAGGCGGTTGGCGTTGCCCCCGCCGCTTGGAAGGACACACTTGGCGGCCTTGAGCCGGGCGAGGGAGAACTGCGCCTGCTGGCGCTCACCGGTCAATATCTGGGCCTGTGCGTCGCGCCGGCGCCTGCCAGTGCATTGACCGCCGTGCCGGACATACCGCCGCTCGCCCTGCCGATCCTGTCCGGCAGCCTCGCAGGTTTGGCGCGCCGCTGCCTTAAGGGGCTGAAGGAAGGGGGCGGCCAGCGCGACCTCGTCCAGCTGCTGGCGGCGCGCGGCCATGCAATCCATCCGGCGGACTGGATGCCATCTCGGCACGACGACGGCGTGCCCGACGTCTATGCGCCGTGGCGCGACTGGGCCGAGCGACGGGCAGGCCAGGCAGAACCGGCGCAAGATGCGCACGAAGACCTTACCGAGGCCAACTGGAGCGACTGGTGGCCGGCGGCGCGCCGCATTGCGCTGGCCCGGATCCGCGCCCGCGACCCGGCGCGCGCAACCGCGCTGCTGGCCGCCAAGGCCGCCAGCGAAGGCGCAGAAACGCGGCTGCGGCTGATCGAGTGCCTGATCGCCGGTCTGTCCGAGGCGGACGCCGCGTTTCTCGAAAGCCTGAGCGCCGATCGCGCGCCCAAGATCAAGGCGCTGGCGGCATCGCTGCTTGCGCGGCTGGGCCGGGGGAGCGGCACCGGCGAGGATGCCGCAGAGCTGGCGGGCTTCTTCGAGCTCCAGACCAAGGGGCTGTTGCGGCGCACCCGCGTGCTTGCAGCGCGCCCGGTCAAGACACAAGCGCAGCGCAGCCGCCGCGACGCGCTGTTCGCGCAGGTCGATTTCGGCGGCTTCGCCGAAGCGCTGGGCGTGCCGGCCGAAGACCTCGTGACGCTCTGGCCGCTCGGCAGCGATGCCAATGCGGACAGCGGTTTCGCGATGTTTGCCGGGCAGTCGGCGGCTGGCCACATCGTCGATGCGCTGTGTGGGCGGCTGCTGGCGGAGCCAACCATCGCTGTGCCCGCAATCCTCGCGCTCCGTCCCCGGCTGGACAGCGGTCAGCGCCGGGCATGCGCCCATCGGCTCGCCGACTCAAAGGGCGCCAGCTTCGGTTCCATGCTGGCAATCGTCGGAGCCGGCGGCGAATTGGATGATCTTATCGACACGCAGCCGGGCAAGGCACTGCTCGGCGCGGCTCCGGGCGAGGCCGACATCGCCCCCGAACTTCGCGCCCTGGCGCTGATCGCGTCGCAAGCTGCCGCCCGCGCGGCGCTGGACCGGCTCACCGCATCCGGCATGACCGCCTCCGACCCGCGGCTAGACCTGTTGCGGCTGAACGCCGCCCTCGATCACAGTGGAGTAGATGCATGACCCAGAAGCTGCGGCTTGCAGCCGAAGAGACCTATGCCGGCGAACTGGCCGCGCTGGCCAGAGGCGACCAAGGGCAAAGGCCGCCGGACTGGGCGCTCTCGCCGCGCGCGGTGGTGACCTATCTGATGGGGGGCAAGGCGAACGACGGCACGGCGATCTCCGCCAAATATGTCGGCGACCGGCGGCTGATCGAAACCGCCGTTTCGACGCTGGCGACCGATCGGGCGCTGTTGCTGCTCGGGGTGCCGGGAACGGCCAAATCCTGGGTGTCGGAGCATCTGACCGCGGCGATAGCCGGCGATTCCTCGCTGGTCATCCAGTGCACTGCGGGCACCGACGAAAACCAGATCCGCTATGGCTGGAACTATGCCCAATTGCTCGCGCATGGGCCCCAGCCGCGAGGCGCTGGTCGCCACCCCGCTGCTGCGCGCGATGGAAGGCGGCAAGCTGTGCCGCTTCGAGGAACTGACCCGCATGGGCAGCGATGTGCAGGACACGCTGATCACCGTGCTGTCGGAAAAGATGATGCCGATCCCGGAGCTCAACACCTCGGTCTACGCGGCGCGCGGCTTCAACATCATCGCCACCGCCAACAACCGCGACAAGGGCGTCAACGAGCTTTCCTCCGCGCTCAAGCGCCGCTTCAATGTCGTCGTCCTGCCGCTGCCCGACAGCGCGCGCGAGGAAGTGGAGATCGTCGTCAAGCGCGTCGGCGAAATGGCGCAGAGCCTCGATCTGCCCGCGCCCAAGAACGTCGCCGAAGAAGTGGCGCGCGTCGTCGCGATTTTCCGCGAACTGCGCGGCGGCGCGACCGAGGATGGCAAGGTCGCGCTGAAGGTGCCGTCGGGCGGCCTGTCGACGGCGGAAGCGATCGCTGTGATGGTCGGCGGGATCAGCCAGGCGACCTTCTTCAACGACGGCCAGCTCAATGCCGATACGCTCGCCAGCAACATGATCGGCGCGGTGGTGAAGGACCCGGTGCAGGACAAGATCGTGCTGGGCGAATATCTGGAGACCGTGCTCAAGAAACGCAGCGGTTTCGAGGGCTATTATGCGGCGCTGACGGATCGGCTCTAGGGCCGCAAGCGATGGCCGCACCCGTATCCTATTTCGGCATCCGCCACCACGGTCCCGGCTCGGCGCGGCGGCTGGTGGAAGCGTTGGATGCGCTTGCGCCTGCGGCCGTGCTGATCGAAGGGCCGGCGGATGCGTCGCATTTGCTGCCGATGCTGGCCGACCCTGCGATGGCTGCTGCCGGTCGCGCTGGTGACCTATGCCGAGGACGACCCGTCCCGCGCTTCCTTCTTTCCCTTCGCCGCCTATTCGCCGGAATATCAGGCGGCGCTGCTGGGCGGTGCGGCACGGCGCGGAGCTGCGCTTCATCGATCTGCCCGCATCTGACCGGCTGTCGCTGCAAGCAGACGCAGCGAGGCGATGCGCCGCGCCGAGGCACGACGATGCGATCTGCGCGCGATCCGATCGGCGCGCTGGCGGCGGCGGCGGGATACGATGACGGCGAATCCTGGTGGCGCGATGTCATCGAGGAGAATCCCGCCCGGCCCGATTTTCGCGGCGGTTGCCGATGCGATGACGGCGCTGCGCGCGGAGATCCGACGCGCTCCCGCCGCATGAGGCGGCGCGCGAGGCGCATATGCGGCTCGAAATCGCCCGCGCCGCAAAGGAGCAGGCTGGCCCGGTCGCGGTGGTGTGCGGCGCATGGCACGTCCCCGCGCTTGCGCGAGCGCAGCACGCGACATCGGCAGACCGCGAATTGCTCAAGGGCCGTCCCAAGAGCGAAGATCAAGGCGACCTGGGCGCCGTGGACCGAGCCGCGCCTGTCGCTTGCCAGCGGCTATGGCGCGGGCGTCGCCGCGCCCGGCTGGTGCGAGCATGTCTGGGACGCGCAGCGGTGCCGGCCGACGGCGCCGCAGTCTGGCTGACCCGCATTGCCGCAGCTGATGCGCGGCAAGGGGCATTTCGTCTCGACCGCCTCGGTGATCGAGGCGCAGCGGCTCGGCACCGCGCTGGCGGCGATTCGCGAACGCCCGGCGCCCGGGCTTCGAGGAATTGCGCGACGCGGCGATCGCCTGCCTCTGCTTCGGCGAGCGCGCTGCTCTGGGACCAGATCGCGGCGGATCTGCTGATCGGCTCGGGCGTCGGCGCGATCCCTGAAGACACGCCGCTGGCGCCGCTGCTCGAAGATCTGCAGCGCCAGCAGCGCCTGACCAGGCTGAAGCCCGAGGCGCTGGAACGCGAACTCGCGGTCGATCTGCGCAGCGACAGCGGCCTCGCCCGTTCGACGCTGCTGCACCGGCTGACTGCCCTCGACGTGCCCTGGGGCCGGCTCGCCGATGCCGGGCGCAGCCGGGGCACCTTTCGCGAGAAATGGCTGCTGTGCTGGGAGCCGGAATTCGCCGTCCGGCTGGTCGAGAATCTCGGTCTACGGCGCGACCATTGCCGATGCTGCGGCCGGGCCGCATCCTCGCCGCGATCGCGGCAGAGGCCGATCTGCCGGCGCTCGCCGGGCTGGTGCGCCAGGCGATGGTCGCGGACCTGCCCGAAGCGGTCGATCGCGGCATTGCCGCGCTGGAGCTCAAGGCCGCACTGACCAGCGACTGCCCGTCGCTGCTCGCCGCGCTGCCGCCGATGGCCGATATCGTCCGCTATGGCGAGGCGCGGGCCGGAGCCGCGGAGCATCTGGCCGCGACTGATGCCGCGGCTGGTGGTGCAGGCCGCGCTGGCGCTGCCCTATGCCGCGCGCAATCTCGATGCCGAAACGGCCGGCATGCTGCGCCGCGCAGATGCTGGCGGCGGACGCCGCGATCCAGCTGGCCGAGCTCGATCCGGAAGTGGTCGAAAGCTGGCGACAGGCGCTGCGGCAGACGCTTGGCGACGGGCAGGCGACGCGGCTGATCGCCGGACTGTGCGCGCGGCATGCTCTACGCGGCAGATCGAACTGCCGGCGGAGGATGCGGCAGACCTGCTGGCGCGGATGCTGTCGCCCGGCACCGCCGATCGCCGATGCGGCGGGCTTCTTCGACGGCTTCTTCGATGGCGCGGGCGAGCGGCTGATCCACGATGCGCCGCTGCGCGCGGCGGTCGATGGCTGGCTGGTGTCGCTGGAGGAAGACGGACTTCGTCACCCATCTGCCGCTGTTTCGCCGGGTGTTCTCGGTGCTCGACCGGGCGGAACGGCGGCGGCTGATGGATGCTCTGTTCGGGCGCGCCAAGTCCGGGCAGGCCGGGCTACCGGCTGGTGTGCGACGCCGATGCGGTCTGGCCCCGCCATTTCGACCGGATCGCGGCCCTGCTCGAAGCCGGAGCGCCGCAATGACCGAAGATGCCGAACGCGACCGCCGCTGGACTCTGGCGCTGGGGATCGACGACGCGGCGGCGAGCCTGTCCGATCACCGACCGCCGCATGTCCGCCGCGCTCTCGGCGCTCTATGGCGACGGCGACGAGGCAGGGCAAGAAGGGCAAAGGCGGCCTCGGCGGCTCGGCGCCGCGGGTGGCGCAATGGCTGGGCGATATCCGCGAGTTTTTCCCCGCGCCGGTGGTGCAGGTCATCCAGAAGGATGCCTTCGAGCGCAAGGGCCTGCGCCAGATGCTGCTCGAGCCCGAGTTTCTCGCCACCGTCGAGGCCGACGTCAATCTGGTCGCCGA
The DNA here is from genome assembly GCA_963779195.1 of uncultured Alphaproteobacteria bacterium. Classification (GTDB taxonomy): domain Bacteria; phylum Pseudomonadota; class Alphaproteobacteria; order Sphingomonadales; family Sphingomonadaceae; genus Novosphingobium. Next base: position 100,107 of record CAVZWZ010000008.1, read on the forward strand.
TCTGGTCAGCCTGCGCGGCGTGATGCCCGACAAGACCAAGGAAACCGCGCGCATCGTCATCGCCAAAGTGGTCGATGAGCTGATGGCGCGGCTCGAGCGCAAGACCGCCGAGGCCATCCGCGGCGCGCTCGACAAGTCGCGGCGCACCAACCGGCCGCGCTTTGCCGATATCGACTGGCCGCGCACCATCCGCGCCAACCTGCGGCACTATCAGGCCGAACACCGCACCATCGTTCCCGAACAGCTGATCGGCTTCATGCGCCAGCAGCGCCGCATCGCCGATCTCGACGAGGTTGTTCTATGCGTCGATCAATCGGGATCGATGGCCAGCTCGGTCGTCTATGCCTCGATCTTCGCCGCCGTGATGGCCTCGCTGCCGGTGGTGGCGACCCGTCTGGTCTGTTTCGATACCGCGATTCTCGACCTGACCGATGAGCTGGCCGATCCGGTGGAAGTGCTGTTCGGCGTCCAGCTCGGCGGCGGCACCGACATCAACCGCGCCGTCGCCTATTGCGCCGAAAGGATCGAGCGCCCGTCGAAGACCCACCTCGTGCTGATCTCGGACATGTATGAGGGCGGCGATGCGGAAGACCTCGTTTCGCGGGTGGCGCAGCTGGTGACGATCGGGGTCAATGTCATTGTCCTGCTGGCGCTGACCGATACCGGGCGCCCCTCCTACGATCCAGCGCTGTCGGGCCGCGTCGCTGCGCTCGGCGTGCCGGTGTTCGCCTGCACGCCCGACCGGTTCCCCGATCTGATGGCGACAGCGCTGCGGCGCGAGGATGTGCATGGCTGGGCGGCGGCCAACGACATCAAGCTGGTCCGCGGCGAGGGATAGGCCATAGGGGCCAGTCGCTGAAGTTATCGCTTCCTGGCCGGAATATGGTGAGCCCTGCTGGATTCGAACCAGCGGCCTACTGATTAAAAGTCAGTTGCTCTACCGACTGAGCTAAGGGCCCTCACCACGCGGGTGCCCTAGGGAGAGGCCGGGGCCGGGTCAAGCGGGCGTGCAATTGGCGCAGCGTCAGTCCGGTGACCGGATCGCGCCAGCAGGGGGCGATGGCGGCGGCGGGTTGCAGCACGAAGCGGCGCTGGCGAAAGGCGATATGGGGGATGGTGAGGCCAGGGAAGCACCAGCAGCCGCCCTGCCAAAGCACGATATCGAGATCGAGCACGCGGGCGGACCAGCGCTGTCCTTCCCGCCGGCGGCCGAAGCTGCTTTCGATTCGCTTGAGACACGCCAGCAGCCCGGCCGGATCGCGGCCGGTCTTCACGATCGCCGCAGAATTGGCATAGCGCCGCCGCGAAGGGCCGATGGGCAGACTCGAGCGTATCGGGGCCGCAGCCTCCAGCTTGAGGCCGTGCCGGTCCAGCTCCGACAAAGCAGCCTTCAGCACGCATTGCGGCAGGCCGTGGCGGCGATGCCGGACATTGGAGCCGAGCGCAACGAGGTAGCGCTGGCTCAAATATCCTCGCAAAGGCGGCTATAGAGTTGCGGGCGGCGGTCGCGGAAGAAGCCCATGCCGGCGCGGTGGCGGGCGGCGACCGCCAGGTCGATAGTGGTGCACAGCACACCGCTTTCCTCCGCACCGAACTGGCAGACGAGATCGCCCCATTCGTCGGCGATGAAGCTGTGGCCGTAAAAGCGCTGGCCGTCTTCCGTTCCGATGCGGTTGGCGGCGATCGCCGGCATGCAGTTCGACACCGCATGCCCCTGCATTGCCCGCCGCCACATGCGGCTGGTGTCGAGTTCGGCGTCATAGGGTTCGGAGCCTATGGCAGTGGGATAAAACAGCAGCTCCGCCCCCATCAGCGCCATGACGCGCGCTGCTTCGGGATACCACTGGTCCCAGCAGATGCCGACGCCGATGCGGGCTCCCGCCACATCCCACACCTTGAAACCGTCGTTTCCGGGACGGAAATAGAACTTCTCCTGATAGCCCGGCCCATCCGGGATGTGGCTCTTGCGGTAGGTGCCGAGAATCTCTCCGCCTGCGTCGATCATCGCCAGCGTGTTGTAATAGTGGTGCCCGTCGCGCTCGAAGAAGCTGGTGGGAATGGCGACGTTCAGCTTCGCCGCCAGCGCCTGCATGGCGACGACCGAGGGATGCTGCGCCGTCGGCCGCGCCAGCGCGAACAGCGCCTCGTCCTCCTGCTTGCAAAAATAGGGGCCGGAGAACAGCTCGGGCGGCAGGATAATCCGCGCGCCCTGCCGCGCCGCTTGCTCGACCAGCGCCGAAACAGCGGCGATGTTCTCCGCCTCGTCGGGCGAATTGAGCGCCAGTTGCAGCGCGGCGACGGTTACCTTGGCCATGCGCCCCGCTTATTTCGGCTCCAGCGCGAAGTCCACCTGCACATTGACCCGCATCAGGCTGGTTCCGGGGCGGATCGACGGCGGCGGCGGGGCGGAGACGGCCTGCGGAGCAATAGCGGCGGCCTCGGCGCCATAGGCTGCATCCATCGGGATCGGCATGCCGCCGTTCTGCCCGCCGTCGCGGATCGTCAGCACCCGGCTGATTTCCATGCCCGCCGCCTCGGCATAGGCTTCGGCGCGGGTCCTCGCCGCGCGATAGGCGGCGATATAGGCCCCGCGATTGGCCTTTTCCGGATCGGCGATGCGCAGCGACGGGCCGGACAGGACATTGGCCCCGGCATCGGTCGCCGCCGCCACCGCCTCGCCCGCCTTGGCGACATTGCGCAGGCGCACGCCAAGGATGTTATTCGCCTGGAACTGGCCCTTGTATTTGCCATAGGTGATGCGGCCCACCGAAAGATTGCGGGTCTGGATGTCCTTGGCGGCGACATCGTATTCGCTCAGCGCGGCGGCGATCGCCTCGCCCTTCTTGGCCACGGCGGCGCTGGCGGCCTGGGCGCTGGCGGCATAGGCCTCGACCCCGACCTCGATCCCGGCTTCGTCGGGCACCGTCTCGGCCTCGCCGCTGGCGCTGAGCGAGAGCAGGGTTTCATCGCGATCGAGCCCGCGCGGATCGGGCTTGCCGATGCCGCAGGCGGACAGGGCAAACAGGACAGCAAGCGGAACCAGCAAGCGCATCGGGCTTCTCCAGCGACCAAGAGGCCCCGCGATGTGGCGTTACAAAGCTGAACGACGCCTTGCCGGCGCAAATTGCCGGCGCGGCGTGCGCCCGGGATCAGGGGCGTTTCCTGAACACCAGCGTCATGCGGTCGCTCTCGCCGATTTCGGTGTTGCGGGCGCGCACGGCGTCGTCTTTCACATTGCGGAAATTGGGCGGGAGCACCCAGAACTCCGTCGGCATGATTGGCCGGATCGCGCTTGTTGGCGTTGATCTCGCTCTTGCCGGCGAGGGCAAAGCCCTGCGCCTCGACCAGGGCGATGACATCGCGCTCGCGCAGATAGCCCATGTTGCCGTTGGTATATCCGGACCGGGCGTTGCTGCGGGCGCGGTGTTGCTCGATGCACAGCAGACCGTCGTCGTCGAGCAGCGACCACACCGTCGCCAGCTCGCGGCGCATCATGTCCATGCGCCAGAGATTGTGCATCTCGCGCATGATCATCACCCGGTCGACCTTGCCCTTGAGCGAATCGGGGACGGTGTCGCTGTTGTAGGCGGCGATGCGGTCGCCGGAGACGCCGGTCCATTCGGTGACTTTTGCCGGCAGGGTTCCGCCAAGATTGCCGAAATATTGCTTCATCCGGTCTTCGGCATTGCGGACATCGGGGTTGAGCCCGATGTAGCGGCCGTTTTCGCCGAGGTAGGGCACCAGCACCCGCGTCCACCAGCCGCTCGACGGCATGTAATCGACCACCGTCATACCCGGCTTGATCTTGAAGAAAGCCAGCGTCTGGGCGGGGTGGCGGTATTGATCGCGGGCGCGGTCGGCATCGCGGCGCGCATCGGCGAGCACCACCGCCAGCGACTGCGAATCGGTGATCTTGTCCTTGGCCTCCAACGGAGCGGTCAGCGGGGAGGCGACCGGCAGCGTCATCGCAAGCGCGGCGAACAGGGCAAGTTTACGCATCGGAGTTCCTCTCAAGGCGAACGGTGACAGCGGCGCTTTCGCGGCCTAGTGTCGCGGGCAGAGGAGTAACGGACAAATGGGCGAGACTGCAACGGCAATCGTCGCGGGCGGCTGCTTCTGGTGCACCGAGGCGGTGTTCCGCGATGTCATCGGGGTGAGCGGGGTCGAAAGCGGCTATATCGGCGGCGCGGTCGAAAATCCCACCTACAAGGCGGTGTGCGGCGGCGCGACCGGGCATGCCGAGGCGATCCGGGTGACTTACGATCCGGCGCAGCTGGCTTACGGCGATCTGCTCGACATCTTCATGGCGACGCACGACCCGACGCAATTGAACCGCCAGGGCAACGATATCGGCACGCAATACCGCTCGGCGATGTTTCCCCTCGACGACGCGCAAAGGACTGAGGCCGAGGCCGCCATCGCCCGGGCCAATGCCGAGCTGGGTGGCCGCGTGGTGACCACGATCGAGGGACCGGCTGTGTGGTATCCGGCGGAGGACTATCATCAGGAATATTGGGAAGGCGAAGGCCAGCGCAATCCCTATTGCCTGGCGGTGATCCCGCCCAAGTTGCAGAAATTGCGCAAGAGTTTCGCGGCGCGGGTGAAGGCGTAAGAGCGAAGCCGAACAACCCGGAGAGAATACCATGCGAGGATTGTTCAACACCGTTATGCGGATTGTCAGCACTCTGCTGGGCCTGCTGATGATCGCCATGGGCAGCGTCTGGATGATGCAGGGGCTCGAGAATCGGCCCCGAAGCAATCATGCGCGGTTTCATGGCCGGCGACATCAGCTGGACATTCTACGGCGCCATATTGGTGCTGCTGGGTATCGGCCAGGCTGTGTGGAGCAATTCGGCGGCCCAGTGCGTAAGCCGACTTAGCCAGCTCTACCTTCGCCACCGCGCCACAAAAAACCCGTCAAGTCCGCCAGCATCGCCCAACATCCCGGGATCGCTGCGCAGCCAGCCCTCGGGCGACAGAGTCAACCCTTGCGGCAGTTCCTCCGCGCGGATCGGATCGGGGGTGAGCGCCACCAGCTCCGCCTGCGCCTCGCATTCCTCGCGCTCCAGCGAGCAGACCGCATAGACCAGCCGCCCGCCCGGCTTCACCCAGCCCGCCGCGCGGTTCAGCAGCGCCGCCTGCAGTTCCGCCATCTCGGCGATCTGCCGCGGGCCGATGCGGTGGAGCACATCCGGGTGGCGGCGGCAGGTGCCGGTGGCGGTGCAGGGCGCGTCGAGCAGGACGGCGTCGAAGGTGGCGGATGGCTGCCATTGCAGCGCGTCAGCCTTGATTATATCTGCCGCGAGGCCGGTGCGGGCGAGGTTCTCGCGCATCCGCTCCAGCCGTTTGGCGCTGGCATCCACTGCCGTCACCTGCCAGCCCGCCGCCGCCAGTTGCAGCGTCTTGCCGCCCGGTGCGGCGCAGAGATCGAGCGCAGTTCTGCCCTCTCCCGGGCCCAGCAAGCGAGCCGGGAGACTGGCGGCGAGGTCCTGCACCCACCAGACGCCCTCCTTGAAGCCCGCCAGCCGCTCGATCGCCTCGCCGCGCGGCAGGCGGATGTGGCCGGGCATCAGCGAGGTGCCGCCAAGCTGTTCCGCCCAATCGGCAGTTCCGGACGGGTCGCGCAGGGTGAGATCGAGCGGCGGCGGCACCGCCAGCGCGGCGGCGATGGCCGGGGCACGTTCGCCCCAGCGCGCGGGGACGGCATCGGGCAGCGTCGGTGCATCCGGCAGCTTCGCATCCTGCCGCACCAGCGCCGCGAACACCCCATGCGCCAGCCGGCGCGGCCCGCCCGCCAGCAGCGGCAGGCCGGTGGCGATCACCGCATGCGGCGGGGTGTCCAGCCGCAGCCATTGCGCCAGCATCAGTTGCAGCACAGCGCGCGCCTTGGCGTCATCGGGCAACAGCTTCGCGGTGGCGCTGTCGATCAGCGCGTCGAGGTCGGTCAGCCAGCGCAGCGCCTCGCCGGCGATGGCGCGGGCCAGCGCCCGGTCGGCATCGGAGCGGATGCCCTGGAGCGCGGGCTGCCCCGCCTGCTCCAGCGTCTCGCCCCGGCGCAGCACGGCGTCGCACATGCGCAGCGCGGCGCGGCGCGCGGGGAGGCCGGGGATATCCATGGCGCGGCCCTATCCGCGATTGCATTGCAGCGCCAGCAGGACCACATGGGCATTCATGACCCAGCGCGCCACCAAACGCCCCAAGCCCTTCGCCAAGCCCGCACATTGGCGCAATGATCCCGCGCCCAAGCCCGAGGCGGCGAAGGACGGCGAAGACCCGGCGGGCCTTTCGCCCACCCGCTATGGCGACTGGGTGAGCAAAGGAATTGCCGTGGATTTTTGAACGGGTTGCCCCTCTCCTTCAGGGGAGGGGTTGGGGTGGGGTCTATCGTCAAACGCGGCGTCAGCCGGACAGACCCCACCTCCCAACCTCCTCCCCTGAAGGGGAGGAGGGGTCAGGGCAGTATATCGATCGTCGCCCCGTCCGGCACCGCCTCATACAGCGCCTCGATCTCTTCGTTCGACACGGCAATGCAGCCATCCGTCCAGTCGCCCGGCATGCGGCCGGCGGGCAAACCATTCGGCTGGCCATGGATGAAGATCAACCCGCCCGGGCTGCGGCCCTGGGCGCGGGCATAGGCGACATCGCGCGCATTGGGATAGGAAATGTGCAGCGACAGGGTGAAGCTGCTGTTCGGATTCCCATAATCGATCGTATAGCGCCCCTCCGGCGTGCGCTCGTCGCCCTGGAAGCGCTTGTGGCCGACCGGGGCATCGCCCAGCTGGATGCCCGCAATGGTGTGCACCGGCTGCCCGCCCGCATAGAGCGTCATCGTGCGTGCCGCCTTTTCGACGCGGATATAGTCGATCTCGGGCAGTTGCAGCGGCAGTTCCGCCCGCGCCGCGCCGGTCATCAGGATCAAGACAAGCGAGGCGAGGCGGGCAGGCTTCATTGTCAGTCCACAAACGGATCGGTCACCAGGATTGTATCCTCCCGCTCGGGGCTCGTCGAGACCAGCGCGACCGGGGTCTGGATCAGTTCCTGCACCCGCTGGATATATTTGATCGCCTGCGCCGGCAGTTCGGCCCAGCTGCGCGCGCCCGCGGTCGTCCCGCTCCAGCCGTCCATTTCCTCGTAGATCGGCTCGACTGCGGCCTGATCGGCGGAATGGCTGGGGAAATAGTCGAGTTCCTTTCCGCGCAGCCGGTAGCCGGTGCAGATTTTCACCTTGTCCATGCCGTCGAGCACATCGACTTTGGTGAGAGCAATGCCGGTGATGCCCGATATGGCGCAGCTCTGGCGCACCAGCACCGCATCGAACCAGCCGCAGCGGCGCTTGCGGCCGGTGACGGTGCCGAATTCGTGGCCGCGCTCGCCAAGGTGCTGGCCGATCTCGTCCTCCAGCTCGGTCGGGAACGGGCCCGATCCCACCCGCGTCGTATAGGCCTTGACGATGCCCAGCACGAAACCGGCCGAGCTGGGGCCGAGCCCCGATCCGGAGGCCGCCGTGCCGCTCACCGTGTTCGAGCTGGTGACGAAGGGATAGGTGCCGTGATCGACATCGAGCAGCACGCCCTGCGCGCCTTCGAACAGGATGCGCTTGCCCGCCTTCTTCGCCTCATTGAGCGTGCGCCACACCGGCTTGGCGAAGGGCAGCAGATAGGCGGCGATGTCCCACAGATCGTCGAGCAAGCGCTTGCGGTCGATCGGCGGCTGGCCGAAACCGGCGCGCAGCGCATCGTGGTGCGCGCAGATCCGGTCGAGCTGCGGATCGAGATCGTCGAGGTGGGCGAGATCGCAGACCCGGATCGAGCGGCGGCCGACCTTGTCCTCATAGGCCGGGCCGATCCCGCGCCGGGTCGTGCCGATCTTCCCTGCGCCGCTGGCGTCTTCGCGCAAGCCGTCGAGATCGCGGTGGAACGGCAGGATCAGCGGCGCGTTCTCGGCGACCTGGAGGTTCTCGACATTGACGTCCACCCCCTGCCCCCTGAGCTTTTCCACCTCGTCGCGGAAGTGCCAGGGATCGAGCACCACGCCATTGCCGATCAGCGACAGCGTGCCGGTGACGATGCCCGAGGGCAGCAGGCTGAGCTTGTAGGTCTGATCGCCGACCACCAGCGTGTGCCCGGCGTTATGCCCGCCCTGGAAGCGCACCACGGCATCGGCCTTGCTCGCCAGCCAGTCGACGATCTTGCCCTTGCCCTCATCGCCCCACTGGGCGCCGATCACGGTAACATTGGCCATGGATAGAGTCCCTCACCCTGCCAGGTGGATCCGGCACGCCCTTCGACAGGACTCGGCGTGCGGATGGGACGATGGGGCCAACCGGGCTCCGGTGTGCGGAGCGGGCGTTAGGCATGTTGCGCGGCACCGTCAAGCAGGGAGAGCAAGATTACAGACGGACCGCCTCAGCCCCTTCCAATCTATGGGTGCACCCCAGCGCCTCGCCATCGCAGCCGTCGCAAATCGCCGCCACGGTCCGCCAGCCGATCGCCCGCAACCGGGCGGCCACTTCGCCGTCATGGCCCAGTGGCAGGAACAGCGTATCGCGCTTTGCCTCGCTCTCGCCCAGCGCATCGATCAACTCGTCGGGATAGAGCGAGAAGCCGATGGCCGGTTCGTCGCGGCCGAGAATCCGGTAAGTCCCGCCCCGGCCCAGCGCGCCGGCAATGCCCTCGGCGTAGAGCGTGAAGCCGAACCAGCTCTGGTATTCGAAGCCGTGGCGTTCGGACGGATCGAGCGTCAGCCTGGCGGAATCGCCGACGCGCGCCGCGATCTGGCGCAAAGCGGCGATACGGTCCGCCAGCACGCCGCCGGCATCGAAGCCGGCCAGTTTTTCAACAGCCTGCTCGAACGGGCCGATCGCACCGAGCAGCGCGAGATAGGCTTCGCCGCCCGCCGCGAGCAGCCCGCCCGCGTCCTTGGCGTCGAGCTCGCGACGCACCGCCTCGATGCTGCCTACAGGCAGCGGCAGAGCCTTCTCCGCCAGCCGATCGACCAGATCGGGCAGGGTGAAATCGACCGAAATGCCTTTGGCCCCTGCCGCCTGCGCAGCCTCGATCGCCATCGCCACCACTTCGCCTGCCGCCGCCACACTGTCGCTGCCGATCAGCTCGGCGCCGAGTTGCAACCGCTCGCGGGTGGGATCGAGTCCGTCGCCCTTGATCGTTACGACTTGCCCGGCATAGCAGAGCCTGAGCGGCCTTGCCGACGCGGCGAGACTGGTCGCGGAAATGCGACCGACCTGCGGAGTGATGTCGCTACGCAGCGCCAGGGTGCGCAGGCTTGCCGGATCGACGAAGCGGAACATGCGGCGCGGGCTGATTCCGGCCATGCGGCTGGCGAGCGACTTTTCGAACTCGATACTGGGCGGCTGCACCCGGTCGTAGCCGTGGCCGTCGAGCACATCCATCGCCGCGCGCGTAACCTGCGCGGCGGCGGCCGCCGATTGCGGCAGCCGGTCCTCAAGCCCCTCGGGCAGCAGATCGCGGTCGGTATCGTCCATGGCAGGGCCTTTAGCGGGGAGATGGCTGCGTGTCGAACCCAGGGCTTCAGGTTGAAGCAAGTAGTGAATCGGTCTCACACGAAGACACGAAGATGTCTCGCCAAGTGCCGCAGGCAGCTATCCGTTCGGCGATTGCGTCAGGCGCGCCCGGAGGGAGCAAAATCGGGGCTTCGCCGTTGGCACAACATCTTCGTGTCTTCGTGTGAGCCAAAAAAATCCTGCCCCCTCCTAAAAGCTCAAAGGCATCATTGCCTTTACGCCCGGCAGCTTGCGCGCCTCGCCCAGCACCGCCTGCGGCAGCGGCGTATCGAGCGAGAGCAGCAGCACCGCCTCGCCGCCGGCCTCGCGACGCCCCAGGTGGAAGGTGCCGATGTTGATCTTGTTCTCGCCCAGCAAGGTGCCGATCCGGCCGATGAAGCCCGGCGCATCCTCGTTGACGATGTAGAGCATGTGCCCGTCGAGATCGGCCTCGATGCCGATGCCGAAGATTTCGACCAGGCGCGGCGCGGTGTTGCCGAACAATGTGCCCGCAACCGAACGCTCGCCCTGCGAGGTGGTTACCGTCACCCGCACCAGCGTGTGGTAAATGCCCTCGCGGTCGTGGCGAACTTCGCGCACATCCATGCCGCGCTCCTTGGCCATATAGGGCGCGTTGACCATGTTCACCGTATCCGAATAGCGGCGCATCAGCCCGGCGAGCACGGCGGCAGTGATCGGCTTGATGTTGAGCTGGGCGGCGGCGCCTTCGACTTCGATCGAGATCTTGTCGAGATTGTCGTGCGCCAGCTGGCCGACCAGCGAACCCAGCCGCTCGGCCAGCGCCATATACGGCCGCAGCTTGGGCGCCTCCTCGGCGGAGAGCGAGGGCATGTTGAGCGCATTGGTGACGCCGCCATTGACGAGGTAGTCGGCCATCTGCTCGGCCACCTGCAGCGCGACATTGACCTGCGCCTCGGTGGTCGAGGCGCCGAGATGCGGCGTGCAGATGAAATTGGGCGTGCCGAACAGCGGCGATTGCTTGGCCGGCTCCTCGACGAACACATCGAGCGCCGCGCCCGGCGACATGGCCGCTGTCGAGCGCGTCCTTGAGCGCCGCCTCGTCGATCAACCCGCCGCGCGCGCAATTGACGATGCGCACGCCCTGCTTGGTCTTGGCGAGGTTTTCCGTCGAGAGGATGTTGCGGGTCTGGTCGGTCAGCGGCGTGTGCAGGGTGATGAAATCCGCCTTGGCCAGCAAGGTATCGAGATCGGCCTTCTCGACCCCCATCTCGATCGCGCGCTCCTCGGTGAGGAAGGGATCGAAAGCGACGACCTTCATCTTGAGCCCCAGCGCGCGGCTGGCGACGATGCTGCCGATATTGCCCGCGCCGATCAGCCCCAGCGTCTTGCCGGTGACTTCCACGCCCATGAAGCCGTTCTTCGGCCACAGCCCGGCCTGGGTCTGGGCATTGGCTTCGGGCAGCTGGCGGGCGAGCGCGAAGATCAGCGCGATGGCGTGTTCGGCGGTGGTGATCGAATTGCCGAACGGGGTGTTCATCACCACCACGCCCTGGGCCGAGGCGGCGGGGATATCGACATTATCGACCCCGATCCCGGCCCGGCCGATCACCTTGAGGTTGGTCGCGGCGGCGAGGATTTCCTTGGTGACCTTGGTCGAGGAACGGATGGCGAGGCCGTCGTAATCGCCGATCCGGGCGATCAGCTGTTCGGGGGTTTCGCCGGTGATGACATCGACATCGCAGCCGCGCTCTTCGAAAATCTTCGCGGCGTTGGGGTCCATCTTGTCGGAAATGAGTACGCGGGGCTTGGTCATGGTCTTGTTCCTTGACCCTCTCCCTTCAGGGGAGAGGGAAATGTGAGCGAAGCGAACGAGGGAGAGGGCGCTTGCCGGTTCGGCCCCTCTCCCTGCCGCCTTCGGCGGCTGTCCCTCTCCCCTGAAGGGAGAGGGACGGAATCAGGCGGCTTTGGTGGTCTCGTAAGCCCAATCGAGCCACGGCCCGAGCGCTTCGATATCGGCGGTATCGACCGTCGCGCCGCACCAGATGCGCAGGCCCGGCGGGGCATCGCGGTAGCCGGCGATGTCGTAGGCCGCGCCTTCCTTCTCGAGCGCTCCGGCGAAGGCCTTGATGAAGGCCTCGTCGGCGCCCGCGACCGTCAGGCAGACCGAGGTCTTCGAACGGGTGCCGTGATCGACGGCCAGATGCCCAGCCAGTCCCGCTGCGGCGACGATCTTGGCCAGCGCATCCGAATTGGCGGTGCAGCGCGCCTTGCAGACCCTCCAGCCCGCCAATGCTCTTCGCCCATTCCAGTGCGAAAATCGCGTCTTCGACTGCCAGCATCGAGGGCGTGTTGATCGTCTCGCCCTTGAACACGCCTTCGGCTGAGCTTGCCCTTGGAGACCAGGCGGAACACCTTGGGCAGCGGCCAGGCGGGGGTATATTCCTCCAGCCGCTGCGACCGCGCGGGGGCCGAGGATCAGCACGCCGTGCCCGCCCTCGCCGCCCAGCACTTTCTGCCAGGAGAAGGTGGCGACGTCGATCTTGTCCCACGGAATGTCGTAGGCGAAGACCGCGCTGGTCGCGTCGGCGAAGCGAGAGCCCTTCGCGGTCGGCAGGGATCCATTCGCCGTCCGGCACGCGCACGCCAGAGGTGGTGCCGTTCCAGGTGAACAGCACGTCGTCCGACCAGTCGACCTTGTCGAGGTCGGGCAGCTGGCCATAATCGGCGCGCATCACGGTGGGTTCGAGGTGGAGCTGCTTGACCGCGTCGGTCACCCAGCCCTCGCCGAAGCTTTCCCAGGCCAGCGCGGTGACGCCGCGCGCGCCGAGCATGGTCCACATCGCCATTTCAAAAGCGCCGGTGTCCGATCCCGGCACAATGCCGATGCGGTGCGTTTCGGGCAGCCGCAGAACCTCGCGCATCAGGTCGATGCACAATTGCAGGCGCGACTTGCCGATCTTGGCGCGGTGCGAGCGGCCGAGGCGATTCAGTAGCGAGCTTTTCGGGGGTCTAGCCCGGCGGCTTGGCGCAGGGACCGGAAGAGAAAAACGGGCGCGCAGGTTTGCGCGCCGGCATCGGGTATCAGTCATTGTAGTCTCTCCTTGCAGAGAGCACGCGCGGCGTTGGGACCGCGTGGCCCGCCGCCGCCTTTAGTGCTGCACTGCGGCATGTCAAGCAATTCGCACGGCTGATCGCGGACCGCTTCAACCGTTCGTTAACCATGTTAGCGGAAATTCCGCTTATGCGACCGATATTTGCCCTGTTGCCCGTGATGGCTTTGCTGAGCGCCTGCATGGAAGGTCCGCGAGGGCCGAGCCGGTCGAACCAGCATTTCTCGGCCCGGCCCGAGGCGCGCCAGTGCCTTTCGCAACTCGGCACGACACAAGCCGATTTTACGCCGCTGCCCGACCGCTTTTACGGCGCGGGCTGCTCGACCCGGAACACCGTGCGCCTCGCCAGCTTGCGCAGCGACGACGGCGAACTGGGTCTCAGCAATCTTGGCCCGGTGGCTTGCCCGCTGGCTAACACCTTCGCAGCCTGGGCGCGCTATGGCGTGGACCGCGCTGCGCAGCAGATTCTGGGCAGCGCGCTGGTGCGGATCGAAACCATGGGCAGCTACAATTGCCGGAATGTCTCAGGGTCCGGCAAACGCTCGGCCCACGCCAGGGCGCAGCGCTATCGACGTGTCGGCATTCGTTCTCGCCGACGGGCGGCGGATCACCGTGCTGGGCGACTGGACCATCGGGCAGCCCGCGCGAACGCGAATTTCTGCGCGTGGTCCACACCAGCGCCTGCAAGCGCTTCGGCACGGTGCTGGGTCCGCGCTACAACGCGGCGCATGCCGACCATTTCCACCTGGAACTGAGCGGCAGCGCCTATTGCCGGTGAGAACGCACCCTCCGGCCAGCGGAAGGGGCGTTCGATTGTTCAGAACGGCAGGTTATACATCCGCACCGCGTTGTCCTGCAGCACCTTCTTCTGCACTTCGCGGCTGTGCCCGCCGAGCACATCGACGAGATGCGCCTGGACGCCCGGATAGAGCGAGGTCGGGTGCGGGAAGTCGGTTTCGAACATTACATTGTCCACCCCGATGGTCTCCAGCAGCAGCTTGGGCGCGACCTTCTCGAACCAGAAGGTGCAGGCGAAGTGGTCGCGGAAATACTGCCACGGGCGGCGCGAGAGTTCGCGGGCCTTGCTGGCCAGCATTTCGTCGAACTGGTGCTCCAGCGCCTCGACCGCGAAGGGCACCCAGCCCGCGCCGCTTTCGATCAGGCCGATCTTGAGCTTCGGGTGCCGGTCGAGCCGGCCAGAAACCATCCAGTTGCCCAGCGTCGCGGCATTGCCGATCGAGAACATCGTCGCGACCACCGCCAGCGTCTGTTCGAAGCCGAAGCCGTCCCAGGTCAGCCGGTTGGGATCGATCGCGGCGTTGAGGTGGAAATTGAGCGGGGTGCCGGTGGCGTCGCACATTTCGAGGAACGGCGTCCAGTAGTCGCTCATGAAGCTGGGCACGCCGACGAATTCGGGCGTGTCGGGCAGTACGAAGCCCTTGAGCCCCATGTCGATGCAACGGCGGGCTTCCTTCTCCAGCTCCTGCTGGTCCCAGAACGGCAGATGCGCCATGTTGAAGATGCGCTGGCCGCTCTCCTCCTGATAGTCGCGGCTGGCGTCGTTGTAAGTCTGGATGATCGCCAGCGCGAGCGCGGGATCGCCCAGGCTCATCAGCGAACCGGCCTGGGTGACGCCCGAGTTCTGGTAGCAGATCTGGGCATAGACCCCCATGTCGTCCATCGCCTGGAGGCGCGGTTTCATCTGGTGCCCGCCAGGGTGAGCATCGTCATGTTTGGGGAAGGCGAGGCGGCCGAGCAGCTTGTTGTTGTCCTTGCGGATGACGTTGCCGCCCATCGAGCCGAAATCGCGGTCGCCGACGAACCATTTGTCGGTGCCATCGACCCGCTCGATCCGCGGCATCCTGGCTTTCAGCGCGGCGGGCGCGCGGCTGGTGAACAGGTCTGGCGCTTCGGTGATGTGGGTGTCGGTATCGACGATCTTGATCCCGGCGAACATCGGATCGAGCCCGCCGGACTGGGTGGCATAGTCCACCTCGCGGATTATACCGCCTTCGGTGTAACCCTCGGCGGACCAGTATTTCTTGGCGGACTGGGCCATGTCCTGGGCGTCGGCTTCGGCCATGATAATTCTCCTCTCGGGAATGCATGAATGCCGCATAATCGCATTTGACGCCGGCAAAGGCAAATGCCGCCGCGGCGAATTGACAACGCCCCCGGCCAGGCCTAATGGCCCCCTTCGCTCGGCGCTTCGAGCAAGGCGAGTCCATGCGCGGGGGCTCTCCACGGAAGGAAGCGACCGGGTTTCCATCTGACGCGAATGACTGCGGGCCGTGGTTTCCGGGATTGGAAATGCGTGGCTTTGCAGCCGTTTCGCATTGGCTGGCGCCATATACCGCGCGTGGCATGAACGATTTTCAGCAAAGAGGCATTTCCCCTCCCATGGCAAACAAGGCCCTTTCCGCCAATGGCGCAAGCACGCGCTCATCGGCCAAGAAGCGTATCCGCAAGATCTTCGGCGACATCCACGAAGTGGTGCACATGCCGAACCTGATCGAGGTGCAGCGCGAAAGCTATGAGCAGTTCCTGCGCTCCGATCAGGCGACCGGCTATATTTCGGGGCTGGAAAAGACGCTGCGCTCGGTGTTTCCGATCCGCGACTTCGCCGGCACCAGCGAGCTCGACTTCGTCCATTACGAGCTGGAAGACCCGAAGTACGACACCACCGAGTGCCGCCAGCGCGGCATCACCTATGCCGCGCCGATGAAGGTGACGCTGCGGCTGATCGTATTCGAGGTCGATGCCGAGACCGAGACCCGCTCGGTGCTCGATATCAAGGAGCAGGACGTCTACATGGGCGACATGCCGCTCATGACCGAGAACGGCACTTTCATCATCAACGGCACCGAGCGCGTGATCGTCAGCCAGATGCACCGCTCGCCGGGCGTGCTGTTCGATCACGACCGCGGCAAGACGCACTCGTCGGGCAAGTTCCTGTTCGCCGCGCGGGTCATTCCCTATCGCGGCTCGTGGCTCGATTTCGAATTCGACGCCAAGGACATCGTCAACGTCCGCATCGACCGCAAGCGCAAGCTGCCGGTCACTTCGCTGCTGTTCGGGCTCGGCCTCGACGCCGAGGCGATCCTCGATCATTTCTATGAAAAGGTCAGCTGGAAGCGCGGCGCCCACGATGAAGTAGGGGGCGGCTGGCGGGTGCCTTTCGTCAACGAGCAATGGCGCGGCCAGAAGCCGACTTTCGACATCGTCGATGCCAAATCGGGCGAAGTGATCTTCCCCGCCGGCACCAAGATCAGCCCTCGCGCCGCCAACAAGGCGGAAAAGGACGGCCTCGCCGAACTGCTGATCCCGACCGAGGAAATCTTCGGCCGCTATGCCGCAAACGACGTCATCGACGAATCGACCGGCCGCATCTGGATCGAGGCGGGCGACGAAGTCAGCCCCGAGAACCTCGAATCGCTCGACAAGGCGGGAATCGACCACATCGACCTGCTCGACATCGATCATGTCAACACCGGCCCGTGGATCCGCAACACGCTGCAGGTCGACAAGGCCGAGAACCGCGACATGGGTCTCGAGGCGATCTACAAGGTGATGCGCCCCGGCGAGCCGCCGACCAAGGAAACCGCCGAAGCGCTGTTCGAAGGCCTGTTCTTCGATGGCGACCGCTACGACCTCTCCGCCGTCGGCCGGGTCAAGCTCAACATGCGCCTGGCGCTGGACGCCGAGGACACCGTCACCACCCTGCGCACCGAGGACATCCTCGCCGTGGTCAAGGAGCTGGTCAACCTCAAGGACGGCAAGGGCGAGATCGACGATATCGACAATCTCGGCAACCGCCGGGTCCGCTCGGTCGGCGAACTGCTGGAAAACCAGTACCGCGTCGGCCTGCTGCGCATGGAGCGCGCGGTGAAGGAGCGCATGAGTTCGGTCGATGTCTCGACCGTGATGCCGAACGATCTGATCAACGCCAAGCCGGCAGTGGCCGCAGTGCGCGAGTTCTTCGGCTCCTCGCAGCTCTCGCAGTTCATGGACCAGACCAACCCGCTGTCCGAAGTCACCCACAAGCGCCGCGTCTCGGCGCTCGGGCCGGGCGGTCTTACCCGTGAGCGCGCCGGCTTCGAAGTCCGCGACGTTCATCCGACCCACTACGGCCGCATCTGCCCGATCGAGACGCCGGAAGGCCCGAACATCGGCCTGATCAACTCGCTGTCGACCTTCGCGCGGGTCAACAAATACGGCTTCATCGAGACGCCCTACCGCAAGATCATCGACGGCAAGGTGACCAAGGACGTGGTCTACCTCTCGGCGATGGAAGAGCAGAAGCACACTGTCGCGCAGGCCTCGGCCGAAACCAATGCCGACGGCAGCTTCGCCGAGGAACTGGTCTCGGCCCGCGAGGCGGGCGAGTTCGTCATGGCGCCGCGCGATCACGTGACGCTGATGGACGTCAGCCCCAAGCAGCTGGTCTCGGTCGCCGCCTCGCTGATCCCCTTCCTCGAGAACGACGACGCCAACCGCGCGCTGATGGGATCGAACATGCAGCGCCAGGCGGTGCCGCTGCTGCGCGCCGAAGCGCCGTTCGTCGGCACCGGCATGGAAGAAACCGTGGCGCGCGATAGCGGCGCGGCGATCGGCGCGCTGCGCGGCGGCATTGTCGACCAGGTCGACGCCACCCGCATCGTCATCCGCGCTGCGGGCGACATCGAGGCCGGCCAGTCCGGCGTCGATATCTACACGCTGCAGAAGTTCCAGCGCAGCAACCAGAACACCTGCATCAACCAGCGTCCGCTGGTGAAGGTGGGCGAAGTGGTCGAAACCGGCGACATCATCGCCGACGGCCCCTCGACCGAGCTGGGCGAACTGGCGCTGGGCCGCAACAGCCTGGTCGCCTTCATGCCGTGGAACGGCTACAACTACGAAGACTCGATCCTGATCAGCGAACGCATTGTGAAGGACGACGTCTTCACCTCGATCCACATCGAGGAATTCGAAGTCATGGCCCGCGACACCAAGCTCGGGCCCGAAGACATCACTCGCGACATCCCCAACGTCGGCGAGGAAGCGCTGCGCAACCTCGACGAAGCCGGGATCATCTACATCGGCGCCGAAGTGCATCCGGGCGACATCCTGGTCGGAAAGATCACGCCGAAGGGCGAAAGCCCGATGACCCCGGAAGAGAAGCTGCTGCGCGCGATCTTCGGCGAAAAGGCCAGCGATGTGCGCGACACTTCGCTGCGGCTGCCGCCGGGCGTGGCCGGCACGATCGTCGAGGTGCGGGTGTTCAACCGCCACGGCATCGAAGTCGACGACCGTACCCGCGCCATTCAGAACGAGGAAATCGAACGCCTCGCCAAGGATCGCGAGGACGAACGCGGCATCCTCAACCGCGCGACCTATAACCGCCTGCGCGAAATGCTGGTCGGCCAGGTCGCTGCCGCCGCTCCGAAGGGCTACAAGAAGGGCGCCGAGATTGCCGCCGCCGAGCTCGAGGAGGTCGAAAAGCACGAGTGGTGGAAGTTCGCCGTCGCCGACGACAAGGTGCAGGCGCAGCTGGAAGCGGTGAAGGCGCAGTACGACACCACCGTAAAGTCGATCCAGGAGAAGTTCGAGGACCGCAAGGAAAAGCTCGAACGCGGCGACGAACTCGCTCCCGGCGTGCTCAAGATGGTCAAGGTCTTCGTCGCGGTGAAGCGCAAGCTGCAGCCGGGCGACAAGATGGCCGGCCGCCACGGCAACAAGGGTGTCATTTCGCGCATCCTGCCGATGGAGGACATGCCGTTCCTCGAGGACGGCACCCCGGTCGATGTTGTGCTCAACCCGCTCGGCGTGCCGAGCCGGATGAATGTCGGGCAGATCTTCGAGACCCACCTCGGCTGGGCCGCGCGCGGTCTTGGCCAGCAGATCACCGCCGCGCTGGAGGAATGGCGTCACGCCAATCCCGACCCGCAGGCCGCCGCTCCGCCGACCGCGCTGGTCGATCGGCTGAAGGACATCTATGGCGAGAACTACCACGCCGAGATCGAGGCGCGCTCGGTAGTCGATGTCATCGAATTGGCCGAAAACCTGAAGAACGGCGTGCCGATGGGTACGCCGGTGTTCGACGGCGCCAAGGAAGCCGATGTCACCGCCATGCTGGAGAAAGCGAACCTCGATCCTTCGGGCCAGGTCACGCTGTTCGACGGCCGCACCGGCGATGCCTTCGACCGCAAGGTGACGGTGGGCTACATCTACATGCTCAAGTTGCACCATCTGGTCGACGACAAGATCCACGCGCGTTCGATCGGGCCCTACAGCCTCGTCACCCAGCAGCCGCTGGGCGGCAAGGCGCAGTTCGGCGGGCAGAGGTTCGGCGAAATGGAGGTCTGGGCGCTGCAAGCCTACGGCGCCGCCTATACCTTGCAGGAAATGCTGACGGTGAAGTCCGACGACGTCGTCGGCCGCACCAAGGTCTACGAAGCCATCGTCAAGGGCGACGACACCTTCGAGGCCGGCATTCCCGAGAGCTTCAATGTGCTCGTCAAGGAAATGCGCAGCCTCGGCCTCAATGTCGAACTCTCGTCGCTGGCCACGCCGGAGGACGACGAGGACTGGCCGCAAGCCGCAGAGTAACTAGCCTCCCCCTCCCCTTCAGGGGAGGGGGCCGGGGGGTGGGGTCTATCGGCCTGGCGCAGCGCTGGACCGACAGACCCCACCCCAACCCCTCCCCTGAAGGGGAGGGGCTTAGGTAGGAAGAAAACGATGAACGACCTGACCAAATTCACCAACCAGATCGCCAAGCCCGAGACCTTCGACCAGATCCAGATCGGTCTGGCGAGCCCCGAGCGCATCCGCAGCTGGTCCTTCGGCGAGATCAAGAAGCCCGAGACGATCAACTACCGCACCTTCAAGCCGGAGCGCGACGGGCTGTTCTGCGCCCGCATCTTCGGTCCGGTGAAGGACTATGAGTGCCTCTGCGGCAAGTACAAGCGGATGAAGTACAAGGGCGTCGTCTGCGAAAAGTGCGGCGTCGAGGTGACGGTCACCAAGGTCCGCCGCGAGCGCATGGGCCACATCGAGCTGGCCGCGCCGGTGGCGCACATCTGGTTCCTGAAGTCGCTCCCCAGCCGCATCGGCCTGCTGCTCGACATCCAGCTCAAGCAGCTGGAGCGCATCCTCTATTTCGAAAGCTATGTGGTGATCGAGCCGGGCCTGACCCCGCTCGAGAAATACCAGCTGCTCACCGAAGACGAGCTGCTCGACGCGCAGGACGAATATGGCGAGGACGCGTTCAGCGCCGGCATCGGCGCCGAGGCGGTCAAGCACATGCTGATGAGCCTCGACCTGGTGCAGGAACGCGACGATCTGATGGAAGACCTGCGGACGACCAAGTCCGAGCTCAAGCCCAAGAAGATCATCAAGCGCTTGAAAGTGGTCGAGAGCTTCATCGATTCGGGCAACAAGCCGGAATGGATGATCCTCGATGTCGTTCCGGTCATCCCGCCCGAACTGCGCCCGCTGGTGCCGCTCGACGGCGGCCGCTTCGCCACCTCGGATCTCAACGATCTCTATCGCCGCGTGATCAACCGCAACAACCGGCTGAAGCGCCTGATCGAACTGCGCGCGCCGGACATCATCGTCCGCAACGAAAAGCGCATGCTGCAGGAAGCGGTCGATGCATTGTTCGACAACGGCCGCCGCGGCCGCGTGATCACCGGCGCCAACAAGCGCCCGCTGAAGTCGCTGTCCGACATGCTCAAGGGCAAGCAGGGCCGCTTCCGCCAGAACCTGCTGGGCAAGCGCGTCGACTATTCGGGCCGTTCGGTGATCGTCACCGGGCCTGAGCTGAAGCTGCACCAGTGCGGTCTGCCCAAGAAGATGGCGCTCGAACTGTTCAAGCCGTTCATCTATGCCCGGCTCGACGCCAAGGGCCTGTCGATGACGCTCAAGCAGGCCAAGAAGTGGGTCGAGAAGGAGCGCAAGGAAGTCTGGGACATCCTCGACGAGGTGATCCGCGAACATCCGGTGATGCTCAACCGCGCGCCGACGCTCCACCGTCTCGGCATCCAGGCGTTCGAGCCGGTGCTGATCGAAGGCAAGGCGATCCAGCTGCATCCGCTGGTCTGCTCGGCGTTCAATGCCGACTTCGACGGCGACCAGATGGCCGTCCACGTGCCGCTGAGCCTCGAAGCCCAGCTCGAAGCGCGCGTGCTGATGATGTCGACCAACAACATCCTCAGCCCGGCCAACGGCAAGCCGATCATCGTGCCTTCGCAGGACATGGTCCTGGGACTCTATTACCTCTCCATGGACCGCGAAGGCGAGCCGGGCGAAGGCATGATGCTGGCCGACATGGCCGAAGTGCATCAGGCGCTGGAATGCGGCGCAGTGACGCTGCACTCGAAGATCGTCGCCCGCGTGCCGCAGACCGACGAAGCCGGCAAGGAATACCTCAGGCGGTTCGAAACCACCCCGGGCCGCATGCTGATCGGCGAATGCCTGCCCAAGAGCCACAAGGTGCCCTTCGAAATCGTCAACCACCTGCTCACCAAGAAGGAGATCGGCGACGTCATCGATCAGGTCTATCGCCACACCGGCCAGAAGGACACGGTGCTGTTCGCCGATGCGATCATGACGCTGGGCTTCCGCCACGCGTTCAAGGCCGGCATTTCCTTCGGCAAGGACGACATGATCATCCCCAATTCGAAGGTGGGCATGGTCGATGAAACCAAGTCGCTGGTGGCCGATTACGAGCAGCAATATCAGGACGGCCTGATCACCCAGCAGGAAAAGTACAACAAGGTGATCGACGCCTGGAGCCGCTGCGGCGATCAGGTGGCCAACGCCATGATGGACGAGATCCGCGCGACGCCGCTGGACGAGCATGGCCGGCAGAAGCCGATCAACTCGATCTACATGATGAGCCACTCGGGCGCGCGCGGTTCGCCGACGCAGATGAAGCAGCTCGCCGGCATGCGCGGGCTGATGGCCAAGCCTTCGGGCGAAATCATCGAGACGCCGATCATCTCGAACTTCAAGGAAGGCCTCACCGTCCTTGAATATTTCAACTCCACCCACGGCGCGCGCAAGGGCCTGGCCGATACCGCGCTGAAGACGGCGAACTCGGGCTACCTCACCCGCCGCCTGGTCGATGTGTCGCAGGACTGCGTTATCGTCGTCGAGGATTGCGGCACCGAACGCGCGCTGGAAATGCGCTCGATCGTGCAGGGCGGCTCGGTGATCGCCTCGCTTGGCGAGCGCATTCTCGGACGCACCCTGGCCGAGGACATCGCCGACAAGGACGGCACCATCATCGTCCCCAGCGGCACGCTGCTCGACGAGCCGACCACCGCGAAGATCGAAGCGACCGGCATCCAGGCCGCCCGCATCCGCTCGCCGCTGGTCTGCGAGGCCGAACAGGGCGTCTGCGGCAAGTGCTATGGCCGCGATCTGGCGCGCGGCACGCCGGTGAATATCGGCGAGGCGGTCGGCGTTATCGCCGCCCAGTCGATCGGCGAGCCCGGCACCCAGCTGACCATGCGCACCTTCCACATCGGCGGCGCGGCGCAGGTCAACGAGCAATCGCACCTCGACACGATCTGCGACGGCACGGTGAAGTATCGCGACATCCCGACGATCACCGACAAGCGCGGCCGCCGCCTGAGCCTGGCGCGCAGCGGCGAGATCGTCGTGCTCGACAGCGAAGGCCGCGAACGCGCGATCCACAAGGTGCCCTATGGCACCCATCTGATCCACGCCGACGGTGCGATCATCAATGAAGGCGACCGCCTCGCCGAATGGGATCCGTTCACCTTGCCGGTGATCACCGAAAAGCACGGCATCGTGAAGTATCAGGATCTGATCGACGGACGCACGCTGACCGAGCAGACCGACGACGCCACCGGCATGACCAGCCGCGTCGTCACCGAGAACCGCGCCACCGGCCGTTCCAAGAAGGAAGACCTGCGGCCGCGGCTGACCCTGCTCGACGAGGAATCGGGCGAGGCCGCGCGCTACATGATGGCCCCGGGCACGACGCTGTCGGTCGAAGACGGGCAGGAAGTCTCGGCCGGCGACGTGCTGGCGCGCGCCAGCCGCGAGGCCGCCAAGACCCGCGACATCACCGGCGGTCTGCCGCGCGTCGCCGAACTGTTCGAAGCGCGCATCCCCAAGGACAATTCGGTCATCGCCAAGGTTTCGGGCCGGATCGAATTCGTTCGCGACTACAAGGCCAAGCGCAAGATTGCGATCATCCCGGAAGAGGGCGATCCGGTCGAATATTTGATTGCCAAGTCCAAGGTTATCGACGTCCAGGAAGGTGACTGGGTCAAGAAGGGCGACAATCTCATCTCGGGCTCGCCCAATCCGCATGACATTCTCGAAGTCATGGGCGTCGAAGCGCTGGCCGAATATCTCGTCGCCGAGATCCAGGAAGTCTATCGTCTCCAGGGTGTGAAGATCAACGACAAGCACATCGAGGTGATCGTCCGCCAGATGCTGCAAAAGGTCGAGATCACTAACGGTGGCGACACCACGCTGCTGGCCGGCGAACAGCTCGATTACGAGGAAATGAACGAATACAACGCCAAGCTGGTTGCGGGACAGAAGCCGGCCGAAGGCAAGCCGGTGCTGCTGGGCATCACCAAGGCGAGCCTGCAAACGCGTTCGTTCATCTCGGCCGCCAGCTTCCAGGAAACCACCCGGGTGCTCACCCAGGCGGCGGTCGAGGGCAAGAAGGACTCGCTGATCGGCCTCAAGGAAAACGTCATCGTCGGTCGGCTGATCCCGGCGGGCACCGGCGCGGGCATGAACCGCATGCGGGTAGCGGCCAGCAGCCGCGACGCGGCGCTTCGCGCGCAATACCGCAAGCTGCAGGAAGCCCTGATCGCCCCGGCGAGCGCGGCGGAAGAGCATGCGGCGGAGCTGGCCCAGGGCCCCGAAGCGGCAATCGGCGACGATCCGCTGGCGGCGGTCGAGGGCGAGACCCACGGCACTGACGCCGATGCCGGCGATTATCTGATCGTCGAGGAAAAGGGTGACGGGGTGGAATAAGCCCCGTCATTCATCGAGGGATACAAAAGGCCCCCGCCGGAGCAATCCGGCGGGGCTTTTTGCGCCAGGTTCAGCGGATCATGCGGATGTCGAGGCCGAGCAAGTCGTGCGATTCATGCATACGCCGATCCGACGTGAGGATCGGCAAGGCGAGCAGTTGTCCAAGCGCCAAGCATGCGCGATCACCGAGCGAAAGGCCAAGCTGCTTTGTTGGCTGACGCAAGCGCGCCGCACCCTCGGCATGACGTGGATCGAACGAATGGATCGTCAGTTCAAGCCTTTCTATCTGTTGCGAGGCGAGTTGCGGCGGCGTCCCGTATTCGATCAGTTTAGCGATTGCTTCCGAGAGGTTGACGGCGGAAAAATGCGCGTCAACCAACTCGCCCTCCACTTGCTCCGCACCAGCCTCGGACAACACCAGAGCGAGCACAGCAGAGGAATCAAGCACGAAGGTCATTTCCGTTCATCTTCGGCCGCCGCTTCGGCGCGTCGTTCGGCGATCAGTTCATCGACTATCGACCCTTCGTAGGGCCCGATATGTTTTTTGATTTCCGCCTGCACCTCGCGAACCAACTGTGCGTAAGTCTTCAGAACGGCGGTGTTTCCCTCTCGTTCGATGACGAGCCTGTCACCCTCTTTGAATCCAAGCTCTCGGCGCAATTCCGCCGGGATGACTATCTTGCCACCCTTGATAAGTTTTGCCTGATAGGACATCAGCGACTCCTTGGGGCCCGATCTTAATTTAGGCCCTAAGTTATCACAAGGGTCTTGAGCCCGCCGATCAGCCCCCCCGCCCGATCACCATCGTATCGCCGTGCAGCTCGACCTTGCCCATCTGCCGCAGCAGCGATTGGCCGAGCAGGTTGGTCTGCAAGCCGTCGATGACGATCGCATCGACATTCTCGAAGCGCTGGCCGGCGACTTCCATCGTATCGAGCTGCACCACCGCGCCATAGCCCGGGCCGGAGGCGGTCTGGGTGATCGGCTGGAAGGTGCTGCGGTCGAAGGCGATGCCCAGCCGCTCGGCTTCGTCCAGGCCCAGCGCGGTGACATCGGCCCCGGTGTCGATCAGGAACCGCGCATCCGAGCCATTGACCTGCGCCGCGAGATGGAACTGGCCGCTGCTGTCGCGCTTGATCTCGGTCTCGTCGCCGCTGCCGGTGGCGGGTTCTTCCTCGCTCTCGGTGCGCGAGGCCAGGGCGGTGGCAGTGCCCGGCGCGGAAGCCTCTTTCGGAGCGGAGAACAGCTGGGCGACGATCGCCATGGCGATGACGGCACCGAAGGCCATGAACATCAAACGATACATGGCGGGCACGCTAACAGCCAAGCCTTACCGCTTGGCAAACGGCAAATGCACTTTTTATGCGGCTATTCCGCCGCTTCGGCCTGTGCTGCATCCGCCGCCTCCATCTCCGCCGCCTTGGCTTCGACCAGCGATACTATGTGATCGAGCATGTCCTCGCTTTTTACATGGTGGTCGGTGACGCCCGAGAGGTAGACCATATGTTTGCCATTGCCGCCGCCGGTCAGGCCGATATCGGTCTCGCGCGCCTCGCCCGGGCCATTGACCACGCAGCCGAGCACCGACAGCGACAGCGGCGTCTTGATGTGGCTGAGGCGGTCTTCAAGCGCCTCGACCGTGCGGATCACGTCGAAGCCCTGGCGCGCGCAACTGGGGCAGGAGACGACGCGCACGCCGCGGGTGCGCAGGCCCAGGCTCTTGAGGATTTCGAAGCCGACCCGAACTTCCTGTTCCGGCTCGGCCGAGAGCGAGACGCGGATGGTGTCGCCGATCCCGGCCCACAGCAGATTGCCGATGCCGATCGCGCTCTTCACCGTGCCGCCGATCAACCCGCCCGCCTCGGTAATGCCGAGGTGCAGCGGGCAATCGACCTGCTCGGCAAGCTGCATATAGGCGGCGACCGCGAGGAAAGTATCGCTGGCCTTCACCGCCACCTTATATTCGTGAAAATCGTGATCCTGCAGCAGCTTGATGTGATCGAGCGCGCTTTCGACCAGCGCATCGGGGCAAGGCTCGCCGTATTTTTCGAGCAGGTCTTTCTCGAGGCTGCCGGCATTGACACCGATGCGGATCGAGCAGCCATTGGCCTTGGCCGCGCGCACCACTTCGGCGACGCGCTCGCTGCTGCCGATATTGCCGGGATTGATCCGCAGGCAGGCCGCCCCCGCATCGGCGGCTTCCAGCGCGCGCTTGTAGTGGAAATGGATGTCGGCGATCAGCGGCACCCGCGCGGCGCGGGCGATCTGTCGGAAGGCCTTCGTGCTGTCCTCGTCGGGGCAGGAGACGCGGATGAGATCGGCCCCGGCCTCCTCGCAGCGGCGGATCTGGTCGATCGTCGCCACCGGGTCGGAAGTGGGCGTGTTGGTCATGGTCTGCACCGTGATCGGCGCATCGCCGCCGACCGGCACGGCTCCGACCATGATCTGGCGGCTCTGACGGCGCGCGATATCGCGCCAGGGTCTGATCGAGGACATGGGCAGCCCTATAGGCGCATCGTGTGACGGGCGAAAGTCTATAGCATGCGGGCGACGAGGAACTCCTCGTCGATCTGCTCACCGACCCGGAAGGTGACATCGGCCACCTTGGCGAAGCCATAGCGGGCATAGAAGCGCTGCGCGCCCGCATTGCCGCTCCACACCGACAGCTGCATCTCGTCGCAGCCGCGCCCTCGCGCCTCGGCCAGCGCCCA
Organism: uncultured Alphaproteobacteria bacterium; assembly: GCA_963779195.1. Lineage (GTDB taxonomy): Bacteria > Pseudomonadota > Alphaproteobacteria > Sphingomonadales > Sphingomonadaceae > Novosphingobium. Next base: position 126,437 of record CAVZWZ010000008.1, read on the forward strand.
GGCCATCAACGCCGCGCCAATCCCCAGGCCGGTGCTCGCCGGGGCGGTGTAGAGCTGCTTCAATTCAATGACGTTGCCGCCCCGGACATGCTCTGGAAAGCCGCAGACGAGGCCAAGCTTGCAATAGCCAAGCAGCGCGCCCGCCCGTTCCGCAAGGCAATAGAGCCGTTCGGGATTGGCCAGCTCGGCGGCGATCGCGCCGGGCGTGAAGGTCTCGCCGAGAAATACGGCAAGGTCTTCCGGCCGGTACATCGCGCCGAATTTGGCGACGAAGCTGTCGCGCCCAAGCGCGGCGAGTGCCGCAACATCGGCGGGAAATGCGGGGCGGAGCACGAGATCGTTCATGCCCTGGATTTGCCCTTGTTTGCCCCGGCATTTCAAACGAAACCGGATCGCGGGCCGCGATTTCGCGCAAGTCCTCAGTTTTTGACATCAGTGTCAGCAGCGGCTAGCTTTCAAGCACCTGGTGCCGGTCCAACGGGTTGGGTCGCCCAACTCCTAGGGGAAATGGCTGCGGGAGGGAGCAAGGTGCCTTCGCCCCGCGCCGCAACAGGAGAGAATCGAATGAATATAGCTCGCCGCGCGGCCGTTCTGGCCGCTTCGCTGTCGTTCGCCTTCGCCACGCCGGCCTTTGCCCAGAACAGCTGGCCGATGGACATGGGCGATTATGTCGAGATGTCGGGCATCGCCATCGATGACGGCCACACGCTGGACTATCTCAACCACCTGACCGGGCTGTGGAAGCGCGGGCAGGATTTCGCCAAGGCGCAGGGCTGGATAACCGGCTATGAGGTGCTGATGAACGTCAACGGCCGCAAGGGCGAACCCGACGTTTATCTGATCACGCGCTCTTCGCAGATGGTGAATGCCGCCGAGCAGCAAAAGCGCGACGATGCCTACAATGCCCACATGCAGCGCACGATCGCCCAGCTTGAGACCGAATCGGGCGAACGGGCGAAGTATCGCCACCTTTCCGGCTCGATTCTGCTGCGCGAATTGCGCTTCAAGAAGTGAACGATCTGCCCCGCTCCGGTTCGCGCCGGGGCGGGGAATCGATCAGGTGAACTTGTCCGCTTTGCGCTTGCCCATGCGCATCCCTGCCTCCAGCCGCGCGCGCAGCTGGGTGTAGAAGGCGTCGAGGAAGATGCGCTCGTCGCCGCCGGCGACAGGTGCTTGAGGCGTCCAGCCGATCTTGGTGCAGATCGCCTCATAGACCTGGCGCAGCGCCTCGGGCCGGTTCTCGCGCAGCACGCGTTCGAGCGTCTGCAACTCGTATTCGCCATAGACCGAGAGCTCGGCATCGCCGAAGCGGTAGCGGGTCTGCGTGTCCGCCGCCGCCGCGCCGGCGGCAGCCTGCGCCGACATCGCCGCCTCCAGCTTCCGTTTCGGCGCCTCTACCACCCAGGTGCCGGCAATGAGATCGCCGGCGCGCAGGCGGTCGCGGTTGAAAAAGGGGAAAAACGCGAAGATCAGGAACCAGGCCGCCGCCGCCAGCCCCGCCGCGCCCATGTCGCCGCCGTCGCTGGCCGAGGCGAGGAACACCAGCGGCAGGAACAGCTCGATGTCGCGCAGCAGATTGCGGGCGATGACCATTTCCGCCGTCAGCCGGTCGCCCCCGGAATCATGGGCGCGCGCGGCGATGCGGATGCCGGTGATCCGCTTGCCCGGCGTCGCCCCGCGCGGGCCAAGCTCGAAGAACAGGAAATAGGCGTTGCGAAACAGGAACATCGCCGCGATCCACAGGATGGCGAGAAATTCCAGCGCATGCACGAACGCCCCGCCCTGCTCGAACTGGCTGAACAGATTGGCAGTGCCGCCGGCAATATAGACCAAGGCAAGCGTCGTCGCCACGATCAGCAGCGCGATGAACATCAGATCGAGCAGCAGGGCGCCGAACCGCGTGCCCCGGCTGGCGAGCGTCAGCGGCAGGGCGATGCCCTCGGGCGTGACCATCGTGCGGTCGCGGTTGCTGCGCCGCAATCGGGTGGGCATCGCGCTCATGGGTTCCCGGTCTCGCCGGGCGGCAGGCGGATGGCGAAGAAATAGGTCAGCCAGAACAGCAGCATCGCGCCGCCGACGGCGAAGCGGCCCGCTGTGTTGTCGATCAGCTGGCGGGCGAAGCCTTCCAGCATCGCGGCGACCACCAGCATCAGCACCACGCCGACCATGACCTGCGAAGCGCGCCGCCCGGCTTCGGCGGCGGCCTGCATCACCGGCTTCTCGCCGGGGAAAGCCATCGAACGGCCGATGTGGAGGCCGGATGCCCCCGCCAGCAGGATTGCGAACAGCTCGGTCGTGCCATGCACGGCCAGCCAGGCGGAGAATTCCACCAGCAGCCCCTGCCCGTGATAGAGCCACATCATCGCCCCCATGATCGCGGTATTCTGCACCAGCAGCATCAGCGAGGGGATGCCGAAAGCAAAACCCAGCGCAAACGCGAGGATCGAAACCTGCGCGTTGTTGCTGAACAGATAGGCGGCGAAGATCGACATGGCGGACTGGTCTTCATTGCCGAACAATGTGTCCAGCAACACCTCGCGGCTCGCGCCTGGCGCCCGCTCGTCGGCGAACTGGCCAGGCACCAGCGCATGATACCATTCGGGATCGCTGGCGACGAGCAACCAGCCGACCGCTACCCCGGCGACCATCACCGCCAGCGCCACCAGCAGGTCGAGCCGGATCTCGCGCACCGCCGCGCTCCAGCCGCCCCCGAAGAAGCGCCGCAGCCAGGACCATAGCGAGACGCGGGGGCCGTAGACCAGGAACCAGGCGCGCTGCACCAGACTTTCGAGATAGGCCAGCGTCGCCGCGTCGAGCGAGGTCTCGCGGGCGATCGACAGGCTGGAGGCGACGGTGCGATAAAGCACCGGCAGCGCCAGCACGTCCTCGTCGGAGAGGCGGCGCAGGCGGCCGCTTTCCATGCGGGTGACGATCGCCTCGAGCCGCTGCCAGTCGCCCTCGCGCTGCAGCCGGAACCGGTCTGACCGCAGCGCGGCGGCCTCGATGGCGGTGAAATCGGGGGCGGTGAAATCGGGGGAGGTGAAATCCGGTGCGCTCGCCATCAGCCGATCGTCCCCTTGCGCTTCACCGCCAGATAGGCGTCGATCAGCCGGGTGCCGATCTTGTCGTGCGGCGCTTCGATCACATCGACGCCGATCTGCTGCAGCCGGCGGGTCACCAGCGCGCGCTGGCGCAGCAGCGAATCGGCGGTGACCGACATCGCCAGCGCCTGCATGTCGCCGGGACCGGCGGTGGAGATCGTCTCCAGCTCCTCGTCGGCCAGGGTGACGAACAGCACGAGATGGTGCGCGACCAGCCGGCCGATGCTCTCGATCATCAGCTCGGCGCTGGTCGGATCGGTGAAATCGGAGAACACCACGATCAACGAGCGCCGCTGGAGGCGGGTGGCGAGCGTCGCCAGCGCCAGGGTGAAGTTGGGCTCCTGCGCATGATAATCGAGCCGCGCGGCCTCGCTCTGCAAGCGGCGGAAGTCGCGGGTGTCGGAAACGAACGGCGTCATCACCTCGGGCCGCGCGGCGAAGCCGAACAGCGCTACCCGGTCGCCGCTCTTGAGCGCGACATAGGCGGCCAGTAGCGCCGCCGACACCGCCCGGTCGATCCGCGGCATGCCCGCGACCGGCTCGCACATGGTCTGGCCGCAATCGAAGGCGAAGACGATCTGGTTGTTGCGCTCGGTCTCGTATTCCTTGGCGAACAGATGCGTGTGGCGGGCGGAGCTTTTCCAGTCGATCCGGCGGCGGTCCATGCCGGCCTGATATTCGGTCAGCGCCTCGAACTGGGTGCCCTCGCCGCGAATGCGCCGGGCGATCAGCCCGAGCTGGGCATCGCGCAAGAAGGTTTGCAGGGCAGGGGAGCGGACATCGGCGATATTCGGCCTTACGCGGACTTCCTGGCCGACCGGACGTGACAGCATCCGCGCGCCGAGCCCGAGCGGTCCGGTCCAGCGCAGCCAGAGCTTTTCGACCATGCCGGCGCCGCGCCGCGAGGGGTGGTAGCCGATGGCGACCTGCCAGTTGCCATCGGGCAGCGCGAAAAGGCTGTGGGCGCAGCGCCCGCCGGGCAGCAAGCGGGGATCGGCGGCGATCGCGCATTCCACCCGCGTGCGCCGCCCGCCGCGAAATCCGGCGAAGACCTCGAACCAGCCCTGGGTGCCGACTTCGACATCGGGAATGAATGTGAAGCGGACGTCGTTGGCGGTGCCTGCCGCAAGCCCGTCGGCCAGCACCAGCAGCAGCAGCGCCCCGCCCAGCGCCGGCGCGACGATCCAGGCGGCGGGCGCGACCGCAGCGATGACCAGCGCGACCGGCGCGGCCAGCGCGATCAGCATCGCGGCGCGGCTGGTCGGGACGAGGAGGAGGAAGGAGGGCATCTTCTAGTTCCTCCCTGTTTTTGCGAAGCAAAAATGGGGAGGGGGACCGCCAGCCGAAGGCTGGGGGTGGAGGGGTAAATCCGAACGCGCCGCCATTACCCCTCCGTCACGCGCTGCGCGCGCGCCACCTCCCCATTTTTTCTGCGCAAAAACAGGGAGGAACTTGATCACCGCGGCGCCTCGGTCTGCGCGACCAGTTCGGCGACCAGCGCTTCCACCTGCTTGCCCTCGATCTCCGCCGCCGGGCTCAGCAGCAGACGGTGGCGCAGCACCGATGTCGCCAGCGCCTTGACGTCATCGGGCACGACATAATCGCGCCCGTCGAGCGCGGCGCGGGCGCGGGCGGCGTTGGCCAGCAGCACCGCGGCGCGCGGGGAAGCGCCGCTGGACATATCGGCGCTCTCGCGGGTCGCGCGGACCAGGCGGACGATATAGTCGATCACGCCTTCGGCCAGCGTCACCGCCTTCACCGCCTTCGCCGCAGCGTTGAGCCGGGCCGCGTCGGCCACTGCGGTAATGCCGAAATCGGCGGGGCGCGGCGGGCCGCTCTTCTCGCCGAAGCGGGCGACGATGCGGGTTTCCTCCTCCAGGCTGGGATAGGGCACCAGCAGCTTGAACAGGAATCGGTCGAGCTGGGCCTCGGGCAGCGGATAAACGCCCTGGCTTTCGATCGGGTTCTGCGTCGCCACCACCATGAAATGGTCGGGCAACGTGTGGACCGCGCCGTCGAGCGTGACCCGGCGCTCCTGCATCGCCTCGAGCAGGGCGGCCTGGGTCTTGGGCGGGGTGCGGTTGATTTCGTCGGCCAGCAGCAAGTCGCAGAAGATCGGGCCGCGCGTCAGGGTGAACTGGCTGGTCTGGAAGTTGAACAGGTTGGAGCCGAGGATGTCGCCGGGCAGCAGATCGGGGGTGAACTGGATCCGTCCGAAATGCAGGCCGAGGCTGGCGGCGAAACACTGCGCGAGGAAGGTCTTGGCGGTGCCCGGCGGGCCTTCGAGCAGAACATGGCCCTGGGCCAGCAGCGCGACCAGCAGATGATCGACCGTGACGGTCTGGCCGACCACCGCCTTGCCGATCTCGCCCCGGATCGCCGCTGCCAGATGGCCAACGTCCGCAAGGCTCATGGTTGGTGCGTCGCTCATGCCTTCAATGTCCTTTCAAGCGCATGGAGGTCTTGCGCCGCTTTGAGAATGTCTTGCGGGCGGCGTGCCGCGCGCAGTCGCGCGGCCACGGTGGAAAAGGCTGCGGCCTGTCCTGAACGGGCGGCGAGCGCCCGGTCGATCGCCGCTTCGGTCGCCCCGGCGTCGGCCATCCGCTGCAGCGCCAGCGCTCGGGCCAGCCGCTCGCGGGCGTGGTCGGCATAGGGCGTGGTCACCAGGTGCAGGCGGCGGCTGCGGCGGATCAGCCCGGCGGCGTTGGACACCAGCGCGCGCTTGCCGAAGGCGATCGCGCGCGCCGCCCGGCGCGGCGGCCCGAAGCGCAGGAAGGCGCGCCAGCCCACCGCCAGCGCGGCGATCAGCAGGCACAGCGTCGCGGCGAGGAACGGCGGGGTGAACGCCAGCGTCAGCAGATTGGCCGAGCGGCCATGGCCATTCAGCGTCAGGTCGAAATTCACCCGCTCGCCCGAATCGCCCGCCGCCGCGCGGATCAGCCGTTCGCCGAGCTGGGCATTGGCGCGATCCGTCATGCCGTAATTGTTGAGCAGATCGGGCTCGAACACCATGACCAGCGGGAAGACATCTTCGTTGTCGGCATCGCTGGCGGGCGGAGCCAGGGCGATATCCTCAAGCCAGGGGTAATAGCCGCCGTCGTCGATATAGCCGGCGAGAATTTTTCCGCCGGGCTGGGAAACCACCAGCGGCACCAGCAGCCTGCCATCGCCCGACTGGAAGGCGCTGCCATCGGGCAGCGCCGCTGCGAGTTCGCCCGATTGCCAGGACATTGGCCGGCCCTTCGCATCTTCGTCGAGATCGAGCGCGAGGTCGTCGCGAAAACCGGGCCAGGAAACCGGTGCCGCGCCCATCAGGCTGACCCAGCCCTTCTTGCCCTTGGCCTGCTCGGCCGGGGCGGTCCGCGCGATCCATTTGGGCACGACCAGCAGAGTCGGGCCGATGAGGTGGCGCGCGCCGACGATGCGGTCAAGCTCGTCCGGCTTGGCCTGGTGCGGCGGCGTCAGCACCAGCAGTCCGGGCTCGGTGAGGGCGCCCTTGCCCCGCGCCTGCCTTACCACCATTCCGCGCCGCTCGAGATAGCTGGACAGTGCGGCATAGCCATTCAGCCCCTTGCCCCCGGCATGACCGCCGCCGTCGTTGGTCGAGCCGCTGGTCATGCCCGCGCCGATCATCCACAGCAGCGCAACGAATACCGCCGCGCCGAACAGCACCAGCGCCAGCACCGCGCGCGGGCTGAACGGGTTGCCGCCATCGGCGCCGATTTCGGGCATGACAATCGGCTCGCCGCTCATGCCGCCGCCTCTTGCGCACGGAAGTCCTGAAGGGCGAATTCGGCATAGGCCCCGCGCGCCGCCTGCCAATCGGCGGCGTCGAGCGCGCGCAGCGCGAACAGGCTGCGCTCGACCCGCGCGGCGATGATGCCGAAGGCCGTCCGCGCGCGCTCGGGCAATTGCGGCAGCGAGGCGATCTCACGCGCGGTGCTGGCCGGCAGCAGCCAGCCGGGCCGGGCATCGCCGATATGTCCGACGCTGCGCTGGAGCAGCAGATGCGCCGCCTCGCCATAGCGGCCCTCGGCGGCAAGCCGGTCCGCATCCTCGAGCAGCGCCACCGCATGGGCGCGGGCAGGGGCCCATTCCGGTTCGGCCTGGACTTTCGGCCTGCGACGCCGCTCCAGCAGCGGCTCCAGCACCAGCCGCCACAGCAGGAACAGCGCGCAGAGCAGCGCCAAGGCTATCAACACATACTGGATCACTGGCCACGACATGCCCAGCGCCTGGCCGAGCGGCTCGAAGATCGCGCGCAGCCATTCGCCCCAGCTGCTTGAGCCAGCCCGGCACTTCGGGCATCGTCATCGGCGGCAGCGGTTCGTACTGGATGTCGGCGGCAGCGCGCACGGCCTCCCAATCGCGAGCCGCGTCGCCTGCCGCCGTCGATCCCGCGATGTCTGACCCTTGTCCCGGCACGCGCATGTGGTGGCATGCAAGTGTTAACGGCGCAACCCGCAGTCTAACCGCGCCGGCGCGCCTGCGGATAGCTGCCCAGCATGTTGATTTCCTCGCAGTGGAAGGCGAGCTCCTTCATCGCCTGGTCGAAAGCGGGATCGCCCGGCGCGCCCTCGACATCGGCAAAGAAGGCGGTGGCGGCGAAGCTGGCGCCCTTCTGGTAGCTTTCCAGCTTGGTCATGTTGACGCCGTTGGTGGCGAAACTGCCCAGCGCCTTGTAGAGCGCGGCGGGAACGTTGCGCACTTCGAATACGAAGGTCGTCATCGCGTCCTGGCCCTTCAGCGACGCCGGATCGAGCGGCTGCTGCGCCAGCGCGACAAAGCGCGTGGTGTTGTCGGCGGCGTCTTCGATGCCCTCGGCGACGATCTTCAACCCGTATAATTCGGCGGCGATGCGCGGCGAGATGGCGCAGGCCTGCGGGTCGCCCTGTTCCTGGACGAAGGCGGCGGCACCGGCGGTGTCGGCATAGGCCATCGGCACGATGCCGCGCTCCCGCAAATAATGCCGCGTCTGGCCCAGCGCCTGGGGATGGCTGTAGGCGGCGGCGAATGGCCCGTCGGTGAGCCCCATCAGCGCGTAGGAGATCGGCAGGAAATATTCGCCAACGATCGACAGACCGCTCTCCGGCAGCAGGAAGTGGATATCGGCGACGCGCCCGTGCTGCGAATTCTCGATCGGGATGATCGCGCGGGCGGCCTTGCCATCCTTCACCGCATCGAGCGCGTCTTCGAAGCTGAAACAGGGCAGCGGCAGGCAGGCGGGATCGTATTCCAGCGCGGCGCGGTGGCCGTTGCAACCCGGCGCGCCCTGAAACGCAACGGCGCGCGCCGGATCGGCGGCGGCGGCGCGGGTCATTTCGTCGACCAGGGCGAGGGCGGGCTCGGGGAAGCTGTGCATGATGGGCTGGCCGCTTAAGGCGCTTGAGCAAAAGCCGCAATGGCCCTTGCGCTTGGCACTTCGCCTGACTAGAGCGGCGCCCGAACGCCAAGTCATTACCCACGGGGCCCTCTTCGATGGAAGACCGTTTCAATACAATCGCCGGCTGGACACTGTTTTCCGGCATCGTCGCGCTCGGCCTGTCGAGCGTCAGCGGCCACTTGTTCTCCGCCGACAAGCCGCATCGCCCGCACGAGATGGGCTACAAGATCGCCGGCGTGGTCTCCAGCGCAGGCGGCGCGGCGGCGGTGCCGATCGAGACGCTGCTGGCCAAGGCCGATCCGGCCAAGGGCGAAGGCCAGTTCAAGAAGTGCATGTCGTGCCACACGATCGCTGCCGGCGGCGCCAACGGCATCGGACCCAATCTGCACGGCATCTTCGGCCAGGCGGTCGGCAAGCACGCCGCCGGTTTCGCCTATTCACCCGACCTGGCCGCGCTGGGCGGCAAGTGGGACTGGGCGACGATGGACAAGTGGATCGCCAATCCCAAGGCCCTGGCCGCAGGCACCAAGATGACCTTTGCCGGCCTGGACGATGCGCAGGCGCGCGCCGACTTGCTGGTCTATATGAACGCGCAGGGTTCCAACCTGCCGCTGCCGGCAGCCCCGGCCGAGGCGGCAGCGCCCGCCGAAGGCGCGGCGGCGGCGGATGCGGCGGCCAAGCCCGCCGAGGGCGCGGCGGCAGCTGCGGCTCACTGAGACCAACCTTCCAAGACGCCTTCGTCCTTGCCCAGACCCGGCTATGCTGAGCTTGTCGAAGCGACTGTCCTTTTCTTCGGAGCTTGGCACCCAGCGCCAAGAACAAGGACAGCCCTTCGACAAGCTCAGGGTAGCCGGAGAGAGGGATGGTTCACGTTGCTGCTCGCCGCTTCGCGCTTTCTTGAAGCCGGATAAATCGAGGCAGAGCTACTGTCCCGCCCTTTTGCTATCAGCGCCCCTTGAAGCCCTGGGCGATCACATACCACTCGGACGAATCCTTGCGGCTGGCGGGCGGCTTGGCGTGCTTGACGCTGGTGAAATGCCGCTTGAGCAGCGCCAGCAGCTCGGCATCGGTGCCCCCGGCCAGCACCTTGGCGACGAAGGCCCCGCCCGGAGCCAGACTTGCGATGGCGAAATCCGCAGCCGCTTCGACCAGCCCCATGGTGCGCAGATGGTCGGTCTGCTTGTGGCCGACGGTGTTGGCGGCCATGTCCGACAGCACCAGATCGGGCGGGCCATCCAATGCGCCCGCCAGCGCGGCGGGGGCCTCATCGGCCATGAAGTCCATCTCGAAGATCGTCACGCCCTCGATCGCATCGACCGGCAGCAGGTCGATCCCGGCGACGCTGGCGCCGGGGCGGCGCTGGCGCACCACCTGGCTCCAGCCGCCCGGGGCAATGCCCAGGTCGATCACCCGCGCAACGCCTTTCAGCAGCCCGAACTTCTCGTCCAGCTCGGCCAGCTTGAAGGCCGCACGGCTGCGATAGCCTGCGGCCCTGGCCTTCTGCCACATAGGGATCGTTGAGCTGGCGGGTCAGCCAGCGGGTTGAGCTGGCGGTGCGGCCCTTGCCGGTGCGCAGCCGCTTGCCGGCTTCCTTGTCACCCCTCATGAGCTTTTGCTCACAGGCTATCTCTCCGCAGCCGCATCACTTCGGCGCGCAAGCGGTCGCCCGCGCCATTGGCGGAGATCAGGCTGCGCAGGATGCCTTCGCGGATGCCGCGGTCGGCGACGCCGAGCCGGTCGGCCGGCCACAGATCGAGAATCGCCTCGAGGATGGCGCAGCCCGCGACCACCAGGTCCGCCCGCTCCTTGCCGATGCAGGCGAGCTGCTGGCGCTCGCCCATCGACTGGGCCGAGAGCATCGCGCTGATGTTCGCGCATCGATTCGGCCGGAACGATCAGGCCATCGACCGCGCGGCGATCGTATTGCGGCAGGTCGAGATGGAGGCTGGCCAGCGTCGTCACCGTGCCGCTGGTGCCCAGCAGCCGCAAGGTGCCGACCGGGCCATGGCCGTTCATCTTCCCGGCCACGCGGTCGGCGAATTCGGCGAAGCTGTCGGCCACCCGGTCGCGCATCCCGGCATAGCGGGCGATGCGCTCGTCGCGGCTGGCGCCTTCCGGCCCGAAGGTCTCGGTCAGCGAGACCACCCCCCAGGGCACGCTCTGCCAGTCGAGGATGCGGGGCACGGTGTCGGTGCTTTCGATCAGCACCAGCTCGGTCGAGCCGCCGCCGATATCGAAGATCATCGCCGGCCCGTTGCCCGCTTCGAGCAATATGTGGCAGCCGAGCACGGCAAGGCGCGCTTCCTCGCGCGCCGAGATGATGTCGAGCGCGATGCCGGTTTCCTGCCGCACCCGTTCGATGAAGTCCTCGCCATTCGCCGCCCGGCGGCAGGCCTCGGTGGCGACCGAACGGGCGAGATGGACATTGCGGCGCTTCAGCTTGTCGGCGCAGATCCGCAGCGCGCCAACCGCGCGGTCCATCGCCTCCTGGCTGAGCAGCCCGGTCTGCGCCAGCCCCTCGCCCAGCCGCACCACCCGGCTGAAGGCATCGACCACCGCGAAGTTCTCGCCCGAAGGCCGCGCGATCAGCAAGCGGCAATTGTTGGTGCCAAGATCGATCGCCGCATAGGCTTGCCGGGAATGGGGCGCGGGCCGCCAGGCGGCTGCGCTGCGCGGCTGCTCCGCTGGTCCAGAGCCTGGACCGGAGTCCGGCTGCCGGCCTGGCGTGATATCGGGTTCGCTGCGGGGCTCACCCTCCGCCCCAGCCGCTTCCGCACGCATTACCGGCGGATTTTGTTCCGCCATGTCACTGCACTCTTATCGTTTTCCCGCCAGTGGCGGCGGGTACCTGACGGCAATACTAACCCCTTGCGCCATTTTGAGCAAGCACGGCGGCTTGACCCGGATCGCCCATCGCGCCTAGAGGCTCGCGCCTGCTGCCCCGTCGTCTAACGGTAAGACACCGGACTCTGATTCCGTTTATCGAGGTTCGAATCCTCGCGGGGCATCCAGTTTTTCCCCTTCCAGCCGTCCCAGGCCCCCTCGACAGGTGCGGCGGCATCGGCGAATGACTGGCAATGACAAACAACGAAAAACGCCTCCACCGCCGCCGCTTCTACAAGGCCGAGCAGGAAGCTTCGTTCGCCGAGGCGCATGCCCACGATACGCCGCAGACCGAAAGCCCGTCCTACCGGCTCGCCTTCAGCGACACCGATTTCCTGCTGCGCGAGGAATTGCGCCCGGTGCGCTTTCAGCTCGAGCTGATGAAGCCCGAAATGCTGCTCGACGAGGCGAAGATCGGCTCGACGCTGGTGGTCTATGGCTCGGCGCGGATACCCTCGCCGGATGAGGCCGAGGCGCTGCTCGCCGCCGCCCCGCCCGGCAGGCGCGCGGTGGCGGAGCGGCTGGCGGCCAAGGCGAAATACTACGAGGAAGCGCGCAAGCTGGGGCGGATCGCCAGCGAATGCGGGATTGTCGAGAAGGGCATGCGCCAATTCGTGGTCTGCTCGGGCGGCGGCCCCTCGATCATGGAAGCGGCCAACCGCGGCGCGCGCGAGGCGGGGGCGGACACCATCGGGCTCAACATCGTGCTGCCGCACGAGCAGGCGCCCAATCCCTATGTCACCCCCGATCTCTCGTTCCAGTTCCACTATTTCGCGCTGCGCAAGATGCACTTCCTGCTGCGCGCAAAGGCGGTGGCGGTGTTTCCGGGCGGCTATGGCACGCTCGACGAGTTCCTCGAGCTGCTGACGCTGATCCAGACCGGCAAGATGAAGCCGATCCCGGTGCTGCTGTTCGGCATGGATTTCTGGCGGCGGATCATCGATTTCGACGCGATGGCGGCGGAAGGCGTGATCAATCCGGACGATGTCAAGCTGTTCACGCCGGTGGAGACCGCCGAGGAAGCCTGGGCGGAAATCGTGCGGTTCTACGAGCTGGATTGCTGAATTTCGTTCCTCCCTGTCCTTGCGGAGCAAGGATGGGGAGGGGGACCGTCGCGCGAAGCGCGATGGTGGAGGGGTGCTGTTTCGGAATGGCCCCGATCCGATCGCAAGGCCGTTACCCCTCCACCATGCTTCGCATGGTCCCCCTCCCCATGCCCGCTGCGCGGCCACGGGGAGGAACTTATGCGTTGCGCACCGCCTGATGGCCCATCGGGCCGTGCCCGCTGCCAAAGCCCGGCGCGGCGAGCAGCGCGGCGCGGACGAAGCGGCGGGCGCGGGCGATGGCGTCGGTCAGCGTCATGCCCTGCCCCAGCCCGGTGGCGATCGCGCTGGCAAGCGTGCAGCCGGTGCCGTGGGTGTGGCGGGTGTCGATGCGCGGGTCTTCCCAGCGGGCCACTTCGCCGTCGCGGGTAACCAGCCGGTCGATGATCGTGTCGCCTTCGCCGTGGCCGCCCTTGACCAGCACGGCGGGCGCGCGCGCCAGAGCATCGCCTCCAGCCGCCCAGCGCTTCCAGTTCGGGCAGGTTGGGGGTGACCAGCGTGGCGAGCTGCATCAGCCGGTCGAAGGCGGCGATGGTTCCGCGCTCGGCAAGCGCCGCGCCGCTGGTCGCCACCATCACCGGATCGAACACCACCGGCACATCGCGTCGGCAGATTCCAGCAGGTCGGCGACCAGATGTCGGCGCATGTCGGGCCGAGCCCAGCATGCCGATCTTGATCGCATCGACGCCGATGTCGTCGACGCAGGCATCGAACTGCGCCGCCACCAGTTCGGCTGAGAGCAGCTCGACCGCCTGCACCCCCAGCGTGTTCTGCGCGGTGATCGCGGTGATCGCGGTCATGGCATAGCCGCCGAGCATGGTGATCGTCTTGATGTCGGCCTGAATCCCCGCGCCGCCCGAACTGTCGGAGCCGGCGATGGTCAGGATGCGGGGCGGGGTTCACTCGACCATTGAACTTCCGCTCCGTCGAGGGCGGATTCTTCGCGTGCAGATGCTTCGCCCGCGCCGGCCGGTCGATCAATTCGCCGCCGCAATTGGGGCAGCGATCATCGAGCGCCTCGGCGCATCGCGCGCAGAAGGTGCATTCGAAGCTGCAGATGAAGGCGCCGGGCGCCTCGGCGGGCAGGTCCGCGCCGCAGCGTTCGCAATCGGGGCGCATTTCCAGCATCAGGCGGCCGCCTCCTTCACCGCCTCGCAGATCGAATCGACTGCCGCCGCGACCTCGGCGGCATCGTCGCCCTCGGCCATCACCCGGATCACCGGCTCGGTGCCCGATGGGCGGATCACCAGCCGGCCCTTGCCGTCGAGCAGCTTTTCGGCATCGGCGATCACCGCCTTGACGCGCTTGTCGTCCAGCGGCTCGCCGCCGGCGAAGCGCACGTTCTTGAGCAGCTGCGGCACGGGATCGAACAGGTGCAGCAGCTCGCTCGCGCGCTTGCCCGATTGCACCAGCGCGCCGAGCACCTGCAGCGCGGCGATGGTGCCGTCGCCGGTGGTGGCGTGGTCGAGCAGGATCATGTGGCCGGTCTGCTCGCCGCCGACATTGCAGCCCTTCTTGCGCATCATTTCGAGCACATGGCGGTCGCCGACCCTGGCCCGGTAGAGTTCGAGCCCCTTGCCGTTGAGGAAGCGTTCCAGGCCGAGGTTCGACATCACCGTCGCGACCACGCCGCCGCCGCGCAAGGCGCCTGTTTGGCAAGCCGCGCTGCCGATCAGCGCCATGATCTGGTCGCCATCGACCGTCTTGCCCTTCTCGTCGACGACGATCAGCCGGTCGGCATCGCCGTCGAGCGCGATGCCGATGTCGGCGCCCGAGGCAACCACGGTTTCCTTGATCAGGTCGAGATGGGTCGAGCCGCACTTGTCGTTGATGTTCTTGCCATTGGGCGTGACGCCCAGCGTGATCACCTCCGCCCCCAGCTCCCAGATCGCCGAGGGCGCGACCTGATAGGCCGCGCCATTGGCGCAATCGACGACGATCTTGAGCCCGTCGAGCCGGATATTGTCGGGCACCGAATTCTTCACCGCATGGATATAGCGCCCGCGCGCATCCTCGATCCGCCGCGCCCGGCCGATCTCTTCGGCGGCGGCGAGCGGGATGCTGGCGCCGAGCATCGCCTCGATCGTCGCTTCGTCCTCGTCGGACAGCTTGAAGCCGTCCGGGCCGAACAGCTTGATGCCGTTGTCCTCATAGGGGTTGTGGCTGGCCGAGATCATCACGCCGACATCGGCGCGCATCTCGCGGGTCAGCAGCGCCACCGCCGGGGTCGGCATCGGCCCGAGCAGGATCACGTCCATGCCGACGCTGGTGAAACCGGCGACCATGGCGTTTTCCAGCATATAGCCCGACAGGCGGGTGTCCTTGCCGATCACCACCCGGTGGCGGTGGTCGCCGCGCAGGAAGTGCCGCCCCGCCGCCTGGCCGACCTTCATCGCAACGGCGGCGGTCATCACCCCCGCGTTGGTGCGCCCGCGAATGCCGTCGGTGCCGAAATACTGCCTGGCCATAGGGGTCCCGCCGTAAGTGCCAATACTATGCAAATTGCTATGTCGCGGCGGGGCACTAATGTCACCCCCGGCTAGGGGATTTGCCGGGGGAGATTGCATGGCCGATGAAGCAGGCGCGCCTATGCTGCCGAATGCGAAAATTCCGGCTTTGTGGACCTTTGCCGGTCTGGCTGCGGGCCTTGCGCTGGGCATGGCGCTTCAGGGGAAAGCTGCGCTGGCGCCGGTGCTATCGGTCACGGAGCCGATGGGCGCGCTTGTGGCTCCGCGCCTTGCAGATGACGATCCTGCCGCTGGTCGCCGCACTGCTCTTCACCGGCATTCTGCGCACGGTCGCCGCCGCCTCGGCGGGCGCGATGGCGCGGCGCACGCTTGGCCTGTTCGCGGCGGTGTTGCTTGCCGGGGCGGCGATGTCGGCCTTGCTGATGCCCGTGCTGCTGCGGCTGTTCCCGGTCCCGGCGGGGGCGGTAGCAGCGCTGAGCGGCGCGGACGAAAGCGCCGCGCCCCCGGTGCCCGGGCTCGGCGACTTCCTCGCGACACTGATCCCCGCCAATGTCTTCGCGGCGGCGGCCGAGGGCGCGATCCTGCCGGTGATCCTGTTCATGGCGCTGTTCGCGCTCGCCGCCGCGCGCTTGCCCGGCGAGCCGCGCGCGCTGCTGTCGCGGCTGTTCGAGGCGATTGCCGGGGCGATGATGGTGGTGATCGGCTGGGTGCTGGCGCTGGCTCCGTTCGGCGTCTTTGCGCTGGCGCTGGGTGTCGCGGCGAAGAGCGGGGCGGCGCTGATCGCGGCGCTGGCGCACTATGTCGCACTGGTCTCCGCCATCGGCGCCGTGGTGATGCTGGCTGGCTATTTGCTCGCGGTCCTGGTCGCCCGGCAAAGTCCGCTTGCCTTCGCCCGGGCCATGCTGCCCTCGCAGGCCGTCGCGATCTCGACCCAGTCCTCGCTGGCCAGCCTGCCCGCGATGCTGGCGAGCTGCCGCAAGCTGGGCGTCGGCGAGACCAGCGCCGATTTCGTCCTGCCGCTCGCCGTCGCCCTGTTCCGCGCGACCAGCCCGGCGATGAACCTGGCGGTGGTCGATCTACGTGGCGCATCTCTCCGGCGTGGAGCTCTCGCCCATGGCGCTCCTGGCCGGCATTGCCGTCTCGATGCTGGCGATGCTGGGGTCGCCTTCGCTGCCCGGCACGATCAGCTTTGTCACTTCGATCGGCCCGATCGCGCTGGCCATGGGCGTGCCGATCGGCCCGCTGGCGCTGCTGGTGGCGGTTGAGATGCTGCCGGATATCATGCGCACCCTGGGCAATGTGACGATGGACGTGGCGGTGACGGCGGCGGTGGACCGGCAATCCTCCCCGGAACGGGGAGGGGGACCAGCGTAGCTGGTGGAGGGGCACGTGCCCCAATTCCTGGGCTATCGATGTTGCGCTATTACGACGGTGCCCCTCCACCATCCTTCGGATGGTCCCCCTCCCCGGAACGGGGAGGATTACAATGCCTTCGCGTAAATATTATACTGCTTGTTGATCGTGCTGCCGATCGCATCGGCGATCGCCACCATCCCCTGGTTGTCCTCGAGGATCCAGCCGATCTCGCCGCGCTTGCCGCCATAGCGCCTGATCGAATCCCGGCGGATATATTCGATCATCATGAAGGCGAGCTGGCTGGCCATGCGCGTGCTTTGCAGCCGTTTGAGCACGCCCATCAGCGGCACCCGCATGTCGGCGGGCCTGGGCCTGCGCAGCCACAGCGCGATCTTGAGCCAGCCGAGCAGCGAGGGCTTGCCATCGGGCCGGTTCGCCCGCCGCAGCACCTGGTTGAAATCGGGCAGGGTCATCATGAAGGCGACCGGCTCGCCGTCGTATTCGGCGATGCGGATCAGGTCGGGCTTGACCAGCGGCTTGAGCGATTTTGCCGTGTAGGCGATCTCGCTGGGGGTGAAGGGGACGAAGCCCCAATTGTCCGACCAGGCATCGTTGAGGATATGGCAGACGATGCCGACATCGCGCTCGAAGTCCCGCAGGCTGACCTCGCGCACCCTGATCCGCGCGTTCTTCTCGCCGGAAGCGACGATGCGCTGGATCAGCGACGGAAAGTCGGGAAGGATATCGAGATCGTAGGTGTAGAGCCGCTTGGCGAGAGCGTAGCCCTCACCCTCGATCCACGGCTGATAGCGCGGCGACTGGTGGCCCATCATATACATCGGCGGGTGATCGTGGCCCTTGACCAGCAGGCCGGGCTCTTCCCACACCGACAGGTTCATCGGGGCCAGCACCTTGGTCGTGCCCTGGCCGCGCAGCCAGTCTTCCGCCGTGGCGATAAGCTGGACGGCAATGCCCTTGTCCAAGGTCTCCAGCGCGCCCCACATGCCGGTGCCCGGCCCCATGCCCTGATCGGCCGGCTGCGCCAGCGCCAGCTCGTCGATATGCGCCGCGATGCGCCCCGCCACCTCGCCGCCGCGCCGCGCGAGAAACAGCTGGCAGCGGGCATGCTCGAAATAGGGGTTCTTGCCCGGCGTGAACTTGCCCAGCTCCTCGCTGCGCAGATTGGGGACGTAGTTGGGATCGCTGGCATTTATGGCGAAACCGAAGTCGACAAAGGCCTCGCGGTCGCTCTGCGTCGTGACGGGGGTTATGACAATGTCTGTCCCTGGAGCTGTCTGCGTCACGGTCTTGCCTTTGTTGGGTGCCACGCGCAGTGCGTATGTGCTAGCGGCCTTGTCAAGCTGGCGGCGGAAATTGGCGCGGAAACGATGAATGCACATCAACCCATAGAGCAGGGCGCGGGCATGCCCGACGACATGGCGATGCTGCGCGCGGCGACGGCGCTGACCCGCGACATCGCCGACGCGCGCCCCGGCGTCTATTGGCCCGACATGCTGCTCTCCGCCGCGCTGGGCTATGCCGCGCTGGCCGGAGCGATCATGCTGGAGAACCCGTGGGCAGCGGCGGCATCGGGCATGGTTGCCGCGCTGGCGCTCTACCGGGCGCTGCTGTTCATCCACGAACTGACCCATATCCACCGCGACGCGTTGCCGGGCTTTCGTCTCGCCTGGAATCTGCTGGTCGGCATCCCCATGCTGACCCCGTCGTTCATGTACGAAGGCGTCCACACCTTGCACCACGCCCGCACCCGCTATGGCACGGCGGAGGATCCGGAATATCTCCCGCTCGGCCTGATGAAGCCCTGGTCGCTGCCGCTGTTCCTGACGATCGCGGCGCTGCTGCCGCTGGCCTTGCTTGTCCGCTGCGCGCTGCTGGTGCCGCTGGGAGTAGTCATTCCGCCATTGCGCAAGCTATTGTGGGAACGCGCCTCGTCGCTATCGACCAACCCCGCCTTCCGCCGCCGTCCGCCCGAAGGCGAGCTGGCGCGCATGGTGTTCTGGCAGGAGCTGGGCGCATCGATTTGGGCCTGGATGCTGCTCGCAAGCACTTACTGGTACGGTTGGCGGCCGCTAGGTGTCGCATTGGCTGCCATCGCTGCAGCGGCGGTTCTCAACCAATTGCGCACTTTGGCGGCGCATTTGTGGACCAATGACGGTGAACCGATGACGGTGACCGCGCAATATCTCGATTCGGTCAATGTCCCCCCGCCGGGGCTTCTGCCTGAGATTTGGGCCCCGGTCGGCCTGCGTTATCATGCGACGCATCACCTGCTGCCCAGCCTGCCCTATCATGCGCTGGCCGAAGCGCACCGGCGGCTGACGGCGGAGCTGGGGCAGGGCTCGACCTATCGCGGGGCGAATTATCCGGGGCTTTTCAATCTGATCGCCCGGCTGGCGCGCAGCACGATGCGGGCCGGGCGATCGGCGGAATAACCCCCTCGCCGCCCTATTCCTCGGTCCGCACCAGCACCGTCTCGCCGATCAGCGCGAACAGGAAGAACGGCGCCCAGGCGGCGATCAGCGGCGGGTAGCCGCCGAAATTGCCCATCGCCAGCGCCGCGTTGTCGACCACGAAATAGGCGAAGCCCAGCGCCATGCCGATCACCGCGCGGATCAGCCACTGGCCCGAGCGCGCAAGGCCAAAGGCGGCGAGAGCGCCGAGCAAGGGCATCAGGATCGCCGAGAGCGGGCCCGACAGCTTGTGCCACCACTTGCCCTCGATCTCGCTGGTCCGGCGACCGGCGGTCCGCAGTTCCTCGATCGAACGCGATAGCTGGACCAGGTCCTGCCCGTCGGCATCGACCGAGCTGATCGAGACCTGGGCGGGGGTGACATCGCGCGCGACCACCGTCGGCCCCAGCTTGCGGGTTTCGGCGCTGGCCACGTCGAAGGCTACAGGTGATTCCAGCCGCCATCCAGGTGCCGCGAAGGTGGCGCGCTGGCTGCGGATCTGCTCGACGATCATGCCGCCGGCATCACGACGATACCAGGTCACTTTCTCCATCACTGTCTGCTTGCCCTCGCCCGACAGCGTTCCCGCCGACAGGATATTGCCGCCGTCGCGCACGAAGATATTGCTGCGCACCCCCGAATCCTCGGGCACCGGCCCATAATCGACCGCCTGCCAGGCTTTCAGCGTGCTGTTCGACCGCGTGACCACGCGCTCGTTGAACGCGAAGCTGACCAGCGCGACGACTACCGCCGTCAGCATCAGCGGCGCCAGCACCTGATGCGCGGAGAGCCCGGCGGATTTCATCGCGATGACTTCGCTGTTCTGGTTGAGCACCGACAGCGTCAGGATCGTCGCCAGCAGCACCGAATAGGGCAGGAAACGGGCCATCAGCTGCGGCGCGCGCAGCGTTACATAGGTCCACAGCTCGCTCTCGCCATTGCCGGCATGGGCCAGCACCTTGCCGCTTTCGCTCAAGAGGTCGAGCATCTGCAGCACCAACACCAGCATCAGCAGCACCGCGACGATGCGAACCGCGAACAGCCGCGCGAGGTAGAGCGTCAGCGTGCGGGAGGGGAAGAATTCGAGTTGCATGAGGTTCCTATGCCATCCCGGGCTGGCGGCGCTTGCCCATGATCGCGCGCAGCCGTTTGCCGGCATTCTCGGCGAAGCGTTCCAGCGCGCCGATCGGCTGGCCGCCTGGCACATATGCAATCCGCCAATACATCCACAGGATCAGCCCCGCGAAGCCAACCAGCGGCCCCCACTGCACCAGCAGGGGATCGGCGCGGCCGAGCCCGGCAACGCCCTGCCCGTATTCGCACAGTTTGTGATAGACCGTGATCATCACGATCGAAACGAACACCCCAAGCGACGAGGTCGATCTTTTCGGCGGGATCGCCAGCGCCACCGCCAGCAGCGGCAGGAAAATCATGATCGCCAGCTCGGCGAGCTTGTAGTGCAGATTGGCCCTGGTCTTGGCGCGAAGATCGGGCGGCGCGCCGCGATCGTTCCAGCCGATCCGCAGCAACTCGGGCAGCACGAATTCGCGCTCCTTGCCGCGCTCGCGGAATTTTTCGATCGCTGGCAGCTCGATCGGCAGGTCGTGGCGCGAAAAGCTGAGCACGCGGGGGCTGGCGCCTGGCGCATCCTGCAGGATTTGCCCGTCGATCAGGCGCAGGATGATCGTATCGGGGTTGTTCTGCAGCGCAAGGAAACGCCCTTCGCGCGCCGAGACCGACAGCACCTGGCCCTTGGCGTTCGCCACCCGCGCGAAAATGCCGATCAGCCGCCGCCCTTCGTCGCGGCTTTCCTCGATCCGCAGCGCCATGCGGTCCTGCAGCGTGGTGAACTCGCCGACCTTGATCGATGCCCCCAGTGCGCCCGAGCGCAGTTCGAACTGCAGCTGCTCGTAGTAATAGCGCGACAGCGGCTGGAGATAGCCGACAATGAACAGATTGATCGCCATCATCACCAGCGTGATCAGGAAGGGCACGCGCAGCAGCCGGTTATAGCTGAGGCCAACCGCGCGCAGCACATCGAGCTCGCTGGTGGTGGCGAGCTTGCGAAACGCGAACAGTATGCCGAGCATCAGCCCGAGCGGGATCGCGACGCTGGCGTATTCGGGCAGAAGATCGGCCAGCATGCGGAACACGACGCTGACCGGGCCGCCCTGGGTCGCGACGAAATCGAACAGCTTCAGCATCTTGTCGAGCACAAGCAGCGATGCGGCGATGACGAACACCGCCAGCATCGGCCCGACCACCAGCCGGAAGATATAACGATCGGTGGCGGTTATGAATTTCACGGAATGGCTTCGCGAACCTTTGGCTAGCGAAGCGTCCTAAGCGCCGGAAGCTGGCCCGGCAAGGGCCGTTCCAAAACTGTCAGCCAACGCTTGAATTGGCGTTCAGGCCTTCTCCAGCGTGCATTGCAGCGGGTGCTGGTTGCGGCGGGCGAAATCCATCACCTGGTTCACCTTGGTCTCGGCGATCTCGTAGGGGAAGACGCCGCAGACGCCGATGCCCTTCTGGTGGACATGCAGCATGACCCGCGTCGCTTGCTCAAGGTCCATCGAGAAAAAGCGCTTCAGCACCATCACGACGAATTCCATCGGCGTGTAGTCGTCGTTGAGCAGCAGCACCTTGAACTGGTTCGGCTTCTTGGGCTTGGTGCGGGTCTTGGTGGCGACCCCGACCTGATTTTGCCCATCGCCGCCGCCCGAATCGCCGTCGCCTTCGCCCGCCGCACGGACAAGCGGTGGCCCGCGGAGCGCAATCGCGCGCGAATCTTTGCAATCGGAACGTCGGTTCATGGTCACAGAATATCGCAACGAAGGGTCACAAGACAAGCCGTCGATGCCACACCATGGTTTCCGGAATGCAAACGGGCCGGACGGCTTGCACCGTCCGGCCCGCGCATTAGGCATGCCGACCTGGAGAGGAAAGCCGGCGCGCCCTAAGTCAGGCAGCCTTCTTCAGCGTCTCGACGGCCAGGCTGGCGCGCTTGGAAAGCGGCGCGAACGTGTCGTTGAACAGCTTGAACACGGCTTCGCTGTTCTTCGCACCGAAGGCGAATGCCTGGTCGAGATTGCGGCGCGCGATCTTGCTTTGCAGCTGAACGAAGTCGGTCGGCGACTTGACGGTGGCCAGTTCCTTGACGTCGGCGGTCGCGGTTTCGACCGCAGCCTTGCCCTCGGCGACATAGCCCTTGCTCAGGTCCTGCAGGCCGGCGGCGAGGATCTTGCCCGAGGCGACGATCGCTTCGACATTGCCCTTGGTGAAGCTGGTGGCTTCGGCGAGCACGACATTGCCCTTGGCCAGAACTTCCTTGGCCTTGACCTGCACGTCGGCGACGGCGCTCTTGATGTCGGCGGTGAAATCGGTGGTTTTCTTGGTAGCCATGAGTTTTTCCTTGGATTGCAGAATGGGAGTGGATTTGGGGGTAGTGGATTTGGGGGTAGTTTGAATCTTGGACTTGATCGGCTTGGCCGCTTTGACAGCCGGCGACTTCTTTGCGGATGCGGCAGCCTTCTTTGCCGCAGCCATCTTCTTCAGCACGGGCGCAGCCGGCTTGGCGATCTTGACGGGCGCGGGTTTCGCCGCTTTCTGCTTGACTGTCTTGGCCGGAACCGGCTTCGCAACCGGCGTGGCGATCTCGGTCTGCAGCGGCGCAGAGGCGACTTCGACAACGACGGTCTCCACCGGCGCCATCGGAGCAGACACCGTTTCGACCGGTTTGGCGGGAGGGGCTGCATCCACCGGCACGACCCTGGCGGGAAACGCCAGCGGCGCCTCGGGAGCGGGTTCGAGCTTGGCGGACGCTGCCGCAGCATACGCCTTTTCTGCGGCTTCGGCGGCGGTATCGATTTTCGGTTCGGCCATTGTTGACATGTCTTTCGCGTCTGGACCGCGCTGGGCGGGTTATGTTGCAGTGCACAAATATGCATTGCGTCCGCGAAGTCAATAGAAAAATGTTGCAGTGCAGCAATTGCCTTTGCTGCCAGACGTGCCGCTGGCGCGGCAGCCCGACTAACGCGCCTTCACATAACGACCTGGCGCGTCCTCGATGACCGGATCGCCCTTCGATCCCGGCGCCCGCCTGCCATTCGCATCAACTTGCGATTCGTCCTGCGCGCGCAGCCAAGCGGCCCAGTGTGGCCACCAGCTGCCCTTGGTCTCGCTCGCGCCGGCGATGAAGGCATCGAGGTTGCCAGTTTCGGCTTCGTTGGTCCAATACTGGTATTTCCCTGCCGCAGGCGGATTGACCACACCGGCGATATGGCCCGATCCGGCCAGCACGAAGGTCCAGTGACCCGCCAAATGCCGGGTGAGCTTCCACACGCTTTGCGGCGGCGCGATGTGGTCCTCGCGGCCCGCCTGGATATAACAGGGGGTCTCGATCAAGGTCAGGTCGATCGGCGTGCCCAGCGCCGACAGCGAGCCGGGAACCGCCAGCCGATTGTCGCGATAGAGGTCGCGCAGATAGGTCTCGTGCCACTTCGCCGGCAGGTTGGTGACATCGCTGTTCCAGTGCAGCAGGTCGAAGGCCCGATAGTCTTCGCCCATCAGATAATGCTTGACGACATAACTCCAGATCAGGTCGCGGCCGCGCAGCAGGTTGAACGTCGCCGCCATATACCGCCCGTCGAGATAGCCGTCCGGGGCGAGCTTGTGGATCGCATCGATCTGCGCGTCGTCGATGAAATATTTGAGGTCGCCAGCCTGTTCGAAATCGATCTGGGCGGTGAAGAAGGTCGTGCTCTTGACCTTGGCCGCCTCCCCGCGCCGCGCCATCACCGCCAGCGTCGCAGCGAGCGTGGTGCCGGCGACGCAATAGCCGATGGCATGGACGGCGGGGACATCCAGCCGGGTGCGGATCGTTTCGATCGCATCGATCTGGGCAGCGATGTAATCGTCCCAGACGACATCGGCCATGCTCGCGTCGGCCGACTTCCACGAAACCATGAACACCGAGATGGCTTGCTCGACCGCCCAGCGCACGAAGCTCTTCGCCGGGTTGAGGTCGAGGATATAGAAGCGGTTGATCCACGGCGGGAAGATAACCAGCGGCGCCGCCAGCACCGTTTTGGTCGCCGGCGTGTACTGGATCAGCTGATACAGCGGCGTCTCGTGCACCACCTTGCCCGGCGTCATTGCGATGTTCTCGCCCACCCGGAAGGCTGCAGGGTCGGTGTGGGTGAGTTGGCCGCGTTTGAGATCGGCGAGCAGATGGCCAAAGCCCTTGACCAGGCTCTCCCCCTTGGTCTCCACCGCCCGGGCCGTGACTTGCGGATTGGCCGCCAGAAAATTGGCGGGACTCAGCGCATCGAGCAGCACCGAGGTGAAAAAGCCGAGACGCTCGCGCTCCTCCGGTTTGAGATTGCCGATCCCTTCGGCCCGTCGCGCTGCATCTTCGGCCAGCAGCAGATAGGTCTGGTGGATCAGCGCGGAGAGCGGATTATCGCGCCATTTCGCGTCGGCGAAGCGCCGGTCTTGCCGTGGCAGCGCTGCGCTGTCCGGACGCGCCGCACGCGCTTCGGCAACATCGCCGTAGTTTTCCAGCAGCGACCGCGACAGGCCAAGGCAATTCTCCCACAGCCAGGTGTGCCTTTCCATGTCCGCGAAGGGCGACTGCTTGCGCCAGCCGTCGAGCAGGGTGAGCCAGGTCGCCGGATCGGTGTAATGCGCAGGCGGGGCGGCGCCTTCGAGCGCGCGCTCTTGCAGAAAGCCGAACCAAAGCGCCTGCAGTCTTGCCGCGACATCCGCCCAATGCAGGCCGTCGCCCCATTCGGGCGAGGGCGAATCGTTTGCGCCAGTGAACCATTGTCCGAACGCCGCGCGGGCGACCTCCGCCTGGACCCGCAGCAGTTCGGCGAAATCGCCGGCACTGCCGCGGTCTCGATGGGAATTTTCGGTCATCGATCCGGACTCCGTTGCTA
This sequence comes from uncultured Alphaproteobacteria bacterium, assembly GCA_963779195.1. Taxonomy (GTDB): domain Bacteria; phylum Pseudomonadota; class Alphaproteobacteria; order Sphingomonadales; family Sphingomonadaceae; genus Novosphingobium. The sequence continues at coordinate 151,141 of CAVZWZ010000008.1, forward strand.
TTCGCCTTTGCGCCGCCGGAAGCAGTTGCGAGCCCTCTCCACGCCCCGCCAGCATAGTGCGCCAAGCGCGATTTGCCAGAGTCTGTTTAACTGCCTAGAGACTCGATTTGCGGCAATCACGCCGCGAGCAACGGATTTATCGAGGTCATGGAAGACGAGTTCTACCGCATCAAGCGACTGCCGCCCTATGTCATCGCCGAAGTGAATGACATGCGCGCCGCAGCCCGCCAGGCGGGCAGGGACATCATCGACCTCGGCATGGGCAACCCCGATCTGCCGCCGCCCGATCACGTCATAAACAAGCTGTGCGAAGTGGCGCAGAAGCCCGATGCCCATGGCTATTCGGCATCGGCGGGCATTCCCGGCATCCGCAAGGCGCAGGCCAATTATTACGCACGCCGGTTCGGCGTCGAACTCGATCCCGCCAGCGAAGTGGTGATGACGATGGGCTCGAAGGAAGGCCTCGCCAGCATGGCGACGGCGATGACCGCGCCGGGCGACGTCGTGCTCGCGCCCAATCCTTCCTACCCGATCCACACCTTCGGTTTCATCATCGCCGGCGCGACCATCCGTTCGGTGCCGGTGACCCCGGATGAACGCTATTGGGCCGCGTTGGAGCGGGCGATGGCTTTCACCGTGCCGCGCCCTTCGGTGCTGATTGTCAACTATCCCTCGAACCCGACCGCCGAGACCGTCGATCTGGCGTTCTACGCGCGGCTGGTCGCCTGGGCCAAGGAAAACAAGGTCTGGGTGCTGTCGGACCTCGCCTATTCCGAACTCTATTACGACGGCAATCCGACCGTCTCGATCCTGCAAGTCCCCGGCGCAAAGGACATTGCGGTCGAGTTCACCTCGATGAGCAAGACTTTTTCGATGGCCGGCTGGCGGGTCGGCTTTGCGGTCGGCAACGCCAAGCTGATCGCCGCGCTCAAGCGGGTGAAGAGCTATCTCGATTATGGCGCCTTCACCCCGATCCAGGCGGCGGCCTGCGCTGCGCTCAACGGGCCGCAGGACATCGTCGAGAAGAACCGCGTGCTTTACCAGAAGCGCCGCGATGTGCTGGTCGAGAGTTTCGGCCGGGCGGGCTGGGACATCCCCTCGCCCCGGGCCTCGATGTTCGCCTGGGCGCCGCTGCCGCCGGCGCTGAAGGATATGGGCAGCCTGGAATTCTCCAAGCAGCTGCTCACCCATGCCGAAGTCGCGGTTGCGCCGGGCGTCGGGTATGGCGAAGAAGGCGAAGGCTATGTCCGCATCGCCATGGTCGAGAACGAACAACGGTTGCGCCAGGCTGCGCGCAATATCAAACGATATCTAACTAGCATGGGTGTCAATAGTAGCGCGGCGTAACGAATCGCATTCTTTGCTTGCGCGAAGCGCCATTGGTGCCCATTTAGAGAGTGGAGAAACAGTCCCGGCGCTGGGGAGAGTCGGGGGCGGGGCGCACTCATGACGCAATTGACCGATGTGCAAGCGTTTATCGACTTGTCGAGAAGGGCGTCCAGCCCGACCGAACTGCACGCCTTGATGCAAAGCATATCGAAGGATATGGGCTTCGATTTTTTCGCTCTGGTCCACCACGTCGATTTGCGGCAATTCGGCACGCTCAACGGCCATTTGCTGACCGGTGAATTCATCGCGCTGAGCGATTACCCGGAAGGCTGGATCGAGCAGTATATCAGCGGCGAAGTGGTCAATTTCGATCCCCGTTTGCTTGCCAGCCAGCGCACCAATGTCGGTTTCGGCTGGGACCGGCTGCACGAAATTATCGACCTTACCCCGGTGCACCACCGAATCATCGAGCGCGCGCGCCATGCGGGCATCGAGGATGGTTTCACGGTCCCGGCCAATATTCCGGGCGAGCTCAACGGCTCCTGCAATTTTGCGGTGGGCCCCGCCCGCGAAGCGCCGCGCGCGAATTTCCCGATGGCGCAGCTGGTGGGGTCGTTCGCCTTCGAGGCAGCGCGCGGCATGGTCATCCGCATGCGCGGGCTGAATTCCGCCCGACCGGTGAAGCTGACCGAGCGGCAGCTGGAATGCATCGTGCTGGTGGCGCGCGGCAAGACCGATTGGGAAATCGGCAAGATCCTGGGAATATCCGAGGAAACCGTGAAGCAGCACATCGCCGATGCGCGGATGCGCTATGACGTCACCAAACGCATGCAGGTGGTGCTGCGGGCATTGTACGACGGGCTGGTGCCGCTCAGCGAAATGGTCAGCTAACCACAGACCTATACGGCGGCCGTAGCGCTCATCACTTGCCGCCCGTCGCTGGCGAAGGCGCCTAGCTCGATGGCTTCGCCGCTGCCGCGCATCGCGAGATGGAGTTCCTCGCCGCAGACCCCCGGGGTCATGCCGCGGAAGGCAAAGCGCTTGAGCGCATTGTCGCCCAGTTCGCGCCGGGCAAGATCGAGCAGCAGGGTCGCGGTCAGCGGACCATGGACGATAAGCCCGCGATAGCCTTCCTCGCCGGCAGCGTAAGCAAGGTCATAGTGAATCCGGTGGCTGTTGAACGTCAGCGCCGAATAGCGGAACAGCAAGGGCTCCGCCGGGACGAGCGCCCGGTGCACGTCCCACCCGGCGGGATCGAACCGCCCGTCGCCAGGCGGCGGCGGTGCTGGCGGCGCGCTTGCAGGTGCGGCCTCGCGGTAGACCAGGCTTTGCACCTCGCGCACCGCCACGCCTGCATCGCCCGAGGTATCGTGGCCCACATCGACAAACACCAGTTGGCCCGAACCTCCCTGCTTGGCGGTTACCGACAGGATCTGCGAGCGCCGCTCGATCGCTTCACCGGGACGTAACGACCGCAGAAATTCGATCTTGCTCGATGCCCACATGCGGCGCGGCAAGGGTACCGGTGGCAGGAAGCTGGCCGGGCCGTCATCGCGCTTTGGATGTCCGTCCGCACCCAGTTGCGCGGTGACTGCATCGGGCAGGCATAAGCAGAAATGGAATCCTTGCGGCAGAGCGCCGCCGGCAGCAGCTTCCCGGTCGAACGTCGCCAGCCAGCGCGCGGCATGGCCTGGATCGACCCGGTCCAAGCGAAATTCCTCGCGGCCTATCCAGCTTGCCCAATCGCTCATTTGCGCTGCTCTCCCATGACTTCATGCGGCGGGCAGGGGCTGCCGCTGCAGGACTGCGCACTTCCCGTAACCGCACCATTTGGCAAGCCTCAATCGGCGGCAGCGGGGGCAGCCGGCGCTGCTGGCTGCTCCGAAGGCGGGCGCAGGGCATCCGGCGGCAAACGCTTCGTCTCGACCATCTCGGCCGCGTCATCGAGCGCCCGAGCTTCGCCGGCGGTGACCCCGCCCGGGCCGGACTCGCCGGCCCCGCTGCCGCAGGCAGTCAGCAGGGCAGTCAGGATCGCGATCGGGATCAGGCGCATGCGACCCAGCATAGCGCGCCTGCTGCGCCGCGCTAGCCCTCGATTATCCTGGTTGAGGGATGATGCCGGTCGAGGTGACGGCGGATGATCCGCAAATTCCGGCTGCTGGAGCGGAACAGGAAATCGAAAACGTCTCCCGCCACGGGTATGGAGCCAACCGCCCAGTCGAATGCGACATTGCCGGTCATCCGCAGCATCTGCCATTTGCTCATGCCGAGGTTGCGCGCTTCCCAGACAAGATAGAGCCCGGCCAGCGCCATGATCGTATCGCCCGCGACCGGCAGCAGCCCGACAATCGCGTCGAGCCCTATCGGGCGATTGATACCGGGAACGATGAAGCTGCGTTCGAAGAGTTGCTCCAGAGCTTCGATCCGCCGTCTGACCGATGCCGGGTCGCTGCCCAGCGGCAGGCCTTCTCTGGCGAGGCGAATGGTTTCCTGCTTGTCCATGCTGGCGACGACCCTTTTGCGCCCGATCTTGCCGGGCCGCGCTTATTTGGGGAGCAAGGCGAGCGGCATCAAGGGATGGTAGCCAAGCTGATTGGGGGCGAAGCCCGATGTATCGCCGCGCACCAGCGACCAGCGCATCGGTGCTCCGAACGGAATGAAAACATTGGCATCGGTGAGTTTGGTGACAGCCCGGGCTTGCAGCTTCGCGCTGAGGGCCGGATCGGATCTCCTGCTTGGCCGCTGCGGCGTCCCTGTCGGCATCCGAGGTGCAGAGGCCACGCTGACTGGCGCAATTCAACTGGTTGAGAAACCAATCGATCCGGGGATAGCGTGCAACGGAATCGATCAGGCGCATATCCGCAGGATCGCCGATGCCGACGCGGGCCGCATCGAGCCCGACTTGCTTCAAATCGCCTGCGAGACGCTGGAACAGCCGGTCGGCGCCGGGCCCGCCGGGCAGGGCAATTCTCAGCCGGACCCGGCCCTGCCCGCGCCCGTTCCAGCGCGTCACCCGGGCAATCGCCAGGGCACGCCGCGCAGCCAGGCTCATATCGGTCCATCGCTCCGCGTTCGGCGGCGGACTGTTTTCGATGCCAGCGGGGACAATCCGGTTCGTCGGGGTCCAGCCGCCGATGCCGAAGGACGAGAGCAATACCGCGCGGTCGATCGCCATGGCTACCGCCTCCCGGTTGGCGGGCAGCGACAGAAAGCCGTCGCCATGCGCGAATACCAGTCCGAACAACCCGGTCACCGGATCGAGCTGGATAGCGCCGCGAGACAGGCCCGACACATCGACAAGCGGGAAATCCTCGATCTTGCCGCCGAGCACGGCGTCGGCCTCGCCGAGATTGAAGCGCTCCACGGCTTTCTCCGCTGGCAGCGAGCGGAACTGCAATTTGCGGGCGCGCTTGAGCCATCCCTCGATTGCCGGCAGCCCGCGCTTCTCCGGCTCGATCGGAGTAAGTGTCACAACCGGGCCTTCGCGGTGCAGTTTCATCGGACCGCCGCCAAGCCCCTTGCGCAAAAGCCCCAGTTCCGGCTGCGCGATCAGTTGCAGCAGTTCCGGTTGCGGACGCGACAGGCGAAGTTCGACCACCCGGCCGGTCATTACCCGGATATCCTCGATATTCGCCAGATCGAGCGCCAAGGGTGTGCCTTGCAAGGCGCCAAGCGCCTGCCGCAGCGCGGTTCGCGCCAATTCTGCGGTGATCGGGCTGCCATCCGGCCAGTCGCCCGCGCGCAGGCGGAAAATGTAGCTCAGGCCGTCGTCATCGACGATCCAGCGTTCTGCCATCGCCGACGTCACGCGTCCCTGCTCGTCAAGGCTAACCAGGCCTTCTGCAGTCGATCCGCGCAGCAGCTGCGCGGCAGGCGATAATCGCCCGCCAGCCTCGAATGGTGAATTGGCCGGCCCTATCGCCACGATATCGACGATGGCATCCCTGCTGCCGCATCCAGCGAGCAGCAAGACCAAGGGCGCGGCGAAAAAATTCCGGGCAAGTGTGCTGACGAGGCGCATCGCCAGATGCCTAGTCGATTTTGCCGGACGCGGGAATGCGCTTCGACACATTCGGTGTCCGCGCTGGCGGCGAATTCAGACTTTGCGAAGCACCCCGCTGGCGGATCGTTCTGCCAGGGTGGACTTGATGTGCTGGGGGGTACCATCTCCCGCAGCAAGCGGAACGCGGGCCACTTTCGGATCGATCTCTTCGCGAAAGGCGATGCCGAAGCGATTGTCCTGCACCCAGGCGATCGAACCTTCGACCCAGCCGACATTGCGGACGTTCACCCAGACGACGGCCCCGCGCGAAACCCGCACGGGCGCCTCGCCCATCATCCCACCGGACGACAGGTTGCGCATTTTGATGCGGTACTCGTCGTCATATCCGTCAAGGCGCATGTCGGCCATGACGAACAGGCTGTCGCGAGCGATCTGCCTTTGTTCGGACTCGTCCATGGCCTGTCTCAATCTTTCCCCAAAAATTCAACGGTCCATCAAGCAGCGGACTTTGTCATGCTGAAAATAGGGCCATCGGGTGCGACATTGATAAACCGGCATAGCAAAGAATCTGTAAACGGCCCATGCATTTCCTGAAACCCGAGATGCCTGTTTGGGACAGTTGTCCGGTTTTCTGCGCTAATCGTCGCGAGAGATTTTTTCCCGGCGCTCATGGGCTTCCTGCGCCTCCACCGTCATCGTGGCGATCGGACGGGCGATCAGACGGCCGAGACCAATCGGTTCGCCGGTCACCTCGCAAAAACCGTATTCGCCTTCCTCGATGCGCCGCAGGGCGGAATCGATCTTGGCGATGAGTTTGCGCTGGCGGTCCCGAGTTCTGAGTTCGATGCCCCAATCGGTCTCGCTCGATGCCCGGTCGTTGAGGTCGGGTTCGCGGATCGGGCCGTCCTGCAGCTGCTGCAAGGTTCCGGCCGCTGCATCGAGGATCGACTTCTTCCATTCGCCCAGCAGCCTGCGGAAATAATCCTGCTGCGCCTCGCACATATAAGGCTCCGCATCATTCGGCAGGTATTCCCCGCCGATCGATCGCTTTGCCTTGGCGAGAACATCGATTTCATCGCTAATCATTGTCGGCATCAAAAACTCCGCGCCAGTCCTCCCGAGACCGCTTGCGTTGCAATGCCCCGGCTTTTCCCGGCGGCTGACAGCGAGCCAAGGCTGCCGGGCCTATAGGCATAGGCACGTGGCCACACAAGCGGCAATCCCGTCTTGCGGAGGGATTATCCGCAAGTCCCTTAACCGGTCCAATACGCGCCAAATCTTTCGGAATGATAAAATATCCCGACGTCGTTAACCATTTGGTGACCATAACCGGGCGAACGTGCCTCCAGCGACGGCCAACAGGGGGTCCGTCCGCAAATGGGGGTTACTGGGACATGAGCACTGCCTGGATCGAACAGGGCGCCTTTGTCGGCGCGACCGAGGCCGACATATCTGCGGCCGACATGTTGGTGGCGAGCTGCTTTGCCGCCGCCGCTCAAGGCGACATCGGCGCCTATTACGACCTTGGCGTCGCCTTCTCGACAGGCAGCCACGGCGTCGATTGCGACCTGATCGAGGCGCACAAATGGTTCAACCTCGCCGCCGTTGCCGGCCATGAGGAAGCCCAGATGTGCCGCGCCGACATTTCAGAAGAGATGACCGCGCGCGAAATCGCCGAAGCGCAGCGCCGCGCCCGCCAGTGGCTGTCCGCGACCACTCGCAAAGCCGCGTAACTTCAGACTTTTTTGAACGGCGTTCGTCCGCCTAGCCATAGCTGATCCTGGGCGACGCCGGCCCGTTCGCGCTCGAGAAAATCGGCAACGGCGCTACGGAAGCCCTCGTGGACGATGTAGTGCGCCGAGCAGGTGCGCACCGGTTCATAGCCGCGCGCCAGCTTGTGGCCGCCTTGCGCACCGGCCTCGACCCGCTTCAGGCCCAGCGCAATCGCCGCGTCGATCGCCTGGTAATAACACAGCTCGAAATGCAGGAAGGGCTTGTCGGCCAGCGCTCCCCAATAGCGGCCGTATAAGGCATCGCTGCCGATGAAGTTGAGCGCCCCCGCCATCGGCTGCCCGCCAGCGAAGGCCAGCACCAGCAGCAGGCGATCCGCCATCCGCTCGCCGAGCAGGGTGAAGGACTCGCGGGTGAGATAGGGCGTGCCCCATTTGCGGGCGCCGGTGTCTTGATAGAAGTGCCAAAAGGCGTCCCAGTGCTCGGGCCGGATGTCCGCTCCGGTCAATGCCCGGATATCGACTCCTGCCTGCGCTGCCGCGCGTTCCTTTCGCAAATTTTTGCGCTTGGCCGAGGACAACGCGGCGAGGAAATCGTCGAAGCAGGCATAGCCCCGGTTTTCCCAGTGGAACTGGATGTCGTTGCGGATCAGCCAGCCTGCCGCTTCGAACAAGGGGACCTGCGCGGGATCGATGAAGGTCGCGTGGGCGGAGGAGAAGTCCTGCTGCGCGCAGAACTGCTCGGCGGCGCGCAGCAGCGGCAAGGCCAGCGCCGGATCGCGGGTGAGGATGCGCGGACCGGTCGCCGGGGTGAACGGGGCGGCGATCTGGAGTTTCGGATAGTAACGCCCGCCCGACCGCCGCCAGGCATCGGCCCAGCTGTGATCGAAGACATATTCGCCCTGGCTGTGCGATTTGGCATAGGCCGGCAGCGCCGCCGCCAGCCGCCCGTCCGGTCCCTCGATCACCAGCGGCGCGGGCTGCCAGCCGCTGCGCCCGCCAACGCTGCCCGAATCCTCCATTGCAGTGAGAAAGGCATGGCTGACGAAGGGATTGCCGCCACCGGTCAGCGCATCCCATTCCGCCGCTGACAGACTGCCGACGGAGGGCGCCAGCCGGACGGCAAGATCGCCCTCGCTCACGCCGCCTGCGCTCCCTCGACGCCCGCCCCCTCGGCTATCGGCGCGTCGGCAAACTGCGCGGCGCGCTCGCGCAGTTCGGGGCTGCGCACGGTCCAGGTCGCGATCGGAATGCCGCGCTTGCGCTGGGCGGCGGCGAAGCGGCTCGGCAAGTCGCGGATATCGTAGGCGAGGAAATCGGGCCGGGCATGCCATAAGGCGATATGGCGACGGGCCCGGGCTATCAGGGTCCGGTCATTCTTTTCGGTGACGACCAGCCCGCGAACGGTCTGCGGAGAGTGCAATCTGAACCAATACGGCACTCTGGAGTCAAAACTCATAACTGCATGCGGCCCCTGATAGCCCTCCAGCACCCGCCTCACCGCAAGGCACAGCGCAGCGATCCGCACATCTCCCCGCGATTTCACTTCGATCAGCAGCGGCTCCCGGCCAGCAATCAGGTCGAGCGTCTGGCGCAGCGTCGGCATGCAGTCTGCGCCGCCGTTCAGCGAAATCGCGCTCAGTTGATCGGCGCTGCGCTGGGCAACCGGTCCGCTCTGGGCAGTCAGCCGGTCGAGTTCCCAGTCGTGGAATACCATCGCCTGCCCGTCGCCCGATTTCTGGACATCGCATTCGATGCCCAAGCCGCGTTCGATCGCTGCGGCGAAGGCGGCGGGGGAGTTTTCGGGAAGGCCCGGCCCATGCAGCCCGCGATGGGCGAAGGTCGTTCCTGCCAACCAATCGAACCTGCGCGGATCGGGCGCCGGGGCGAAGCGGCGGTCAAGCAGAGCGAACAAGGGCAATGGCATCGACCTCCACGGCAGCCCCCAGCGGCAGCACCGGCACGCCTACCGCGCTGCGGGCGTGCTTGCCCGCCTCGCCGAACACCGCAGCCATCAGCTCGGAAGCGCCATTGGCGACCTTGGGCTGTTCGGTGAAATCGGCTGTTGAGCACACGAAGGCTCCCAGCTTGACGATCCGCTCCACCCGCGACAGCGAACCCAGCGCCGCCTTCAGCTGCGCCAGGATCATCAGCCCGCAGGCCTGCGCCGCCTCATAGCCCTCGCCGGTCGAGACATCCTCGCCAAGCCGTCCCTTGACCAGCACATTGTCGATGAACGGCAGTTGCCCGGAGACATGCGCCAGCCCGCCCGCGATCACCACCGGCACATAGGCCGCCACCGGCGCGGCGGGTTCGGGCAGCACCAGGCCGAGAGCGATCAGCTTCGCTTCGATTTCGCTGTCAGTCATCATGAGCCGAATAGAGCCTCTCCAGCAGCCAGGGCAAGGCCGTCGCCCAATCGTCGATCCGGGCATGGGCGTGCCCGGCCTTGTGCGCGCAGGCGATTTGCGGCGCGATCATCGGCTCGCCGCAGAGATGCAGCCGCGCAACCTGCGGCGCGACATCGGCGACCGAGCCGTGGTGCTGGGCAAGATCGTCGATGAATATCGCCCGCGAGGGCTGGTATTCGTCGAGGATCGCCTGCAACGCCGGGCCCTTCGGCCCCTGATTGGTGAAGACCCGCAAGTCGATCCCGTGATCGGCCAGCTGCCGGGTGCGCGCCTGTTGGCGGTGATCCTGCAGATTGGTCAGCACCACGACATCGGCATGCTCGCCCAGCGCGGCGACGGCTGCCACCGATCCGGCGATCGGGTGCTGGCGGTGCATCTCGCTATCGAAGAACAGATTGAGCAGCGGCCAGATCTCCTCGGTTTCGACCGGCTTGCCGGTATCGCGCCGCTTCATCGCACCGGCGAAATCGCTGCCGCTCATGTCGAAATCGATGCCGTGCTGTTCGCCCAGCCAGTCGCGGAACGGGCCGATCATGTGCAGCAGCACTTCGTCGCAGTCGGAGATCACCAGCGGGCGGCTCATGCTCCCAGCCTTTCGCGCGCGCCGGCCAGCTCGGCGGGCGACACAGCGAGTGCCTCCGCCGCTCCGATCAGATCGGGCTCATGCGCGCAGAGGAAATCGAGCACCGCTGCCAGCACGGCGCGCTCGCCCAGCCCCTCGCGCAGGGCCACGGGCGTGAGCCCGGTCAGCGCCAGCAGCCGCCCGGCGCGATCCTCGTCGGAGAGCAGCCAGCCGAGCGCACCGAGAGCAAGCGCTTCGGGATCGGCGGCGGGGGATGGAGGGTCGCGCAGAATTGTCAGTGCCTTTCGGAAGTCATAGTGCCATAGCAGCGCCGCGATGCGTGGGGAATCAAGTGGCAAAGCGAATTCTCGTTGTCGAGGACAACGACCTCAACCGCAAGCTGTTCTGTGACGTGCTCCGCAGTCAGGGCTTCGTCGTCGAACCGGTGGCCGACGGGCTGGAGGCGCTCGACCGCGCGCGCGACTTTGTGCCCAATCTGATCATCATGGATATCCAGCTGCCCAATGTCTCCGGGCTCGACCTGATCGAGGCGGCCAAGGCGGACCGGGTGCTGCGCACGATCCCGGTGCTCGCGGTCACCGCCTATGCCGGCAAGGGCGACGAGGAACGCATCCGCGACGCCGGGGCGGACAGCTATCTCGCCAAGCCGGTATCGATCGGCCCCTTCATGGCGGCAGTGCGCGCCTTGGTGTAGAGAGCGGCACGAAAGGAGAGTCCGAATGGACCAGGACAAACTGCAGCAGTTCTTCGACTACAAGGACATCGTCGAACTCAAGGCGCGCTTCGGGCGGCTGGCCGATGTCAAGGACTGGGAAGGCTTCAAGTCCCTCTTCACCGCCGACGCGAGTTTCGACCTCGGCGGCGGCCAGATCATGTACGGCGGCGAGACCTATGCCTATGCCGTCAGGGACATGCTCGAAGGCGCGGTTTCGCTCCACCGTTTCTCGATGCCCGAAATCACCTTCCTCAGCCCCACCGAGGCCGAGGGCATCTGGGTGCTGCACGACTATAACGTCTGGCCGTCCGATCCCCAAACCGGCGAACGCTGCGGCTACAATGGCCATGGCCGCGAATACGAAACCTACCGCAAGGAGGGCGGCGCCTGGAAGATCGCCAGCTGGCGCCTGCGCTACGACCGCCTCGATCCGCTGCCCCGCGAGCCCTTGCCCAAGAGCATCCTGGGCGGGCCGGAAGCCCTGCGGGACGAGGGCTATATCGCTGCGGTGGTCGATCCGCGCGGGGCGTAGCTGCGCGCATGATGTGGACTCCAGAGACATGCAGTAGCATGTCCTGCGGTGCGTGCAGGACTTGACAGGGCATGCCGCCGCCGCTTTTGCGCCGCATTCCTTGGCCATGTGCCGCATCACGCCAATTCCGGAGCCTGAATAGATGGACCGCGCCGCCACCGAGACCCGCATTGCCGCGATCATCGCGCCGTTCAACAAGCAGGGCGTGGCCATCGTCGATGCCACGACATTCGCCGGGGACCTGGAATTCGACAGCCTGACCGTGATGGATTTCATCGCTGCGATCGAGGATGAGTTCGATATTCTGATCAGCATGAACCAGCAGGCGGAAATCGAGAATTACGGCCAGCTGGTCGATGCCGTGGCGAAGATGCAGGGGTAAGGCGCTCTCCATTTCAGGGAAGGAACCGGGAAGCGGGCGTGTCGTCCAGCGGTGTGCTTGCCGGACAGCGCCCAGCCCACCCCATCCCCCTCAAGGGAAGGGGCTTTCAGGAAAATCGACGAGTAAACATATGACCGACCTATTCAGTAAATTCGACCCGATGATCGAACTGCGCGAGGGGCTGCTGGCTACCGGCGTGACCGATCCGTTCGGTCTGACGATGGAGCGGGTGCTGTCGCCCACCGTCGCTGTCTGCAACGGGCGTGAGACCATATTGCTAGGCACTTACAACTACATGGGGATGACTTTCGATCCCGATGTCATCGCGGCGGGCAAGCAGGCGCTCGACGACTTCGGCAGCGGCACTACCGGCAGCCGGGTGCTCAACGGCACCTATGCCGGGCACCGTGCGGTCGAGGAGGCGCTCAAGGAATTCTACGCCATGGATCACGCCATGGTGTTCTCGACCGGATACCAGGCAAACCTCGGGATCATTTCGACCGTGGCGGGCAAGGGCGATTACATTGTCCTCGACATCGACAGCCACGCTTCGATCTGGGACGGCTGCAAGCTGGGCGACGCCGAAGTGGTGCCTTTCAAGCACAACGACATCGAGGCGATGGACAAGCGGCTGGGGCGCATTCCGGAAGGCGCAGGCAAGCTGGTCATCCTCGAGGGCGTCTATTCGATGCTCGGCGACATCGCGCCGCTCAAGGAGATGATTGCAGTCGCCAAGAAGCACGAGGCGATGGTCCTGGTCGATGAGGCGCATTCGATGGGCTTCATCGGGCCGAACGGGCGCGGCGTGGCGGAGGATCAGGGATGCCTCGACGACGTGGACTTCGTCATCGGCACCTTCAGCAAGAGCGTCGGCACGGTTGGCGGATTTTGCGTTTCCAACCACCCCAAGTTCGAAATCCTGCGGCTGGTCTGCCGCCCCTATGTGTTCACCGCCAGCCTGCCGCCAAGCGTAGTGGCAACGGCGGCTGCCAGTATCCGCAAGCTGATGCATGGCAACAACAAGCGCGCGCATCTGTGGGAGAATTCGCGGGTGCTGCATGGGCGGCTCAAGGCGCTCGGTTTCCAGCTTGGTACCGAGACGCCGCAGAGCGCGATCATCTCGGTGATCATGCCCGATCTGGAACGCGGCGCGGCGATGTGGGAAGCGCTGCTGGGCGAGGGACTCTACGTCAATTTGGCCAGGCCGCCGGCAACGCCTGCGAACATGACCCTGCTGCGCTGCTCGCTTTGCGCCGAACACACATCCGAGCAGGTGCAGACAATTATCGGCATGTTCGAGCGAGCGGGCAAGGCGACGGGGATTTTGGGCTAAGGGTCTGGCGATCCTGCTCAACAGGGCAGAACAGGATGAACCGTAGTTGCCGTATCGCCATATTGGCTCTGCTGCTTGGCGGTCTGATGTTTGCGGTCTGGAACAACCGCGCACGGCCGCGGATTGGCATGACCGACGAGCCATGCACCGCCGAAGGCAAGGCTGTTGCAGCCAATCCCAAGGGCGATTGGGCGCAACTCTGCCATTACCGCTCGGAAAACGCCCGGCTGCTGGCGCGCGGCATCAGGCCGGATGCAGTCTTCATCGGCGATTCGCTGACCGAGCAATGGCCGATGTTCGAGCCGGAAATGTTCGGCGAGCGGCTGGTCAATCGCGGAATCATCGGCCAGACCAGCGGGCAGGCATTGCTGCGTTTTCACCGCGATGTCGTCGCGCTGCGCCCAAGGATCGCGCATATTATGATCGGGGTGAACGATGTTGCGGGCAATGCCGGGCCCAACTCTCCCGACGAGCTGCGCAGCAACATTCGCGCCATGACCGAAATTGCGCAGGCCAACGGGATCGTTGTCGTGCTCGGCACAATTCCGCCGCCTTACGATTTCAGACCGTTGGCCGATATTCCGCCGGACAAATGGGTTCCCTCGATCAATCGCTGGATCGAGAGTTTTGCCGGCGAGCGCGGACTGGTTCTGGCCGATTACCGCAGAGCAGTGGTGACGCCGGACGGGAAGTTCATCCTGGATCGCTATCGCGACGGCATGCACCCGGGAGAACAGGGGTACGCAGCCATGCGCCCGCTGCTCGACAGGGCGCTTGCCGAAGCGATGGCGAAGCCGGGCGCGGGAAGTTAATCTTTCTCGCGGAACTTGTCGTGGCAGCCCTTGCAGGCACCGCCCAGGGCCTTCATCCCCTCGCCCACCGCCGCCTTGTCGCCTGCCTGGACGAGCGTGCTGAACTTGCCCGATTCCTCGACGAATTTGGCCGCCGCCGCCTTGAATTCGTCCGGCTTGGTCCAGACAGTCTGCAAGGCGTCGGTCTTGATGCCGTCGTCAGGGCCGCTGCCGGTGGGGAACCAGGTCTCGACCTTGGCGGCCAGAGTATTGATCGTGCCTGCCGCCGCGCCGATCGCGGCCATATCGGTCGATGAGGCGGCGAGCTGGTCAGTGATGACCTTGAAAGCATCGCCGATTTCCTCGAAACTCTCATGCCGCGCATCGGCTGCCCGGCCCGCAGGCGTATCGGGATTGCCGCAGGCGGAGAGCGCAAGGGCAAGCAGCGGGACAGCGGCGAGCATGAGGCGCATAGCAGGAAACTCCGTTGTTGACGGCAGTCCTTGTGCAACAGTCTGGCAGTCAAGGCAATTCGCGGATTGTATCAGGCAGGCTTGGGCTGTCTTGGCACTGGCGGCCGGTGATAGCTGACGTCGCTGCGATCGCGCGCGGCCTGGCAGGGCTCCTCTGCTGTGTAGGCAGGCGGCATCATGCGAGTGAGCACATAATCGTGCAGCTCATATTGCGCCTCGATGATGCAGACGCGGTTGGCGATGCGCCATTCGTGGCCGTTCTTGCCCTCGCGCTTCTGGAAGTGATCAATATAGCGCCCGGTCGACATCAGATGCGGTGCGAGCGGCGCAACCGCCGTAAACAGGTAGTAGGTTTCGCAATAAGCATCGTCGCCCTGCAGGTCGCAGTGGTGGTTGAGAATGCCGTGCTGGGTCGAATTGTTGGCGATAGTAGTACTGTCGGCCCAGGCGATAAAATCGTCGGGCTTACCAACGTAGCTGCCGTGATCCTCGGTCGCATCGTCCCAATAGCACGAGCGGGCCAGCTCGAAATCGAGCCGGTCAAGCCCCCGGCCATAGCGCATCATCACCCGCAGGATTTCGTCGCGGTCGAGCTGCTCGCGGATGCGCTTTTCGAGGTCGGCATCGAAGGTCATCTGGTTACCCTTTCAGAAATTCCAGCACCGGCGGCGCCATCAGCACCCAGCGTTCGAAACGGCCGCGGCGTTCCTCGATGATGTTGGGGAAAGTGGAGACGTAGTTCCACTCCTGATCGCCCCACGGCGGCTCGGCGAGGATCGAACCCGGGATCAGCTCGTGCACCCATTCGCTGGTGCGGCGGGTGTGGGCCATGTCGCTTTTGCCGCTGCGGAACAGCAGGACGGGCATCGTAAGTTTGCCGAAATCGGCGGGGGGAATCCCCGGCATCGGGGTCTCGTCGCTGTAGTTGAAGGCGCGGGCCCATTTCTGCATGACTTCGATGAATTCATCCGGATCTTGGCGCAGCAGAATGTCGCGAATGCGGGGGTTGCGCGCAGTCTGGTCGGCCCAGCTCGGCAATTCAGCGACAGCTTCCATCCCGCCTTTGGACGCCGCCGCGACCTGATCGCCGCAATAGAACCAGGCGAGACCCGCAAGCCCGATCGGCCCGCCGCTGAACCACCAGGCGGCGATTTTCTTGACGTTCTGAGGCATGCGGATGCCGGCCATCAGCGAAATGCGCGATCCGGCCGAGCCGCCGACCAGGGTGATATCCTTGAGGCCCAGCGCCTGCACCAGCCCCACCAGGGCCTCGGCGTTCATCACCAATTCGGTGGGGGCAGTGAAACCGATGTCGGAAGCGCCGCAGCCGGGACGGTCCCACAGCAGCACGCGGTAGCCATTATCGGCGAAGATTTGCCCCAGTTCCGGAACGCCCGCAGTATCGCGCGGATAGCGCCCGCCCGGGGTCAGCACCAGCGGCGGCGCGCCTTCGTCGCCGATCAGTTCGTAATCGAGTTCAAGTCCGCCCACCGCGATGCGCGCCATCCTGCTCTCCCGTTTCGCCCGTCCGCATCTTGGCGTGACGGGGGCTCGCTCAGACCATTGTATCCGAGAGGATCGATCCGCCAACCCCATTGTTCTCGAAGCGCCCCAGCCCGTAGTCGCCCTTGATCGTGGTGCGGTGCATGGTGCGGACTTCCTGCGGGTTGCTGCCGGAAACCGAATGCAGCATCCGCCAATTGTCCCAGATGATCATGTCGCTCGGCTTCCAGCTATGGTGGTAGCTGTTGGCGTCGGCCAGCGCGTTGACTTGCTGGCAGACTTCCTCGAGCAGGGCGTTGCCCGCAGCGTCCTCCGCACCGTCCAGACCCTCGGCCATATAGGGCGAGACATGCAGCACTTTCTCTCCAGACTTGCGCGTCCACACCGCCGGATGGATCGCGCGGGGCATGGCGGCGGCCTGTTTGTTGAAGGCTTCGGACATCGGTTTGGGCCGGATAATTTTCATCGTCGGCGGAATCCCGAACTTCATCTGGCTGTATTGGGTGGCGAGGCTGTAGAGTATTTCGCGGCCCTCGAGCTTGTCGCGCAGCTCCTTGGGGAAGGCGTTGTAGATGGCGATGCCGTCGGCGAAGCCGGTTATGCCGCCATCCTTGACGATGGCGATCGCCCGCAGCACCCCGGCGCGGTTGAGTTCGTCGTTGTAGCAATGGTCGAAATGCCACGGCAGCCAATGCGACACCTGCTGGCCGTCAATCTCGACAATGCCGCCGTGATCGGGCGCGACGCGGATTTCGATAACCCCGGGCAGGTGTTCGCTATCGACCCGCGACAGCGATTTGACCGGATGCTCCTTCAGCGGGCCGAAGACCTCGCTCAGCGCCACCTGCATCTCTTCGCTCTGTTCGACATCCTCGAACACGAGCATGCCTTTGGCCTCGAACAGATCGACCAGCTCTTTCCGGACCGCCGGGTCCTCCAGGGTCTGCCGGGTGAGGCCGCCAACCCGCGCGCCGAAGCCGAGGTCGTCCCGCAAGGGCCGGACATCCTGCAATGCCATGATCGCTAACTCCCGAAATGGATGCTGCCCCGCCATGCCACATTCGCAGCGGCGAGGGAATAGTAAGCTTGCTTAGTGTTGCCCTATTGCGGAGCCGAAAGGACAGCAGCCGCGCATTTCGCGCTGCTCTCTTCGCCGCCGCCGCTGAGCATGGCAGCGGCGATGAAGCCGCCGACCACGACCACGACGAATCCGGCGGTGGCGAGGCCGAGGTATTTGTCGATGAAGCTCTTGATCGGCGCACCGAACAGGCGGAACAGCACGCCGACGATCATGAAGCTGATCGATCGGCTGACCAGGCTCGCGCCGATGAAGGTCAGCAGCGGCATCGAGATGAAGCCGGCGGTGATCGTCAGCAGCTTGAACGGGATCGGCGTCGCGCCCTTGATCATGATGATCTCGGCCCCGTATTCGCGCAGATAGCAGGCCGCCTGCGGGAAGCTTTCGGCCAGGCCCAGCGCGGCCAGCAGCTGGGTGCCGACCGTGTCGTAAACGAAATGGCCGATGGCGTAGCCCAGCAGGCCGCCCGCGACCGAGGCCAGCGTCGCAATCACCGCGAAGCGCACTGCTTTCTTCGGCTCGGCCAGGCACATCAGCCCCAGCACCGGATGCGGCGGGATCGGGAAGAAGCTGGCTTCGACAAAGGAGAACAGCGCCAGCCACCATTCGGCGCTCGGCAGCGCGGCCTTGGCCATGGTCCAGTCATAGAGGCGGCGCAGCATTGGCGTATGGTCTCCGGCAGGTTTGGCGCTGCTTAGAGATGCGCCGGAATCCCGGCAAGCGGATTAGTTTTATAACCCATTTGGCACTTTGTCGTTGACATCGTCACGCTGATATGGCACAAATAGGGAACATCGCGATAGACCAATTCGCTCCCCCGGTCTCGCGGCCCCATTTCAACCAGGTGTTTCATGGCAACAGCAAAGATTGCTGCGCGCGCTGCAAAGCGCGTCGTGCGCAGGCGTGATCGACTTTCCAATCCGGCCGCGACCAAGTCGGAGCTCACCAAGCTCAGGCAGAACTGGCGTGCCGAATTTCTCGCCAGGCTGGCGGAAACATCCAATGTCACCGAGGCCTGCAAATCTGCCGATATCAGCCCCGGCACGGTCTACGATCTGAAGCGCCGGGACAGCAGTTTTGCCGCCAACTGGCTGGATGCGCTGTGCGAAGGCTATGACAATCTCGAAATGGAGATGCTGTTTCACCTGCGCAACGGCGAGAGCGCCGAGCCGGGGGCAAAGCGGTATAATTTTGCCGTGGCGCTGCGCATGTTGCTGGCCCACCGCGAAACCGTTGCCCGGGAAAAGGCGCGGCGGGCGCATGTCACCGTCGCCGAAGTGCGCGCCTCGATCGACCGCAAGGTAGCCGAGATGCGCGAGCGGGTGCTGGCGGCCAGCGCCGCTGCGCTCGCCCTGGAGGATCGCTCGCAGGCAGAACCAGATGACGCCGACTGAACGGCAGGCCTGGCTGGCCAAAGCCGAGGAAGAAGAGCGGGAGAGGTTTGCCAAGGGGCTGGTGCCGGTCGAGCGGGACGAGTGGCAATTCCACTGGTTTCAGCAGGCCCGCGACGCCCAGCTGCCGCCCGACGGCGACTGGAGCCTTTGGCTGATCATGGCCGGGCGCGGCTTTGGCAAGACTCGCGCGGGATCGGAGTGGGTGATCAGTATCGCCGAGGCCGATCCGCGTGCGCGCATCGCGCTGGTTGCTGCTACGCTGGGCGAGGCGCGCCGGGTCATGGTCGAGGGCGAGAGCGGCATTCTGGCCTGCTCGGAACCGAAGCGCGCGCCCCAGTTCGAACCGTCGCTGCGGCTGCTGACCTGGCCAAGCGGCGCGCAGGCGACGCTCTATTCGGCGCTGGAGCCGGAATCGCTGCGCGGCCCGCAACAGAGCCACGCCTGGTGCGACGAAGTGGCCAAATGGGGCAATAGCGGCGGCAAGGCCATCGCTGCCTGGGACAATCTGCTGCTGGGCCTGCGGATGGGCGAGCGCCCCCGCGTGCTGGCGACAACCACCCCGCGCGCGGTGCCGCTGCTGCGCCGCCTGCTCGCCGAAGAGGGCGTGGCGGTGACGCGCGGCAAGACCGAAGAGAACAAGAGCAATCTGCCCGCCCGCTTCATCGGCGTCATTCGCCGCACCTTCGGCAAGTCGCTGCTTGGGCGGCAGGAACTCGACGGCGAGCTGATCGAGGATTTGCCCGGCGCGCTGTGGACGCGGGCGCTGCTGGAAGAATGCCGCGAGGCTGCGGCATCATCGCCCGCCGCAAGGACCGTGATCGGCGTCGATCCGCCCGCTTCGGCGGGCGGCGACGCCTGCGGAATCGTGGTTGTCGCGCTGGGCGAGGACGGGCTGGCCCGCGTGCTCGCCGATGCTTCGGTGGCGAAGGCCAGCCCGGAACGCTGGGCCAGGGCCGTCGCCCAGGCAGCGCGCGCCTGGCAGGCCGACCGCGTCGTCGCCGAGGCCAACCAGGGCGGGGCGATGGTGGGAAGCGTGCTGCGCGCGGCGGAACTGTCGCTGCCGCTCAAGCTGGTCCACGCCAGCAAGGGCAAGGTGGCGCGAGCCGAGCCGGTCGCCGCTTTGTACGAGGCTGGCCGGGTGCGGCATGCAGGGACCTTCCCGGCGCTCGAAGACGAACTCTGCGGGTTGATTGCCGGCGGGGCCTACGAGGGCCCGGGGCGCTCGCCGGACCGGGCGGATGCGCTGGTCTGGGCGCTAAGTGAGCTGATGCTGGGGCGGAAAGGGAGGCCGAGGGTTTGGGTGGAATAGGGCCACTGTGGATCAATCCCAGCGATACGGATCGGTTTTTGAATGTTAAGGACCTGAAATGCCTGCGATGACCGAAACCAAGACCGCCGAGTACCTGCTGTTCGGTCACTATCTGCGCACCGGAGTGCGGCTGGCAGGCGCAGCTGCACAGGCATTCCTCGAAACCAAAGCGCGCCATGACGAACAGGACAGACAGCTGAAGTCGGCAGAGTCACTGCTGTTCTCCCACTATTTGCGGACCGGCGAGCGTCTGTATGGTGAGGCGGCCTCGCAGTTTTTCGAGCGGAAGTTCAACCAGCGGCATTATCGCGAGAACGGGCAATTTGCGCGCGTTGGTGAGGGCGCGGTCTATGGCGGCGGTCAGGAAGGCGAAGCTGGCGGGGGTACTCGCAACAGCGAAGGCAATGCCGGCCAGGCCCGACAAGCGCAATCCAATCCGGTGGCACGGACCAAACCAGTCAAGTCGCCGCCAAAGCCCAAGACCGCCCCTAGACTGCCAACTCGAAAAGAGATCATCGCATCTGGTGCTGGAAGGGTTAAAATTCAAATTCGGGATAATCCGAGAGCCAATGCATCAGCTCCGCTTCACGAAAATCACGTTTTTGAACAAGTCGCTGAAAATGACAAAAACATTCGAAACTCGGCGAGTCGGCACGGTGTAGATCCCGATCTGATCAGGGCCATTATCTATGTAGAATCGACGCACGGATACTATGATGCGTAAATCAGCCCATTTGATGCGAACAAATCAATCTTGCCTATGAACATAAACACGGCATATTGGGGAAGCACATGGGGAAGCCGTGAAAGCCTGAAAAAGCCCGCAGCGAACATTGAAGCAGGAACGCGCATGATACGCTCGATCAAACTGGCCATGCCGGGGGCTAGCATCGCGAAAATCGCAACAGTCTACAACGATTCTAATGCGGTCATGGTGAACTCCTATGGCGCAAGGGTCCAAGAGGTCTATCGAGCGAAGCTCTGGCGGCCCAGCGAGCCCAGGATTCCGACCTTGAAGTAGGCACGAGTGGATAGATCATCATGAAACGGGCAAAAAAGCTTACTGCATTGATCATCTCCGCCGTCATTCCGGCAACGATTGTTTCCTCTTTGACAATATACGCATTGATACAAAACAACAATCAGGGGGAATCTTTTAATACTATAACTGGAGAGTTTGAATACATTTACCTTTTTAAAGTTTTTTCTCTCAGTTTCATAGTCATTTTCTTGCCTGTTTTTTCACTCCTCATGTTCCTGTGGCTGATTTTTTTCGACAATGACAGGATTTCTGGCAAGAAGAAATCGAAGAAATAGCCTTAAGGCTGGAATCTCTTAGATTGCAATTCGATTTCTGCACCATCTCCCCCGCCTGGTGGCATGCCATCGAGATTGCCTCACTGCTCAGCGGGGCGTGTCTCGGCTTGATTCTGCACTGGCTGTTCAAGGGCGCAGGGGTCAACCTTGATTCTTCCCCCCTTGCAGACTTTCTCTGGTGGGTGCTTGCTGCCCGTGTTGTTCGGGCTGGCATGCATGTTTGGGTTCAACGCGCTGATCCCGGATGATCCCTGCGGCGGTATTACACCGGATGCAAATTTTGTTTTCCTGGTGATCCTGCCGCTTACGGTCCTCTCGGCGATTGTCGTCTTCTGGATTAAGGTTTGGCGCAGATGAGGGGGGGACCGCTCCCGCAATTGACGCAAATTTCCGATACCCCAAGCCCTGCCATCGCAGGGCTTTTTCTTTGAAAGGCCCCCCATGTCCTTCCTCCAGACGCTCGCCTCCGCCTTCAAGGGCGGGAGCGGGAAGGTGCCGCTTGCGCGCACATTTACCTCGCCGTGGATCTTCGCCGATGGCGGCAATGGCTTCACCGCCTATGAATATACCGCAGCCGTGCGTCGCGCCTGGCTCGACAATCCGGTGTCGCAGCGCGCGGTGCGGCTGGTGGCGGAGGGGATTGGCGGGGCGCCTCTCGTTCCGACAAACCCGAAGCTCGCCGCGCTGGTCTCTGCCACCAGCGCCGGGCAGTCGCTGCTCGAGACCTTGGCCTCGCATTTGCTGCTGCACGGCAATGGCTTCGTCCAGGTGATGAAGGACGCCAGCGGCAAGCCGGTCGAGCTCTTCGCGCTGCGCCCCGACCGGATGAGCGTGGTTGCGGGCAGCGACGGCTGGCCGACCGGCTTCACCTACAAGGTCGGCGAGCAGAGCCTGACGATCCCGCTGCTCGACGAGGACGCCTCGCCCAATCTCATCCACATCAAGGACTTCCACCCGATCGACGATCACCTGGGCGCGGGCTGCCTCAGCGCCGCCGACCAGGCGATCGCCACGCATAATGCGGCGAGCAAATGGAACCGCACCCTGCTGGAAAACGCCGCGAGGCCATCGGGGGCGCTGGTCTATGACGGCGGCGACGCCGGGGCACTGACCGGCGACCAGTTCGACCGGCTCAAGACCGAGCTGGCCCAGGCCTTTTCCGGCCAGATCAACGCCGGGCGGCCGATGGTGCTGGAAGGCGGGCTCAAATGGCAACCGCTCGGGCTCTCGCCTGCCGACATGGACTTCGCGACGCTGAAAGCCGCCGCCGCGCGCGATATCGCGCTCGCCTTCGGGGTTCCGCCGATGCTGCTCGGCCTGCCTGGCGATGCGACCTATGCCAATTACCGCGAGGCCAACCGCGCGCTGTGGCGGCTGACCTTGCTGCCGCTGGCGAGCAAACTGTTTTCCGCCCTCACCGAAGGACTGGCCACCTGGTTCCCCGATGCGGAGCTGGCGATCGACCTCGACCGGGTTCCCGCGCTGTCCGAGGACCGCGAAAAGCTGTGGGCGCAGGTCAACGCCGCCGATTTCCTCACGGCCACCGAAAAGCGCGCGCTGCTCGGATTAGAACCACAGAAAGCTAATTAACTTGCAATTCACATTATGTGATTTAGATAAACCTTGCGGTTGGGAGGTTTGCCGACGTAAACCGTTGAAGCTTCTTGCTTCACCCGGCCGCCTTCATGCATCTTTTATATCTTGATGATTCGGGAAGCGTTGGCAATGCCAACGACCGGCATATTGTGCTTGCGGGCCTTTGTGTTGAAGAAAAGGTGCCGCATTGGCTTAGCCAGAGCATGGACCAGCTTGCGGAAAAAATCTGGCCGGATTCCCCTCACTCGCTTGAATTTCGAGGCACCGACATTCGTGGCGGCAAGAAACATTGGCGCGGCGTAGGCAAGACTGACCGGCAAACCGCTTACATCGAAGCGCTAAAAATCCTGGCTGCGACCTCTGCTTCAAAAGTCCGGTTGTTCGGCGTAGCCGTCCACCGCGACGCTTGCGAGCCAGACGATCCCATGGAGTTTGCATTCGAGCAAATCGCCAGCCGCTTCGATATGTACCTTGGCCGTCTACACAAACAGGGAAATACGCAGCGCGGATTGTTCATCCTCGACAAGAGCAGTTATGAAACATCGCTTCAAGGCCTTGCAAAACATTTCAAAGACTTCGGCCACCGCTGGGGCAATTTGCACAATCTATGTGACGTGCCCTTGTTCGTGGATTCACAGGCAACCCGACTGATCCAATATGCCGATCTCATAGCCCACGCTTTGCGTCGCTACGTTGAAAATGGCGATTCAACCTATTTCGATATTATCAGCCACAAATTCGATGCTCTTGGAGGGAAGAAGGTTGGTTTGCACCACCACACACCCAAGGGAATGGATTGCGCCTGCATTTGCTGCCGCTAAATCTCGATATTAACGGAACATACCATGAACAAAAAGGATATGCTCGCCCAGCTGATCGCCCAGGCGGCGGACGAGGGTGCGGAACTGGTCACGCTGCGCGCGATCGTCGAGGAGGCCAGCGAGCTGGGCGCGCAGCGCGTGCTCAGCCACATCGGCCTCGACGACGAAACCGCGCAGAGCGACCTGTCCGAGCTGCGCCAGCTGCTGCGCGCCTGGCGCGACGCCAAGACGGCGGCCTGGCGCGAGACGGTGAACTGGATCGTGCGCGGCGCGCTGGCGCTGCTGCTTGTCGGCATCGCTGTGCGGTTTGGCGCGACGGAGCTGCTCAAGTGAGCGGCACGGGTCAAAATCTGCGCTTCGCCGGATACGCCGCGCTGTTCGGCAAGCGCGATGCCGGCGGCGATGTCATCCGCAGCGGCGCCTTCGCCCGCACCCTGGCCGAGAGCGCCACGCCGATCCCGCTGTTCTGGCAGCACCGCCCCGAGCAGCGCATCGGCTGGGTCGAAACCATCGCCGAGGACAGCAAGGGCCTGCGCGTGGTCGCCAGCATCGACAAGCCCGATGGCGGCGCGGCGGCATCCCTCAGGCAGGGTAAGGCCACCGGCCTCAGCTTCGGCTACCGCGCGCGCGGATACCAGCGCGACGCGGCGGGGCGCGAGCTGACCGAGATCGAACTCTATGAGGTCAGCCTGGTGACCCACCCGATGCAGCATGCTGCAAGGGTGCACCTGGTTCAGCCAGCTGTCGAGCGGAAGTTCAATCAGCGGCACTACCGGGAGAATGGCCGGTTCGCGCGGGCTGGGGAGGGGGTTTTGTATGGAGGTTTGGGCGGAGGGGCAGCCGCGACGCAAATGGCGAAGAAGCCGAATTCAAGCTCGCCACGCTATCCGGCTCGGAACGATTTATACCCCCAATCCGGTGCGGATCAGGCTGCCTGAGAACAAGCCACGCCAAGCGGACAAGCCAGTGATCCGTTTTCCACACAGTCGGGGCATCGACTTGCCAAACTCAGTTGTTTCCAAGGCAAACACGCTGTCGGATGCTGTGCGAACGGCAACCGGACATCAAATTCATGTAACGAGCGGCAGGCGTACTCCTGCGCGACAGGCTGCGGCCATGTACAATAACTTTGTCCGCCGGAAAGGGCCTCATTATCTGAACCAAAACGCGTTCGAAGAGGTTCGTCGTGCCTATCAGGCAGGCGCGGACCGTGGGTTAGATCGCAATCGGACCATCGCGTCGATGGCTGGCGTGCTTTCGGAGCAGATGAAGCGAGGTGTCTATTTGTCTCGTCACATGCGTTCAGGCGCGCTAGATATTCGCACGCCCTCTTCAGAGGTACTGCGTGCAATCCGCCAACATCCCTCGGTGCAGTCTGTACTGGTAGAAGATGATCACATTCATATTCAGTTCCATTGAGACGTCACTCACCCTGCGGATGGGCAAAGCGCGCAAGCCGACAATGCCACGGCTAGCGTTTATTCCCTTAATTTGCCTCGCTGCGATGACGGCTGGTTGCAGCGATCAATCCTCGGAGGCTTCATCAACTGGTGGATCAGGTAATTCTGCCACAAGGATGGCGGCCATCGCACAGCAAAGCCAGACATCGTCGGAGTTGCAGTCAACCCTGCAAAAGCACTTCAATCTGGCGTTCCGAGGTGTCCCATCGCGATGGATTCAAATGGCGGAATTGCCCGCTGAAAACTCTGCGGGGATAGCTTGCAATCCTGCCCGGCTAAATATGGCCAAGCCATCCTTTCGAATTGCTCTGCCGTCGCGCCCGGAAGATCGAGACGCAGTGCTGGCGGCTATAGTTCCTGATGGCAGCTTGCGAATTATCTACATTCCCTATGGTGACGAGGTAGAATCATTCGATATAATTACCCCATCGAAAGCGCTAGATTGGCCCAGTGCACAAAGACACAACGTATTCGACGTTGACGTGCGATCATTCGACGCTCTGGTTCCTGATGCGAATGCACCATCGCAACTGTTTGGGGAGGGAGGGATATACCAATTTGCTCTGGTGGATGGGATTCCTTACGAAATCCCGACGCGTGACAGCAAGTCATTCCAGGTCACAGCGGGCTGCGTTGTGCAGTGGAGCCCCTAATACCAAGACTCGCTGATCCTGACCCATGAGGACGGTTTCTGGCGGTTCTCGGCAAGGAGCGTCCGAAGTAGCGATGTGGTTCATCGTTACGAGGGCGCGACGCAGTCCGAGTGCCGCCAGAAACCGCCCGCGCCGGAGGCGCGGTTTATCCTGAGCCTGTCGAAGGGGTTGCCATTTCCTGTCCGCTGGACTTCGTCGCAGCCTCGCCACAATGAGCAACATCGCGGCTTCGGCTGCTCCTTGCCAGCAAACAGGAAATGGCAATCCTCATGGGTCAGGATCAGCGAGTCTTGGTATAAGTTAACCTCAGTCCCCTGCGCGTCCCCAATGGGGACTGATTCAATGGGTCCGGATCATTGAACGATCGTTGCTCTGACCCTTTGACCAACTCAGGATAATCCGGAACCGCAGGCCTTCGCGTTCAACCCCTAGCTTCGCCCTCCACCGCCCCGGCACAAGCCCTGGGCGACCCCAAAAATTTGTCCCGACCCCACCGGCGCCCGCAACCTGCGGAGTCGGGACGGTCATTCTTGTGAAAGGTAAATACCACATGGATACCATTACCACCGACGCCCTTGGCCAAACCGGCGGCGATCCGCTGGCCGAATCGTTCGACCTGGCGAGCCGGCTCGATGCCACCGAAGCCGATGTCACCGTGCTCCGCTCCGACGTCGACGAAGTGAAGGCCCGCCTCGAAAAAGTCGGCCGCGCCGCCACGCGGCCTGCGCTCGATGGCGCGGCCCCGGGAACATCGCAGAGCCCCGAAGTCAAGAGCTTCAGCACCTATCTGCGCCAGGGCATCCTCCCGGAAACCAAGTCGGTCTCCGGCGCGACGCCGGGCGAGGGCGGCTTTGCCGTGCCGCGCGAGATCGATGCGGCGATTGCGGCGATCCTGCTCAAGACCAGCCCGATCCGCTCGATCGCCCAGGTCGTCCAGGTCGGCAGCGCCGGTTACCGCAAGCTGATCACCACCGGCGGCACGCCGTCGGGCTGGGTCAGCGAAACCGCCGCGCGGCCGATCACCAATACGCCGACCTTTGTCGAAATCGTGCCGCCGTCGGGCGACCTCTACGCCAATCCGGCGGCGAGCCAGGCGATGATCGACGATGCCGCCTTCGATCTCGAGCCGTGGCTGGCCAACGAGATCGCGATGGAGTTCGCCCGCGCCGAGGGCGCCGCTTTCGTCAACGGCACCGGCGCCAACCAGCCCAGGGGCTTCCTCGGCGCGCCGACCGCGAATACCGCCGACGGCGTCCGCGCCTTCGGTACGCTGCAGTTCACCGCCAGTGGCAATGCCTCGACGCTGGGCACCAACCCGGAGAACAAGCTGATCGACCTGGTCCATGCGCTCAAGGCCGCGCACCGGCAGAACGCGACCTGGGTGATGAACGCGGCGACGCTGGCGGAAGTGCGCAAGCTCAAGGCGACCGACGGCAGCTTCCTGTGGCAGCCTGGGATCATGCAAGGCCAGCCCGACCGGCTGATCGGCTATCCGGTGGTCGAAGCCGCCGACATGCCCGATATCGCCGCCAACGCCTTCCCGATCGCCTTCGGCAATTTCAAGGCTGGCTATCTGATCGCCGAACGCAGCGCCACCTCGATCCTGCGCGATCCCTTCACCAACAAGCCTTTCGTCCACTTCTACGCGGTCAAGCGGATCGGCGGCCAGGTGCTGGACAGCGAGGCGATCAAGCTGCTGAGGATCTCGGTCTGACGCCTTGGCCGGGCGGCGGCGCTCCTCTTCGCCGCCCGGCCAGCGCCCGCGCCGCCCCTCCCCGGCGCGGGCGCACTCCTTGTCCGCCTCACGGCGGAAGCGGCACCGGCCCGCGCCCCCACCCGGCCACCCATAGAATACTGCCGTTGGGTGGCCGGGTGGGGGTGCGGGCCGGTGCCGCAAGGCCAGGCCGGATGGCTTGGCTGCCCTCAACCGAAACAACAACGGAGACCGCCATGAAGCGGGCAATCGTCACCCCGGCGCCGCTTTCGCCGGCGGCGCTGGCCGAGCTCAAGCATTGGCTCGGCATTTCGACGGCGCAGGACGACGCGCCGCTCACCGCCCTGCTGCGTGCCGGGCTGGATATCTGCGAGGCCTTCACCGGATCGCT
The DNA here is from genome assembly GCA_963779195.1 of uncultured Alphaproteobacteria bacterium. Classification (GTDB taxonomy): domain Bacteria; phylum Pseudomonadota; class Alphaproteobacteria; order Sphingomonadales; family Sphingomonadaceae; genus Novosphingobium. The sequence goes on from CAVZWZ010000008.1 coordinate 178,659, forward strand.
GCCGATCGAGGCCGGATGCGAGGAAGTGCTGCCGCTGAGCGGCGAATGGCAATGCCTCTCGGCCAGGCCGGTGCAGGCGATCACGGCGGTGCAAGGCATCGCCGCCGACGGCACGCGCACCGCCTTATCGATCAGCGCCTATGCGGTCGAACTCGACGCCGACGGCGGCGGGCGGGTGCAAGTGACCCTGCCGGGCACAGCCACAAGGCTCGCGGTGCGCTTCACCGCCGGGCTCGCCCCCAGCTGGGAAGCCCTGCCCGAGGCGCTGCGCCACGGCATCCTGCGGCTCGCCGCGCACCAGCATCGCGAGCGCGAGACCAGCGGGGCCGGGCCGCTTCCGCCCGCCGCCGTCGCCGCGCTGTGGCGGCCCTGGCGGCGGATGCGCCTGACATGATCTCGGCTCAGGCCAAGCCGGGCTTCGAAACCCTGGCGGCGCGGCTCACCGCCAAAGCCCGGGCGCTCGCCGAAGCCAGCGCCGAAAGCGACGCGCTGGCACGCCAGGGCGGCGCCAGCCGCTGGCGGCGCGCCGCGCTGCTCTGGCCCCTGTTTGCGAAAGGATAAGCGCCGTGGAAATCCCCCTTCGCGCCGCAGTGACCGCCTGGCTGGCAGGCGATCCGGGCCTGGCCGCGCAATTGAACTCGATCACCGAGGAAGCGCCATCGCGCACCAGCCTGCCCTGGCTGGCGATCGCCGCCAGCGCCAGCAGCGACTGGAGCTGCAAGAGCAATCCGGGCCGCGAGGTGCGGATCGCGCTCGAGCTGTTCTGCCGGGGCGACCTTGCCGATGCGGCAGCGGAGCTGATTGCGGCGATCGAACAGCGCATCGAGCAGCTGCCGCGCGACCAGCCCGGCTACCGCATCGTCACCGTCCAGTTCCTGCGCGCCCGCGCCGAACAGCGCGGGGAGAGCACGCGGGCGATCCTGCTCGAATACCGTTTCCGCCTGCTGGCGGAATGACCTGAACCAAACGGAGAACCACCATGCCAGCCCAAAAAGGCGCCGCCTTCCTGCTCAAGATTTCCAACGGCGCAGCCACGCCGGTCTATCAGACCGTCGCCGGCCTGCGCACCACCCAGATGTCGATCGCCGGCGACACTGTCGTCATCACCAGCAAGGACAGCGGCGGCTGGCGCGAGCTGCTGTCCGGCGCAGGAGTGCGCACGGTTTCGGTCGGCGCCTCGGGCATTTTCCTGGGCAGCGCCGCCGAAACCCAGATTCGCGGCAATGCGCTGGGCGGCACGCTCGACGACTATGAGCTGAGCTTCGAGGACGGGTCGAAATTTCGCGGCAAGTTCCTCATCCAGAAGCTCGACTATGCCGGCGATTTCAACGGAGAGCGCAATTACGCGCTGCAACTGGAAAGCTCGGGCGCAGTGGTGCCGTCGTGAGCGAACCCAACCCGCATCGCGGCGAAGCCTTGCTCGTCATTGCCGGAACCGAGCGCCTGCTGCGCCCGAGCTTTTCGGCGCTGGTCGCCGCCGAGGAGGAATTGGGGCCGCTGTTCGCGCTGGTCGAGCGGGCCGGTTCCGGCCAGCTGCGGCTCGGCGAAATGGCGGCGCTGTTCTGGCACTGCCTGACCGACAAGCAGGGCCTTAGCCGCGAGCAAGCAGGCGAGGCCGTCACCGAACTCGGCCTCGCCGCATGCGCCAAACCGCTGCGGGTGCTGCTGGGCCAGATCCTCCAGGGCAGCGGATGAGCGACAGCTTCGGACCTGCGGCGCTGGCGCATTATGGCCTCGCCGCGCGGCTGCTCGGCTGGCGAGCGCCGGACTTCTGGGCGGCGACGCCCGCCGAGCTGGCCGCCGCGCTTGCCGTGCCTGGCGCCTCCGCCAGCCTCGACCGCGACACTCTCAACCGCATGATGGAGCAGCTAGATGGCCGACTTTAGCACAGCGCCGGGCGGCGACCGGGTCGAAAGCCTGATGATCGACGTCCGCGCCAGCACGCAGGGCTTTTCGCAAGACATCGAGAAGATGCGGGGCACAGTCAATTCGACGCTGGTCGATGGGTTCTCCCGCGCCGGCAATGTCCTCGAACGCGGGCTTCTCGGCGCGATCCGCCGGGGCAGCCTCGGTTTCGACGATCTGAAGCGGATCGCGCTGAACACGGTCAACGAGATCGCCGCGCAGGCAGTGGGCACGCTGTTCAATTCGATAGGCGGCGGCAAGGGCGGCGGCGGACTGCTGGGCGGGCTTGGCTCTATCGTCGGCTCGATCCTCGGCCTGCCGGGCCGCGCCACCGGCGGCATCGTCGCGCCCGGACGCGGCTATCTGGTCGGCGAGCGCGGGCCGGAGCTGTTCGTGCCCACCAGCGCCGGGCGCATCGACAGCAATGCGGGCGCAGGCGGCAGCCGCGAGGTGCGCGTCTCGATCAATGTCGTCACCCCGCAGGGCGCGAGCGCACCGCAGGCGCTGCAACGCTCCACCCGGCAAGTCGCCAGCGCGGTGCGCCGCGCCCTGTCCTCATCCTGAAAACGCGGGAACGATCATGGCATTCTGGCTGGCTTCCAAACGCGAGGGGCAGGATTCGGACTGGATCCAGCGCTTCGATCCGCGTTTCTGGACGGTGAACTTTCCGCGCCCGATGATCGCTTCGGTGGTGACCACCGCGCTCGACGCCCTGCGCGTCGATGCGGTGTTCTATCGCAAGGGCGATCTCGCCGGGCTGATCTGGGACAGCATCGACACGCTCGATCACCCGCTGCTCGGCTATGAGACCGACAAAGACTATTCGCGCACGACACTGAGGTTTCGCTGGCGCTCGGGCGGGATCGTTCCGCTCGACCAGATCAACGGGCCGACGCTGACCATCGAGGGCAAGGATGCCAATGGCGCGCCGCATGTCTGGCTGGTGCGGCTGTGGAACTATGCTTCGGGCTCGCCGGAAGACGCGCAGATCGTGCTGAAGTTTTCCGAAATGGCCGGCGGCTTCTTCCTGCCCGACGACGCCGATCCGGTGCATCCCGGGGCGATCGACCGGATGTTCGTCTCAATGGTCGCGCCGGGCTATGTCTACCTCAACGAGACCGCGCTGACCGCCCCGGTCGAGGGCTGGGTCGAACTGACCGGGATGGAATGCACCGGCCACCGCACCATGCTGGAGATCGGCGACGTCATCGTGCCGCCGCACGGCCTCGCCATGGCGACCGGCTATGACGACAACGGCACCCAGACCCCGGCGCGGCTGTTGCGCACGATCCGTCAGCTCGGCTATCGCGGCAGCATCGTCCACTATGTCGGGATGAGCCATTACTTCCGGCTGGCGCCGGTGGATACCAGCTTCCTCGTCGGCGGAGCGGGCGATCCGCTGTGCGCTCCGGCGCGGGCCTGGCATCAGGCCTTCTTCGCCGAATGCCAGCGCACCGGCTTCTCGCCGATCGCCTCGCTGTCCTACGAAGTGCTGGCGCAGCATTGCCCGGAAGACTGGAAGCAGCGGGCCTGGAATGGCGACCCGTCGCTGACCGGATGGGATCCGCCATCCTCGCTGCTCTCCCCGGCCAAGGCCGAGGCGATGGCCTGGCTGCAATCGGCTGCGACCGAAATCGCCGGATTGATGCAGGCGGCGGAGGTGCCGGTGCGCTTCCAGGTCGGCGAGCCGTGGTGGTGGATCATGGCCGACGGGCGTATCTGCCTTTACGACGATGCCGCCAAGGTTGCCTTCGGCGGGGATCCGGTCGAGATTCCCAGCCTGCGCCAGCCATTGAATGCGGCGCAGAAGGCGCTGCTCGATGCGGCGGGAGTGCTGCTGGCGAGCACGACTGCTGCGCTGGTAAACGCCGTGCGCGCCGCCGCCGCGCCGCAAAGTGCCGAGGCGCTGCTGCTGGTGTTCCCGCCGACGCTGCTCGCCCCCGACATGCCAGAGGCGCGGCGCGCCAATCTGCCGCTGGGCTGGGCCTCGCCCGCCTTCGACCGGCTGCAGGTCGAAGACTACGACTGGTTGACCGCAGGCGCAGACGCTTATCGCCGCGCGGGCTATGGCACGGTCAACGACCGGCTTGGCTATCCGCCCGCGCAGCAGGATTACTTCGCCGGCTTCGTGCTGCTGCACGAGCAGCGCGATCTGTGGCGGCGGATCGACGCCGGGGTCGACGAGGCATTTGGCCGCGCGCCGCATGAAATCTTCATCTGGGCGCTGCCGCAGGTCAGCCGCGATGGCTACGTCCGGCTGCCCAATCCCTTGGCCGAACCACAAGGAGCCAACGACATGCAAGCCTTCGACGATGTGCTGTTTCCGCTGGCGCTGGGGCTCGACGCGGCGATTGCGCCGGAGTTTTCGACCAGCGTATCGGTCACCGCATCGGGTTTCGAGCGGCGCAACAGCCTGTGGTCGGACGCGCGGCTGCGCTTCGATGTCGGGCCGGGGGTGCGCTCGGAGGCGGAACTGGGCACGCTGATCGCCTTCTTCCGCGCCCGGCGCGGCGCGGCGCGCGGATTCCGGCTGCGCGATCCCTCGGACTTCAGCTCCAACGCCATGACCGGCGCACCGGCGGCGGCGGACCAGCTGCTGGGCACCGGCAATGGCATCCAGTCGGATTTTCCGTTGGTCAAAACCTATGGGTCGGGCGACGCGGTGCAGCAACGGCGAATCACCCGACCGAGAAACGGCACCGTGCTGGTGAGTGTCGGCGGCGCCGCTGTCGCCAGCGGCTGGACACTCGATGCGGAAGGCGTGGTGAGCTTCGCCACCCCTCCGGCCACCGGCGCGGAAGTCCGGGCGGGCTTCCTGTTCGACGTGCCGGTGCGCTTTGCCGAGGACCGGCTCGACGTCGCCGGGGCTGCCTTCGCCGCAGGCGAAGCGCCCAGCGTGCCGGTCGTCGAAGTGCGCGAGGCGGTATGAGCCGGGTCTGGTTCTCGCAGGCGCTGGAAACCACCGCCGCCTTCTGGCGCGTGTTGCGGCGCGACGGGGTGACGCTGGGCTTCACCGCCCATGATCGCGACCTGTGGTTCGACGGCGTGCTGCACCGCGCATCGCCGGGCATGATCCCCTCGTCGATCCGCAAATCGGCCGGATTCGAGCCCGACAGCGCCGAAGTGGAGGGCGCGCTGAGCCACGATTCGATATCCGCCGCCGATCTCTCCTCCGGGCGCTTCGACGGCGCCCGCGTGCTGATCGGCCTGGCCGACTGGGAAAGCGGCGAACAGGAGGTGCTCTATCGCGGGGCGATCGGCAGCGTCATGGAAGAGTCCGGCAAGTTCACCACCGGGCTGCAATCGCGCAAGTCCGAACTGGCGCGCGATCCGATCCCGCGCACCAGCCCCAGCTGCCGCGCTGCGTTCTGCGGGCCGGGCTGCACCCTGCCTGCGGTGGCCTTCACCCATGAGGCGACGCTGGCCGGCTTCGATCCGAACGCGAACAGCGTGACTCTTGCCACCGTGGCAGCGCCCGCCAATCTCGCCTTTGGTTCGCTGCGCTGGCTCGACGGGCCGCATGCGGGGCGGACTATGGCGGTGCTGTCGGCAGGACCGGGCGGCCTGGTGCTCGACGAGCCGCTCAGCGCCGCTCTGGCACCGGGCCTGCGGGCGATGGTCCGCGAAGGCTGCGACCACCGGCTCGATACCTGCGCCACGCGCTTCGCCAACGCGGTCAACTTCCAGGGCGAGCCGTTCCTGCCGGGCAACGACCAGCTTTACCGCTATCCGCCGCCGCCAACCCCATGACCGGGGCCATGGCCGGTGACGCATTGGCCGAGGCGGCCGAGGCGCTGGAAGGAACGCCGTTTCGTCTGCACGGCCGCGATCCGGCGACCGGGCTCGATTGTGTCGGCCTGCTGGCGGCAGCGCTGGAGGCCTGCCGCCGACCGGCGACGCTGCCGAATTTCTATGCGTTGCGCGCGGCAAGGCCGCCGGAATTGGGCGAAGTTCCAGCGGACTGCGGGTTCGCGCCCGCGCAGGGCGCGCCGCGTCCCGGCGACGTCTTGCTGGTCCGCATCGGGCCTTGCCAGTTTCATCTGCTGATCGCCGCCTCGCTTGGCCGCTTCATCCACGCCCACGCCGGGCTGCGCCGCGTCGTCTGCTGCGACGGGCCGGTCGAGTGGCCGGTGATCCATCACTGGCGGCTTGCCGAACCTATTTGAGGATTGACCCATGGCCACCCTGGTTTTCAGCGCTCTCGGCACTTTGATCGGCGGCCCGATCGGCGGCGCGATCGGCGCGCTGGCGGGGCGGCAGGTCGATGCCGCGATCTTCGGCGGCGGCAATCGCGAGGGACCGCGGCTCAAGGAGCTCGCCGCGACGGCTTCGAGCTATGGCACCACCCTGCCGCGCTATTTCGGCCGCATGCGGGTGCCGGGCTCGGTGATCTGGGCGACCGATCTGGTCGAGCACAAGGAGACCCAGGGCGGCGGCAAGGGGCGGCCCTCGGTCACCAGCTACAGCTACACCGCCAGTTTCGCGGTGGCGCTGGCCAGCCGCCCGATCCTCTCGGTCGGCCGCATCTGGGCCGACGGCAATCTGCTGCGCGGGACCGCCGGCGATCTCAAGGCCGAGGGCAAGTTCCGGCTCTATACCGGCGAGGGCGATCAAGCCGCCGATCCGCTGATCAAGCTGGTCGAAGGCGCAGCGCGCTGCCCGGCCTATCGCGGCCTCGCCTATGCGGTATTCGAGGATCTCGACCTCGGCGATTTCTACAACCGGATTCCCTCGCTGACCTTCGAAGTCTTCGCCGACAGCGGCGCGCTGACCGTGCAGACCCTGCTCGCCGATGTGATCGAGGATGCCGAAGCCCCGCTGACGCTCGACGGGATCGACGGCCTGGCGTGCGAGAGCCCGCTCGGCGAGATGCTGTCGCTGCTCGAGCCGATCTATCCGATCGACTGCGATGCCGGGGGAGATGGACTCAAATTCGCCCGGGGCAGCCAGCAGGCCCAGCCGTTCGCCCTGCCCGAACCGGCAATGTCGGTCGGCGACGGCGATTTCGGCGGGCGCTCGGGCTATGCCCGCAAGCGCGAACCCATCGCCGCCGCCCCGCCCGAAATGCTGCGCTATTACGACATCGACCGCGATTACCAGCCGGGACTGCAAAGGGCGACGGGCCGGCCCGGACCCGGACAGCCGCGCAGCGTCGAGCTGCCCGCCGCACTGACTGCGGCCAATGCGCGGGTGCTGACCGAGCGCATGGCGCAGCGCGCCGCATCGGCGCGGGAAACCCTGGCGTGGCGCACCGCCGATCTCGATTCGGCGGCAGGGCCCGGAGCCATCGTCACCGTGCCCGGCCAGAACGGGCGCTGGCGGATCAGCGACTGGGAGTGGCGCGAAAGCGGGGTCGAAATGACGCTGACGCGGGTTACCCCGGCCAGCACTGCGGCGGCAACCACCAGCGCTTCGCTCCCCGCCGACCCGGGCCGCACCAACCCGCCGGCCGATGTCCCGACGCCGCCGACCGTGCTATCCGCCTTCGAACTGCCGTGGGACGGCAGCGGCGCCGGCGATGCTGCGGCGACATTCGCTGCCGTCTCTTCACCGGGAACCAGCTGGGGCGGCGCGGCGCTCTATGTCGATCGCGGCGACGGCGCACTCAGCTCGCTGGGCGCGAGCGGGCGGACGCGGAGCATTACCGGCACGGCCATCGACGCCTTGCCTCCCGCCAATCCGCTGCTGTTCGACCGGACAGCCACAGTCACCGTCGAGCTGATCGGGGCCGACATGGGATTGACCGGCGCGACCACCCGCAGCCTTGCGATGGGCGCGAACCGGGCGCTGCTCGGCGGCGAGCTGATCCAGTTCGCCCGCGCCGCGCCGCTGGGCAACCGGCGCTGGCGGCTGGAAGTGCTGCTGCGCGGGCGCGGCGGCACCGAGAGCGCCATCGGCACGCACGTTGGCTGGCGAGCGCTTCGTCTTGCTCGACGGCAAGCCGCTGGCGCTCGATCCGGCGCTGGTCGGCACGGCGGCGGGCACAGCGATTTCCGCCGTCGGCCTTGGCGATGCCTTGCCGGTGGTGTCGCCGATTGCGCTGCAGGGCATAACGCTGCGCCCGGTTTCGCCGGTTCACGCGCGCGCCACAGCGCTGCCCGACGGTTCGCTCGAGCTCGACTGGACGCGGCGGGCGCGCGGCGGCTGGACCTGGCTCGACGGCGTGGATTTGCCGCTGCACGAGCAGTGGGAGAGCTACTTCGTCACCTATGGCTCACTCACGGCCCCGCTCGCGATCTGGGAAGTGACGGAACCGCATCTGAATGTCCCGGCGGCCCGGATCGCCGATCTTGCCGCAGCCTTGCCGGGCGAATGGTTCCGGGTGCGGCAGCGCGGAACTTACGGCCTGTCCGATCATCTCGTTCTCAAACAACTGCCCTGACACCGGAGACCAGCATGAGCGATCCCCTATCCTTCGACAGCACCAGCCCGCGTTACAAATTGCCGCTGCTTTTCGCCGGGCAAGCCCAAAAAGAGGCCTTCGTCAACGAAGCCCATGCGCTGTCCGACGCCCTGCTCCACTGTGCGATCGAGGGCACGCTTGCCGTCCCGCCCGCCTCCCCTGCGGACGGGCTCAACTGGCTCGTGGCCGCATCCCCGACCGGCGCATGGGCGGGGCAGGCCGGCAAGATCGCCTGCCGCCAGGCGGGCGTGTGGCTGTTTGTCGCGCCGATCGACGGGATGCGCCTGCTCGATCGCTCGAACGGCCAGGAGCGGCGTTACTTTGGCAGCTGGCAGGTCCCTGCGGCACCGGCTGCGCCTAGCGGCGGTGCGACCATCGACAATCAGGCCAGGACCGCGATCGCCGAGCTGATCGCGGCGCTTCGCATTGCCGGCGTTTTCCCGCAAGGCTGAGGCATCGGCCCAGCCCTACTGCGCATACGCGGTCGTGTCCGCCAGCCCGGCTGCGGCAAATCCCGCGCGGCGCAGGCGGCAGCTGTCGCAGAGCCCGCAGGCGCGGCCATCGGCTTCGGGATCGTAGCAAGACCAGCTCAACGCCGGATCGAGACCGAGGCGATGCGCCTCCAGCGCGATCTCGGCCTTGCCGAGATATTGCAGCGGCGCATGGATGGCGAAGTTCTCGCCCTCCGATCCGGTCTTGGTCGCCAGTGTCGCGAGTTCGGCGAAGGCGGCGATGAATTCGGGGCGGCAATCGGGATAGCCCGAATAGTCGAGCGCGTTGACCCCGATGAAAATGTCCCGTGCGCCCAGCGCTTCGGCCCAGGCCAGGGTCAGCGACAGGAACACCAGATTGCGCGCCGGCACATAGGTGACAGGGATATCCTTCCCCAAGCCCTCCTTTGGCACCGCAATATCGCCGGTCAGCGCCGAGCCGCCGAACTGGCGCAGGTCGAGCGGCAGCACGATGTGCCGGGCAATTTCGAGCCGGGCCGCAATCGCGCTGGCAGCGTCTATTTCCCGGCGGTGCCGTTGGTTATAGTCGATGGTCAGCGCGTTGATCCGGTAGCCTGCCTCGCGAGCCAGCCCCGCGACGACCATCGAATCCAGCCCTCCCGAGAGAAGCACCACGGCCTGCCGGCCCGAACCATCGGCGATTGCAGCCATAGGATGCGGTTAGCTGGCGAGACCGGGCGTGGCAACTGCGGGGACGGCAATCGCGTTCAGGCGGCGCAATCCCCGACCCGGCGTCCTTCGGCGACGAAATCGAACGGCAGCCCGTCCAGGATGCCCTGGGATTGAATCTGCACCAGCCTGCCGGTTTCCCGGCGAATATGGGTGCGGCCATAGCCGCGGCCGCGGCAGGTATATTGCACCGTCACTTCGGAAGCGCCGTCGGCGACGATCAGCTTTTCGCAATGGGCCGCCGGATGACGCAGCTGGATCAGCCGCCTTCCGTCGCGAATGCACAATTGCTCGGCCGGCGCGCGCATATCGCGCGACCGCAGTTCCCAACGCCCGCTTTCAAGCTGATCGAGCATGGCAAGCGGCTGGCGCTGGCCTGAGGCAGGCACGGCGAAGCCTGCCGCAGCAGCAGCAAGGAGCACGCTCGCTCGCAGCCAGACCCTGGCCGATGCACCCATTCCGATTCCCTGCATAGTCCGTCCGAAGCCGAATCTTTGTGGCTAAAGATTGTATCAAATCATCGAGCCGCGACCAACTGTTGCATGCAAGCGATGAATGGAGGGTTTACACTTCGATGGCGAACATTCGCGAGCAGAAAGCGCAATCGACCGGGATCAGCCCGTCGTCGCCGCGCATTTCGGCAAGCTCGGCGTCGCCGAAGCGCGACAGGACCGAGCGGTAATGTTCGATAGAACAGCGGCAGCCGCGACTCAATTCCGCAAGGTGCTCGACCCGCACCTCGCGTTCCTCATGAAACAGCCGCCAGATCAGCGCTTCGAGTGACAGACCGGGATCGACCAGCTCCTCATGCCGGGTGCTGCCCGCCATCACCGCGACATGTTCCCATTCGGGGTGGTCGAGCCGCACATGCAGCCGCTCGCGCCCTTCCTCGCCCTCGGCCAGATGCTGCGCCAGCAGGCCGCCGGCGATGCAATGCTGCCCATCCCAGCGGATGCCGACGCGGATCAGGGTCGGCACCTGCTCCGACTGCGCGAAGTAGGACTGGCACGCCTCGGCCAGCGAATCGCCTTCGAGCGGAACGATCCCCTGGTAGCGCTGGCCGCTGCTCGCCAGATCGAAGGTGATCGCCAGATAGCCCTGGCCGAACAGCGCGTAGAGCGAGGGGTTGGCCCCCAGCATCGCCAGCCGGTCCGGATCGTGGCGGACATAGCCGCGCAGTTCCCCGGCGCGGTAGTCGCAGACCAGCAACTCGACGATGCCGCCCTGAGTCTGGGCCTGCATCGTCAGCTGGCTGTCCGTGTCCTTGAGCAGCGAGCCGATCAGTGCGGTCAGCACCAGCGCCTCGGCCAGCAGATGGCGGATCGGCGCGGGATAATCGTGCGCCGACAATATGGTATCGAGCACCGGACCCAGCCGCAGAGCCCGGCCGCGCGCATGGCGCCCGGGTATGGTGAAGCCGATCAGGCGGTCGAAACCGGTCTCGCCCTCCGGAATCGCAGCCGGATCGCTCACAGCTGTCCGAACACCCAGCGCAGCACCGATTTCTGCGCATGGATGCGGTTTTCCGCCTCGTCCCACACCGCCGACTGCGGCCCGTCGATCACCGCGTCGGTCACTTCCTCGCCGCGATGCGCCGGCAGGCAATGGAGGAACAGTGCGTCGCGCCTGGCCCCGGCCATCAGCGCTTCGCCCACCTGGAACGGGGCCATCGCCGCAAGCTTGTTGTGCGCATGTTCCTGCCCCATCGAGATCCATGTGTCGGTGACAACAACATCGGCGCCCGCCACCGCGCCTGCGGCATCGCGCACCAGGTCGATCCGCGCACCGGCCGCCTGCGCCGCTGCGACGATGGCTTCGTCGGGCTCGTAACCCTGCGGACAGCCGCAACGGACGTTGAACTTCATCAGCCCCGCCGCCTCGATAATCGAGTTGAGCACATTGTTGCCGTCGCCCAGCCAGGCCACTTCCAGTCCGGGCAGCGGCTTGCCGCGCTCGATCAGCGTCAGCAGATCGGCCATGATCTGGCAGGGGTGCGACTGGTCGGTGAGGCCGTTGATCACCGGCACGCTGGCGTGGGCCGCCAATTCCTCGATCTTGGCGTGATCGTCGGTGCGGATCATCACGGCATCGGCCATGCGGCTGAGCACCCGGGCGGTATCGGCGATGGTTTCGCCGCGGCCCAGCTGCATGCCGCCCGCTTCCATGACAATCGCGCTGCCGCCCAGTTGCCGCATCGCGACGTCGAACGACACGCGGGTGCGGGTCGAGTTCTTCTCGAAAATCATCGCCAGGACATGGCCGGCCAGCGGCGCGTCGGCGTCGGGCTTGCCCCGGGGCCAGCCGGCCCGCGCGGCCTTGCGGTCCAACGCGTCGCTCAGCATGGCGGCGACGGCATCGCCGCCGGCATCGGACAGGTTGAGGAAATGCCTGGTCATGATGCGGTCGCCTCCGCCGGGGTGAAGCTGGCGGCAGCGGCGGAGAGCTTTTCCATGAATTCGTCGATGTGGGCATCGTCGATCACCAGCGGCGGGACGATCCGCACCGTGTTGTCGCCGCCCGCGACTGTCAGCAGCCCGTGATTGTCGCGCAGATGCGCGACGAATTCGCGCGGCTCGGCCCGCAGCTTGAGCCCGATCAGCAGCCCCCGCCCGCGCACCAGTTCGAACAGCTCGGGATAATTGCCGATGAACTGCTCGAGCCGCGCACACGATCTTGGCGCCCTTGTCGCGGACGTTGGCGAGGATGTCCTCCGCCGCGATGGCATCTAGCACCGCCACGCCTGCCGCGATCGCCAGCGGATTGCCGCCATAGGTCGAGCCGTGCGCGCCGATCACCATGCCCCGCGCCGCCTTCTCGGTGGCGAGGCAGGCGCCCAGCGGAAAGCCGCCGCCGATGCCCTTGGCGGTGGCGAGGATGTCCGGCTCGATGCCGTATTGCTCATAGGCGTAAAACGTGCCCGAGCGGGCGACGCCGCTCTGCACTTCGTCGAGCACGAGCAGCAGATCGTTCTCATCGGCGAGCTGCCGCAGGCCCCGCATGAAGCCCTCCGAGGCCGGCCGCACCCCGCCCTCGCCCTGGATCGGCTCGACCAGGAAGCCGGCGGTGTTCGGCCCCATCGCCGCCTTCACCGCCTCCAGATCGTCGAACTCGGCATATTTGAAGCCCGGCAGCAGCGGCTTGAAGCCCTTGTGCATCTTTTCCTGGTTGGAGGCGCTGATCGTGCCCAGGGTGCGGCCGTGGAAGGCGTTCATGAAGGTGATCAGCTCGAACTTGCGATCGTCGCCGGCATGCTGGTGATAGCTGCGCGCCGTCTTGATCGCGCATTCGACCGCCTCAGCGCCCGAATTGGTGAAGAACACCGTATCGGCGAAGGTCAGATCGACCAGCCGCTGCGCCAGAGCCTCGCCCTGCGGACTGCCGTAGAGGTTCGAGACATGCATCAGCGTTTCCGCCTGCCGCTGGATCGCGCCGATCAGCCCCTTGTGCGAATGGCCGAGGCTGTTGACCGCGATCCCGGCGGCGAAATCGAGATAGCGGCGGCCGTCTTCCCCGATCAAATGGCAGTGGTCGCCGCGGACCGGCCGGAAGCCGCAGCGGGGATAGACTGGCATCAGCGGAGTGATCGACATGGCTTGGTTCCTTCGCATTCCGGATCGAGTGTAGGCGGGAAGCGCAAACGACAAATGGCGGCCCCAAGGTATCAAAACCCGGGGCCGCCATTTGCGCGCGTTTATGATGTCGCGGGCTTCCGGTCAAATCCCGGAAGCGATGCGCCGACGTTTTCCGGCGGGATCAGCCCTGACGCGGCATCAGGTTGACCGCCGAGTATTTCCCTCGTCGATCGACCTCGATATCGAATTCGAGCATGTCGCCTTCGTTGAGTCCCTGCATGCCGGAGCGTTCGACCGCACTGATGTGGACGAATGCATCGGGCTGGCCATCGTCGCGGGTGATGAAACCGAAGCCCTTCATCGAATTGAAGAACTTCACCGTTCCCGTCGCGCGTTCGCCGGTCAGCTGCCGCTGCGGCGCCTCGGCCCGCTTTTCCACGGCGATGACGTCGCCGACGACCGAAAGATCGCTCGCCGAAATCTTGCCGCCCCGATCGACCAGGGTGAATTCGAGCTGCTGGCCTTCAGCCAGACCTTCGAGTCCGGCGCGCTCCACCGCGCTGATGTGAACAAACACGTCTTCGCCGCCTTCTTCGCGCTGAATGAAGCCGAAGCCCTTGTGAGCGTTGAAGAACTTGACCGTTCCCTTGCCTTGGCCAACCACCTGGGCCGGCATGCCGCCGCCCCGGTCACCACCACCGCCGCCGCCGCCGCCACGCGGGCCGCCACCGAAACCGCCGCCGCCGCCGCCGCCGCCCCGGTCACCGCCGAAGCCACCGCGCTGTCCGCCGCCGCCGCCAAACCGGTCGCCGCCGCCGAAACGGTCCTGGCCACCGCCTGAAAATGGATCGAAACTGTCCTCTCCGAAACCGTCCCGCTTGTCACGGCCCCGGCCGCGACGTCCTCTATCGAAACCCATAACCTAGAAAGTACCTTCGCTTCGCCCTGGTGCCGATCGCCTGGCAACGCGGACGAATCGCGCCAAACGACAGGGCAAGCCGCCGGCATGGCGCTGTCCTCTGCAACTTGAGGCATAGCCCAAAAAAAACACAATAGCGAATGAATTCAGGAAAAGTTCAGGCCAACGCTTGACTCTGTGACATTTGTGCCATTGTCCCGCTTTCCAATCGGCGGGCACCGGGCAGACATCGTTGTCGCAATGGCTTGCTCCGCGCAAACCGGGAAACCATCGGCGCCATGTTCCGCAAACTCACCGACTCGATTTTCGCCAGCCCGCAGATCGGCCTTGCCGAAGTGGCCGAGGCCAAGGCCATGGGCATCGGCCTGATCGTCAACAACCGGCCCGAGGGCGAGAGCGACGACCAGACGCCCGGCGATGAGATCGAGGCGGCGGCGCGCGCGGCCGGCATTGGCTATGTCGCCATCCCGGTCACCCATACCGGCTTCAGCGAAGGCCAGGTCAAGGCCATGGCCCAGGCGCTGGCGGCGGCGCAGGGTCCGGTGCTGGCCTATTGCCGCTCGGGCACCCGCTCGACCCTGCTGTGGGCCCTGGCCGAGGCGAGTCGCGGCGCCGATCCGGATGCCTTGGCGGCAAGCGCGGCGCAGGCCGGTTACGACCTCGCGCCGGTGCGCCCGATGGTCGACATGCTGGCCGCAGGGAAGCAGTGATTCCGCTTGCCATCCAACTGGCCGCATCGCTGGCGGCGGTGCTGGTGCTGGCCCTGATCTGCTGGCGACTGGGCCTCGGCGGCGACGTGAGGTTGCGGAGCGAAGACCAGGCGCGCGCGCTGGCCGGCGAGGCGCTGTATGGTTTCGAGCCGGTCGATATCGTGCTCGACCGGGCCGGGATCGGCGCATTGCTCCGCGATGCCGATGGGCGCGTGCTGCTGCTGCGCCGCCACGGCGTGCATTTCGTCGCCCGCCCGATCGAGAGCCACGAGGGCCTGCGGCTCGACCGCAATTTCCTGACCCTCACCACCGGCGAGCGGCAGTTCGGCGCGATCACGCTGGACCTGGGCGCGCAAGCTCAAACCTGGGCGGGCAGCTTGCGGCGGCTGGGAGCCTGACGCCGTGCCGGGCTTCGACCCCGTCGCCTGGGCGATTCCCGGATTCGTCCTGCTGATCCTGCTCGAAATGCTCTGGGCCAGGGCGCGTGCGCCGCAAGCCTATGAGCCGCGCGACACGCTGACCTCGCTGGCGCTGGGGCTTGGCAGCACCGTCAGCGGCGTGCTGACCGGCGGGCTGGTCTTCGCCGCCGCCGTCTGGCTCTACCAATTTCGCCCGATCGCCATCGGCTGGGCCTGGTGGGCCTGGGCCGCCTGCTTCGTGCTCGACGATTTCGGCTATTACTGGGGCCACCGGCTGGGCCACCGGGTGCGCTGGTTCTGGGCGAGCCATGTCAATCACCACACCAGCCAGCACTACAATCTCTCGACCGCGCTGCGCCAGACCTGGACCGGATTTTTCGCGCTGTCGTTCCTGTTCCGCATTCCGCTGACGCTGATCGGTTTCCACCCGGCGATGCTGGCGGTCTGCGCCGGCTTCAATCTGATCTATCAATTCTGGATCCATACCGGCGCGATCGGCAGAATGCCGCGCTGGTTCGAAGCGGTGATGAACACGCCCTCGCACCACCGCGTCCACCACGCCACCAACCCGGTCTATCTCGACCGCAACTATGCCGGCGTGTTCATCGTCTGGGACCGGCTGTTCGGCAGCTTCCAGCCCGAGCTGGACGGCGAGAAAATCCGCTACGGGATCGTCAGGCAGCTGGGAAGTTTCGCCATTCTGTGGTCGGTGTTCCACGAATGGATCGCGCTGCTGCGCGACGTGCGGACCGCGCCCTGGGGCAGCAAGCTGGGCTACCTCTGGCGCGTGCCAGGCTGGACCCATGACGGCAGCCGTGAGACCTCGGACATGATTCGCGCAAGGTGGCGGGAGCGGGAGGCTCCGGCTTCCCCCGAATAGCTCAGCCAGCCGTCACCCCGCCATCGGCCGTCCAGATCGCGCCATGCACCACACTGGCGGCGGGCGAGGAGATGAACGCCACCACCGCCGCCACTTCCGCCGGATCGGCGATCTCGCGCTCGCCCGAATAGCGCTTCATCAGCGCGAAATCGACGTCCACGGGCGGCCGGGTGCCGTCGCTGATCCCGGTCATCATCGAGCCGGGCGCGACTCCATTGATCCGGATCGGCTTGCCGACATATTCCAACGCCAGCGACTTGGTCAGCTGCATCAGCGCCGCCTTCGACATCGAATAGGGCACGATGTATGCCGTGCCGATCAGCGCGCTCTGCGACAGCACGTTGACGATATTGCCGTGGCTGGCCAACAGATGCGGGATCGCCGCCTGGGCGAACCAGAACGGCGCGGCCATGTTTACCTGCATGATCCGCCAGAACTCCTCCTCCGGCACATCGACCATATGGTTGAAGCGCATGAAGCCGGCGGCGTTGATCAAGATATCGAGCCGTCCATAAGTAGCGACGGCGGCTTCGACCGCCGCGATGCAATTGGCGCGTTCGGAGATGTCGGCCGGAAAGGCCGCGCAGGTTGCGCCGGTTGCGTGAAGCTCGCCGCAAGTCTCTTGCAGCGGATCGGCGAGAACATCGACCAGCATCAGCGCGACGCCCTGTTTGGCCAGCGCCCCGGCAATCGCCTTGCCCAGCCCGCGCGCCGCGCCGGTGACCAGCGCCACGCGCGGGGGTGCGGATTCGGTCATGGCATTCTCCTCCATACAGACTTTCGCCCGATTCTATCGGGCTGCCGGGCCCCGCCTGTCAAAGCCAAAAAAGGGGCCGGAGCTTTGCGCTCCGGCCCTTTGAGGTGTTGTTCGCAGGAGGAACATCGGATGGCGGGACCGGGGGGGAGGAGAGGGGAGGACCCCCGGCCCCGCCAAACTGGTTGAACTCAAGTGTTGTAGGCGCGCTCGCCGTGTTCGGTAAGGTCGAGGCCTTCGCGCTCGGCGTCTTCCTTGGGACGCAGGCCGAACAGCTTGTCGACGATGAAGAACAGGATCGCGGAGCCGATGCCCGACCAAAGCAGGGTCAGCGCCACCGCCTTGATCTGGGTGATCACCTGACCGCCCATGTCATAGACGCCAACTTCGGCGGGGAACTTCGTGTAGTCGAAGAAGCCCTGACCGCCGAGCGCCGGATCGGCGACGATGCCGGTGGCGATGGCGCCGAAGATGCCGCCGATGCAGTGGACGCCGAAGACATCGAGCGTATCGTCGTATTTGAACTTGTTCTTCACATAGCTGACGAACAGGTAGCAGACCGGCGAGACCAGCGCGCCCATCAGGATCGAGGTCACCGGCGCCGCGAAGCCCGAGGCCGGGGTGATCGCGACCAGTCCGGCCACCGCACCCGTGGCCGCACCCAGCATCGACGGCT
This sequence comes from uncultured Alphaproteobacteria bacterium, assembly GCA_963779195.1. Lineage (GTDB taxonomy): Bacteria > Pseudomonadota > Alphaproteobacteria > Sphingomonadales > Sphingomonadaceae > Novosphingobium. Next base: position 196,078 of record CAVZWZ010000008.1, read on the forward strand.
TGCCGTGATGCAGCTGCTCGACGATCGACCAGCTCACCGCCGCCGCCGCCGTGGCGACGAAGGTGTTGATGAAGGCCACCGCCGTGACGCCGTTGGCTTCGAGGTTGGAGCCGGCGTTGAAGCCGAACCAGCCCACCCACAGCAGCGAAGCGCCGATCATGGTCATGGTCATCGAGTGCGGCGGAGTTGCTTCCTTGCCGAATCCGACCCGCTTGCCGATCATCAGGCAGCCGACCAGGCCGGCGATGCCCGCATTGATGTGGACGACGGTGCCGCCGGCAAAGTCGAGCGCGCCCATGCCCCACAGATAGCCTACGTCGGTCGGGGCATCGGGCAGGAAGTCGGGTCCGGCCCAGTACCACACCATGTGGGCGATCGGGAAATAGACCGCCGTCAGCCACAGCACCATGAACAGCATCAGCGGCCAGAACTTGACGCGCTCAGCGAACGCCCCGACGATCAGCGCCGGGGTGATGCAGGCGAAGGTCATCTGGAAGATGACGAAGACGAATTCGGGCAGATAGACGTTGTTCGAGAAGGTTGCCGCGTAAGTGCCGCCGGTCACGCCCGCGAGGAACGCCTTGTCGAACCCGCCGATGAAGGCAGGAGCGACACTGTTGGCGGTGGTGAAGGCCATCGTATAGCCCCAGCCGACCCAGACCAGCGCGGCGATGCTGACGATCATGAACACCTGCATCAGCACGCTGAGCATGTTCTTGGCGCGCACCAGGCCGCCATAGAACAGCGCCAGCGCCGGGATGCTCATCATCAGCACCAGCACCGAAGAGGTCAGCATCCAGGCGGTGTCGCCCTTGTCGACCATGGTGGCCATCTGCTCGACCGTGGGAGCCTTGACCGGGCCTCCCTGAGCGAAAGCGGCGCTGGCTGCGAAGAGCGATGTCCCCAACATGCCAAGGCCGCAAGTAAGCTTGCGGATCATTGCAATTCCCCTGAAGTCTGAAGCGCCCATTACAGCGCGGTATCCCCGGATTCGCCGGTGCGGATGCGCGTGGCGGAAGCGAGATCGAGAACGAATATCTTGCCGTCGCCGATCGCTTCGGTGCTGGCGACCTGCTGGATCGTCTCGACCACCTGCGGCGCGAGATCGTCCGACGTCGCCACTTCGATCTTCACCTTGGGCAGCATATTCGTCGAATATTCCGCGCCCCGGTAAATCTCGGTCTGGCCCTTCTGCCTTCCGAATCCCTTCACCTCGGAGACGGTCATGCCTGCAACGCCGATGGCGCCAAGGGCTTCGCGCACCTCATCGAGTTTGAAGGGCTTGATGATGGCGATGATGAATTTCATGCCTAACCCCCGAAAAATCACCGGCCACACGCCGGCGAGGCAAACGAAGCAAAGCCTGTGCCAAATTAGCGATTCGTTAGGATTCGGCGGCTGGTGAGCGATGCCGCATGCGCAAAGCGCCGCCACAGCGCCCGATTCATAAGCAACTGCCTAATTTTTGGGCAGCTCCAGCCTGGCATAGACCGGCAGATGGTCCGAGCCGCGCGCGGCAAGCGCGCTGTGGTGCACCCTTGCCTCGATAATCCGCCATGCGCGCGAGACGACGATCCGGTCGAGCTGGGCGACCGGGCGGCGCGAGGGAAAGCTGCGGCCCGGCGCCAGCACCCGCCAGTCGCCATGAAACTCGTGCAGGCAGCCGCCATGCTGCGTCCATTCGTTGAGATCGCCCATCAGCACCGTGGGGCAGTGTCCGTCGCAGGCATCGACATGATGCAGGATCGAGCGGACCTGCTGGCGGCGGCGCAGCCCCGACAGATCGAGATGCATGCCGACCACCCGCAGCCGCCGGCCCGCCGCGATCAGATCGGCCCGGATCGCGCCGCGCGGCTCCAGCGTGGGCAGCGGCACGATATCTGCGTCCGCAACCTCGATCCCCCGCCGCACCAGCAGCGCATTGCCGTGCCAGCCGATGCTGTGCGGGCGGCCGGGCAGCGGCACGGGCCGGTAGGGCGTGTGATCGTCGATCGCGGCCAGCGGCAGCGCCGAAGCGCGGCTGCCGAAGCGCCGGTCGGCCTCCTGCAGCGCGACGACATCGGCGTCGATCTCGCGCAGAACGGCAATGATCCGGTCGGGGTCGCGTCGCCGGTCGAGACCGATGGCCTTGCGGATATTGTAGCTGGCGAAAGTGAGCTGCACGGCGCAAATCAGCCTTGCGGCGCTGCCCCGGAAGCACCCGCGATATAGCGGTCCGTCGGCCGGGCCGGCAGCCCGTCGATACTGCGGTCGCGCGCGCCGTATTTGGCCGCCCAGGCATCCGGATCCTGCGCGGCGTGATATTTGACCAGCGTCTCGCGCTCCTTTTCCAGCGCCAGCACCGGCACGCCCCAGCCGCAACTGGTCTGCACGCTTTCGACCGCCACATCGAAAATCTGCCGGGTGCCGGGCAGCAAAGTGAAATGCGCCGCGAGTTCCTGCCATTCCGGATCGGCGGGCAGCACCGGTTTGCCGCAACCGTAAATCCGCAAAATCTGCGCCGGCTGCTGGAAATTGCACATCATCACAGTGATCCGTCCGTCCGCCAGCAGATGGGCGTGGGTCTCGTTGCCCGAGCCGCCGAGATCGAGCCAGGCGACGCGGCTGGGCGACAGGACGCGAAAGCTGTCATAGCCCTTGGGGCTGAGATTGATTCGCCCTTGCGCAGCGGCGGTGGCGACAAAGAACACGCTCTGCCGCGAGATCGTCGCGATATGGTCTGCCGTCAGGCTGTCTGTGAAATCGGCCATCCGCCATGGCTAGGACCCTTGCCCAATCCGGGCAATCCCTTCAGGATGTTTCGCACATTTTGCAGCCGGATGGATGGCGGAGGAGGGCTAAATGGCGCTAGAGGCAATCGGCGCGGGACTGGGCCGCACCGGCACGCTGACACTCAAGACCGCGCTGGAAAGGCTGGGCTTCGGCCCGTGCCACCACATGGTCGAGGTGCTCGCCCATCCCGAACAGATACCCTTCTGGAACCGCGCCGCGAAGGGCGAGACGGTGGACTGGGAGGAGGTCTATGGCCCCTATCGCGCCACGGTCGACTGGCCAGGCTGCCACTTCTACGCCCAGCTGGCGGAACGCTACCCCGAGGCCAAGGTGGTCCTCTCGAAGCGCGATCCCGAGCGCTGGTACGAGAGCATGAGCGAGACCATACTGCAGGAAATGGCGAACATGGGGCTCGCCTCCTGGACCGACGATCACCCGATGCTGTTCGGCGGACTGATCATCGGACGCGACACTTTCGCCTTCGATTTCGCCAAGGCCAATGTCATCGCCGCCTTCGAGCGGCACAATGCCGCAGTGCAGCGGCTGATCCCGCCCGAGCGCCTGCTGGTGTTCGAGCCCGCGCAAGGCTGGGAGCCGCTCTGCGCCCATCTTGGCGTGCCCGTGCCGGACGAACCCTTCCCGCGGGTCAACGACCGCGCGGAATTCCAGACCCATGCCCGGAAGGGGCGGGAGATTGCCGGACTCTGATTGCCCGGCAGGAAATCCCCAGCTGCGCCGCCGTGAACACCGGCTGGCTGCGGTTGACGGCGCCGGACTCGACCGGGTGCAGACTGCGGCAGTGGGCAGGCGCGCCCGGACTTCGCCGTTTGCTCTTGGCCCGCCTCGCCGGTAATACCGGCCAGGGGTCCAACGGGAGCAAGACCAGATGCCGCTACCGAGATGGCCGACACGCCAGGTGGACGGGCTGCGCGAATACGCCTGGCTCGATGACACGCCGCTGGCGATGGCCACCGGCGCGGTCGCCAGCCCGGCGTGGAGCTATATCCACACCGGCAACCTCGGCGAGCCGGTGATGCTGACCAACGCGGCGGGCGCGATGACCACCAGCGTCACCCGCGACCCCTGGGGCAACCCGATCCTGATCGCCGGCACCAACCCGCTGGCGCTGGGCTATCCCGGCCAGTGGAAGGACCTCGCGGGCGGGCTGTGGCACAACCACAACCGCGATTACGATCCGTCGCTCGGGCGCTATACCGAGGCGGACCCGATCGGGCTGGCGGGGGGCGCGAATTTGTATGGCTATGTTGGGGGGAATCCGGTTAATTGGGTGGATCCGCAGGGGTTGAAGGAATACAATCTCTTCCCGTTTGAAGAGCCCTTGATGCAGCAAGCGGCCGATCGTGAGTACCAAAGCCTTCCCCGCGATGTTCGGGATGGGTGGAATCACATTTTCGGTCACGCCAGTGCCAATGTTTTCTGTGTGCATGCAAAGTCAGGGCCGACATGCCTCAATCCTCAGCAATTTGTCAGGTGGCTGCAGGACAATCATGTTAACCCGAACATGCCGATCAAGCTCTGGGGCTGCTCTACGGCGGCGGGTGAAAATAGCTTTGCGCAACGGCTATCCGAACTTTTGGGTGGCAGAACGGTCGTGGCCGCAACGAACAAGACGCTTTGGAACTGGAGCGATGGTTTCGTTGGCATAAAAAATGACGGCCACTGGGTCCGTTATGGACGTGGTCAATGAAGCGCCAATGTTCCTGGATGATCGCGATACCTTTCGCTTTTCTCACCGCTTGCGGCCCGACGAAGAACGCCACAACCGATTGCATCTATAACCAACCGCAGATCGATGACCTCGAAATCGCCGCAGCAGGCGGAGACATGGCCGCCATGCGCGAACTGGACCTGTGCTACCAATTTAACCAGAAAGACGCTGATCGACGCAGGGTGCATCAAATGCGCCTGAACGCGAATGACCCGGAAGCTCTACAGGAAGAAGCCATGCTCCTCGCAAGGCAGGCTGATCGTAGCAAAGACGTAGGCGAGAGGCGCGACTTGCTGAAGCGTGCACTCCAAATGGCGGAAACGGCAGCGAAGAAGCAGGGCCTGACGGAGACCGGACAGGATATGACGGTTCGCTATATTACTGAGAAGATGGCCCCAGTCAGGTGACGGACTTGCGATCGACGCTCTGTTGAACGTGTGATTTGGGTGATCCTGATCCTGCACGTTGAGGGTGCGCATCGCCGTCTCGACGGATGGCGCAAAACCGCCAATCCCTTCCGCGCTTCCCGCCCAAGGGTGCGGATCGCACTCTTCAAAACCGGCGCAATCCCGTCATGCACCCGTGCGTGAGGTGTGTCTCTGGAATGCTGGCTCGATGCGCAGCATCGCAGCCCCTCCCGATCCGGGAAACAGGCCCGAACGGTCAGGCCGCGCGCAGCACGTCACGGGCTTCGCGGGGCAGATGGGCGATGACGCTGAGATAGGCGCTGGCGGTGGCGTCGGGCTGACGGCGGCCCTGTTCCCAGCCCTTGAGGGTGGGGGTTACGGTGCCACGTGCATAAATCCCTAGGGTTACGGTGCCACGTGCATAAATCCCTTAACTCGCCCAGCGCGAACCGCGCATCTCCCGCCCGGACCGCCGCGTTCCTGCCTCAAGCCCGCCGCCGGGATTCTTGCCGGGTCCAGCGCCGCCGCTTCAGCCAGCTCTCCGCCGCCACCGCCAGCGACGTCGCCACCATTCCCGCCGCCTCCAACCGCCAGACCGAAGTCCGCAGCGGCACCGAGTAATCGCGGTGACAGGTGCGTAAATCCCTGAATGACTTGCCGGCTGACGCCGGTAGGATCATGCGGAGGGGCTGAAGCCGTCCTTGCGGATATGCCGGTCGAGATAGCCCATGACAACGTCTTCGGTGATGTTGCCTGCGGTGGTCGAGAAGTCTCGGTCAACGGCAAGCCGGTGGGCGGCGCATGGCATGCCCCGATCCGCCTCGAGATCATCCTGCAAGTCTGCGCCGGGCAAGTCTGCGCCGGGGCGTCAACCGGATCGCGGTCAAGGTCGCCAATCTGTGGGTCAACCGCCTGATCGGCGACGCCCAGGTCGGCGCGGCGAAGATCGCCTTCACCGCGACGCCGGCCTATCGGGCCGGTCACCCTGCACGGAGTGCGGCGCGATTGAGTTTTTCTCACCAGTCCGCGCCTATTTCGCACTTGCAGCATTTCCGGGCGCGGCCCATATCGGGGGTGCCTTTCAGGCATCCTCTCCCAAAACTTCCAAGGGGGTCGGCGCAAGCCGGCCCCTTTTTTTGTCTCGCCGGTGGATCGCCGGGGCGTGCGCTTCCCCGGCGGATGCCAGGCAGCAGGATTACGACCGGGCCCGGCACTCCTCCATCGCCTCACGCGCGAGGGCGGCGAGGCGGGGGAAGGCTTCGGCGCGGCTCGCCGCCTGGGCGTTGGCGGCGGTGCCGCGCAGCACCCGGCCCTTGATGCCGTGGAAGATCGCGGCGAGGCGGAACAGGTTGAAGGCGAGGTAGAATTCGTAGTTCGCCAGCCCCGCGCGGCCAGTGCGCGCGCAATAGGCGGCGACATAGTCCGCCTCTGACGGGATATTGAGCGCGGCGAGATCGGCCCCGCCCAGCCCGGGAACGATATCGGGCGGCATCCGGTACATCATCGCGTGATAGGCGAAATCGGCGAGCGGGTGCCCGAGCGTCGACAGCTCCCAGTCGAGCACCGCGAGGATGCGCGGCTCGGTGGGGTGGAAGATCATGTTGTCGCAGCGGAAATCGCCATGGATCACGCTGGTCTCGTCGCCCGGCGGGATCGCGCCCGGCAGCCATTCGAGCAGCGCGTCCATGTCCGGGTTGCGCCCGGCAAGCTCGTCCTCGCTGTATTGGCGGCCCCAGCGGCCGATCTGGCGCGCGAAGTAATTGCCCGGCTTGCCATAGTCGCCGAGTCCGATCGCCTGCGGATCGAACGCATGCAGCTGCGCCATGGCCGCGTTCATCGCATCGAAATAGGCGGGGCGCTCTTCGCGCGAGACTTCCGGGAAGGTCGCGTCCCAGAACACCCGGCCCTCGACCATGGCCATCACATAGAACCAGGTGCCGATCACGCTTTCGTCGGTGCACAGGCCGTGCATCTGCGCCACGGGAAAGCCGGCCGCGCCCAGCGCGCCAAGCACCCGCGCCTCGCGGTCGATCGCATGCGCGCCGGGCAGCAGTTCGCCCGGCGGCTTGCGGCGCAGCACATAAGCCGTGCCCGGCGTTATCAGCTTGTAGGTCGGGTTGGACTGACCGCCCTTGAACTGCTCGACCGTCAGCGGCCCGGCGAAGCCCGCGACATTATCCGCCATCCAGCGCGCGAGGCCCGCCTCGTCGAAGCCATAGCCCGCGCGCACGGCGCTGGTGCCCGAATTGGCGGCGACAATGTCCTGGCTGCCCATGGTTCGGCTCCTATGCTTGCGCCGCTTTCCAGTCACGCTTGATCTTCTTGGCGAGGCTCCATTTGTGGACCTCGGTCGGCCCGTCGTAAATGCGGAAGGCCCGAATTTCGCGGTAGACCTGCTCGACGATGGTCTTGTCGGTGACACCGGTTCCGCCCATCGCCTGGACGCAGCGGTCGGCGACCCGCATCAGCGCCTCGGACACCGCGACCTTGGCCATCGAGCTTTCCGCCGTGCCGAGCGAGCCGGTATCGAGCACGCCGGCGCACCAGTCGATGATCAGCTCGCACTGTTTCAGGTCGATCATGTTCTCGGCGAGCATGAAGCCGACGCCCTCATGATCGATCAGCAGCTTGCCGAAGGCCATGCGGCGGTTGGCGTAGTCGGTGGCGATTTCGTGCGCCCGTATGCAGCAGCCGAGCCAGCGCATGCAATGCGACAGCCGCGCCGGGGACAGGCGGATTTGCGCGTATTTGAAGCCTTCGCCGGCCTGGCCGAGCATCTGGTCGGCGGGGATGCGCAGATTGTCTATGGTCAATGTCGCGTGGCCGCCGGGCATCGAGCTGTCGATGGTGTTGGGGATATGCTCGATGCGGATCGCGGGATCGGGCAGATCGACCAGGAACATGCACGCCCCTTCTTCCGCCTTGGCCATGACGATGCCGACGCTGGCGCCCTCGAAGCCGGTGATGAAGCATTTGCGGCCGTTCACCACCCAGTGGTTGCCGTCCTGGCGGCAGCTGGTCTGCATCATCGACGGGTCCGCGCCGGCCCCGCCGTCCTCGGCCGGCTCGGTCATCAGGAAGGCCGAGCGCGCGCGGCCTTCATGCAGCCCGGTCAGGAACCGCTGCTGGAGCTCCGGGCTGGCGACATGGCCGATCAGATACATGTTGCCTTCGTCGGGCGCATTGGTGTTGCAGGCGAGCGGGCCGAGCGGCGACAGGCCCGACTTGATCAGGATCGCGGCGGTATCGCGCTGGCTGCGGTGCGTCCCGTCGGTATGAATGTGCGGCGTCAGCACGCCTGCGGTCCGCGCCTTCTCGCGCATCTCGTAAACCATCTCGTCGAGCGGCGCGCCGTGGTGGTCGCGGCGCGGATCGGCCTCATAGGGGATTACGGCCTCGCGCACGAAGGCTTCCACCTTCGCCGCCATGGCTAGCGCTTCCTGCGATAGGGTCATTGCTTCTCTTCCGTCAGCCGAGCACGCGCAGCGGGTCGCTGCCGTCCCAGTCTTTGCCCGCATCCTCGATCATTTGGAAGATGGCATCGGCGGCGGCGCCGGCTGGCTGTCTTCGTCTGCACCGCCTTATCGCTCCTTGGTGGCGGAAAACGCCAGCTCGGGATGCTTCTCCTGCTGATAGCCGACATCCCAGCTCGATCGCGCCATGAACACCGGATCGCCGTCGCGGTCCTTGGCCAGGTTCGAGATATTGAAGTCGGCAAAGCCCTTGATCGCCGCCTCGCTGCCCTTGAGCCAGCGGGCGGTATCGAACGGCGATGGTTCCAGCACCGCCGCGACCTTGTACTCCGCTTCCAGCCGCGAGATCAGCACTTCCAGCTGCAACTGGCCGACCACCCCGACGATCCACTGCGCGCCGATCTCCGGGTAGAACACCTGGATCACGCCTTCCTCGCGACAGATCGTCGAGCGCCTTCCTGAGCTGCTTGGTCTTGGTCGGATCCTTCAGCGCCACCCGCCGCAGGATTTCCGGCGCGAAATTGGGCAGCCCGGTGAAGCGCACGTCGTTCTTCTCGCTCAGCGTATCGCCGACCCGCAAGCGTGCCGTGGTTGGGAATGCCGATGATGTCGCCCGCCTCGGCGGTATCGGCAATCTCGCGGTCCTGGGCGAAGAACAGGATCGGCGAGTGGACGGCAATCGGTTTGCCGCTGCCGGATGGGGTGAGCTTCATCCCGCGCCTGAAGGTGCCCGAGACCAGCCGCATGAAGGCGATCCGGTCGCGGTGCTGCGGGTCCATGTTGGCCTGCACCTTGAACACGAAGCCGGTGACCTCGGGCAGTTCGGGCGAAATCTCGCCGCTCGACGAAGGCTGCGGGCGCGGCGGCGGGGCGAAGCGGGCGATCGCGTCGATCAGTTCCGCCACGCCGAAATTCTTCAGCGCCGAGCCGAAATAGACCGGGGTCAGATCGCCATGGCGATAGGCCGCCAGATCGAATTCGGGATAACCGCCGCGCGCCAATTCCACCTCGTCGGCGATGTCGCCCGGCAAGTCAGCCGTCTCGCGCTTTCCCAAAAACTCGCGGCTGTCGCCTTCGGGGCGGCTGGTGAGCCCGGTGGCGAAATCGAGCACGCCCTGGAAGACGCCGCCCATCCCGACCGGCCACGACATCGGGCAGACATCGAGCGCGAGGGCATCGGCGACCTCGTCCATCAGATCGAACGGCGAGCGGCCCTCGCGATCGACCTTGTTGATGAAAGTGACGATCGGCACCGAGCGCAGCCGGCAGACCTCGAACAGTTTCCGCGTCTGCGGCTCGATGCCCTTGGCGGCGTCGATCACCATGATCGCCGAATCGACGGCGGTGAGCGTGCGGTAGGTATCCTCGGAGAAATCCTCGTGCCCCGGCGTATCGAGCAGGTTGAAGGTGATGCCCTCGCGCTCGAAGGTCATCACGCTCGAGGTGACCGAAATCCCGCGCTGCTGCTCGATCTTCATCCAGTCCGACCGCGCCCGCCGCGCCTGCCCGCGCGCCTTGACCTCGCCGGCCAAGTGGATCGCGCCGCCTTGCAGCAGCAGCTTCTCGGTCAGCGTGGTCTTGCCCGCGTCGGGATGCGAGATGATGGCGAAGGTGCGCCTGGAGGAACTGGTGAGGTTGGAAGTCATTTTCTAACTCTTCTCCCCTCCCGCTTGCGGGAGGGGTCGGGGGTGGGTCAGTCGGCGGGCGGAGAGGTGCGGCACAGGCCCACCCCTAACCCCTCCCGCAAGCGGGAGGGGGACTAGTTGCGCAACACCGCCCCAAGCTTCGTCGCAGCAGCAGTCACCCGCTCAGCAATTGCCTTGAGCTCCGCCTCATCGTAGCTCTTCTCGCCCGGCTGGAGCGTGACTTCGATGGCCAGCGACTTCTGCCCCTCCGGCACGCCCTGCCCCCGGAAATCGTCAAACAGCCGCGCGGCAACCATGTTGGCCTTGTCCGCCCCCTTCACAACGCGGACCAGATCGCCCGCAGGCAAATCCACCGGCACCAGAAAGGCAAAATCGCGCGTCACAGCCTGAAGCGCCGGCGGCGCATATTGCACGCGGGCGAAAGTCGCCGCGCCTTTCTTGCCCGGCACTGCATCGAGGAACAGCTCGGCCACAGCCACCGGCGCGTCGATATCGAACTGCTTGCAGATCGCCGGATGCAGCATGCCGAAGCGCGCCAGCACATTCTTCGGCCCCAGCCGCAGCGTCGCCGACTGGCCGGGATGGAACTGACTGCCAGCCTCCCCCATCACTTGCAGATTATCGACCGGTGCGCCCGCTTCGGCTAGCAGCGCCAGCGCTTCGGCCTTGGCATCGAAGGCATCGAAATCGACCGCTTTGCCGGTCGCCCAGCCGCGCGGGCCTTTCTCGCCCGCCAGCAACACCGCCAGCGACAGGCGCTCGTCGCTCATGCCCGCTCTCCCCGCGCAAATAGCGCCGCCCGATCTCGAACAGCCTGAGCCCCGCCGCGCCGCGATCCAGATTGCGCTTCGCTGCTGCCAGCAGGCCGGGCAGCAATGACGGGCGCATCGTCTTCATGTCCTCGCTGATCGGATTGGCCAGCGTCCAGATATCCCCGTCCGCAAAAGCCGCAGCATCGGCTTCGGGCAGAAACGACCAGGTCACCGCCTCGTGATTGCCCCGCGCCGCCGCAGCACGCCGCAGGCGGCGTTCCAGCTTCTGCGCCGGGGTGGCCGTCGGCCTTGCCACGCCGTCCGCCCTTGGCAGCGGCACGGAGGCGACATTGTCCAGCCCGTAAATCCGCACCACTTCCTCGACCAGATCGGGCCAGCCATCGACATCGGGCCGCCAGGTCGGGACCAGAATGTTCCAGACTTCGGCCTCGATCGGGTCTGCCGAGATGAAACCCAGCCGCCCGAGGATATTGCGCTGCTCCTGCCGGTCGATATCGACTCCGCCCAGCGTCAGCGCCATCTCGCAGCGGTATGGCACCGTCTTGAGCACATGCGGATAGCCGCCTGCGGGGAACTCCCCGGCAATGCGCGGCTCCGACGCCTCGCCGCCGCACAGATCGACAATCATCTGCGCCGCCGTCTCGATCACAACGGAAAGCTGCATCGGATCGATGCCGCGCTCGAACCGCGCGCGGGCGTCCGAGGTAATCCCATGCCGCCGCCCGGTCTGCCCGATCCATTCGGGATCGAACCAGGCGCATTCGAGCAGCACGTCGGTGGTCGCCTCGGTGACGCCGGTGAACTCGCCGCCCATCACCCCGCCAAACCCGAGCACCCGCGCATCGTCGGCGATCACGCAATCATCGGGCGTGACGGTGTAATCCTTGCCGTTGAGCGCAAGGAAGCTCTCCCCCTCGCGTCCCCGCCGCGCCACCACCGGACCAGAGAGCTTCGCCATGTCATAGACATGCAGCGGCCGCGCCTGATCGAGCGAGAAGAAATTGGTGATATCGACCAGCGCCGAGATCGGGCGCAGACCCACCGCTTTCAGCCGCGCCTGCAGCCAGTCCGGGCTGGGGCCGTTCCTCACCCCCCGGATCACCCGGCCCCAGAAGATGTGGCAGCCGCTGTCCGGCTCGACGCCGATCTTTGCGGGGAACGGGAACGAGCCCTCGATTGCCGCGTAGCTGGGCGCATTCATCGGCGGCATGCCGATCTTCGCGGCGATCAGATCGCGGGCGATGCCATTGACGCCCATGCAGTCCGGGCGGTTCGGCGTGATGGCCACATCGAACACCGGATCGGACCCGGTATAGTCGGCGAAGCTCGTTCCCACCGGCGCATCTGCGGGCAGTTCGATGATCCCGTCATGATCCTCGCCCAGCTCCAGCTCGCGGGTCGAACACATCATGCCGTTCGATTCGACCCCGCGCACCGCCGCGACCTTAAGCTCCATGCCATTGGCCGGAACCACCGCGCCGGGCAGCCCAAGCACGCCAACAAGGCCCGGCCCGCGCATTGGGCGCGCCGCAGACCACCTGGAGCGGCTGGCCATCCCCGGCATCGACAGTGAGCACTTGCAACTTGTCGGCGTTGGGATGACGTTCGGCGGTCAGCACTTTGGCGATGCGGAACCCAGCCAGCTTCTCCGCCGGGTCTTCCACGCCCTCCACTTCGAGGCCGATGGCATTGAGCGTGCGGGCGATCTCCTCGACCGAGGCCGAAGTGTCGATGTGGTCCTTGCAGCCAGGAAAGGGTGAACTTCACAGCCCTGCTCCTGCATGCGTAAAGGAAGTGGGGTTCTCGCGGAGGCGCAGAGGAAGCAAAGGGCGCAGAGAAGCTGAGCTCGGGGCGAAGCCCCGCTCACCTTCAACGCTTCCGGTGGCGGAACGCTGGATTGGAGCTGTAGCCTGCGGCGCAAAGCAATATCTCTGCGCGCCCTGCTTCCTCTGCGCCTCTGCGAGAACCACTCTTCTCTTCCTCATGCTGGCGTCCCCACTCCGCCCGACAGCGTCGGCACGTCAAGCGCCGCGAAGCCATAATGCGCCAGCCAGCGGACATCGCCGTCGAAGAAGGCGCGCAGATCGTTCATCCCGTATTTGAGCATCGCCAGCCGGTCGACCCCGACGCCGAAGGCGAAGCCCTGCCATTCGTCAGGGTCGAAGCCCGCCCGCAGCCAGCACATGGCGGTTGACCATGCCGCTGCCCAGCAATTCCATCCAGCTGTGCCCCGGCGCATCGCCGCTGCCGCCGACCACGCGGCGTCCAGCCTCAAAGCTGTAGCCGGTATCGACCTCGACCGAAGGCTCGGTGAAGGGGAAGTAGGAGGGGCGCAGTCGCAGCACGATGTCGTCGCGCTCGAAGAAGGCCTTGAGCAGCGTCTCCAGAGTCCATTTGAGATGGCCGAGGTGGATGCCCTTGTCGATCACCAGCCCTTCGATCTGGTGGAACATCGGCGTGTGGGTGGCGTCGCTGTCCGAACGATAGACCCGGCCAGGGGCGATGATCCGCAGGGGCGCGCCCCCGGGACTGTCTTGCACAACCGACAGCATCGAGCGGATCTGCACGGGCGAAGTGTGCGTCCTGAGCAGCATTTGCGGCGCCTTGGTTGCGCCTGGCGGCGACTTGGTGTCGCATTGGCTGCCAAAGTAGAACGTATCGTGCATCGCCCGCGCCGGGTGGCTTTCGGGCATGTTGAGCGCGGTGAAGTTATGCCAGTCGTCCTCGATTTCCGGGCCGGTGGCGACCGCAAACCCCAGATCTGCGAAGATTTCCGCCAGTTCGTCCATCGTCTGACTGACCGGGTGGACCGAGCCGCGCGGGGCTTCGGGCGCGGGCAGCGACAGGTCGATGCGTTCGGAGGCAAGGCGCGCTTCCAACGCCGCGCCTTCCAGGGCCGACTTGCGGCTGGTCAGTGCCACGGTGACGGCTTCGCGCAGGCCGTGAATCTTTGGGCCTTCCGACTGGCGCTCGTCCGGAGACAGCGCGCCCAAGCTCTTGAGAAGCGCGGAAATCGAACCTTGCTTGCCAAGGAATTCCACGCGCAGCGCCTCCAGCGCATCGAGATCGCCGGCTCCCGCGATCCGCGAGAGCGCCTCCTGCCCGGTTGCTGCGTAGTCCACTGGAATTCCGTCCGCCCGATTGGTGCCCAAGCGGCGCTCCTTAGGGGCGAAAGGGCGGAATCGCAATCAGCCGAGCGCGCTCGGTCCATCGGGACTGTCGAGGGTCTGCACGGGCGAACTGAAAAAGCGCATCCTCTCGCGCATCACCGCACCGATGATCGGCTTGTCGAGCGCGGCGAATTGCCTTGGCGACATCCCCATGAACTGGCGGAAATCCCGCACGAACTGGGCCTGGTCGTGATAATTTCCGTCGATCGCGCCGATCCACCTGAGCGAGGGATCAAGCATGAAATGGCTGAGACTGCGCATGAACCGCTGACGCCGCAGCAGCAGCTTCGGCGAGAAGCCGAACACCCGCCCGCAGATCCGCTCAAGCGTCCGCTGGCTTATCCCCGCGCGTGCGACCAGATCGCCGACCGCCGTCGTTTCGGGATCGACCATCGCTGCATGAATGGCATGAATCCGCGCCTCGTCGGCGACAGGCTCGCCGATGCGCTCGAGGAAGTGCCCCTCGATCCGGCCAAGTTCCGCCATCGGGTCGGGCTTGCTGCCATAGACGGACCCGGCGAGGCCGGTGAAGCTGGCGAATGCCGGGTGGGTGAAGCCATCGACTGCCAGATTGGCGAAATCGGAAGCACTGGCAACGACGAATTTGGCCCAGCCCAGGGGCAGCAGGCCGATGCCCCACATGCGCGACGATCCGATCTCGAAGCGCAAGGCCTCGCTGCTCGGCCCGGTCACCGGAAACGAAGTGCCGGCGAGGCGTGAACCCGATCGGGAGGTGGAAACCGGAAAGCTGCCGGAATGAAAGCGTAGATTGGCCCATTCAGGCAGCAGATAATCAACTATCGTTTCACCAGCTGCAACCGTCCACTCCGCGAGATAGAATGTCGTAAAATACCGGCGCAGCTCCTGCGGTGGCGGAAAGAACCGCACGTTTACTTCGCAAAAATGCGACACCCGTTGGACCCCGTTTTTCTCGTTTTGCGACCCGTTAGCCTATTGCTTGTTACTCAATCGTCTAAAGTATTCAGCGGGCCAGCGCAAGAACGCAAAAAGGGCGCAGCCTATGCGGCCGCGCCCTCTGGCATTACTGCAATCGACGCGGCGGCGGCTTACGCCAGCGCGCCTCTTGCCTGGGCGATGACGGTGGAGAAAATGCCGCCTTCGTTCATCGCCAGATCGGCCATCGCCTTGCGGTCGAGCTCGATGCCCGCCAGCTTGGCGCCGTGGATGAACTGCGAATAGGTGAGGCCTTCGGCGCGCACCGCCGCGTTGATCCGCTGGATCCACAGCGCGCGGAAACTCCGCTTCTTCACCTTGCGGTCGCGGTAGGCATATTGCCCGGCCTTTTCGACCGCCTGGCGGGCGACGCGAATCGTATTCTTGCGGCGGCCGCGGTAACCCGCCGCCTGTTCGAGAAGCCGCTTGTGCTTGGCGCGGGTAGTTACGCCCCTTTTGACTCTTGCCATGTCTTGGTACTCCGAATGTCTGTGCAGCGATGTCCCCTGGGAGACTCGCTCAGTTCAGCCCGTAGGGCGCCCACTTCTTGATCACCTTTGCATCGGCATCGGAGATCACGTCGGTCCCGCGGTTCTGGCGGATGTACTTGGCATTGTGGCTCATCAGGCGGTGGCGCTTGCCGACCACGCCGTGCTTGATCTTGCCGGTTGCCGTGAGCTTGAAGCGCTTTTTGACGCCGCTCTTGGTCTTGAGCTTGGGCATTTTCGTCTCCTTTTCAGTGCGACGCGTCCGGTCAGCCCTGGCAGCCCTTGTTGGCCAGGCGGACCCTGGAATCGCCAGGAAGGCAACTCCTCACGTGTCTGCGAAGCGCGCGCCATTAGGGCCTGATGGGAGCAATGGCAAGTCCTGCTGTCGCCGCAGCCCTAAAACGCCTTGTCATGCAGCAGCACCCGCAGCGTCAGGAACACAATCCGGATATCGCGCCAGATCGTCCAGCCCTCGAGATATTCGAGATCGGCCTGCAACCGGCTGGCGAGGTCGGATTCCTGCTCGGTCGCCCCGCGCAGGCCCCTGACCTGGGCAAGGCCGCTGAGGCCCGGCCGCAGCGAATGGCGCTGCCAATAGCGGTTATCGACTTCCCAGAACAGCTTGTCGCCCGCCTGCGAGCCGATCGCATGCGGGCGCGGTCCGACCAGGCTCATGTCGCCGCGAAGCACATTGAACAACTGCGGCAGTTCGTCGAGGCTGGTGCGGCGGATGACCTTGCCGACCCGGGTGATCCGCCCATCGTCGCGTGCGGCAGAAACCAGACCCTCGCGATCGGTCTGCCTTGCCGCCATGCTGCGGAACTTGGCGATGTCGAAAAAGCGATTGCCGCGGCCCACCCGCCGCTGGAAAAACAGCACCGGCGGCCATCCTCGATCAGGATCGCCACTGCAATCGCCAGCATCACCGGCGCGAGCAGCAACAGCGCGCTCCCCGCAAGGGCGATATCGAACAGCCGCTTGATCGCGCGGGCGCGCATGCCCAGCGGACCGGCGGAGACCAGCAGCCAGCCGTGCCCGCCGGCCTCGCGGGCGCCCTGCGCTCCGAGTTCGACGACGGCATCGTCGAGCACCTCGCCGGCGATGTTGGCGCCCTTGAGGATGATCGCCCAGGCGCCGCGCCGCCGGGGCGGGCAGCTGACCACCACCCGGTCGACGTTGCGCAAGGCGAGACCGATGCGGTCCATCGCATGCGGATCGCCGATATCGGGCACCAGACCCAGCGCACCGGCCGAGATCTTCGTGGTTCCGGGCAGATCGACCGGCGGGCCGCCATCGTCGATCACCAGCTCGTTCATCACATGGGCGCCGCAGCGCCAGGCGACGAAGCTGCGCAACTGCGCCCGCATCCAGATCAGCATCGCGCCGGCGAGGAGCACGCCGATGGTGAAAGCAACGCGGGAGAACTCGGCGCTGGATTTGGTGTAAAAGGCGATAAACACCACCGACGCCGCCGACAGCAGCAGCGCGAAGGCGCCGCGGATCATGCCGAGATAGGGCCGCATCAGCACATCGAGCGCATAGCTGCCGTTATAGAGCGCGATCGTCAGGAAAATCGGCAGCAGCAGCTGGGCCTGGACAGCCGAATCGGCGGCCCCGGCCGGACCAAGATAGAGATATCCGGCGATGGCGAAGCCCGCGAAAATCGCGACGATGTCGCCCAGCATCAAGCCTAGGTAGCTTTGCAGGCGGCGGCGTTCGAGCGAGGGCGCCGATGGCGCGGCCAGGTCTGGCGCGCGTGCAGCCCTGGCCCGCGCGGCAAAGGCCGGGGCATTCACGCGGGCCGCCTTTCGCCGGCATGACACTGCATCGTCGATGTTCCCTTTGCGAGCGACCGCAAGATTCGTTCCATGTTCTAAGGCGCGGCAGGAGATCAGCGAGCCTGCAACGCAGCGACAATATCAATCAATTGAATTTGCATGGCAACCGGCTTTTGCCGGCCACGACCGCCTGGGGTCTGCCCGTGCGATCAGCTGTGCCTGGCTGCGGCCCGCCCGATCTCGGCCAGTTCCTGGGCCAGCAGCAACTCGGCATTCTGGCTGTTGGTCATCAGCGCGGCATGCAGCGCGGCGAGGCGCGTGACCAGCCGCTCGAGCCGCTTGCCGCGCCAGCGCCCCAGCTGGTCGGCGATGTCTTTCTTTTCCTTGAAGAATATGCGCCGGGCGCTGGCTTCCGTTTCGATCAACTGGCTGACGCTGCCGCGCGCGCCCAGTTTCGCCGCCAATTGCCCGAGCTGCGCCGTGCGGCGCTCGATCGCCAGCAGCAGGCCGACCGGATTGAGCCCGAGTTCGCGCATGCGGCGCAGTTCGCCGGGAATGCGTTTGCTCTCGCCGCCCAGCACGGCGTTGACCAGCGCGGTGAAACCGTCCTCCTCGGTCCGCGCGCCGATCGCCTCCAGCGCCGCCGCATCGACTTCGCGCGGGCTTTCCGGCGAAGCGTCGAGATAGAGCGCCAGCTTGGCCAGTTCGGAGCGGACAAGACGGGTGTCGAGCCCCGACGCCCGGGCGATGCGGTCGGCGATGTCGCCGCCGAAGGTGAGTCCCGCCGGCCCTGCCATGGCGCGCACCGCTTTGGTGACGGCGGCAAGGTCGGGCGGATGGAACATCGCCACCAGTGCGTCGGCGCGCCCTTCCAGCAGCTTGGCGGTGCGCGACTTGTCGGTCGCCGCGCTGGCGACAATCAGCACCGGGCAGGGCTCGGCTCCATCGCTCATTGGTCCCGACAGCAGCACTTCGACCGCATCGTGCGCCTCGTCGCCCTGGGCGCGCACGAAGATGTGCCGGGTATCGCCAAACAGCGAGGTCGAGCGCGCTTCGTCGCCGAGCCGCACCGGATCGCGTTTCAGTTCGGCGCCGGAAAACTCGATCCGCTCACCTATATCGCCGAGCAGTTCCGCGATCCGGCCTGCCGCATCGTGCGCCCCGGATTCGTCGGGACCGCAGAAGAAGAACACCCGGGCCGCAGCCGCCGCGCGCGGGGCCACTGTCGCGAAATCCTTCTGCGTCGCCTTCACGGGGCCGGATTGCCCGGCTGCCGCAATTGCAGCGCGATGGACGTGACGATCCGGTCGGCGACTTCGCGCGAGAGGTTCTCCAGCGCGGTGTTTTCCGCCGCGATCGTCGCATATTCCGAGCTGACGACATCGATGCCGGCGTCCGATCCGGCGGTGGCGTCGAGCAATATCTCGCCGCTGCCGAGATCGACCAGCTGATAGCGCGCACGCAAAGTGCGGCGTTCGCGGCCGATGGTTTCGTCGGACAGCAGGCCGAGGCCCTCAAGCTTGTCGTCGAGCCGGACATCGAGCCGGTAGCGTGCCGTGCCGCCCTGCCCGCCGCCGGGCCGCAGCCGGTCGGTCAGGGCATTGCGCATCAGCCAGCCGGCGCGGCCCTCGATCGGCGAAATGTCGATACCCGCCAGCCCCTGCGCCACCGCGCCGCTGCCGCCGCCGGCATAGAGCGGCTGGAGCCCGCAGGCGGACAGCAAGAGAGGGAGGATGGCCAGCGATAAAGCACGAAGTGTCTGCCAATTCCTCCCTGTTTCCGCAAAGCGGGAATGGGGAGGTGGCAGCGCGAAGCGCTGACGGAGGGGTAACTCGCAAGCGCGCAGCACCCCTCCACCACCGGGCTGCGCCCGGCGGTCCCCCTCCCCATTTTTGCTGCGCAAAAACAAGGAGGAACTTGGTGGGTTACGCAACAAGATTCACCAGCCGGTCGGGCACGACGATCACCTTCTTCACGGCTTTGCCATCGAGTGCACGCTGCACCTTGTCGCTGGCGAGGGCAAGCGCCTCCAGCTCGTCCTTGGGCAGGCCCTTGGCGACGGTGATCGTATCGCGCAGCTTTCCGAGCACCTGGATGGCGATGGTCACTTCGTCCTCGATCAGCAGGGCGGGATCGAAGCTGGGCCAGGCGGCTTCGGCGATGAGGCCCTCTCCGATGGCGGCCCAGGCTTCCTCGGCGAGATGCGGCATCATCGGCGCGACCAGCAGCAGGATCGTGCGGATCGCGGCGGCGCGGCTGGCGGAGGGCGCGGCCTTGTCGATGGCATTGGCGAGATCGTAAATGCGGGCGACGGCCTTGTTGAAGCTGAGCGCCTCGATGTCTTCGGCGGCGGCGGCGACGGTCTGGTCGCGCTTGCGGTCGAGCGCCTTGTCCTCGCCGGTGGCGGCAGCGTCGTATTGACCGAACAAGCGCCACAGCCGCTGGACGAAGCGCGAGCAGCCTTCGATCCCGGCCTCGGACCACGGCAGGTCGCGCTCGGGCGGGCTGTCGGAGAGCATGAACCAGCGGATCGCATCGGCGCCATGGGTGGCGACGATTTCGTCGGGATCGACGACGTTCTTCTTCGACTTCGACATCTTGATGACGCGGCCGACTTCGACCGGCGCGCCATCGGCCTTCGAAGCTTCGCCGCTTCGCCCTGCTTCTCGACTTCGGCAGGCGCTGAAATAGACCGGCTGGCCGTTCGCCGGATCGGGACGCGAATAGGTCTCATGCGTCACCATCCCCTGCGTGAACAGGCTGGCGAACGGCTCCTTGACCTTGATCTTGCCGATCCGCTCCAAGCGCCCGCGTCCAGAAGCGGGCATAGAGCAGGTGCAGGATCGCATGCTCGATCCCGCCGATATATTGCTCGACCGGCAGCCACTTGGCGATCGCCTCGGGATCGAACGGCGCGTCGCCCGGCTGGCTGGCGAAGCGCAGGAAATACCAACTGAGAATCAACGAAAGTATCGAGCGTATCGGTCTCGCGCGTCGCTGGTTCGTTGCACTGCGGGCAAGCGACATGCTTCCACGTCGCGATGGCGCAGCAGCGGATTGCCCGGCGTCTGAGAAATCGACATCCTCGGGCAGCACCACCGGCAGCTGCTCCTTGGGCACCGGCACCACGCCGCAGGTCTCGCAGTGGATGAACGGGATCGGCGTGCCCCAATAGCGCTGGCGCGAAACGCCCCAGTCGCGCAGGCGGTATTGCGTTTCGCCCGTGCCCCAGCCCTCGTGCTGCGCCTTGGCGATGACTGCGGCCTTGGCCTCATCGACGCTCATGCCGGACATCCAGCCCGAATTCACCAGTCTGCCCGGCCCGGTATAGGCCTCGTCGCCCTCGATATTCGAGCGCGTCATTGTCACCCTCGGCGACCACGCGGCGCACCGGCAGGCCGTATTTGCGGGCGAAATCGAGATCGCGCTGGTCGTGCGCCGGGCAGCCGAACACCGCGCCGGTGCCGTAATCCATCAGCACGAAATTGGCGACATAGACCGGCAGGTGCCAGTTCGCATCGAGCGGATGCTCGACGCTGAGGCCGGTGTTGAAGCCCAGCTTCTCCGCCGTTTCCAGCTCCGCCGCCGTGGTCCCGCCGCGCTTGCATTCGGCGATGAAGGCTTGCAACTCCGGCGCGTTTTCCGCCAGCGATGGGCCAACGGATGGTCCGCCGCAATGGCGACGAAGCTTGCGCCATAGAGCGTATCGGGCCGGGTGGTGAAGACCGGGATGCCTGAAAGTCCCTCCCCTTCAGGGGAGGGGTTGGGGTGGGGTATGTCGGCAGTGGCAGTGCCATCCGGACAGCCCCCACCCCCAACCCCTCCCCTGAAGGGGAGGGGGGAACCAGCGGGAAACCGAAAGGTGCAGCGCAGGCCCTGCGACTTGCCGATCCAGTTCTCCTGCATCGTGCGGACTTTTTCCGGCCAGCCATCGAGCGTGCCCAGCCCTTCGAGCAGTTCCTCGGCAAAGTCGGTGATCTTGAGGAACCACTGCGACAGCTTGCGCTTTTCGACCAGCGCCCCCGAGCGCCAGCCGCGCCCGTCGATCACCTGTTCGTTGGCCAGCACGGTCATATCGACCGGATCCCAGTTGACCGCCGATTCCTTGCGGTAAACCAGCCCCGCCGCATAAAGATCGAGGAACAGCGCCTGCTCGTGGCCGTAATAGTCCGGCTCGCAGGTCGCGAGCTCCCGGCTCCAGTCGAGCGCGAAGCCGAGGCGCTTGAGCTGCTTCTTCATGCTGGCGATATTGTCGCGGGTCCAGCCGCCGGGGTGGACGCCCTTTTCCATCGCCGCGTTTTCCGCCGGCATGCCGAAGGCGTCCCAGCCCATCGGATGCAGCACTTCGAAACCGCGCATCCGCTTGTAGCGCGCCAGCACGTCGCCCATGGTGTAGTTGCGGACATGGCCGATGTGGATGCGTCCCGAGGGATAGGGAAACATCTCCAGCACATAGCTGCGCGGCTTGGGCGAATTATCGTCGGCGCGGAAACACTGGCGTTCGTCCCAGACGCGCTGCCAGCGCCCGTCGGCCTCGGACGGATCGAAGCGCTCGGTCATGCGGGCTTATCCGCCGACGGCGCTGCGCCGCAGATCGCGGGCCTTGGTCAGGATGATGTCCTCGAGCCGCTGCACCGTCGCCGCCTGCACCGGCGCATCGACCCAGCCGCCGTTCTGCGCGACCTGACGGCTGGCCGAAACCCGCAGCGCATCCGCCCGCAGATCGCGGTCGAGAATGGTCACCGAGACCTTCACCCGTTCGCCCGGGTTCTGCGGATTGGCATACCAGTCGGTGACGATCACGCCGCCGTTGCTGTCGGTCTGCAGCATCGGCATGAACGACAGCGCATCGAGGCTGGCGCGCCAGAGATAGGCGTTGACCCCGATGGTGGTGACGTTGGACGCCGCCAGATCGGCCTTGGCTATGTTCTTCTTGCCGCCGCAGCCGACCAGCGCCAGCGCCATCATCGCGGCCAGCCCGGCCTTGGCCGCAAGGCTCAAGGTCGCCTTGCCGCTGGGTTTTCCGATCATGTTGCCAATCGTGGGGCCGGTGTCGAAATTGCCTGTCATCGTCGTATCCGGGTCCTGTCGTCGAAGGTGCTCCTGCCTGGGCGGCGGCGCTGCCGAGAGCCTCTATAACCGCCGCAGCCTTGGCGGCAAGGGGCGGGCGCTAGAGGCGGCCTGGCCCGTGAACCCGCCATGAATGCCGCATCCGGCGCAGATTCGCGGCGGCAAAAACCTGGAACCCGGAAGAATCTTCGCCTGTCATGCAGATTAACCTTGGAAAATCCTCGATCCGGCGCACTATCAGCTTCTGTTCAGATTTTCCGGTCAAAGAGAGTCGGGAGTTACGATGGAGGCGGGCTGGCATTCGAATGGGTTCCAGTCTGGCGATGGCATGTGGATAATTGCGAATGGCTGACAAGGGCGGCGACGGGAACACGGGCGGCAAGAACGGCGGCATCACCTCGGGCGTGATGCTGGCGGGGGCGGTGAGCCTGCTCGCCCTGCCCAGCGCAGTGCTCGCCTTTTCGAGCCGGTTCGAGCCCAGGCCGACAATTGCACCCGCCTCCGAATCGACCGAGTCGCTGGGCGCGACGCGGCTCGCCGCGCGGCTCGCTCCGGCAATTCCGCTGAGTTCGCTCGGCAAGGGGCAAATGTTCCGCTTCACCCCGGCCGGCAACGCCAACCGGCCGGATCGCTCGGTGACAGTCGCCGTCAGGGTCGATCCGCAAACCGTGCAGGTGATCTCGGTTCGCGGCGCACGCAGCCCGATCGCTGCGGCGACGCCTGGCGCCACCCCGCTGCAGATTGCCCCGACCGCTTTCAGCCTGGGTGTTTCGCGCGGTTATCACAGCTTCGCCCAGGGCTTGGTTGCACCAACCGACGGCAAAAAGCCGGACTTGCCCGATCTCGCCAGCTTCGGTGCGAACGCGGCAAGGGATGACGGCACCTCGCGGTTCAGCCCGAAGATCGTGCTCGACCAGAAACCGGTACCGGGCAGCGCACCGCGCACCTTTGCCAATAGCGACGAGCTGGTCGATGTCGGCGGCAGCTACAGCCTGACCCGCAATCTCAATGTCACGGCGGGCGTGCGCTATTCGTCACAGGAGCGCGACCGGCTGCGTCCCTTGACCGACGGCAAGAAGGACAACCAGGCGGTCTATGTCGGAACCCAGTTCCGCTTCTGAGCGCCGCTTTCCGCCCTCATTCCGACTGCATCCCAACCGGGTTCACGTTCTTTCGCGAAGGAGCGCCCGCTTGAACCGCGCCCGGGATTGACGTAGCCCATGCAGTGGCCATTTGGCCCACGGTCTGGGAG
Source organism: uncultured Alphaproteobacteria bacterium (assembly GCA_963779195.1). GTDB lineage: Bacteria > Pseudomonadota > Alphaproteobacteria > Sphingomonadales > Sphingomonadaceae > Novosphingobium. Next base: position 219,590 of record CAVZWZ010000008.1, read on the forward strand.
ACGAACATGGCGCGCGTGGCAATCGTAACCGGCGGAACCAGGGGAATCGGCGATGCCATTTGCCGGGCGCTCAAGGACATGGGCTTCGTCGTCGCGGCCAATTATGGGGGCGACGACGCCAAGGCGCGCGGCTTCACCGCCGAAACCGGCATTCCCGCTTTCAAATGGGACGTCGGCGACCACCAGGCCTGTCTCGACGGCTGCGCCCGGGTCGCGACCGAGCTTGGCCCGGTCGATGTGCTGGTCAACAATGCCGGCATCACCCGCGACGCGGTGCTCCACAAGATGAGCTTCGACGACTGGAACGAGGTGATGCGGATCAACCTCGGCGGCTGCTTCAACATGGCCAAGGCGACTTTCCCCGGCATGCGCGAGCGCGGCTGGGGGCGGATCGTCAACATCGGCTCGATCAACGGCCAGGCCGGGCAATATGGCCAGGTCAACTATGCCGCCGCCAAGAGCGGCATCCACGGCTTTACCAAAGCGCTGGCGCAGGAAGGCGCGAAATTCGGCGTCACGGTCAACGCCATCGCACCGGGCTATGTCGATACCGACATGGTCGCCGCCGTGCCCGCGCCGGTGCTGGAAAAGATCGTCGCCAAGATCCCGGTTGGCCGGCTGGGCATGGCCAGCGAGATTGCCCGCGGCGTGGCGTTTCTTGCCTCGGAGAACGCGGGCTTTGTCACCGGTTCGACGATGAGCATCAACGGCGGGCAGCATATGTATTGACGTTTCGGCAGGGCCGTGACCACCCCCTACCACCCCCCGGTCAAACGCTCGGTCGAGATCGCCGGGCACAAGACCTCGATCAGCCTCGAACCCCTGTTCTGGGAAATGCTGAAGACCGCAGCCCGGGCGGAAGGGCTGCCGATCAACGCTCTGGTCGCGCGAATCGACGCCGAGCGTATCGCCGCCGCAACCCCGCCGGGGCTTGGCAGCGCCATCCGGCTATGGCTGGTCGCTTGGCTGGCCAGACGCCTATAGCTGGCCAAGCACCAGCCCCGCCGCAGCCGCCGCGCCCAGCACTGCGATCACACCGCGCTTGAAGCGGAACAGCAGCAGCGCCGCGCCAACACCGATCAGCGCCGCGCGCCAATCGAGGCTGGCCACATCGGGCAGGCCGAAGACCTCCGCCTCGGGCCGGGCGAACAGCACATGCACCGCGAACCACAGCGCCAGATTGGCGATCACCCCGACAACTGCCGCAGTGATCGCCGCCAGCGCCGATTGCAACGCCTTGGCCCGCTCCAGCCGCTCCATCCAGGGCGCGCAGGCGAAGATCCACAGGAAGCACGGCGCGAAAGTCACCCAGGTGGTCAGCCCCGCCCCGAGCAGCCCGGCGCCGAGCTGCGAGAAGGGCTCCGGGCTCCGCCAGGCCGCAAGAAAGCCGGTGAACTGGGTGACCATGATCAGCGGCCCCGGCGTGGTCTCGGCCAGGCCCAGCCCGTCCGCCATCTCGCCCGCGCTCAGCCAGCCGTAATTCTCGACCGCCGCCTGCGCCATATAGGCCAGCACGGCATAGGCGCCGCCGAAGGTGACCACCGCCAGCTTGGAGAAGAACGCGCCGATGTCCCATAAGACGTGACCGGTGCCCAGCGTCGCGGCGATCAGCGCCATCGGCGCGAGCCAGATGACCAGCCAGATTGCGACAGTCGCCAGCGTGCCTGCCGCCAGCCGCCGCTTGCTGACTTGCTGACCGGCCAGGCGCGGCGTGGACATGCGCGCCGAGCCAGTCCGGCCTGGCCGCTCCCACAGCCGCGCCGATCAGCGCCGCCACCAGGATCACCAGCGGAAACGGCGCATCGAGCAGCGACAGCGCCAGAAACGCCAGCAGCGCCAGCCCCAGCTTGAACCTCGTGCCCAGCGCGCGTTTGCCAACCCGAATCAACGCCTGCACGACAATCGCCAGCACCGCCGCCTTGATCCCCAGAAACAGCGCCGCGAACCACCCCAGCCCTGCCGCCAGGGCATAGAGCAGCGACAGCCCCAGCATAACCAGCGCGCCGGGAATCACAAACAGCAGCCCCGCCGCGAGCCCGCCTTTGACCCCGTGCAAGCGCCAGCCGATCCACGTCGCCAACTGCTGCGCCTCCGGGCCGGGCAGCAAGTGGCACAGGTTCAAGGCGCGCAAATAGGCCCCCTGCTCGACCCAGCCGCGCTCATCGACGATCTCGTGCTGCATCAGCGCGATTTGCCCGGCGGGTCCGCCAAAGCTGAGAAAGCCGATGCGGGTGAAGGCGTGCAGCAGTTCGCGGAAGCTGGGCGCGGCAGGCGCGGCGGCGGCATCGGTCATCAGCGTTCCCCCAGAAGGCCGCTATGAGCCTCCCGTTCCAGTGACACAACGCTTGGGCGGGAACGCCTGGACGGGAGGTTGCCTTGCCCCGCCGACCCAGCATAGCCTGGCAATTGCAGCGCGCAAGCTTCGGGATCTAATGCACCATTGGCGATTCATTAATGCCGCGCTATGGCCGACTCGGCGATTCTCCCACAGTCTGCCGAAAGCGCGAAGATGCCCGACACATTGCTTCAACCCGCCCGTCACGAACCGCCCGAGCACCGCGCCGGCGTGTTGCAAGACCTGCTGGCGGAACCCGCTCTGCTCGAAGCGCGGCTGATGGAGCTCGACGATGTGCCGCTGCTGCTGGTCCATACCCACCTCAGCGGCGACGAGGGGCTGCTGCGCCGCTATGCCCCGCATATCAAGGGCGCCTGGGCCTTCGAGGTCGACAGTGTGCCCGAGCTCAAGCGCGAGCTGGTCCGCGCGCTGATCGCGACTTTCGAAGACTATGCGGCGAACAATCGCCCGCTGCCGCCCGCCCCGGCCGACGATTTGCTCCAGCGCATGTGCAACGGCGCCGTCGGTGCAAACATGCCGGCGGAATATCTGCCGATGGTGCGCGAGGAGCTTAACTTCGACCAGACCGACGCCAAGACCGTGCGCTGGCGCAAGCAGCCCTCCAAGGCTTACCTCGATGGCTTCATGGCAGTGGTGATCGGCGCGGGCTATTCCGGCCTCGCCATGGCGGCCAAGCTCAAAGAGGCCGGCATCCCCTTTGTGGTGATCGAGAAGAACCCGGATGTCGGCGGCACCTGGTTCGAGAACACCTATCCCGGCGTCGCGGTCGATACGCCCAACCACTTCTATTCCTACAGCTTCCGGGTGAAGCCCGACTGGGACCATTATTTCGCCCGCGGCCCCGAGATCATCGACTATATCCGCACCTGCTACGCCGAAATGGGGATCGAGCAGGAGATGCGCTTCGAGGAGGAAGTGCTTTCCGCCATCTGGGACAAGGCGGGCCATCGCTGGGATGTCAAAGTCCGCCGCAAGGACGGCTCCGAATATGCCATCCGCGCCAATGTGGTGATCAGCGGCACCGGCCTGCTCAACCGGCCCTCAACCCCCGAGATTCCCGGCATGGAGCGCTTCAAGGGGCCGATGTTCCATTCGGCGCGCTGGGACCATTCGGTCGATCTTGCCGGCAAGAATGTCGTGCAGATCGGCACCGGGGCCATCGCGGCATGCAGCTCGGCCCGTCGATCGCGCCGATCGTCAAGCACCTCACCATCTTCCAGCGCTCGCCGCATTGGGCGCGGCACAATCCGCTGCTCTATGCCGAGACCGGCGAGGCGGTGAAATGGGGCCTTGCGCATGTGCCCTATTACAACAAATGGTATCGCTTCCAGCTGCTCTGGGCGACCTCCGACCTGGTGCTGCCCAACCTGCGCAAGGACCCCAACTGGCCCGAGCCCGAGCGCTCGCTCAACGCGGCGAACGAGGCCGTGCGCGAGCAGCTGGTCGAATATATCTCCGGCAAGGTGAACCACGATCCCGAACTGCTCGCCAAGATCATCCCCAGCTTCCCGCCCTATGGCAAGCGCATGCTGCGCGACAGCAACTGGTATGAGGCGCTGACCCGCGACAATGTCGAGCTGGTCACCGGCACGATCAAGGAGATCACCGAGACCGGGGTTATCGACAAGGACGGGGTCGAGCATCCCGCCGACGTCATCGTCATGGCGACCGGCTTCAAGGCGCAGATGCCGCTCTATCCGATGCATATCGAGGGCACTCAGGGCAGCATCCGCGAGGCCTGGGCCGGCGACAATCCGCGCGCCTATCTCGGCGTCACCGTGCCGCATTTCCCCAATCTGTTCATCCTCTACGGCCCCAACACCAACGGCGGCCACGGCGGCAGCGCGGTGTATAATTCCGAATGCCAGGTGCGCTACACCATGCTGGCGCTGCGCGAGATGATCGAGCGCGAGGCCGAAGCGCTCGATCTGCGCGAGGAACCGTTCGAAGCCTATAACGCGCTGGTCGATGCCGAGCATGCCGAGCTGGTCTGGACCCATCCCGGGGTGAAGAACTGGTACCGCAATGCATTGGGCCGGGTGGTGACCAATTCGCCCTGGCCGCTGAGCAAATACCGCAATCTGACGGCGGAGTTCGATCCGGGGGATTATGCGATCGGGTGAGCGTCAGCAAAAAACCCAAAGCCCCTCCCTCGCTCATCCTGAGCGTGTCGAAGGACGGGGAGGGGTTGGGGTGGGGGAGCGAGGCGAATGCCGAGCGTCCTCGCTGTCCAGAAAAAACCGCCGCCAGCCCCGCCCCCAGCTTGCGCGATGACGCACCGCCGACGCACCAACGCAACCCCGACGCGCGCGTCCCGCGCGCTCCCCCACCCCCGGCCCCTCGCCGCCGGGGAGGGGGGACTTGCGGCTCGATCCCGATATGATCGAAGGCTGGCGCAAGAGCGGGCCGGGCTGGTAGAGCTGGATGAATGCGGCACTTAGGGTGGCGTTGGGTGTGAGGCCGGTGCGACGCCTTCAATACGGGCCCTCACCCAGAAAATCGAAATGATCAAGACCGTTCCCACGACAGCAAATGACAGTCCGCTGGCTGCCGAGGCCTGCGACCGCTCCGCAACCAAAGTAAACACCGCGCCAAATCCGCCAAATAGCGCCACGCGCGCCAAACCCATCATGCTCGCCATAATTCCCTGAATTTCGCCCTGATTTTCGGCTGGAGTCATACCGCTGACCAGGCTGGAGATAGCGGGAAGGGCCATCGAAACGATGGCATAGAGCGCGAAGGAGGCCAAGACTATTGGGGTAGGCGTAGCCAGTCCAAGCACGACAAGGAACACTGCGCCGACCAGCACGGAGGCCTGGACCACCCGCATTTCGCCCCATTTTTTCGACAGTCGGCCAGAAAGCAGCAATTGGCCGAGCGAAGCCACAAGCATGTGCAGGCCAAGGCCGATACCAATCATCGTTCCCGACCAGCCGAAGCTATCAATCAGATAGATAACAACGAAAGTGTGCGGCATGGACAGCACGAAATGTGCCATGAAATACAATAAAATAAGCAATTTTATCTGGGGCGGCTGCCTGCCTATCGCAGCAAACGGCAAGCTCTTCAGACCCAAAGGCTTTTTCTGGCGTTTGCTCGGCGGAAGGGTTTCCTTGATCAGAATGACAACGAAAGCCATGTTAAACAGGCTGACCAGTGCCGAGATCAGTAACGGCAGGCGAATATCAATGTCACTGACGAAGCCGCCGATGACAGGGCCAACCGCATAGGCTGTGACGGCACTGCCGGTTATCCAACCGAAAGCAGATGTCCGATTCTCCTTGTCGATCACATCGGCAACGGACGACATAGCTGTCGACAGCGTTGCCGCAGCGAAGCCGAACAGGATGCCGACGAGAAAGAAAATAGAGATCTGGTCGGCAAAATAGCGCGCAAGGCTGCCGATTGATACTGCGACTACGGAAACGATCAGAATCCAGCGCCGCCCCACCCTGTCTGAAATTGTGCCTAACGAGGGTGCCCAGAAAAACTGGATTGCGTCTGCGATAAGGAAAATTCCAAAGACATAGGCAGCCGATGGGATGTCCGTCTTGTTCAAATCGTTGATTATTCTCGGCAATACGGGGTTTGCAATACTGAAGGAAAGAAACTCGAAGAAGACAACCGCAATTATCAGCGCGACATGCCTCTTTTCGCGGTTATCGAAAATTGTTGGCATCTCCCATCCCCCTTCTCCTGCGCACGGCTTCGGCGTTTGGACACTAGGTCACAGACCCATAAACAGGATTCCCAAAGCGAGTAAGTTCTGATTCAGTGTTCCGGGAAGGGAGACTGAACGATGGCACGTTTTGATTTGTCGGATTTCGAGTGGTCGGTGATCGAGCCTTTGCTGCCGACGAAGGTTCGCGGAGTTGCCCGGGTTGATGATCGCCGGGTTCTGAACGGGATATTCTGGCGGCTTCGGACAGGAGCGCCCTGGGCGGATATTCCGTCGCGCTACGGCCCGCACACGACCTGCGTGAACCGTTTCAACCGCTGGCGCAAGGCGGGTCATTGGGCGCGGATATTGCAGGCGGTTTCAGCAGCTTATGAGGGCGACATCCAGATGATCGATTCATCCTCGATCCGCGTCCACCAGCACGCCGCCAACGCCAAAAAAAAGATGGCCGATCCCGTTGCATGGGTCGCTCGCGCGGCGGCCTGACCACCAAGATACACGCTCTTGTCGATGCGCTCGGTCTGCCGATCCTGCTCAAACTGACCGAAGGGCAGGCACACGACGGGCGCAGCGCCGATGACATGCTCGACGGCCTTGGCGAGGGCTGCATCCTGCTCGGCGACCGCGCCTACGACAGCGATGCCATGCGCGCGACCTTGGCAGCACGCGGCGCATGGGCCTGCGTCAAACCGATGCCGGGCCGAGTGCGCATCCCGGCCTTCAGCCCGTTCCTCTATCGCTATCGCAACCTCGTCGAGCGCTTCTTCAGCAAACTCAAGCATTTCCGAGCCGTCGCCACCCGATACGACAAGCGTGACGACAATTTCCTCGCCTCAGTCCAGCTCGCTTCTATCAGGATTTGGTTGCGGCATAATGAGTCGGTGACCTAATCCTCCCCAACCCGCTCCACCTGCGCCCCGACCAGCGCCAGCTTCTCCTCCAGCCGCTCATACCCCCGGTCGAGGTGATACAGCCGGTGCACCTGCGTCTCGCCCTCTGCCGCGAGGCCGGCGATCACCAGGCTCATCGAGGCGCGCAAATCGGTCGCCATGACTTCCGCGCCGGTCAGCCCCGCCACGCCGTGGACCACCGCCGTGCGCCCCTTGGTTTCGATATGCGCGCCCATGCGGTTGAGTTCGGGGACGTGCATGTAGCGGTTCTCGAAGATGGTTTCGGTCAGCACGCTGGCCCCGTCGGCGCGGCAGAGCAGCGCCATCAATTGCGCCTGCATGTCGGTGGCGAAGCCGGGGTAGGGGGCGGTGGAGAGGGTGATCGCCTTCAAAGGCCCGTCGGCGGCGACATGCAGCCCGCCTGCGACCGGCTCGACCTGAAACCCCGGCATCGCGCAGCGCCTGGACGGTGGCGTCCATTTCCTCGACCTTCGCGCCCTTCAGCGTCACTTCGCCGCCGGTGATCGCCGCAGCGCAGGCATAGGAGCCCGCTTCGATCCGGTCCGACATGACGCGGTAGGTCGCGCCATGCAGGCGGGGGACGCCGTGGATGGTGATATCCGAGCTGCCGATGCCTTCGATCTCCGCGCCCATATCGACCAGCAGATTGCACAGATCGACGATCTCCGGCTCGCGCGCGGCGTTGTGCAGCGTGCTATTTGCCCTTGCACAGCACGGCGGCCATCAGCGCATTCTCGGTCGCGCCGACCGAGACCACCGGGAAGGAGTAGCGCCCGCCGGGCAGCCCGCCATCGGGCGCGATCGCGCGGACATAGCCCGCCGCCAGCTCGATCTGCGCGCCGAGTGCTTCCAGCACTTTCAGATGCAGGTCGATCGGGCGGTTGCCGATGGCGCAGCCGCCGGGCAGCGAGACGGTCGCCTCGCCCATCCGCGCCAGCATCGGCCCAAGCACCAGGATCGAGGCGCGCATCTTGCGCACCAGCTCATAGGGCGCGACCGAGCTGGTGATCCGCGTAGCTTCCAGGGTCATCACCCGGCCGAAATCGGAGGGGCGGCTGCCGGCAATCGTGGTCGAGACGCCGAACTGGTTCATCAGATGCTGGAACCCGTCGATATCGGCGAGCCGCGGCAGGTTGCGCAGCGTCAGCGGCTCGTCGGTCAGCAGCGCGCAGGGCAGCAGCGTCAGCGCCGAATTCTTCGCGCCAGAGATGGGGATGGCGCCGGAAAGGCGCTTGCCGCCCTGAATGATGATCTTGTCCATTGCCGCCGTTTAACGGGAATTATGCGCAGGGCAATGTGGATGAGAACGGCGCGAGGTTGACGCTCCCGCCGCGACCTGCGATTCCGCCCGGCGATGACCACGCAAGCCGAACGTTCCCGGCCCATCCGCAAGGCCGTTTTCCCGGTTGCCGGGCTTGGCACGCGCTTCCTTCCCGCGACCAAGGCGATCCCCAAGGAAATGCTGCCGGTGATCGACCGGCCGCTGATCCAGTATGCCGTGGATGAGGCCCGCGAGGCGGGGATCGAGCAGATGATCTTCGTCACCGGGCGCGGCAAGACGGCGATTGTCGATCATTTCGACATCGCCTTCGAGCTCGAGGCGACAATGCGCGACCGCGACAAGGCGCTGGAGATTCTCGAGCCGACCCGGCTGCTGCCCGGCAATCTCGTCACCGTGCGCCAGCAGGTGCCGCTGGGCCTGGGCCATGCCATCTGGTGCGCGCGGGCGATTGTCGGCGAGGAGCCTTTCGCCATCTTCCTGCCCGACGAGCTGATGATCGGCGAACCCGGCTGCATGAAACAGATGGTAGATGCCTACCGCGAGGTCGGCGGCAATCTGATCAGCGTGCTGGAAGTGCCGCATGAGGAAGTTTCGAGCTATGGCGTGATCGCGCCGGGGAAACGGGAAGGCGCGCTGACCGAAGTGCTGGGGCTGGTCGAAAAGCCGCAGCTGGCGGACGCGCCGTCCAATCTGATCATTTCGGGCCGCTATATCCTGCAACCCGAAGTGATGCGCACGCTCGAGGGCCAGGAGAAGGGCGCCGGGGGCGAAATCCAGCTGACCGACGCCATGGCGCGGATGATCGGCACGCAGCCGTTCCATGCGGTGACATTCGCCGGGCGGCGGTTCGATTGCGGTTCGAAGACCGGCTTCGTCGAGGCGACGCTGGCGATGGCGCTGGAGCGCGAGGATATGGCCGACGATGTCCGCGCCATCGCCCGCCGCCTGCTGGACGGCTGAGCGCGCCATGGAATACCAAGGCCGGGAACTCGAATCCTTCGCCCTGGCGCGCAACTGGAAGGCCTATGTGCAGAAAGCTCTGGGGCCCTACCTGACTGGCGATGTCGCCGAAGTCGGCGCGGGGCTGGGCGAAACCACCCGGGCGCTGCGGCCGGGCTCGCTTGCGCGCAGCTGGGCCTGCATCGAGCCCGATCCGGCGATGGCCACGGCGATTGCCAGGGCAGCCGCAGCGGGCGATCTGGGCGCCGGGGTCACCTCGCACTGCGCGACCCTGGCGCAATTGCCGGCGGATGCCAGCTTCGACAGCGTCGTCTATGTCGATGTGCTCGAACATATCGAGGATGACCGGGGCGAGTTGCGGCTGGCGGCGGAACGGCTGCGGCCGGGCGGCCGGATCGTTGTCTTGAGCCCGGCCTTCCCGTTCCTCTATTCCGAATTCGACCGGGCGATCGGCCATTACCGGCGCTATACCAGGCGGATGCTGCGCGCCATCGCCCCGCCGGGCCTCGCCGAGATCGACAGCCGCTACCTCGACGGCGCCGGGCTGCTGGCCTCGGCGGCCAACCGCCTGCTGCTGCGCCAGGCGATGCCGAGCAAGGCGCAAGTGCTGACCTGGGACCGGTTGATGGTGCCCGCCTCGCGCCTGCTCGATCCGCTGATCCTGCACGCCTTCGGGCGCAGCGTCGTCATGGTCTGGGTCAAGCCGTGAGCGGCGGCGAATTCGGCGCGGTGTTGCGCTTCGGCGTGGTCGGCGTCGCCGCGACGCTGAGCTATCTCGGCCTGTCGCTGCTGCTTCTGCACTGGGGCATGCTGCCGCAGCTCGCCAATCTGGCGGCGTTCCTCGCCAGCACCGCCATCTCCTATCTCGGGCATTATTTCTTCACCTACCGCGCGAATGGCAGCCATCTGCGGCTGAGTGCGCGGTTCATCGCCGTCACCATCGCGCTATCGCTGCTCTGCAGCCTGCTGCACCAGCTGGTGCTGTGGGCGGGAGTTTCACCGCGTCTGGCGGCTGTGGCTGTCACTCTGGCCTATCCGCCGCTGAGCTTTCTGCTGAACCATTTCTGGGCGTTTTCGCGCGGCGTGCAGCCCGGCGGCAGCGCGCGGGCCGGCGAGGAGACGGCATGATGGCGATTGCGCCGAGGCGCCGGAATTCCGCAAGCCGCCCCTATAGCGAGGACCGCGCATGACCGAGCAAACTGCAGCAGGGCCGTCGCGGCGGCTGACCATCCTGATGCCGGTATTCAACGACTGGGAATCGGCAACCTTGCTGATCCGCGATATCGCGGCGGAAATGGCCGGCACAGCCTATGCCATCGACATCGTGGCGGTGGACGACTGCTCGACCGAACCGCCGCCCGGGAAACTGCCGGCAGTGCCGGGCATAGACCGCGTCGAATGCATCAGCCTGGCGGCCAATGTCGGCCACCAGCGCGCGATCGCGGTGGGGCTGATGGCGATTGCCGAGCGCGAAGGGCTCGATCTGGTGGCGGTGATGGACTCCGACGGCGAGGACCGCCCGGCCGAATTGCGCGGTTTGGCGCAGCGGGCCGGCAGCGATCCCGCCCAGGCCTTTGTCGCCCAGCGCAGCCAGCGCTCGGAGGGATTGCTGTTCCGGACATTCTACTGGGTCTATGTGCGCCTGTTCCGCTTCCTTACCGGGCAGCGGATCAATTTCGGCAATTTCACCGTCTTGCAGGCCGCGCAAATCCGCCGGGTGATCAACAGCCAGCACATCTGGAACAACTTCCCGGCCGCGATCATCCAGGCCCGCATTCCGGTCGCCTATGTGCCCACGCGGCGCGGCACGCGCTATGCCGGGCAGTCGCGGATGAACTTCATCGGTCTGGTCGCGCACGGGCTGGGGGCGATTTCGGTGTTTTCGGAGGCGGTGTTCATCCGCATTCTGATCGCCAGCGGGGTGCTGCTGGTGCTGTCGCTGGGGCTGGTCGTGGCGACGCTGGCCGTCAGGTTCACCACCGATCTCGGCGTGCCCAACTGGGCGACGACCGTCCTCGGCTTCGCGCTGGTGATCAGCGTTCAGGCGCTGATGATGCCGGTGCTGATGGCGTTCATGCTGCTCAACAACCGCGGGATGGTGCAGCCGCTGCCGCGCACATTCGCGCTGGGCCTGATTGCCGAACGGCGGGAATTGTAGACCTCCTGCAGACAAGAAAAAGGCGGCGATGGCTCGCCGCCTTGTTCAGTCGCGCAGGCACAATACGTAATCGCGCCGGCCAGAAAAGTTGGCTGGCTTAACCGCCCTGACCGGTGGCATTCGCCACGGGAGCGGTCTTGGCCTGCAGATATTCATCGGCCTGCATATAGGGAATCGGGTTCACCGCCTTGCCGGCGATCCGCACTTCATAGTGCAGATGCGGGCCGGTCGAACGGCCGGTAGAGCCGATATAGCCAATCACGTCGCCCTTGCGGACATGCTGGCCGGCGTAGACATTGAGCCGCGACATGTGGCCATAGCGGGTCTGGATGTCGGCGCCGTGCTCCAGAGCTACGTAGAGGCCATAGCTGCTGAACCATTCGGCCTTGCCAACGACGGCATCGGCGGTGGCATGGATCGGCGTGCCGGTCGGCCCGGCCAGATCGACGCCCTTGTGGCCGCGGCGTCCGCCGAGAACGGGGTGATAGCGCAGGCCATAATCGCTGGTCAGACGGGCGCCCTCGACCGGCATGCGCGACGGGATGGCGACGGCGCGGGCGCGAAACAGCGGCGCTGCCTTGGCTTGCGCCGGGACCAGCGCCGGCACGGCAAAAGCGGCAGGCTTGTCGAACGAGCGCCAGCTGGCGAACAGTTGCCGGAAATCCTCATCGCCATTGCCGAGCGCGGTCTGCCGGGCATCCTGCGCAGCGCGCAGCGGCGCGGCGATATCGGCGGCATTGCTGCTGGCGGCGAGGGCGGGATTGGCGCCGAAAAGCAGCGATGCGGCGGCAAAAGCGCCTGTGATCGTCCGCATTCTGGCAAAAAACTTTACAACAATCACTCAAAATACCTTGCTTTACGGCCCGTTCCAAAAAATCCGGGCGGGCCGTGCGACCGCAGTCTTTACCGCAGCGCCTGGGGCGCCTTGGGCTATTATTGGAGATGGTCGGATCCCCCCGCCGTCTCGATGCATCCGGGGTAACCAGCCTATGGTTTACAAGACAATACCGGCGTAAAAATCCCGCGATAAACCGGCTGCCGCACGCGCTGAGTCGTTGAACGGCGGCTTAACGGCCCCTCGAAAGTGGCGCTTCACCAAGCTTTTCCAGAGAATTGCCGGGGATTCGCCGCGGATTCGGCAGAGCACGGTGAAATGATTTGCGCCGAAACGAACGTGGCGGATTTCATCGTCAAGGATTCGTTTCAGGATTTTCGCGCCTGTCGCGTCGCCAGCCGCGCGGAGGCGTTCGATCGCCGGCGGCGTGACGTCAAGGCCGCGCGCTTCGAGCACCATCGGCACGATGGCGAGCCGGGCGGCGGCGTCGTGCCGGGTTTCGTGCGCCGCGTCCCACAGCCCGTCATGCGCCGGCAGCGCGCCGTAGTAGCTGCCGAGCGCGCGCAGACGCCGCTCAAGCAGCGCGAAATGCATCGCTTCGTCGGCGGCGACCGAGAGGAAGTCGCCGGTGAACTGCTCGCCCAGCTCCTCGCCAAAGCGCCCGGCGGCATCCAGCGCCAGGTCGATCGCGGAGAATTCGATATGGGCAAGCGCATGCCACAGCGCGATTCGCCCGCGCTCCGACCCGCCACGCCCGCGCCTGGGCATGCGATTGGGCGGGAGCAGTTCGGGCCGCGCGGGCCGCGCCGGGCGATCCGGCATCGGCGTATCGAAAGGCGAGGCCAGCCGCCCCAGCCGCCAGTCGCGCGCCACCGCGCGCGCCGCCATCGCTTTGGCGCGCGGATCGGATGTCAGCAGCGCGGCGCGAATCGCCGCCGAGACGGATCGGCCAATCAAATCGCCCTGGCCGCCGCCAGCACTTCCTCGGCGTGGCCCTTGACCTTCACCTTGTTCCACACGCGCGCGATCCTGCCGTCCGCCCCGACCAGATAGGTCGAACGGACCATGCCCATGTAAGTGCGTCCATAGTTCTGCTTCTCGGTCCAGATGCCGAGCGCGTCGGACAGGCCGCTGTCCGCCGCGTCGCTGGCGAGCGGGGCCTTGAGGTCGTATTTCGCGGCGAATTTGGCGTGGCGTGCGGGCGAATCCTTGCTGACGCCCGAGCAGCGCCACTCCGGCCTTGGCGAAATCTCCGGCCAGCGCGGTGAAATCCTTGTTCTCGGTGGTGCAGCCGGGCGTGTCGTCCTTGGGATAGAAGAACAGCACCAGCTTGCGACCTTTGAAGTCCGATGGGCGCACGCTGCCGCCATCGGTCGTTTCCATGGCGATATCGGGAATGGCGTCGCCGACGCCGGGGAAGTTGCTCATCGTCTAGACCTCCAGATCTTCGCCAAACACTTCGTGCCAGGCTGCCGCGACATCTGCCCGGGCGATGTCGAGCGCGGCCAGCATGCCGTCCCAATCGCCTGCGCCGCAAGCCTTGGCAAGCACCGCGCGCGCGGCGGGCGGCGGTTCCTGCGCGTCCGGGGCGAGCAGCCGCATGGCGACGAGCAGCCGCGACATGACGTCATGCGCCGCGCCCAGCGATTTTGGCAGAAGCCCCGCTTCGCCGAACCGTTTCAGGGCATCGCCGAGAAAGGGTGTCAGCGCGCCGGGGATGCCGGCGCCGTCGCGCAGCTGCCGGTAGTGGATGAGAAATTCGAGATCGACCAGCCCGCCGCGCGCCAGCTTGACGTCGAGCGGGCCCCTGGCGGGCTTGTGGCTCGCCATCTTGGCGCGCATCTCAAGCGCGTCGGCGCGAAGCTTGGCAGGATCGCGCGGGGACAGCAGCGCCTGGCTGACGATCCGCACCAGCTCCTCGCGCGCGCCGGGCGAGCCATAAAGCACCCGCGCCCGGCACAGCGCCATATGCTCCCAGGTCCAGGCCTGCTCCCGCTGATAGCGCGCGAAGCTGTCGAAGCCGACCGCCAGGGGCCCCTGGTCGCCCGAAGGCCGCAGGCGGGTATCGACCTCGAAGAGCGCGCCTTCCGCCGTCGGCACGCTGAGCGCCGCGCTCACGCGCTGGGCGAGGCGGTTATAGAAGTGCGTCGCGCCCAACGGCCTTGCGCCGCCAGATTCAGCGCCGGTCCCGCCCGTGAACAGGAACACCAGATCGAGATCGGAGGCATGGGTGAGCGCCGCGCCGCCCATCCGGCCCAGCCCGAGAATCACCAGCTCCGAACCGGCGATGCGGCCGTGCTGGCGGCCGAATTCGGCGGTGGTGGCGTCGGCCAGCACCGCGATCGCGGCATCGGCGATGCGCGACAGCGCGGACGATATCGCCAGCGGATCGCGCGCGCCTTCGATCAGCTGCACGCCCAACGCGAAGCGGAGCTCGCCGACCTTGCGCCGCACCCGGTCGAGGATGCCTTGATAGTCTTCGCCCGCTTCGCCGCCGCGCAGCTGGTCGATCAGCTCTCCAACCTCGCCCGGCAGATCGAAGGCGCTGGCGTCGATCAGCGGATCGAGCAAATCGGCCCGCCGCGCCAGCTCGTCGGCCAGCGGCGGCGCGAGACTGAGGATCCGGGCAAGCAGCTGCAACAGTCCCGGGCGCGCCTCCAGCAGGCGGAACAGATTGATCGCACTGGGCAGATTGGCGAGCATCTGCTCCCAGCGCAGCATCGCCCGGTCGGGCTCTGGCGCGGCGGCGAGCGCGGCGAGCAGCTGCGGCTGGATCGCATCGAAAGCGGCGCGCGCGGCGTCGCTGCGCAGCGCGCGCAGCTTGCCCGAGTTCCATCCGGCAATCCTTTCGGACAATTCCTCCGCCTGCGAGAAGCCGAGCTGGGCCAGTTCGCGGGCCAGGGCGTCGCCGCTGGCCGCCGGGGCCGCCACCGGCGCAGGGCCGCCGCTCGCGGCGATCAGCGCATCGTAACGCGAGCCGACCGCCTCGGTGATCGCGGCGAGTTCGGCCACCAAAGCCGCGCCATCGGGCAGGCCGTCGAGCCGCGCCACCGCATCGAGCGCCGCCGGGTCGGCGGGCAGGCTGTGGGTTTGCTGGTCGGCGATCATCTGCAGCCGGTGCTCGACCGTGCGCAACCGGTCGTAGCTCTCGCCCAGCAGCGCCGCATCCTCCGCCGCAACCAGTCCCGTCGCCGCCAGCGCATCGAGCGTCGCGCGCGTCCCCCGCAGCCGCAGCGCCGGATTGCGCCCGCCATGGATCAGCTGGTGGGTCTGGGCGTAGAATTCGATCTCGCGGATGCCGCCGCGCCCGCGTTTGAGGTCGAATCCCGGACCCGGTATCATGCTACCGCCGTGATTCGCCCGGATTTGCGCGGTTAGCCGGCCGATCTCGGCGATCGCCCCGAAATCGAGGCTCTTGCGCCAGACGAAGGGCCGGATCGCGGCAAGAAAGGCTTCGCCCGCCGCGACATCGCCCGCGCAGGCGCGCGCGCGGATGAAGGCGGCCCGCTCCCAGGCCAGCGCCGAGCTTTCGTAATGGGTCAGCGCCGCCTCGACCGGGATCGCCAGCGGACTGACTTCCGACGCCGGGCGCAGCCGCAGATCGACCCGGAAGACGTATCCGTCGCCGGTGACCTCGCCGAGCGTTTGGACCAGCCTTCGCGCCACCCGCTGCGCCGCCTCGCCGGGATCGTCGCGCTCGCGGCGGGGCAGCAGCAGCGGGTCGTACAGCAGAATCGGATCGATATCCGAGCTGTAGTTGAGTTCGCCAGCGCCATGCTTGCCGAGCGCCAGGGCGATGAAGCCCGCCGGCTGGCTATCGGGCGCGCGGCGGCGGATGGCGTCGGCGATGGCTGCGTCCATCGCCCGGTCGGCGAAAGCGGACAGCTCGCCGGTGACCCGCAGCAGCGGGAAAGCCCCGGCGAGATCGCCGATCGCCAAGGCCAGCGCCAACGCCTGCTTCTCGCGGCGCAGGGCGACGGCGACGTCGTCGATACCCTCACCGGCGAACTTGGCCCAAGCGAGGGCTTCCTCGCAGTTTCCAGCCGCCAGCAGGGCCACGAGCTCGGGCAGCCGGTCGATGGCGCGCGACAAGAATGGGGCGTGATTTTCGGCGCGGGCGATGGCGCTGGTCCAATCTTGCGGCGTCATTGGTTATCGCCCTTCAAGGCTCTCGATAGAGATCGAAATCTTTCCGCCTGTTCGCGCATTTTGCGATCCCGGGTCCACAGCTTTTGTCCGTTGGACCAGTCAATCGCCGCAAGCAGATGAATATCGACGAAGCCCAATCCCGTGCCATGCAGGCTTGCCGATGTCATGAAGTCGAAGAATTCGTCCTCATCGACCGGTTCTATTTGAGGCAACGACCTTAGCATAAGGATGGTCCGCTCCCGCTGATGGAGATTGCCGACCGCGAGTTCGCCGGTCACAAATGGGTGGTGCAAGATTGCACCCTCCACGATGAGTTGAGTCAAAATGGCATCGCGGCTGCGAAAGTGGTCCACCCATACCGAAGTATCGACAAGGATCATACCGCTGGCCGTTCGCGACCCGGAACCACAAGGTCCGGCATCGAGCCTCCCATCCGGATTAGCGCACGTCCCGCTTCGCGCTGGATCAATGCCATAAGGGCCAATTCCATGAGTTCGTCACGATCCCCGATACCGGTGATTTCCGAAGCCTGGTTCCACAAGTCCGGCTTTTCCTTGTTGGGCGTTGGCTTCAAGCGAGGAAGGCGTTTGACACGCTCGAAGCGAATTCGTTTCCCGGTCATGTTGAGATTGCGTGTTTCAAATCCTGCATCTTGCCAACCATGAGTCTGGCTATGACCGGGCCCGCTCTGGTTGGCCCACCATGCCTGGTACTGATGCGCGCTATCGGGCAGCGGAAAGCCAAGAATTCGCTCGATATTCGCAAAATTCCCTTCCCAGCTATCGCCCTCAATGCTTTCAAGGTAACGCGTCAGCGGCTCATACTTTCCCATTTTCAGCCTCCTTTGATATTTTTATATATACTAAGTTTGGAAATTGATGTCAAACTATGTTCTGCCCCCCGAATGGCATCCGCAAGACTGGTTGTGGATCGGCTATCCGCACGATGCAGACGAGTGGCCCGGCTTTCTGGAGCCTGCGCAAGCTCAGATCGCCGCCTTCGCCAATGCCGTGGCCGACAGCGGACAGGCGGTGCGGCTGCTGATTCACCCGGCAGCCAATGAGACACCTGCGCGCCGCATGGTCAGCGCCAAGGTCGCCATCGAGCGCCGAATCTACGGCGACATCTGGCTGCGCGACACCGGTCCGCTGGTTTTGACGGACGGCAAGGGTGGCCGCAAGGCCCGGCGCTTCGGCTTCAATGGCTGGGGCGGAAAGTATTTGATGGACGGCGACGAGACCATCGGCGCGGAGCTGGCGCGCGATGCCGGGCTGGAGGTGGCAACCTCGGACTGGATCCTCGAAGGCGGCGCGGTCGATGGCGATGGCTCGGGTCTGGTGGTCACCACCGAGCAATGCCTGCTCAACCCCAACCGCAATCCGGGCCTGTCGCGCGATGACATCGAGACGCGTCTGGGACGCGACCTCGGCTTCACCCGCGTGCTGTGGCTCGGCGACGGACTAATCAATGACCACACCGACGGCCATGTCGACAACCTCGCCCGTTTCGTCGCACCCGGTGTGCTGGCGCTGCCGGTGGCGACGGGGAAGGACGATCCCAATGCGGCAATTTACGCCGACGCCCGGGCGCGCGCCGCGGCGTTCGGAGTGAGCGTCCGCGATGTGCCCTCGCCGGGCCGGGTGGAACGCAGTGGCCGGGTGGGACCAGCGAGCTACATGAATTTCGCGATCACCACGAGACTGGTGGTGGTGCCGACCTTCGGCTCGCCGCACGATGCCGACGGCATCGCGGCAGTCGCGGCGCTGTTCCCGGACCGCGAGACCATTGGCCTGCCCGCCGATGCGGTGCTGGCGGGCGGCGGGGGATTTCATTGCGCCAGCCAGCAGATGCCGTCCACAAAGCACCCAAACCTATCGGTTGGCTCCAGTTCCGACAATTTCAGGATGACCGGGATCGCTGAGCTATCGGCTGATGCTTCCCAACGGATTACGCTGCGGGACTGAGAGCGTTTGTCGAAATCTTGTGCGCCGATACGGTGTGGAAGGCGGTTGCGGGGCTGGGGATCGTGGAGAAGCAAAAAGTCGCGTGAATGAATTTTGTCAAATAACTATTTGTATTTTTTTATAAGTGACAGGTATTTTTCGTCGCCCGTGCGCATATAAGTAGAAACGTAATGTTCATATAATGTTGATACTACAGGGTATTTCCAGACACTGGGCTGCCAATGATGCGTGGGGATTTCCGCATTAAGCCTCGCCTCTCCCCCTAATTCTGGACGATATTCATGATCTATCAGCAATCTATAAGATTCGGACTTGAAAATTGTAACTGCCAGCCTTGGCATGAACGGAGCAGAGAGCCTCGCAATCCACCTCAAATTTTGCTTGCTCCAAAGTACAATGACTTTCTCATCGTCTCCCACACCCCGCGTAACGAATGCCCTCCATAGGCGCTTGAAGTCGTCCTTATGGCAAATTGCGCCAACTGTTTTGGCGGGGAGCGTAACGCCTCGTTCGTGACAGGTTATCTCAATCAAAGCATATGGCATGGTTCGATCTGTAGAGATAACCTTCCCGTCATCGACCTTGGCGAACGGTGTGAAGCGCAAAACCTCACAAATTCGTCCGTCAATGACCGACCATTCGCTGTCCTTCGACAGGGTGTTGCTCATCTTCATATCCAGCGGCCTCAATGGTCCGTAGCGCTCTGACGCGAATTTCACGGGTCAATTCGACATCAATGTCGAAGTCAACATTCCGTAGAGAATTTATGTGATCCGGATTGAGGCCATGTTGAACGGCACCCGTAATCACCAATGCACGATACCAGTCATACGGCTTTAGGTCATCTTTGGATTGGTTGGCCAAGTAGGTCGTGACGTTAACGATGCTATCGTCTTCGACAATTTGAATCTGAAAATTATCATCGCGCCCATATCTCTTCAGATCATGAGGCTTATCAGGCCTATAGCCTTCATGATCAT
Organism: uncultured Alphaproteobacteria bacterium; assembly: GCA_963779195.1. Classification (GTDB taxonomy): domain Bacteria; phylum Pseudomonadota; class Alphaproteobacteria; order Sphingomonadales; family Sphingomonadaceae; genus Novosphingobium. Next base: position 238,864 of record CAVZWZ010000008.1, read on the forward strand.
CGAGAATGTGCCGTTCGTTTTCGGCAATTTCGAATACCACCCCCGGCGTATGGATACCTTCCGTCCAAACCAAAGTGGCTTTGCCGGAATTGTCGATGCTCCGTTTTCCAAACACCAGCTTGTGATTGGCGGCGTTGGCAATGCCAATCGGTTTGGCGCTTGGGCAACGGTCGCGCAGCCACTCAGTCAGCATGTTTGAGCCGTATGCGAAATACAGAAATGTCATACCGTTTACCCGTGCTTGAGCGCTTTGTCGGTTCCTCTCGGTACTCCCTATATGTGCAAATCCCCTGCCCCCGCAGGATCGCGCGGATAGACGGCAACAGACACCTGCACCTTGCGGTTGAGCCGGTCGAGGATGGTCATCAGGCGGTCGATAGTGAAGCTTTTCAGCCGCGCCTGGCGGATGCGGGAAAAGTCGGCGGCGGCAACACCGGTGATTTTCTCGGCGGCGCGCACGGTAAGCTTGTCGGCGGCCAGCGTCTTGCCGATCTCGGCGGCAAGGATGGCGCGGAGCTGTTCCAGTTCGGCATCGGGCAGCCCGAGATCGGCGAACACATTGCCGGAGCCGCGAACCAGTTCGAAATCGTCCTCTTGATCAGTCATGCTAACGCCTCCTTCAAGCGTTTGATTCGTTCTTTCACCACGTCGATTTCATGCTTTGGCGTGGCGATGCCGCTGGTTGATTTCTTCTGGAAGGCGTGAACCACCCAGATGTCATCATGCAGCTGGAGCGCGTAGATCACGCGGAATGCGTCCCCGCGCTCCTTGATGGCCAGTTCCCACACGCCCGCTCCAAGGCCGGTCATCGGTTTGGCAATCTCCGGCGTGTCTCCTTCGGCAATCTGCGTCAGTCCGCGCGCGGCCTTTTGCTGTGCGGGCAGAGGAAACGCCCGGAAGTCCTTCAACGCCCCCTTGAGCCATGAAATGTCGCGCAGTGGTTTCCGGGCCATGTCTGTTTGTAGTGAAATTCAACTACAAATGCAAGGGCGGTTTTGAAGGGGCGAGGCTTGCTCATGCTTTGCGGGGCCGCCGGAAGGACTTATACCAACCTGCACTGATCCTGACCCATGAGGATTGTCACTCCGGTTCGCTGGCAAGGAGGAGCGGAAGCGGCGATGTGGTTCATCGTTGCGACGCTCCGACGCCGCCCAGCGGGCGGGAGTGACAACCGAAGGCGGCTTCTGGTGGCCCTCGGACAGCGTCGCGCCCTCGTGACGATGAACCACATCGACACTTCGGACGCTCCTTGCCGAGAACCACCAGAAGCCGTCCTCATGGGTCAGGATCAGTGCAGGTTGGTATTAACCTTTCCGCAACCGCTCGCGACGCATCATCGCGGCATGGCCAAAGCCCTAGCCTTGCCGATTCGCCTCGCCACGCTGGATGCGCTGCGTTCGCTGATCGTGTGTGGCTGCGCGGCGGCGCTGATCGCGGCTGGGCAGGGCTTGCCGCTGCCTATCTGAGATCAGGCGGCGTCGCCTCGCCCTTCAGCATCGCAATCGCCTCGCCCAGCGGCATGAAGCGCTGCCGCTCCTCGCCCAGGGTGCGGATCGCCACAGTGCCCTCTTCCGCCTCGCGCTTGCCGACCACCAGCAGGTGCGGGACTTTGGCCAGTGAGTGCTCGCGCACCTTGTAGTTGATCTTTTCGTTGCGCAGGTCGCTTTCCACCCGGATGCCCGCCGCCTTCAGCCGCGCCGCGACTTCGCCCGCATAATCGTCGGCATCGGAGACAATCGTCGCCACCACCGCCTGCACCGGGGCCAGCCAGACCGGCAGCTTGCCGGCGAAATGCTCGATCAATATGCCGATGAAGCGCTCGTAAGAGCCGAAGATCGCGCGGTGGAGCATCACCGGGCGGTGCTTGTCGCCGTCCTCGCCGATGTAGCTGGCATCGAGCCGCTCGGGCAGCATCCGGTCCGACTGGATGGTGCCGACCTGCCAGGTGCGGCCGATCGCGTCGGTCAGGTGCCATTCGAGCTTGGGCGCATAGAAGGCGCCTTCGCCCGGCAGTTCCTCCCAGCCGTATTCCTCGGTGGCGAGGCCCGTGCCTTGACCACCGCATCGCGCAGCTCGGCTTCGGCCAGATCCCACAAATCTCGTCGCTGCCGATCCGGTTTTCCGGGCGCAGCGCCAGCTTGATCGCATAGGTGAAGCCGAAATCGCGGTAGATGCGGTCCGCCAGCGCGCAGAAATTGCGCACTTCCTCGACGATCTGATCCTCGCGGCAGAAGATATGCGCGTCGTCCTGGGTGAACTGGCGCACCCGCATCAGGCCATGGAGCGCGCCGTGCGGCTCGTTGCGGTGGCAGCAGCCGTTCTCATAGATGCGCAGGGGCAGATCGCGGTAGCTCTTGATGCCCTGCTTGAAGATCAGGATATGCGCGGGGCAATTCATCGGCTTCAGGGCCATCCATTCGGCCTCGCCCGAGATGATCGGGCCTTCACCCTCGCCGTGGGGCACCTCGTCGGGCACCGCGAACATGTTTTCGCTGTATTTGCCCCAATGGCCCGACTGCTCCCATTGGCGCACGTCCATCAATTGCGGCGTCTTGACTTCCTTGTAGCCCGCGCCGTCAATCGCGCGGCGCATATAGGCCTCGAGTTCGCGCCAGATGGTGAAGCCGTGCGGGTGCCAGAACACGCTGCCGTGGGCTTCCTGCTGCAGATGGAACAGGTCCATCTCCTGCCCCAGCCGCCGGTGATCGCGCTTGGCGGCCTCCTCCAGCCGCGTCAGATGCGCATCGAGCTGCTTCTTGCTGAGCCAGCCGGTACCGTAGATGCGGGAGAGCATCGCGTTCTTCTGATCGCCGCGCCAGTATGCGCCGGAGACGCGGGTGAGCTTGAAAGCGGCGGGGTCGAGCTTGCCGGTGGAGGGCAAGTGCGGCCCGCGGCACATGTCGTACCAGTCGCTTCCCGAGTGATAGACCGAGAGCTCCTCGCCGGCGGGCAGTTCCGCCGCCCATTCCGCCTTGAAGCTCTCGCCCGCCGCGCGCCACTGGGCGATCAGCGTATCGCGGGCGATCACTTCTCGGGTCAGCGCCTTGTCCGCCGCGATGATCTTGCGCATTTCCGCTTCGATGGCGGGCAAGTCTTCTTCGGTGAACTGGCGATCTTTCGGCGCAAAGTCATAGTAGAACCCATCGTCGGTGGAAGGGCCGAAGGTGATCTGCGTCCCCGGAAACAGCGCCTGCACCGCTTCGGCGAGGACATGGGCATAATCGTGCCGGGCGAGATCGAGCGCCTCGGCCTCATCGCGCGAGGTAACCAGCGCCAGCGCGGCATCGCCGGTGAATGGCCGCGTCAGATCGACCAGCTCGCCATCGACCCGCGCCGCCAGCGCCGCCTTGGCGAGGCCGGGGCCGATGGCGAGAGCGACATCGGCGGGAGTAGACCCGGCGGGCATCTCGCGGGAGGAACCGTCGGGCAGGGTGATGGTGTAGCATTTGGGACATGGGGACGGCCCTTAGCGGCGAGTTGTCCGCGCCTCAACCGGGCTTCCATCTGTGCGAGGTCGAGAATATCTTCACGGAGGAGGGGATACGAAGAGGCTGCTTTCGCGGCGAGCTGCTCCCGATTTTGCGGGTGCGGCAAGCAGCCAAGTCTGTAATTTCGAGAGTGCCTGCGGCCCATCCCAACTTCTCTTGTCTTCGAAGGGGAGGGGCGTTCCATCTTCTTTCGCGGCAAATGGTGCAATCCGGAACCTGACAGCCATGACCCAAACCCGCTTCACAAACCCTTCCCGATGGCCGCCGCATCGCCCACCGCTTCACGCCCGGAAAAGGCCCCACCCTGGTCTTCCTCCCCGGCTACATGTCCGACATGGCCGGCTCCAAGGCGCAGGCGGTGTTCGACTGGGCGGTGCTGCATGGGCAGGCCTGCCTGCTGCTCGACTATTCGGGCTGCGGCGAGAGTGGAGGGCGACTTCAGGCGACGGCACCCTCAGCCGCTGGCGCGAGGAAGTGCTGGCAGTGCTGGATACGCATTGCTCCGGCCCTGCGATCTTCATCGGCTCCTCGATGGGCGGCTGGCTGATGCTGCTCTGCGCGCTGGCGCTGCCGCGCAGAGCGCTCGCCGGGCTGATCGGCATCGCGCCCGCTCCAGATTTCACCGAATGGGGCTATTCCGGGGAGGACAAGGCGAAGCTGGCGGCGGGCGAGGTGATCTATGAGGAAAACGCCTATGGCCCCGATCCGACGCCGACCCATCCCGGGCTGTGGGCCGACGGCCAGACGCACCTGCTGGTCGGCAAGGAAATCCCGCTCGATTGCCCGGTGCGGCTGCTGCACGGCCAGGCCGATCCCGATGTGCCGTGGGAAATCTCGCTCCGCCTCGCGCAAGCGTTGCGTTCAGCCGATGTGCAGGTGACGCTGATCAAGGACGGCGACCATCGCCTCTCGCGGCCCGGCGACATCGCGCTGTTGCTGGGCGCGGTGGCGGAGCTGGCAGGGGCGGAATAGCGGAGCCCTTTCCCATGTCCTTGCTCTTCGCCCTGCTCATGCAAGTCGGACCGTTCGTCACCCCCGGCGCCTCGCCGGGCATTCCCCAGCCGCCGGTTACCCGGCAGCGCAAGCCGGTGAAGCGGGGAGAAGCGCCGCCGCGCCTGCCGCCGCCGGTCGCCACCCGCCTGGAGCAATGCCTCGATTCCGCCGAGGCCGAACCCGCAGATACGATCGAGGCCGCCGAGGCCTGGCTGGCCGAAGCCAGGGGAACGGCGCAAGTCGCGCCGGGCCAATGCCTGGGCGCAGCCCATGGCCGCAGGGGCGAGTGGGGCGATGCGGAGGCCGCCTATCTCGCCGCGCGCGACGCCGCCGCCGCCAGCGACCGGGGTCTGCGCGCCAAGCTGGGCGGCATGGCCGGCAACGCCGCGCTCGCCGCTGCGGCCCCGGCGCGCGCGCTCCCGGCGCTGGAGCAAGCGCAGACCGATGCCCAGGCGGCGGGCGACATCAAGCTCTCCGGCGAGATCGCCATCGACCGCGCCCGCGCGCTGGTGGCGCTGCAGCGCGAGGACGAAGCGGCGCGGCTGCTGGTCGAGGCGCGCACATCCAGCGCCGACAATCCGCTCGCCTGGCTGCTTTCGGCGACGCTGTCGCGGCGGCAGGGCAAGCTCAGGGCGGCGCAGGCGCAGATCGCCACGGCGGCCGAGCTCGCGCCGACCGATCCCGAAGTGGGCCTCGAGGCGGGCGTCATCGCCATGCTGGCCGGCAACGAGGAGGCGGCGCGCAAGAGCTGGCAATCGGCGATTGCCGCCGCACCCGCCAGCGATGCGGCGACAACCGCGCGCGGCTACTTGGCACAGCTGGGTGAGCAGCCTACCACCAAGCCATGATCGACCTCTCCGTCCTCGACCTGGTGCCGGTAAAGGAAGGCGGCAGCACGTCCGGGGCCTTGGCCGAATCGGCGGCGCTGGCGCAGGCGGCGGAGGCAGCGGGCTACAAGCGCTATTGGGTTGCCGAGCATCACGGCATGGAAGGCCTCGCGGGCGGGGCGACGTCGGTGGTGCTGGCGCATATCGGCCATGCCACCAGCACCATCCGCATCGGCGCGGGCGGGATCATGCTGCCCAACCACAATCCTTACGTGATCGCCGAACAGTTCGGCACGCTCGATGCGCTGTTCCCCGGCCGCGTCGATCTCGGGCTTGGGCGTGCGCCCGGCGCCGACAGCCGGATCGCCCAGGCGCTGCGCAAGGATCTGATGCGCGCGGCCGAGACCTTCCCCAACGATGTCGTCGAATTGCAGGCGCGCTTCTCCGGCTATCCGCCGCTGGCGATCGCCGCCGGTCCGGCGCTGGGTGCGGAAGTCGAGATGTGGATTCTCGGATCGAGCCTCTACGGCGCGCAATTGGCGGCGCATCTCGGCCTGCCCTATGCCTTCGCCTCGCACTTTGCCCCGGCGCTGCTCGACCAGGCGCTGCAGGTGTATCGCGAGAATTTCCAGCCCTCCGAAGCTTTGGGCAAACCGCATGTAATGACCGCGATGTCGGTGATCGCCGCCGAAAGCGACGAGGAGGCGGCGCTGCTCGCCACCTCGATGGAGCAGAGCTTTGTCGCCTTCCGCAGCGGCGGCTCGGGCCGGCTCAAACCGCCGCTGCCCGGCTATCGCGCGACCATGCCGCCCGAGGCGGTGGCGATGATGGAGAGCATGCGCGCGGTCAGCGCGGTCGGCGGTCCCGCAACCGTGCGCGCGGCGATCCTGCGCTTTGTCGAACGCACCGGGACCGATGAGCTGATTATCGCCGGCAGCATCTTCGATCTGGCGGCGCGGCAGCAGTCGCTGCGCATTGCCATGGAGTGCCTGCGCTGACTGCCGGGCGCACCCCCAGCCGGACTCTGGTCCGCGCCCTGGGCGAGCGGCTGGCGGCCTCGCTGCTGCCCGGCGACGCGCCGTTCGATGATGCCGCCCTGGCCGGGGCCGCGCGCTTCGTCGGCGAAGCGGCGGCGCGGCGCGAGCCGGGCATGCCGGCGATCGCCATCGAATCGGTGCCCGGCGCGGTCGGCGAGCGGCTGATGCGGATCGCGGCGATCGACGACGACAAGCCCTTCATCGTCGATTCGCTGGCCGCCGCGATCGCCGCGCAAGGTGTCGAGATCGACCGGCTGGTGCATCCGGTGGTCGCCGTTAAGCGCGACGGCGCGGGACGGCTCACCGGCCTCGCGGCGGAGGGTCCGCGCGAATCGATGGTCTATATCGAAACCCCGCGCGCCGATGCCCGCACCCGGGTGAAGCTGCGCGCCGCGCTCGAGACCGCGCTCGGCGATGCCGGTGCCGCCGTCGCCGACTGGCCGCAGCTGCAAGCGGCGATGGCGGCGGATGCGGAGTCGCTCGCCGACCCCGAGGGCGCGGCGCTGCTGCGCTGGCTCAATGCGGGCATGCTGACCCAGCTCGGCCATGTCGTGCGGCGGCGCGATGGCGCGCAAGCGGGCGCGCTGGGCATCTGCCGGACGAGCGCGGAGACGCTGCTCGCCCCGGCAAGCTATGAAAAGGCGTTCGCCTGGTTCGACAGGCAGCGCGGGCCGGCCCCGCTGGTGGTCAAATCCAATGTCCTGAGCACAGTCCATCGCCGGGTGCCGCTCGATCTGTTCATCGTGCCGCACTGCGAGGGCAAACGCGTGGCGGCGCTTTCGGTCCATGCGGGAATCTGGACCAGCGCCGCCCTCGCCGCGCCGCCGCACGAGGTTCCCCGGCTGCGCAGCGATCTCGCGGAGATGATGGCGAGGTTCGGCCTCGACCCCAAGGGCCACACCGGCAAGGCGCTGGTGCATGCGCTGACCGCCCTGCCGCACGATCTGCTGACCGGTTTCGCCGACAGCGATCTCGAACGTGTCGCCACCACCATGGTCAGCCTGATCGATCAGCCCAAGGCGCGCCTGTTGCTGGTGCCCGGTGCGCTTGGCCGGCATCTGTTCGCTTTCGCCTGGCTGCCGCGCGATGCGCTGTCAACGGCGGTGCGGCTGCAGATCCAGGCGATGCTGGAGACCGCGACCGCCGCGCATGTGCTGGACTGGAGCCTGGAGGTCGAAGGCGGCAGCCTCGCGCTGATCCGCTTCGTGCTCGATATCCGCGAGACCGGCGCGATCCCCTCCGAGACGGCGCTAGAGGCGCAATTGCAGTCGCTGGTGCGCGGCTGGCGCGAGGCGGTCGAGGTCGAGCTCGCCAGGGGCGGCGAACTTTCCCGCTTCGCCGCCATCGCCGCGCGCTATGCCGACGCTTTCCCGCCAGCCTATCGCAGCGCCTACGGCCCCGCCGAGGCGGCCACCGACATCGCCCGCATGCGCGGACTGGCGGCGGACGAGGCCGACCCGGCGCCGCGACGCGGGGCGCGGCTGCACCGGCTGGATGGCGACCCGGCAGGCGTGCTGCGGCTCAAGCTTTACCAGCGCTTCGGCGCGCTGACGCTGTCCGACGCGGTGCCAGTGCTCGAAAATTTCGGCTTCGCGGCGATCGAGGACACATCGACCGAACTCGACGGCGGCCGCGCCGGCACGTTGCACGATTTCGAGCTGGCGGTTCCCCATGGCTGCGACGCGGGGGCGCTTCTGGCGCGCGCCGGCGCGATCGAAGCGGCCCTTGCCGCCGTGCTCAATGGCGCCGCCGAGAACGACGCATTCAACCGCCTGATCATCGCCGGCGCGCTGTCCAGCCGCGAGGCGGGGTGGCTGCGCGCCTGGTATCGCTATCTGCGCCAGGCCGGCACCAGCTTCGGCATCCCGACCGCGGTCGATGCGCTGCAGCATGCGCCGGAGGTGACTCGCGGCGTGCTCGATCTCTTCGCCGCGCGGCACGATCCCGGTTTTCCGGGGGACCGGACGAAAGCGGAGAGCAAGGCCGCAGGTGCGATTCGCGACGGCCTCGCCAAGGTCAAGGCGATCAACGACGACCGGCTGCTGCGCCAATACCGCGCGCTGGTCGAGGCGATGCTGCGGACCAACGCCTTCGCCCCATCGGGTGAGGAGGCGCTGGCGTTCAAGCTCGATTCGGCGCTGGTCCCCGGTCTGCCTCGGCCGCTGCCCTGGCGCGAGATTTTCGTCTATTCGCCAAGGGTCGAGGGCATCCATCTGCGCGCCGGCCCGGTGGCGCGCGGGGGGCTGCGCTGGTCCGACCGGCGCGACGACTTCCGCACCGAAGTGCTCGGGCTGATGAAGGCGCAGCGGGTCAAGAACGCGGTGATCGTGCCGACCGGGGCCAAGGGCGGTTTCTATCCCAAGCAACTGCCCGACCCGGCGGAGGACCGCGAAGCCTGGGCGGCGGAAGGCAAGGCGAGCTACCAGACCTTCGTGCGCAGCCTGCTGTCGCTGACCGACAATATCGTATCGGGCAAGGTCGTGCATCCCGGCGGCATGGTGATCCGCGACGGCGAGGATCCCTATTTCGTCGTCGCCGCCGACAAGGGCACCGCCACCTACTCCGACACCGCCAATGCGCTGGCGGAGGAAGCCGGCTTCTGGCTCGACGACGCCTTCGCCAGCGGCGGCTCGAAGGGCTACGACCACAAGGCGATGGGCATCACCGCGCGCGGGGCCTGGCTGTCGGTGCAGCGGCATTTCCTCGAACTGGGCGTCGATGTGCAGCAGGACCCGATGCGTGTCGCCGGCTGCGGCGACATGTCGGGCGATGTCTTCGGCAACGGCATGCTGCTGTCAAAAGCGATCCGGCTGGTCGCCGCCTTCGATCACCGCCACATCTTCCTCGATCCCGATCCCGATCCGGCGACCAGCTGGGCCGAGCGCGCCCGTCTGTTCGCGCTGCCGCGCTCGAGCTGGGACGATTACAGCAAAAAACTGATCTCGCCGGGCGGCGGCGTGTTCCCGCGCAGTCTCAAGGACATCCCGCTCAGCGTCGAGGCGCGGGCAATGCTGGGGATCGAGGCGGTAAGCGCCGATCCCGAGACGCTGATCGCGGCGATCCTCAAAAGCCCGGTCGACCTCATCTGGTTCGGCGGCATCGGCACCTATGTGAAGGCGTCGGGCGAGAACAACATCCAGGTCGGCGACCCGGCCAACGACGCGCTGCGGGTCAATGGCGAAGATATCCGCGCGAAGGCGATCGGCGAGGGCGCCAATCTCGGCTGCACTCAGGCCGGGCGGATCGAGTTTGCCATGAACGGCGGCCGGCTCAACACCGATTTCATCGACAATTCCGCCGGGGTCGACTGCTCCGACAAGGAAGTGAACATCAAGATCGCGCTGGCCTCGGCCAAGCGGGCGGGGCGGCTATCCGAACCCGCCCGGGTCAAGCTGCTGACCGCGATGACAGACGATGTTGCGGCGCTGGTGCTGGAAGACAACCGGCTGCAGGCGCTCGCGCTGTCGATCGCCCAGGCGGGCGGGCCGATGGCGACCGGATCGTATCTGCGGCTGATCGACATGCTGGAGGAACGCGGCCAGCTCGACCGCCGGACCGATGGCCTGGCCGACAATCAGAGCCTGCTGCGCCGCGCAGCCGACGGGCAGGGTCTGACCCGGCCCGAGCTGGCGGTGCTGCTCTCCAGTTCCAAGCTGGCGCTGCAGGAAGCGCTGGAAGATGGCGGCCTGCCCGGCGATCCAGGGCTGGAAAGCGAACTGCTCGCCGCCTTCCCGGCCGCCATGCGCGGCAAGTTCAAGCGCGATATCCTGTCGCACCGCCTGCGCCGCGAAATCATCGCGACGCGGATCGCCAACCGGCTGGTCAACCGCATCGGCATGATTCACCCCTTCGAACTGATCGAGGAAGAGGGCGCGACGCTGGTGCAGGTCGCCGCCGCCTTCGTCGCCGCCGAGCGCCTGTTCGGCATGGCGGCGATCTGGCAGGCGATCGAGCGCGCGCCGATGCCGGAGGGCGCGCGGCTGCTGCTGATGCGCCGCTCGTCCTCGGCGCTGCGCACCCATATGGCCGATTTGCTGCGCGCGGGGGTTGGCGGCGCCGCGCCGTCGAAACTGGTCGGCGAACTCGAGACCGGGGTGCGGCAATTGTCCGGCGCATCCGGCAAGCTGCTCGGCGGCGAGGCGCTGACGCAATCGGGGCGGCTGCGCGCCGAGTTCGCCGCCGCCGGTGCGCCGCTGGCCGAAGCAGAGGCGGTGGCGCATCTCGTCGACCTCGACGGGACCGTCGGCCTGGCGAAACTGGCGCGCGAAACCGGCATCGCGCCGCCGCGATGCTGACCCGCGCCTTCATCGATCTCGGCGCGCGCCTCGGGCTCGACTGGGCGCAGACCTGCGCCGCGACGATGCGGCCGGTCGATCCCTGGGAGAGGTTGCTCGTCGCCGGGCTGGCGCGCGATTTCCAGCAGATCAGGCTCGAATTCCTGCGGCGGGTTTCGGGGAAGAAAGGCGATCCGCTGGGCGCCGTCGCGCGCTGGGCCGAGACCCATGCCGGCGCTGTCCGCCAGCTGCGCGCGATCGTCGCCCGCGCCCAGGCGGCGGTGCCGGTCTCGCCCGCGATGCTCGCCCAGATCGCCGCGCAGGCGCGAGGCCTGCTGGCGCGCTGACCCGCCGTTTGCGGCAGGTCAAAGCCGGGTGGACGCAACCGGGGCATTGACCTTGGAACAAATTTGGCCAAACGGACGGGACATGACGCAGGCAGACGTAGTTATCGTGGGGGCAGGACACGGCGGGGCGCAATGCGCCATCGCGCTGCGCCAGAACGGCTTTACCGGCAGCATCGCCATGATCGGGCGCGAGCCCGAACCGCCTTACGAGCGCCCGCCGCTGTCGAAGGAATATTTCGCCCGCGAAAAGACTTTCGACCGGCTCTACATCCGCCCCCCCGCGTTCTGGGGGGAGAAGGACGTCGCACTGCTGCTGAACACGGAAGTGACGGCTATCGATCCGGCGGCGAAGCGGCTGACGCTCTCGGACGGTTCGAGCTTTGGCTATGGCAGACTGGTCTGGGCAGCGGGCGGCGATCCGCGCCAGTTGCCGGTGCCGGGCGGCGACCTTGCCGGGGTGCACGCGGTGCGCACCCGCGAGGATTGCGACCGGATGATGGCCGAGATCGACGGCGGAGCCCGCAATTTCGTCATCATCGGCGGCGGCTATATCGGGCTGGAGGCGGCTGCGGTGCTGACCAAGCTCGGCTGCAAGGTGACGCTGCTCGAAGCGCTCCCCCGCATCCTCGCCCGCGTCGCCGGGCCTGAGCTGTCGGCCTTCTACGAGAAGGAGCATCGCGACCACGGCGTCGATCTGCGCACCGCTGTGGTGGTCGAGAGCTTCACCGGGGAAGGCCGCGTCACCGGCGTCAAGCTTGGCGACGGCGAAGTGATTCCCGCCGATGCAGTGATCGTCGGCATCGGCATCGTCCCCGCCGTGGCGCCGTTGATCGCCGCCGGGGCGCAAGGCGGCAACGGCGTCGCCATCGACGACTACTGCCGCACCACGCTGCCCGATATCTACGCCATCGGCGACTGCGCGCTGTTCGCCGCCGACTACGCCGACGACATGGTGATGCGGGTCGAATTGGTGCAGAACGCCAACGATCAGGCGACTTGCGTCGCCAAGGCGATCTGCGGCGATCCGCAGCCCTATCACGCCTTCCCGTGGTTCTGGTCGAACCAGTATGATCTGCGCCTGCAAACCGCCGGGCTGTCGGTCGGCTACGATGCGACGGTGGTGCGGGGCAAGCCGGAGGAGCGCTCGTTCTCGGTGGTTTACCTGAAAGCGGGCCGGGTGATCGCGCTCGATTGCGTCAATGCGGTCAAGGACTATGTCCAGGGGCGCAAGCTGGTCGAGGCGCGGGTTTCGCCCGATCCGGCGCGGCTGGCGGATGCGGAGGTGCCGCTGAAGGAATTGCTGCCCGCGTAGTTCCTCCCTGTTTTTCCGCAGGTAAAATGGGGAGGTGGCAGTCGCCGAAGGCGGCTGACGGAGGGGTGACTTGCTCGCGTCCAGGACCCCTCCACCACCGGGCTACGCCCGGCGGTCCCCCTCCCCATTTGTGCTTCGCAAAAACGGGGAGGAACTGAGTTGGTTTGCCGCCCACTCCGCCGCATCCGCAACCGCCGGGTCGGGGTCGCCCCGCAAAGCCGCAACCACGCCCAGCAACCCCGCATCGCCGCTGTTCCCCGCCGCGATCAGGCAGTTGCGCACGAAGCGGTCGCGCCCGATCCGCTTGACCGGCGAACCCGAGAACAGCCGCCGGAACCCGGCATCGTCGAGCGCCAGCAACTCGGCCAATTTCGGCGCGGCCAGTTCGGCGCGCGGCAGGAAGGCGCGCATCGCCTGCGCTGCGCTCGCGAACTTGTTCCACGGACAGACCGCCAGGCAATCGTCGCAGCCATAGATGCGGTTGCCGATCGCCTTGCGGAATTCGAGCGGGATCGGCCCCTTGTGCTCGATCGTCAGATAGGAAATGCAGCGCCGGGCATCGAGCCGGTAGGGCGCGGGGAAGGCATCGGTCGGGCAGGCGGTCTGGCAGGCATCGCACGAGCCGCAATGGTCCTCCTCCGGCGCATCGGGGGCAAACTCCAGCGTCGTGTAGATCTCGCCGAGGAACAGCCACGAGCCATGCGCGCGGCTGACCAGATTGGTGTGCTTGCCCTGCCAGCCCAGCCCCGCCGCCGCACCCAGCGGCTTTTCCGGCACCGGCGCGGTGTCGGTGAAGACCTTGACCCCGATCTCGCCCAGCCCGCGCTTGTCCGCCGCCTCGACCAGCCAGCGCGCCAGCGCCTTGAGCGCCTTCTTGACCACGTCGTGATAGTCCGCCCCCTGCGCGTAGACCGATATCCGCCCGCGGTCCGCATGCGCTTCCAGCGCCAGCGGATCGGCGGCAGGGGCATAGCTCATGCCCAGCGCGATCACGCTGCGCGCCTGGGGCCACAGGCCCTGCGGCGAGCGGCGATGGTGCGCGCGCGCCGCCATCCAGTCCATCTGGCCGTGCATCTCCGCCGCGAGCCAGTGCTCCAGCCGCTCCGCCACAGCGGCGTCCTCCGCCGCCGGCGCAATGCCGCAGGCGGCGAAGCCGAGCCGCCTTGCCTCCGCCTCCAGATCGGCCCGCAGCCTTGCAATTACTTCGGGGTTAACCAAACTTCCTGTTGCTCCCGTTCACTTGGGCTGGTTAATCGCCCTTTCCCATGAAACTGGACCTAGGAGATTGGCGAGTGGCGGGCAACGCGGGCGATGCGCCCATTCGCCCGCTCGCCATCGAAGCGCGCGGCCTGATCAAGCGCTTCGACGGCTTCACCGCCGTCGATGGCGTCGATCTGATTGTGCCGGAAGGCGCGATCTACGGCATTCTCGGCCCCAACGGCGCCGGCAAGACCACCACGCTGCGCATGTTGCTGGGCATTATCGATCCCGACGCGGGCATCCGCCGCATCCTCGGCGCTGAACGCCCGCACGATGTCGCCCATGCCATCGGCTATCTGCCCGAGGAGCGCGGGCTCTATCCCTCGATGAAGGCCTATGAGGCGATCGCCTTCATCGGCGCGCTGCGCGGATTGCCGCTGGCCGAGGGGCGCAGGCGCGGCAAGGCGCTGCTCGAGGAACACGGGCTGGGCTATGCGATCGACCGGCAAATCCGCCAGCTTTCCAAGGGCATGGCGCAGCAGGTGCAGTTGCTCGGCACTCTGGTGCACGAGCCGCGGCTGGTGGTGTTCGACGAGCCGTTCTCGGGCCTCGACGCGCTCAACCAGGGCAAGCTCGAAAAGACGATGCGCGGCCTCGCCGCCAGGGGCACGACGGTGATCTTCTCGACCCACGTCATCGCCCATGCCGAACGGCTCTGCGACGAAGTGGCGATCATCGCCGGGGGCAAGGTGCCCTTCGCCGGACCGGTCGATGTCGCCCGCGACCGGATTCGTCCGCAGGTGCGGCTGGAGACGCGGGCGCAGGATGGGGCCTGGCGCAAGGCGCTGCCCGCCGACGCCCGCCACGAGGGCAATTTCTGGCTGTTCTCGCTGCCCGAGAGCGGCATCGAGCCGTTGCTGCGCGCGCTGATCGAGGGCGAGGCGGGGATTCTGTCGCTGTCGATCGAACGTGCCGGGCTGCACGACGCCTTCGTCCACATCGCCGGCGAGGCGGCGGCCAAGGCGCTGGAAGAAGAAAAAGCAGAGGAGCGGCGCTGATGCCAGCCACTATAAGCGCCAATTCCACCAGAGGCCGGCTCTCGACCTGGGCTGCCGCCTATATCGTCGCCCGGCGCGATTTCACCGCCATCCTGTTCAGCCGCAGCTTCATCTTCTTTCTGCTCGGGCCGCTGTTCCCGGTGCTGGTCGGCGGCTTCGCCGGCGGCATCGGCCAGCGCGTCCAGGCCAGCGCCGATCAGCCGGCGCTGGGCGTCGCCATGTCGGAATACAACGTCCAGCGGGTGCTGTTCGCGCATGATTATCTGATCAGCGAAGGCCGGATCGACCTGCCCAGACTGACCGTGCTCAAGCGGATAAAACCCGGCGAGGCGTTCGACCCGCAGCTCGCGCTCAAATCCGGGGGCAGCAAGTTCACCGCCATCCTCAGCGGCACCCCTGAAGCGCCGGTGCTGACCGGTCCGAAAGAGCGGATCGAGGCCTGGCGCGGGGAAATCGGGCTGATCGCCGCGCAGGCGCAGGGCAGGGGGCCGAGCCTCTATCCGAAAATCGCGATGTCGCCGATCGCCGGCAGCACCGCGCAGAAGCATCAGGGCCGGATTCTGACCGCGCAGGGCTCGCAGATGCTGCTGTTCCTCCTGACCATGCTGCTGGGCGGCATGGTGCTGTCGAACCTGGTCGAGGAAAAGGGCAACAAGATCATCGAGATCCTGGCCGCCGCGATCCCGATGGACGCTGTGTTCCTGGGCAAGCTGTTCGCCATGCTGGCGGTTTCCTTCGTCGGCATTACGGTCTGGGCCACCTCGGGCATCGCCTTCACCCTGATCGCCGGAGGATTCCCCAGCCTGCCCGAACCCGCCGTCGGCTGGCCGCTGTTCATCGCGCTGGGCATCGCCTATTTCTCGATGGCCTATCTGCTGATCGGCGCGCTGTTCCTGACCATCGGCTCGATGGCGGCGACCGTGCGGGAAGTGCAGACGCTGTCGATGCCGGTGACCTTCCTGCAGCTGGTGTTCTTTTTCATCGCCAGCTACGCGGTCGCCGCGCCGGGCAGCGCCTATGAAATGGTCGCCATCATTGTGCCGTTCAGCTCGCCCTATGCGATGATCGCCCGCGCCGCGCAGGACCCCTCGCTATGGCCGCACGCCGCCGCCTTCGCCTGGCAGGTGCTGTGCATCGGGCTGCTGGTGCGCATGGGCGCCAGGCTGTTCCGCACGCTGGTGATGAAATCGGGACCGGCGGGCAGCAAGACAAAAAAGCGCGGCTGGTTCAGGCGAACCGCAACGGAAGTGGGCCATGCCGGGCGACTTGCCCCTTCGCCTTAGACAGCGTCGAAGAACGATTGCAGTGTAACCAAATCCGTCGATCCGGCGTATAAAGCGCTGGAAGGATTCGCAACATGCCGCAACCGCTCCCGCGCAGGAATTTCCTCGCCTGGCTCGGCGCATCCGCCGCTCTCCCCGTGCTGGCCGCCTGCGGCGGCGGCGCGGCGCAGGCCAAGACCTTCCCGTTCAGCCATAGCGAGGCCGAATGGCGGCGGCGGCTGACGCCAAAGCAGTTCCATATCCTGCGCGAGAAGGGCACCGAAACACCGGGCACTTCGCCGCTGCTGCGCGAATCCCGCAGGGGCACCTTCGTCTGCGCGGCGGACGGCCATCCGCTGTTCGCCTCGACCACCAAATACGACAGCCGCACCGGCTGGCCAAGCTTCTGGCGGCCGCTTCCCGGCGCGGTCGGCACGGCGACCGACTGGGACGCCGGCTATCCGCGCACCGAAGTGCACTGCGCGCGCTGCGGCGGGCATCTCGGGCATGTGTTCGACGACGGGCCAAGGCCGACCGGCAAGCGCTATTGCATGAATGGCGACGCGATGCTGTTCCGCCCGGGGTGAACCGGGTTTAGCGGTTGGCGGCTGCCTGCATTTGCGGGATCTTCACGTGCGTTACACCCTGACGCCCGGCAACCAGCACCGCCAGCGCCTCAAGTGTGAACACTTCTTCGAAAGCCAGCCCATATTCGGGGCTCGACCGCCAGGCGATACGGGCGATTACCGGCGGAAAACCTTCGGCCACCAGCTTGACCCGTTGCCCCACCGCAAGATGGTGCCCGCATTCAATCCGCGCGCCGTTCTGCGACAGGTCGGTAACCCGCGCTTCGACCGCTTCCCCATCCACCGCGACCGCAGCCGCAAAATCCACCCGCAACCGCAACTGTCGGCGCGCATAGGGGCTGACTTCGGCGATGAAGCCGTGGACGTCGATCGGCGCGGAGAAGCGGAAGCCGGCGTGGCCACCCTGCTCCCACACGGACTCGATGAAATAGACCGCGCCATTCGCCAGTTCGAGCGCCATGCGCCGGTCAGCGGGCAAAGCGTGGAACAGTTTCAGCCGCACGCCGGTTTCCGAGACGTCGCGGATGATGCAGATATATTCGCCGCGTTCGCACACCAGCTTGGCGGTGCGGATCAGCAGGGTGAAGCGCTGCGCGCCGCGCATCTCCTCGTAGCAGGTGCGGATCTGCCCGGCATTGCTCGCAATCGTGTCCATGGCTCGTCCCTCCGCTGCGCATTCGCCCTATCGAATGCCTGGTATCGAGGACCATAAGGCGCTGAGACTAGGCGCTTATGGCTAACATCGCGTTAACCACGCCACTGCGTCCGGTTGCTGCGCCGTTACGGTTTCGCAAATTGGTGAACGGCGCGCAAAGCAGCAATTTAAGCACTGGCGGCAATTGCACTCTTCCCAATTCGGCAAAGCGCCATAGGGAGGGAGCATGCGCGCCAATCCTCCCGCCAGCCTGACCATCCGCCAGCCCGACGACTGGCATGTCCATCTGCGCGACGGGGCGATGCTGGCCGATGTGCTGCCCTGGACTGCCCGCCAGTTCGCCCGGGCTATCGTCATGCCCAATCTGTCGCCGCCGATGAGCACCACCGGCGCGGTCGCCGAATACCGCGCGCGGATCGTGGCGGCTTTGCCCAAGGGGAGCCAATTCACCCCGCTGATGACGCTCTACCTCACCGATAATGCCGACCCGGACGATCTCGCCGCCGGTTTCGCTCTCGGCGTGCTGACCGCCGCCAAGCTCTATCCGGCGGGCGCCACCACCAATTCCGCCGCCGGCGTCACCGCGATCCGTGCGATCTATCCGGTGCTGGACCGCATGCAGGACATCGGCATGCCGCTGCTGGTGCATGGCGAGGTGACCGACCCGGAGATCGACATCTTCGACCGCGAGGCGGTGTTCATCGACCGGGTCTTGCAGCCGGCCCTGCGCGATTTCCCCGAGCTGCGGGTGGTGTTCGAACATATCACCACCAGAGAGGCGGCGGAGTTCGTCGAAGCTGCGGGCGAAAATGTCGCCGCGACGATCACCCCGCACCACCTCCAGATCAACCGCAACGCCATCTTCCAGGGCGGCATCCGCCCGCATGCCTATTGCCTGCCGATCGCCAAGCGCGAGGTGCACCGGCTGGCCCTGCGCAAGGCGGCGACATCGGGTTCGGCCAAATTCTTCCTCGGCACCGACACCGCACCGCATGAGGTGAAGACCAAGGAGTCCGCCTGCGGCTGCGCAGGCATCTTCAACGCGCCGCATGCGCTGGAGGCCTATGCCACGGTGTTCGAGGAGGAAGGGGCGCTGGACCGGCTGGAGGCGTTTGCTTCAGTCAATGGCCCGAAGTTTTATGGCCTGCCGGTCAACGAGATGCGCGTCGAGCTGGAACGGCGCGAGTGCCAGGTGCCGGAGCGGATCGCGGCGGGCGGCGGCGAAATTGTGCCGTGGATGGCAGGCGAGGTTTTGCCGTGGAGCTTTGCGGGTCGCGAGCCCCCCCGGTTGCAAATGAGGGGACTGATCCACCGACCTCCCGCAGCGGGGGATATTTGGCGCTCAACCCCTCGGCCACTTCTCCCGCAGCCGCTCGAACGCCGTCCCCGGCCCAGCGGCCAGCCGCGCTTCGATCATCGCCGCGACTTCCTCAGGGCCATACGCTTCGGTGTCGATCTCAAGGTCGTAAATGTCGTTCGCGTAAACCGACTCGTAAAAGAACGGTCGCAGACGGTCCAAACGATCGACGATCTTGCGCACTGCATCCTCGCCCAACAGATGCACCGGCAGCGGCTTGTCCATCGTCCGGTTGGCGACGCGGGCTTCGAGCACTTCGTAGCTCGGCTTCAGGCAGACGAACAGCACCGGCAGGCCTTCGAGCTGCCAGATCATGTCCTGCAGCACCGGCGGCTCGCTCATCGCCAGATGGTCGAGCACGATGTTGCAGCCCTGACGCGAGGCGGCGGCGATCCAGGCGTGGAGCGTGCGGAAGGCGGCCTCGCCCTTGGGGCCGAAACTCCAGCGCAGCGGGCCATCGGGATCGGCCTCGTCCACCGGATGGGCAAAAATACCCTCGCGGCTGCGCGGACCGTGGTGGCCGAATTTCGCTGGCAGGGTTCCCGAGAGGAAATGGTCGATGCCATAGAGCAGCCAGAATTCCTCGGAACCCCGGGCGAAGAGTTCGCAGGCGGTCGACTTGCCCGAGCCCGATGTGCCGGTGACGATGACGATCTGGCCGTTCATGCGATAATCCTCCCGATTGGCGTGCTGCCTCTCCCCCTCATCCGACTACCCTGAGCTTGTCGAAGGGCCGTTCTATTCTTCGCGCGGCTCACCCAGCCTCAAGAACAAAGACAGCCCTTCGACAAGCTCAGGGTAGCCGGACTTTTTGGGGCATGTTGCACTGTGACTACGTCCCCAGCTGCAATTCGCCGCGCGCCAGCTGGCGGAACGGCTCGGATGGCTTGAATTCCTGGTTGTCGCCCCAATAGGTCACCCCATCCCAATCCCATTGGGTCAACGACCAGACTACGGTGTGGTCGGTATAGCCGGTGAACACCAGCCCGGGATCAATGGTGCCGGTCGCGCGGATCGTCCGGCCCAGCTTGTCGGTGCCTTCGAACAGCACTTTCGATGGGCCGAACCGGCCGAATTCCAACACCGTCCGCTTGCCCGAGACCAGGCTGGCCATCTCGCCGTCCCGGTGAATGTAGCCGCCGATGCACCTGGCCTCGCGGCCGAGGCCGCTTTCGCCTTCGCTCATGCACAGCGCGTGGAAGCTGCCGCCATCGGCGATCCCCCAGAAATAGCCGCCGCTGGCAAGCGACTCGTATTCGCGCGCGCCGTAGGAGGTGTCGCGCATCGAGTAGCAGTCGATGGGGTATTCCACCCCGTGCCGCCGCACCATGCCCTGCATCCGCCCGGGCTGCTCGATATGGAATCCGGCGGTCGCGGTCTGGCCGGCATCGCCGGTGATCAGCTGGTGGCAAGGCCCCGCAGCCTCCCAGGTCAGGTCCATTTGGAACCCTTCCTTGTCGTAATCGATCTTGTAGCGCTGCAACGGCTCCAGCATTTTGACCGACAGCGAATTGCGCGCCTGCATGTCGAACTTGCCCTTGACCTTGGGCATCGCCTGCAAGTGGCTCCAGTTGTAGTAGAGGCAGTTCCACTGGAACTGCCCCGACGAATCCCACAGCACCGGTCCGCCGTTGAGCATGCCCATGTTGGGGCGGAAGTAATACTGGATCATCCCGTGGATATGCCGCTCGGGGATCGAGACCGAGAACCAGACGCTCTCGTTCCAATAGGGGCTGTCGGTGCGGCCCTCTCCAAAGTAATCGGCCTTTGCGAGATCGGTCATGCGGGTTGGTTTCCTTCGGACCCGGAATCGGGCCAGGCAATGTCGAGGCTGAGGCGCGTGAGGCTCAGCGTGGCGATGCGCCAGGCCCCGCCTTCGCGGCGATAGGTTTCGTGATAGTGGCCGCGCCCGAGGATCGCCTTCCAGCCCTCGCGCGGGTGGCGGTCGGCCCAGCTAATGACGTCCTGCATCGCCCAGATGGCGTTGGCGTTGTCCGCATCGATGATCTCGATCTCGCCGGTCAGCCCCTGATGGCAGGATTCGCTTTCGGACAGCCCGAATTTCAGGCTTGCGGCATAAGCATCGCCGCCTTCCAGCCAGACCTTGCCTTCGGGGGTGACGATCCTGAGATCGCCGCAGAACACGCCGCGAAGCTCTTCCCACTGCTTGGTGTCGATCAGCCGGAAATAGCGCGCCTTGAGCGCACGGATCGCTTCGATGGCTTCCAGCCTGTCCAGCCTGTCCACATCCCCGCTCCCGCCGCCCGGTTTCGCCGCAAGCCAACAGAGTTGCCATGGAATTGCAACCGCCGCCGCATGAAATGCTCAAAGCCGGTGGCAGGATGACAGGGCGGTTCGTACCGCCGCCGAATAGGCTGGCCCGTTGGCGCGGAATCGTGCCATCTGATCGGAACAACACGATCCGGGAGACGCTGCGGATGGAGCAGGATCTGCAAGGCAAGACCGCGCTGGTGACCGGCGGCAGCCGGGGGCTGGGGCAGAGCATTGCCGAACGGCTGGCGGCAGCGGGCGCGCTGGTGGCGGTGAACTATGCCAGCAACCGAGCCGCCGCCGATGCGACGGTCGCGCGGATCGAAGCGGCGGGCGGACAAGCCTTCGCGGTGCAGGCCAAGCTGGGCGGACAGGCCGAGGCGGAGCAGCTGGCGGCGGCAGTTGCAAGGGAATTCACCAGGCGCACCGGCTCGGATGGCCTCGACATACTGATCAACAACATCGGCGGCGGCGACTACGGCACAATTCTCGATGCCGACGAAGCCTTCTACGACCAGGTGATGACCAACAACTGCCGCGCCGCCTTCTTCCTGACGCGCGTGCTGCATCCGCGAATCAACGATCATGGCCGGGTGATCAACCTCTCCTCGGCCGGCGCGCGGCTCACCGATCCCGGGATCATCGTCTACACCATGGCCAAGGCGGCGGTGGACGCCTTCACCCGGGTGCTGGCGGCCGAGCTCGGCCCGCGCGGGATCACGGTCAACGCGGTCGCGCCGGGTTTCACCGCCGGGCCGACCAACGACTATATCGTCCAGGATCCGGTCGCGGCGAAGAGTGTGACCGGCGTCACCGCACTGCGCCGCTTCGGCCAGCCCGAGGAGATCGCCGACATCGTCTATGCGCTGGCCTCGCCGCTAGGTCGCTGGGTGACGGCGCAATGCGTCGAAGCGAGCGGCGGGTTCAAATTGTGAGGGGGGTGCAAGAATCTTGCATGGGCACCAAAACCCGACTTCCCTGAGCTTGTCGAAGGGCTGTCCTTTCTTCTTGCGGCTGGGTGCCAAGTTCCGAAGAAAAGGACAGTGCTTCGACATGCTCAGCATAGACGGGATTTGTTTGATCGCAAGCCAGGCAGGTAGCTGTCGCGCAGTAATTCTGGGAGAACACAATGGCCAAAGTAGCCCGGTTCCACAGCTTCGGCGGCCCCGAAGTCATGCAGATCGACGACATCGATGTCGGCGAACCCGGCCCGGGCGAAGTGCGCATCCGCGTCGGCGCGTTCGGGCTCAACCGGGTCGAAATCATGGTGCGCAGCGGCAATTATGGCGAAGTCGCGCTGCCTTCGAAGCTCGGTTACGAAGCAGCCGGGACGATCGAAGCGCTTGGCCCGGGCGTGACCGACTGGGCGGTGGACGACCGGGTCGCGGCCCTGTTCGGCCTGCCGATGGAGCAGTACGGCACTTATGGCGAACAGATCCTCTATCCGGCAGACATGCTGGTGCCGGTGCCCGCCGGACAATCGCTGGTCGATGCGGCGGCGAGCTGGATGCAATATGGCACTGCCTATGCCCTGATCGATGTCGGGCAAATCGCGGCGGGCGACTTCGTGGTGATCAACGCCGCGTCTTCCTCGGTCGGGCTGGCGGCGATCCAGATCGCCAATGAGCGCGGCGCAGTGCCGATCGCCGTCACCCGGGGGCGCGGCAAGGCGCAGGCGCTGACCGATCACGGCGCGGCGCATGTCATCGTCAGCGACGAGGAGGGCGTCGCCGCGCGGATCTTGGAAATCACCGGCGGGGCTGGCGCGCGGATCGCCTTCGACGCCGTGGCCGGACCGGCTCTCGCCGGCCTGCTTACCGCGATGGCCCCGCGCGGTGTCGTCATCGTCTACGGCATGCTCGGCGGTTATGCGCTGGAGCCCGTGCTGCCGTTGCTGATGGGCGGCAATCTCGCGCTGCACGGCTTTGCCGCCAACCGGCTGATCGAGGACCCCGAAGACCGCCGCAAGGTCATCGCCTATATCGAGCAGGGCCTCGCCAGCGGCGCGCTGAAGCCGGTTATCGACCGCAGCTTCGACCTCTCCGACATCGCCGATGCGCACCGCTATCTCGAAAGCAATGTCCAGTTCGGCAAGATCGTCGTGACCACGGCGAGCGCGGGGGAATGAGATGAAGCGCCTTATCGCGATTGCCGCTGCCGCCCTGTTCGCTCTGACTGGCACTTCCGCCCAAGCGGCAAACACCCCGCAGAATCTCGACTGGCCGCACTATGGCGGGCAATACGACGAGGCCGGCTATGCCGCGCTCGATCAGATCGACGTCGGCAACGTGAAGCGCCTCGGCCTCGCCTGGTCGCTCGATCTGCCGGGCGAGCAGTCGCTCGAGGCGACGCCGCTGGCGGTGAACGGCGTGCTCTATTTCACCGGCAGCTTCGCCGACGTCTATGCCGTTTCCGCCGCCACCGGCAGACTGCTGTGGAAGCACGAAGTGAAAGTGTGGGAGTTCAACCCGCAGAAGATGCACTACATCTTCCCGCTCAACCGCGGCGTCGCCTATGCCGACGGCCGGGTCTTCGTCGGCGCCACCGACGGACGGCTGATCGCGCTCGATGCGAAAACCGGGCAGCGGCTGTGGAGCGTCGAGACCGTCGAGCGCGGCGACCGCCGCACCATCACCGGCGCGCCGCGCACCTTCAAGGGCAAGGTCATCATCGGCCAGGGCGGCGGCGATTCGGGTTCGCGCGGCTATGTCACCGCCTATGACCAGGCGACCGGCAGGCAGGCCTGGCGCTTCTATGTCGTCCCCGGCAGCCCCGAGGAAAATCGCGGCGACCCGGCGATGGAAATGGCGGCCAGGACCTGGGGCAGCGGCGAATACTGGAAGACCGGCACCGGCGGCACGGTGTGGCACGGCATCACCTTCGATCCCGAGCTGGGCCGCATCTACATCGGCACCGGCAATTCCGGCCCCTACGACGCCAAAAAGCGCAGATCCCGGCGGCGGCGACAATCTGTTCCTAGCCTCGATCGTCGCGCTCGATCCCGACACCGGCAAATATCTCTGGCACTATCAGGTCAACCCGCGCGAGGCCTGGGATTACAAGGCGACGATGGGCATGGTCACCGCGACGCTGATTATCGACGGCAAACCCCGCAAGGTGCTGATGCAGGCGCCGACCAACGGCTTTTTCTATGTGCTCGACCGCGAGACCGGCAGACTGATCTCCGCCGAAAAGATCGGCAAGGCGACCTGGGCGGATCACATCGACATCGCGACCGGCCGCCCGGTCGAGCTCCCGGGCATCCGCTACGAGAACGGCCCGGTGGTGCTGTGGCCGTGGACGGCGGGGGTGCACAATTGGCAGGCGATGTCGTATAGCCCGAAGACCGGCCTGGTCTATGTGCCGACGATGCAGCTCGGCTTTCGTTTCACCCCCGCGCCCGAAACCTTCCTCGGGCGTGATCGCCACGCCCGAATTCACCGATGACCCACGCGACGGCAAGGGCGCGCTGGTGGCCTGGGACCCGGTCGCGCAGAAGCCGCGCTGGACTATCCGCCAGCGCTGGATGTGGAATGGCGGCACTTTGTCGACCGCTGGGGGCCTGGTCTTCCAGGGCGACAACGATGGCTGGCTGACCGCCTACGACGGCGTGGACGGCAAGCAGCTGTGGCGCTTCGACACCGGCCTCGGCATCATCGCGCCGCCGATTTCCTATAGCTGGCGCGGCACCCAATATGTCTCGCTGCTGGTCGGCTGGGCCGGGCCGAACCCTTACGGCCACGGGCTGATGCCGACCGGCTGGCGCTACAACGCCCAGCCGCGCCGGCTGCTGACCTTCAAGCTGAACGGCAAGGCGAAGCTGCCGCCGACCGCGCCCTATGACGAGACCGTCCACCCGCTCGACGATCCCGCCTTGGAGCTCGATGCTGCGGCGGTGGCGGCGGGGGCAAAGCTCTATCTGCCGTGCAGCGGCTGCCATGGCGGCGAGGCGCAATCGGCGGGCGCGCCGGGGCCGGATTTGCGCGAATCGCCCTTGGCGCTCGACCGCGAGGCCTTCACCAAAGTGATCCGCGACGGGGCTTCGTTATCCAAGGGCATGCCGCGCTTCCCGGAACTCAGCGACGAGCAACTGAGCCAGCTTTACAGCTACATCCGCGAAATGGCGCGGGTGGAGTTGCGCAGGAAGGACGGCAAAGTGGCAAAGGGTGGTGCGGACGGCGGGACTTGAACCCGCACGAGCAAAGCTCAAGGGATTTTAAGTCCCCGGCGTTTACTTTATATCATACTGTAATATCATGGTATAAATCTCCAATATTCCAAAATATGCGTTAGTCAAATGCGTTAAATGCGATGCCGCGCATCCAGATATATGTCTCTTTCATAGGCCCTCAGCCTCTTCATGTTCAAATGCGGAGGCCATGCGCGCCATGTCGCGGGCGTTGAGTCCATAGGACGCAGCACAGGCGCGCCACTGCGCGACGGCGGTTTGGACTTCCCGGACGATTTCTCGGGCGGCTGGCTGCTTCAATCCACACTGGCGCGCCATCCCGAATGCCACATCAAGCGAGGCGGTATCGTCGGCCTCGTCAATGGCGAGGCTCAGGACGCGCGCCTTCACGTCTACCGGCGTCGGATTCATGTCGTAGGCCGGTGACAAGCGCCAGCCCCCGGCACCGTCATACAGGAAGCCGTGATTGCGAAGATGATCGTCGGTGTTGGAAATCAGGATATTGAACACGATGCGCCGCCACAGCTGCGCGCAATCCTGCTCGGGCTGCGAGCCGAATTGGCGGAGCGCATCGACGATCTCCAGATAGCTGTGATCCTCGTTATCGGCTGCGCCCAGCATCGACATGGCCGACAGGAACGGGATGCGAATGTCGCCGTCGCGGTCGAAGCGGCGCAGCAACAAAGCGGTGCGGTCGGCCACCTGCTCCAGTCGCCATGTCGGCACCGCGATACCCGCGCGGCGGGCAAGGTCGAGCGCCACCGCTTCCCATTGCATGACGGGATAGGCGTCATCGGCTTGCGGGAACTTTGCAATGGAAAGCTCGCCCTGTTGGTCGAGCACAGACGCCTTGGCGCGCGCGCCGCCCAGCGATGATCCCGGCGCAAGGATAAGGCGTAGATCGTCGTCGTCCTCGCCGTCGGCGGCAACGCGCATCGCGGCGTTCAACAATTCGCCCAAGCGAATGAGCGGCGGGATGTTCGCCCCATCGCCGCTCGCCAGAAACGGGCCATCGACCGTTTCCTTGAAACGCAGTGCGCCTTGGCGGGCAATGTCTCCGACGCCCAACAGGAAATCGACTTCGCCCAAACTGCGGGGTTGGCGTGCTTCTGCCTGCGCGCGGCGGCGCTCGTCGCGCAGGATCAGATTGCGGCCCCAGCGATCGGGTGCAGAATCACCGAACGCACCAAATAAAGCGCGGCCCTGCTGCGTATGTTGCGGACCACCGCCGAGCATCAAGGCTGGCTCCAGAGCAAAGCGGGCCGGACTGGCAAGCCAGTCTGCGTCATATTCAAAGGTGGCGCTTTCACGATTGCGGGCACGGCGCGCCCACAAGCGACCGACAAAATGCGCGACGCCCGCCAAATCAACATAAACCAAGAGTTCGCGGTCGCTCATGGCTGCCCTGCGCTGCTATGGTTTTTGGGGCGGTTGCTGGCGCGCACCCGCTGCGGCAAGCGATCCTCATCAAGCTGCAAGCCCACGCTATCGGTGCCAACATCGGCAAGGTCGCCAATCCGCTCGCTCAAACCCAGGATGAAAAGCACAGTGGCATAGACTCCCAGTGATACGCCGGGATCGCCTTGCTCGACCTTCTGCAAGGTGCTGCGCGCCACAAAAGCGCGCTCCGCCATCAGCGTCGTCGTGATCCGGCGGCGCAGACGCGCGCTTTTGATGTCCGCGCCCAGCTTTGTCAGGGCGCGCTTGACGGGCAGCGGCATGGGTGGCGTGGTTCGCATATCAACCTCTCTGACCGTTACTATAGTCACAAAGCAGGTTTAATGTCCATTAAAACGGTCAATCGGTGTCCAGCACGCTTTGCTTCGTGTGTGCGGAAGGAGGCTAACCCCGCACATGTCCGCTGGCCAATCGGTCGTTTTGTCACCCCGGGTCAGCCAAGGTAAGCTTGGGTCAGCCAAGGTCGCCGCCTCATGTTCAAGCCGCTCCTCATCAAAGGAGAGCGAGCGTCATGTGGAACGGTCAGATATTCAGAACTGCCTTGCAAAAACGCATTCGTCCGTTTTTGGAAGTCGCCGGAAGGCACATGGCGGTATCGCAATTGATTGTCCTTGCCGGGATCATCTGCATCGGTTTTGCCGCCTGGGCAATTAGCGACCTAGCAGGGCTCTGGTTTCCTTTTGCGCTATTGCCCGCTGCGCTGATGTTGCATCTCCAGCTGACGATCGGCTTTCTGGCCAAATCGGCTAAGCCGCTGCTCGCTGGTCTCGGGCTCATACTCTATCTCGTGTTTTCGGGCGTGTTGCAAGGCGCAAAAAGTTTTGGCGTGGGTTGCTGGGCTGCTCGGTTGCGGTCCCGTCCGTTGTGATGGGAGCGGTGATTCCGGCGGCGGCCTATCTGCGCGCAGATGAAGTAGCCAGCCAAACACAAGCTGCACGGGCAAAAGCTGAGGCAATTGTGATCTACGATTCCAAGCTCAATTTCGGCGGCATACGGAGGCAACCGGGAACGGCAGTAAACAGCCGCGTTGTTGAGTCCGTCACTGAGGACGTACCGGACGGTTTCTATCGCATGCTTCGATGGAACGAGGACCGAAGTTTCTCGTATTTCGGCATGAATCTGGGGGCTCTTGCATGGGCTGGCGTGTGCGAAGCAAATCGCAGGACATTCGCGTTGCCGCTTGAAGGTGTTCGGCAATGCACCGGTGGAAGCGGCCTTATGACCTATGTCCATTCTGGCATCATACGTGGCCAAGGGACCACTAGTGCCAGAAATCTTCGGGAAAAGATGAGCGAGATTTCGAACACTTGGTCGGCATCCGTCGCTTTCGATGCCGACGCGCCGGAAACAAAACGGATGATTGCAGATGCTGCGACCTATGTGGTCGGCGTCGGAGGGGTCCCCCGGCTTGTCAGACAAGAGCTTGCTCTTGGAGCTGAGCATTTAGGCATGGAGACCTATCGGCAATTGCGTCCGTCAATTCTAGTTCCACAAGGATTTCGGCTATCACCCGGAGCAAATCGTTTGAGAAAGGGAATTGGACGTCAGGCGAACCTACCCCGCTCAGCACGATCCGAGTCCCAGTTCTGGGTCATTCCTGAATCGTTTTGAGAGTTTGGTGCGGGCGGTGGGAATCGAACCCACACGGGCAAAAGCCCAACGAATTTTCATACCAGCTACGGCTTTCGCTGCCGCCCGACACCCGTGATCGGGCTGGGGCGTTTGTGGTCTGGACTATCCCTTCACCGTGCTTCGGCGAACCGAAGGGTAGGTGCTGCCCGTCTAGTCTCTACACCTTCCCCGGAGCTTTCGCGTCGGGGCTTGGCTCGGGATCGCCATCTGACAGGGTTCCCCGAATTTGAGCAGTTCTGCATCGCAGGTTTCCCCGCGAGCACTCAATCTGGCTTAAGTCCGTTGCGTCTACCAATTCCGCCACGCCCGCAATGCCAAGGCGGCTATAGGTTAAGCCTCGCGTGCCGCCAAGGGTGCAGAAGGGTAGGGGACACTGGCCACCCGGTCAGCGTTTCCTTTTCGGGCGCATGATGTTGATCGCAGTGGCGTCGAGCATGTTCTTGATGTGCGAGGCATAGTATTTTTCGATCATCTCGACACTCGTCCGGCAGTTCTTGGCGATCTGGTAGATGTCCGCGCCCTCCATCAAGCGCATGCAGATATAGGTATGGCGCAGGCTGTATGTCGTCCGCGGATTACCCTCACGATCGCGCTTTAGGTCCAGCTCGTCGAGAATGGTGTTGAACAGCTCGCGCTGGATTGTCGGGAAGATCAGATCCGATGGTCCGCGATTGTGCCGTTCGACCGTGCGGGTGAAGGGCAGGACCGCTCCCGGCATAGTCTTGGCATAGCCAACCCCGCGTTTGCCGCGAACGGCAATGTGCAAGATTTTCTCGCGCTTGGGTCCGTCCTGGACAATCTCGACGTCACGAACCTGGATGTGCCGCGCCTCGTCCGGACGCACACCGGAATTGACCATGAACAGCACATAGTCGTGCAGGTCCTCACACGCACTGCGCCAGCGTTCTTTCTTCGGATCGCGGGCGCGGGCGCCGGTCGCGGTGTAGAGCTGCTTATACTCCTCGGGCGAGAACCAGGCTCGATGGGAAATTTTGCTCGATGCCCGATAAGGCGACGTCATGTCGGGCATGTGTTCCAGCCAGCCATGCCGATTCGCGGTCTTAAGCGTCTGGCGAAGGCAGACCATTTCCTGATGAAGCGTGCTTCGCGCAGGGGGCTTGCCATTAGCAGCACTCTTCATCCGATGAATTCGATAATCCTGAATCAAGCCGGGCGTGACTTCCGAAAGCACCTTCGACCCGAAAAAGGGGATCAGGTGCTTCTCAAGGCGTCGCTTGTGACCCGCGACATAGATCGGGCTGCGTTCGCCTTGGGTGATCGCTTCGAACTCATCGAGAAACCGAGTCGCCGCCTGCTTGAACGTCTTGCCTGATTTCAGCTCCCCGGCTTGGGCCTTGCCCTTCAGACCCAGATACCAGTCTTCGGCCACATCTTTGGCCTGCGCCAAACTTTCCTGCTTGGTGCTACCGCGCCGCTGCTTGCCGCCGACGCTCGCCGCGCACTGCCAGAACCGGCTGTTGGGGCGTCGGAAAACCTGCACTTTCCCGCCGAAAACCTGATGGATCGCTGTCACCGCCAATTCCTCGAAAAATGGGCTAAATGCGTTAGCTATGCGTTACCATTTAGCGAGGTCAAATTGGGGTAAAAACGACGCAATTACAAGCATTTTTAGACATTGAAAAACAGTGGTTTTGGATTTTAAGTCCCCTGCGTCTACCATTCCGCCACGTCCGCGCCGGTTGCGCGCGGGCTTTGGCAGATGCGACGGGGAGCGGCAAGAACGCTAGAGTATCCGTGATGGTCAAGCGAGAGATTTGACCCATAGCCGATCTGCCTTGAGCAGTGTGTTTGCGATTACGATGAGCTTTCGCATGACGGCGGTGATGGCGATTTTGGCGGGTTTGCCCTGAGCGATGAGCTGCTGGTATTTGGCCTTGAGGTCAGGGTTGAAGCGCGCTGCGACGAGGGCGGGCATGTAGAGCGCCTGCCGGACATTGGCCCTGCCTCCTCTGATGAAGCTTTTGCCTTTCCACTGGCCGGACTGGCGGGCGACCGGGGCGAGGCCGGCGAGCGACGCGGCCTGTTTGTTTTCGAGGGTTCCCAGTTCGGGCATGGTGGCGATGAGCTGGTTGGCGGTGAGGATGCCAAGGCCGCCGATGCTGGTGATTATCTGATGACGCCGGGCGAGGTGCGGATCGGCGGCGATAATCACCGCGATCTCGGCGTCGAGAGCTTCGATGTGGCGCTCGACCTGATCGAGGCGCTGTTTGCACTGACGTTTGAGGATCGCGATGGTGAGGTTTTTCTCGCGGTTCTTGAGCGCGGTGCGATCACGAACCAGGCCGTCACGGGCATTGATCAGTTCTGCCAGTTGCAGTTGCTGCGGGCTTCTGGCGGGTCTGACGGGTGGTTGGAGCGTGGCTGCCATACGGGCCAGCAGCATGGCATCTATCCGGTCGGTCTTGGCTAGGGTGCCGGTGGCCTGGGCGAAGCGTCGGGCTCGTTCGGGGTTGAGCTTTACGCAAGGCCAGTCAGCGAGCGCCACCTCCAGCGCGCGGTGATAGTTCGCGGTCGCCTCATAGGCGATGCGTTCGATGGGCCACTGCGCTGCCCAGGCGATCAGGGCCTTGTGCCCCTTGGCGGTGTTGGCGAACTGCCGGTCGATCCCGGCAGGGTGGGCATGGGCATCCAATGACGCTTTGGAGATGTCGATACCGATATTTTGCAGACTGGGGGTTTGTGGTAGAGGCGTGCTCATCTTTTCCGGTGTCCTTTGCTTGTCATCCGGGTCTCAGAACCCCGGTATCCGTTCAGGCCTGATGGAAAAGAAAGGGGCGATCCTACTCTAGGTCACAGACCCATAAACAGGATTCCCAAAGCGTGTAAGTTCTGATTCAGTGCTCCGCGAAGGGAGACTGGTTATGGCACGTTTTGATTTGTCGGATTTTGAGTGGTCGGTGATCGAGCCTTTGCTGCCGACGAAGGTTCGCGGCGTTGCCCGGGTTGATGATCGGCGGGTTCTGAACGGGATATTCTGGCGGCTGCGGACGGGCGCGCCGTGGGCGGATATTCCGGCGCGCTACGGGCCGCACACGACCTGCGTGAACCGCTTCAACCGGTGGCGCAAGGCGGGTCATTGGGCGCGGATATTGGAGGCGGTTTCAGAGGCTTACGAGGGCGACATCCAGATGATCGACTCCTCGTCGATCCGCGTCCACCAGCACGCCGCCAACGCCAAAAAAAAGATGGCCGATCCCGTTGCATGGGTCGCTCGCGCGGCGGCCTGACGACCAAGATCCATGCTCTGGTCGATGCGCTCGGTCTGCCGATCCTGCTCAAACTGACCGAAGGCCAGGCGCACGACGGGCGCAGCGCCGATGACATGCTCGACGGCCTTGGCGAGGGCTGCATCCTGCTCGGCGACCGCGCCTACGACAGCGACGCCATGCGCGCGACCTTGGCAGCACGCGGCGCATGGGCCAACGTCAAACCGATGCCGAACCGAGTGCGCATCCCGGCCTTCAGCCCGTTCCTCTATCGCTATCGCAACCTCGTCGAGCGCTTCTTCAGCAAACTCAAGCATTTCCGAGCCGTCGCCACCCGATACGACAAGCGTGACGACAATTTCCTCGCCTCAGTCCAGCTCGCTTCTATCAGGATTTGGTTGCGGCATAATGAGTCGGTGACCTAACCCGGTCCCTCAACGACCGGCGGCGTTGCGATCCGTCCCCTTCCGCCCGATCCTGGGTGGCCACCCAGGATCGGGCAAACCATCTTGGCCCAAACGGACGGCAAAGTCATAAGACAAGCGGCGTGCGGTAAATCTGATCCACCGGGACGGAGCCGATTTTGGCCGAGCGTGAGGAGCGAGGAGGGAGCCATGCCAAAGCATAGTGACCGACGAGCGACGCTGCGATCGGCCAAAAGCGGCCCGCCCCTTCGGGGTTGCCAGATGAGGCCCCTCGGACAGCGTCACGTTGCTTGACCGGGTTCCCGACCCGCTCTGCGCAACGCTCCTTGCCGAGAAGCCTCATCTGGCAATCACGGTGGTTCAGATTTACCCCACGCCGCCCTAGGTGTTTGGTCCCGGAGTTTGATGGTGCATTATCCATGCAGGAATGGAAGGATGCATTATGGGCCAAGTTCTTCACGGGAGCGCCAGCACGACAGCGGCAATCCGTCGAGCAATACAAAATAGTCAAGAGAGCCTGAGGACGCTGGCCAAGCGTCATGGGATCAACCCCAAGACGGTTGCCAAGTGGCGAAGCCGGAGCGGCACAACCGATGTGCGGCCCGGCCCCAAGGATGCCCATTCGACAGTGCTGAGCATCGCGGAGGAAGCGATCATCGTCGCCTTCCGCAAGCACACGCTGCTGCCGCTGGATGATTGCCTTTATGCCTTGCAGGCCAGCATTCCGCATCTGACCAGATCATCGCTACACCGCTGCCTGCAACGCCACGACATCTCGCGGTTGCCAGAGGTCGAGGGGGATAAGCCCAAGCGAGGCAAGTTCAGCTCATATCCCATTGGATACTTCCACATCGACATGGCCGAAGTTCGCACCGAGCAGGGCAAGCTCTACATGTTCGTGGCGATCGACCGGACCAGCAAGTTCGCCTTCGTCGAGCTGCACGAAAACTGCAAAACCGCGACATCGCGCGACTTCCTGCTCCGGCTGATCGAAGCCGTCCCTTACAAGATCCACACCGTACTGACCGACAATGGCATTCAGTTCACCACGCCGGGCGGCGGCGGATCGGCAGTCCCGCTGATCAAAGAAGCCATGGCCAATGGCGAACGCTTCTGGGCGCACGCCTTCGAATACGCCTGCGCCAGGAACGACATCGATCACCGGACAACCAAGCCAAAGCACCCCTGGACCAACGGCCAGGTCGAACGCATGAACCGGACACTCAAGGAAGCAACAGTCAAGCGCTTCTACTACGAGACCCACGATCAGCTCCGCGAACACCTCGCCAACTTCGTGGCTGGCTACAACTTCGCCAAGCGGCTCAAGACCCTCAAGGGCCTCACGCCCTACGAATACATCTGCAAATGCTGGACAAAAGAGCCCCAGCGGTTCACATCAAACCCACACCATCAAACTCCGGGACCAAACACCTAGGCGTTGAGCCTGATGCGGATTTCCTTGCCCGGCTTGAAGAACGGCACGCGCTTGCCCGGCACATCGACGGTTTCGCCGGTGCGCGGATTGCGGCCCTTGCGGGCGTCGCGCTCGCGGGTGGAGAAGGCGCCGAAACCGCGCAGTTCCACGCGCCCGCCCTTGGCCAGGCGTCCGGCGATCTCGTCGAAGAAGGTATCGACCGCGCGCTCGACATCCTCGGCGCGGAGGTCGGGATTTTCCTTCGACAACTGATTCAACAGTTCCGACCTGATCATGCCAGACTCTCCCCTTCGACGCGTGCCAAGGCTGCCAGACATGCAGCGATTCCGCAATGACTTAATCGCTGGGAACGTTCGCTTTCGGCACAAACCGCCGCCGCGCCCGGCCTCGCCGCGAGGCCGCCCTGCGCAACTCATTTGCCCGCGCACGATAGATTGTGAAAAACCACCTTTTGCCCCAACCGAATGCGGGCTAGCTTAGCCTGCTCAAGGCGATGGTGAGAACCGTCCCAGGGAGGTCGCGCAGATGAAAGACATGGCAAGCTGGAACGAGGGCGACTGGATCGCCGCCATCGCCGCAATCGGCCTGTTCGCCTTCCTCGCCGGGGGAGCGCTTGTCGCCACCCGCAGGCAGGAAGAATTTGCCGGCCACCCGCGCGGGCTGTTCGTGCTGTTCTATGCCGAAATGTGGGAGCGCTTTTCCTATTATGGCATGCGCGCCCTGCTTATCCTTTATCTCACCAAATTCTGGCTGTTCGGCGACGGAAAATCCAATCTCATCTACGGCGCCTATGGCAGCCTGGTCTACATCACCCCGGTGCTGGGCGGCTATATCGCCGACCGCTGGCTGGGGCAGCGCAAGGCGGTGCTGTTCGGCGGCGTGCTGCTCGCTTTCGGCCATTTGTTTATGGCCGTTGAAGGGATGCAAGGGGTTTCGGATCCGCTGGTCAAGCAGGCCGATCCGGCGATCAATGTGTTCTGGCTGGCCCTTGCGCTGATCATCGTCGGCTCCGGCTTTCTCAAGGCCAACATCTCGGTGATCGTCGGCCAGCTTTACAAGATGACCGACGGACGGCGCGATGCGGCCTATACCATCTTCTACATGGGGGTGAACGCCGGCGCGGCTTTCGGCACGATCCTGGTTGGCTATCTGGGCGAGACCATCGGCTGGTCGTGGGGCTTCGGCCTGGCAGGCATCGGCATGGTGCTGGGCCTGATCATCTTCGTGATCGGCAAACCAGCGCTTGGCGGCAAGGGCGAGCCGCCCAAACTTCTGGAGCGGCAGCGCGAACTTACGCTGTATGGCGTGGGTATCGCCGCCGTGGCGGTGGCCTGGTTCCTGATCCAATCGCAGGGCATCATCCAGAATCTGCTGATAGTGAGCGGCATCGCCATGCTTGGCTACACGCTTTACGAAGCGTTCAAGTTGCCCAAGGAGCCACGGGAGCGCATATTCGCCATCCTGTTCCTGATCGCCCTTAACCCTATCTTCTGGGGCTTGTTCGAGCAGGCGGGCGGCAGCCTCAATCTCTATACCGACCGCTTTGTCGACCGGGCGGGCGTGCCGACCAGCCTGTTTCAATCGATCAACCCGATCTACATCATCCTGCTCGCGCCGCTGTTCGCCGCGCTGTGGCAGTGGCTGGGCAAGCGGGGGCTGGAGCCTTCCGCTCCGGCCAAGTTCGGCCTTGCCCTGGCGCAGGTCGGGCTTGGTTTCCTGATCTTCGTCTGGGGCGCGAAAACGGTCGGGCCCGCGGTGATGACCCCGGTCTTTTTCGTCTTCATGATCTATCTGATCCATACCACCGCCGAGCTGTGCCTCTCTCCGGTCGGCCTTTCCGCCATGACCCGGCTCGCGCCGCTCCACCTCGGCTCGTTCATCATGGGCGCCTGGTTCTACATGACTGCTGTGGGCCAGTTCGTCGCCGGAAAGATCGGCGAGGCCACCGGCGGCGAAGGCGGCGAGATGTCGAAGGAGCTGACCCTGAAAATCTACAACCAGATCGGCTGGATAACGATTGGCGTGGCAGTCGCGGTGCTGGCGGTCTCACCCATCGTCAAACGCTGGATGCATCTCGATACGCTGAAGGACGCCGAGCCCGCACCCGGCAGTTGAGCCCGAAAAGCGCGGGCAGGCGAACACGCTTACCCGCGCTTTAACCAAGCTGCTCAACCACATTTCTCCACCACACTCCTGCACCTCGCCTTGAATAGGCCCGGTGCAAACCTGCCCCATGAAATTCAGGGGCTCCCTACTCGCTGCGGCAACCATGGTCTGCGCCCAGATGGGCGCGGCCTCCGCCGCGCATGCCGCCACCGGACTGGCGTTGATGCCGGGCACGATGCTGATCGCGGGCCTTGGCCTGCCCGGCAATTGCGCCGCGCCCGTCCAGCCTGCGACGGGTCTGGCCGCGCCGGTCATGGCCGCCGGGATCACCAAGTCGCAGGCGATCCTGGGCGGGCAGGTCAGCCGGCTTGAGGCGATGGCGCTGCAGCAGGCCGGGGGTGCGTCCGCGCTGGCGCCTGCCGCTGCGGCCCCCGCCGCTCTGGTCGCAAGCTCGTCGCTGCCCGGCGAAAACCTGTCGCCAGGCGCGGGTGGCGGCTGCCAGCAGCTCGCGCTGCCGTCGGCCCAGCCCTTCGCCTTCCAGCCCGGGCTGAAGGCATTGCCGCTGCCGTCCGGCGACTTCCTCGCCAGCAAGCGGCTGCCGGTCAGCCGGACCTCGTTCGATGCGCAGTGGAGCCGGGTCAGCCATGGCGGCGTCTCGCGCTCGCTGGCCGGCGCGCTCGCCCGCGCAGTTCCGGCAACCGGCAGCGTCGCGCATATTGCCGCCGTCAACAGCTGGACCAACGCCAACGTCCGCTATGTCGAAGACCAGGCGCTTTACGGCAAGGCCGACTATTGGGCCAGCGCCCGAACCACGCTGCGGCGACGGGCAGGCGACTGCGAGGACATCGCCATCGTCAAGATGCAGCTGCTCTCCGCGCTGGGTGTGGCGCGTTCGGACATGTATCTGACCATCGCCCGCGATCTGGCGCGCAATTCCGATCACGCGCTGCTGGTGGTGAAGCAGGACGGCAAATACTGGCTGCTCGACAATGCCACCGACCGGTTGCTCGACGCCAGCCAGAGCTATGACTACCGGCCGATCCTGTCGTATAGCGCTGCGGGCAAGTGGCTCCACGGCTATTGAGCCGCGCTAACGCTCGGTCAGCGCCTCGTCGAAGGCGCGCAGCACCGGCTTGAACAAATAGGACAGCACGCTCTTGCTGCCGGTGACGATATCGACATCGCAGATCATGCCCGGCATGATCGGCATCTTGCGACCGTTCTTGACCAGAAAGGCGCGGTCGGTCTCGATCATCACCGTGTAATAGGCCTGTTTTTCGACCTCGTCGAAAATGCTGTCGGCGCTGATGTTGCGCACCTTGCCGTTGAGGCCGCCATAGATCGAGAAATCGTAGGCGGTGACTTTGACATTGGCGCGGTCGCCCAGCTTGATGAAGGCGATATCCTTGGGCGCGATCCGCGCCTCGATCAGCAGCTTGTCGCCGACCGGCACCACCTGCATGATCTTCTCGCCGGCGGCGACGAAGCCGCCCACGGTGGTCACCTGGACATCGTTGACCAGCCCGGTGACCGGCGCGCGCAGCTCGTTGCGCTCCAGCCGGGCGGAGGCGCCCTTGATCGTCTCGGCGTTGACCGCGATCTTGGTGGTCACTTCGCTGCGCTCGTTGAGCGCCTGCTGGCGGAAATCGTTGCGCGCCTGGCTGAGCTGCGCCTCGGCCTCGGCGATCGCCGCGCCTGCCCGGCCGACGCCCTGGCGCGCCGCCGAGAGCCGGCCCTGGACATCGACCAGCTCGCGCTGGGCGGAAAGCAGCTCGGTCTGCGGGACGATGCCCTTGGCCGCCAGCGGGGCGAGCATGTTGACCTGATCCTGCGCCAGCCGGGCGCTGTTTTCCAGAGAGGAAACAGTCGCCTGGCCCTCCGACTGATCGCGGCGCCGCTGTTCGACCGCCGCCGCCAGCGCGCTTTCGCGGCTGCGCGCGGTGGCCTGGCGCACCGCCGACAGGCGTGCCTCGTCGCCGCAGTCAGTGCCTGCGACACAGCCGCTGCCGCCGCCGCCGCCTTCCTGCTGCAACCGCGCGGCGCGGGCCGCCAGCCGCTGGTTCTCCGCCTCAAGCTGGCCGAGCGCGGAGGAAGATTGCGAATCGTCGAGCCGGACCAGCAGCTGGCCCTGCTGCACCAGCTGCCCCGGCTTGACCAGGATTGCGGTGACATTCGCGGGCGCCGCCGCCTGCACCAGCTGGACCTTGCTCGACGGCACCACCTTGCCCATGCCGCGGGTGACCTCGTCGAGCTTGGCGAAGGCCCCCCAGGCGACCAGCACCAGCATGCCGATGCGCGCAGAACGCGATCAGCCTTCTGCTGGCATCCCATTCATCGAAGCGCAGTCTGGCAAACGGACCCTTCATGGCCGGACTTCCGGCTCCTTCGGTTCGGCTGCGGCAATTCCGGTCGCGGGGCTGGCCGCCGCTTCGGGCGCGGGACCGGCGATCGCCTGGCGGTATTTCGAACTCGCGGCGACCGGATCGGGAATGTTGAGCCGCCAGGGCTTGGTGACATCGAGCCTGCCGCCGACGTCGGCCGGCGCATGGCGGTCGGTGATCGCGGGCGCAACCGTGAGGCCCGGGGTGACCAGCAGCGCGGGATCGGTCAGCTCCGGCAAATCGCCGATGCGCAGCTGCAGCGCGGCGAGGTTCATCTGCGGGATGGTCTCCAACCCGCTGTAGCTGTCCTTGAACGCCAGCGACCGGCCCATGCCGCCGTTGAAGCGGTAGAAAATGTGCCGGCCCAGCTGCCCGATCTTGCCGAGATTGAACGCCCATTTCGGCAGGACATAATCGGCATGGTAATGCGTCGCGGTGCCGACGCTGGGCTCAACATAGCCGGCCAGCGCTTGCCGCGCGACCTCCTGCGCCTCGCCCCACAGCCGCGCCGCCGGGCTGCGCAGCAGCGCGCCGTCGCAGGTGAAGCTGAACTGGCAGCCGGTGCGCCGCTCGGAACCCTGATAGACCACCCCGCAGACGCTGTTGGGATAGGCGGGATGGCGCATGCGGTTGAGCACCACCTGCGCGACCGCGCGGCGTCCAGTCAGCGGCTCATGCGCGGCTTCGTAATAGACCGCCTGCGACAGGCATTGCAGCGCCGTTGCATAGGCGCCGTTGTCGATCACGCCGAACTTGAAGCCGCGCACCGCCTCGACCGGCAGGGCGGACACCGGGATTTCGGCATTCTTCTGCTGCGCCGCCAGCCCTTCGACCAGGATCTGCGCCTTGTCGTCGACGGTCATCGCCGCGACGGCGCGCAATTGCTCGGGCGCAACGCGAACCGCGATTTCGCCGCGCTCGGCGCTCTTGTCCAGCAAGCGGGGCCCAAAAATGACCGTTGCAATAAGTAGCAGCACTGCCGCCAATGCGGCGCCAAGCACTACGGCATGCCTGCGGCGGCCGCCCAGTTGCGCCGGTTCGCCCAGATCGATTTCGGGGTCGAGAGTGGTTCCGTCCTGCATGTCTACGATCTCGTTCCCGCGCCTGCCGATGCGATGATGGCATCGACCGGACCGTCCGCCACCACCCGCCCCTTGTCGAGGACTATTAACCGTGTGCAAATGCCGAAAAGCGCCGGGCGGTGGGTGGAAATCACCAGTGTCTGGCCAGGTGTCAGCGATTGGGACAGTCGCTCGACGAAGAGTTTCTCGGTATCGCTGTCCATCGCCCCGGTCGGCTCGTCGAGATAGAGCAGCTTGGAGGGGCTGACCAGCGCCCGCGCAAGGGAAAGGAAGGCGCGCTGACCGCCCGACAGGCGGCTGCCCGCCTCGCCCACCGCGCGGTCGAAGCCGCCCGCGTCTTTCGACAGGAACTGGTCCGCGCCGACCTGGCGCAAGGCGCCCAGCAGCTGCTCGTCGGAGACCGCGCCCGCGCCGAGCACGAGATTGTCCTTGATCGTGCCGCTGAACAGCCCCGCATCCTGCCCGACATAGCGGAAAGCCTGGCGCAGATCCTGCGGGCGGTATTGCTGGCTGTCGATCCCGTCGATCAGCATCGCCCCGCCGGTCGGGCGGTAAAGCCCGCAGAGGATGCGCCCCAGCGTCGATTTGCCCGAGGCGACCTTGCCGATCACCGCGATCCGCTCGCCCGGCGCAATCGTCAGGTTGAGAGCGCTCAGCGAGGGCACGGTGGTTTCGGGGTAGGAGAATTCCAGCCCCTCCAGCCGGATATTGGCGGAACGCACTTCGGGGGTGAGCGAGGCGCTGCCCTGGCGGCGCTCGTCGTTGCCGTCCCACAGCAATTGCAGCGAATCGAGCGTCTGCTTCGCCTGCTGCCCGCGCGTCAGCAGGAAGGCGAGCTGGCTGGCCGGGGCCAGCGAACGCGACGACAGCATGACGATGGCGATGATCGCGCCCATCGTGATCTGGCCGGCGTCGAACAGGTAATAGCCGCCAACGATCAGCGCGATGTTGGAGACTTGCTGGAAAGTCGCCGACATGCCGACCGCCGAGGAGCTGATATCGCGCAGCCGCGCCTGCGAATGCGCCCCCATTTCCGCCAGCCGCCGCCAGCGGCCCAGCATCGTGCCCTCGCCGGCGATGCTCTTGAGCGTTTCCATGCCGGCCACCAATTCGACCAGCAGCGTCTGCTGCAAGCCGAAATCGGCCTGCGCCTCCTTCGCCGCCTGCACCACCTTGCGCTGGAGCCGGAAACCATAGATCGCCATCGCCGCGATCGCCACCAGCGGCACGAAAGCGAGCCAGCCGGCGATATAGGCGATCAACGCGACGAACAGCAGCAAGAACGCCAGATCGACGATCAGCACGATCGTCGTCGAGGCGAAGAAATCGCGCACCAGCGCGAATTCCGAAACCCGGGCGACGAGATTGCCGGTATGCCCCTTGCGCTCGGCCAGCGGCGCGGCGAGCAGGCGCGAATAGATCTTCTGCGACAGCTTGAGATCGAGCTCCTGGCCGATCTCGTCGAGCACCCGGGTCCGCGCCTTGCGCAGCACATAATCGAGCGCGAAGGCGATCAGCACGCCCAGCGCCAGCACCCACAGCGTCGATTGCGCCCGGTTGGGGATCACCCGGTCATAGACGTTCATCGAAAACAGCGGCAGCGCCAGCGCCAGCAGATTGATCAGCAGCGAGGCCAGCAGCACCGGCCAGAACTGCCGCCGCACCTTGTGCAGCTCGCTCCAGAACCAGTGTCCGCGCGCCTGGGTCTCCCAGGGCTGCCCGGCCTCGCGCAGCGCCGTCGGATCGCCGAACACGGTCGCCATCCAGCCGCCATAAGAGGCTTGCAGCCGCTCGAACTTCAGCCATTGCGCCGGGCCGCTATCGGGCTTCCATACCAGCACCTCGTCCTGGCGCAGCTCGTGAACGACAACCGGCCCGGCGTTCGCCAGCCCGACAATCGCCGGATAGGCCGCCGGCTTGCGCGGCAGGCCCGATGGCCGGTGGGCATCGCAATTGAGGCCGAGCAGCTCCAGCGCCGGTTCGGCCTGGTGCATCGGCAGCTGCCCGTCCTCGCCGCGCGCCAGGCTGGCGAACATCGCCGGCGCGAAGGATACGCCGAAACGCTCCGCCAGCTGGCCGACGCAGGCCAGCAGCGGATCGGTTGCCCGTAATGCGGAGACCGGCCCTTCGGCCATCATCGGCTACTTTCAATTGCGCCAGCCTGGCCCGCCAGCTCAGCAAGCCGGCGGGTGAAGCGGGCTTACTTCGGCGTCGTGCGGTATTCGAGTTCGGCAGGCTTCGACGGTCCGTAATTGAAGCGCTCGCGTTCCTTCATGCCCGAGCCGGCCGCCGGTTCGATCTTCAGCGCCGAGAGGAACCGGTTGGTCGCCGCCAGCGTCTGGTAGCGCGCGAACATCTGCGAGAAGCGCGAAGTCTCCAGCCGCACCTGGACATTGTAACGCGAATTCTGCGCGTCGAGCACATCGAGCAGCGACCGCCGTCCGACATTGAACTGGCTGCGATAGGACAGCAGCAGATCGTCGCTGACCCGGCTTTGCTTGTCGAGTTGCTGCGAGACGGTGGTCATGGTGCGCAGCGCCGTCCAGGCTTTGCGGACGTCCTCCTCGGCCTGGCGGCCGATGTCGTAGAGCCGGTAGCGCGCCTGGCTCGCCCGGCGGACCATCTCCTGATATTTGGCGCGGTTGATGCCGCCGTCGAACACCGTCCAGCGCATGAAGGCATTCGCCTGCACGTCCCGTGTGTTGCCGCGGAAGCCGTCGATATCGTTGCCGTAACGCCCGTTCACCTGCACGCCGATGCGCGGATAGAGATCGCCCTTGGCGCTGTCGGCCATGGCATGCGCGGCATCGACATCGGCTTCGGCCTCGCGCACCAGCGGATTGCCGGTCCGCGACAGGCCGACCGCCTCATCGACCGATCCGGGCAGGCTTTCGGCCAGCGTCGCCGGCAGCACCACTTGCGAAATGTCGAGCCCCGACAGGCGGCGCAGCGACGTCTGCGCGTCTTCCAGCCCCTGTTCCGCCTCGGCCTGCCGCACCAGTGCGGATTGCAGGCGTTCCTCGGCCTGCTGCTGGTCGGCGATCGAGATCGAACCTTGCTGCACGCCGGTGGTCAGATCCCCGACCAGCGACTGGTGGAAGGCGACATTGTCCTGGCTGGCAGCCAGGATGCGCTGTTGCAGCAGCACATCGAGATACTGCCGCGAGACCTGCAGCGCAACGAATTCCGAGCGCTCGAGCACGCGCAGCGAGGCCCCATCGACCCGCGCCGCCTGCCGCAGCAGCTCGCCCCGGCGGCGGCCGAAGTCGAGCGCCACCCATTCCGCCGATCCACCGACCTGGCGCGGATAGAGCGTCTGGTCCGAGAGATTCAAACTGCGCCGGGTGACATTGTTGAGGTGGCGAATGCCGGCCGAAGCATCGAGCTCCACCCGCGGCGCATAAAGCCCCTGGGCCTGCTTGCGCTCCATCTGGATCGCTTCGGTGTTATATTGCGCCTGGGCGATTTCCGGATTGGAATTCACCGCGACCTTGATCGCCTCGGTCAAGGTGATGGTCTCGCCCGATTGCGCGCCCGATTGCGCGACTGCGATCTGGGCAGAGGAGGCCAGCAGCGCGGCGATGCCGCTTGCCAGAATTTTGCTGTGTTGCATGACGATATTCCCCAACTCGATCATTTTGCCGTGATTTCAACGCGGCGGTTCTGCAATTCGCGCACCCCGTCGGCGGTCGGAACCCGGGGGTTGCTCTCGCCGAAGCCTTCGGTGGCGATCGAAGCCTCGGGAACCCCGCGACCGGCGAGATGGGCGCGCACCGCGCCGGCGCGGCGGATCGACAACGCCTGGTTATAGCCGTCGCTGCCGGACAGGTCGGTATAGCCGTCCAGCTTGACCTGCGGGAAGCCGCAGTCGCGCAGCATGGCCACCGCGCTGTCGAGCGTGGTCGAGGCCTCGCCCGACAGGTCCGCCTTGTTCCAGTCGAAAAAGACGATGTAGGGCACCCGGGCGCAGGCCGTCGCCGGGGGCGGCGGCGGTGCGGGCGGCGGCGGCTGCAACTGCATGCGGTTATAGGCATCGTCGCATTTTTCGATGCTGACCGGATCCTTGGTCCCGCTCTTGAGGAAGCCCAGGGCGATGCCGCACTGCGCCTTGGCCTGCGAGGCCCAAAGGAAGCGCGGGTTGTCCGCCGCGACAATCGCCGCGTCGCGGGTCAACGTCAGCCCGGCGTCGTACCGCTTGCCGATCTCGCCGCGCAGCTCATCCTTGCCCAGCGCCATAAGCTGGTCGAGGCCGGAGGACTGCGCTGCGGCAATCCCCGGCCAAACTATCAGAGCCAGCGCCATCCCCACGCCGCTGACTTTCCGGTCTCTCAACATTAACAGTCCCCTTGGTCGGTATTCGTTCCTTGTCTTTTGTAACCCGTCGTTTGTCCGGTCAGACCGCCGCAGCGGCCATCGCCTCATCATGCGCCGTGAACTGGCTCAGGTCGAAGGCCGTTGCTCCGGCGGCATGGTCCGGCGCGACATGGGCGGCAAGCAGGCTCGCCAGTGCGTCGTCCGAAGCATCGCCGCCACCGATCGAGCCCGAAGTCCCCCCGGACAGGCTCTCGACCAGATTATCGACGAAATTGCTATCGTTGCTTTCGCTGAGTGCGGCGAGCACCGGCGGCAAATCGCCGGTGGTCTTGGGCGCATCGGCATCGGCCGCCCCCGCGCCAAGGTTGAGCAGCGCGCTCATCACGTCGCCATCGGCGCCTGCAACCGCGAAGCTGGCGTCGGCGGCGATGCCGGTGC
This sequence comes from uncultured Alphaproteobacteria bacterium, assembly GCA_963779195.1. Lineage (GTDB taxonomy): Bacteria > Pseudomonadota > Alphaproteobacteria > Sphingomonadales > Sphingomonadaceae > Novosphingobium. The sequence continues at coordinate 282,219 of CAVZWZ010000008.1, forward strand.
CGCCGTTTGCATAGGCGAAGCCGGTTTCGCCATGGACCGTGACATCGCCATTGGCGGCGGCATAGGCCTTGCCGTCTGATGTCAGATCGAGGCTGGCGATGCCCATGTCGGCCATCGACTTGAACTCGCCGGCATCGCTCACGCCATTGCTGTTGGCATCCTGCCACACGCCGAATTTGGCGAAATCGGCATCGCTGGCATCGAGCACACCGTCGTGATTGCTGTCGTGTTTCGCGGCGATGCCCTGAAGATCGGTGAGGCCGTTGCCGCCGAAGACGATTTCCTTGCCGCTATCGGCCTTGCCGTTGCCGTCGAGGTCGATGGCGAGAATGCCGTCGTCCTTGCCGGCCCAGGCGGTGGCGAGCGGCGCGCCATTGCCGAGATAGTCGAAAGTAACGCCCGCCGAGCGCGCGAGGAATTCGACACCGTCGCCGTCGAGATCGAGCACCACCGGGCTGACATTGACCACCAGCGTCTGCTGCACCGTATCGCCGTCGCCGTCCTGGACGGTGACACCGAAGGTCAGCACCGCCGACTGAGCGGTGGTGGTGTTGGTGACGAAGCCGATCGACGATATCTTCATCGGCGCGCCGGTGTTGGTGTCGGCGGAGAAGGCCTGGGTGCCGCTGCTGGCGCCTCCCGCGCCGGTCGTGTTGTTGAAGTCGATCGCGGTGCCGGTGATCGCCAGCGGATCGACAACGATCTGCGCGCCGACGATTTTCCAGTTTTCCGCGCCCGAATTGTAATCGTTAGCCTCGATGATCACCAGGCCGTCATTGTTGTCCAGCGTGATGCCCGAATAGACCCCCGGCCCCGCGCCCGGCCCCTTCTGGATGTCCCCATTCTGGACCATCAGCGCCTTGGTCGAGTAAACGCCGGTGGCCGGGTTGAACAGTTTCAGGATGACGATGAAGTCTTCCGCCGCGCCGATGCCGTCGAACTTGAGGAACATCGCATCGGCATTGGCGGTCGGCGTGCCGACAGTGCCGGTCGGATTGGTGTTGTAGAGATTGAAGTTGAGGATCTCGTCGCCGCCGATCGTATCGCCCGCGACGCCGTTGGCGGTGTTGGAAACCGAGACCCACGAAGCCGTCGCGCTGAACAGCTCGCCATTGGCGAAGGTTCCGCCAACCCCGTCGCCGGTTGCGGGAGTCACCAGATTGTAATTGGCGGTCGATGAAGCGCCGTCCACCCCGGTGAACTGGATGAACAGGCTGGGCGTGATCTGGGTCACCGAAACCGCTGGCTGGGTGTTGTCGGTTGTCGCCGAGCCAAGCTGATAGCCCTGGAACAGCGATCCGGTGGCGGTCTCGCTGATCGAGAAGCCCTGGATCGGGTCGGCCAGATCGACCGTATAGGTGCCCGCCGCCTTGTTGAAGGTCACCGTGCCGGTTTCGGTCACGGTGGTGGTCGGGCTGTTGTTATAGACGAAGCTGATGTTGAAAACGGCGGTATTCGCGTCTTCGCTCACCTGGACGATCGTCGGGCTGGTCACGGCATTGCCATTGACCGTGGCGTTGAACGTCACGGTCTTGATCGTGTCGTTGCCGACACCTTGCCCATCGGCGCCCGTGGCGATCACAAAGGCCCCGGTCGCGCTGATTGTGCCGCTGTTGGCGATCGCCAGGGGCGTGGTGACGCTGGTGATCGCCGGCCCGTCGTCGTCGAAGCGGAACAGGCCCGAGACATCGACGACATTCGGGGTTACCGGGTCGCCGTCGCGGTCGGTGACCGTCACGGTTGCGCCCAGGCTGCCCGCCGCCAGCGAGACCTGGTCGTCCGGATTGGTGGTTACCGGATGCCGGATCGAGAGATATTGCTCGACCGAGACGATGCCGGTGGCGGGAGCGATGCTGATCGCGAAAGCCGCCTGATTGGCGAAAGCGCCCGCCGTCACCCGGCCGACGATGACGCCGCCTTCGTTGACCAGGGTGATTGCCGAACCCGCCAGAGTGCCGTCGCTGACCAGCAGGCCGGAGGCGGCATTGGTGATGGTCAGCGCATAGACCAGCGTGCCCGCGCCGTCGGCGCCATAGACGCCGGTCGCGGCCAGGATCGGCGATGCCGTCGTCGCCTTGGCGATGGCGCCGGCGCCCGGGACATCGGGATCGTCGCCCTTGGGCGTGGTCGTGGCGATAACCGCCGCGCCGCCCGTGCCTGCGGTTTCATCGAGCAGCGCCGGGGCGGTGCCCGCGCCGCTCACCGCTGTCGGCGTATCGTCATCGATGAGGATGGTCAGCGGCCCGCCCGGGGCGCTGATGTCGCCGTCGCGGTCGGTCGCCTGCAGCAGCGCGCCGAAGTTGATGACGATATCGTTCTCCTGCCCCGGCGCATCCGGGCCAACGCCCGTCGCCGCATGGTCGAGCGGCTTGAGCAGCGCGAAGTTCCAGGCGCCGGTGGTGCCGTTCAGCGTCAGGGTGAACACGGGGTTGCCCGCGCCAGCCGAGGCGGTCAGCACATTGCCGGCCACTGCATAGGTAACCGCGACGCCGCCCGAAAACAGCGACGGCAAGCCGCCGGTGCTGTTCAGCAGCTGATAGGTCAGCGGCTGATCCGCGCCGCTCAGGAACAGGCCGGTAACCGAACCGGAGGCCGTGGTCGAAATCCCGGCGACATCGCCGGGCCCGCCAACCGTGCCGCCCGGCAGACCGTCTTCGTCGACCGTGCCCGACTGGCTGCCGGTGTTCGCCGCCGGCAGATCGTCGTTGACCGAGACGATCAGGCCATTGCCCGCCGCTGTCACTGTGTCGCCGTCGCGGTCGGTCGCCTTGATCATCGCGCCCAGCGCAATCGCCAGATTGTCCTCGGTGCCCGAGGTGGCGTGATCGAGCTGCTTGACCAGAGTGAAGGTATAGTTGCCGTTCGTCAGCAGCTGGAAGGTGAACACCGTATTGCCCGCGCCTGCGCTGGCTGTCAGCGTATCGCCGGCGATGGCGTAGGTAACCGCGACACCCGCCGAGGTCAGCGCCGGCAGCCCGGTCGGAGCCGCCGCCAGGCCATAGGTCAGCGGCGTATCGGCGCCCGGCTGGAACAGCGTGGTCACGCTGCCGGTCGCCACCAGCGCCTCGCCCGCGACATCGCCCGCGCCCCCGGCAATTCCGCCGGGCAGGCCGTCTTCATCGACCGTGCCGGTCAGCAGGGCCGCCGTGGCAATCGGCGTATCGTCGTCGATAGTGATCGTCAGCGGCCCGCCCGGGGCAGCGGTGTCGCCGTCCTTGTCGGTCGCCTGCAGCAGCGCGCCGAGATTGAGGACGATATCGTTTTCCTGCCCCGGCGCGTCCGCACCGACACCTGTCGCCGCATGATCGAGCGGCTTGAGCAGCGCGAAATCCCAGGCCCCGGTGGTGGCATTGAGCGTCAGGGTGAACACGGTGTTGCCCGCACCCGCCGAAGCGGTCAGCACATTTCCGGCCACCGCATAGGTCACCGCGACGCCGCCCGAAGTCAGCGCAGGCAACCCGCCGGTGCTGTTCAGCAACTGATAGCTGAGCGGCTGGTCCGCGCCGCTCTGGAATAGCGAGACAACGCTGCCCGAAGCCGTCGTTGCCGCTCCGGCAACGTCGCCGGCGCCGCCGGCAATGCCGCCCGCCAGTCCGTCCTCATCGACCGTGCCGGTCTGGCTGCCGGTGCCCGCCTGCGGCAGATCGTCGTTGACCGAGATGGTCAATCCGCCGGCCGCAGCCGTGGCAGGGTCGCCATCCTTGTCGGTCGCCTGGATCATCGCGCCCAGCGCAATCGCCAGATTGTCCTCGGTGTTCGCAGTGGGATGATCGAGCTGCTTGACCAGAGTAAACGTATAATTGCCGTTCGCCAAAAGCTGGAAGGTGAACACCGTATTGCCCGCGCCAGCGCTGGCCGTCAGCGTGTTGCCGGCGATCGCATAGGTGACATCGACGCCGGCCGACTTCAGCGCCGGCAGTCCCGCCGGCGCCGCCGTCAGGCTGAAAGTCAGCGGCCCGTCGGCGCCCGGCTGGAACAGCGAGGTCACGCTGCCCGTCGCCACCAGCGCTTCGCCCGCAACATCGCCCGCGCCGCCGGCAATCCCGCCGGGCAGGCCGTCTTCATCGACCGTGCCGGTGAGCAGCGCCGTTGTCGCCGTCGGCGCATCGTCGTCGAAGGTGATCGTCAGCGTGTTGCTCGCCTGGGTGCCGTCGGAATCCTGCACCCGGTAATTCAGCACCGTCGTCGCGTCGTTCTCGTCGTTCGGACCGGTCGCATGCAGCACGTTGCGCGCCAGCGTCAGCGTGTAGTTGCCGCCGGTCTGATCGACCACCACCGTGAACAATGTCAGGCTGACCCGCGCCACGTCCGGGCTCGCGGTGATCGTTGCGGTCAGCGTGCTGGTCGCATCGTTCCAGCCGTAGGCGACCGTCTCCTGGCCAACCGTCCCGGTCGTGCTGGTGAACAGGAAGTCGAGCGCCGCCGCCGCAGGGCCGTCCAGCCCATAGCTGAAGCCGAGATTGCCGTTGTAGATCGTCTCGCTGGTATTGACGCTCGGCGTCTCGCCGAGATTGGCGTCGAGATCGCCCACCGTCGAGGCCGCATTGCCGCCCCCAGCCCGTCGTCATCGACACTCGCCGTGCGCGCCGGCGCGCTCGGGCTGCCCGCGTCGGTAATGGTGAAGGCGATATTCGCCGTCACCGTGTCGCCGTCGCCGTCGGTCACCCGGAACGTCGCATTGGCCAGCGCCGGATTGACCAGTCCGGTCTCCGCCGTGAAGCTGTAGCTGCCGTCCGCCCTCACCTTGATCGAGCCGGGGCCGATATCTACCGCCTGACTGTAGTTCGCGTCAGCCGCGTTGAACACCAGCGCCGTGCCGTTGATATGCGTCACGCTCGCCCCGTCCGCGCCCTGCACGAACACCAGCGCGCCCGTCACCGTCGCGCCTTCCGCGACATCGCCGCCCGCCAGCGCGCTCGCCGTGGGCGCATCGTCGTCGAAGGCGATGGTCAGCGTGCCGGTGACCGCCGGGCTGTCGCTGTCGGCGATCGTATAGGTCAGCGCCGTCGTCGGATCGACGGCGTTCTCGTTGTTCGGGCCGCCCGCGTGCAGCACGTTGTCGAGCAGCGTCAGCTTGTAGGTGCCGGTGTTGACGTCGGTGATCTGCACCGTGAACAGCGCGCCGCGCGGACCCGTCGCAGTCAGCGTATTCGTCCCCACGTTCCAGCCATAGGTCACCGTCTCGGTGCCAACGCTGCCGGTCAGCCCGTTCATCCCGGCAAAGCTCAGAACATTGGGAATGTCCGCGCTGGGTGTGAAATCCAGCGTGCCTTCGAAAATGTTCTCGGTCGTATTCGGACCGGCATCGCCGCTATTGGCGTTGAGGTCGTCGGTGGTGCTCGCCGGGTTGCCCGTGCCGGTCGCCCCGCTCAGCCCATCGTCGTCGACTGCGGCCGCAGTCGCGCCGCCACGCGGAACATTGGCGTCGGTGATGACAAAGCTGAACCCGGCCTGCGCGGTGTCGCCGTCGTTGTCGGTCACCGTGAAGGTGCCGGTCACTGTCTGCGGGTTGTTTACCGGATTGGCCGCCTTGAACTCGTATTCCCCGGTCGCCTTGACCTTGATCGCGCCCAGCGTCCCCAGCGTAACCAGCTGGCTGAACCCGTCGCCGCCGAAGCTCAGCGCCGTGCCGCCGATATGCGTCACAGTGGCACCGTCCGCGCCCTGCACGAAGTCGAACGTCCCGGTCAGCGTCGCGCCCTCGGCGACGTTCTGCGAGGCTTCGGCCGTCGCGCTCGGGGCATCGTCATCGAAGGCGATCGTCAGCGTGCCGGTGACCGCCGGGCTGTCGCTGTCCTTGATCGTATAGGTCAGTTGCGTGGTTGGATCGGCCGCGTTCTCGTTGTTCGGGCCGCCCGCGTGGAGCACGTTGTCGAGCAGCGTCACCTTGTAGGCGCCGCTGTTGACATCGGTGATCTGCACCGTGAACAAGACCCCGCGCGGACCCGTCGCGGTCAGCGTGTTGGTCCCTGCGTTCCAGCCATAGGTCACCGCCTCGGTGCCGACGCTGCCGGTCAGCCCGTTCATCCCGGCAAAGCTCAGCACGTTGGGAACATCGCCGCTCGGCGTGAACGCCAGCGTGCCCCCGAAGGTCGCCTCGTTGGCGTCGCCGTCACCGTTGGGCACCGTCAAATCGTCGGTGGTGCTCGCCGGGTTGCCCGTCCCGGTCGCCCCGCTCAGCCCATCGTCGTCGACCGAGGCCGAAGTCTGGCCGCCAACCGGAACCGAATCCGCCACCAGCGTGATCGTCACCAACGCCGGATCGCTGTCGCCATCGCCGTCGGTATAGGTATATTGGAAAGTGACCGGGCCCAGCTCGCCGGTTCCCGGCTTGTAGGTGAAGCTGCCGTTCGGGTTCAACGTCAGCTGGCCTGTCCCGCTCAGCGACCCCGCGACCAAAGCCACCGGGCCGCCCGCCGCCGGGCCATCCGCGCCCGGCGTGTCGTTGCCGGTGACATTCCCGGTTACATCCGCATTCTCGGCGGTTTGCGTATAGCTGTCGTCCCGCGCAATCGGCGCATCGTCGATGATGGTGATGGTGAAGGGCTTGGACTGGTTGTCGCCATCGATATCGAAGACCTGCACGGTCAGCACGATCGACGTATTGCCGCCGTTTTGCGCATTGTTGCCGATGGTGTTGGTATCGAGCACGAAATCGTAATTCAGCGTACCGTTCACCTTGTCGAAACCGGTGACTATGAAGTCCCCCTGCGTCAGCTGGATGACCTGGCCGACGCCGGTGATGACCGTGCCATTGATCGTCAGACTGCCGAAGCCATCCGGGGTCGAGAAGGTGATCGTGCCGCTGGTGATCTCGCTCTGGTTGCTCTCATTGTCCGGATCGCCGTCGGCGATCTCGCCGGTTCCGGCGGGATTCGACCCGGTCGGGGGGAGGCCGCTTTCATTGACCACCGTGCCGCCGCCCGTCGTCGGCACCGAAGTCACCGTCGCCGGCCGGTCGGGAATCGCGATGGTCAGCGTCGCGATCGAGGTATCCCCGTCGCCGTCGGTGATCTGGTAGGAGAAGACATCGCTGCTGCCGTTCCCGGCAGTGCTGTTGCGGGTATAGGTGTAGCTGCCGTTGGCATTCAGCGTCAGCGTGCCGAACTGGCCGGTGACGGTCGCGCCGGTCGCGGCGAAATTGCCCGCAGTGCCCGCGCGGAAGCCGGTGACCGTGCCCCCGTCTGCGCCCAGCGTATCCGCGCCGGCGATGCCGCTGGTCGTATCCGCGCCGGTAATGACATTGCCCGTCGCGGTGGTGCTGGCGTTAGGGACGCTATCGGTATCATTGCGCGCGGTCGGCACATCGTCGACGATGTTGACCGACAGCGTGCTGCTGGCCGTATCGCCGTCAAGATCGGTGAGGGCGACGGCGAAATCCTCGAACAGTGCGTTCTCGCCCGCCGCCGAGGGGTGATTCTCGTTGTCGAGCAGCGTGTAGGTGTAGGTGACGATCCCGGTCGCCGGATCATAGCCGGTGATCGCAATGGTATTGCCCAGCGGCGTCGTCCAGCTGGCGGCAGTGAACGCGCCATTGGCGATCACCGTGCGGCCATCCACGACCAGGCTGGCGATGCCGTCGGGCGAGGCGATGGTGAAAGTGCCGGTCGCGGTGAGCGATTCCTTGGCGGTGTCCGAACCGTCGGCAAGATCGTCCTCATCGACCAGCGCGTCGCCGCCATCGGCCTTGGGCGTGAGGTTGGCGATCGCCGGATCGGCGTCGCCGATCGCAATCGTCAGCGTCGCGGTCGAGGTGTCGGTGTCGCCGTCGGTCAGCGTATAGCTGAAAACGTCGTTGACCCCGCCCGGCGTATTGGCGTTGCGGGTGTAACTATAGCTGCCGTCGGCCTTGATGCTGAGCACGCCGTATTGGCCATCGACCACCAGATTGCCTGCACCGTCGAAGCTGGTGTCGATATTGGCGGGGACATTGCTGCTGGCGATGCGGGTGAGGCTCGCGCCGTCCGCGCCCGGGGTATCCGCCCCGCCGGGCGCACTGGTGGTGCCTTCGCCGGTGATGACATTGCCGGTTTCGGGCCCGAAAGTGCCGGCGGCCAGCGCATCGGTGTCGTTGCGCGCGGTCGGCACATCATCGACGATATTGACCATCAGCGTCGCCGAGGCGGTGTCGCCGTCGTTGTCGGTGACGGTCACCGCGAAATTGTCGGAGGTGGCGTCGCCCAGCGTGCTGGTGGTCAGCGTATAGCTGTAACCCACGGTCTGCGCGGTCAGATCGATGCTGGTGATGGTCAGCGTGCCCGACGCGCCGGCAATCGCCTGGCCGACAGCGGTGATCGCCGCGCCATTGAGCGCGATCGCGCGGATGCCGTCGAGCGAGGTGATGTCGATCGTGCCGGTGGTGGTCTCGGTGGTGTCGCTGTTGTTGGCGGGATTGCCGTCGGCGATTTCGCCCGAACCGGCGGGCAGCGCGCCGTGCGGCGGCAGGCCCTTTTCGTTGACCGTGGCCGAGGCGGCGACCGCGCCGGCCGGATTGTTCGGCGTGATGATGATCGTCGTCGGCGTGTTGTTGACCGGCGCGACGATCACTTCGCGCTCGGGCTGCTCGGGGAAGGCGAGTTCGGTATAGGGCAGCAGATTGCCGAGGTCGAAAGCGTCCTGGATCGGCCCGGTCGGCTCGGCGAAATTGCCGCCCGAGCTCTGCACCGCGCCGGCCGCCGGTTGCGGCTGCTGGCCGATCAGCAGGGCGGCGAGGTTGAGTGGCGGCACGGTGACGCCGTCGAGCACGATCTGCGGCACGAAAACCGCGCCATCGGGAATGACGAACAGCCGGCCATCGGCGAGCTGGATGACCAGGTCGCGGCCGCTGACCCGGATATCGTCGAGCGTGGCGCCGGCGGGGAGGATGACGACATTCTGCGCATCGGGCAGCAGGGGAACACCGCCGGTCTTGGCGGCGGCAACCGCTGCGGCCGCGATCTCCGAAACCAGCTGGCTGGTTTCGGCTTCCGGCCCGGTTTCGCGTGCGTCTTCGTAGTCCATATGCCTGCCCTTGCCCTGGGCTTGCGGCCTGCCCGGACGTAACCCGGCACGCGGCAGCCCCTGTTCCACAACCAGGCTTCTCCGGACGCCGGACCGGCGCTCGCGAATGCCAAGGTTGCGACCATTTTCTGAAGTGCGGGGCCTATGCTCCGAGCCGTAGCCGACTCGGTTTGGCTTCCGCACCGATGGGATTGAGTAAACATCAGTTTACGAAGGTTACAAGCATGTTAACCATCGGATGGGCTTGCAGAATTGGGCTTGGGCAAGGCCGGTTGGGCAGCCGTCGGCGCAAGTGCGCCCGAGTCTGGCGATGAATCGACCGGATTCAGAGCCTTGGCGGTTCGCCGGCGCGGAGCGTGGCAAGAATGCCGCACTCGTTCGAAAGTTGCGTCAGCCGCACCGGCGGGGGCGATAGCGCCGAAAAGAAACCGATTTTCCAGTAGCGCGGACAGGATGGCGGGCAGGCTGGGCGAATCGCCCGCGAACAATCAGGGCTGGTCCACCGCCAGCCGGATCTGGTCGCGCGCCGCGTCATAACGGATATCGATCCCCGCCTCGCGCAGCCTCTCGAAGGTGATATAGCGGTCGATGGCCGACGAGGCGTTGAGCGCCTGCAGCACCTGCGGTTCGAGCTGGTCGGCGAACAGCGACACCAGTTCCTTGAGATGCAGCGCGACCGGCTGGTTGGGCACGACATGCATGGTCAGCTGGCCGATCGCTTCGCCATCCACCTGCACCGGCAGCTGGAATTCGATGGCGCTGCCGACCATGCGGTATTTGCCCGGGGCGCGTTGCCCGGCGGCCAGGTTGCTGCTGCTCCGGCGGGTTCCGGAAACCGCAGGCTTCCTGGCGGAAGTTTGCGCGAGGCGGGACTTCGGCTTGGCGGCAGGGGCCGTCCTGGCCGCAGCTTGCGCAGGCGCCGAGCCAAAGCCCGGGGCCTGGCCGCTGTCGGCAAAACCGCTCACCCGCGAGGGGCTTGGCGGCAGCGAATAGTTCCAGTCGGCCAGGGCAAGCCTGGTCTCGGGCAAGACGCGCGGGCCTTCGGCGGGGCCGCTGGCGAGCGCTTCGGCCTTGGCGGTTTCGGCTTGCGCCCGGTCCAGCGCGGCGGCGACCCGGGCGGAGTCCTCGGCGGCGATGGGTGCAGGCGCGGGGGGTGCAGGCGCGGGTGCGGTGCTGGCGACCGGCGCTTCGCTCGATACCGGCGCTTCGCTGGTTACCGGCGAGCTGACGCTGGCTGCGGCCGCAGCTTGGGTTTGGGACGCAGCGGCAAGCTCGATCGGCGCCGCCGGATAGCTGACCGGCGCCGGCGGATCGGCTGGAATGACCTCGCTTGTTTCGTCGCTTTCCTGGGGCGCGGAGGCGATCCCCGGCACGGGGACCGGCTCCGCAGCCGCGACGGGCGGGACGCTGTGCGCTGCCCGCTCTACGTCGGGCAGGACCGGGGCAATCGCCACGCGCGCCGGATAGGCCGGTCGCGGGACAACGTCGGACTTGGCCCCAGTTGCATCGCTGGTTGCATCGCTGACATCGGCGTCCGCCAAAGGCGTTGCCGCCGCAACGGCGCTGGCCTCATGACCGAACTGCACTGGCTCCAGCGCCGAACCTTTCGCCGCCATTTCCGGCGCGGTCGGCGTCGAGGCCGGTTCGGCGGCGGGAACCGCCTCGTTGTCGTCCAGCGGTCCGGCGGCCTTGGCCAGAATAAGCGTCAAAAGCACGGGCGTCAGCGTGGCGGCGGCGATCTTGATCGGGTCGCGATTTAGCCTGATCCGCATAGTGCCTGCCCCTGGTTCCGCCCTGGATGCATGATACATGCGGGGCGCGGACTCAGCTAGACCCTGAATCGAATTCGCCGGAACTGGCCGAATTCTTTGCGATTCAAGTCAATAAGTTAGTTAACCCGCCGACTGAATCGGGGTCTAACCGTGTCTGCGCCGGCAATGATTCCGCGCGATTCGCCCTGAGTCTGGAACGCAGTGTCCGGCGACTCGGCTTTGCCGTGTTGTTCTTGTCGGATACTTGCCGCGCAAGGGCTGGTGCATGGGCGGCATTCGCTGCCGCAGCAGTGCTCGCGCCCGCCAAGCGCGTCGCAGCGCGGCACGATGCCGCAGTGCCAGTCCGGAATGGTGCTGCTGGGGAGGATTGAACTCCCGACCTCAGCCTTACCAAGGATGCGCTCTACCACTGAGCTACAGCAGCGTGACCATTCGGACTTTCCGGCGGGTATTGCAGTCTGTCCCGGGCCGGTCCGGGCAGGCGCGCGCTAATGTCCGCGCCAGCGCGCAGTGTCAAGCCGCAACCGCGCGCAAGTCTTGCGTTTGCTTAACCCGCAAGGCAGGAAATCCGCATGGCGCAGCCGACCGACAAGTCCAACCGCGAAGAACGCCTTGCCGCCAAGCTGCGCGAGAACCTGCGCCGCCGCAAGGCGCAGGCGCGCGAACTGGGGCAAGCGGGCGCGCCTCCCCTTCCCAAACCCCCGGCGAATGGCTAGGGCCAGCCGCTCCGCAACAGGGAGCCGGATAACTTGCCTCGCCTCATTCTCGTGCGCCACGGCCAGAGCCAGTGGAACCTGGAAAACCGCTTCACCGGCTGGTGGGATGTCGATCTGACCGCCAGGGGCGAGGAAGAGGCGCGCGCGGCGGGCAAACTGCTGGCGGAAAAGGACATGCTGCCCAGCCTCGCCTTCACCTCGCTCCAGACCCGCGCGATCAGGACGCTGCATCTGGCGCTGGAGGCGGCCGGGCGGCTGTGGATCCCCGAGATCAAGGACTGGCGGCTCAACGAGCGGCATTATGGCGGCCTCACCGGACTCGACAAGGCCGAGACGGCAGCCAGACACGGCGCGGATCAGGTCAAGATCTGGCGGCGCAGCTTCGATACGCCGCCGCCGGTGCTGGAGGCCGGGTCCGAATTCGACCTGGCCGGCGATCCGCGCTATGCCGGTATCATGATACCATCGACCGAGAGCCTCAAGGACACCATCGCCCGCGTCATACCCTATTGGGAAAGCACGATTTCCCCGGCATTGACGAACGGCGAGACGGTGCTGATCTCCGCACATGGCAATTCGCTGCGGGCGCTGGTCAAGCACCTGTCGGGCATCTCCGACGCCGAAATTACCGGTCTGGAAATCCCGACCGGTCAGCCGATTGTTTACGAACTCGATGGCAATCTGATCGCGCTGGAGCGCTATTACCTGTCGGAGCGATAGCATGGGCGCAGAAGTCGCAATCGTCATGGGCAGCCAGTCGGACTGGGCGACGATGAAATGCGCCGCCGACGCGCTCGACAAGCTCGGGGTCGGCTACGAAGCCCGGATCGTCTCGGCGCACCGCACCCCTGACCGGCTGTTCGCCTTCGCCAAGGGCGCGGCGGAAGCGGGCATCAAGGTGATCATAGCCGGCGCGGGGGGCGCGGCGCATCTGCCCGGCATGGTCGCCAGCATGACCCATCTGCCAGTGCTGGGCGTGCCGGTGCAATCGAAGGCGCTGTCGGGGCAGGACAGCCTGCTGTCGATCGTCCAGATGCCCGCCGGGATTCCGGTGGGAACCCTGGCCATCGGCGAGGCGGGGGCGACCAATGCGGGGCTGCTGGCGGCTTCGATCCTGGCGCTCGGCGACGCGGAGCTGGCCGGGCGGGTCAAGGCGCTGCGAGCCGAGCAGACCGCTAGCGTTGCGGAAAGGCCGTCCTGACGCGATGATCCCGCATATGATCCCACCGGGCGAAACCATTGGCATCCTGGGCGGCGGGCAACTCGGCCGGATGCTGGCCATGGCCGCCGCCCAGCTCGGATACCGGACCCATATCTACGCGCCCGAGCCGGACGCCATTGCTGCCGAAGTCAGCGCCGCCTTCACCTGCGGCAGCTGGGACGATACCGCCGCCATGGCCCGATTCGCCGCCGATTGCGCGGTCGTCACCTACGAGTTCGAGAATATCCCCACCGCCCCGCTGAAAGCGCTGGGCGAAGTGCCGCTCCACCCGCACCCGCGCGCGCTCGGCGTGGCGCAGGACCGGCTGACCGAAAAGCAGTTCATCGAAAGCCTGGGCGGCAAGCCCGCGCCTTACGCCACCGTCGATGCGCCTGCGGACCTCGCCGCCGCCGTCGCCGCAGTCGGCGCGCCCGGCATCCTCAAGACCCGGCGCGACGGCTATGACGGCAAGGGCCAGTGGCGGATCGACAGCCCCGCAGACGCCGCCGCGCCAGACCTGCCGGACCGGCCCTTGATCTATGAGGGATTCGTCAGGTTTAGCGCCGAATTCTCGGTCATTCTATGCCGCAGCGCCGATGGCGACATCCGCTTCTGGGAAACCCCGGGCAACGTCCACGAGGGCGGTATTCTCGCCCGCTCGAGCGTGCCGGTGCCGCCGCTGGTCCATCCGCAGATCGCCCCGGCGCGGGCGCTGGCCAGGAAAGTCGCAAAGGCGCTGGGCTATGTCGGGGTGCTCACCCTCGAATTCTTCGCCACCAGCTCCGATGAGCATGGGGGCCCGGTGTTCAACGAAATGGCCCCGCGCGTCCACAATTCCGGCCATTGGACGATCGAGGGCGCGCTGACTTCGCAATTCGAAAACCACATCCGCGCGATCTGCGGCCTGCCGCTGGGCGATACCGGCATGGCGGCGAAAAGCGTGACGATGGAGAATCTGATCGGCGACGCCGCGCACGACTGGGCCAAGATTCTCTCCGACCCGGCCAACCACCTCCACCTCTACGGCAAGGCCGCCGCCCGGCCCGGACGCAAGATGGGCCATGTCACCCGGCTCAGCCTATGAGGGGATCGCGGCTTTGACGCGCGAAGTTTTCCTGGTCGCCGCCGTCGCCGCCAACGGCGTTATCGGCGCGGACGGAGCGATGCCCTGGCATATTCCCGCCGATCTGCGCCATTTCAAGTCGCTGACCATGGGCCAGAATGGCTTGGGCTGTCCGATGGTGATGGGCCGCAAGACCTTCGATTCGCTGCCCGGCCTGCTGCCCGGCCGCCGCCACATCGTGCTGACCCGCGATCGGGCATGGCGGGCCGAGGGCGCGGAAGCGGTCCACAGCCTCGCCGAGGCGCTGCATCTCGCCAATGCCCCGCATATCGCGGTGATCGGCGGCGCGGAGATCTATGCCCAGGCGCTGCCGCTGGCCAGCCGCATCGAGCTGACCGAGGTCAAGGCGGAATTCCCGGCGACACCAGCATGCCGCCGCTGGGGCCGGGCTGGCGCGAGACGTTCCGCGAGGAGCACCCCGCCGAGCACGGCCGCCCGGCCTTTGCTTGGTTGACGCTCAAGCGCGACCTATAGGCCGCAAGCCATGATTCGCCTCGACCACCGAGAACCCATGCCGGAAAGCCTGCGCGGCGCGATACTCGCGTTGGGCAATTTCGACGGCTTCCACCTCGGCCATCAGGCGGTGGTCGGCGAAGCGCTGGGCTGGGCCAGCGCCGAAGGCCGCCCCTGCATCGTCGCCACCTTCGATCCCCACCCGATGCGGCACTTCAAGCCCGATGCCGAGCCCTTCCGCCTGACCACGCTCGACCAGCGGCAGGAACTGTTCGCCGCCGCCGGAGCCGACGCCATGCTGGTGTTCCATTTCGACGGGGCGATGGCCGGCCAGCCGGCGTCGGACTGGGCCGACGGCATGATCAGCCGCCACATCGGCGCGGCGGGGGTCGTCACCGGCGAGGATTTCACCTTCGGCAAGGCGCGCGGCGGCAATCCGGCGCTGCTGCGCGAGCGGGGCGTCGAGACGCGCACGGTGGGCGCGGTGCACGACGAAGCAGGCCCGATCTCCTCCAGCCGCATCCGCGCCGCGCTGAAGGCGGGAGACTGCGCCGCCGCCACGCGGCTGCTGACCCGGCCCTTCGCGATTCGCGGCGCCGTCCAGCACGGTGACAAGCTGGGCCGCACTATCGGCTTTCCCACCGCCAACCTCGATCTCGGCAGCTATCTGCGCCCGCATTACGGCATCTATGCGGTGACGGGGCTGCTGCCCGGCGGGCGCATGGTTCACGGCGCGGCCAATCTCGGCATTCGCCCGACTTTCGAGCCACCCAAGGAACTGCTCGAGCCGTATTTCTTCGATTTCGAGGGCGATCTCTATGGGCAGGAGATCGAAGTCGGCTTCCACCACTTCCTGCGCGGCGAGGCGAAGTTCGACAGTCTCGAGGCTTTGACGGCGCAGATGGGGCGGGATTGCGAGGCTGCGCGAGCGCGGTTGGCGGTATTGCCATAGTCGGTTTCGCGCAGAGACGCGGAGGTGGCAGAGACCGCAGAGAAGAAAAGATTTCTCACGCAAAGGCGCGAAGGCGCGAAGAGGTTGCGTTCGGGGCGAAGCCCCTTTCAATCTCGACTTTGCGGAACTCGCCAAGTTAGAATGATTCAAGAGCCTTCGGCCCAAAGCAGCATCTTCGCGCCTTTGCGCCTTCGCGTGAACCCGACTTTCTTTTTCTCTTCGTCCTCTGCGCCGTCCGCGTCTCACCGTGAACCAAAAATTGCGCAACCGCCCCGCCCCCGCTAAGGCCCGCCGCAACATGACCGAACCGCGCGACTACAGAGACACCGTCTTCCTGCCGAAGACCGACTTCCCGATGAAGGCCGGACTCCCCCAGAAGGAGCCGGGCATTCTCGCGCGCTGGCAGCAGGAGGACCTCTACCGGCAGCTGCGCGCAGCCCGCGCGGGCGCTCGAAAAGTTCATCCTCCACGACGGTCCGCCCTATGCCAATGGCGACATGCACATCGGCCACGCGCTCAACCATATCCTCAAGGACATGGTGGTGCGCACCCAGTCATTGCTGGGCAAGGACGCGCCCTATGTGCCCGGCTGGGATTGCCACGGGCTGCCGATCGAGTGGAAGGTCGAGGAGCAATACCGCAAGAAGAAGCTCGACAAGGATCAGGTCGATCCGGTGGAGTTCCGCGCCGAATGCCGCGCCTATGCGCAGCACTGGGTCGATACCCAGCGCGAACAGCTGAAGCGGCTGGGGGTCAATGCCGACTGGGACAATCCCTATCTGACGATGGATTTCGCCGCCGAAGCAACGATTGTTGCCGAGCTGATGAAGTTCGCAGAAAGCGGCCAGCTCTATCGCGGGGCCAAGCCTGTGATGTGGTCGCCGGTGGAAAAGACCGCGCTGGCCGAGGCCGAGGTCGAGTATGAGGATATCGTCTCGACGCAGATCGACGTGGCGTTTGAGATTATCGAGTCGCCGATTGAGTTTCTCGTCGGTGCTGGAGCTGTGGTTTGGACCACCACTCCGTGGACGATACCGGTCAACCAGGCAATCGCCTATGGACCAGACATCGAATATGTCATGTACGAATGCTATAACTTCGACGACCCGATAGGCAACTACCTCATTGCTGCAGATCTTCGAGAGCAGTTTGAACAGCGTCTTAAAAATGCTATGCTTCAGACAATTGGCGCTGAAACATGCTTGATCATGACTTCGATGTATGTCGGCAAAGGCTCCGAACTCGCCGGAACCCTCGCCCGCCACCCGATGCACCACCTCGGCGGCTTCTTCGCCAAGCCGCGTCCGTTCCTCGATGGCTCCGCCTTCGTCACCACCGAGACCGGCACCGGCCTCGTCCACATGGCCCCGGACCACGGCGAGGACGACTTTGCGCTGTGCAAGTCGGTCGGCATCGAGCCGGTCTTCGCGGTCGAAGCCGACGGCAAGTATCGCGCCGACTGGGCCTGGCTGGGCGGGCTGGGCTCTGTCATCAATGCCAAGTTCAATTCCGGCGAAGGCCCGATCCTGCAAGACTTGATCGAGGCTGGCGCGCTGCTGGCGCATGGCGATTTCAAGCATAGCTACCCCCACTCCTGGCGCTCCAAGGCCAAAGTGATCTACCGCTGCACGCCGCAGTGGTTTGTGCCGATGGACCAGCCGGTCATGCTGCCGCACGCCAAGTGCTCGGCGGAGAGGAACTGGGAAAACGAGGGCGGCGCGACCGTCCACGATCACGCGGCGCTGCGCCAGCTGGCCTCTGCCGCCATCACCGACACCCGCTGGGTCCCCGAAAAGGGCGAGAACCGCATCCGTTCGATGGTCGAGGGCCGCCCCGACTGGGTGCTCAGCCGCCAGCGCGCCTGGGGCGTGCCGATCACGCTGTTCGTCAGGAAGGGCACCAACCAGTATCTCGACGATCCGGCGGTCAATGCCCGCATCGTCGCTGCCGTGCGCGAGCAGGGCGTCGATGCCTGGTCCGAAGCGCGGGCGCAGGAGTATCTCGGCAGCGAATACAAGGCCGAGGACTACGAGCGCGTCACCGACATTCTCGATGTCTGGTTTGACAGCGGCTGCACCCATTCCTTCGTGCTGGAATCGGGGCGCTGGCCCGATCTGCAGGATGGCCCGCCGACCTCTACCTCGAAGGCAGCGACCAGCATCGCGGCTGGTTCCAGTCGAGCTCGCTGCTCGAAAGCTGCGCGACGCGGGGGCGGGCGCCTTACAAGGCGGTGCTGACCCACGGTTTCACCATGGATTCCAAGGGCATGAAAATGTCCAAGTCGCTGGGCAACACCATCGATCCGCTGAAGGTGATGGAAACCAACGGCGCGGATATCATCCGGCTGTGGGCGCTGTCGGTCGATTACACCGAGGATCACCGCATCGGCGACGAGATCCTCAAGGGCGTGGCGGATCAGTATCGCAAGTTGAGGAATACGTTTCGCTATCTGCTGGGGGCCTTGGATGGGTTCAGCGAGGCGGAGCGGGTCGATGTTGCGGCGATGCCCGAGCTGGAGCGCTATGTGCTCGCATTGCTGGCCAAGCTGGATGCGACACTGCGGCAGGCGGTGGCGGACTTCGATTTCAACACTTACGTCCGCGCGCTGACCGACTTCTGCAACGAGGATTTGTCGGCGTTCTTCTTCGATATCCGCAAGGATTCGCTCTATTGCGACGCGGCGAACGATCCCAAGCGGATGGCCTATCGCACGGTGCTCGATACGCTGTTCCACGCGCTGGTGCGGTATGCCGCGCCGGTGCTGGTGTTCACGGCGGAAGAGGTGTGGGGGACGCGGTTTCCCGAGGCGGGGCAGCGTGCATCTGCTGGAGTGGCCGGAGGTTCCAATCGCGAAACTGGGCCTGATACCAACATCGACTTAGCAAGATGGCTTTGCGGTTGCTTTTGACGAGGCCGTAAGAGCAATTGAAAGTTCAATCAGTGCCGCCAATGCATTGATTGAAAAGTGGACAACCCTGAGACAGTATCGCTCAGATGTTACCGAAGCTATTGAGCCTTCCGTCGGGAAAAGCGAATTGGGTCGAGGCTTGAAGCCGAGGTGGAGATCGATCCATTTCCATCTGCCAAAACCGATTGGCTCGATCCATTCAAATTGCAGGAGCTCTTCATCTCAGGCGAATCAGGATCGTGAATGAAAATGTGAGTGGCTATCTCGAAGGACGCGCTTCAAGATGCCCGGATCGTCGTGAAACCCACCACCCACCACAAATGCGGCCGCTGCTGGCGTCATCTCCCCGACGTCGCATGCGGACGGCGCGCTGTGTTCACGCTGCGATCATGTCGTCGCCGCCATGGACGCCGCCTTATGAAATCTATGGCCTATTGCGGATCTGCCCCTTCTTCTCCCCTCCCCTTCAGGGGAGGGGCAGGGGGTGGGGTTTGTCCGGTGAGCGCATCTTGTGCCGACAGACCCCACCCCAACCCCTCCCCTGAAGGGGAGGGGCTTTTTAGGCCGGCCTCATGACCCTCACCCCCCGCCACATCTTCGGCCTCGCCTTCGCCGCCGCCGATCTTCGCGCTCGATCAGCTGGTCAAGGCGCTGATGATCGGGCCGCTGGCCTTGCAGGACGTCGGCAGCATCGAAATCCTGCCGTTCTTCGATCTGCGCTGGACCGAGAATTACGGCGTGTCGCTCGGCCTGTTCACCGCCGCGTCGGAGACCCAGCGCTGGGTGCTGGTCGCGGTCACTGCGGTGATCGCCGTCGTCGTCCTCGTCTGGCTGCTGCGCGAGCGGCTGCTGGGCGAGATCGCCGCGCTGGCGCTGGTGCTGGGCGGGGCGCTGGGCAATATCCTCGACCGGGCGCGCTTCGGCTATGTCGTCGATTATGCCGACCTGCATTTCGGCACATTCCGCCCCTTCCTGATTTTCAACATCGCCGACGCCGCTATCACCATCGGCGTTCTGATAATCCTTGCCCGATCCCTGCTTTCGCGCGAAAAGCCGAAAGCTTCGGCAGACCCTGCCCCGGAGAGCCAGAACCATGCGTAAGACAACTGCCCTGATCCTCTTTGCGTCCACCTCGCTGCTTTCGGCTTGCGGCGGCGGCGGCGGGCTGTTCAACCGCGACCGGCCCGACGAATTCGCCGTGCAGCGCCAGGCGCCTCTCGTGGTCCCGCCCGATTTCGCGCTGACCCCGCCGCAGCCCGGCGCGCCGCGCCCGGCCGACACCAATTCGCAGCGCCAGACGCTCGATGCGCTGTTCGGCGGCCAAAGCCCGCGCAGCGATATCGAGAAGAACACCACCAGCCGCGCCGGCAGCTTCGTGCCCGGCATCCGCTCGGCGGTCGGCGATCCCGGCACCAATACGGTCGCCAAGGGCGAAGTCACCCGCGACATCCTCGCCGCCCCGCAAGGCGACGGCCGCGAGGCGCGGGTCGTGGCGGGGAGCTGAGAAGGAAAAAAGTCCTTCTCGCACGAAGACACAAAGCCACGAAGATGCCGTGCCGGAGGCAAAGCCTCCCTTCGATTCAATAGTTGCGAAAATAGAGGACTATGCTGCCTGCGGCAGCGAGCGCCCTTCTTTGTGGCTTCGTGGCTTTGTGCGAGAAAATCTTTCTCCGCGCCTCCGCCCAAACTAAATTCTTCCTACATCGGCCCGGTAAACAGCAGCGAATCGAGCCGCGCACCCCGCCATTTGACGCTCCAGTGGAGATGCGGCCCGGTCGCCCTTCCGGTCATGCCGATATAGCCGATCACCTGCCCCTGTCGCACCCGGTCGCCCTCGCGCACCGCCAGCCGCACGCTGTGCAGAAAGGCGCTGTTGAGGCCCATGCCGTGGTCGATCATCAAGAGGTTGCCCTCCAGCGTGAACGGGCTCTGCGCGGCCAGGATCACCACCCCGTCGGCGGGAGCGACATAGGGCGTGCCGCTGGCGCCGGTGGCGATGTCGTTGCCCGAATGATAGCCGCCCGGGCTGCCGTTATAGATGCGCTGCGAGCCGAACCGTCCCGACAGCCTGCCCCTGGCCGGCCAGATGAAGCGCTGCCGCCAGCCATCGCTTTGGGCGTTGATCCGGCGCGCGGCGTTGATCTGCGCCAATTCGGCGGCGCGGCGGCGGGCGAAGTCGGGATTGGGCGCGGCCCCGGGTCGCGGGCCGATCGGGATATGTTCGATCTTCCAGGCGCGCGGTGCGATGGCCAGCGCGCGGGTCACCCGCTTGCCGTCGGCCAGCCGCGCGGTGAGCGTCGCGGAAGTCCCCGCATCGCGGTCGAAAGCGGCGAAGAAGTTGCCATTGGCGTCGAGCGGCACCGGCTCGCCGTCGAGCGTCACCGCATTTGCGCCGAGCGGCGCCGCGCCCAGGATCCAGCCGCCCTGGGTCAGCTGGCCGACAAGCGCAATATCGGCCCCGCGCGGCGGCAGCAGAGGCGGTGGCGGCGGCAGCGGGGCCGGGCGCGGCAGGGTCGGCAAGGTCGATGCCTTGCCGCTTGGCCGGGTCTGCGATCCGTCGTTGCAGGTGGCGCTGGTGGCGACGATGGCGAGGCTGGCGGCAATCATGACGCCGAATGGTTTGGACGCCTTCATCGAAAGACCCGTCAGGCGGCGCCGGTCAGCCGCCGGGTCGCAGCCTCGGCGCTGGCATAGGGCTCCTGGCGATCGACGCTCCAATAGCGCAGCGCCTCGAGCTGGATGCGCTCGCCGCTTATCGCGCAGAGCACGAAGCCCCCGGCGCTGAGCACGCGAAAGCCGTTGGGGCCATAGTGGAGCGTGGCGGCGCGTTCGTTGGAGGACATCAACATGGCGGCTGGCCTAGCAAACTGCCGCGATCAAAGCAATTTGCCTTGCTCGGGCGGATCGGCGCGGCGCGGCGCGGACGGACGCGAAGGGCGCGGCTCGGATTGGGGAGCGGCGAGCGGCGCAACCGGCAGCTCGCCGTCGCGGAAATGCAGCAACAAGCTGGCCTCCCGGCTCGCCGCCGCCTTGCTGACCAGCGTCCTGCCGTCGGCGCTGGTCACCCGCACATAGCCGCGCTGGAGCACAGTGTCGGGATTGAGCGAGAGCATCAGCCGCCGCACCGCTTCCAGCCGTTCGGCCTGCGCAGCGATGCGGCTGCTGACCAGCGCAGGCACCAGCCGCGCCGCCGCGAGCCGCTCACCCGCGCGCTCCACCCGCGAGCGCAGCAGCGGCGCGGACAGCCGCGCGCTGTCGCCGAGCAATGCTCCCCGGGCGATCGCCACCCGGTCGGCCAGCCCGCGCCGCAGCCGCTCGCCGAACTCATCGAGCCGCTGGGCATAGGGGCTGAGCAGCGCCTCGGGCCTTGGCAGCCGCTGCACCCGCGCCTCCAGCCGTTCCCGGCCCAGGGTCACCGGGCGAACCGCCGCACGGCGCTGGCGCAAGCCGAGCTCGGCCAGCTGCGAGAGCAGTTCCTCGCGCACCGGCACCGCGCGTTCGGCGGCGGCGGTCGGCGTCGGCGCGCGCCAGTCGGCGGCGAAATCGGCGAGCGTGGTGTCGGTCTCGTGGCCGACGGCGGAGATCACCGGGATCGCGCAATCGGCGATGGCGCGGACCACCGCTTCCTCGTTGAACGCCCAAAGATCCTCGATCGAGCCGCCGCCGCGCGCGACGATGACGAGATCGGGGCGCGGCACCGCCCCGCCCGGCGGGATCGCCGAGAACCCGCGCACCGCCGCCGCGACTTGCTCCGCCGCGCCCTGTCCCTGCACCAGCACCGGCCAGACCAGCACATGGCTGGGAAAGCGGTCGGCCAGGCGGTGGAGGATATCGCGGATCACCGCCCCGGTGGGCGAGGTCACCACGCCGATCATGCGCGGCAGGAACGGCAGCGCCTGCTTGCGTTCGGGCGCGAACAGCCCCTCCGCCTCGAGCCGCGCCTTGGTCTTGGCCAGCAGCGCCAGCAGCGCGCCTTCGCCGGCGATCTCCATCCGCTCGATGACGATCTGATAGTTGGAGCGGCCCGGATAGGTGGTCAGCTTGCCGCTGGCGATCACTTCGATGCCGTCCTCGGGCAGGAAGCCGAGCCGCCCCACTTGGCCCTTCCACATCACCCCGTCGATCCGCGCGCCTTCGTCCTTGAGGCTGCAATAGAGATGCCCCGAGGCGGCGCGCTTCACCCCCGACAGCTCGCCGCGCAGGCGCACGAAGCCGAAGCGCTCTTCCACCGTGCGCTTGAGCAGCGCGGATATTTCCGTGATCGACAGCGGCTCGGCGTTGTCCCCGGCGGACTCCTTCGCTACCAGCCCGGCACTGTAGTCATCATCGAAGGGCGTGGGCGGCGACATGAATATCCTGCTGCTGGGATCGGGCGGGCGCGAACATGCGCTGGCGTGGAAGCTGGCGCAATCCTCGCTCTGCGCCAAGCTGTTCGCCGCGCCGGGAAATCCGGGGATTGCGGCGCACGCCGAGCTGGCGGCGCTGGACGTGACCGATCACGCCGCCGTCATCACCTTCTGCGAGGCGCACCGTATCGGCCTGGTCGTCGTCGGCCCGGAAGCGCCGCTGGTCGATGGCCTGGCGGACAGCCTGCGCGCCGCCGGTTTCCCGACTTTCGGCCCCAGCCGCGCCGCCGCCCAGCTCGAGGGCAGCAAGGGCTTCACCAAGGATCTGTGCGCGCGCGCCGGCATTCCCACCGGGGCCTATGTGCGGGTGAAAAGCGCGGCCGAGGGGCTGGCGGCCTTGCCCCAGTTCGGCAGTCCCGTGGTGATCAAGGCCGATGGGCTGGCGGCGGGCAAGGGCGTGACAGTCGCCATGAGTTCTCGCCGAAGCCGAAGACGCGATCCGCGACATCTTCGCCGGGCGCTTCGGGGAAGCCGGGGCCGAAGCGGTGATCGAGGAGTTCCTCGACGGCGAGGAAGCCAGCTTCTTCGCCCTCACCGATGGCGCCACCATCGTCCCCTTCGGCTCGGCGCAGGATCACAAGCGGGTCGGCGAGGGCGACACCGGGCCCAACACCGGCGGCATGGGCGCCTACAGCCCGGCGCGGGTGCTCACCCCGATGCTGGAGGGCGAGACCATCGAGAAAATCATCGCGCCGACCGTGCGGGCGATGATGGAGGAAGGCATGCCCTATTCGGGCGTGCTGTTCGCCGGGCTGATGCTGACCCGCGAGGGGCCTCAGCTGATCGAATACAACGCCCGCTTCGGCGATCCCGAATGCCAGGTGCTGATGCTGCGGCTCGAAAGCGATCTTGTCGAACTGCTGCTCGCCTGCGCCGAGAACCGGCTGGCGTCGATCAAGCCGCCGCAATTCTCGCGCGACACCGCGCTGACTGTGGTGATGGCGGCGCAGGGCTATCCCGGCACGCCGAAGAAGGGCGGGCGGATCGACGGCATTCCGGCGGCGGAGCAGGACGGCGCCAAGGTGTTCCACGCCGGCACCGCGCTGGGGCCGGACGGGGTGCTGACCGCCAGCGGCGGCCGCGTGCTCAATGTCACCGCGCGCGGCGATTCGGTGCGCGAGGCGCAGGCCAGGGCCTATGCGGCAGTTGACGCAATCCGCTTTCCCGAGGGCTTTTGCCGCCGCGACATCGGCCAGAAGGAAGTTGCGCGGGAAATCGAGCGCGAGGTCTAATCGAGATAGCTGCGCACCGAATCGCCGGTCAGAAACCACAGCACCAGCCCGATTACCAGCACGGCCGCCGAGCCGAACATCAGAATATTTCCGAGCAGCGAGGCCGCTTGGCGCGGGCGCGTCAGCATCAGGCCGACGACCACAAGCAGGCCGGTCAGGCCGAGAATCATGATGAATGGGGTATACATCGCCCGATCTATCCGTCCCGTTGCCTTCCGGATGGGGGCAGTGTCACGCTAATGCGCGCTTCCTGCAAGCCCCGAATCAGACTTTCGCCGACACCAGCGCCGACAAATCGGTTTCGGGCCGCGCGCCATAGTGCGAAATCACTTCCGCTGCACAGATCGCGCCGAGGCGCAGGCACTCGTTCAGCGGCTTGCCCCGCACATGGCCGAACAGGAACCCGGCGGCAAACAGATCGCCCGCGCCGGTGGTGTCGATGACCCTCGCGACCGGTTCGGCGGCGACGGCGGCCTGCTCGCCATGGGCCACCGCAACCGCGCCGTTCTCGCTGCGGGTGACGACCAGCACTGGCACCTTGGGCGAAAGTGCGGCGATGCCCTGGTGGAAGTCCTCAAGGCCGGTCAGCGAGGCCAGCTCGTGCTCGTTGGCGAAGAGAATATCGATATCGCCCGCCGCGATCAGCGCGCGGAAATCGTCGCCGTGGCGGGCGATGACGAAGCTGTCCGAGAGGGTGAAGGCAACCTTGCGTCCGGCCTTCCTCGCGGCGGCGATCGCCTGGCGCATCGCCGCGCGCGGTTCCTCCGGATCCCACAGATAACCCTCGAGATAGAGCACCTGCGCCGAAGCGATTGCCGCCTCGTCGAGCGCGGCGGCGGGGAGGAACTGCGAGGCGCCGAGGTAGGTGTTCATCGTCCGCTGGCCATCGGGGGTGACGAAAATCAGGCAACGTGCGGTCGGAGGGCCGCCGGCGCGGGGCGGCGTCGCGAATTCGATCCCGGCGGCATTGATATCGTGCGCGAAAACCTCGCCGAGCTGGTCGTCCGCCACCTGGCCGATGAAAGCGCATTGCGCGCCGAGCGCCGCCAGCCCCGCCAGCGTATTCGCCGCCGATCCGCCGGAAATCTCCTTGGCCGGCCCCATCTCGGCATAGAGCGCATGCGCCTGATCCGTATCGATCAGCATCATCCCGCCCCTGGTCAGGCCCAGCCGCGCGATGGTCGCATCGTCGCAAGGGGCCATGACATCGACGATGGCATTGCCGATGGCGAGGACGTCGATCGTGGGAGCGGGCATGAAATGGCTTTCCGATGGGAGCAATCCGCTCGCGCCTAACCGCGCCGCGCCGCTGCGGCAAGGGCGCGGGCGTTGACAGGGCGAGGGCGGCAGGCGATTCTCCCAAAGCAATGCTCGCAGCCCTCGCCCTTGCCTTTGCCCAATTGGCCGATCCGCGCGTGCTGCGCATCCTGCTCAAGAGCGTGGGCCTGACGCTGCTGGCCTTCCTGCTGCTCGGAGTAGCCGGCTGGAATGGCTTCCAGTGGGCGCTCGCCTGGCTGCTGCCCGATGCGGGCAGCGAGATGCAGCAGCTGCTGGCTGCTGCCGCGCTGGCCATTGCCGGGCTGTTGCTATGGCGGATAGTCGCGCTGGCCGTGCTGCAATTCCATGCCGACGAGGTCGTCGAAGCGGTCGAGGAGACGGCATTATCCCGCTGCGCTGGCGCAGGCGCGCAGGCTCGGCTGGCGCGAGGAAGCGCGCGACGGGGCGAAAGGCGCGATCCGGGCGTTGCTCGCCAACGCCATCGCCCTGCCCTTCGCGCTGATATTGCTGGTCACCGGCATCGGCCCGGCGCTGCTGTTCTGGGCGGTGAACGCCGGACTGCTGGGGCGCGAATTCGACGAGATGGTCTGGCGGCGGCACCGGCATGACCCGGGCGCACCCTCCCCGATGAGCCGGAGCGAACGGCTGCTGCTCGGGGGGATCGTCGCGGCTTTGCTGATTGTGCCCTTTATCAATCTGCTCGCGCCGCTTATCGGGGCGGCGACCGCCACCCATCTGCTCCACCGCAAGGGAACCGCGCCGCATGCGGCTTGACCACATCGCCATCCTCAGCCTCGTGCCGCTGCTCGCCGCCTGCGCCGGGTCGGGCGGCAAACCGCAAGCCGCCAGCGTCAAAGCCGCGCCCGCGCCGCGCCAGGCCTCGCGCTTGCCCGCAGTGCGGCAGCCGGTTCGCAAGCCGCCGCAAACCGCGCAGGCGCTCGCTCTGCCCGGTCTGGAGAGCGTCATCGGCGCAACGCCGGGCGATCTCGCCCGCCAGTTCGGCCCGGCGCGGCTCGATGTCGCCGAGGGCGACGCGCGCAAGCTGCAGTTCTCGGGGAGCGCCTGCGTGCTCGACGTCTATCTCTACCCCGGCGCGGCAGGCCGCGAACCGCAGGCGACCTATGTCGAAGCGCGCCGGTCCAGCGACGGCAAGGATGTCGACCGCGCGTCCTGCATCACCGCGCTGCGGGGGCGTTAGGCCAACCGCGATAACCGCAAATTAAGGATATTCCGGGATAAGCGGGGTCCGATCTGGGGGACCGCAAGCATGTCCATGGAATTCCGCTCGCTGGCCGATCAGGCCATGGCCGATGGCGCAATCAGCGCCGAAGAGGTGCTGTCGCTGCGCCAGGATGGCTGGCAGGACGGCAAAATCGACTTGGACGAAGCCGATGCGATCTTCGTGCTCAACGAGCATCTGAAGCTCGGCTCCAGCGAATGGTGCGACTTCTTCGTCGAGGCGATCGGCGAATTCATCGTCAACGGCACCGAGCCCAAGGGCTATGTCAGCGACGAGCAGGCGCTCTGGCTCAGCGATCATGTCGACCGCGACGGCAGGCTCGACAGCGTGACCGAACTCGAACTGCTGGTGAGCATTTTCGAGAAGGCGATCAATGTTCCCGCCGAAATGAAGGACTATGCCCTCGCCCAGATCGAGGTCGCGGTGCTGACCGGCGAAGGCCCGACCCGCGACGGCGGCGAGCTGGGCGGCGGCTGCATCACCGATGCCGAAGTGCATCTGCTGCGCCGGATGATCTTCGCTGCGGGCGGCGACCGGCCTGCGGCGGTTTCCCGGAACGAAGCCGATATGCTGTTCCGCATCAAGGATGCGACACTGGGCAACGGCAATTCCGAGGACTGGCCGCAGCTGTTCGTCCAGGGCGTCGGCAATTACCTGCAAGGCTTCGGCGGCAAGGAGCAGCTGACCCGCGAGCGCGCGACCGAGCTGGAAAGTTTCATGAACGACAGCGCCGTCAACATCGGCCGCTTTTTCAGCCGGATGGCCAGCCACGCGTCCGGGTCCGGCGTTTCCGACGGCTTCTCCGCCTTGCGTGACGAAGCAGAGCCCCCGCGCCATTTCGATCTGGAAGTGGCCGATGCCGCCGAAGTCACCGCCGGCGAAGCGCAGTGGCTCAAGGGCAAACTCGACGCCGATGGCAAGCTCGACGAGCTGGAACAGGCGCTGCTCGATTTCCTCGCCGAGGAAGACGGGCTGTAATCGCCGGGCTGCTACAAGGGCTTGCGGAACACCACCAGCCGCTCGACCTCGGCAAAGCCCGCGTCGCGGTGCCAGTCGTGGCTTAGGGTGTTGCCGATCAGCGCGTTGGAACCCATCTCGCGGAAACCGAGATCGCGCGCCCAGTCTTCGACCGCGCCGAGCAACGCCCGCCCGACCCCGCTGCGCCGCCATTCGGGTTCGACCCAGATGCCTTCGAGATAGGGCGCGGGTCCGTCGCAGCCCTCGGCATAGCTGCGGACATCGGTTTCGGCGAAGCCCATGGGACGCCCCGCGCTGCTGCGTGCGATCCAGGCGGCGGGCGCCCGCTCCGACGCCAGGAACACGGCGATATCCTCGGCGAATTCCGAACGCACATTGCCCGGCCACATCCGCATGCGCATATCGAGCCAATCCTCGCGGTCGGCGGAACCAGCGCGGGTAACGATCGCCGCGCTCACACCGTGAAACTTTCCCCGCAGCCGCAAGCGCCCTTGGCGTTGGGATTGGCGAAGGTGAAACCGGCGGTGAAATCGTCCTCCACCCAGTCCATCGTGCTGCCGACCAGATAGAGCACGCTGGCGCCGTCGATGAAAAACAGCCCGCCGGGGGTTTCGATGCGTTCGTCGAACTTGACCGCCTCGGTGACATAATCGACCGAATAGGCGAGGCCTGAACAGCCCCGGCGCGGGGTGGAGAGCTTGACCCCGATCGCGCCGTCCGGCGCCTCGGCCATCAGCCTGGCGACGCGCGCCTCGGCGGCGGGAGTGAGGATGACGGCGGCGGGGCGCTGGCGGGT
Organism: uncultured Alphaproteobacteria bacterium; assembly: GCA_963779195.1. Taxonomy (GTDB): domain Bacteria; phylum Pseudomonadota; class Alphaproteobacteria; order Sphingomonadales; family Sphingomonadaceae; genus Novosphingobium. Next base: position 310,274 of record CAVZWZ010000008.1, read on the forward strand.
TTTCGTCTCAGTCATCACAGCATCCCCAGCTCAAGCTTCGCCTCGTCCGACATCTTGGCCATGTCCCAAGGCGGGTCCCACACCAGATTGACCTCGGCATCGCGCACCCCGGGGACGGCGCTGACCCGCAGCTCGACTTCGCCCGGCATCGATTCGGCGACCGGGCAATGCGGCGTGGTCAGCGTCATCGACACCGTCACCGAACCCTCGTCAGTGACATCGACGCCATAGATCAGGCCAAGCTCATAGATATTGACCGGAATTTCCGGATCGAAGATTTCCTTGAGCGCGGCGATCACGCCTTCGTAGATGTCCCCGCCCGGTTCTCCGGGGGCGGTCGACGAGGGCTTTTCCGCGAGAAAGCCTTCGAGGTAATCCCTCTTGCGCTCCAGCTTTTCGGCGGGTGTCTCGTCGATTTCCACGCGGGCCCGCGGCGGCTTGGCGGCGCTTTCGACGAGTTCGGTTTTGATCTGTTCTGTCATGCTTCAAGTCCGTTATCCGAAAATCCGTTTGGTCCGCTCGATCCCGCGCAGCAGCGCGGCTATGTCGCTCTCATCGCTGTATAATCCGAAGCTCGCCCGCGCCGTTGCGGGGACGCCGAGGTGGTCCATCAACGGCTGGGCGCAGTGGTGACCCGGCCGGATCGCGACCCCTTCCTCGTCCAATATGGTGCCGAGGTCGTGCGGATGCACGCCGTCCAATGCGAAGCTGACGATGCCCGCGCTGTCCCGAGGCCCGAAAACCGTGATAGTATTCATGGCAGCCAATGCGGCACCTAGCTGCCGCACCAGCGCCGCCTCATGCTCCATGATCGCCGGAATGCCGATGTTTTCGACATAATCCACCGCCGCGCCGAACCCGATCGCCTCGACAATCGCCGGCGTCCCCGCCTCGAAACGCGCGGGCGGCGGGGCGTAGGTGGTGCGCTCGAAGGTCACTCTATCGATCATCGCCCCGCCGCCGTGCCAGGGCGGCATGGCGTCCAGAATTTCCGCCCGCGCCCACAGCGCGCCGATCCCGGTCGGGCCGTAGAGCTTGTGCGCCGAGAACACGTAGAAGTCGCAGTCCAGCGCCGCGACATCGACCGGAAGGCGCGGCACCGCCTGGCAGCCGTCGAGCAGCAGCTTGGCGCCGACGGCATGGGCGAGGGTCGCGGCGCGCCTGGCATCGAGAGTCGAGCCGAGCACATTGGAGACATGGGCGAAGGCGACGAGCTTGTGCTTCGGCGTCAGCATCCGCTCTGCCGCGTCCAGATCGATGCAGCCGTCTTCGGTCAGCGGGCAGACGTCGATCTCCACGCCGATCCGGTCGCGCAGCAACTGCCAGGGGACGATGTTGGAATGGTGTTCCAGCGTAGAGAGCAGGATGCGGTCCCCCGCCTTGAGCTGAGAACCGCCCCACGAATGCGCCACCAGATTGATCGCCTCGGTCGCGCCGCGAGTGAAGACAATTTCGTCTTCGCGCCCGCCGATGAATGCCGCAACCTTCCGCCGCGCCGCCTCGAAAGCCAGCGTCATCTCCGCCGAGCGGGCATAGACGCCCCGATGCACCGTGGCATAATCGCGGCCCAGGGCATTGATTGTGGCGTCGATCACCGCTTGCGGCTTTTGCGCGGTGGCGGCGGTATCGAGATAATGCCAGTTGCCGGCAAGGCCGGGGAAATCTGCACGCAAGGAGACGGGCGACATCAGCATGATGCCGCTACCTTCTTCGTGGCTTCGTGGCTTCGTGCGAGATAATTTTTGGCACACGAAGGCACGAAGGCACGAAGATGTTGCGTTTGGGGCGTCATAGCATGTCCCCCAATGCCTTGAGCGCAGCGGCGAGCAGGGATTCCCCATCGGCTGCGCCGCTGAAAGCCTCTGCGACAAATGCCTGGAGCATCAGCTTCTTGGCCTCCTCCGGCGTCAGCCCGCGCGATTCGAGATAGAACAACCCCTGCGCATCCAGCTCGCCGACCGCGCAGCCATGCGCGCACTTCACGTCGTCGGCGTAGATTTCAAGCTCGGGCTTGGCATTGGCCGTCGCGGTGCGGCTGAGCAGCATGGCGCGGACGGACTGTTCGCTGTCGGTGCCCACCGCCCCGCGCGCCACGGCGACCTTGCCGAGATAGGTGCCGGTGGCCTGCCCGGCGAGGACCGAGCGCACGGTCTGGCGGCTGGTGGCATTTGGAGCGTCGTGCGAGACTTCGGTGACGATCTCCAGCACCTGCGCACCCGTGCCCAGCTGCGCCGCGCCCAGCGTGAAGCTCGCCCCCTCGCCCAGCCGCGCATCGACCGCGATCCGGCCAAAGGCAGCCCCGGTGTTGAGGATGCGCAGGTCGAAAGCCGCGCCTGCTTCCAGTTCGATCACCAGATGCCGGGCGACCGCGCGCTGCGGTGTCCTCAACAATGCTCAGCGAGGTGCTCTGCCCGGAAGGCACCAGAATCTCCTCGCGCACCACCGGCCAGACGCCAGCCAGCGCGTCCAAATCCGCGTAGCGGAAGGCCTCATCCTTGCGCGTGGGGAGCGCGGCGACGGTCATGGCTGCACGACCTCTTTCGCGCCTTTGCGCCTTCTGCGTCGAAGAAATCTTTTGTTCACGCAAAGGCGCGAAGGCGCAAAGGAAGAAGAGGGGCTGTGCCGTTCATGCCGCCACCGCCTCGTAACCTTCTTCCTCCAGCTGCAAGGCCAGCTCCGCCCCGCCGGTCTTGACGATCCGGCCACCCGCCAGCACATGGACGAAGTCCGGCTTCACATAGTCGAGCAGCCGCTGGTAATGGGTGATCAGCAGCACGCCCTTGTCGGGTCGGCGCATGATCGCATTGATCCCCTCGCCGACGATCCGCAGCGCATCGATGTCGAGGCCGCAGTCGGTCTCGTCGAGCACCGCGAAGCTCGGATCGAGAATCCCCATCTGCACCATCTCGGCGCGCTTCTTCTCGCCGCCGGAAAAGCCGACGTTCACCGGGCGCTTGAGCATGTCCATGTCCATCCGCAGCAGCGCCGCCTTCTCGCGCGCCAGCTTGAGGAACTCGGCGCCTGAGAGCGGCTCCTGCCCGCGCGCCTTGCGCTGGGCATTGGCCGCCTCGCGCAGGAACTGGACGAAGGAGACGCCGGGAATTTCGACCGGATACTGGAAGCCGAGGAACAGCCCGGCAGCGGCGCGCTCGTGCGGGGCGAGGGCGAGGAGATCAATCCCCCTCCCGCTTGCGGGAGGGGTTAGGGGTGGGTGAGTCAGATCGGGCGCGTCGCTTGAGGAAGGCACTGGCCCACCCCCGACCCCTCCCGCAAGCGGGAGGGGAGACGTGAAGCGCACTTCGCCCCCCGTCACCTCATACCCGGGCCGCCCGCCCAGCACATAGGCCAGCGTCGATTTGCCCGCGCCGTTCGGCCCCATGATCGCATGGATCTCGCCCGCATTGATGCTGAGCGAAAGGCCCTTGAGGATCGGCTTGTCGGCGACCGTGGCGGAGAGGTTATTGATTTGGAGCATGGGTTATCAACTCAGTTCGGTTCACTAAAACCAATTTTCGAAAGTGCCTGCCTATATTCAGGGATCAGACTGAATGCCCTGTGGATGTCCGTCGGCGCAATTTTGTCGGCGACGGAGATATAGACAAATTGAGCAAACAACATTTCGAGCTTTTCGGCGGACGATGCTTGTTGAAACTCGAGATTGCATGCTCCCCATGAATTCTCGTAGCGGCTATCATCTTCAAAAGGCAGTCTAACCAGATCCACAGGCGGGAGATTGTTATCGACCGGGTCCCAAATAACTTGTGTTTCAGCCAGCGGATAATCGTATTCGCGTTCCATCACCCCACACTCCCCTCAAGCGAAGCCCTAGAAACTCCCCTCCCGCTTGCGGGAGGGGTTGGGGGTGGGCATCTCTCGGCCAGCGCCAAGGCAATCGCCTGCACGACACCCTCCAGATTTCCCATCACATCGGCGTTGGAAAAGCGCAGAACGGTCAAGCCCTTCTCGGCCATGAAGGTATCACGCCGCCGGTCGTATTCCTGGTTCATGTCGTGCGAAAAGCCGTCAAGTTCGACAACCATGCGCGCTTCGCGGCTCAGAAAATCTGCAAAAAACGGACCGACCGGCATTTGCCGACTGAATTTATGCCCGCCCACTTTGCGGTTGCTGAGCGCGGTCCATAGCAAACGTTCGGCGGGCGTGGCCTGATTGCGCAGGGCTTGCGCACGCGCGGTGTTGCGGGGTTTGAACTGGCCGGTGCCGGGCGCGGTTGCTCGATCGCCGACTGGCCCACCCCCAACCCCTCCCGCAAGCGGGAGGGGAGATTCGGGGCAGCCCCTCCCGCAAGCGGGAGGGGGCTTTGGTAGCGCTTGCTTCTCCCCTCCCGCTTGCGGGAGGGGTCGGGGGTGGGCGATGTCGTCATCCCACGCTCCCCTCAAGCGAAATCCCCAGCAGCTTCTGCGCTTCCACCGCAAATTCCATCGGCAGCTGCTGCAGCACTTCCTTGGCAAAGCCGTTGACGATCAGCGCCACCGCCTCTTCCTGACCCAGCCCGCGCTGCATGGCGTAGAACAGCTGGTCGTCGGAAATCTTGCTGGTGGTCGCCTCATGCTCGATCTGCGCTGAGGGATTGCGCACTTCGATATAGGGCACGGTATGCGCGCCGCAGTCCGCGCCCAGCAGCAGCGAATCGCACTGGGTGAAATTGCGCACGCCCTCGGCACCCGCCGCGACGCGGACCAGCCCGCGATAGGTGTTGTTGCTCTTGCCCGCCGAAATGCCCTTGGAAATGATCGTCGAGCGGCTGCCCTTGCCGTTGTGGATCATCTTGGTGCCGGTATCGGCCTGCTGGTAATTGTTGGTGACGGCGACCGAATAGAACTCGCCGACCGAATCCTCGCCGTTGAGCACGCAGCTGGGATATTTCCACGTAATCGCGCTGCCGGTCTCGACCTGCGTCCAGCTCACCTTGCTGCGCTTGCCCTGGCACAGCGCGCGCTTGGTGACGAAATTGTAGATCCCGCCCAGCCCTTCGGCATTGCCGGGATACCAGTTCTGCACGGTCGAATATTTGATCTCGGCATCGTCGAGCGCGACCAGTTCGACCACCGCCGCGTGGAGCTGGTTCTCGTCGCGCATCGGCGCGGTGCAGCCTTCGAGGTAGCTGACATAGCTGCCCTTGCTCGGCGACGATCAGCGTGCGCTCGAACTGGCCGGTGTTCTCGGCATTGATGCGGAAATAGGTGGAAAGCTCCATCGGGCAGCGGGTGCCCTCGGGGATGTAGACGAAAGTGCCGTCGGAGAAGACCGCGCAGTTCAAGGCGCTGAAATAGTTGTCATGCATCGGCACGACCTTGCCGAGCCACTTCTTGACCATCTCGGGATATTCGCGGATCGCCTCGGAGATCGAGCGGAAGATGACGCCCGCCGATTCCAGCTCGGCGCGGAAGGTGGTGGCGACCGAAACCGAATCGAACACCGCATCCACCGCGACCTTGCGCGCGCCTTCGACCCCGGCGAGCACTTTCTGCTCCTCGATGGGAATGCCCAGCTTCTCGTAAACCCGCAGGATTTCGGGATCGACCTCGTCGAGGCTGCCCAGCTTGGGCTTGGCCCTGGGCGCGGCGTAATAATAGGCGTCCTGATAGTCGATCGGCGGCACATTGAGCTTGGCCCAGTCGGGCGGGGTCATCGTCAGCCAGTGGCGATAGGCTTTCAGCCGCCATTCGAGCATCCATTCGGGCTCGTTCTTCTTGGCGCTGATGAAGCGGACGGTGTCTTCGCTGAGGCCCTTGGGGGCGAAATCGGTTTCGATGTCGCTCGACCAGCCGTGCTCATAGTCGGCAACGCTGGCGGCGGCGTCGCGCGCGGCCTGGTCCTTCAGGGTGGGATTGTCGGTCATGCGGCACCCCCCGCCAGCTGGGTCAGCGCCACACCCGCCAAAGCCCCGCGCATGGCTTGATTGACCACCGGCCAGTGCGGCTGGACCAGGCAAACGCCCTCCAGACCGCAATCGTGCTTGCCCTGCTCGACGCAGGCGGTCAGCGCGATCGGGCCTTCGACCGCCTCGACAATATCGGCGAGGCTGATCGCCGCCGCCGGCCGCGCCAGCTTGAGGCCGCCGCCCACCCCGCGCGAGCTGCGCAGCAGGCCGGCCGCCGTCAGCCGGCTGACCAGCTTCTGGACGGTCGGCGCGGGCAGGCCGGTTTCCTCCGCCAGCTGTCCGGCGTTGATTCGCGCACCGCCGCAATGCCGCGCGGCGGCGGCCATGGTGACGACAGCGTAATCGGCCATGCTCGAAAGCCGCATGGATATGTCCTTGGTAAAATCGGAGCGATTCGTTCCGGTTTACCTAGGCGCGTCGGGGCTGGATTTCAACCGCATTGGCCCACGGCATCGAATGGGCAAAAAAAGGGCGGCTCCCGGTAAACCGGAGAGCCGCCTTTAAGTCGAGAACTCGTTGCAGAATGCCACGAGCCCTTCGGGTCGCAGGGGTCTGATAGGCCCGGCCCGGTTAAAAAAATTGTAAGGAATCGACAGTTTCGTATTTTCGCTCGCCCGGTCGAAGTTTTTTTGCACTGTCTCCCCTTGGCCACACCGGCCGGTCGCGCGCCGCCGCCATCGACACCCCGCGCGCGGTTTGGCATAGCGCCCCGGCATGCTCTATTCGCTCCTCCGCCCCGCCCTGTTTCGCCTCGATCCGGAGCGCGCGCATCGGCTGGCGCTGGCCTGTCTAAAGGTAATGCCCTTTGGTTATGGCATTTCTGCGGACGGGCCGTTAACCATAGAAGTTGCTGGAATCGTTTTCCCAAATCCGCTCGGCATCGCCGCAGGCTTCGACAAGGATGCAGCCGCCCCCGATGCCCTGCTCGGCCTGGGCTTCGGCTTCGCCGAGGCCGGTTCGATCACGCCGCTGCCCCAGCAGGGCAACCCCAAGCCGCGGCTGTTCCGCCTGACCGAGGACCGCGCGGTGATCAACCGGATGGGCTTCAACAACGGCGGCGCGGCGGCGGCGGCGGAGCGATTGCGGGCGCGCCATGGCAAGCCGGGCATCGTCGGGGTCAATATCGGGGCTAACAAAGACTCGGCCGACCGAATCGGCGATTACGCGACCATGGCCCGGCTGATGGCCCCCTACGCGCGCTATCTCGCGGTCAACATCAGCAGCCCCAACACCCCGGGACTGCGCGCGCTGCAGGACAAGGGCGCGCTCGCCGCATTGCTCGACGCGGTGCTGGCGGCGCGCGGCCCGAACGGACCGCCGGTGTTTCTGAAGGTCGCGCCGGACCTCGAGCCCGCCGATATCGACGACATCGCCCGGATCGCGCTCGACAAGGCGCTGGGCGCGCTGATCGTCGCCAACACGACGATTGCGCGCCCGCCGCTGCGCTCGCGCCATGCCGCCGAGGCTGGCGGCCTCTCCGGGCAGCCCTTGCGCGAACTGGCGCAGCAGCGGCTGCGCGACTTCCGCAAGGCGAGCGGCGGGGGCATCGCGCTGATCGGCGTCGGCGGCATCGCCAGCGCCGAAGACGCATGGGCGCGGATCCGCGCCGGGGCCAGCCTCGTCCAGCTCTACAGCGCGATGGTCTATGAAGGGCCCGGGATCGCGCGGCGAATCACCCGGGGACTGGAAGCGCTGATGCGGCGCGATGGCTTCGCCTCCATTGCCGAAGCGGTGGGAAGCGAATAGCTTCTGCCGATGATCCACCGCCGTTCCGCCGCTCTCGCCCTGGCCCTCGTGCTGGCCGCCGCCACGACACCCCCATCAGCAGCCCGCACCGCCGCTCGCACCGCTTTCGACAAAGGCGTGGTCAGCGCCGCCGATCCGCGCGCGGCGGAGGCCGGGGCCGAGATGCTGCGCGCCGGGGGCAGCGCCACCGATGCGGCGCTCGCGGTGCTGGTCGCGCTGACCGTGGTCGAGCCGCAAAGCTCGGGCATCGGCGGCGGCGGCTTTCTGATTCGCGACGACGGCAGGGGCCATATCGATTCGATCGACGGCCGCGAGACGGCGCCCGCCGCCGCCCATCCGCGCTGGTTCGAGATGAACGGCCAGTTCCTCTCGGTGCCGCAGGCGATCCCCGGCGGGCTCAGCGTCGGCGTGCCCGGCAATGTCGCGCTGATGGCCGAGGCGCACCGCAAATATGGCCGGCTGCCGTGGAAGAAACTGTTCGAGCCAGCGATCCGGCTTGCCCGCGACGGCTTCGCGGTGACGCCGCGCTTTCAGAACTTCCTCGAGCGTTTCCGGCCCAAGCCGCTGCCGGGCGCCGATCCTTACTGGGCTGCGCGCGGTGTCGCCATGTCGGCGGAATCGCGCGCGATCTATTATGCCCCCGATGGCAGCCCGCTGCCGGTGGGGGCGACGGTGCGCAATCCTGCCCTCGCCGCCTTCCTGACGCGGCTCGCCAAAGAAGGCCGCAGGGCGTTCTATGCCGGGCGCCAATGCCGCAGCGCTGGCCCGCACCGTCTCCGCCGCACCGCGCAATCCCGCGCCGATGAAGCTGTCCGACATCGCCGCCTACAAGGTGCGCAAGCGCGCGCCGATCTGCGCCAGCTACCGCCGCTGGCGGGTCTGCGGCATGGGGCCGCCCTCCTCGGGCGCAATTGTCGTGTCGGGCGTGCTGGGCATGCTGGAGCGCTTCGATCTTGCCGCGCTGGGCAAGGATTCGCCGTCGTCATGGCACCTGATCGCCGAGGCCCAGCGGCTCGCCTATGCCGACCGCGAGCGCTATCTCGCCGATCCCGACTTCACCCCGGTGCCCGCCGCCGGTCTGCTCGCGCCAGACTATCTCGCCGCCCGCGCCCAGCTGATCGCGCCCGATCGTTCGATGGCCTCGGTCGCGCCCGGCGCGCCCGCCGGCGCGCCCCTCGCCCAGGCCGACACGCTGACCCCCGAAGTCGCCTCGACCTCGCATTTCTCGGTGATCGACAAGCGCGGCGAGGCCGTGTCGCTGACCTCGACGATCGAAAGTTCGTTCGGTTCGGGGCTGATGGTCAACGGCTATTTCCTCAACAATGAGCTGACCGATTTCAGCCTGGCGCCCGAACGCGACGGCAAGCCGGTCGCCAACAAGGTCGAAGGCGGCAAGCGGCCGCGCAGTTCGATGAGCCCGACGCTGGTCTATGCGCCCGATGGCAAGCTGCGGCTGGCAATCGGCGCGGCGGGCGGCTCGACCATTCCCGCGCAGGTGCTGGTCCGCGTGATCGGCGCGATCGACTGGGGGCTGACTGCCGAACAGGCGCTGGCCCTGCCGGTGATCTTCGCGCCGGGCGGCAACGATGTCTCGGTCGAGCAGGGCACGATGCTCGAGGCGATGATCCCGGCGCTGAAAGCGCTGGGTCACGATCAGGTCTCGGCGAGGCCGCTGCCGCTCAAGACCAATGCCGTCGAGATTCGCGACGGCCGCGTCGCCGGCGCCGCCGATCCGCGCAGCGAGGGGCAGCGCTGTCGCCGAATGAGTGCGCCGTGCCGCCCCGACTTGCCGCCCTGCGCAAGCGGCACTAGACCTGACATTCGTGGCGAGGGGGTCGCCCGCGAAGCGAAAGGGCGAGGGTGACGTGGAGCTATCCGATTTCGATGCCAGCAGCAGCCTCGTTTCCCTGTTCCTCGCCCGCGCCGACGAGCTGGGCGCCAAGCCGTTCCTCTGGGCCAAGCGCGACGGCAAGTGGCAATCGCTGAACTGGGCGGAGGCAGCGCAGCCAGGTCTGCCAGATCGCCGAATCGCTGCGCGGCCTGGGCCTCGACGATGGCGACCGGGTGATGCTGGTCTCGGAGAACCGGCCCGAATGGTGCCTGGCCGACCTCGGCATCATGGCGGCGGGCTGCGTCACCGTGCCGGCCTACACCACCAATACCGAGCGCGACCATCTGCACATCATCGAAAATTCCGGCGCGCAGGCGGTGATCGTCTCGGACGACAAGCTGGCCAAGCCGCTGCTGCCCGCCGTGCTGCGCAGCGATGTCGCCCAGCATGTCATCGCCATCGAGCCGCTGCGCCAGCCGCAGGCGGGCAACACCGCGTTCCATGACTGGGCCAGCCTGATCTGCGGCGACGCGGCCAAGGCGCGCGCCGCAGTCGAAGCCCGCATCGCCAAGGTGCAGCGCGAGGACCTCGCCTGCATCATCTACACCAGCGGCACCGGCGGCGCGCCGCGCGGGGTGATGCAGCACCACGGCATGATCCTGCGCAATGTCGATGGCGCCGCCCGGGTGATCGCCGAGGATTTCGGCTGGGACAAATCAGGCAAGGAGGGCGAGGTGTTCCTCTCGTTCCTGCCGCTGTCGCACGCCTATGAGCATACCGGCGGGCAATTCCTGCCGATCGGGCTGGGCGGGCAGATCTATTACGCGGAAGGCCTCGAAAAGCTCGCCAGCAATATCGAGGAAGTGCGCCCGACGATCATGGTCGTCGTCCCCCGCCTGTTCGAAGTGCTGCGCGCGCGGATCATGAAGCAGATCGAAAAGCAGGGGCGTGTCGCCTCCTATCTGATGGACCGCGCGCTGGCGATTGGCGCCCACAAGGCGCGCGGGCGGCGCGGCGGGAAAGGCCGGCTGCGCGACAGGCCGATGGACCTCATCATCGACCGCGCGCTGCGGCCCAAGATCCGCGAGCGCTTCGGCGGGCGGATCAAGGCGATGGTATCGGGCGGGGCGCCGCTCAATCCGGACATCGGCACCTTCTTCGACGCGCTGGGTCTGACCCTGCTGCAAGGCTACGGCCAGACCGAGGCCGGGCCGGTGATCAGCTGCAACCGGCCCGCCGCCGGGCTGAAGATGGACACCGTCGGTCCGCCGCTGAAGGGCGTCGAGACGCGGATCGCGGAGGACGGCGAAATCCTGGTGCGCGGCGATTTCGTCATGCAGGGCTATTGGCGCAACCAGCCCGAGACCAGACGCGTGCTCAAGGACGGCTGGCTGCACACCGGCGATATCGGCCACCTCGACGCCAAGGGCCGCATCGTCATCACCGATCGCAAGAAGGACATGATCGTCAACGACAAGGGCGACAATGTCGCGCCGCAGAAGGTCGAGGGCATGCTCACCCTGCAGCCCGAGATCGCCCAGGCGATGGTGGTCGGCGACAAGCGGCCCTATATCGTCGGGCTGATCGTGCCCGACGCCGAATGGGCGCTGGAATGGGCGCGCGGGCAGGACGAGAAGTTCGACTTCAAGGCGCTGCAAGACCTGCCCGCCTTCCGCAGCGCCATCCGCGCGGCGATCGACCGGGTCAACCGCGACCTCTCGGTGATCGAGAAAGTCCGCCAGTTCGCCTTCGCCGACGAGGCCTTCACCATCGACAACGAGGAAATGACCCCGAGCCTGAAAATCCGGCGGCACAAGCTGAAGGAACGCTACGGGGAACGGCTCGACGCTCTGTATAAAAGCTAGAGTGGTGAATGCTTAATCCGAACCAAAACCCGCCTACCCTGAGCTTGTCGAAGGGCTGTCCTTTTCTTCGTGCCTCGCGTGCAACTGCCTGAAGAAAAAACGATCCTTCGACAAGCTCAGGATAGTCGGGTTTAGGGGATACGATGAATCAAATTTCGAAGGATTTGCTCTGAACGAGCAAAGGGAGGCCAGCATCGCACAACCAGACCGCCCGGAATCCGGTTCCGAACCCGGGCCGGTTGGCCTTGGCACGCTGTTCGTCATCCTGGCGGGCGGGCCGGCGATTTCGCTGGCCACCTCGCTGATCCAGCCGGTGCTGCCCAAGATCAGCGCGGAACTGGCGCACACGCCGGACGACGCCTTTCTGGTCAAGATGCTGGTCGGGGTGATGGGCATCGCCATGGTGATCGGCGCCTCGCTGACCGGTTTCCTCGCCGACCGCTTCGGTCTCAGGCGGGTGATGACGCTCAATTATGCGCTCTATGCGCTGGCCGGGACCGCGGGGGTCTACCTCAGCGACCTGCATCTGCTGATCGCCTCGCGCTTTCTGCTGGGGATCGCGGCGGCGGGAGCGGTGACCGGCAGCATCGTCATCATCAACGCCCGCATGGGCGACGGCGAAGCGCGCGGCCTGGCTGGGCTATTACAACGCCGTCGCGCAGATGAGCTCGGTAGTGCTCAACCCGGTGAGCGGCATGCTCGGCGAATTCAACTGGCACTGGTCCTTCGCGATCTACGGCCTCGCCGCGCCTTTTGCGCTGATCGCCTTCGCCAGCCTGCCCGGCAGAGCGCCGGTGGCAGCAGCGGCGGAGGCTGCGGATACAACCCCGCTGGTCAAATGGTTCCCCTTCCGCTTCGCCCTGCTCGCGGTGGTGCTCGGCATCGTCACCTATATCCCGGCGGTCTATCTGCCGTTCCTGCTGAGCGAGCTGGGGATGACCAGCCCGGCGCTGATTTCCTTTGTGCTGACCGGCGACATCATCGCCGGGTCGATCGCCTCACTGTTCTATGGCCGCGCCCGGCGGGTGCTGTCCGAATATGCCGCCTTTGTCGTCAGCGTGGCGCTGGTAGGTGCGGGACTGACGATCTGCGCGCTCGCGCCGAACTATGTCGTGGTCATCGCCGGATCGGTGATTTTCGGCGTCGGGGTCGCCTGGTTCATGCCCAATCTGATGATCGTCGTCGCCGGCCGGGTCACGCCCGGCCGCCAGGGCCGCGCGGCGGGACTGGTCAAGGGCGCGAATTATCTCGGTTCGCCGACCGGCGTGTTTCTCGCCGAACCGATCGCCCGCGCGCAGGGGGCTCCGGGCGCGATTCTGCTCGCGTCGCTGCTATCGGTCGGGCTGTTCGTTGCGGGCCTTGGCCATATGCTGCGGCGCAGGCGGCGATAGTGCGGGCGCTCAGGCCGCTTCCTTCTCCACCCACTCCGGATAAAAGCTCGGCGCGCGGGTCGACCAGCCCGGGGCGGTCGCGGCGGCTTCGCTGATCGACTGGAGCAGGTTCTTGCGCCGATCGGGGCGGATTTGCGGCAAGGCCGCCGCCGCGCAGAAGGCGCTGGGCAGGAACGGCCGCACTTCGGGGCCGAGCAGCCGCTCGTAGAGGAAGCGGAAGGCCGAGAAGCCGGTGATGCGTTCCTGCGCCAGATCGAAGGCGGCGACGCGGACCAGCTTGCCGATATAGGCTTCCAACCCTTCGAAGCCGGTTTCCTCGGGCATGGCGGCGCGCAGGACCTTGAGTTCCTGATAGACGACATACTGGCTGCGGATCGAGGCGACTTCCTGCGCATCGCGCGCCCACAGCTTGAACGCGTCCTGACGGCCGAGGCCGACATCGAGGCTGCGCTTGATGTAGCGCTGCTCGCAGGACGTGAAGCCGGCGAACTCGCGCAGCTCGGCGATGGTCAGCGTGGCCGTGCCGGTAGTGGACATGACTCAAATACCCCCGTTGCGAAGAGCCCGGCGGCCCTTCGAAACGGAGTTCATCAGAAAGTAGTTAGAAAGCCGTTAACCAGACTCGTCAAATCATTCCCGCCAGCGGGCTGGAGGGGTCCGCATACTTGCGCGTCGCCATGCGACCGGAGAGATAGGCGTGCCGCCCCGCCTCGACCGCCAGCTTCATCGCCCGGGCCATGCGGATCGGGTCCTTGGCCTCGGCAATCGCGGTGTTCATCAGCACGCCGTCGCAGCCAAGCTCCATCGCCACGGCGGCATCCGAGGCGGTGCCGACCCCGGCATCGACCAGCACCGGCACGCTCGCGCCCTCGACGATCAGGCGGATGGTGACCCGGTTCTGGATGCCCAGCCCCGAGCCGATCGGCGCGCCCAGCGGCATCACCGCGACCGCGCCGGCTTCCTCCAGCTGCTTCGCCGCGATCGGATCGTCGACGCAATAGACCATGGGGAGGAAGCCCTCCTTCGCCAGCACTTCGGTCGCCTTCAGCGTTTCGCGCATATCCGGGTAGAGCGTGCGCGCCTCGCCCAGCACTTCGAGCTTGACCAGATCCCAGCCTCCCGCCTCGCGCGCCAGCCGCAGCGTGCGGATCGCCTCGTCGGCGGTGAAGCAGCCGGCGGTGTTGGGCAGATAGACGGTCTTGTTCGGATCGATGAAATCGGTCAGCATTGGCGCCGTGGGGTCCGAGACATTGACCCGGCGCACCGCCACCGTGACGATTTCCGCACCCGAGGCTTCCACCGCCGCCGCATTCTCGGCGAAATCCTTGTATTTGCCGGTGCCGACGATCAGCCGCGAGGTGAAGCTGCGTCCGGCGACTGACCATGAGTCATCGCCGCCGCTGCCTCCACCCACGAAATGCACGATCTCCAGCACATCGCCGTCACCGAGCAGCACTTCCGCCAGCGCCGAGCGCGGGGCGATTGCGCCATTGCGCTCGACCGCGACCTTGAGCGGATTGAGCTCGAGGCTGCGGACCAGATCGGCGATGCTGGCGCCCGTGGCGATCCGGCGCGGCTCGCCGTTGACGGTGAGAGTGAGTTCTGCGGTCATGCACCGCACTTAGCGCTCAGGCGGCGTGACGCAAGTTCCGGATATGCGCGGCGGCGACCAGCGCCACCCCGGCGATGGTCAGCGCGGCCTCGGGAAAGCCATGCGGGACAATCAGCCCCGCCGTCATCAGCGCAATGCCGCAAGCGCCGATCGCCATCGGCGCGATATCGCCGTGCCGCAGCACGCCGATGCCCAGCGTGACCACGCCGACCAGCACCGCCAGCGCCAGGCCGGTGCGGTGGATCGAGGGCGCGAGGAAGGCTTCGCCGCCAAGGCCCAATGCGGTCACCAGCACGATGCCCAGAATGCAATGCAGCGCGCAGAGCCCGGAGAGCGCAATGCCCACCCGGTCCATCCGGTTGCGAATCGAGAGCAGGGCGAGGCGCATGCGAGCCTCGTTATGTAATAATGTAACATTGCGCAAGCTGTTCGCCTGTCCAGCTTGAAAATGCGCGCAGGCGGGCGCAGGGAGCACGCGTCATGCACAGCCCCGCCGCAACGCCCGCTTCGCCCGCACCGCCAGCCACGCCGCTGGCGCTGGCGCGCTGGCTGTGGTGCGTCGCGGCGATTGTCGTGGGCATCGTTGCTGTCGGCGGCATCACCCGGCTGACCGAATCGGGCCTGTCGATCACCGAGTGGAAGCCGCTGACCGGAGCGATCCCGCCGCTGAGCGAAGCGCAGTGGCAGGCCGAATTCGCCGCCTACCGGCGCATCCCGCAATATACCGAGGTCAATGGCCCGGCGGGAATGACGCTGGCGGATTACAAGTTCATCTATTTCTGGGAATGGCTGCACCGGCTGCTCGCCCGGCTGGTCGGGCTGGCTTTCGCCCTGCCGCTGGCCTGGTTCTGGCTGAAACGCCGCATTCCCGCCGGCTACAAATTGCGCCTGCTGGTGCTGCTGGCGCTCGGCGGATTGCAGGGCGCGGTCGGCTGGTGGATGGTCTCGTCCGGACTCAGCGCCGACGTCAAGGTCAGCCATTTCCGGCTCGCCGCGCACCTGATGCTGGCGCTGGTGACGCTGAGCGGGCTGGTGTGGACCGCGCTCGATCTGCGCGCGCTGACGCGGGGCGAACCGCCTGCCCGGCTGACCCGCTTCGCCGCGCTGGTGCTGGCGGCGCTGGCGGTGCAGCTGTTCTACGGCGCGCTGACGGCCGGGCTGAGGGCGGGTTATGTATCGGGAGCAGGCTGGTTCGACTGGGACGCCTGGCCGCTGATGCAGGGCAGCCTGATACCGGCCGGCATCGACTGGACGGCAGGGGCCGGCGCGGCGCTGGTGAGCGACCCTTTCCTGGTCCATTTCATCCATCGCTGGTGGGCCTGGGTGGTTGCGGCGCTGCTGATCGTCCTGGCGCGGCATATCCGCAAGGCCGGGAGTCGCCCGGCCTCGATCGCCATCCATTCCGCTTTCGGCATCCAGTTGCTGCTCGGCATCGCCACGGTGATGAGCGGGATTTCGCTGTGGCTGGCGGTGCTGCACCAGCTGACCGGCGCCTTGCTTGCCGCCGCCAGCGTATGGGGCGCGCATGTGCTGGGGCGTTCGAGGTAAGCGGGAAGTGACGCGAATCCGGCGCAGAATCCGGCCCCGCGCTGGTCTGGAGTCCTTTCCCGGAAGGGGACAGCGCCGCATTTGCTGCAAAGACACAGCTTGACGAACGGCTGATTGCCTGTGCCAATATCGTCCCGGGAAGGCCCCCGCTGTTCGATTGGGACGGAGCACGCGGCGGGGCGAAGGAGGTCGGCATGCTGCTCAAGACCGACGCGGCCCAGCGCGAAAGGGTCATAGCCCGCCTGGCCGGGCCGCATCCCTGTGCCGAACCCGCGATACTTGGCTGGCGTTGCAACTCAGCCACGCCGGCGACCGCAACCTGGCTCAGAGCGCTCCGCCCGTGAGGGTAGCGAGGCTCCTTGCCGCCAGGGCCTGGCTGACCGGCCCGGTGACGGTGCTGGCGCTTGCCGCTGTAGCCGCCCCGGCGCCGGCTGCGCCGCCGCATCCGGCGCCTTTCGCCCCGCCCCTGTCTCCGCTGCTGTTGACCCGGACGCTGCACCGGGCCTTGCCCGATGGCAAGGCCGTGGTGACGCGGCGCAGCTACGAGGTCCGCATTGCCCGCAACGGGGATGGCTTTGTCGTCGAGGGCAAGCTTGTCGACTGCCAGGTCGAAGCCCCGCCCTCGCTGGCGGCGATGGCCGAAATCGAGCGCCGCAGGCCCGATGACGGGCTGTTCCCGATCATGCTCGACCATCGCGGCATGATCCTCGGCGGCGCAGGCTTGCAATCCGACGGTTCGCGCGACCGGGCCGCCGCGCTGACCTCGCGCCGGATCGGCAATTCGTCGCTGCCGGTCGCCGATATCGTTCAGGCGCAAGCCTTTGTCGAGCAGCTGCGCAGCGGGACGGCGCAAAGCCATTGGCCGGTCGATATTTTCCATCCGCGGCCCGGCACGCGCAGCGAATCGCGCGAGGCGCCGCTTCCCGGCGGAGAGGACGGCAGATTGACGATCGAAATCGCAGGCCGTCCCGGCTTCGGCCATGGCGAGCTGTCCGCGCTCGAGCGGGTCGTGACGACCGATATCGGCGGCGACCGGCGGGTGGTGCGCGAGGACTTCCGGCTCCGGAAACTGGCCTCGCTGACCGAAAGGTAGTATTTTACCTCTCTGGAGTGGCGCGGTTAAGCTTGACTTCCTGCCGTCCGTCGAACATTGGCCCGGCCTCCCGTTGCATCCCATGGGCTTGCGCGGCTGTCGTTACGGATAATGACCCTAAGGAATTTCTGGCCATGAAGGCGCTCAGCAAGGTCACCCGGTCGATCAAACCGGCCGAGGTGGAAAAGAACTGGCATCTGATCGATGCCGATGGACTGGTGGTCGGCCGCCTCGCGGTGATCATCGCCAATCGCCTGCGCGGCAAGCACAAGCCAAGCTTCACCCCGCATGTCGATTGCGGCGATCATGTCGTCGTGATCAACGCGGACAAGGTGCGGCTGACCGGCAACAAGCGCGCGCAGAAGATCTATTACAAGCACACCGGCTATGCCGGCGGACTCAAGGAAGTGACCGCAGCCAAGGTGCTCGACGGCCGCTTCCCCGAGCGCGTGCTCGAAAAGGCGGTCGAGCGGATGATCCCGCGCGGTCCGCTGGGACGCGACCAGATGCGCGCCCTTCACCTCTACGCCGGCGCCGAGCATCCGCATGGAGGCACCCAGCCCCAGCCGCTCGATGTGGCTGCCCTCAACCGCAAGAACAAGGTTGGCGCATGATGCCCGAAACTTCAGACACTACCACTGTCACCGATCTCGCCGACCTCGGCGCTCTGACCAGCGCCCCGGCGCAAGCCCCCGCAGCCGATGACGCCGCACCGGTCGCCCCGCCCGTCCGCACCGGCCCGCCTGCGCCGATCCGCGAGAAGGAAGTAGATGCCCAGGGCCGCGCCTATGCCACCGGCCGCCGCAAGGACGCGGTGGCCCGCGTCTGGCTCAAGCCCGGCTCGGGCAAGATCGTGGTCAACGGCCGCGATCAGGAAGTCTATTTCGCCCGGCCGACGCTGCGGCTGGTGATCAACCAGGTGTTCGACGTCTCCGAGCGCACCGGGCAATACGATGTCGTCTGCACCGTCAAGGGCGGCGGGCTTTCGGGCCAGGCCGGCGCGGTCAAGCATGGCATCGCCCAGGCGCTGTCGAAATTCGAACCGTTGCTGCGCAGCGCGGTGAAATCGGCCGGCTTCCTCACCCGCGACCCGCGCGTGGTCGAGCGCAAGAAATACGGCAAGGCCAAGGCGCGCAAGAGCTTCCAGTTCAGCAAGCGCTGATTCTGGCGCGCTGATTCGCTTCGGCGAGTTCAGTTCCGGAAAAATCGAGGGGGTCGCGGGCAACCGCGGCCCCTTTTTCCATGCCCGGCTGCGCTGACGCCTCCGGGCGTTTTCGCGACGTTACAGGCGCTTGATCGCACATCGCAAGCTACCTTCCACCGCACGCAACCTTTTTTAACATGCTACCTTGCAGTGCATGATACCTTGTGATAGATAATAACCATCCGGTGGAACGGCGATTCGCTCCCAAGGCAGATTGCAGCCCGCCGGCCCAAAGACTCACTGGCCTCGCACGAAGCGGCGCCAGCGCGACACGGAAACGCCAACCCTTCGAGGAGAATGACCATGTTCAAGCACGCACTCGCCCCGGTCCTCGCGCTCACTGCCACAATCGGCCTGTTCGCCATTCCGGGCACCGCCTTCGCCGAAACCGCCGGCCAGTCCGTCGCAGTCAAATTCGCCGACCTCGACCTGGGCTCGGCGGAAGGGCAGCAGAGCCTGGAACGCCGCATCGACCGCGCCGCCCGCCAGGTCTGCGCGCGCGACGATGTCGCCACCGGCACCCGCATTCGCTCATCCGAAGCCGATGCCTGCTACCGCCAGGCCTTGCGCAATGTCCGCACAAGCGTAGCGCAGGCGGTGAACGGCGGCCGCAAGGGCGGCTGAGCGCAATCGGGTCCGGCGGCGGAGATGCGCCGCCGGACCCGGCCTCGCTGGGGGCCAAGGAGATAATCGGTGCCTGAGGCAATCGAAATTCAGCTGAAGAAGGGCGTGTTGGGGCTGTGCGTCCTGGCTTTGCTGTCGCGCGGCGACAGCTATGCCTACGAGATCGCCAGCAAGCTCAGCCGGGCGGTGGATATGGGCGAAGGCACGATCTACCCGCTGATGCGCCGCATGCAGAGCGACGGGCTGGTCGCCACCTATCTTGAGGAGAGCTCGTCGGGCCCTTCGCGCAAATATTACAAGCTGACCGATGCCGGGCGCGCCAGCCTGGAGGCCCAGCTCGGCGAATGGCGCAGCTTCACCGCCGCAGTCGAGGATGTGCTCGGCAAGATC
This sequence comes from uncultured Alphaproteobacteria bacterium, assembly GCA_963779195.1. Lineage (GTDB taxonomy): Bacteria > Pseudomonadota > Alphaproteobacteria > Sphingomonadales > Sphingomonadaceae > Novosphingobium. The sequence goes on from CAVZWZ010000008.1 coordinate 329,480, forward strand.
GGCACGCCCGCCAGCGCCCGAGGGGAGACAGACCATGACGCGTGACGAATTCATGAGGCGGCTGAACCGCGGCCTGTCGGGGCTGCCGCCCGAGGCCATCGCCGACATCGCCGGAGACTACGAGGACCATTTCGCCGCCGCCGAGGCCGAAGGACGGTCCGAAGCGGAAGTCTGCGAAGCGCTGGGCGACCCCGACCGGCTGGCGCGCGAGCTGCGGCTGGAGGCCGGCATCCGCCGCTGGGAGCAGGTCCGCACCCCCTCCACTGCGGTCAGCGCGGTGATCGCCTTCCTCGGCCTGGGCGCGATCGACGTGCTGGTGCTGCTGCCGATCCTGCTGCCGGCGATCGGCGTGGTCTTCGGGCTCTATGTGGCGCTGCTGGGCATCTTCATCGCCGGCGGCGCGGTGATGATCGCCGGACCGTTCGCCGGATTCCCCGGCGGTCCGCTCGCGGCGCTGCTGTTCGGCCTCGGGCTGATGGCGGCGGCGATCGCCTTCGCCGCCTTGCTTACCATCGGCACGATCTGGCTGGTCAACGCGCTGATGTGGTTCGGCAGGCTGCACTACCGGGTGCTGCAACCCGCAATCGAACAATCCGGCATCAAGGAGCAGACGCCATGATCAGGAAACTGCTTATCGTTTTTGCCAGCGGCCTGCTGATTGCCCTGGTCTCGATCAGCGCCGCCTTCGTCATCGGCGGCCCGGAAATGGCTGAGCGGTTCGACAAGGGCGGATGGCGGATCGATATCGATGGCGACGACAATTCGCCGACGACTACCCGCAACTTCGCCTTCGAGGGGATCGAGACATTGACCCTGGAAGTGCCGGTCTCGCTCAAATTCACCAAAGGCGACAAGCCGGAAATGATCGTCAGCGGGCCGGAAAAGCTGGTGCAGGCGCTGCGCTGGGAAAAGGGCCGTTTGTGGCGCGATGGCGGCGGGATTCGCTTCGGCAACGGGCTCGATGTGACCATCGTCGCGCCGCTCCTGCCCGATCTGGTGATCGAAGGCGCGAGCGAGGCCGAACTGGCGGGGCTCGATCAGCCTTCGCTGTCGATCGACGCCGCCGGTGCGCTCGATCTCAAGGGCAGTGGCAAGGTCGCAAGCCTGGTCATCGACACCAAGGGCGCCAGCGATGTCGACTTGTCCGAAGTAGAAGCCAGGGATGCGAAAGTCGATATTGCCGGGGCCGGCGACGTCGATATTGCCGCAAGCGGGAAGGTCGATGCCTCGATATCGGGCGCGGGAGACATCACGCTGCACCGCAAGCCGAACGAGTTGACCAGCCGGATCAACGGCGCCGGATCGATCAACCACAGCTATTGAGGCGGCGTCACTTCCCCATCGAAGTTGCGCCACGCAACTTCAGCCATTCCGCCCCGTCGCCCGGGCCGGTGTCATAGGGATCGCACCGCACCAGCCTTGTTTCGCTGCTGTCGAGGAAATGGGTCTCGTCTTCGAGAAAGATCGGGCCAATCGCCGGGTCGGCCATGATCCGGTAGATCTCGTCCACCGCTTCGGCATTGGGCATCTCCCAGATGGTGACGCAGTCGTAGTCCGAAGCCCGCGCGCCGCCGCCGTCTTTCTCGCGCGCCATGTTGTAATTGCGCTGGTAGGACTGGATCAGATGGCCGAAATATTTCTGGCCGAGCACCGAGTGGCTGGTCTCGTAGTGGTGGCGGAAATGCTCGTGGGTCGTGCCCGGCTTGCGTTTGAGCAGCCACATGATCTTGTACATTTCCCGTCTCCTGTCAGTCCGGATGCCTGACGCCGACTGTCAGTCCCGCCGCTGCGTTCCACTCCAGCCGGTTGTAACTCGGCCTGGTTGCCCGCAACCGCTGCGAAAGCGTGCCCGCGCCGATAATCCGGATCGGCCCGCCGTCGGTCTCGATCTGCCGGTCGAAAGCATCGTGAACATGGCCCGAGAGCACCGCATGCGCCCCGGCTTGGGCGAGCGCCGCCAGCGCCTGCCGGCCGCCGCGGGTCGAACCCTTGCCCTTGGTGCCGGCGTCGATCAGCGGGTGATGGCAGGCGACCAGCCGCAAGCCCGCCGCTTGCGCCCCGGCCAGCCCGGCCAGCGCCTGAGTCAGCGCCGCCGGCTTGACCAACCCCTTCGACAGGTTGAGCCGCCATTGCGCCGATGCAATCGTCTGCAAAGAAACCAGCGCGGCACCGTCGACCACCAGGTCGCGGTGAACTGCGTCGCGCAAGACGCCATAGCGCTCGAAGGTTCGCCGCAGCCGGGTGACCGGCTCCCAGTAATAAGGAATATCGTGATTGCCGGGCTCGACCGAAACCGGCACGCCCAGCCCGCCGAGCCACTCGGCGGCGGCGGCGAACTCGCGGCTGCGTGCGCGCATGGTGAGATCGCCGGTGCAGATCACGGCATCGGGCCGCTGCCGCCTCACTTCGCCGGCGAACCAGTCGAGCGCGGCGCGATCCTCCGCACCGAAATGCAGGTCGCTGACGTGGAACAGGCGGATCGGGCTGGTCACTCTTGCCGGCAAACAGACCGGCAGGCCGGAATGCAAGCGAAATCGCGGCGGGTCCATGATTGCGCCAGCCGTTCGACCGCCCGGATCGACGGTTTGTCGATGGCTGGCGGTATCGGTCGGAAGCCCATGCGGCCTTGTCGAACAGGGCGAGCGCCGGGGCGCGACCGGGTCCAGGAATTCAGGGCGCGGCGCCTTGCCCGCGCCTCGGACGACCTACCCGGAAGGACGCATGCCATGATCAAGCTCATCACCTTCTCCGCCGCGCTGGCAGCGCTTGGCGCAGCCACCATCGTGCTGGCTCCCGCCGCCCATGCCGGCGCCGCCGCCTTGCGCATCGGCGATCTCGACCTGACCAGCGAAGCCGGCAAGAGCGAACTGGCCCGCAGGATCGATGCGGCGGTGCTCGAGGCCTGCCCTGCCGAAACCGTCACCGGCTCGCGCATTGCCAACCGCAGCGCGCGCGACGCCTGCATTGCCGACGCCCGCAAGCAGATCGAAGCCCATGTCGCCAAAATCGCGAAACGGGCCGGCTAGAGCGGCGTGCGGTCAGATCCGGCCCGACAGGATCAGCCAGGCCGAAACTGCGTTAAGCAGGCTATAGGCGCCGTAAACCCAGGCCCAGGCCAGCGATCCCTGCGCGATGAGCAGCATGGCGGCCAGCAGCATGGCGAATTCCAGCGCCAGGCTGAACCGCCCGCCCTGCATGTGGAACAGCCAGCGGGTCCGGCCGAGCAGCGGATGACCGCTTTCCAGCACCGCCTTGTGCAAGGCGAAGTTGGAGATGCCCAGCAGGAAGGCGATCAGGATGGCCATTGGCGTCTATGTAGGAATGCGCCCGGCAGTTTGCCATGAGACATCGTTGCACGCCTGCCTACAGCGGCGTACGTTATATCTGACCCACCCTGACGGAGCCGATTTTGGCCCAGTTCAAGAAGCGAGGAAGGAGCTATGCGAGCATATAGTGACTGACGAGCGACGCGGAAATGGGCCAAAAGCGGCCCGCCCCTGCGGGGTTGCCCCAGGAAGCCCCTCGGACAGCGTCACGTTGCTGGCACGGGTTCCCGACCCGCACTGCGCAACGCTCCTTGCCGAGAAGCTTCCTGGAGCAATCAGGGTGGGTCAGATATAGCGCACGCCGCTCTAGCGCCCGGTCATCGCCTTGGCCCGCGCCAGGAAGGTGCGGCCGATCCTGACAGCGCTGCCGTCGTCGAGTTCCGCCGACCAGACCCCCATGCCGTCATGGCGCAGGCCAACGATGCGATCCCGCCGCAGGATGACCGAGCGGTGCAACCGGATGAATTTTTCCGGGTCGAGCCGCGCTTCCAGGCCCGAGACGGTGTGGAGCAGCAAATAGCTGCGCTGCGCGCCGTCCATCCGGCCGACATGCAAACGCACATAGTCGCGCTCGGCGTCGATGCGCTCGACGTCGGTCGCGGCGATGCGGAGCAGCTCGGAACGGTGCGGCACCCAGAATTCGCTCAGCCATTCGCCCGATCGCCGCGCGCGGGGCGTGCGCCTTGCCACGGCCCGCTCGACCGAGCGCTGCAACCGTTCGGGCGACACCGGCTTGAGCACATAATCGACCGCATCGAGATCGAAGGCTTCGACGGCAAATCCGTCGTAAGCGGTGACGAAGACCAGCGCCGGCGGGTTCTCCTGCCGCGCCAGCGCCCGCGCCACCGCCAGCCCGTCGAGCCCCGGCATCGCCATGTCGAGCAGCAGCAGTTCGGGCAACAGCGCCCCGGTCAGCCGCAAGGCGGCCTCGCCATCGCTGGCGGTGCCGACCACAGTCAGGCCGGGCAGGCCGGCGCAGATCACCTGCAAGCGCTCGACCGCGAGCGGCTCGTCGTCAACGATCAGCGTGCGCAGCGCTTTAGCCATGGCGCAGCACCAGCGGCATGCGGAGAATTGTCCGGAATCCGCCGGGCACGCTGCCAGCCGCGACGCTGGCGTCGGCGCCGAAGCGGGCCTTGAGCCGGTCGCGCACATTGGCGAGGCCAATGCCGAAACCGTCTACGCTTTCCGCTCCGGCGCCCGGACCGTCGTCGCTCACCATCAGCACGAGCTGGCCCGCTTCTTCCCGCGCCTCGACCGAAATCGTCACGGCCAGTTTGCTCACCGCCACGGCGTATTTGACCGAATTTTCGATCAGCGGCTGCAGGATCATGCCCGGCACTTGCGCGGCGGCGAGGGCTTCGGGAATGGCGAAGGCCGATTTCAGCCGCTCGGGAAAGCGAACCGCTTCGATTTCCAGATATCGCTTCTGCTGTTCGACCTCTTCGGCCAGCGAGTGATCGAGCGTCGGGTCTTCGGACAGATTGGCGCGATAGAAGTTCGACAGCGTCTGGATCATCCGCTCGGCCCGCTCGGCCCTGCCGGTCACCACCAGCGCTGACAGCGAATTCAGTGTGTTGAACAGGAAGTGGGGATTGATCTGATAGCGCAGCGAGCGCAGTTCCGCCGCCTTGGCCGCGCGGCGGTATTCGCCTTCGCGCCGCTCCGCCGCGCGCGCCTGTTCGCCGTAAAGCAGCGCCAGATAGAGCGCCGCCCAGGCCAGCAGCAGGAAATAGCGGCCCAACGCCAGATCGGTGACCTGCCGCCAGTCGTTCGCTTTATCGCTCTGCGCGTCGAGCAGGATCGTGCCCGGCTTGCCCGGCTTTGCCGGGTCGGCAATGTCCACCAGGACATTGCCGGCCTCGTCATGGCGGATCGAAATGCCCTGGCGCTCGCCCAGCTTGACGACAGTGGCCTCCTCGATGTCGGCGAAGGTCCATTTGTTGATCTGGGCGAGCAGCAGCGCCGACGGCAGCGCGAAGACCATCGCCGCCGACCACTGGAGCCAGGCGGGTCGTTTTTGCAGGAACAGCAACAGCGGCCAGAGCAGGGCGGTGACGGCCATCGAGGCCAGAGTCACGATGCTGCGGCGCGAAACCATCGGCCAGTCGAGCTCGAAGCCGATCACCCAGCCGCGCGCCGTCGCCAGCGCGAAATAGAACATCCAAAGCCCGGCGATCGAGGCGATGACGGTCTTGGGGCTCAGGCGGGCTGAGGGATTGGCGCGTTTGTTCATACCGCACCCGGATAGCGCGGTAAGGCAGGTCAGGGCCAGTGGCTTGGTCGAGGTGGCTTGGCAGTTGGTCGATTGCCAATTGCAACGCCAAAGCCTTGCCGCGCGCCCTAATTGCGCTTATGTTGCAACAGTTGCAACAATTGGGAATCGAGACATGGGCGTGATGTCGATCCGCGAATTCAACGCCAATACCTCGAAGGCGATCGCCAGGGCTGAGGCAGGCGAGGTGATCGAAATCACCCGCAATGGCAAGCCGGTCGCCGAGCTGCGCGCCAAGCGGAAGAACAGGCTCGACGATCCCGAGTTCCAGGCAGCCCGGGCACGCATGCTGGAACGCATGGAACGCGGCATTCCAGGACTCAAGGGGCCCGCAACCTATGAAGAGCGCACCGGTCGTTGATCGCATTCGACACCAACATTCTGGTCTACGCTCAGGAACAAAGTGCCGATCCCCGGCATCGCCTTGCGATAGACCTCTTGTTCGAGGCCTCCATTTGCGGCGCAATCATGCCGGTTCAGGTCCTTGGCGAGTTCTTGAACGTTGCTACTCGCAAGTTAGCTATGGTGCCTGCCGACGCAATCAATCAGGTCGAGGAATACTGCCGCTTGTTCACATGCCCCACCACTCTGCCTGAAGACCTTGGCGAGGCTGCCCGCTTGTCTTCCGCTCACGAGCTCCAGTTTTTCGATGCTTTGATTTTGTCCGCCGCTGCGCGGATGGGGGCCACCCTGTTGTTATCCGAAGACATGCACGACGGTCTGGAAATTGGGACCATCCGGGTTCTCAATCCCTTTAATCCGGCGAACCGGGCCGAGATCGCCACGATGCTAGCCCAATCCTAGACCCTGTTTCACTCAGGTGGATCGGGGTCTAACCCGCCAGCAAGCCTTCCTTGGCGATCTTCTCCTTCCACACCAGCGGGGCGAGCTGGTGGACATTGTTGCCCTCGCTGTCGACCGCCACCGTCACCGGCATGTCCTCGACGGTAAACTCGTAGATCGCCTCCATGCCGAGGTCCTCGAAGGCCAACACTTTCGCCTCGCGGATCGCCCGCGCCACCAGATAGGCCGCGCCGCCGACCGCCATCAGATAGGCGACCTTGTGCCTGGCGATCACCTCGGTCGCGCCCTGCCCGCGCTCGGCCTTGCCGATCATCGCCAGCAGGCCGAGCTCGAGCATCATGTCGGTGAACTTGTCCATCCGCGTGGCGGTGGTAGGCCCCGCCGGACCCATGACTTCGCCCATCACCGGATCGACCGGGCCGACATAGTAGATCGCGCGGTTCTTGAAATCGACCGGCAGTTCCTCGCCCTTGGCCAGCATGTCCTGGATGCGCTTGTGCGCGGCGTCGCGCCCGGTCAGCATCTTGCCATTGAGCAGCAGCCGGTCGCCCTGCTTCCAGCTGCACACTTCGGCCTGGGTGAGCCTATCGAGATCGACCCGCTTTGGCGGCCTTGTCCGGGGTCCAGTGGACATCGGGCCATTCGCTCAGCTTCGGCGTCTCGAGGTAGCTCGGCCCGGAGCCGTCGAGGGTGAAATGCGCGTGGCGGGTGGCGGCGCAATTGGGGATCATCGCCACCGGCTTGCCCGCCGCGTGGCACGGCCAGTCGAGAATCTTGACGTCGAGAATGGTCGAAAGCCCGCCCAGCCCCTGCGCGCCGATGCCCAGCGCGTTGACCTTGTCGAAGATCTCGATGCGCATCGCCTCGATATCGGTCTTCGCTCCCCGGGCTTTGAGCTGGCCCATGTCGATCGGCTCCATCAGGCTCTGCTTGGCGAGCTGCATGCAATATTCCGCCGTGCCGCCGATGCCGATGCCGAGCATTCCCGGCGGACACCAGCCCGCGCCCATCTGCGGCAGCATTTCCAGCACCCATTCGACGATATTGTCGCTGGGGTTCATCATCTTGAACTTGGACTTGTTTTCCGAGCCGCCGCCCTTGGCCGCGACATCGATCGAGAGCTTGTTACCGGGCACCATTGTCACGGTCAGCACGCAGGGGGTATTGTCGCGGGTGTTGCGGCGGGTGAAGGCGGGATCGGCCAGCACCGAGGCGCGCAGCTTGTTCTCGGGGTGATTATAGGCGCGGCGCACGCCCTCATCGACGACCTCCTGCAGCGAGAGCTTCGATTCCAGCCGGCAGTCCTGCCCCCACTCGATGAACACATTGACGATGCCGGTATCCTGGCAAATCGGCCGGTGGCCCTCGGCGCACATCCGGCTGTTGGTCAGGATCTGGGCGATCGCGTCCTTCGCCGCCGGACCCTGCTCGGCCGCATAGGCCTCGCCCAGCGCGCGGATGTAATCCATCGGGTGGTAATAGCTGATGTATTGCAGCGCGTCGGCGACGCTTTCGATCAGGTCCTCCTCGCGGATGGTCACCATATCGGCCATGTCGATTGCTCCTGTGGCTGGCGTAACGCCGGAATCTCCGATTCCCTTAAGCGCCTCTCCGGCCTCAGGTCAAAGCCGCTTTCGGCAGCGCTTTCCCCGCCATGCGACAACTTCCGACATATTTGCCAATTGTGCCGCAGCCCGCGCGATGCAATAGGCTGGCGCGCAAAGGATTTGGCCATGACTCTGACACAACGGCGGCCCGCCGCGACTGCCGGTACGGCACGGCGCGCCATGATCGACAGCCAGTTGCGCACCAGCGGGGTCAACGAGCCCTGGGTGCTGGCCGCAATGGCCCGCGTCGCGCGCGAGGACTACGTGCCGGCGGAGGCGCGCGCCGCCGCCTATATCGACCGCGCCATCCCGCTGGGCGATGGCCGCTATCTGGCGGCGCCGCTGGTCCATGCCCGCATGCTGACCGAGGCCGCGCCCACCGCGCAAGACCGCGCCCTGCTGGTCGGCGATGCGCATGGCTATCTGGCGGCGCTGCTGCGTCCGCTGGTGGGCTCGCTCGATTGCGTAACGCCTGTGGAGGCTCTGTCCGCCAAGGGCAAGAAGGGCGCCTATTCGCTGATTCTGGTCGATGGCGCGGCCGAGCAACTGCCCGACGCGCTCGCCGCCCAGCTCGCCGGCGACGGACGGCTGGTCACCGGCCTGGCCGAGCGCGGCATCACCCGGCTGGCGGCCGGACGCAAGGCGGCAGGCGAACTCGCCCTGCTGCCGCTCGCCGAAATCGGCATGCCGCTGCTCGCCGAATTCGCCGCAGCGCAGCGCTGGAAATTCTGAACATGGCGAGGGTCGCTGCGCATTGGTTGGGCCTGGCTGGCGCGGTCATGGCGATCGCCGCCGCAACGGCGCCGGCGCTGGCCGACGATCTGCGCGGCGCGCTGATCCAGGCCTATCAGACCAATCCCAACCTGCAATCCGCCCGCGCCGGCCAGCGCGCGACCGACGAGACTGTGCCGATCGCCAAGGCGGCGGGCCGTCCTTCGGCCAGCGCCGACGCCAACTACACCGAATTTCTCAAACAGAGCAGCAGCAGCTTCACCGCACCGAAACGGGCGTTCGATGCCGGGGTCAGCCTGGGCGTGCCGGTCTATTCGGGCGGCGCGGTGCGCAACAATGTGCGCGCCGCCGAAACCCGGGTCGGCGCCGGCCAGGCCGATCTGCGCGCCACCGAATCGGCGATCTTCAGCCAGACCGTAGCCGCCTATATGGATGTCATCCTCAACGAGGCCTTGGTCGGGCTCAGCCGCAGCAATGTCGATGTGCTCGCGGTCAATCTGGAAGCGACCAGCGACCGCTTCGAAATCGGCGATCTCACCCGCACCGATGTCGCGCAGTCGCAGGCCCGGCTGTCGCTCGCCCGCAGCGATCTGCGCAGCGCCCAGTCCAACCTGATCGGCGCGCGCGAGCGCTATATCCAGGTCGTCGGCAGCGCACCGCAAAACCTTGAGCCGCCGCCGCCGCTGCCCGGTTTTCCCGCCTCGCCTGACGAGGCGGTGCAGATCGCGCTGAACGACAACCCGGACCTGATCGCCGCCAGGCAGCGCTCGCGCGCCGCCGGTTACGATATCGCTGCAGTCAGCGCCAGCCGCCTGCCCCGGGTCAGCCTGTTCACTGCGGGCGACTATACCAACTATCTCGGCACCCTCGGCGGGTCGGGCGCCAGCGGCGTCTTTGCGCAGAGCCAGACGACTGCCCAGGCCGGCATCCGCGCCACGATTCCGCTGTTCCAGGGCGGACTTCCGGCAGCCCAGCGCCGCCAGGCGCAGGCGCGCGAGAGCGCCACGCTGGAGCAGGAAATCGCCATCGAACGCGAAGTCATCGCCCAGGTGCGCGCCGCTTACGCCTCGTGGCAGGCTTCTAACGAGATTATCGCTTCGAATCAGACTGCAGTCGATGCCGCCGCGCTCAGCCTCGAGGGAGTGCGGGCGGAAAACAGCGTCGGCAACCGCACCATCCTCGATATCCTCGATGCCGAGCGGGAGCTGCTGCAAGCGCAGGTCCGGCTGGTCACCGCGCGGCGCAATGCCTATGTCGCCGGCTTCAGCCTGCTCGCCGCAATGGGCAAGGGCGAGGCGCGCGATCTCGGGCTCGACGGCGGGGTGCTGTACGACCCGCAGACCAATTACGACAGGGTCAAGGGCAAGTGGTCGGACTGGTCCAACGACCCCGCTCCGACGGCCAGGGCAACACGAACGGTTGACACACCGGCCCAGGATGGGACAATTCAGGGGCAACAGGCGGGCCGGACTCGATGAGGCGGCCGTTAGGAGGGTAACGGCAATGCGCCAGACAGGCGAACCATCGGTCGAGGAAATTCTCGAATCGATCAAGAAGGTCATCGCGCGCGACAATCGCGCCGAGGCGGCGGAGGAGCGCATAATGCGCGAAACCGCCGGTATTCCGCAGGAAACCGCCACATCGGAAGAACGGCAGGAGGACGAGGAAGTGCTCGACCTCGCCGCCGATGCCGAACTGGCCGGGGAGGCCGAAATCGACATGGATGAGATGGACGAGATGGACGATCTGCCAGATGAGAGCGAATCGCTCGAGCCCGCGCCGCTGGTCACCGAAAATGCCCGCATGTCGATGCAGGATTCGCTGACCGCGCTGGCGATGCTGTCGGCCCCCGGCGTGCCGCCGCAAATCGTCCGCTCGGGCGAGACGTCGCTGGAGGGGCTGACCCGCGATCTGCTGCGCCCGATGCTGGCGGACTGGCTGGAGAAGAACCTGCCGCCGATCGTCGAACGCATGGTCGCCGCCGAAATCGCCCGGATTGCCGGAAAGCGCGGCTAGGACGGGGCTGGACGCGGGCCGTTCTGCCGCTTAACCGCGCGCCATGCCAAAGCCCGATCCCGCGCTGCTCGATCCCGCGCGCTATCCGTTCCGCTGCGAGATCGAGACGCGCTATCGCGATCTCGACAGCAATCTGCACATCAACAACGGCGTTTTCGCCAGTCTGCTCGAGGAAGCCCGCGTGCGCTTCCACCGGGCCAGCGAGTTTGGCAACGTCGCGGCAGATCCCGAACTGACGGTGATGGTCGTCAGCGTCGCCATAGACTATCTCGGACAGAGCCATTTTCCCGAGCCACTCGATATGCATGTCTGCATTTCGCGGATCGGCCAGAGCAGTTACGATCTCGGCCAGCTGGTGACCCAATCGGCAGAAGTGGTCGCCTTCGCCAGCGTGACCCTGGTTTGCATCAAGGCCGGCCGGCCCTTCGCCATTCCCGAGAGCCATCGGGACAGGGCAAAGCCATGGATGTTCCGCGCATGACCGGCGAGCCCCCGCGGATCGCCGCCGCGCGCGAGGCCCTGAAGGAAGAATATGGCGCGGGGACAAAGCGCCACATCTTCATCTGCGTCGAAGCGGAAAAGGCAAAATGCTGCCCGCGCGCGGCAGGCACGGCTGCGTGGAAATTCCTCAAGCGGCGGCTCCGGGAACTCGGGCTCGACCGCGACGGCGGGATCGCGCGGACCAAGGCCGATTGCCTGAAGATCTGCGCGGCGGGCCCGGTCGCCGTCGTCTATCCCGAGGGCGTGTGGTATCATAGCTGCAAGGAAGACGTGCTCGAGCGAATCATCCAGGAGCATCTGATCGGCGGCGTGCCGGTAGAGGAATACCGGCTGAGGCCCGCCGGTTAAGCGTCCTCGTCCTCAGCATCCACCGGCGCTTGGCCAACCGCAGAATCGTGCCCGGTCGCGTTCGACAGAAACACCAGCCCCATCAGCGCCGACATCAGCAGCATGGCGAGGCCGACCATCAATGCCGTCGCGACATAATAATGCGCCGATATCGCCCCGTTTTCCCGGTAGATGGCGATGCAGGCCGCGCCGACCATCAGCACCGTGATCGTCATCATGAAGCGCATCAGCCGCCGGTAGCGCGCCCAGGCATGGGCGGCGGTGTCGGGATCTTCGAGCGGGGAGCGGGGCAACATGGCGGATATCCATGCGCCCGGCGCCGGCGCATCGCAACCGTTTTGCGGTGCATGGCCTATTTTCGATTTCCATGGCATGATCGCGTCTTGCGAAGAGGAGACTCGCCATGACGATCGCACGCCTGATCGAAAACCGCAGCCCGACGATTGTCAGCTGCGATTGCGCCATGAGCGTGGGACACGCCGTCGGCCTGCTGGCCGAACGCCGGATCGGAGCCTTGCCGGTGCTGTCCGGCGGCAAGGTTGCCGGCATCTTTTCGGAACGCGACGTGCTCTATCGGCTGCATGCGCAAGGCGCTGCGGTGCTGGAGCAACCGGTCGGCGAGGTGATGACCGCGCCGCCGGTGTCGGTGACCCCCGAAACCGAAATCCTCTCCGCGCTGGCGCTGATGACCCGCCGCCGCATCCGCCATCTGCCGGTCATGCAGGGCGAAACAATGGTGGGCTTCGTGTCGATCGGCGATCTGGTCAAATACCGCATCGACCGGATCGAGGCCGAGGCCGAGGCGATGCGCGCCTATATCCAGGCGGCCTGAGCGCATTTCGGCGCGGCCCTTGCCCCGGCTGGCCGCTGCTCCTACATCGGCAGCCATGCAAGCAGCCCCGATCTCGCTCAGCCCCTCCGCCGCCGCGCGGGTCGCGGCGATTGCCGCCAAGCAGGCCAGGCCCGCGATCCTGCGGCTTTCGGTCGATGGCGGGGGCTGTTCGGGCTTCCAGTATCAGTTCGGCCTGGCCGACGCGCCCGATCCCGAAGACCTTGTTGCCGAAACCGACGGCGTCCGGTTGGTCGTCGATCCTGTCAGCCTCGAGCTGGTGGCGGGCTGCACGGTCGATTTCGTCGAATCGCTTGGCGGCGCCGCGTTCAAGGTCGAGAACCCGCAGGCCACAGCCGGCTGCGGCTGTGGTTCCAGCTTCGCGGTATGATTTGCTCGCCTGACGGCTCGGGCGGCACCGGCCCGCTCCCCCGGCCCAACCACCCGACAGTGCACGCTCGGGGTGGTTGGGCCGGGGGAGCGGGCCGGTGCCGTGCAAGGCGCGGCCAGGGCCGCGCCGGACCATGCAAAAAATGAAAGTCGCTTCGTTCAACATCAACGGCATCAAGGCGCGGCTGCCGCGCCTGCTCGAATGGCTGGAGGAGACGCGGCCCGACGGTCGCCTGCCTGCAGGAAATCAAGACCCAGGACGAAGGCTTTCCCGCCGATGAGTTCGCCAAAATCGGCTACCAGGCGATCTGGCACGGCCAGAAGAGCTTCAACGGCGTCGCCATACTGGCGGATGGAGCCCAGCCGGTCGAGGTGCGGCGCGGTCTCGATGGCGAGCCCGGAGGACGAGCATGCGCGCTATCTCGAAGCCGACGTCTTCGGCCTGCGCGTCGCCTGCATCTATCTGCCCAACGGCAATCCGCGGCCAGGCCCCAAATTCGACTTCAAGCTGCGCTGGATGGACCGGCTGCGCGCCCGCATGCAGGCCATCGCCGCCGAGGAAGTGCCGGCGATCGTCACCGGCGATTTCAACGTCATCCCCGAGGACCAGGACATCTGGTCGCCCCAGGCGATGGCCGACGACGCGCTTATGCAGCCCGAATCGCGCGATGCCTATGCCCGGCTGCTCGGCGAGGGCTGGACCGACGCGCTGGCCGCGCATAATCCGCGCGGCGGCATCTGGACCTATTGGGATTACCAGGCCGGCGCCTGGCAGAAGGACCACGGCTTCCGCATCGACCACGCCCTGCTCTCGCCCGAACTGGCCGACCGCCTGATCGCCTGCGGCGTCGACAAGGCGCATCGCGGCAGGGAAAAGGCGAGCGACCACGCCCCGTGTGGGTGCAGCTCCGCAACTGAGCGGGCTCAGCCTTCAGCGATAGAAGACGTGATTCTCCACCCGCGCCATGCGGGTCTTGCGCCAGGCCGGGCTGACATGCGTCGCGTGGAAGAACAGCGCGCCCTCCACCGGGCTGCGCCAGCTGCCGGCATGGGCGATCTGCGCGATGGCGACCGCGTTGCGCCATTGCTGCGAGCCGCGAGCGATCCCCGGCATGCCGCCGCCGCGCACGAAGGAGAATTGCGAGGGCTGGAACACCACGCCGCAATAGCTGTTGGGGAAGCGGCCCGACTTCGAACGGGCAATCACCACCCGGCCGACCGCGAGCTGGCCGATCAGCGATTCGCTCTTGGCTTCGAAATAGACCGCGCCGGCAAGGCAATGCAGCTCGCGCGGCAATTCGCGCGATTGCGGCTGGGCGGCGACAAGCCGACGCAGCGATGAGGCGGAAACCGGCACAGACTCGGGCGCGGGGGCATCCTCGCGCACTTGCTGAACCAGAGGTTGGGAAACGAAAGCCGGCGTCGCCGCCGCGCTGGCCGCGATCTGGCGGCGGGCCTTGGCGCTGGCGTCGTTTGCGCCGGCAGCCAGCAGGGTAGTCATCAAGGTTGCGGCGACAGCGATGGCGCTGGCCCGGCGGAGCTTTTTACTCATGAATCCGAATTCTTGAGCGGTGGACGCGCCCGGCGCAGGTTTGGCGAAAGAGGAAGCTGGTTCTGGCCGCCCTGATCCGCCGGAATACCTGCCGGCTGCCCCCCGTCTGCGTGCCTACCGGAATGGCCGAAACGCCTTTCCCGGTCGCCTTCGCATCGAAGTTGCAGTGGCCTTAAATGCCGCAGTGCAGCAGAGTCAAGCCCGGTAAGGATTCAATCCGATGAGCTGTTCGGCGTTCGCGACGTCCAGTTCGACGATCCACAGATCGCTGTCCTGCTTGCCGCGACGCTCCAGATACTCGGTGAATTCTTGCGGTTTTTCCGCATCCTGCTGCCGGGACGGAGTCCACTTGCGGCTGCCATCGACCTGCGGCATGCGTTCATAGGCCCCGGCGCCTGTGCCATTATGGGTCAGCACCACCATGACCGTGCCGGCTTCGGCCTCGCCCCGCTTGAGCACGGTGGCGAAGCCGCCGGCGGCCTGGGTGCGGCGAAGCAGCGCCGAAACCTCGATATGCGCCGGCAGGCGCGCTTCCGGCTCAGCCATGGCCATCGCGCAGCGCGCTGGCGTAGCCTTCGAGTCCCGACAGCGCCAGCCGCGAGCGCATGAAGGTGCCGGTGCCGCGGCCGATTTCCTCGCCCTCGGCGTCGAGCAGCCGCGCTTCCGCGACGAGCACGCGCTTGCGCCCGCTGATCCAGCGCCCTTCGGCGATCACCTCGCCGCCCTTGACCGGCCGGGTGAAGTGGAGATTGAACGCGGTGGTCAGCAGGAACCGGTCGGTCACCAGCGTATTGGCCGCATAGAAGGCGGCATCGTCGAGCATCTTGAAATAGATCGTGCCATGCGCCGCGCCGGCCGCGTGATAATGGCGCTCCGCCACCTGGAACTCGATCCGCGCGGCTCCTTCGCCGGGAATCGTCAGCGTAGAATCGAACAGCCGGTTGATCGGCGCGGAGGCATAGAGCCGCTCCAGCGCGCGCCAGTGCAGGGCCGCGCCGGAAACGGCGGCATCAAGCGGCGTCGCGGTCGATGACATTGCACAGCAGGCTGTAGAGCGCTTCGGCGTCGGGTGCTTCCATCAGCGCCGCATGCATCCGGTCGTCGCGCATCATCCGCGATATCGCCGCCAGCGCATGAAGGTGGGTGGCGCCGGCATTTTCGGGCGAGAGCAGTCCGAAGACGATATCGACCGGCATCGCATCGGCCGGCATCGAACACCACCGGCGCATCGAGCCGCAGGAACACCGCGACCGGACGGCCGATCCCGGCGATCCGGGCGTGCGGGATCGCGACGCCCCGGCCGAAGCCGGTGCTGCCAAGCTTTTCGCGCTGCTCGATTTCCGACAGCACGACTGCGGTATCGAGCCCGTAGACAGCGGTGAATTGCGCGGCGAGGGCGCGCAGAATCGCCGGCTTGCTGTCCGCGCTAATTGTCGCAACGGCTTCGGGCTGGAGGGTAAACAGAGCATCCATGATCAATTCGCATCGTTAACAATCAGGCGTTTCCGCCGGGTGAACGCGGGCGCGCCGGGAAATCCCGGCACTCCGCCCATCCGCCTCTGGAGTATCCTGCCGTCCGCCGGGAACGCGTGGCAGGCATCAGCCCGGCTCGACCCAGCCGATCGAACCGTCGCCGCGGCGGTAAACCATATTATGCTTGCCGGTGCCAGCATTTTTGAACAGCAAGGCGTTGGTGTTGCGCAGATCCAGCATCATCACCGCATCGGAAACCGTGGCTTCGGGCACATCGACTTTGGTTTCGGCGATAACCACCGGCGCATCGGCGGTAACCTCGTCGTCGGCGGATGGTTCCTCGAACACGACATAGGCCGCCTCTTCCTGCCTGGCGGCATGGGCGGACTGTTCGTGGCGGTCGGTCAGGCGGCGCTTGTAGCGCCGGAGCTGGGTGTCGATCTTGTCCGCCGCCTGGTCGAGCGCGACATGGGCGTCCGGCGCCAGCGCGGCGCCCTTGAGGATCAGGCCATTGGTGACATGGGTGACGATATCGCAGCGAAACGACCCTGCGGGCGCCTTGCCGAAGGTGACATGCGAAGACAGCGCGCGGCTGAAATGCTTCTCGACAATGCCGCCCAGCCGATCGGCTGCATGCGAGCGCAGGGCCTCGCCGGTATCCATCTGATGGCCCGATACGCGGATGTCCATGGCAGTTGCTCCTTGCGGTGTAATCTCAGGGCAGTGAAATTTCAGGGCAGTGAAATTCTAGACAGAGCCGCCCCAGACAGGTTCCTTCACCGTCTTGAGAAAGGCGGCGTGGGCGGCGAGTTCTTCCTCGCTGGCGGCATGCGGGCGGGGTGGGCGGAAGCTGTGTTCGCGGGTAACGGTGACGACCGAGGCGACCAGTGTCTCGCCATTTTCCGCCGCGAGTTCGAGGCCGATCTGGCGGCCGCCGGTGAGCTCGACATAGACCTGGGCGAGCAATTCGGCATCGAGCAGCGCGCCATGCTTGGTGCGGTGGCTGCGGTCGATGCCATAGCGGGTGCACAGCGCATCGAGCGAATTTTTGGCGCCGGGATGCCGCACCCTGGCCAGCGCCACCGTGTCGATCATCCGCTCGCGCCCGAGCGGCGCCAGCCCGCAGCGCTCCAGCTCCATGTCGACGAAGCCGAAGTCGAAGCCGGCATTATGCGCGACCAGCGGCGAATCGCCGATGAATTCGAGGAATTCGGCCGCCTTGCCGGCGAACAGCGGCTTGTCGGCGAGGAACGCGTCGGACAGGCCATGCACCGCTTCGGCCGCTGCGGCCATCGGGCGCTCGGGGTTGAAATAGGCGTGAAAACTGCGCCCGGTCTCGACCCGGTTGACCATTTCCAGACAGCCGATTTCCACCAGCCGGTCACCGCCCTTGGGGTCGAGTCCGGTCGTTTCGGTGTCGAAAACAATCTCGCGCATTAAGCTGGATATCGGCCTCGCCGCGCCTGCCCGCAAGGGGTGCCCGGCGGATTATTTCGCTGCGGTCAGCTTATCCACCAACCGTTCCACATTGGCACGGGTCTCGGCGAGCGAAGTGCCGGTATCGATGACATAATCCGCCCGCGCGCGCTTCTCGGCATCGGGCGCCTGCAGCTTGAGGATCTGCTCGAATTTCTCCTCGGTCATGCCGGGGCGCGACAGCACGCGGCGGCGCTGCATCGCGGCGGGCGCGGAAACGACGGCGACAGCATCGACGCTCTCGAAGCCGCCCTTCTCGAACAGCAGCGGGATGTCGAAGACGATCAGCGGCGCGTCGGCGTTTTCCTCCAGAAACCCGGCCCGCATCGCGCCGACCGCCGGGTGGACGATTCGCTCCAGCTGCTTGAGCTTTTCGGGATCGCCAAACACCGCCGCGCCGAGTTTGGGCCGATCGACTCCCTGCGGCCCGGTGGTGCCGGGAAAGGCCGCTTCGATCATCGGCAGCAATGCGCCGCCAGGCCCCTGCAACTCATGCACGGCGGCATCGGCATCGAACACCGGCACGCCGAGTTCGCGAAACATCGCCGCGACGGCGCTCTTGCCCATGCCGATCGAGCCGGTGAGGCCAAGGATGAAGGGCCGTTTGACGGTCATGCGGTGAGGAGGGCGCGGAGTTCGGCGTCGTGCTGGCGGGGCGCCGGTTGACCGAAGAACAGCTCGAAGGCGACCGCCGCCTGGCTGACCAGCATTTCGAGCCCGTCGATTGTGCGCATTCCGAGCTGGCGTGCCTGTTTGAGCAAGGGTGTTTCGAGTGGAGAATAGACCATATCGAAGACAATGGTGTCCGGGAAATATTCGCCCAGATCGATCGGAACTGCGTCGGAACCATTCATGCCCATGTTGGTCGCATTGATAACGACGTGGCTATAGCGTTGATGCTCTGGCCCATCATCGGGATTGCGGATTGGACCAAGTGCCGCGAGCGGTTGACCCTTGCCAAACGGTGCACCGATCATCTCGGCTAGCGCGTCGGCCTTTTCAACAGAACGGTTGAAGATATCGAAATCGCCAAATCCGGCCTCTGCGGCACCCATTGCCGCTGCGCGAGCCGCTCCTCCAGCACCGATAATCTGAACATAAGTCGCAACATGGTTTGGGTATTCGATTTTCTCTTGCCTGCCCAAAGGCTCCGCCACCCCTTCGACATCGGTGTTGGTTCCATGCAGATAACCCCGGGAGTCTCTCGTGATCGTGTTTACCGCGCTCAATCTGCGCGCTCTGGGCGCGGAAATGTCGAGAAAAGGGATAACCGTTTCCTTGTGCGGCATGGTCACATTGCATCCCCGCCACGCCGCGTCTCCGCGCCTTCGCGCGAAATAATCCGCCAGCTCCCCAGGCCGGACATGGCAAGCCCGGTACTCCGCATCGATCCCCAGCTTCCCAAGCCAGAAATTGTGAATCAACGGCGACTTCGAATGCGCGATCGGATCGCCGATCACCTCGGCATAGGGACGGCTCATAAGCCCCTCCCCTTCAGGGGAGGGGTTGGGGTGGGGTTTGTCGATCTGGTGCGGCGTTTGGGGCGAGACCCCACCCCTCGATCCCCTCCCCTGAAGGGGAGGGGAAGATTAACGGCGTCCGCCTTCGTGGCGTATCTCATCGCGGCAACTCCCCCAGATCGCGCAGCGCCCCCAGCACCGCCAGCAAGGGCATGCCCAGCACGGTGAAATGATCGCCCTCGATCGCCTCGAACAGCTGCACGCCTCTTGCCTCGATCCGGAACACGCCGACGCAGCCAGCTACTGCGGGCCACTCGGCAGCGAGATAGTCTGCGATGAACGCTTCCGACATCTCGATCACATAGAGCGAGGCCAAGGCATCGAATTCCCAAACAATCTCGCCGCCCCGGGCCAGTGCTGCCGCGCTGTGCAGCCGCATCACCTTGCCCGAGAAAAAGCGCAAATGCTCCGCCGCTTCCTCGCGCGTCGCCGGCTTGTCGAATCGCTTGCCCGCAGCTTCGACCAGCGAATCGCTGCCCAGCACCAGAGCTTCGCGCCGTTCCGCCGAAATCGCCTGCGCCTTGGCCCGCGCCAGCGCCAAAGCCACTTCGCGCGCATGAGCATCTTCCAGACCGGCCTCGATCGCCCGCTCGTCGAGATGCGCGGGGACAGCTTCGAAGGCGACCCCCGCCGCCGTGAGCATCGCCTGGCGCGAGGCGCTTTTCGAGGCGAGAATAATCATACCGGCCCCATCTCCGGCTTGCCCGAAGCCTGCCGCTCATTCAGCAGATTGATCACCGCCGCCGCCGTCTCCTCGATCGAGCGGCGCGTCACATCGATCACCGGCCAGCCGTTGTCGGCGAACATCCGCCGGGCGAAGCGGACTTCCTGTTCCACCCGGTCGGTATCGACATAGGCGGTCTCGGGCGCCTGGTTCAGCGACAGCAGCCGGTTGCGCCGCACCTGGATCAGCCGGTCGGGTGCGGTGGTGAGGCCGACCACCAGCGGCTGCTTGAGACCGAACAGCGCATCTGGCGGCGGGCTTTCGACGACGATCGGAATATTCGCGGTCTTGTAGCCGCGATTGGCGAGATAGATCGAAGTCGGCGTCTTCGAGGTGCGCGAGACCCCGGCCAGGACAATGTCCGCCGCTTCCCAGTTCTCCCAGCCGACCCCGTCGTCATGCGCGATGGTGAACTGGATCGCCTCGACCCGGGCGAAATAGGCCTCGTCCATCAGATGCTGCCGCCCGGGCCGCGCCTTGGCCTGCTGGCCGAGCATGTCCTCCAGCGCGGCGCTGACCGCATCGAGCGCGGCGATCGCCGGCAGCCCCAGCGCCCGGCAGCGCTCCTCCAGCCGCGCGCGGGTTTCGGGATTGACCAGGGTGAACAGCACCAGCCCCGGCCTGGCGGCGATGTCGGCGAGAATCCGGTCGAGATGCTGCTGCGAGCGCACCATCGGCCAGAAGTGGCGGACGACATCGGCATCGTCGAACTGGGCAAGCGCCGCCTTGGCGATCATCTCGAGGGTTTCGCCGGTCGAATCCGACATCAGATGGAGGTGAAGGCTGGGCATGGTTCTGCGGGTTTCGCGCCGGGACAGGCTGTTGACAGGTAGCGGCATAAACCACGGGAGGAAGGGGCTGACAACTTCACTGCGTCATTCGCTCCCCGGTCCGGGTCACCGGCAGGGACTCTTGTCGACAGGGGGACAGCGATTCCCACAGGCTGGGGATAGGGAGGATAAACCCTGCTTGACGCGCGGCTGCCGCGATTCGCCGCCCGCCGCCCTCTGGCCAGCCGGGGACAAATCGGGCAAGGCCCCGGTGTCCGCGCTATCCACAGCGCAACTACAAACATCATCCTTATATAAATTCTCTTTTTAGTAGTTAGAAAGACCCCGATGCCCGGTTTGCTGCTCGACACATTGCGTGGACACAATGCCGGCGCCAGTGAGTTTGGGCGTCCGGTCTGGCTGATGCGCCAGGCCGGGCGTTACCTGCCCGAATACCGTGCGCTCAGGGCACGCAAGGGCGGCTTTCTCCAACTGGTCTACGACAGCGACGCAGCCGCCGAGATTACCCTGCAACCGATCCGCCGCTTCGGTTTCGACGGGGCGATCCTGTTTTCCGACATTCTCATCGTGCCCTATGCGATGGGCCAGGATCTCGATTTTCTGGTGGGCGAAGGACCGCGCCTGCGCCCCCGGCTGATCGATGCGGCGCTGGATAGCCTCAGGGCGGTGCCTGAGCGGCTGACACCGATCTATGAGACTGTCGCCAAGGTCAAGGCGGGCCTGGGCGGCAGGCGGACGCTGCTGGGCTTTGCCGGCAGCCCCTGGACCGTCGCCACCTATATGGTGGCGGGGGAAGGCAGCCGCGACCAGCATGAGACCCGCGCGCTGGCCTATCGCGATCCCGGCGCGTTCCAGGCGATTATCGACGCGATCGTCGAAGTGACTGTGGAATACCTTGCCGGCCAGGTAGATGCGGGCGCCGAGGCAGTGCAGCTGTTCGACAGCTGGGCCGGCAGCCTTGCCCCGGCGGAATTCGAACGCTGGGTGATCGCGCCCAATGCCGCCATCGTCGCAGCCCTGCGTTCCCGTGCGCCGCATGTGCCGGTGATCGGCTTTCCCAAGGGCGTCGGCGAGAAATTGGTCGCCTATGCCGCCGGGACCGGAGTAGACGCCATCGGCATCGACGAGACCATCGATCCGGTCTGGGCGGCGCGGGCCTTGCCGGCGGGAATGCCGGTCCAGGGCAATCTCGATCCGCTGTTGCTGCTGGCGGGCGGGGCGGAGCTCGAACGGCAGACCCGGCATATCCTCGATTGCTTCGCAAGCCGCCCGCATGTGTTCAATCTCGGCCATGGCATCGGTCAGCACACCCCGGTCGAGCATGTCGAGCAGCTGCTCGGCGTTGTCCGGGCTTGGCGGGGCTAGGCGGGATCACTATGTCCGGCGCATGCAACAGGCGCCATTTTTTCAGGTATTGGCAATGACCTATCTCTGGCTCAAGGCCGGCCACATCATTTTCGTGATTTTCTGGATGGCCGGGCTGTTCATGCTGCCGCGTTTCTTCGTCTATCATCAGGAAGCCGCCCCGGACTCGCCCGAGAACGCCGTGTGGATCGACCGCGAGCGCAAGCTGCTGAAGATCATCCTGTGGCCGTCGCTGATCGTGGTCTGGGTGCTGGGCCTGGCGCTGGCGATGACTCAGGGCTTGTTCGGCGAAGGCTGGTTTCTCGCCAAGCTGGCCTTTGTCGCGGCGCTCAGCTGGTATCATTTCTGGCTGGCCGATTATGCGAAGAAACTGGCGCGCGGTGTGCGGCGGCTGGAAGGCAAGCGGCTGCGGCTGCTCAACGAGGTCCCCGGCGTTGCCACAGCGATCATAGTCGTGCTGGTGGTGGTGCGGCCGTTCTGAGCCAAGTTGACGCGCGGCATTCCAGCGACTATCTGACCCTCACTTCCGGCGAAGACCGCGCCCTGGCGCGCGGCAGCGATCCGCTTTCTCCAAGCCCAGACGATCGGCCGGCCAATCCCAGAATATATCCGGAATACCAACACAATGCATCTCAAAGAACTCAAGAAGAAAACCGCTGCCGAACTGGTCGAAATGGCCGAAGAGCTGGAAATCGAAGGCGCATCGACCATGCGCCGCCAGGACATCATGTTCGCCATCCTCAAGGAAGTCGCCGAGGACGGCGAGGAAATCATGGGGCTTGGCACGATCGAAGTGCTGACCGACGGTTTCGGCTTCCTGCGCAGCCCCGAGGCGAATTATCTCGCCGGGCCCGACGATATCTATGTCTCGCCCAACCAGGTCCGCAAATGGGGCCTGCGCACCGGCGATACCGTCGAAGGCGAAATCCGCGCGCCCAAGGATGGCGAGCGCTATTTCGCCATCAACAAGCTGACTTCGGTCAATTTCGACGATCCCGAGGCAGTGCGTCACCGGGTCAATTTCGACAATCTGACGCCGCTCTATCCCGACGAGAAGCTGAACCTCGATACCTCCGATCCGACGGTGAAGGACAAATCGGCGCGGATCATCGACATCATCAGCCCGCAGGGCAAGGGCCAGCGCGCGCTGATCGTCGCGCCGCCGCGCACCGGCAAGACCGTGCTGCTGCAGAACATCGCCAAGGCGATCACCGACAACCATCCCGAGGTGTTCCTGCTGGTGCTGCTGGTCGACGAGCGGCCCGAGGAAGTCACCGACATGCAGCGCTCGGTCAAGGGCGAGGTGATCTCCTCGACCTTCGACGAGCCCGCCACCCGCCATGTGCAAGTGGCCGAGATGGTGATCGAGAAGGCCAAGCGGCTGGTCGAACACAAGCGCGATGTCGTTATCCTGCTCGATTCAATCACCCGCCTGGGCCGCGCCTACAACACCGTGGTTCCCAGCTCGGGCAAGGTGCTCACCGGCGGTGTCGACGCCAATGCGCTGCAACGCCCCAAGCGCTTCTTCGGCGCGGCGCGCAACATCGAGGAAGGCGGCTCGCTGTCGATCATCGCCACCGCGCTGATCGATACCGGCAGCCGCATGGACGAGGTCATCTTCGAGGAATTCAAGGGCACCGGCAACAGCGAAATCGTGCTCGACCGCAAGGTTTCCGACAAGCGCATCTTCCCCAGCCTCGATGTCGGCAAGAGCGGCACCCGCAAGGAAGAGCTGCTGGTCGAGAAGGACAAGCTGTCGAAAATGTGGGTGCTGCGCCGCATCCTGATGCAGATGGGCACGGTCGATGCTATGGAATTCCTGCTCGACAAGATGAAGGATTCGAAGACCAACGAAGACTTCTTTGCGACGATGAACCAGTAAGCGGAGCCGAACCCCCGTGATCGATCTTGCCATGCTCGCCGCCGCCGCCGCGCAATCGCTGGGGGGGCCTGCGGAAATCTGGGGTCACATCGTCCACGATTTCTCCAACATCACCAGCCCGGCGGCGTTCAGCGCCTTCCTGCAGGTGCTGATGATCGACATCGTGCTGGCGGGCGACAATGCCATCGTCGTCGGCGCTCTGGCGGCGGGTCTGCCCCCGGCGCAGCGCCGCAAGGTGATTTTCATCGGGGTGATCGCGGCGCTGGTGCTGCGGGTGATTTTTGCGCTCACCGTCAGCTGGCTGCTCGGCATCGTCGGGCTGGTGCTGGCGGGCGGCGTCTTGCTGCTGTGGGTCGCCTGGCGCATGTACCGCGACATCAAGGGTCATAGCGGCGCGCCCGAATCGCCCGGTTCGCCCGAGATCGCGGGCGACGAACATTCGGGCCTGCATCCGGCCAAGAGCTTCGCCGGCGCCGCCTGGGGCGTCGCGGTCGCCGACGTTTCGATGAGCCTCGACAATGTGCTGGCCGTGGCCGGCGCCGCGCGCGATCATCCCGGCATCCTGATCGTCGGCCTGATCGTCGCGGTGGCGCTGATGGGCATTGCCGCCAATGTCATCGCCAAATATATCGAGCGCTATCGCTGGATCGGCTGGGTCGGCCTGGTGGTGATCCTCTATGTCGCCGCCAAGATGATCTGGGAGGGCTTCCACGAGGTCGCGCCGGTGGCGCTGATGGCGATGTAGCGGGCGACCGCCGTTTCCGAGGCTCGACTCTGGAAGCGGCTGTTCGAGCCTACCCCACATTGGCCGCGAAGAACTCCGCCGTGCGCCCATCGGCCAGCATTGCCCCCGCCTCGTCCCGCCGCGCGCCGAACGTGTCGGCAAAGCCGTGGTCTAGCCCTTCATAGTCGAACATTGTGACATGGGCATTGTCGTCCAGCCCCGCATGCATCGCCTGCTGCGCGGCGGGGGGCACGAAGCCGTCGGCGGTGGGCACATGCAGCAGCAGCGGTTTGGCGATGGCGTGGCTCTCGTTCATCATCGCGTCGATGCCGACCCCGTAATAGCCGACCGAGGCGTCGATATCGGTGCGGGTGGCGGTGAGGTAAGCGACGCGCCCGCCCATGCAATAGCCGACCAGACCGACCTTTGGCACGCCCTGCTCGCGGCGCAGCCAGTGGATCGTCGCCTCGACGTCCTGGATGCCGAGATCGAAATCGTGCTTCATCATATAGGCGACGCCCTGCTGGAACTCCTCGGGATCGTCGGGATTGAGTTCGATGCCGGTGCGCTGCCGCCAGAACACATCGGGCGCGACCGCGAGATAGCCGGTCGAGGCCCAATCGTCGCATTTCTTGCGGATGCCCGGGTTCACCCCGAAGATCTCCTGGATGACGATGATCGCGCCTCTGGGCGAGCCGCTGGGTTCGGCGACATAGGCCGGGAAGCTCGTCTTGCCGTCGAGTGTGGGGATCTGGGCGCTTGTCATTGTCGGTCTCCGCAAAACTGTCTCGCGCCCACTATGCCCGCTTGGTGGACTTTGCCAAGTCTGTGTGCCAGCTTTCCTGTAATGCGTTTTTCCGGAGACCGGCGATGAAAGTGAATATCGAAATCGACTGCACCCCGGTCGAGGCCCGGCAGTTTCTCGGCCTGCCCGATGTCAGCAAGGCCAACGAAGCCTATGCCGAGGCCACGGCCAAGATGATGCAAGGCGCCGGCAGCCTCGACCAGCTGCAGGAAATGGCCAAGCAGCTCGCGCCGATGGGGCAGATGGGCATGAAGCTGTTCCAGCAATTCATGGAAAGCGGCGCGGCGATGGCGGTCAAGGGCAAGAAGGCCGATTAGCCGCTCCCCGCGCCGCGCCTGACCTGCTAACCGGCGGCGCATGCCAGACACCATCTTCGCCCTGTCCAGCGGCGCGCCGCCCGCCGCCATTGCCGTGGTGCGGATCAGCGGGCCCCGCGCGGGCGCGGCCCTGCGCGCGCTGGCCGGCAGGCTGCCGCCGCCGCGCCGCGCCAGCCTGGTCCGGCTGCGGGGCGGCGACGGCGAACTGCTCGACACCGCGCTGGCGCTGTGGCTGCCCGGCCCCGGCACCGCGACCGGCGAGGATATCGCCGAGCTGCACTGCCACGGCGGCCGCGCGGTGGTGCGGGCGGTGGAGACGGTGCTTGCCGCCCTGCCACAGTTGCGCCGCGCAACTTCGGGCGAATTCACCCGCCGCGCCTTCGCCAATGGCAGGATCGATCTTGCCGAGGCCGAGGGGCTGGCCGATCTGCTCGCCGCCGAGACCGAACTCCAGCGCCAGAGCGCGCAGGCGATGGCCGGCGGGGCGTTCAGCCGCGCGGTCGCGGCCTGGCGCGAGGCGCTGCTGGCGGTCTCCGCCTCGCTCGAGGCGGTGCTCGATTTCGCCGACGAGGACGATGGCGCCGCCTTGCCCGGCACTTTTGCCGGCGATCTGGACAATTTGCGCGGCGAGCTTGCCGTGTGGCTCGCCCGCCCGCGCGCGGAGCTGCTGCGCGAGGGCTACCGGGTGGTCATCGCGGGCCCGCCGAACGCCGGGAAAAGCACGCTTTTCAATGTGTTGGTGGAGGCGGAGGCGGCGATTGCGACGCCGATACCCGGCACCACCCGCGACGTCTTGACGCGCCCGGTGGCGCTGGAGGGCATTCCCTTCCTGTTCGCCGATACCGCCGGTCTGCACGATTCGGCCGGGGACGAGGTCGAGGCGATCGGCATCGAGCGGGCGCTCGAAGCGCTCGACCGGGCGGACCTGGTGCTGTGGCTCGGCGTCGAGGGGCAGGGGCCGAAGGGCTGCTGGGAGATCGCCTCGCAATGCGACCGCCCCGATGCCCGCCGCAAGCGCAGCCCGCGCCACCGGGTCTCGGCGGTGACCGGCGAGGGCCTCGAGTCCCTGCGCACCGACCTCGCCGCCCACGCCCGCAGCGCCATGCCCCGCCCCGGCGAAGCAGCGCTCAGCGCCCGCCAGCATGGATTGCTGGCCGGGGCGGCGTCGGCGCTGGGCGAGGCGGCGGGCCAGCCCGACCCGCTGCTCTGCGCCGAAGGTCTGCGGCTGGCCCGGGTCGCCTTCGACGCGCTGCTGGGACGGACGACCACCGAGGACATGCTGGATGCGCTGTTCGGGCGGTTTTGTATCGGGAAGTGAGTGAGACCAAGTGGAGTGGATTTGGACTCACAAATTGATACAGAAGTCTCCTGTTTTTGAAAACGTGAGATCAAATCGACTCAAAATGTCCATGCCAAGAATGGCGTCAAACCGATCATTGTCCGCGATGTTTATGACCTCAACAGGATCGTCCAATCCATAGTATGAGTTTCCGGTGTCTTGGGTTCCATTAAGCGCACCTTCCGTGCACCAGAAACCAAAGCGCACCCAGAACAGGCTGTGGACGTTCTCGTCATGAACGTTTTTGATGAACTTCTTGCCATGCCTTAGCAATTGTTCGGCGGCGATTGTGCGGTAAGTCAAGCATGTGCGTTGGGCCCCAGTGTCGAGCAACGCGCGGTATGATGCTATCGACAATGATGGTATCGGTTGGATATGTGAAACCCCGGCAAATTCAACCGTGAACCTCTGTACTCCAATATTGACGATAGCCTGACGATTATCAAGCTTGCCCGGCACCACCAGCATACGAATAAAACCCTAGATTATCTGATTGCTGGGTTACTTCCTGAACTGAATACTCGTTTTCGCCAAACCGTTGAACCCCCTCGATAAAGGCGTCTAGTGCTTTGTCGTACAGTCCGGCCAGCTTTTCCCGATGGAGCAGGGCGTATTTTCCGGGTGCACGCTGCAGCAGCTCCGGGAGCATGGTGGCAAATGCTTCAAAATTGCGGTCGACTTCGGTATCGCCAAGCTGCGCCATAAGCTATCTCCCTGTGCGCTCACTAGTGAGGTATCACAACGTGGCGAGTCGTGTCACCCGACAATCTTGACAAAATGAACGAATCGAGTCCTGCGATTCCTTTCTGAAATCGATTCGAGTCGTTTTGCGTAATTTTGTTACGGCCGATTGTTATGAGATTTAAGCCTTTTGCACTGATCTACTCGTCGCCTAAACCCCGTTCCACGTGGAACACCTCCCGCTTTGACCCCCAACCGCGCCTCCGCTATGCGCGCTCCCCATGCACCCCTTCGACATCATCGTCATCGGCGGCGGGCATGCGGGCTGCGAGGCGGCGGCGGTTGCGGCGCGGATGGGCGCGCGGGTGGCGCTGGTCAGTTTCGATCTCGCTGCGGTCGGCGCGATGAGCTGCAATCCGGCGATCGGCGGGCTCGGCAAGGGGCATCTGGTGCGCGAGGTCGATGCCTTCGACGGGCTGATCGCGCGCGCCGCCGATGCTGCGGCGATCCATTACCGCATGCTCAACCGCTCGAAGGGCAGCGCGGTGCAGGGGCCGCGGGTGCAGGCCGACCGCAGGCTGTTCAAGGCGGCGATCCAGCAACTGCTCAAGCAGCAGGGCGATCTGACGCTGGTGCAGGGCGAGGCGGCGGGGCTGGTGCTCGACTGGCGGGCGCGTCACCGGCGTTCAACTGGGCGATGGCTCGACGCTTGCCGCGCAGGCGGTGGTGCTCTGCACCGGCACCTTCCTCGGCGGCACGATGTTTCGCGGCGAGGAGCGGATGACCGGGGGGCGGATCGGCGAGGCTTCGGCGCAGCGCCTCGCCAGCCAGCTGCGCGAGGCCGGACTTGCCGATGGCGCGGCTCAAGACCGGCACGCCGCCCCGGCTCGACGGGCGCAGCATCGACTGGGCGCGGCTCGAAGAGCAGCCCTCGGACAGCGAACCCTGGCGGATGTCGGCGCTGGGCGATGCGCGCGCCAATCCGCAGATTTTCTGCGCGATCACCCGCACCAACCCGCGAAGCCACGAGGTCATCCGCGCCAATCTCCACCGTTCGCCGCTGTTCTCCGGGGCGATCGGCGCGCAGGGGCCGCGCTATTGCCCGTCGATCGAGGACAAGATCCACCGCTTCGCCGATCGCGACGGCCACCAGATTTTCCTCGAGCCCGAGGGCCTGGACACCCATCTGGTCTATCCCAACGGGATCAGCACCTCGCTGCCCGCCGATGTCCAGCTGGCGATGCTGCGGACGATGGCGGGGCTGGAGCAGGTCGAGATGGCGGTGCCGGGCTATGCGGTCGAATACGATCACATCGATCCGCGCGCGCTGCGGCCGACACTGGAATTGCGGGCGATTCCCGGGCTTTATTGCGCCGGGCAGATCAACGGCACCACCGGTTACGAGGAAGCCGCCGCGCAGGGGCTGGTCGCCGGGATGCATGCAGCTGCGGCGGTGCTGGGCCGCGAAGCCGCGCCGCTCGACCGGGCCAACAGCTACATGGCGGTGATGATCGACGATCTGACGCTGCACGGCGTCTCCGAGCCTTACCGCATGCTCACCGCCCGCGCCGAATACCGCCTGCGGCTGCGCGCCAACAATGCCTCGACCCGGCTGACGCCGCTGGCGATTGCTGCGGGCTGTGTCGGTGCGGAGCGGCGCGACTGGTTCGAGCGGCGGATGGAGGCGAAGGACGCGCTGGAAGCCGAACTGGCGCGCGAAGTCACCGCGAACGAGCTGTCCACGGCAGGTCTGCCGGTGCGCGCCGATGCCGGAAGGTTGCCGCTGCGCGAATGGCTCCGCTTTGGCGGTGTCGATCTCGGCACTCTCGCTCCGTGGATCGCCGGGCACACCTTGGCCGATAGCGAACTGGCCGAGGAAGTCGCCGAGGACGCCGCCTATGCGCCCTATCTCGCGCGGCAGGACAGCGAGCTGCGCGAACTGCGCGCCAGCGAGGCGCTGCATCTCGGCGATCACTTTGCCTATGCCGCCATCCCCGGCCTGTCGCGCGAGATGGTCGAGCGGCTGAGCAGCGCCAGACCGGCCAATCTCGCGGCGGCGGGGCGGATTCCCGGGATCACCCCGGCGGCGCTGGCGGCGCTGCTGGTGCATGCCCGGCGGCAGGCGGCATGATCGCCGACGAGGCCGGGGCCAAGGCCTGGCTGCGGACTCTGCCCGAATGCGACGATGCCGCGATGGCGCGGCTCGAACTGCTCGCCGCCATGCTGACCGAGGAGAATTCCCGGCAGAATCTGGTGTCGCAGGCCAGCCTCGGCGAGGTGTGGCTGCGGCATATCGCCGACAGCGCGCAGCTGCTCGCCCATGTTCCACGTGAAACATCCTCGCCCTGGCTCGATCTCGGCACCGGAGCTGGCTTCCCCGGCATGGTGATCGCCGCGCTGCGGCCCGAATGCGAAGTGGTCATGGTCGAATCGCGCGCGCTGCGGGTGGATTGGCTGAGGCGGGTCAAAAACGCGCTGGGGCTGGACCGGGCAACGATTGCCGGATGCCGCATCGAACAGCTCGAAACGCGTCCCATGCTGGCAATCTCCGCCCGCGCCTTTGCTCCGCTCGGCCCGCTTCTCGACTTATCCGCGCGATTTTCCACAAAGGACACGCTTTGGCTGTTGCCCAAGGGGCGTTCGGCGCAGCAGGAGTTGCAATCGCTGCGCGGGTGGATTCATATGTTCCACGTGGAACAATCCTTGACCGACAGCGAAGCGGGCATCGTCGTCGGCACACTTGCCGGCAGAAAGGGGACGCAAACAGTGATCCGGATCGCAATCGCCAATCAGAAGGGCGGCGTGGGCAAGACCACCACGGCGATCAACCTGGCCACCGCGCTCGCCGCAACCGGCTGGAAGGTGCTGCTGATCGACCTCGATCCGCAGGGCAATGCCTCGACCGGAATCGGCATCGCCTCGACCGATCGCGCGCGCTCGTCCTACGATGTTCTCATCGACAAGGCCCCGCTGCGCACCTGCATCCAGCCGACCAATATCCCGGGTCTCGATATTGTTCCCGCGACGGTCGATCTCTCGGGCGCCGAGGTCGAATTGGTGTCGGTCGATGATCGCACCGGCCGCCTGCGCAGCGCGCTGCTTGGGGAGACCGATTACGATATCTGCGTGATCGATTGCCCGCCCTCGCTCGGCATGCTGACGCTCAATGCGCTGTCCGCCGCCGATACGCTGCTGGTGCCGCTGCAATGCGAATTCTTCGCGCTCGAAGGGCTGAGCCATCTGCTCCAGACCGTCGAGCGGGTGCAGCAGCGCTTCAATCCGGGGCTCGGCATCGTCGGCGTGGCGCTGACCATGTTCGACCGGCGCAACCGGCTGACCGACCAGGTCGCCGAAGACGTGCGCTCGTGCCTCGGCGATCTGGTGTTCGAAGCGACGATCCCGCGCAATGTCCGCCTGTCCGAGGCGCCGAGCCACGGGCTGCCGGCGCTGGTCTACGACCACACCTGCGCCGGGAGCAAAGCCTATATGGCGCTGGCCCGCGAGCTGATGGCCCGCCTGCCGCAAAGGAAGCAAGCTGCATGAGCGACGATCCCGTGATCCCGATGACCCGGCCCGCAACGGCTTCCGGAGGCTCGGCGGCGGCGCGGCGCAAGGCGCCTGCGCTGGGGCGCGGACTTGGCGCGTTGATGGGCGAAATCCGGCGCGAGGAAGCGCTGGTCTCCAGCCCGGCAAACAGCGATGGGGCCGAAGCGGTCGCGGGCGCGGGCGGATTGGCGATGCTCGCCATCGCTGCGATCGAGCCGCACCCCGGCCAGCCGCGGCGCCACTTCGACGAAGCGGCGCTCGACGAGCTCGCCGCTTCGATCGCCGCGCGCGGGGTGATCCAGCCGGTGATCGTGCGTCCCCGGGCGGGCGGGCGCTATCAGCTGGTCGCCGGCGAACGCCGCTGGCGCGCTGCGCAGCGCGCACAACTCCATGAAATACCAGCACTAATTCGTGAATTAAGCGACCGCGAGGTGATGGCGCTGGCGCTGATCGAGAACTTGCAGCGCCAGGACCTCAATCCGATCGAGGAAGCGCGCGCCTATCAGCGGCTGGCCGAACAGGAAGGGCTGACCCAGGCGGAGATCGCCCGCATGGTCGACAAGTCGCGCAGCCATGTCGCCAATCTCCAGCGGCTGCTGGTGCTGCCCGAGCCGGTGATCGCCATGGTCGAGGACGGACGGCTGTCGATGGGCCACGCCCGGGCGCTGATCGGGGTTGCAGACGCCGGTGCGATCGCCGAGGCGGCGGTGGCCAGGCAGCTGTCGGTGCGCGAGGTCGAGCGGCTCGCCCGGCGCGAGCAGGAAGGCCAGCGCACGCCGCGCCGCGCCCGGATCGAGACCAAATCCGCCGATTCCGCGGATATCGCGGCGGTGCAGCGCCATCTCGAGGAATTTCTCGGGCTGGCGGTGCGGATCAACGCCGACGCCGACCCGCGCTCGGGAGCGGTGACGATCCGCTACCGCACGCTCGATCAGCTCGATCTGATCTGCCAGCGGCTCACTGGCGGCGGGGTGTGACGCAACACCTCCGGAAGTTGCGCGGTGCAACTTCCGGACGTGCAGCCAGTGGCTGGATTTCCGACTTGCTCAGTAAACCCGGATGCGCTTGTCGCGGACCCGCTTGCTGCGGATAGTGCGGCGCGGTGCGACCGTGCGCGTGCGGACCGGGACATATTCCTCGGTGACGAACTCCTCGACCGGCTGGCTGACTTCGCGGGTCTGGGCCGGCATCATCGTCATCTGCATCGGGCGCATCGGGACCATGTAGGCATGGCCATATCCGGCGCCTGGCTGAGCATAATAGCGGTAGTAATCGTCGAGATAAGCCTCGCAATAATCGTAGCCGCCGCGATAGGACATGTGGTCGTCATGACCCTGCTTGCCGCGCTTCTTGCGCTTTCCGTGGCCCCAGCCGGTGTCGTAATACATTGTCGTGCGGCGGCGGCATTCGCCCAGCCAGGCGTCGCGGGCGCGCGGTTCGAGCTGGAGCGCGGGCGCCGCCGAGGCGCCTTGCCACGCCATGGCGGGGGCGGGCGGCATCGGCACTGTGCCCGGTGCGGGCGGCGGGAACGACGGCAGGTCCGGCGCGGCAGCCGTCACCGAGGGCAATTCGGGCAGCCCGGCATCCATCTGGGCGGCGGCGGGCGCCGCGAAAGCCAGCGCGAGAGCGCTCGCCGCTGCGAAAATGACGGCCGGTTGGCGATTGAACATAGCGAATCCCCCATGGGAACCGGGTCGATTCCCGGCGTTAACCCGGAATTTAGCATTGCAATCCGCACAATACCAAGCTGGCGGAGCGCGCTCGATTTCCCGTGTCCCGTTTCGGATCAGCCGGAGCCGATTAGATTACCGGCGCGATTATCGCGGCCAGCGACTCGATCCCGCGCGCATCCTCGCCATCGAAGCGGGCCAGGTCAGGACTGTCGAGATCGATCACCGCGATGACCGTGCCGCCGCGCAGCACCGGCACGACCAGTTCGGACCGGCTGGCCGGATCGCAGGCGATGTGGCCGGGAAAGGCGCGCACGTCGGCCACCAGCTGGGTTGCGCCCATCGCCGCCGCCGTCCCGCAGACACCGCTGCCCAGCGCGATGCGCAGGCAGGCGGGCTTGCCGATGAACGGGCCGAGCACGAGCTCCTCGCCGATCGTGCGATAGAACCCCGCCCAGTTGAGCCGTGGCAGAGTGTGCCAGATCAGCGCGGCGAGATTGGCCATGTTCGCCACGGCGTCCGGCTCGCCCCGGGTCAGCGCCTCGGCGGCGCCGCCGAGCTGGCGATAGAGTTCGGGCTTGGTCAGGCCGGAATCGGGGGCGAAATCGAACATGCGCCCTTGCTTAGGCGAGAGAGCCATTGCCGCCTAGGGCCTCTCCGCCTATCTGTCGGCCATGACCCAACGCCTGCGCAAAATCCTCATCCGGCTCGGCATTGTCCTGATCTTGCTTGCGGCCCTCATCGCCTGGGTGCTGCGCGGCAACCCGTCGGAGCTGGCAACCTCGGCGACAACCGGCAAGAAGCCGCTGCTGGTCGAGGCCGATACCGAGTTCTTCCCCAGCGTCGGCCTCGCCAAACCCATCGGCTGGGGGCCGGGCGAGGCGCCGGCGCCCGCCAAGGGCCTCGCGGTCAGCCGCTTCGCCGAAAAGCTCGACCATCCGCGCACCTTGCTGACGCTGCCGAATGGCGATGTGCTGGTCGCCGAAACCAATTCCCCGCCGCGCGAAGGGGGCAGCGGGGTGACCACCTTCTTCATGAAGCTGTTCATGGGCCGGGTCGGCGCGGGCGGTCCCTCGCCCGACAGGATCGTGCTGCTGCGCGACGGAGACGGCGACGGCGCAGCGGAGCAGCGCTTCACCCTGCGCACGGCGGGCATGGCCTCGCCCTCGGGCATGGCCTGGGGCGACGGCAAGCTCTACATCGCCAACCATAACGCGGTGCTGGCCTTCGATTTCACCCCCGGCGCGACCGGGCTGACCGGCGAACCGAAAAAGCTGATGGACCTGCCCGGCGGCGGGCAACCACTGGATGCGCAATCTGGTGCTCAGCCCCGATGGCAAGAAGCTTTTCGCCGCAGTCGGCTCGGCGTCGAACATCGGCGAGAACGGCATGGCGGAGGAGACCGGACGCGCGACGATCTGGGAGATCGACCTCGCCAGCGGCAAGCGCCGTCCTTTCGCCGCCGGCATGCGCAACGCCAATGGCATGGCGTGGAATCACTCGACCGGCGAACTCTGGGCCACCGTGCAGGAGCGCGACATGCTCGGCCCCGATCTCGTGCCCGATTACCTCACCAACGTGCCCATCGGCGTGCAGTATGGCTGGCCCTGGGTCTATTGGAAGGATGTGATCGACTGGCGGGTGAAGGACCCGATGCCCGAATTCCTCTCCGAATACGCCCGCAAGCCCGAATATGCGCTGGGCGCGCATACCGGAGTGCTCGGGCTGCAATTTGCGGGTCCCGGCAATGCGATGGGCGCGGCTTTCGCCAATGGCGCCTTTGTCGCCCGGCACGGCTCGTGGAACCGCAAGCCGCTGGCGGGCTACGATGTCGTCTTCGTGCCGTTCGACGCCAACGGCAACCCGATGGAAGCGCTGCCGCAGCCGGTGCTGACCGGATTTCTCAGCGGCAAGGGCAATGAAGCGCGCCGGCCGCCCGGTGTGGCTGAGCTGGGACAAGGCCGGCGCGCTGCTGGTCAGCGACGATACCGCCGGGATAATCTGGCGGGTCCACGCGCCCGGGGCCAAGCCGTCGGTGGGGCCGAAGCCGGTGGTGACCGCACGCATGCCGCCGCAGCGCGAGCTCAAGGGCGATCCCCGGTCGCAATATGAGGCGGGGTTCAAGGAGGATTATGCGCGGGTGTCGCAGTAGCCCTCAGATCGCCGTCCCCGCGCGGCCCGCCAGCTCGTTGACGAACTGCCACGCCACCCGGCCCGAGCGCGCGCCGCGCCGTTTCGACCATTCGAGCGCCTCGCCTGCATCCCAGGCGAGGCCGTGCGCTTCCGCATAACCCGCAATAATCGCCAGATAATCGTCCTGGCTGCAAACGTGAAAGCCGATCGACAGGCCGAAGCGGTCGGCCAGCGCCAGCCGGTCGTCGACCGCGTCGCGCGGGTTGATCGGGTCGTCCTGCTCGCTGAGGTGGCGGGCGACAATGGCGCGGCGGTTCGAAGTCACCGCGATGCGGACATTGCCCGGCCGCGCCTCGACCCCGCCTTCGAGCCAGGAGCGCAAGGCGCGCGGGCCGGTGCTGTCGCCGTCCTCGAAGCCGAGATCGTCGATATAGACCAGGAACCGCCGGTCGATCGGGGCAAGCGCGGCGAACAGCGCGGCAAGGCTGGACAGCGCATCGGGCGCGACCTGCACCAGCGCCACCCGCGCCGGATCGCCGGCCTGCGCCGCCGCGATGCAACTGCGCAGCAATGCCGACTTGCCCATGCCGCGCGAACCCCACAGCAGCATGTCGTGCGCGGCATGGCCGGCGGCGAGCCGGGTAATGTTCTCGGCCACCGTCGCCTTCTGCGCGTCGATCCCGCGCAGCAGGGCGAGGGGAGGGGCCTGCAATCCGGCGACGCCCCGCGCGCCCTCGCCATCCCAGACATAGGCCGGATGCGCCAGCCAGTCCGCCGCTGCGGCGCCTTGCGGCGCCAGCCGCTCCAGCGCCGCGGCAATCCGCGTCAGCACGTCATCGGCCTTGCTCATCCCGCCAGCGCCTCGGCATCGAGCGCATAGAGCAGCGCCGCGCCGCCGGTGGCCGCGCCGAGCAGGCCCGCCGCTTCGGGCACGATATGGTCGATGAAATAGCGCGCGATAACCGGCTTGCTCTGCGCGATTGCTGCTGGTGCGCCGGCCTCGGCCGCCGCCTGCGCCTGGCGCAGCAGCTGCCATCCCGCCACCGCCACTGCGCACATCGTCAGAAAAGGCACGCTGCCCGCGAGCTTGTCGTCGAGGATCGCCTCGTTGGCCATCCAGTCGCCGATGTCGCTGCATTGCCGGGCGAGCGCGGCCAGTCCGGGGGCCTGCTGGGCATCGCGCGCGATCTCGCCCATCAGCGCCGCGAGCACGCCGCCGCTGTCCATGCCCAGCTTGCGGGTGACCAGATCGGCGGCCTGGATGCCGTTGGTGCCTTCGTAGATCGGCGGAATCCGGCTGTCGCGATAGAGCTGCGCGGCGCCGGTTTCCTCGATGAAGCCCATGCCGCCGTGGACCTGGACATTCAGGCTGGCGACTTCCATGCCGATATCGGTGCCCCAGCCCTTGAGCAGCGGCACCAGCAGATCGGCCCGCATCTGCGCCGCGCCGTCGCCCAGCACGCCGCGATCGACCTGCCCGGCGGTGT
Organism: uncultured Alphaproteobacteria bacterium; assembly: GCA_963779195.1. Lineage (GTDB taxonomy): Bacteria > Pseudomonadota > Alphaproteobacteria > Sphingomonadales > Sphingomonadaceae > Novosphingobium. Next base: position 365,793 of record CAVZWZ010000008.1, read on the forward strand.
AATAGAGCAGCGCCCGCGCGGCCTCGGTCAGCGCCCGCATGCGCAGCAGCATGCGGCGCACGTCGGGATGTTCGACAATCGCCACCGGCGCCTTGTCTGCTGATCCGGCGCGGGCCGATTGCACCCGCTCGCGGGCGAAGCGCATCGCCTGCTGCGTCGCGCGCTCGGCGAGTTGCACCCCCTGGCTGCCGACATTGATCCGCGCCGAGTTCATCATCGTGAACATCGCCTTGAGGCCCTCGTTCTCAAGGCCGACCAGCTCGCCGATGCAGGCATCGTTGTCGCCATAGCTCATCGTGCAGGTCGGCGAGGCGTGGATGCCGAGCTTGTGTTCGAGCCCGACCGCCTTGAGGTCGTTGCGCGCGCCCAAAATGCCCTTGGGGCTGCCGTCGGGCTTCACCAGATATTTGGGCACGGTGAACAGCGAAATCCCGCGTGATCCCGCCGGCGCGCCGGGCGTGCGGGCGAGCACCAGGTGGACGATGTTTGCCGCCAGCTCGTGCTCGCCCCAGGTGATGAAAATCTTGGTGCCCTTGATCCGCCATTTGCCGGCGTGCTCGCCTTCTGCAATCGGCGTGGCGGTGGTGCGCAGCGCGCCGACATCGCTGCCGGCCTGCGGTTCGGTGAGGTTCATCGTCCCGGTCCACTCGCCGCTGACCAGCTTGGCGAGATACATCGCCTTTTGCGTGTCGCTGCCATGATGCTGCAACGCCTCGATCGCGCCCACCGTCAGCATCGGCAGCAGGGCAAAGGCGAAATTCGCCGCGCCGAGGTTTTCGAGCACGCAGCAGGCGAGGCAATAGGGCAGGCCCTGGCCGCCGAATTCCTCCGGCCCGGCGACCGCGTTCCACCCGGCTGCGGCATAGCCGCGATAGGCCTCGGCGAAACCGGCGGGCAGGGTGACGACACCGTCTGCGATGCTCGCGCCCTGGGTATCGCCGATGCGGTGGAGCGGCGCCCACTCGCCTGCGGCAAAGGCGCCGATGCCCTCGACGATGGCCTCGACCAGATCGGGGCTGGCGGCGGTAAAGCGGTCATGCGCCGCCAGTTCTTCGATCCCGGCGCTCACACGCAAGGCGAAGACCTGCTCGGCGGTCGGCGGAGTGTAGTCCATGGCGCGCGCTTTCCCTTGGCTTTGTCTGCCACCGCCTATAGCGGCAGGCCATGACCGGCAACAGTCCACCGAACGTCCAGGCAGCCGATGCCGCCGCAATTGCCGAAGCGGCGGCAGTGCTGCGCGGCGGGCGGGCTGGTCGCGGTCCCGACCGAGACGGTCTACGGCCTTGCCGCCCGGGCCGACAGCGACGCGGCGGTTGCGGCGATCTACCGCGCCAAGGGGCGGCCCGATTTCAATCCGCTGATCGTGCATGTAGCCGATCTGGCGCAGGCCGGGCGGCTGGCGGTGTTCGACGAGCCGGCGCGGGCGCTGGCGGCGGCATTCTGGCCGGGGGCGCTGACTTTGGTGCTGCCCAGGCGGGGCGACGCGCCGCTGGCGGCGGCGGTCACTGCCGGGCTGCCGAGTGTCGCGCTGCGCTGTCCGGCACATCCGGTCATGCGCGCGCTGATCGCGGAGACCGGCCTGCCGCTGGCCGCGCCATCGGCCAATCGCAGCGGCGCGGTCAGCCCGACCTGCGCCGCGCATGTCGCGGCATCGCTGGGCGCGAAGGTCGATCTGATCCTCGATGGCGGGGCCTGCGCGGCGGGCATCGAATCAACGATTGTCGCGCTGCGCGAGGGCGGCGGCTGGCAAGTGTTGCGGCCGGGGCCAGTAACCGGGGGGCAGATTTCCGCGATCCTCGGCGGCGCCGGCGAAGTCCTGACGCCGGACGGCGGAATCGAAGCGCCGGGGCAGCTCGCCAGCCATTACGCGCCGGGCAAGCCGCTGCGGCTCGATGCGCCGCAGGCAGAAGCGGATGAGTTTTTCATCGGCTTCGATGCGGTGGCAGGCGACGCCAGCCTGTCGCCCGGCGGCGATCTCGCCGAAGCGGCTTCGCGACTTTATGCGCTGCTGCACCAGGCAGCCGCTTCGCCCCGTCCCCGGATCGCGGTCGCCCCGATTCCGCGCGAAGGTATCGGCGCGGCAATCAACGACCGCCTGCACCGGGCTGCGGCGTGAGGATTTGGTATTACATCGCCCCCAACCCCGGCTACCCTGAGCTTGTCGAAGGGCTGTCCTTCGCTTCGCGCCTCGCGCGTAGCCGCTTCAAGCAAGAGCAGTCCTTCGACAAGCTCAGGATAGTCGGGAGTAGGGTAGGGTGACCCGCATTTCAGAGGCTTCGCTCTAATTCCGCTCCAGCTCCACCCGCTCAGCCTCCGCCAGCTCGCAGGCCCGCGCATTGCCATCGGCGCACTGCCGCGAATGGCGTTCGTGATCGCGCTCAAGTCTGCCCAGCCGTTCTTCGCTCTTGCGCAGTTCGCGCCCGCGCTTCTCGTCGGCTTCGGACTGGCTGGTGGTGGCGAGATCGACCGCCTTGGCCGCCACCCGCACCGGCGCGGTCGCCACGCCGACGATGGTCTTTGCAATGCATCCGGACAGCGCGGGCAGCAGCAGCGCTGCCAGCATCGTCTTCGTCCTAACCGTCATCGCGCAGATCTCCTCCCAGGCAGGCGGCACCTTCGCGTCGAAGGTCTTGCCAGAAGGTGAACCCTGCGCCGGAACGAGGCGCCGGCAGCCCGAAACGAAAAGGGCCGCTCCTTGCGGAACGGCCCCCTTGGTGATTCGGGCTTTAAACGGTCAGGCGGGCTCGGCCGCCGGTTCCGCCGCTTCGGCGACTTCGGCTGCCGCCGCAGCCACCGCCGCCTCGTAATATTTCGGCGCATGCTCGTTGAGGATCGCCAGGATCTTCTTGAGCGCGGCGGGCTCGTCGGTCTTTTCCATCGCGGCCAGCTCGCGCGCCAGCCGCGAGGAGGCGGCTTCGAAGATCTGCCGTTCGGAATAGCTCTGCTCGGGCTGATCGTCGGCGCGGAACAGGTCGCGGGTCACTTCGGCGATCGACACCAGATCGCCCGAATTGATCTTGGCTTCGTATTCCTGGGCGCGGCGCGACCACATGGTGCGCTTGACCTTGGGCTTGCCCTTGAGCGTATCGAGCGCCTCGCGCAGAGTCTTGTCCGACGACAGCTTGCGCATGCCGATCGCTTCGACCTTGCCGACGGGAACGCGCAGCGTCATGCGCTCTTTCTCGAAGCGCAGCACATAGAGCTCCAGCTGCATGCCGGCGATTTCCTGGTTCTGCAGCTCGATCACCCGGCCAACGCCGTGCTTGGGGTAAACGACGTAATCACCGACATCGAAGGCGTTTGCCTTTGCCGTCATCTATTGTTCCTTCGTTTTCCGGCCTGGGCGATGCGGCGGTGCAGCAATGATCCGGGTTGCGAGCGCCTGTTGCGCGCCCGGCAGTCCGGCTCGATGCTGGCATCAACCGATAAGTGCGACCCTGCCTTTCATGATGCCAATTGCGCGGCCACGGCGAAAGCGCCCCTCGCGACCGAAGAATCATATAACAGTTCTGTAACAAAATTACCAGAGGCGCGAATCGCGCCGCAAATTGTGCGCGATTCGCGCCAGTCAGCGCCGGGTCAGCGCCCATTGCGCAGCGGTGATCGCCTCGCGCTGCGTGGCGTTGCTCTTGCTGCCGTCGAAGGCCGTCACCAGGCTGCGCAGCGCGTCCGACAGCTCGTCGATCGCCTGGCCCTGGCCCGACAGGCTCCGTTCGGTCGATTCGATACGCTCGGCCAACTGGGCGATCTGCGGCGCGTAGCGCATCGCGGCGATGGCATAGCCGCCCGCCGCAGCAACCGAAGCTGTAAGCAAATAGCCGGTTCCGTTTAAGTCTCCATCCAAGCGAACGGCTCCCGCGACCCGCATGGAAAATCCATGCTCCCGCAATACTACCTATCAGCCGGAATATTGGACAGCAATGCAGCGCGAAGGAAATGCCTTCGTTTCGGATCAATCGCCTTCGCCGGGCTCGGCGGAAAACAGCTTTTCGAACTTGCCTTCCACGCCCTTGAAGTCATCGGCGTCGGGCGGCGAATCCTTCTTGGTGGTGATGTTCGGCCATTCGGCGGAATATTTGGTGTTGACCTCCAGCCACTGCTCCAGTCCGCTTTCGGTGTCGGGCAGGATCGCTTCGGCCGGGCATTCGGGCTCGCAGACCCCGCAATCGATGCATTCGCTGGGGTTGATCACCAGCATGTTCTCACCCTCGTAGAAGCAATCTACCGGGCAGACTTCCACGCAATCCATGTATTTGCAGCGGATGCAGGCGTCGGTGACGACATAGGTCATGGCTGCAAATCCCCTTCGGCGTTCTGGTTGGAGTTGGTCGGTTTAGTATCGGGTGCTGCTAAAGGGAAACCCGCGTGCGCGTCAAGCACCCGATAGCAGCTTTGCGCTTCCGGCGCCGGTCCTCGCCGGTTTGGCAGGGCGAGCAGCGCGATGGTGCGGACAGAAGCGCCGAGCGCCAGGGTCAGCACATCGCCTGCCGCCACCTTCTGGTGCGCACGGTCGATGCGGCGGCCGTTGAGCCGGATATGCCCCTCCTCGGCCATCGCCTGGGCGATCGACCGGGTCTTGGCGAGCCGCAGATACCACAGCGCCTTGTCGATCCGCATCAGCGCACCAGCTCGGCCAGGGCGGCGAAGGCGCCTTCGCGAATCGGCGGCGGCGGAGCGCTGGCCTCGATCTGCCGGCGCGGCGGGCGCCAGCGCCAGACCAGCGGCGCGGGCGGACCGGAAGCGCCTTCGGGCAATGGCCGGGGCATCAACGGCTGGAATCCGGCCAGCCGCAGCAGCCTTGCATAGCTTGCGGTGGCAAGTCCGGCGGAGACTGCCTTGGCCGGATCGAGGGCAAAGGGCCTCTTGCCGGCCTTGGTCCGCACCTCATGCGCCGCGCGCAGCAGCTTTTCGGCAATATCGAGCCGGATCGCCTGCTTGCCAAGCTGGCGATAGCCCGGCGGCAGCGCGCCTTTGCCTGCCGCCAGCACCGGCGGCATGGCCGGTTCGGGCGGCGGCAGCCTCTTGTCGCCAAGCGCCGCCAGCTCGCGCCAAACGGTGAGCGGCCTGGGCTTGAGCATCGCGGGCACGAACAGATCGAGCTGTCCGACCTGCACGCCAAGCCGGAAGAGCGCCGCGCGCTGCATCTTGTCGAGCCGCTCGATTCCCGATCCCCAGCGCTCCAGCACGCCGCCGGCCTCGACCAGCCGGATCAGCAGCGCGCGCAGCTCCGGCCCGGCCCTGGCGTCGCGGCTGGCGGCGTCGAGGCGGTGCAGCGGCTCGAGCGGCGAGAGTGTCCGGACCAGCCAATCCGCCAGCGCATCGAGCAGCGGCTGACGGGCGGCGGCGGGCAGGGCGTCGAGCGCGGCATCGGCGACGATCCTTGGCGACAAAAGCGTCCGCCCGCGTTCGAGCCTCGCCAGCGCCGCATCCTCCCACAGGATCGCGGCCTGCTCCAGCCGCACATCCGCCTCGCCTGTGGCCAATGACTCCGCCAGCGCCCCGGCCCGGGCGGCGGCGAGCGCGGGGACATGGCGTTCGGCGGCGGCGAGCAGCAGCTTGCGGTCGCCGTGCCGCGCTTCCGGATCGACCTGGAAACGGAAACCGCGCAGCGCGCCGATGTGCACGCCATCGACCAGCACTTCCTCGTCTTCCATCCGCACCGGCAGCAGCGCGGCGTCGGGGCCGAGCTTCTTCATCAGCACCGCGGTGCGCCGGTTGACGAAGCGCTCGGTCAGCCGCGCGTGCAGCGCATCGGACAGCCGCGCCTCGACGCCCCTTGCCCTGGCCGCCATTTCCTCCTTCGCCAGCACCCAGTCGGGCCGCTGGGCGATATAGGCCCAGCTGCGGATCGCGGCGATACGGCCCTGCAGCGTGTCGATGTCGCCATTCGGCAGATCGAGCGCGGCGATCGCCTGCGCGACATAATCCGCGCCGAGCTGGCCCTGGCGCAAATCCTGCCACAGCCGCGCGACAAAACGCGAATGGGTCTCCGCCCCCTGCTGGCGGAAATCGGGCAGCGAGCAGACCTCCCAGAAGCGCGCGACCGCAGCGGAGGAGCGCACCGTCCCGGCGATCTCCGGCTCCTCGGCCAGCCGCTTGAGCACCGCCAGGTCGATGGCCTCGGGCGCGGGGGCGAGCTCGGGGCGATCCGGAGGCGTCTCCAGATCGCCAATCAGCAGCTCCAGCGAATCGAAGCGCGGTTCGGCCTCGCGCCAGAACAGCCGGGTCAGCGGCGGGAAGCGGTGCTCCTCGATCGCATAGACTTCCTCGTCGGCGAACTCCGCCTCGCGGCCCCCATTTCCAGAATTGGCGGTGCCCGACAGCGTGCCGAAAGTGCCGTCGCGCTGGTGCCGCCCGGCGCGCCCGGCGATCTGCGCCATTTCCGCCGTGGTCAGCCGCCGCTGGCGCACGCCGTCGTATTTCGACAGGCCGGCGAAGGCGACATGCTCGATATCGAGATTGAGCCCCATGCCGATGGCGTCGGTGGCGACGAGATAATCGACTTCGCCCGACTGGTATAATGCTACCTGCGCGTTGCGGGTCTGCGGGCTGAGGCCGCCCATCACCACCGCCGAGCCGCCGCGAAACCGCCGCAGCATTTCGGCGATGGCATAGACCTGCTCGACCGAGAAGGCGACAATGGCGCTGCGCGGCGGAATCCGCGAGAGCTTGCGCGCGCCGGCGTGGCTCAGGGTGGAAAAGCGCGGCCGGGTGACAATCTCGGCCTCGGGGACCAGCGCCCTGACCATCGGCTCGAGCGTCGAAGAGCCGAGGATCATCGTCTCCTCGCGCCCCCGCGCATGCAGCAGCCGGTCGGTGAAGATATGCCCGCGCTCGCGGTCCGCGCCGATCTGCGCCTCGTCGATGGCGACGAAGGCCAGATCGGCGCCCACCGGCATCGCTTCCGCCGTGCACAGCAGCCAGCGCGCGTCCTTGGGCTCGATCCGCTCCTCGCCGGTGATCAGCGCGACGCGGTTCTCGCCCTTCATCGCGCAGACCCGGTCATAGACCTCGCGCGCCAGCAGCCGCAGCGGAAAGCCGATCGCCCCGCTCGAATGGGCGCAGAGCCGCTCGATGGCGAGGTGGGTCTTGCCGGTGTTGGTCGGCCCAAGCACCGCCTTGACCCGGGTGTCGGCATGCTTGCGGGGAAGGGCGCTCATTCGCGTGGCCATCGCAACCGCCAATGTGGCACTGGCCCCGCCCCCTCGCAAGGTAGCGGCCTCGCTCATCCCCATCCGGGCCATGGAAACCGCAAAAAAGCGCGCGGCTTAGCCCAAAATTAACCCTGCGGGTGCAGTGAGGACTCGCAATAGCGGCGCCGGCGCATTGGGCCCGGAGCGGGGGATCACGGCATTGTTCAGAGGGCGCGAATCCTTGGAGTTCGGCCAAGCGGGCCTGGCATCGGGCCCGGCGGCGGGCGCTGCGATGCTTTCGCATGCCCAGATTCTGCCCGGTGACGCCCCGATTTCGGGCAGCCGGTTGCAACGCTTCAAGCAGCGAATCGAAACGAAGTTCCACCGGCTCGACCTGGTCCACGATCTTGCCGAGGACATCGGCAGCCTCCACTGGCTGCGCGGGCTGGGCACGATGACCGGGCTGGCGATCGCTGCGCTGTCGTTCTGGCCCGACTTCTCCTCGGTAGAAGCCGCGACGACCATGCCGGTCGACGGCGCCTCGCGCGACGAGTTCCGCAGCCAGGCGATCATGCCGCTCGGTCTCGGCGGCGACAGCGGGCGGCGGATGGGCGCGAGCGTCGCTGGCCGTGCCGATCGCCAGCGCCCCCGAGCGCGCCTCGATCCAGCTGGTGGCGACGCTGGCGCAGGGCGACAGCTTCGGCCGCATGCTGCAACGCGCCGGGGTCGGCGCGGGCGATGCCGCGAGTGTCTCGCAAATGGTCGCCGCCAGGGTTCCGCTCGGCGAAATCGGCCCCGGCACGCGTGTCGATATCGTGCTCGGGCGCCGCAGCGGACCGGGCCAGCCGCGCGCGCTCGACAGGCTCGCCTTCCGCGCCCGCTTCGATCTCGATCTTGCGGTCTCGCGCAGCGGCGGCGCGCTGGCGCTCTCCCCGCGCCCGATCGCGGTCGATAGCACCCCGCTGCGCATTCGCGGCACGGTCGGACCCAGCCTTTACCGCTCGGCCCGCGCCGCCGGGGCGCCGGTCAAGGCCATCCAGCAATATCTCCAGACCATCGACAGCCACCTCAGCCTCGACGGCGATGTTGCGCCAACCGATCAGTTCGATTTCGTCGTCGGCTACAAGCGCGCCGCCAGCGGCGAGAGCGAGACCGGGCAGCTGCTCTATGCCGGGCTCGAACGCTCCGGCCAGCCGCTGGCGCAACTGCTGCGCTGGGGCGAGGACGGCCAGTTCTACGAGGCATCGGGAATCAGCAGCCCCAAGGCCTCGGTCTTCGCCCCGGTCAACGGGCGGCTGACCTCGGGCTTCGGCCTGCGCCGCCACCCGATCCTGGGCTATGCGCGGATGCACGGCGGCGTCGATTTCGGCGCGGCCTGGGGCGCGCCGATCTTCGCGGTGAGCGACGGCGTCGTCGCCTATGCCGGACGTCATGGCGGCCACGGCAATTATGTGCGGCTCGAACATGGCGGCGGGCTGGGCACCGGCTATGCCCATATGAGCCGCTTCGCCGTCTCTTCCGGCAGCCAGGTGCGCGCCGGGCAGGTGATCGGCTATGTCGGCTCGACCGGCCTGTCGACCGGGCCGCATCTCCACTACGAAGTCTACCGCGACGGCCGCAAGGTGAACCCGCTGTCGGTGCGCTTCAGCGCCGCCGCGCAGGTCGATGTCAAGCAGCTCGCCGCCTTCAAGGCGCGGATTGCCGAGCTCAGGAAGATCGCGCCGGGAGCAGCGCTGAAGAGTCTGGCGGCGAAACAGGCGGTGGCGAAGCAGCCCTAATTGCGTTGAAGCCCCGCGCCAATTCCGCCAGAAGGCGCGGAATATGACCCAAGCTGCTTTCCCCGCCCTGCGCATGCGCCGCACCCGCACCACCGCCTGGAGCCGGGCGATGCACCGCGAGACCATGCTCTCGCCCGCCGATCTGATCTGGCCGCTGTTCGTCACCGAGGGCCAGGGCGTGGAGGAGCCGATCGCCGCGCTGCCCGGCGTCTCGCGCTGGTCGGTCGACCTGATCGCCGCGCGGGCGAAGGAAGCCATCGCGCTCGGCATTCCCTGCCTCGCGCTGTTCCCCAACACCCAGCCGGAACGCCGCAGCGAGAACGGGGCCGAGGCGCTCAATCCCGACAACCTGATGTGCCGGGCGATCCGCGGCGATCCGCGATGCGGTGGGCGATGGCATCGGCGTGCTCACCGATGTCGCGCTCGATCCCTATACCAGCCACGGCCAGGACGGGCTGATCGACGCTGCGGGCTATGTGCTCAACGACGCCACGGTCGAAGTGCTCGCCGGCCAGGCGCTCAACCAGGCGGCGGCGGGGGCGGACATCATCGCGCCGTCCGACATGATGGACGGCCGCATCGGCGCGATCCGCGCGGCGCTCGAAGGCGCGGGCCACGGCAATGTCCAGATCATGAGCTACGCGGCGAAATACGCCTCGGCCTTCTACGGCCCGTTCCGCGACGCGGTCGGCTCGCGCGGACTGCTGAAAGGCGACAAGCAGACCTACCAGATGGACCCGGCCAATGCCGAAGAGGCGCTGCGCGAGGTTGCGCTCGATCTCGCCGAGGGGGCGGACAGCGTCATGGTCAAGCCCGGCCTGCCCTATCTCGATATCGTCCGCCGGGTGAAGGAGCGCTTCGCGGTGCCGGTCTTCGCCTATCAGGTCAGCGGCGAATACGCGATGATCGAGGCGGCGGTGGCGGCGGGCGCGGGCGAACGCGACGCGCTGGTGCTGGAAACGCTGACTGCGCTTCAAGCGCGCGGGCTGCTCGGGCGTGCTGACTTACCACGCGGCGCATGCGGCGCGGTTGCTGGGCGGGTGAATTACGGTATGGAAACTATATCAAAATTCTGATAGAAGCTTGCGATGTTTGAATTCGATCCTGAAAAGAGCGCGGCGAACCTCGCCAAGCATGGGATCGATTTCGAGACGGCCCAATTGATTTGGCAAGACATAGGACGAGTTGTCATTTCTGCGAAAAGCGACACAGAGCCGAGGTTTGCCGTGATTGGGACCATTGAACGAAAGCTATGGACGGTGTTTGCGACAATGCGTGACGATGCGGTGAGAATCATTTCCGCTCGCCGGTCCAGAGAATCCGAGGTCAAGATTTATGAAGTCCAAAACGATTAGCGCTGAAGAACTCGATCGCTTGTTCGACGAAGGCAGCGACGAAATTGATCAGTATCTGGATTGGTCTTCCGCGCGCCGTCCCGGCCTTGAGGCAAAGCGCGTTAACGTCGATTTCCCGCAATGGATGGTGATGAAGCTGGACCAGGAGTCCAAGCGGCTTGGAATTACCCGCCAGGCCTTGATCAAGACGTGGGTGGCAGCCCGGCTCGACGCGGCAGCCTGAGCTTTAGACCGGTGGGGGATTTCCGCCTGGAAACGGAGCGATTGCTGCTGCGCTCATGGCGCGAGGAGGATGTTGCGCCGTTCCATGAGATTTGCAGCGATCCCGAAGTGATGGCGACGCTCGGTCCGGTGATGACTGTGCCCGAAGTCGCAGCCCTGATCGGCCGGATGCAGGTTTCTCAAGCCGAGCACGGGCACTGCTGCTGGGCTATGGTGCGGCGCGAGAGATGCGCGGTCTGATCGGCTGGTGCGGGGTGATTGTCTGTCCGGTAGGGCCGATCGTCGGCAAGCGCGAGATCGGCTGGCGCATGGCGCGCGATTGTTGGGGGCAAGGATTGGTGACCGAAGCAGCGCGGGCAAGCGTCGATTGGCTGTTCGCCAACCGCAGCGATGACAGTCTCTGGGCGATCACCAGCACCGGCAACCGCCGCAGCCGCGCGGTGATGGACCGACTGGGCATGATCTATCGCCCCGATCTCGATTTCGATCATCCCAAAATTCCGGCAGACAGTCCGCTGCTGCATCATGTCACTTACGAACTGCCGCGCGATCAATGGAACCGCAAGTGAGCGCCGCGCCGCGCGTCAACCGCGCCCTCTTCGTCGCCACCATTCTCACCGGCAGCTTCCTGCTGTTTCTTGTCCAGCCGATGGTCGCGCGCATGGCCTTGCCCCGGCTCGGCGGCGCGCCCAATGTCTGGAACAGCGCGATGCTGGTCTATCAGGCGTTGCTGCTGGCGGGCTATGCCTATGCCCACCGCCTGTCGCGCCAGCCGCTGAAGCGTCAGGCGATCATTCACCTCGGCCTGCTGCTGATCGCCGCGCTGACACTCCCGATCGGCCTCGCCGAATTGCCGCCGCCCAAGCCCGGCAGCGAGGCCTGGTGGGTGCCGCTGCTGTTCTTCGCCAGCGTCGGGCCGGTGTTCTTCCTGGTCTCGGCGCAGGCCCCGCTGATGCAGCGCTGGTTCGCCGCCCATCCCGGCGCGGGCGAGCCCTGGGCGCTCTATGCCGCTTCCAACCTCGGCAGCTTCGCCGGGCTGATCGCCTATCCGCTGCTCGCCGAACCGTTCCTGCGGCTGGACAGCCAGAGCCTTGCCTGGAGCGCGGGCTACGGCTTGCTCATCGTGTTGATCGCACTGTCGGCCTGGGCGCGCTGGCGGTTAGCTCCCGCCGCAGCCGCGCCATCCCTCGCAGCAACCGGCGAGCCGGTCTCCGCCAAGCGCTTTCTCCACTGGACCATCCTGGCGGCAGTGCCTTCCGGGCTGATGCTGTCGACCACCACTCACCTCACCACCGATATCTTCGCCATGCCGCTGCTCTGGGTGATCCCGCTCGGCGTCTATCTGCTGAGCTTCGTCCCGGCCTTCTCCGAACGCCGCTCGCTCGCCGCGCTGATCACCGATGTCGCGCCGCTGACGGTGCTGCTGGCGGGCGGGCTGGCGATGGCCTCGCGCGGTTCGGGCACGCTGCTGATGGCGGTCAGCAGCGTGGCGCTGCTGTTCGTCGTCGCGGTGGTGCTGCATGCGAGGATGTATGCGCTGCGGCCCGATCCTTCGCGGCTGACGCTGTTTTATCTGGCGATGTCGCTCGGCGGCGCGCTGGGCGGGGTTTTCACCGCGCTGGTCGCGCCGCTGGTGTTCGACTGGGTGTGGGAGCACCCGCTGCTGATCCTCGCCGCCGCGCTGCTGATGCCGCTGCCCAGGCTCTACGACTGGCGCCGCATGCCCGGCCTCAGCCCGGTGCTGATCAACGTCGGCGTTGCGGTGGTGCTGATCTTCGCGCTGTTCATGGCGATGGAGCTGTTCCCGCTGGTGCTGTTCAACACGCCGGGAACCAAGCGCACGCTGCTGACCCTCGGCATCGCCGTTATCGGCCTGGCGATGGTGCCGTGGCGCACGCTCTATGTGCTGGTGCTGCTCGGCTCGATGCTGGCGCAGGGCGGGCTCGATACGATCTACACCACCTGGGACGGACTGCGCTCGCGCAGCTATTTCGGCATTTACACGGTCCGCGATTACCAGCAGTCGCAGCTGCGCACGCTGACCCATGGCACCACGCTGCACGGCCAGCAATCGCTGATCCCGGAGCGCTCGCGCGATGCGGTGAGCTATTACGGGCCGACCTCGGGCATCGCGCTGGCGCTCGGCCAGGCGCAGGCGCTGTATGGCAAGAACGCGCGCATCGGCATCGTCGGGCTGGGGGCGGGAACGCTCGCCTGCCTCAAGCGCCCCGGCGAGGACTGGCGCTTTTTCGAGATCGATCCGCTGGTGCTGCGCTATTCGCGGGATCGCACCTTCACCTTCGTCTCGCAATGCGCGCCCGATGCCAAGGTTGTGCTGGGCGACGCCCGGATCGAATTGGCGAACGCGCCGCCGGCCGGTCTCGACCTGCTGGCGGTAGACGCCTTTTCCTCCGATGCGATCCCGCTGCATCTGCTGACCAGCGAGGCCTTCGCCACCTATTTCCGCGCGCTCGCCCCGCGCGGGCTGCTGGTGGTGCATATCTCCAACCGCTATATCGAGCTCGAGCCGGTGCTGGCGGCGCTGGCGAGGGAGAAGGGCCTGGCGGTGATCAAGCGCGACGACAATCCGCCCGAGGAAGGCGGGCTGACCGCTTCGACCTGGGTCGCCATCGCCCGCGATCCCGCCGTGGTCGCGGCGGTGGGCCAGGCCGGCAAGGATGCCCCCTGGGGTGCGCTGCTGCCGCCCGCGCCGCGGGTGTGGAGCGACGATCACGCCTCGATCCTGCCCTTCGTGCGCTGGGACAATTTGCTGCAACGGCCATGATCGCCCAAAGGATTGAAGATCGACTCGCACCGACATCACCATCGCCGCGCTCCATGGCAAGGCGCCGCGCATCCATTCCTCAGCCTTCATCGCGCCGGGCTGCCGGATTATCGGCGATGTCGAGATCGGACCCGACGTCAGCATCTGGTACAATTGCGTGCTGCGCGCCGATGTTCACCGCATCGTCGTCGGCGCGCGCTCCAATATCCAGGACGGCAGCGTGGTCCATTGCGACAGCCCCAAGCCGAAACGGCCCGAGGGGTTCCCGACGATCATCGGCGAGGATGTGCTGATCGGCCATCTCGCGATGGTCCACGGCTGCGTTCTGGAGGACCGCGCCTTCGTCGGGCTCGGGGCGATTGTCATGGACGGCTGCCGCATCGAATCCGACGCGATGCTCGCCGCCGGGGCGATGCTGACCACCGGCAAGATCATCGCCAGCCGCCAGATGTGGCTCGGCCGCCCCGCCGCCTATGCCCGCGACCTGACCGACGCCGGGATCGAGGATATGCGCGCGGGGGTGGCCGGCTATGTGATCAACGGCCGGATCCACAAGGCGGCGCTGGATGGCGAGGCCCGGGGCTGAGCTGCCGCCGGCGGAAGCGATCCGCGCGCTGGCCGATGCTGAGGGGCGGCTGGCGGTGCGGGTGACCCCCGGCGCGCGGACTGCGGCGCTGGAGATCGCCGATGGCCGCCTGCTCGCCAGAGTCTGCGCCAGACCGGAAGACGGCAAGGCCAACGCCGCCGTGCTGGAACTGATCGCTGCGGCGATCGGCGTGGCCCCGTCTCGTCTCGCCTTGTTGCGCGGCGCAACTTCGCGGGAGAAGCTGATCGCCCTTCCCGGGAAGCTGGGCCGGCCCGCCTGACCCGGTTCGCGCTTGCGGGCATCGACATCCCCGGGCGATTTGCCTATGGGCCTGGCCTGCTGGGCGCACCGCTGCGGTGCGGCTTTCGCTGCAAACGTCAGGGATGGATCGAGCCATGTGGCATCAGGGCTACACTTCGGAAATTAACTATACTTATGGCTATTATCCGGAACTGTCGCCCGCGCGCATCCGGCTGGCGCTGCTTTCCTGCGGCATCGATCACAGCATTTCCGCCAATCCAGTTTATCTGGAGCTGGGTTTCGGCCAAGGCCTGTCGCTCAATATCAACGCGGCGACCAATTCGGGCACCTATTACGGCACCGACTTCAATCCGGGCCAGGTGGCCAACGCCCGCGAATTCGCCAATGCGATGGGCAAGCCCCTTACATTGCTCGAGGATTCATTCGAAGAGCTGGCCGCGCGGGACGAACTGCCGCAGTTCGATATCATCGCGCTGCATGGCATCTGGTCATGGATCAGCGATGCCAGCCGCAAGGCGATCGTCGAGCTGGCGCTAAAGCGGCTCAAGCCGGGCGGCGCTCTCTATGTCAGCTACAATGTCACCCCGGGCTGGTCGCCGGGCATTCCGCTGCGGATTCTGATGGCGGAACATGCCAAGCGCGAGGGCAATGGCAGCATCGTCGAACGGATCAACGGCTCGCTGGATTTTGTCGAAACGGTGATCGGTGCGGGTGCGGCCTATTTTGCGCAGAACCCATCGTTGAAAGCAAAGCTCGATTTGATCAGGACCCAGGATCGCAGCTATCTGGCGCATGAATATTACAACGCCGACTGGCATCCCATGCCGTTTTCGCAGGCAGCCGACCAGCTGGCCGAGGCCAAGCTGACCTTTGCCGCCTCGGCCTCGATTCTCGAAAACCTGCCGGCGATCAGCATTCCGGCGGCGGCCCACCGGATCCTTGAGTCCATCAAGGACCCGGTGATGCGCGAAACGACGCGCGACTATTTCGTCAACCAGCAATTCCGCCGGGACATTTTCGTCAAGGGCCCGCGTTTCATGGCGCTCTACGACCACGGCAAGCGGGTCGAACAGCAGCGCTTCGTGCTGCTGGGGGATCCGGAAAAATGCCCCGAAAAGGTCGCCACGGTGATCGGCGAGGCCGATCTCAGGGCGGATATCTATCAGCCGCTGGTCAAGGCGCTGGCGGCATTTCCGGATGGCGCCGCCACGGTCGCCGAACTGATGGGCGTCAGCGAGCTGGCCCAGCTCAACCGCGCCCAGATCTGGGAAGTGCTGCTGGTGCTGACCGGCGCCGGCTTTGTCGCACCGGTCTCGACTTCGACCACGCCGGCGGAAGACGAGGCGGCGGCCCAGTCGCTCAACCGGGAACTGCTGGCCAAGGCCGAGGCCGGCGCCGGCGTCGATTATCTCGCAGCGCCGCGGCTCGGAGCGGCAACCAGCGTCACGCGGATCGAACAAATGTTCCTCCGCGCCATGCTGGCCGGGGAACCGGACCCTGTCGCCTGGGCCGCCAATATCCTCGCCGGCCAGAACCAGCTGCTGATCATCGAGGGCGAGACCATTCAGGATGCGGTGCGCACGCGTCAGGAACTGACGCGGATGTTCGATGAATTCGACGGCGCAAAGGCCGATCTGCTCAAGCGGCTCGGGGTCTACTGACGCCGGAACCGCAGCGGACGGGGCGGCGCTGCCGCCGCTGCCCGTCCGGCGCTTTCAAGCTGCCCGCTATTCGGCCCCGTCGCCGCCAGGCGCCGGCTGCGCCTTGGGCTTGCGCTTGGGCGCGGGTTTGTCCGACTTGCGCACCAGCCGCGGCGGCGCGGGGGTCAGCTCGAACGACAGCTCCTTGTTTCCCTGGGCGCCCTCCTTGAGGCTGACATGCACCTCGCCGCCGTGGTTGAGCTTGCCGAACAGCAGCTCCTCGGCGAGCGGCTGCTTGACCTTCTCCTGCAGCAGCCGCGCCATCGGCCGCGCGCCATAGAGCTTGTCGTAGCCCTTCTCGCCCAGCCAGCCGCGTGCGTCGCTGTCGAACTGGATGTGGACGTTCTGCTCGGCCAGCTGCAATTCCAGCTGCAGGATGAACTTGTCGACCACCCGGCTGATCACTTCGGTCGGCAGATAGGAGAAGGGCACGATCGCATCGAGCCTGTTGCGGAATTCGGGGCTGAACATCCGCTTCACCGCCTCGTCGCCGGCGTCTTCCTTGGAGACATTGCCGAAATCCGATGCCCTGGCTGGCCATGTCGGAGGCCCCGGCATTGGTCGTCATGATCAGCACGACATTGCGGAAATCGACGGTCTTGCCGTGGTGGTCGGTCAGCCGGCCGTTGTCCATCACCTGCAGCAGGATGTTGAACAGGTCGGGGTGCGCCTTCTCGATCTCGTCGAGCAGCAGCACGCAGTGCGGCTGCTGGTCGATCGCGTCGGTCAATAGCCCGCCCTGGTCGAAACCGACATAGCCCGGAGGCGCGCCGATCAGGCGGCTGACCGAGTGGCGCTCCATATATTCGGACATGTCGAAGCGCTGCAGCGGAATGCCCATGATGCTGGCCAGCTGCCGCGCGACTTCGGTCTTGCCGACGCCGGTCGGGCCGCTGAACAGGAACGAGCCGATCGGCTTGTCGGGATCGCGCAGGCCGGCGCGGCTGAGCTTCATCGCGCTGGACAGCACGCCGATCGCCTTGTCCTGGCCGAACACCACGCGCTTCAGGTCGCGGTCGAGGTGCTCGAGCACCGCGCGGTCGTCGGAGGACACCGACTTGGGCGGAATCCGCGCCATGGTCGCGATCACCGCCTCGATTTCCTTGGGGGTGATGGTCTTCTTGCGCTTGTTCGGCGGCACCAGCATCTGCATCGCGCCAACCTCGTCGATCACGTCGATCGCCTTGTCGGGCAGCTTGCGGTCGTTGATGTAGCGCGCCGACAGTTCGACAGCGGTCTTGATCGCGTCGGGGGTATATTTGACCTTGTGGTGTTCCTCGAAGGCGGTGCGCAGGCCTTTCAGGATCTTGATCGTATCCTCGATGGTCGGCTCGTTGACGTCGATCTTCTGGAAGCGGCGCAGCAGCGCGCGGTCCTTTTCGAAGTGGTTGCGGAATTCCTTGTAGGTGGTCGAGCCGATGCAGCGGATCGTCCCGCCGCTGAGCGCCGGTTTCAGCAGGTTGGAGGCGTCCATCGCCCCGCCGCTGGTGGCGCCCGCGCCGATCACGGTGTGGATCTCGTCGATGAACAGCACCGCGTCGGGCAGCTTCTCCAGCTCGCTGACCACCTGCTTCAGCCGCTCCTCGAAGTCGCCGCGATAGCGGGTGCCGGCGAGCAGGCTGCCCATGTCGAGCGAATAGATCACCGCATTGGTCAGCACCTCGGGCACGTCGCCCTCGACAATCTTGCGCGCCAGCCCTTCGGCGATGGCGGTCTTGCCGACGCCGGGATCGCCGACATAGAGCGGGTTGTTCTTGCTGCGGCGGCACAGGATCTGGATGGTGCGATCGACTTCCGGCCCCCGCCCGATCAGCGGATCGACCTTGCCGGCCAGCGCCTTCTCGTTGAGGTTGACGGTGAACTGGTCGAGCGCGGAATCCTTCTTCTGCGCCTTGGGATCGCTCTTTTCCTCCTGATGCGGGGTCTCGCCCTCGGCCCCCTTGGGCGAGCGGTCCTCCAGGCGGCGGCCGCCCTTGCCGATGCCGTGGCTGATGAAGCTGACCGCGTCCAATCGGCTCATGTCCTGCTGCTGGAGGAAATAGACCGCATAGCTGTCGCGCTCGGAAAACAGCGCGACCAGCACATTGGCGCCGGTGACCGTGTCCTTGCCCGATGACTGGACATGCAGGATCGCGCGCTGGATCACCCGCTGGAACCCGGCGGTCGGGGCGGGATCGCCCTTGTCCTTGGTCTTCAGCGACTGGTATTCCTGGTCGAGATACTGCCGCACGACATCGCCAAGATCGCCCAGTTCGACCCCGCAGGCCTGCATCACGGTCGCGGCGTCGGGATCGTCGATCAGCGCGAGCAGCAGATGCTCCAGCGTCGCATATTCATGGCTGCGTTCCGACGCATGGCCGAGCGCGGCGTGAAGGGTCTTTTCCAGGCTTTGGGCGAAACTTGGCATCAAGGGCACTTTCGCTGGTTTGGGTGAATCCCGGTACAACCGGAACTATGACCATCTATGGTTAACCAATCCTATATGGCATCGCTCCCGGTCAATGCGAAGGGGGCGGTAATTCACGGCTAATTGGCTCCTGACGGTTTTGCCCGGAACAGCGCATCGGCGGCGGCCATATGCGCCTGGGCCTTGTCGCGGTGGGCGCGGACCCGTTCGATCTCCGCTTCCAGCTGCGCGATGCGCGCATCGAGTTCGTCGCGCGAATAGCTGTCGAGGCTCTCGCGGCCAAGCAGACTGGCGGCATCCCCGCGCGGTCTCGGGCGGTCGTCTTCGTCCATTGCGGCGCAGCATCGGACGCTCTGTGCTTGCTGTCAACCGGTCTGGAAGCTAGAGCTTCGCGCCGTGGCTCCTTTGCAACAGGGGGCGGCGATAGGGGTCGCAAATGACGGGAATAGTTCCACAAACCATGCGGGCCGCCGGCTTCGCTGCGCCGGGCGGGCCCGAAGTGCTGCGCCTCGAGACGCTGCCGGTGCCGCGGCCCGGTCCGGGCGAAGTGCTGGTCCGGGTCGCCTTTGCCGGGGTCAACCGCCCCGATGTCGCGCAGCGCCAGGGGCATTACCCGCCGCCTGCCGGAGCCTCGCCGATCCCCGGGCTCGAAATCGCCGGGGAAGTCGTGGCGCTTGGCGAAGGCGTGACTGGCGTCATGACAGGCCAGCAGGTCTGCGCGCTGGTCGCGGGCGGCGGCTATGCCGAATACTGCCTCGCCGACGCCCGCCATTGCCTGCCGGTCCCCGCCGCCCTGCCGCTGGCCGAAGCCGCCGCCCTGCCCGAAACGCTGTTCACCGTCTGGCACAATGTCTTCGAGCGCGGCTGGGCAAGCGAGGGCGAGAGCCTGCTGGTCCACGGCGGCACCAGCGGCATCGGCACCATGGCGATCTCGCTGGGGCGGCTGTTCGGCATAAAGGTCATCGTCACCTGCGGCAGCGCGGAGAAATGCGCCAAGGCGCTGGAGATCGGCGCGGCGCATGCGATCGATTACCGCGCGCAGGATTTCGTCGCGGAAGTGGCGCGGATCACCGGCGGCAAGGGCGTCGAGCTGGTGCTCGACATGGTCTCGGGCGATTATGTCCCGCGCAATCTCAAATGCCTTGCCGAGGACGGCCGCCATGTCACCATCGCCATTCTGGGCGGGGCCAAGGCCGAGCTCAACATGGCGGTGGTGATGATGCGGCGGTATACGCTTACCGGCTCGACGCTGCGGCCGCGCTCCGCCGAATTCAAGGCGCTGCTGGCGCAGGAAATCGCTGCGCATGCCTGGCCCTTTGTCGCATCCGGCCAGCTGCGCCCGGTGATGGACCGCAGCTTTCCGCTGGCCGAAGCCGCCGCAGCGCATGCGCGGATGGAAGCCGGCGACCATGCCGGCAAGATCGTGCTGGAAATCTAGCCAGACCGGACAGGCTCAGCCGGGCTTGCGCGCGGCGACGAGCAGTTCGTAACCGGTCAGTTCCCCCAGCCGCAGCAGTTCCGGCGTGCCGCCGGCGAGATGCGCCAGAACCTGGGGCGTCACCGCGACAGGCGAGATCCCGGCGACCGCCGGCATCCCCGCCAGCACGTCCGCCATGTAGCTGTCGTCGAGAAAATTCGGGTGAACCTCGCCCCACAGCGCCTGCCACGCGGCCGGATTGCTGGCGCGATAGGCGGCCGAGCCGTTGGGAAAGCACGAGACGAACAGCCCGCCGGGCTTCAGCAGCGCGAACGCCGCGGCGATCACCGCCGAGGGCGAGGGGACGTGTTCCAGCACATGCGCGCTGAAGAAACAGTCGAAGCTGCCCGGATTTGCGGCGGCGAAGGCGTCGAAATCCCCGGCCAGGTCGATGCCGAGATGCTGCTCGCCATAGCTGCGGCGCGGGCGCGAGATTTCATAGGATTTGACCCTGAACCCGGCCCTGGCGAGCAGATAGCTGCCGTATCCCCACGAACAGCCATAGTCGAACACAAGCCCGCCCGGCGGCACGCCGAAGTCCTTGAGCAGCGCGGCGAAGCCTGCGTAATCGCTTTCCAGCTCGGCGAAGCCGTTGGCCTTCATCGCCTCCAGCCGTTCGGGCGAGGGCAGCGCGGTGGTCTGCCCCTGGACATAGGCTTCATTGTAAAAGGTTTCGGCTTCGGCAGGAGAATCGGCAGGGGTGCGATAAAGCAGCTGGCAGGCGGCGCAGCGGCGCAGCGCGGTGACCGCATATTTGCGCGCGACCACATCGCCCGATCCGCCGCAATTGGGGCATTGCCGCCTCGCCGCATCGCCCAGCGAAGCGATGCACCGCGCCAGGTACCGCAAGTTCCCCATGCAACTTCCTTTTCGCAACCCCTATCCGCAACGGGCGGCCTGTGACACAACCCGGCTCTATTGTCTCCGCTGCGCCGCTGCAAGGCGGGCTGGCGCGGAAGGGCTTGAGACCATGGCGCACCTCGTCCTGCACGAAGATCCCGCGCAGCGGCAATTGCTACAAGATCGCGCTCACCGCCGCGCTGCTGGGCCTGCCGCTCGAGCGGCGCGGCTACGACATCCTGAAGGGCGAGACCCGCACGCCGGAATTTCTCGCTACGGTCAACGCCAATGGCCGCATCCCGGTGCTGCAGGTGGGAGACCGCTTTTTACCTGAAAGCAACGCCGCCTGCTGGTATCTCGCCGAGGGCAGCCATCTGATCCCCGAAGACCGCTTCGACCGGGCGGACATGCTGCGCTGGATGTTCTTCGAGCAATACAGCCACGAACCCAATGTCGCGACCCTGCGCTGGTGGCTGTCCTTCGTCGGCGAAGGCAATCTCAGCGAATTCCAGCGCGGCCAGATTTCCGCCAAGCGCGCCGGCGGCGAAGCGGCGCTGGCGTTGATGGAGGAGCATCTCGCGCGGCAGGACTGGTTCGTCGGCGGGCGGCCCCAGCCTCGCCGACATCGCGCTCTATGCCTATACCCATGTCTGCGAGGGCGGCGGCTTCCGCCTGCGCGACTATCCGGCGATCTGCGCCTGGCTGGCGCGGATCGAGGCGCTGCCGGGCTATGTCGCGATGGCTTGAACTCCACCCTTGCCGCGAAGGCGGCAATGACCTACATGACGCTCAACGTGGCCGCTCCGGAAGGGGCGGCCCTTCTTGTTTTTGCCGGAGAAAGCCCGTGACCCAGCCTGCCCCCCTGATGCCGCATGCGACGGCTTCCTGGCTCGTCGATACCACCGCGCTGACTTTCGAGCAGATCGCCGAATTCTGCGGGCTGCACATCCTCGAAGTGCAGGCGATGGCCGACGATCTCGCCGCCAGCAAATATACCGGGCGCGATCCGGTGCGCTCGGGCGAGCTGACCATGGCCGAGATCGAGAAGGGCCAGGCCGATCCCGCCTATGCGCTGCAGATGCAAAAGGCGCCGGTCAACGTCAATCGCACCAAGGGCCCGCGCTATACGCCGGTGTCGAAGCGGCAGGACAAGCCCGACGGCATCGCCTGGATCCTGCGCAACCATCCGGAAATCTCCGATGCGCAGATCGGCAAGCTGATCGGCACCACCCGCAACACCATCGCCGCGATCCGCGACCGCACCCACTGGAACATCTCCAATATCCTGGCGAAGGACCCGGTGACGCTCGGCCTGTGTTCGCAGCGCGAGCTCGATGGCATCGTCGCCCGCGCGGCCAAGAAGGCCGGGCTGATCGACCAGGCCGGCGACGACGCCCGGCTCGGCGACGACCGCGAGGCGCTGATCGAGGAACTGCGCGCCGAACGCGATGTCGCGGTCAAGCTGGCCGGCGAAGCGGCGCAGGAGGCCGAGGCCGCGGCATGGCTCGAAGCCAAGCGGACGGCGGAGGCCGCCGGGGAGAGCTGAGCTCCGGCGCGCTGCGGCCCTTGCCCTGCTGCTCCGGATTCGCCACTCTGCCGCGATGACAGCAGACAACAGCAGCGAACCTTGGAGCAGCCAACTCTGGGGCGAGCGTTACGAACATCCGGGCGTCTGGGATCGCAGCTTCCCGCCGCTGTCGATGCCCGATCTGTTCGCCGCCAGCGTCGCGGCGCATCCGGCCAGCCCGGTCAGCGATTTCTACGGCAGGGTCACCAGCTATGCGGCGATCCTGGCCGAGGCCCGCGCGTTTGCCGCCGGTCTTCAGGCGCTGGGCATCGCCAGGGGCGATCGCGTCGGCCTGTTCCTGCCCAATGTGCCGGTCTATCTCTCGGCCTATTTCGGCGCGATGATCGCCGGCGCGACGGTGGTCAACTTCTCGCCGCTCTACACCGCGCAGGAACTGGAGGCCCAGGTCGCCGATTCGGGCGCGCGGCTGCTGGTGACGCTCGATGTCCCCGCGCTGCTGCCCACCGCGCTCACCGTGCTGCGCGAATCGGCGCTCGAACGGCTGGTGGTCGCGCGGCTCGCCGACATGCTGCCCATGCTGCAGAGCATCGGCATGCGCCTTTTCCGCCGCCGCGATCTCACCCCGATTCCGCGCGCGGACAACATCTCGCTGTGGCGCGGCGTGCTGTCGCGCGAGGCCCCGCGTCCGGTCGCCATCGACCCGCTGCACGATCTCGCGCTGCTGCAATATACCGGCGGCACCACCGGCACGCCCAAGGGGGCGATGCTCACCCACCAGAACCTCACCGCCAATGCCCGCCAGATCCAGGCGATCGACCCGCGTCAGGGCGAGCGCGATGTCATCGTCGGCGTGCTGCCGTTCTTCCACGTTTTCGCCAATGCCTGCGTGCTCAACCGCACCGTCGCCAACGGCGGCTGCATCGCCATGCTGCCGCGCTTCGATGCCGGGCAATGCCTCAAGACCCTCCAGCGCGTCCGCGCCACCGCGATGCCCGGGGTGCCGACGATGTATCAGGCGCTGCTCGATCATCCCGATCTGGGCAAGACCGACTTCACCTCGCTGCGCATCTGCATCTCGGGCGGCGCGCCGCTGCCGCTGCCGGTCAAGCAGCGGTTCGAGGCGGCGGCGGGGGCCAAGCTGGTCGAAGGCTATGGCCTCACCGAGACCTCGGGCGTGGTTTCGTCCAATCCCTATGAGGGCGAGGAGCGGCCCGGCAGCATCGGCCAGCCGATCCCGGGCACCCATATCCGCCTGCTCGACAAGGAGGACCCCGGCAAGGACGCGGCCCCGGGCGAACCCGGCGAGCTGGCGATCCTCGGCCCGCAGGTGATGCAGGGCTACTGGAACCGCCCGGAAGCTGCCGCCTCGGCCTTTGCTTTGCGCGGGCAAGACCGCTGGCTGCGCACCGGCGATGTCGCGACGATCGACCAGGGCGGCTTCATCTTCATCGTCGACCGGATCAAGGACATGATCGCGGTCGGCGGCTTCAAGGTGTTTCCCAGCCAGGTCGAGGCGGTGCTGCTGGAGCATCCGCTGGTCAAGGAGGCGCTGGTGATCGGCGTGCCCGACGATTATCTCGGCGAAGTGCCGCGCGCCTATGTCACGCTGCGTGACCCGGACCCGGGCGCCGACATGGTCGATGGCGACGCGCTCAAGGCATGGCTAAACCAGCGCATGGGCAAGCACGAGCGGGTCGAAAGCGTGGTGGTGCGCGAGAGTTTGCCCAAGACCATGGTCGGCAAGCTCGACCGCAAGGCGCTGCGGCTGGAAGTTTTTTCGCCGGATTGACGTCCGGAAAGGCGCAATCCAGCCCCCAAAATCCGATTACCCTGAGCCTGTCGAAGGGCTGTCTTTTCTCCTCGCGGTCATGTGTGACGCACGAAGAAAAGGGCAGTGCTTCGACAAGCTCAGCATAGTCGGGATTGGGTCAAGCAAGTGCCAATTCCGCTGGCGCGCTACGACATCGCGAACGAAAAATCAGCTGGCCGAGCTGGCCAGCGTCAGCAGCGGCTCGCCGGCTTCCCCGCCAGCCTTGCCGCGCGCGGCAAAGCGGCCTTCCACCCTGGCGCCCGGCTCGATCGTCAGCGCGGTGTAGTGGACGTCGCCCTCGATCCGCGCGCTCTTGAGAATCACCAGCTCGCCAACGGTGATGGTGCCGCGCACGGTCCCGGCCAGCCGGGCGGTTCCCGCATTGACCGCGCCGGCGATCTCGCTGCCTTCGCCCTGAATCAGCGTGGCGCAATGGACATCGCCCTCGATCCTGCCGTCGATATGCAGATCGGTCTCGGCGGTGACATCGCCCGTGATCGCGGTATCCGCGCCGAGGATCGAGAAGCCGGGGCTGGCCATCGCTGCTTTACCGGACGGCCTGGGCGCTGGCGGCTGCCCTGCGGCTTTTTTCGAGAACATGGGGCGCTGCCTCCAGGAAGGGTCGGGGATTGACCGCTTGGTCGTTGATGCGGACTTCGAAATGCAGATGCGGCCCGGTCGACCGGCCGGTGCTGCCGATCGCGCCGATCCGGTTGCCGGCCGAAACCTTGTCGCCAAGCCGCGCGCCGAACGCCGACATATGGGCATAGCGGGTCATCAAGCCGTTACCGTGATCGATCTCGATGCAATTGCCATAGCCCTGCTTGACCCCGGCAAAGCTGACCACGCCCTGCGCGGCGGCATAGATCGGCGCGCCATAGGGACCGCGGAAATCGAGCCCGGCGTGGAATGCGCCGCCGCCGGTGAAGGGATCGGCGCGGAAGCCGAAGCCCGAGGAAATGAACTCCAGGCTCGCGGGCAGGTGTTGCGGGATGCCGGCCATGCCGCGCTCCAGCAGGTTCATCCGGGCGAGGCTGAGGCCGAGCCGCTGGAAGCGCGGATCGAGCGTGCCGTCGGACGAGGTGGCGAGCGCGATCAGCGGACCACCCTGTGCGCCGCGGTCGTTCAGCGAGGTCAGCATGCTGTCGGGGCTGAGCCCCAGCTGGCGGATGGTTGCGGCGGCGCGCGCGGCGCGGCGGTCGGCAAGGCGGGTAAGCTGCTCGACGAAGGCCAGCTGGCGGGCTTCGATCCTGGCCAGGCCGGCGGCCTCGGGCACCGCCGCGCTGACCTTGTCGATGGTGCCGGCGGCTTCCTGGCTGCTGTCGGAAACGGTTTCGCCGGCGCGGGCGTCGGTCGGCAGGCCGCCGACATTGGTCTCGACCATCTTCTCGAGCACATCCTGGCGCCGCGCCAAATCGGATGCAACGGTATCCAGGCCCTTGCGATAGGCGGAAACGCGGCTCTCGGCGCTGGCGACCTGGGCTTCGCGGTTCAGCAGGGCGAGGCGGTCGCGGGTCGAAACCAGCTGCGAGATCGCCATCGCCGCCATCGTCCCGATCCAGGCGGCCAGCAGCAACGCGGCGAGCGCGGCGGCGGCTATCTGCAGCCGCGAGGATATCTTGATGAAACGGACCTGACCCTGCGACCGCATGAAAAACTCGCGATCCGGAAACCAGCTCCGCAGGCGGCCTAACCAACCGCCGACGGCGTTCACTTTCAAAGCGACCCCACTCTATTGCTCTTTGCGACCGGGGGCGCGCCTAGCAGCAAGCGGGGGCCCAGGCGAATCAGGAAGCGGCATGGCCCCCTGATTCACGACGAATCGGATGAGTCGCGCGACGAGCCGTGTCACAGAATGGGAACGCCTTCATTTTTTAACAATCTTGTGCCGTTTCAGGCGATTCGCCCTGCCCGGTCACCCCTGCCCGGTGACAAGCTGGCGCGCCGATGCTAGTTGCGCGTCATGTCCGCGCAAAGCCAGCCTGTCGAAAGCCCCGAAGCGCTCGTCCACCGCCTCGCCCTTGCCGGGCGCGCGGCGCAGCGGGTGCTTGCCAGATTGCCGTCCGCAGCCAAGGCCGCCGCCCTGCGCGCCGCCGCCGCCGCCTTGCGCGCCGCCGAGGGGCAAGTGCTCGCCGCCAATGCCCGCGACCTTGCCGCCGGTGAGGCCAATGGCCTGACCAAGGCGATGCTCGACCGGCTCAGGCTCGATCCGGCGCGGCTGGCCGGCATTGCCGATGCGGTCGAACAGGTCGCCGGGCTGGCCGATCCGGTCGGCGAGGTTATCGACGCCAACGAGCGGCCCAATGGGCTCAAACTGTCGCGGGTTCGCGTGCCGATCGGGCTGATCGGCATCATCTACGAAAGCCGCCCCAACGTCACCGCCGACGCCGCCGCGCTGTGCCTGCGCTCGGGCAATGCCGTGCTGCTGCGCGGCGGCAGCGAGGCGGTGCATTCGAACCGGGCGATCCATGCCGCGCTCGTCGCGGGCCTAACTTCAGCGGGCATTCCCGCCGACGCGGTGCAGCTGCTGCCGACGCAGGACCGCGCCGCCGTCGGCGCGATGCTCGCGGCCGCCGGCCTGATCGACATGATCGTGCCGCGCGGCGGCAAGAGCCTGGTCGCGCGGGTGCAGGCCGACGCCCGGGTGCCGGTGCTCGCCCATCTCGACGGCATCTGCCACACTTACATCGATTCCGCTGCCGATCCCGGCATGGCCAAAAGCATCGCGCTCAACGCCAAGATGCGCCGCACCGGCATCTGCGGGGCGATGGAGACGCTGCTGCTCGACGCGCGCTTCCCCGATTCGGCGCAGGTGCTGGGGGCGCTGCTCGACAGCGGCTGCGAACTGCGCGGCGACGCCCGCGCCCGCGCCATCGATTCGCGCATCCTGCCGGCCGGCGCCAACGACTGGGACTGCGAATATCTCGACGCGATCCTCTCGGTCGCGGTGGTCGATGGCCTCGACGCGGCGCTGGCGCATATCGACCGGCATTCCTCGAACCACACCGACGCCATCGTCACCGCAGATGCCGCCGCGGCGGAGCGGTTCCTCAACGAGGTCGATAGCGCCATCGTCATGGTCAACGCCTCGACCCAGTTCGCCGATGGCGGCGAGTTCGGCCTCGGCGCCGAGATCGGCATCGCCACCGGCCGCCTGCACGCGCGCGGACCGGTCGCGCTGGAGGGGCTGACGACTTACAAATGGCAGGTTCGCGGGACGGGCCAGGTGCGGCCCTGACCCAGCTTACCGGCCTGCTCGGCGGCAGTTTCAATCCGGCGCATGGCGGCCACCGGCGGATTTCGCTGTTCGCTCGCGAAGCGCTGGGGCTGGACGAGCTGTGGTGGCTGGTCTCGCCGGGCAATCCCCTGAAGCCGCGAGCGGACATGGCCCCGCTCGCCGCCCGCTTCGCCTCGGCCCGCCGCCAGGCCCGCCGCGCGCCGATCCGCGTCACCGCGATCGAGCGCGAGCTGGGCACGCGCTACACGATCGATGCCTTGCGCAAACTCGCCCGCCGCTACCCCAAGCGCCGCTTCGTCTGGCTGATGGGATCGGACAATCTCGCGCAATTCGGCCGCTGGAAAGACTGGCGGGGGATCGCCCGAATCGCGGCGATTGCGGTGATCGCCCGTCCGGGCTATGATGCCGCTGCCCTCGCGAGCCCCGCGATGGCCTGGCTCAGGCCTTTCCGCAGGTCTGCCGCCAGTATCCGCAACCGGGCAGGATGGAGCGCACCGGCGCTGGTGTATCTGCGTTTCGACCCCGACAGGCGTTCGGCGACGGCAATCCGCCAGGCCGATCCGCACTGGGCCAGCCGCTGCAAGGCGCGGGCCTTGCGCGACGGGGTGACGCATAAGCCGATCCCTCCGGTTTCCGCGTGAAGCGCCGCCCGATCCCGCCGATTGGCCTGCCAAACCCCAGCCGCAGCGTTGTTTGCGGGACATCCGTCCCCATATGGCTTTGCGCAAGTCCACAGGAGCTAACCCGACTTTCATGACGCAGGCGCAAATTCAGCCGGCCACAGCCGGCGCAGCCCCATCAGGCGGGGCCGCCCCGCAAGCGGCTTTGGCGATATCCTGCGAGCCTGGCTCGCTGCACGAACTCGTGCTGCAATCGCTCGACGACGATCAGGCGCAGGAGGTGGTTTCGATCCCGCTCGAGGGCAAGAGCTCGATCGCCGATCACATGGTCATCGCCTCGGGCCGGTCCAACCGCCAGGTCGCGGCGATCGCCCAGAAGCTCGCCGAGCGGATCAAGCACGGCGGCTTCGGCCACGCGCGCATCGAAGGCCTGCCCGCCGCCGACTGGGTGCTGGTCGATGCCGGCGATGTCGTCGTCCATGTCTTCCGCCCGGAAGTGCGCAGCTTCTACAATCTGGAGCGCATGTGGGCGTTCGGCGACGGTGCTTCAGGAACGGTCTGATGCGGTAATATAATACCGATTTTCCACTTAAGCCAATGAAATTGCATATCATCGCGCGCGGAAAGATCGGCCATTCGCCCGAAGCCGAACTGGTCGCGCGCTACGCCAGGCGCATTGCCTGGCCCTTGCAGCTCAGCGAACTGCCCGAGACCGGCGGGACGATCCCGCCGCCGGTCAGCCCCGCGCGCGAGGTGCTGCTCGACGAGCACGGCCGCCAGCTGACGTCCGAGGAATTCGCCGCGCTGCTCGGACGCTGGCGCGACGAGGGCGTGCGCGAGGCGCGGTTCCACATCGGCGCGGCGGACGGCCACGGCGCGCAGGCGCGCGGCAAGGCCGATCTGCTGCTCGGCTTCGGCGCAATGACCTGGCCGCATCTGCTCGCCCGCGCGATGCTCGCCGAACAATTGTGGCGGGCGACCAGCATTTTGGCTGGCCATCCCTATCACCGTTCGGGATAAGGCCGCCGCCATGCCCGCGAACCTGCGCCACACGCTGATCTCGCTCCCGATTGCAGGCCTGATTGCAGCTGCGGTGTGGGCGCAGGGGCCTGCGGCCTTCGACAATCCCGAGGAAATCAGGCAGGCGCTGCTCGCCGCGCAAAGCGAAGGCGCCGCCGCGCGCCAGCGGGCGGAAAAGCTCGAAGCCGACGCCGCCACCGCCAGCCAGGCCGCCGACCGCACCGCGCGCGAAGCCGCCGGAGTCGCCGCGCGCATCCAGGAGGTGCAGGCCGACATCGCGCAGGGCGAAGCGAATGTGGGGCTGATCGAAGGCCAGCGCCGCGCGCTTCGCATCCGGCTGGCCGAAAAGCAGCAGCCGCTGGTCCGGCTGACCGCCTCGCTGCAACGCCTGTCGCGCCGCCCGCCGGTGCTGACGCTGCTGCGCCCGGGTTCGGTGCGCGACACCATGCATCTGCGCGCGGTGCTCGCCACCATGCTGCCCGAGGTCGAGCGCCGCACCGCCGAACTGCGCAGCGAGCTCCAGCGCGCCCGGGCGCTGCAGCAACAGGCGCGGCTGGCGGTGGTCCGGCTGCGCGCCAGCCAGGGCCTGCTGCAACAGCGGCGGCAGAGCCTGGTCGCGCTGGAAACCAGCCAGCGGCTCGCCTCGCGCAATGTCAGCGGCATTGCCGACCGCGAATCCGAACGCGCGCTGGCGCTGGCCGAACGGGCGAGGGACCTTGACGATCTCTCCGCCGGCCTCGGCAAATCGGGCAGGCTGCGCGACGAATTGGCGGCGCTGCCCGGCCCGGTTCTGCGCCCGGCCCGGCCAGAGGACGCCCAGGTCGCGGCGGTAACGCCGTCTGCTGCCCCGGCTGCGGGCCTGCCGGGCTATAGCCTGCCCGCCGCCGGCAGGCTGGTCGCCGGTTTCGGCGAGACCCCGCCCGGGCTGCCGCGCTCGCGCGGGATCGCGCTGGCGGTGCGGCAGGGCGCGCAGGCGGTGGCCCCGGCGGCGGGGCGGGTTGTCTTCGCCGGGCCCTATCGCGGCTATGGCGCGATCGTCATCATCGAGCACCGCGGCGGCTGGACCTCGCTGGTCACCGGCCTCGCCCAGCTCGACACAAGAGTCGGCGACAGCCTGCTGGCGGGATCGCCGATCGGCATCGCCGGGGCAGGACGCCCGGTGCTTACGCTGGAACTGCGCCGCGGGGGCGAGCCGGTTAATCCTCTGGAATACATCGCGCCGCTATGAGGGCCGCGCCCTCATCCCCCGCTGGCGTTTGCCGGCGTCCGGCGGTAGTATCGCCGCATTCTTCGAAAAGGCTTCGTTTCCGATGAAATTCGCCCCGCTCCTCCGCGCCGCCCTGCTGGTCAGCACGGTTGCCCTGATCCCCGCCACCACCGCCGGCCTTGCTGCGGTCGATGCCCGCTCCGGCCCGCAATTCGGCAAGCTGGTCGCGGTCTACCAGCTGATCAAGGCCAATTATGTCGAGCCGGTCGATGACAACAAGCTGCTCAAGGGCGCGATCGACGGCATGCTGACCAGCCTCGATCCGCATTCCTCCTATCTCGACGGGGCCAGCCTGCAGCGGCTCGAAACGATGATCGACGGCAGCTATTCGGGCCTCGGCCTGTCGGTGGTGATGGACGATGGCGCGGTCAAGGTGGTCTCGCCGATGCGCGGCAGCCCGGCGGAAAAGGCCGGGCTCAAGGCGGGCGACTATATCACCCACCTCGACGGCAAGCTGCATTACGGCGGCGATATCGACGATGCGGTCGCCAAGATGCGCGGCGAGGCGGGCACCTCGATCCGCCTGACCATCTTCCGCGCCGGTCGCGACGAGCCGTTCGACGTCACCGTCACACGCGGCGTGATCGATCTCCAGCCGGTCACTTCCAAGCTCGAAGGCGCGATCGGGGTGATCTCGGTCAACGAATTCTCGCGCAATGTCGGGCGCGAGGTCAATGCCGCGATCGGCCAGCTCAGGCAGCAGTCGGCGGGCAAGCTCTCCGGGCTGGTGCTCGATCTGCGCTCGAACCCGGGCGGCTCGCTCGACGAGGCGGTGGCGCTGTCCGACCTGTTCCTCAGCGCCGGCACGATCGTCTCGCAGCGCGGCCGGGTCGCTTCCGAAAACGAATATTACCGCGCCGAATCGATGATCAAGGGCGACGGCGCCAAGGGTCTGCCGGTGATCGTGCTGATCGATGCGGGCAGCGCCTCGGCCTCCGAAATCGTCGCCGGCGCGCTGCAGGACAACAAGCGCGCCGTGGTCATGGGCGAGCGCAGCTTCGGCAAGGGCAGCGTCCAGCAGATGATCAGCCTCGATCGCACCAGCGCGATCAAGCTGACCACCGCGCGCTATTACACGCCCTCGGGCAAATCGGTGCAGGAAGGCGGCATCGAGCCCGACATCCGCGTGCCGCAGCTCTCCGATCCCGATGCGCGCAAACGCTCGGAGCGCACGATGCGCGAATCCGACCTGCGCGGCCATCTGATCAACGAGATCGCGCTCGACGAGAAGCAGCTCGAAACCGACAAGCAGGACGATCCCCGCTTCAAGCTGACCGCCGAGGAGCTGAAGGTTAAGGGCATCAAGGACTTCCAGCTGCACTACGCGCTCGAAACCCTGCGCCGCACATCGCCCGCCGCGCCCGTCGTCGCGCGCCGGCCGTAAGCCGCATATGGCACCAGGCGCGAATGCGGCCATGGCAGGCCGGCTGGCGCGAACGCTGGCCGTGCTGGCGCCGCTGGCGCTGCTGGCGGGCGCCTATGTCTCGCAATACGGCTTCGGGCTCTACCCTTGCGAGATGTGCTGGTGGCAGCGCTATGCGCATTTTGCGGCGCTGGGCTTTGCCATATTGGCGCTGGTTCGCCCGCCGGGCACGGTCCTGGTCGCGCTGGCGGGGCAGGCAATCGCCATTTCCGGGGTCATCGGCGGTTTCCACGCCGGGGTCGAATATGGCTGGTGGGAAGGGTTTACGTCGTGTGCGACCACTGCGGCCGCTGCCGGCGGCGACCCGCTCGAGGCGATCATGAACGCGCCGCTGGTGCGCTGCGATGTCGCGCCGTGGAGTCTGCTGGGCGTCTCGCTGGCGGGCTGGAATTTTCTGTTCTCCTGCGCCGCTGCGCTGGCGATAAAGCTGCTCCTGACGCGCAGCCGCAAGGTGCCGGCATGACCGGCGCCCGCCGCACCGCCGCGATGATCCGGGTCGATCAGGCCGGCGAATATGGCGCGACCCGGATCTATGCCGGGCAGCGCGCGGTGATGGGTGCGCGCGCGCCGCATGCCGCCGAGATCGAGGCGATGGCGAGCCAGGAAGCTGCGCATCTCGCCAAGTTCGACGCACTGCTGGCCGCGCGCCGGGTGCGCCCGACCGCGCTGCAACCGGTGTGGAGCGCCGCCGGTTTCGCGCTCGGCGCGGCGACCGCGCTGCTTGGCCCGGAAGCGGCGATGGCCTGCACTGCGGCGATCGAGCAGGAGATCGACCGGCACTATACCGCCCAGCTGGACGAGCTGGAGGGCGGCGATCCCGAACTCTCCGGCCTGATTGCGGAGTTCCGCGACGACGAGCGCGCCCACCGCGCGGCGGCGCTGGCGGCGGGGGCGGAGCGGGCGCCGCTCTATCCGCTGCTGTCCGGCGCGATCCGCCTCGGCTGCCGCATCGCCATCCGCCTGTCGGAGAAAATCTGAGCGGCAGGAATCCAACGAATTGTCCCGGATCAAGCCGCGCCTGCGCCGCTTCACCTATCGTTCAGCGGCAATTGCGCCTATATCGGGCGAATTACCCACGGGAGCCGGAATTATGCCTCGCCTGATCCTCGCCGCCACCGTTTTTCTGCACGCTGCGCTGCTGCTGTCCGCTCCCGCGCTGGCGCAGAGCGAGGAAGAGAAGGTCAACCAGCTGATCGTCTATGGCGACGATCCCTGCCCGCAATCGACCGACAACGAGATCACCGTCTGCGCGCGCAAGGCCGAGGCCGAACGCTACCGCATTCCCGAGCCGCTGCGCGAAAGCTTCTCGCCGCAGAACGATGCCTGGAATAACCGGGTGATCGCCTATGAGGCGGTCGGAGCGACCGGCACGCTCAGCTGCTCGCCGGTCGGCGCCGGCGGGTTCACCGGCTGCCTGGGCAAGTTCATCGACACCGCCTATGCCGAAAAGCAGTCCGACCCCAACATCCGCTTCAGCGAGCTGATCGCCGCCGAACGCGCCCGCCGCCTGGCGACCATCGACCAGGACGCCGCCGCCACCCAGGCGCGGGTCGAGCAGCTCGAGAAGGAATATGAAATGAAGCAGCGCGCGTTGCAGGACCCCGAGGGCGGCCCGGCCAAGCCTGCGGGGAATTGAGTCCGGTCAACTCAGCGCAATATCCGGCGCATCCTCGCGCTTCATGCCGATGACGTGATAGCCGGCATCGACGTGGTGGATCTCGCCCGTCACCCCCGATGACAGGTCGGACAGCAGGTAAAGCCCCGCCCCGCCGACATCCTCGATCGTCACATTGCGCCCCAGCGGCGCGTTGAGTTCGTTCCATTTGAGGATCAGGTTGAAATCGCCGATCCCCGATGCCGCCAGCGTGCGGATCGGCCCGGCCGAGATCGCATTGACCCGGACATTGTCGCGGCCGAGATCGGCGGCGAGATATTTGACGCTGGTCTCCAGCGCCGACTTCGCCACGCCCATCACATTGTAATGCGGCACGACCTTTTCCGCGCCGTAATAGGTCAGGGTCAGGATCGATCCGCCATTGGGCATCATCGCGCTGGCCCGCTGCGCCACGGCAGTCAGGCTGTAGACGCTGATGTTCATCGTGCTGAGGAAATTGTCCAGGCTGGTGTCGCAATAGCGCCCGCGCAGCTCGTTCTTGTCCGACGCGCCGATCGCATGGACGACGAAGTCGATCGCCGGCCAGCGCGCCGCCAGCGTCGCGAAAGCCGCATCCAGCGCCGCCATGTCGCCGACATCGCAGGGGAATACGAAATCGCTGCCCAGCTCGCTCGCCAGCGGGCGCACGCGCTTTTCGATCGCCTCGTTGGGATAGGAAAAGGCCAGCTCCGCCCCGTGCTCGCGCAATTTCCGGGAAATGCCCCAGGCCAGCGACTTGTCGTTCGCCAGGCCCATGATGAGCCCGCGTTTGCCTTGCATCAGTCCGGTCATGCTGCCTCGTTCGGTTGTCTTTGCGCGGCCTGGGGATCGCGGGCGCCGGGATGGCCCAGCATGTCGCGCTCCTCGGGCGTTACCGCCAGCGCTGCGTTGAGTTCCGCGCCGACCACCACCCCTAAGCCGACCAGCCAGAAAAAGAAAAGGGCGATCATCACCCCCGCCAGGCTGCCATAGGTCAGATCGTAGGTGAAAAACCGCCGCAGCACCATCGGCAGCGCCATCGAAACCGCCACCCACCACAGCGTCACCGTCAGCGCGCCGGGCCATTTCGGATAGGCCTTGCCGCGATAGGCTTCCGGGGTCAGCGACAGGAACAGCAGGAATATCGACAGATAGAGCACCACCGCCGGGATCAGCTGCGAGGTGGCGAGCACCTGCGCGACGTTTTCCAGCCGGGGGAACCAGGTGGTGATCACCTCCTGCGCGGTGGTGATCGCCACTTGCAGGAACAGCGCAAACAGCAGCGTCACCACCGCGCCGAAGATCATCGCCGAGGAGAACAGGCGATAGCGCCAGAAGGCCTGGGTCAGCGGCGTGCCATAGGCGCGGCGCAGGATGTCGCGGATCGTCTCGATCAGGCTGGACACCGTCCACAGCCCGACCAGCCCGCCAACCCACAGCAGCCAGCCGCTGCGCGCCGAAACCACGCTGTGGCCGACCGGCTCGAGCACCTGCGCGACCAGCGGCGGCAGCGCGCTGAGGAAGGCATCGACCGATTCCTCGCGCTGACCCGCTTCGCCCAGCAGGGTGAACACCGCCGTCATGGTGATGAAGAACGGGAACAGCGCCAAAATCGCCATATAGGCTAAATTTCCTGCATGAATGAACCCATCGTAATAGGCGCCGGTCCACACCCGCTTGACCACCCGGAAAAAGCGCGAGCCCGGGCCGACATGGGTGTCGAAGGCCTCCTGCAACCCCTCGCGCCAGCGCTGCGCTTCCTTGCGGCGCGCCTCGGGCGAGAGGTCGTGATGGGCGATGGGATCGCTGAGCGGCCGTTCTTCCAAATTCTCCTCCCCCGGTGAATTTTCTCAGACGCCCAGCTTGGCGCGCAGCGGGCGCTCGTCGCGCCAGCCTTCCAGCCGCCGGGCCAGCTCGGCGTCGCCTTCGGGCAGCACGATCTCGAGGCTGACCAGCTGGTCGCCGCGCGAACCGTCCTTGCGCGAAAAGCCCTTGCCCGGCAGCCGCAGCGTCTTGCCCGAGCTGCTGCCGGGCGCCACCGTCAGCATCACCGCGCCTTCCACCGTCGGCACCTTGACCTTGGCGCCGTGCACCGCCTCGTCGAGCCCGACGGGCAAGTCGAGCCGGATGTGGTCGCCGTCGCGGCGGAAGAAGCCGTGCGGCTGGACGTGGATCGTCACCAGCGCATCGCCGGCCCCGCCCGGGCCCGGCTCGCCCTTGCCGGCCAGCCGCATCTGGGTGCCGTCCTCGACCCCGGCGGGCAGCTTGAGATCGATGGTCTTGCCGTCGCCCAGGGTGATGCGCTGGGCAGCGCGGGTGGCGGCGTCGGCGAAGGAGACGTTGAGCCGGTAGGTTGCGTTGGCGCCCCTTGGCGGCGGACGGCCGCGGCCTGGCCCTGGGCCCGCTCCGGCGAAGCCGCCGCGGCCGCCGAACAATCCCCCGAAAATATCGCCGAGGTCGATGCCCTCGCCCCCGAAGCCTTCGAATCCGTCGGCGCGGAAGCCGGAATGGCCGCTGCCCGGGCCGCCGCCGCCAAAGCCCTGCGGATTGCCGTCGGCGTCGATCTCGCCGCGGTCGAAGCGGGCGCGCTTGTCCTTGTCCGACAGCAGGTCGTAGGCGTTGGTAATCTCGCTGAACCGCTCCGCCGCGCGCGGATTGTCCTTGTTCTTGTCCGGGTGCAGCTCCTTGGCGAGCTTGCGATAGGCGGACTTGATGTCCTTCTCGCCCGCGCCGCGCGATACGCCCAGGATTGCATAGGGGTCTTTGGCCATGCGGCCTAAGCTAGGTTTGCAATGCGCCTACGGCAAGGCTGCGCTTTTCTTGAGGGCGATCAAGGACTATGGCGCGGGCAGGGCGCAGGCCCCGGATCGATCTCGCAGCGCAATCGGAACAGGCACGTGGAAGCGGAACAGGCCATCGACGCGATCCCCGATGGCGACCCCATCGCGCTGTTCGGCGCCTGGTTCGCCGAGGCGCGCGCGCAGGAACCCAACGACGCCAACGCCGTGGCGCTGGCGACCGCCACGCCGCAGGGCGCGCCCTCGCTGCGCATGGTGCTGCTCAAAGGCCACGGGTCCGAAGGCTTCACCTTCTACACCAACGGCCACAGCCGCAAGGGGGCCGAGATCGCCGCCAATCCGCAGGCCGCGCTGCTGTTTCACTGGAAGTCGCTGCGCCGCCAGATCCGCATCGAAGGCGCGCTGGCCGAGGTCGCTGCCGCCGAAGCGGACGCCTATTTCGCCAGCCGCGCGCGCGATTCGCAGCTCGGCGCGGTGGCCTCCGACCAGTCGGCTCCGCTCGATTCCCGCGCCAGCTTCGTCGCGCGCTACGAGGCGGCGGAGCGC
This sequence comes from uncultured Alphaproteobacteria bacterium, assembly GCA_963779195.1. Lineage (GTDB taxonomy): Bacteria > Pseudomonadota > Alphaproteobacteria > Sphingomonadales > Sphingomonadaceae > Novosphingobium. The sequence goes on from CAVZWZ010000008.1 coordinate 402,220, forward strand.
CAATTCGAAGGGCGCGCGGTCGCGCGGCCGCCGCACTGGACCGGATTTCGCCTGAATCCCGAAACGATCGAATTCTGGCTCGACCGCCCGCATCGCCTCCACGAGCGGCGGCGCTTCGCCAGGCAGGGGAGCGGCTGGACCAGCACGCTGCTCTATCCATGAGACCCCAGCCGGACCGGCGCAGCCAGGCCGCCGCGCTGAACCGCAGCGCGGCTTTCGCCAGCATCGCGGTGGCCTTCCTGCTGGTCGCGCTGAAGGGCTGGGCGGCCTGGTCGACCGGCTCGACCGCGATGCTCGGCAGCCTTGCCGACACTGCGCTCGATCTCGTCGCCAGCCTGGCGACGCTGGCGGGCGTCTGGGTCGCGGCGCAGCCAGACGACGATGCGCACCGCTTCGGCCACGGCAAGGCGGAAGCGCTGGCGGCGATGTTCCAGGTGGTGCTGATCTCGATCTCGGCGCTGGGCCTGGGGTTCCGGGCGATCGAGCAGATGCTCGGCGGCGGGCGCACTGCGGCGGCGGGCGAGGGCATTGCGGTGTCGCTGGCCGCCCTGGCCGCGACGCTGGCGCTGCTCGCCTGGCAGCGTCACGTCATCCGCCGCACCGGCAGCCTCGCCATCGCCACCGATCACGTCCATTACCAGTCCGACCTGCTGCTCAACCTCGCGGTGATCGCGGCGCTGGCGCTGGATCAATACGCCGGTATCGCCGGGGCCGATCCGGCCTTCGGTCTCGCCATCGCGCTGTGGCTCGGCTGGGGCGCGTGGCGCGCCTCGACTGCGGCGATCGAGCAGCTGATGGACCGCGAATGGGCCGAGGACAAGAAGACGCGCTTCATCGAAGTGCTCGGCCGCCACCCGGAGCTGCGCGGCGTGCACGACATGCGCACGCGGACATCGGGCAACCGCGATTTCGTCCAGTTCCACGTCTGGGTCGATCCCGACATGAGCGTGCGCCACGCGCATACGGTGATGGACGAGATCGAGGCCAAGCTGCTCGCCGAGTTTCCCGATGTCGAGATCCTGATCCATCCCGATCCGGAGGGCCTGGTCGACGAGCGCGGCATCGCGGCGGAAGATGTGCTGCCGCATGGCGCGGTAGGGAAATAAGATAAGGTACAGCACCTTTATTTCGAGCTAAAAGTCCCTCTCCATTTTCACGAAGTGCAAATGGGGAGGTGGCGGCGCGAAGCGCTGACGGAGGGGTAATTGCGCGAGGCCGATACCCCTCCGACCCACCTGCGGTGGGCCACCTCCCCATTTGTGCTTCGCAAAAATGGAGAGGGACTTGTGTTGCGGACTTTGATTGGTTTGCTTTATTCCCTCCCGAACATCCCCGCGATCCCAGCCAGATGGCCGCGCAACGCCGCCCGCTCGGGATCGCCGCTCTTGCCCAGCCGCACGATCGTCAGCTTCTGGCTGGGCGAGACGATGACATATTGCCCGCCGTGCCCGGCGCAGGCGAACAGGCTGGCGGGCAGATTGCCGGGCAGCAGCGTCTCGCCGCCCGGCGCCTGCGGATGATTGAGCCACAGCTGCGCGCCGTAGCCGCGGTTGCGCGGGCTTGGCGCGGTCATGAATTCGATCCAGCCGCGCGGCACGATCTGCGCGCCCCTGACCGATCCCTTGTTGCGCAGGAACTCGCCGAATTTGCCCCAGTCGCGCGCCGTCGCGTGCAGGAAGCTTGATCCGATGAAGGTTCCCGCCGCGTCGAATTCGGGCAGGGCGGATTGCATCCCGACCGGCTCGAGCACCCGTGTGCGCAGATACTCGGCCAGCGCCTGGCGGCGGAACGCGGGATCCTCGCTGGTGGTCAGCACCCGCGCGGCAAGGTCGGCGAGAATCACCGAGGTCGCCGAGGAATATTCGAACTTGCGGCCCGGCTCGGCCTCCAGCGGCTGCGCCTCGGCATGCGCCGCCATGTCGTCGCGCCCGTCGAGGAACAGCATCCGCACTTCGTCGGATTCCTGGATCGGCTCGCCTTCCTCGGTATGGCGCAGCCCGGATCGCATCTGCAGCAGCTGGCGCAGGGTGATCTCGCCGCGCGGATCGCCGGGGCGCTGCCAGGCGGGCACCGGCGCGGTCTCGTCCATCCGCAGCCGCCCATCGGAAACCAGCAGGCCGATCAGCACGCCGGTGACCGATTTGGTCATCGACCAGCCGAGAAAGCGGGTCTCCTTGCCGTAACCGGCGCCATAACGCTCGGCGACGATGCGGCCGCCGCGCAGCACCAGCAGCGCCCTGGTTTCGCCGGCCCCGGCATCGCCAAACAGCGCGTCGATCCGCCGGGCGAGCGCCTCGCGCGGCACGCCGGGGCGCTTGTCGACCGCCGCCAGCGCCGCCTGGGCAAGCGGCGGCGGCGCCTTGGCCGCATCGCCGCCGCCGCAGCCGGACAGGGCTGGCACAGCCAGCAACGGCAGGATAAGGGGCAGCCAGCGGGTCGACATCACCCGCCTTCCATGCGTAAGCCGGGTCGATATGGCAACAGCCGAACCCAAATCCCTGCCCAGACTTCGCCGCCGCAGCTGGCGGCGCTATCTGGTGTTCGCGGCGCTCGCGGCGCTGGTGCTGCTCGCCTGGTTCCGGACGCCGCTGACCGCCCGCGCGGTCGCCGGGGCATCGTTCGGCGCGCGCGTCGCCTGTTCCTGCCGCTTTGCCGCCGGCCGCGCGCTCGCCGACTGCCGCAAGGATTTCGAGCCCGGGATGGGGCTGGTCATGCTCAGCGAGAACACCAGGCAGCGCAGCGTCACCGCCAGCTTCCCGCTGCTTTCGAGCCAGACCGCGACCTACCTTGACGGGCAGGGCTGCGTGCTGGAGCCTTGGGAGGACTAGAGCGGCGTACGCTATATCTGACCCACCCTGATTGCTCCAGGAAGCTTCTCGGCAAGGAGCGTTGCGCAGTGCGGGTCGGGAACCCGTGCGAGCAACGTGACGCTGTCCGAGGGGCTTCCTGGGGCAAGCGGCCCGCAGGGGCGGGCCGCTTTTGGCCCATTTCCAGCGTCGCTCGTCAGTCACGTATATGCTCGCATAGCTCCTTCCATCGCTTCTTGAACTGGGCCAAGAATCCTGGCTCCGTCAGGGTGGGTCAGATATAACGCACGCCGCTCTAGGCCGCGCTCTCCGTCGCGTCGATCCAGCCGCCGCCGGCCACCCGCTCCCCGGCATAGAGCACCGCCGCCTGCCCCGGAGCGACGCCGTATTCGGGCTCGAGGAAGCGGATCGCCGTATCCGTTCCCTCTCCCAGCGGCCCCTCGAGCACCACCGGCACCGGCTTCGCCAGCGAGCGCACCTTGGCGGTCAGGGGGACTTCGGGCAGCGGGCCGATGCGGTTGGTCTCGACCAGCCGCGCCGCGCGCACCGCCAGCAGCCGCCGCGGCCCGGCCAGCACGCGGCGCTGCGCCGCATCGATGCCGGTGACATAGAGCGGCTCGGCCTGCCCGCCGATCTCCAGCCCCCGGCGCTGGCCGACGGTGTAATGCACGATCCCCCGGTGCCGCCCCAGCACCGCGCCGCTTTCCGCATGGACGATATCGCCGGGCGCGTCGGCCTCGGGCCTGAACTGGCGCACCACCGAGGCATAGTCGCCGTCCGGCACGAAGCAGATGTCCTGGCTGTCGGGCTTGGCGGCGACCCGCAGCCCCGCCGCCTCGGCGATGCGCCGCACCTCGGGCTTGGGCAGACCGCCCAGCGGGAAGCGCAGATAATCGAGCTGCGCCTCGGTGGTGGCGTAGAGGAAATAGCTCTGGTCGCGCGCGGGATCGGCGGCGCGGTGCAGCTCGGGACCGGCCGGGCCCGCCACCCGCCGCACATAATGCCCGGTCGCCAGGCAATCGGCCCCCAGCTCGCGGGCCATGGCGAACAGGTCGGTGAACTTGGGCCCCATGTTGCAGCGGATGCAGGGGATCGGGGTGCGGCCCTGGAGATATTCGCCGGCGAAGCGCTCGACCACCTCCTCGCGGAACCGCGTCTCGTGGTCGACGATGTAATGCGCAATGCCCAGCCGGTCGGCGACAGAGCGGGCGTCGCGGATGTCGTCGCCGGCGCAGCAGGCCCCCTTGCGCCCGCTCGCCGCGCCAGAATCGTAGAGCTGCAAAGTGATGCCAATGGTCTCCGCCCCGCTCGCCGCCGCCAGCGCCGCGACCACCGAACTGTCGACCCCGCCCGACATCGCCACGACGATGCGGCGCGCGGGGAGCGGCCCCGCCAGGCCGAACAGCGCGGCCGGATCGAGACCCGAAAGCAGGCCGGAGAAAAGGGAAGCCGGGGCAGTCATCGCGCGCGCCTTACACGCAGTTGCCGGCGAAGGACATGGCTGAAGACGCGGTTAACCTCCATGACCGCCCGGTAAAGCCCGCCTTTACCTCCCTTGAACCTTACTGCGTCTATAGAATGCCGGATGGATATCGGATTCGAACTCGAAACCCTGCACCGGCAGCCTGGCCGGCAGGCGCTGGCGAGCCGCCGCGCGGCGGCGCCGGAGTGGCCGTTGCTGCGCGATCGGCTCAGCGCCGGCCATGCCGCGCGCCGCGCCCTGCTCGCTGCGGTTAACCTTGCCGCCTGCCGCGGCGGCGGCTTCGAACGCTTTCCGGCGCGCGCCCTGGCGGCGCAAACCGGCGGTGGCGGCGATCGCCCGTCACCCCCTGTTAACCCTGAACTTTCAGCCAATGGCAAACCTGGCGATGGCATAGCTGCATCATTCGCCGGGGATTCGTTGACCGGCGATCGAGGACAATAATGATCGAGAACCAGAAGATCAGGCCGGCCATGGTAATCGGACCGCTCGGTGAACCGCTCACGGTCGCGTCGCTGCCCGATCCCGGCACGACGCGCTGGGTGGTGCGCCGCAAGGCCGAGGTCGTCGCCGCCGTCAACGGCGGGCTGCTGACCATCGACGAGGTCTGCGAGCGCTACAATCTGACGCTCGAGGAATTCGCCTCGTGGCAGCGCGCGGTCGATCGCTCGGGCATGCAGGGGCTGCGCGTCACCCGCATCCAGCACTATCGCGACCTCTACGAACGCCAGCTCAAATACTGAGCCCCGCTTCGCCGCAGCCTCGATCTGCGCGGTTAATATCCAATTGTAACGGTCTGAGACAAGCCGCGCATTGCCTCCCGCGCCCCCCGGGTCTATTGCGGCACGGTTAACCGGTCCCGCCAAAGGCCCGGCCAGCCGGCGTGTTTGCCCGTCGAGACCAGACAAACAGGTGCGGCAGGGCCGTTGCGCGTGCACCGCCGCTGCGCGAAAATGGCCGGGCTTGGGCGAAGGTTTTCATGAATTACGACGCCAGAATCGATACCAGCGACGCGCAGGCGCAGACATCGCCGCTCAATCCGCTGGAATATGCCGATGACGACGAGCGCCGCTCGCGCCGCCGCATGTGGCTGATTGCGGCGATCGCGCTGGCGCTGATCGTCGGGGTCTGGTTCCTGCTGCATCGCGGCGATTCCGCGCAAACCGTCCCCAAGGGCGTCTCGCAGGCGCCGCTGGTCTCGGTGGTGACGCCGGGGCGGATCACGGTCACCGGCACGATCAGCGCCAATGGCACGCTGGCGGCGCGGCGCGAACTGCCGGTCGGCGTGGCCGGCGAGGGCGGCCAGATTGCGGCCGTGCTGGTCGAACCGGGCGACTGGGTCGGCGCCGGGCAAGTGCTCGCGGTGGTCGATCGGTCGGTCCAGGTCGAACAGCAGGCGAGCAGCGCCGCGCAGATCCAGGTGGCGCAGGCCGACGCCCGGCTGGCGCAGGCCAATCTCGATCGCGCCTCGAAGCTGGTCGCGCGCGGGTTCATCTCCAAGGCCGATATCGACCGGCTGACCGCCACCCGCGACGCCGCCGGCGCCCGGGTCCGCGTCGCCAGCGCCCAGCTTGGCGAATTGCAGGCGCGCACCCGCCGCCTCGATATCGTCGCCCCCGCCGCCGGACTGGTGCTCGAACGCAAGGTCGAGCCGGGCCAGGTGGTTTCCAGCGGCAGCGGCGTGCTGTTCCGCATCGCCCGGGGCGGCGAGATGGAATTGAAAGCGCAAGTCGGCGAGGCCGATCTCGCCAAGCTGGCGCAGGGCACCATGGCGCAGGTCACCCCGGTCGGCGCCGGCAAGGCGTTCGGCGGCGAAGTCTGGCAGGTTGCGCCGGTGATCGATCCGGCGAGCCGTCAGGGCATCGCCCGCATCGCCCTGGCCTATGCGCCCGAGCTCAAGCCCGGCGGTTTCGCCAATGCGGTCATCGCCTCGGGCACCATCGTCGCGCCGCAGCTGCCCGATTCCGCGCTGCTGTCGGACGGCAAGGTCAGCTATGTGTTCATCGTCGGCAAGGACAACAAGGCGCAGCGCCGCAATGTCAAGACCGGCCTGGTTTCCGATTCCGGCATCGCCATCGTCGAGGGTCTCGACGGCAGCGAACGGGTGGTGATCCGCTCGGGCGGGTTCCTCTCGGCCGGCGAGACGGTCAACCCCAAGCTGGTCAAGCAGTGAACGCCGTGGCGCAGGATTGAGCCATGAATTTCCGCAACATCTCGGCCTGGTCGATCCGCAATCCGGTTGTGCCGATCGTGCTCTTCGTCGGTCTGGTGCTGATGGGCATCGTCTCCTTCATGGGGATGAAGATCCAGGACATGCCCGATATCGAGTTCCCGGCAGTCCGCGTGATGATCGCGCAGCCCGGCGCCGCGCCGACCGAGATCGAAACCCAGATCACCCAGCGGGTCGAAGCTGCGGTGCGCACGATCAACGGGGTCGATTCGATTCAGTCGTCGGCGACCGAAGGCAACAGCATGACCTTTGTCATGTTCCAGATCGGCACCGACATCAACGCGGCGGTCAGCGAGGTCAAGAACGCCGTCGATCAGGCTCGCGGCGAATTGCCCGAGGGGATTCTCGAGCCGCAAGTCAACAAAATGACAGGGCGGGGAGCGGAAATCGCCGCCTGGGCGATCGCCGCCGACGACATGACGGTCGAGCAGCTCTCGTGGTTCGCCGACGATATCGTGTCCAAGCGCCTGCTCGCGATCCCCGGCATGGCCGCGGTCACGCGCGGCGGCGGGGTCAGCCGCGAAATCCGCGTGACGCTCGATCCGGCGCGGATGCAATCGCTCGGCATTTCGGCGGCGCAGGTGAACAATGCGCTGCGCCAGCTCAACGTCAATGCGGCGGGCGGCAAGGCCGAGATCGGCGGTTCGCGCCAGTCGGTGCGCGTATTGGGCAACGCCAAGAGCGCTTACGAGCTCTCGCAGAAGGACATTCCGCTGGGCGGTGGCCGCACCGTCAAGCTCTCCGATTTCGCCCAGGTCTCGGACAGTTTCGCCGAAGTCACCTCGTCGGCGAAACTCGGCGGCAAGCCGGTGATCATCGTCGATATCACCCGCGCGCGCGGGGCCTCGGATGTCGCGGTCTACGACGAGACCGTCGTCGAGCTGGGCAAGCTCGAAAAGGAACATCCGGGCCTCAAGTTCACCCGGCTCTATTCGTCGGTCGATTATATCAAGGAGCAATACGAAAGCTCGATGGCGGCGATGGTCGAGGGCGCGATCCTGGCGGTGATCGTGGTGTTCTTCTTCCTGCGCGACTGGCGCGCCACGGTGATCTCGGCGATCGCCATACCGCTGTCGGCGATCCCCACCTTCTGGTTCATCGATGCCTTTTTCGGGCTCACGCTCAACAGTATTTCCTTGCTGGCGCTGGGGCTGGTGGCCGGCGTGCTGGTCGATGACGCCATCGTCGAGATCGAGAATATCGTGCGCCACATGCGCATGGGCAAGAGCGCCTACCAGGCCTCGATCGACGCCGCCGACGAGATCGGCCTGGCGGTGGTCGCCACCACTTTCTCGATCGTCGCGGTGTTCCTGCCGGTCGGCCTGATGGGCGGCATCCCGGGCCAGTTCATGAAGAGTTTCGGCATGACCGTGGTCACTTCGGTGCTGCTCAGCCTGGCGGTGGCGCGCACCATCACGCCGATGGTCGCGGCCTATTTCCTCAAGTCCCATGGCCATGCCGAACACGCCGCCGGACCGTGGATGGACCGCTATATGGCGATCCTGTCGTGGACGCTCGATGTTTCGGGGGTCGCGGCTTACAAGCAGGCAGTTGCCGCCAGCGGCCGCCGGTTGAGCTTCGGCCGGCGGATGGCCGCCCGGCTGCGCGATCACCGGCTGTGGATGGTCGGCGTCGGCGCGGGCGCGCTGGCCTTCTCCGGCCTGCTGCTCACGGTTATTCCGTCGGCGTTCTTCCCCACCGCGAACAGCGACTTCAGCATGATCAATATCGAAATGGTCCCGGGCACGACTTTGGCGCAGACCGACGCCGTGGCCGACCGCGTCGCCGCGATCGCCAGCGAGGATCCCGATGTCCTGACCGCCTTTTCCAATGTCAGGGAAGGCAGCGGCCGCATATTCATCAATCTCAAGCGCGAACGCAGCCAGACCAGCCAGGAATTCGAACGCGGCCTGACTCCCAAATTCCAGCAGATCCCGGACGCGCGCATTTCGTTCCTCGACATGAATTCGATGGGCGGCGGCGGCGGCGGCTCGGGACGGCCGATCTCGATCATGCTGTCGGGTTCCGATTCGCGCCTGCTCGGGGAGACCGCGGCGACGCTGGTCGAGCAGATGAAGGGCATCGACGGCCTGGTCGCGCCGCGCGTCGCCGCCGACATGCGGCGGCCCGAGGTGATCGTTACGCCGCGGCTCGATCTCGCCGCCAGCCTGGGAGTGACCACCGCCGCGCTCAGCCAGACCATCCGCATCGCGACGATCGGCGATATCGACCAGAACGCCGCCAAATTCTCGCTGGAAGACCGCCAGGTGCCGATCCGGGTGCGGCTATCCGAAGATTCGCGGCGCAGCCTCGATACGATCAAGAACCTGCCGGTGCAGACCGCTTCGGGCGGCTCGGTGCCGCTTGCCAGCGTCGCCGAAATCACTTTCGGCACCGGCCCGGTCAGCGTCCAGCGCTATAACCAGAGCCGCCGCGTGTTCATCGGCGCGGACCTGGGCCCCGACATCGTCCGGGGCGACATGATGACTGCGATCAACGACCTGCCGATCATGAAGAACCTGCCCGCCGGCGTGGTCAACGATCCTTTCGGCGCCGACCGCTGGCAAGGCGAGATGTTCGACGGCTTCGTCCAGGCGCTGATCGCGGGTGTTTTGCTGGTGTTCTCGGTGCTGGTGCTGCTCTATCACCGCTTCGTCTCGCCGCTGGTCAACATGGGCTCGCTGTTCCTCGCCCCGCTCGGCGGGCTGCTGCTGCTGCTCATCGTCGGCCAGGAGTTGTCGATGCCGGTGGTGATCGGCATCCTGATGCTGTTCGGCATTGTCGCGAAGAACTCGATCCTGCTGATCGATTTCGCCATCGAGGAAATGGCGCAGGGCGCCAGCAAGCTCGAGGCGATCATGGAAGCCGGGCACAAGCGCGCGCAGCCGATCGTCATGACCACCGTGGCGATGGTCGCGGGGATGGTTCCCACCGCCGTCTCGCTCGGCGGCGACGGCGCCTGGCGCGCGCCGATGGGCACGGTGGTGATCGGCGGGCTGATCATGTCGACCGTGCTGACCCTGCTGATCGTCCCCGCCGGCTTCAGCCTGGCCGACGGCTTCGAAAAGCGCGTCGGGCCGAAGCTGCGCCGCTCGCTGCTGACCTATGAGCCGGAACATGGCGCCGCCGCGCGCTATCCCGGCGGATCCGGTCCGGAGGCGCAGCCCGCCGAGTGAGCGGCATGCAGCCATCGCAGCTTTCGATCGCAACCGGCCGCGGCCGCCGCATGCGGATCATCGCCACCGGGCTGCTGCTGCTCATGGCGGCGGCCTTTCTGTCGATTCGCCTGCTGGGCGGCGCTCACCCCGCCTGGGGCTATGCGCTGGCCTTCACCGAGGCGGCGATGGTCGGCGGGCTGGCCGACTGGTTCGCGGTCACCGCGCTGTTCCGCCGCCCGCTCGGCCTGCCGATCCCGCACACCGCGATCATCCCGGAAAACAAGGATCGCATCGCCGCGACCATGGCCGCCTTCCTGCGCGACAATTTCCTCACCCCGATCGTCATCGCCCGGCGCATGCGCGGCTACAATATCGCGGCGGCGACCGGAACCTATCTCGCCGATCCGGCGCAGGGCGCAGGGTCGCGGCTGCGCGCCGGGGCGGCCAATCTGTTCGCCGACATGCTCGAATCGCTCGATCCCGAACAATTGGGCGGGCTGGTCAAATCGGGGCTCAAGACGCAGCTCGAACGGCTCGATCTGGCGCCGCTGCTCGGCCAGCTGCTCACGGCGGGGATTGCGGACCGGCGGCATCTGCACGTCATCGAAGGCTTCATCCGCCGCGCCGGGCTGGTGATCGAGGACAATGAGGCGCTGATCCGCGCGATGATCCACGAGCGCGCCAACGGCCTGCTGCGCTGGACCGGACTCGACGAGAAGCTGGCCAATACCGTGCTCGACGGGCTCTACCGCCTGCTCGCCGAGACCCTGGTCGATCCCGACCACCCCCTGCGCGGCAAGATCGAGGAAGGGCTCGACCAGCTCGCCGACGACCTGCTGCACAAGCCCGAAATGCAGGAACGGGTGCAGCGGCTGAAAGCGGAAGTGCTGGCCAATCCGGCGATGACCCGCTGGCTCGATGCGATGTGGGAGCGGCTGCGCGCCCGGATGCTGCGCTCGGCGCGCAATCCCGGGCAGATGCTTTCGGGCCAGCTCGGCGCCAGCATCGGCGAGTTCGGCAACGCGCTGCGCAGCGACATCAGGCTGCAAACGCTGGTCAACCGCTTCGCCCGCCGCACCGTGATCGGCATCGCCAGCCGCTATGGCGGCGAGATCGTCCGGCTGGTCTCGGAGACCGTGCGCCGCTGGGATGCGCGCACCGTCACCGGGCGGATCGAGGCGGCGGTCGGCCGCGACCTGCAATTCATCCGGATCAACGGCACGCTGGTGGGCGGGCTGGTCGGCGTGGCGCTGCATGCTGCGAGCGAGTGGCTCTGAAAAACTTCGGGATAGCGCCGTTCTCCTGTGGCAGCCATGCCGCATTCGGAAACCAGCCCCCCGGGTGAACAGCCATCGCTCCCCGCCCGCAGCCTGCGGCGGGCGACGCTTGCGCTGTTCTCCGTCAGCGACGACCCCGCCCGCGACTGCCACCGGCTGAGCGTTCCGCTCAGCCAGGCCGTCGCCTGGCACAAGACCCGGGCCGGCCAGCGGCTCTGCGCCGAACTGGCCAAGGCGCTGGCGGCGGGCAATCACCCGGCGGCGCTCGAAGTCTGCCGCAAGCTGCTGGAACTGGAGGCGCGGGAAAGCGAGGGGAAGGACCAGGCGGCGGGACGAAGTGGGAAAGGTCTATAAACTATTGATATTACGCCATGTGCAAAGAAAAAAATGGTCTCACACGAAGCCACGAAGCCACGAAGACACGAAGATGCCGCCCTCCGCCGCAGGCGGAATGAATTCATTGATCGTCACCGCTTGCGGCAACCGATGAATCGAAGAGTGGCTCCGCCTCCGGCACAACCTCTTCGTGTCTTCGTGCGAGAAAAATCTTGACATAAAGAACCATATCGGTTATACGCCCCGCACCGTTCTTTCGGAACGGTTGCAGGACCGGGAGCGGGCAAAGGCCTTGCCCCGCCCCGTTCCTTCGCTCCCCGGCCCGCTCCTTTGGAGCCTGCCGAGGGGCGGCGCGGCCGGCGCGGCGGCGCGTGTTTGCGGGCGGTTACGCTCCAGCGGCATGCCCAGCCAAGAGCGTCGATGCGGCAGACCGGATGGCGCACTGCCGCGGCCTCTCCCGCCCACCCGTCTCCCCGCTCATCGGCGCGGAACGGCTACCGGGTTTGGAACCGGCATCGTCGATGTGGCGCGGCGCGATCAGCCGCGCGGGTGCAGCAAGTGGCTTTCGCGAGCCTGCCACGCTGCCCCGGCCGGTCGCCGAAAGGAACGAGCCGGCGGCGCCGCGGAAGAGCGCCCCGGCCATTCGCAAACTTCTCCGCCCGCCCCAGCGCGCGCTACCGACTAGCCCGCGCCGGCCGCGCGGTTCTGTATTCTTCTTGAACGGCCCGCTCACCCTGAGCCTGTCGAAGGGTAGCCCGCATTCGCCAGCGGGGGCTTTGCTGTGTCCGCAGCAAGGAGAAATCGGGTGCGCGCAGAGACGCAGAGATCGCGGAAGGTTAGAAGGAAAGAGGGATTCACGCGAAGGCGCGAAGGCGCGAAGAAGAAGACCTGGCGGCGAAGCCCTTTTTATCAATCAGCGCATTTGCGCATGAAGCTAGCGTTGGAAGAGCCGAAAGAGGCCTGCGGCGCAAGCAGAACATCTTCGCGCCTTCGCGTCTTCGCGTGAAACCCACTATCTTTTTCTGCGATCTCTGCGTCTCTGCGCGAGAAACTTCAGCCAAGGCGTCAATCGCCCCCAGCCGGCAGCCCATCCTCGCCCAGTTCCGCGCTGACCAGCAGCTTGTCGATCTTGAGCCCGTCCATGTCGACGACCTCGAAGCGCCAGCCCTGCTCGCGGAAATGCTCGCCTTCCTTGGGCAGACGCTTCATCACCGACAGCACATAGCCCGCCGCCGTCGCGTAATCGCGGGTGTCGGGCAGTTCCAGCCCCAGCCGGTCGGCCAGCGCATCGGCGGGCAGCGCTCCGGCGATCAGCAGCGTCTTGTCCTCGCGCTCCACCACCATCGGCTCGTCGCCCTCGTCCTGATGGCTGGCGAAGGTGCCGACGATGGCGGTGAGCAGGTCGGCGGGCGTCACCACGCCTTCCAGATGGCCGTATTCGTCGTGCACCAGCGCCATCGACACATCCGACTGCTGCAACAGCCGCAGCGCGTCCATCGCGTCGAGCTGGTCGGGGATGACCTCCGCCTTCTTCATCGTCCGCGCGATATTGACCTTGCGCCCGGCCAGCAGCAGCGCCAGCACATCGCGCACCTTCAGCACGCCGACGATGGTGTCGGGCGTGCCGTCGGTCACCGGCAGCAGCGAATGCGGGCTTTCCTTGATCTTCGCGCGGAGCTCGTCCTCGCTGGCCCGGCGATCGACCCAGTGCAGCTCGGTGCGCGGGGTCATCAGCTCGCGCACCGGGCGGTCGGCCAGCCGCATGATGCCCGACATGATCGCCCGCTCGTCTTCCTCGATCACCCCGCTGCGGGTCGCCTCGGCGAAGATCACGTGCAGCTCCTCGGCGGTGACCTCGGGTTCGCCCGAATGGCGCACGCCGGTCAGCCGCAGCAGCAAGGCGGAGCTCTTGTCGAGCAGCCAGACGAACGGCGCGGTGCAGCGCGCGACCACGGCCATCGGCCGCGCCGCCAGCAGCGCGATCGGCTCCGCCGCGCGCAGCGCCAGCTGCTTGGGCACCAGCTCGCCGATCACCAGGCTGAAATAGGTCGTCGCCAGGATCACCAGCGCGAAACCGGCATCGTCGGCATAGCGCAGCGGCACGCCCAGCGCCGCCAGCCGCTCGCCCACCGGCCCGCCCAGGCTCGCGCCCGAATAGGCCCCGGCGATGATGCCGATCAGGGTGATGCCGATCTGCACGGTGGAGAGGAACTTGCCCGGATCGCTGGCCAGCTCCAGCGCCATCTTCGCGCCGCTGCTGCCGCGCTCCGCCGCCACCCGCAGCCGCGCCGGGCGCGCCGAGACGATCGCCAGTTCCGACATGGAGAACAGGCCGTTGAGCAAAATCAGCCCCGCGATTGCGAGGACATCGATCCAGGGGAAAGGCGTCACCCCGCCAGCGCTAGCACTTTCGCAAGCAAAGGCGAAGTGGCGTTATGACGGGACCGCCGGAACATCCGGCGATTGACATTTGGGCGGTCCACCTTCCATTCATGTTTGCGTTCACATGGTTAATGCACAAATGTAACCTCAACAGGGGAAGGGTCCCTCCATGCAATTCACCAAGTCCCGCTGGTTCGTTTCCAGCTTCGCCGCCATTTCGCTGGTAACCGTCTCCGCCTGCGTCACCGATCCCAACACCGGCGAGAAGAAAATCTCGCGCACCGTGCTGGGCAGCGGCGGCGGCGCGCTGGCCGGCTTGCTGCTGGGCGGGCTGATCGGTGGGAAGACCGGGCGCATCGTCGGCGCAGGGATCGGCGGCGTCGCCGGCGGCATCATCGGCTACAAGATGGACCAGCAGATCAAGGAGCTGAAGGAACAGACCGCAGGCAGCGGCGTCGATGTCACCGAGACCGACAACGGCCAGGCGATCCTGGTCAATCTGCCCGATGGCGTCACCTTCGATGTCGGCAGCTCGGCGCTGAAACCCGCCTTCCGCGACACGCTCGACAAGATCGCGGTCAGCATGAACCAGTATCCCAACAGCCTGATCGACGTTTACGGACACACCGATTCGACCGGATCGGACTCGTTCAACCAGCTGCTGTCGGAAAGCCGGGCGAAGACCGTGGCGAATTACCTGATCTCGCGCAGCGTCTCGGCCTCGCGCATCCGCAGCCAGGGCTTCGGCGAGACCATGCCGGTCGCCGACAACACCACCGCCGAAGGCCGCCAGAAGAACCGCCGGGTCGAAATCAAGATCGTGCCGGTGACCCAGGAAGAGGTGAGCGCGGCGAAGGCGGGGCAGTAGCTTTCGGTCAATTCCATGCCTGGGGGACCGGGCATGGAATAGATGGTTTCACACGAAGACGCGAAGATGTCGTATCCCGCCGCAGGCGGCTTGAATCACGCGAATGGAAGCGGGATCTGCGAGCGTCGAATCGATGAAGGGCTTCGCCCCACGCCGCAGCATCTTCGTGTCTTCGTGTGAAACACGATCCCTACCCCGCAGCCGCCCGCGCCCGTTCCGCCAGCATCTCCACCGCCGCCGCATGGATCGCGGGAGCCGTCACCAGCACGCCGAAAGCGCGGGGATCGCGCTTGTTGTAGTTGAGCGGCTGGCCGAATACATCGGTCACCGCCGCCCCCGCCTCGCGGGCGATCAGCGCGGCGGCGCCGAGGTCCCATTCATAGCCCCAGCGCATCGTCGCGACCATGTCGGCCTCGTCGGCGGCGACCATCGCCATGCGCAGCGCGATCGAATTGGGCTGATCGACGAACACCAGCTCGCTCTCGCCCTTTGGCCTGATCCGCGCCGGAACCCGCGCGCCGGACAGCTCCTGCCGCTGGCTCGCGGCCAGCCGCACGCCATTTCGCCAGCTGCCCTGGCCCGCCTCGCCGTGCCAGAACTGGCCCCCCGTCTCCGGTGATTGGGCCGGGGCCGAGAGCATGCCCAGCAGCGGTCTGCCGGAACTGACCAGCGCCACCGACACCGCCCAGCCCTTGCGGCCGCGGACATAATCGCGCGTCCCGTCGATCGGATCGACCAGCCAGATCAGCCCGCCCTCCAGCCGTTCGGGCGCATCGATGGTCTCTTCCGACAGCCAGCCGGCCGACGGCAGCAACGCCGATAGTTCGCGCTTGAGAAAGTCATCGACCGCCAGATCGATCTCCGAAACCGGATCGCCGGGAGTCTTGTCCCACACTTGCGGCGCGTGCCCGTCCCCCGGCCAGCTCGCCATGGCAATCCGACCGGCTTCGCGGACGATGGCTTCCAGGCGGCTGCGGTCGATCATGCTTGCGGACGGCGGCTTTCTCATCGAATTGGCGCGGCAAATTGCGCTGCGATCGACTTGCGCTCGCATCGGGCACTTTTCAAGCCGCCGCCATTATGCTTATGCGGCGGCGCATTTCATCCCTCCCCCGGCGAAATCTCAGCGGAAAGCACACCTCCCCCATGAACATCCACGAATATCAGGCCAAGGAACTGCTGGCGAAATTCGGCATTGCGATCCCCGCCGGCCATGCCGCGCTGACGGTCGAAGAGGCGGTCGCCGCCGCCAAAAAGCTGCCCGGGCCGCTCTATGTGGTGAAATCGCAGATCCACGCCGGCGGGCGCGGCAAGGGCAAGTTCAAGGAACTCGCCCCCGACGCCAAGGGCGGCGTCCGGCTGTCGAAGAGCATCGAAGAGGTCGAGGCCAATGCCCGCGACATGCTCGGCAACACGCTGGTGACGATCCAGACCGGCGATGCCGGCAAGCAGGTCAACCGGCTCTACATCACCGACGGCGTCGATATCGGCAGCGAATACTACCTCTCGATGCTGGTCGACCGCAAGACCGGCCGAATCGCGATGATCGTCTCGACCGAAGGCGGCATGAGCATCGAGGATGTCGCGCACGATACGCCCGAGAAGATCACCACCATCGCCATCGATCCCGCCCAGGGCTTCATGCCGCACCACGGCCGCGCGGTGGCCTTCGCGCTCAAGCTCAAGGGCGATCTCAACAAGCAGGCGCAGGTGCTGGCGAAACAGCTGTACGACGCCTTCGTCGCGCTCGATTGCGCGATGATCGAGATCAATCCGCTGGCCGAATGCGGCGACCGGATCATGGTGCTCGACGCCAAGATGAGCTTCGATTCGAATGCGCTCTACCGCCACCCCGACGTCGAGGCGCTGCGCGACGAGACCGAGGAAGACCCGGCGGAAGTCGAAGCCAGCAAATACGACCTCGCCTATATCAAGCTCGATGGCGACATCGGCTGCATGGTCAATGGCGCGGGTCTGGCCATGGCGACGATGGACATCATCAAATTGAACGGCATGTTCCCGGCCAACTTCCTCGACGTCGGCGGCGGCGCCACCACCGAGAAGGTGACGGCGGCGTTCAAGATCATCCTCGCCGATCCGGCGGTGAAGGGCATCCTGGTCAACATCTTCGGCGGCATCATGAAATGCGACACCATCGCCGAAGGCATCGTCGCGGCGGCCAGGGAAGTGAACCTGTCGGTGCCGCTGGTGGTGCGGCTGGAAGGCACCAACGTCGAGCAGGGCAAGGCGATCCTGGCAGGATCGGGCCTGGCGATCGTCGCGGCGGACGACCTGGGCGATGCGGCGAAGAAGATCGTGGCGGAGGTGAAGAAGGCGGCTTGATCCCCCGGGGCTTGACGTTCTGCGCCGGTGCGGCGATGGCGTCTCGCGATTCTCAAATTTAATCGTCCGGCTAAGAAGGACCGTCAGCGATGAAAATTATCGTCCCCGTCAAGCGGGTGATCGACTATAACGTCAAGCCGCGGGTGAAGTCCGATGGCACCGGCGTCGATCTCGCCAATGTGAAAATGTCGATGAACCCGTTCGACGAAATCGCCGTCGAAGAGGCGATCCGGCTGAAGGAAAAGGGCGTCGCGACCGAAATCATCGCCGTCTCGGTCGGCCCGGCCAAGGCCCAGGAAACCCTGCGCACCGCGCTCGCCATGGGCGCGGACCGGGCGATCCTGGTGACGGTGGAAGAGGATGTCGAACCGCTCGCCGTCGCCAAGATCCTCAAGGGCATCGCCGATGAGGAAGCCCCCGGGCTGGTGATCCTCGGCAAGCAGGCGATCGACGACGATTGCAACCAGACCGGCCAGATGCTCGCCGCGCTGATGGGCCGCCCGCAAGGCACTTTCGCCAGCGAAGTCACGGTCGATGGCGACTCGGTGACGGTGAAGCGCGAAGTCGATGGCGGGCTGGAGACGGTCAAGCTGGCCATGCCGGCGATCGTCACCACCGATCTCAGGCTCAACGAGCCGCGCTACGCCTCGCTGCCCAACATCATGAAGGCCAAGTCGAAGCCGCTGGCGAACAAGACCCCCGCCGATTACGGCGTCGATGTCGCGCCGCGGCTGAAGACGCTCAAGGTCGCCGAACCGCCGGTGCGTCAGGCGGGCATCAAGGTCGCCGATGTCGATGCGCTGGTCGCCAAACTCAAGGAACTGGGAGTCGCCGAATGAGCGTTCTGGTCTATGCCGAACACGACAACGCCACGCTGAAAGATGCGACGCTGGCTGTCGTCACCGCCGGCGCCAAGCTCGGCGAAGTGCATGTGCTGGTCGCCGGATCGGGCTGCGCCGCCGCCGCCGATGCCGCCGCGAAGATCGCCGGTGTCGCCAAGGTGCTGGTCGCCGATGACGCCGCCTACGGCGCCCAGCTCGCCGAAAACGTCGCGCCGCTGGTGGCCGGGCTGATGGCGGGCTACGACGCCCTGCTTGCCCCCGCCACCGCCCACGGCAAGAACATCGCCCCGCGCGTCGCCGCGCTGCTCGATGTCATGCAGGTTTCCGACATCCTCTCGGTCGAAGGCCCCAAGACCTTCACCCGCCCGACCTATGCGGGCAACGCCATCGCCACGGTCGAATCGAGCGATGCCAAGCTGGTGATCACCGTGCGCGGCACCGCCTTCGCCAAGGCCGAGGCCAGCGGCGGTTCGGCCGGCATCGAGGCGGTTTCGGGCGCGGGCGACGCGGGCATCTCCAGCTTCGCCGGAGCCGAAATCGCCAAGCTGGAACGCCCCGAGCTGACCAGCGCCAAGATCATCGTCTCGGGCGGCCGCGCGCTGAAGGATGCGGCGACCTTCGAACAGGTCATCTTCCCGCTCGCCGACAAGCTCGGCGCCGCGGTCGGCGCCAGCCGCGCCGCGGTCGACGCGGGCTATGTCCCCAACGACTATCAGGTCGGCCAGACCGGCAAGATCGTCGCCCCGGAAGTGTACATTGCGGTCGGCATTTCCGGCGCGATCCAGCATCTGGCGGGAATGAAGGACTCCAAGGTCATCGTCGCGATCAACAAGGACGAAGACGCGCCGATCTTCCAGGTCGCGGATATCGGGCTGGTCGGCGATCTGTTCAATCTGGTGCCGGAGCTGACGGGCAAGCTTTGAGGCGAAACGTCGCTACGAAATTCGAGAGGGCGGGCAGAAATGGCCGCCCTTTTTCGTTGGGAACCGCGAGATTTCGAGCATGGTTCCAATTCTCGCCATATCTTGCCATTTTATGCCATCCACGGTATGCTCATGCCCATGGACAGCATGAACATCTCCCTTCCCTCCGCGCTCAAGGCCTTCGTCGATGGTCATGTCGCCGAGGGACACTACGCAACCGCAAGCGAATATGTCCGCGAACTGATCCGCAACGATGCCAAGGCCAATGCACAGGCGAAGCTTGAGGCGCTGTTGCTGGAAGGTCTTGAGGGCGAGGACACGGAATGGTCGGAAGTGGATTGGGACCGGCTTCGCGCGCGAGCCGCAGGTAAGTGAGCGGGCGGCTGCAAATCCGCACCGCCGCGCAGAACGACCTAACTTTACTGACCGACTACTATCTTGCCGAAGCAGATGCCGAAACGGCCAGCCGCTTCGTCGAGCAGGCTCGCGCGAGCTTCAAAGCCTTGGTGCAGTCTCCCGGAATGGGTTCGCCCGTGCCGGCCCGCTCCAAATACCTAGCGGGGATGCGAAAGTGGCGAGTCGCAGGGTTCCCCAAAATTCTGATATTCTACCAAGAGATTGGCGATAGCGTGCGTATCGTGCGCGTCGTTCACGCGGCTGCAGACTGGTGGGCACTGCTTGAAGTCAATTGATCGCCACGCCCGATTTACCCCAACTTCCCCCTTGCCCTCCCGCGCCAAATCCATAGCCTCTCCCCCCAGACACCGAACCCGGAGAGGCCCGATGCACCCGCGCCTGCAGGAACTCATCGACCACCACGACATCCGCCAGCTGCTCGCGACCTATTGCCACGGCTGCGACCGGGCCGACGAGGTGGAGATGGCCTCGACCTATGCCGAAGACTCGCTGGACGATCACGGCCCGCGCAAGCTGCCGGGCAAGCCCTTTTCGATCGCCACGGTCGCCGATTTGCTTCAGACCACCGATCTCGTCAGCCATTTGCTCGGCCAGTCGCTGATCAAGGTGGACGGGCGACACGGGCCGGGGCGGAAACCTATTTCATCGCGACGCTGCTCTATCCGCCGAAGCCGCCGGGCGAGCCGCAGACCATCGGCCAGCTCGGCGGGCGCTATGTCGACCGGCTGGTGCGGCAGGATGGCAAATGGCTGATCGCGGATCGCATCTGCATACGCGAATGGTCGCATTCCCATGCCGTGACGGGCGACTGGCTGGCCAACGCCGGTTTCGCCGCGCCGCATCGCAGTCAGGCCGACCCCTCCTTCGCCGCGCTGGGCCTCACCCATGCGGGCAACCCCTGGCTGGCGGAGGCGCAGGCGAGCTGACGAACCGCCTCATCCCGAGCAGATAAGCCGGAAACGGAGCAATCCGCTATACAGCCGCGCTGCCCGGGCATACCCTTCCCGCCCAGGCCTGAATCGGCCCCGGACCGCAGGGGAGAACGCAGATGGCAGTATCCGACCACGTCGATTTCAACGGCTTCATGGCGGGCGTCGAACGCCGCAACCCGCACCAGCCCGAATTCGTCCAGGCGGTGCAGGAAGTCGCCGAGGACATCTTCGATTTCATCGAGGACAAGGAGGAATACCACGCCCAGCAGATCCTGCGGCGGATTGCCGAGCCAGACCGGGTGGTGTCGTTCCGCGTCTGCTGGGAGGACGACAACGGCAACGTCCGCGTCCAGCGCGGCTGGCGGGTGCAGAACAACAACGCCATCGGCCCCTACAAGGGCGGGCTGCGCTTCCACCCCAGCGTCACCGAAAGCGTGCTCAAATTCCTCGCCTTCGAGCAGACCTTCAAGAATGCGCTGACCGGGCTGCCGATGGGCGGCGGCAAGGGCGGCTCCAATTTCAACCCCAAGGGCAAGAGCGTGCGCGAGATCATGCGCTTCTGCCAGAGCTTCATGACCGAACTTTACCGCCATATCGGAGCGGATGTCGATGTGCCCGCCGGCGACATCGGCGTCGGCGGGCGCGAGATCGGCTTCATGTTCGGCCAGTACAAGCGGATCACCGGCCAGTTCACCGGGGTGCTCACCGGCAAGGGGCTGGAATATGGCGGCTCGCTGATCCGGCCCGAGGCGACCGGCTATGGCGCGGTCTATTTCCTCGCCAACATGTTCGCCACCAGGGACGAGGATTTGCACGGCAAGACGGCGGTGATTTCCGGCTCGGGCAATGTCGCGACGCATGCCGCCGAGAAGATCGTCCAGCTCGGCGGCAAGGTGCTGACCCTGTCGGATTCGGGCGGCTTCGTCCACGATCCCGATGGCATCACCCAGGACAAGATCGACTGGGTCAAGGCGCACAAGACCCACCGGCGCGGGCGGATCGAGGAATACTGCGGCGAATATCCCGGCGCGAGCTTTCATGCCGGGAAAACCCCCTGGGCGGTGCCATGCGACATGGCGCTGCCCTGTGCGACGCAGAACGAACTGCTCGGCGAGGATGCGAAGCTGCTGGTCGCCAATGGCTGCCGCGCGGTGTCCGAAGGCGCCAACATGCCGACCGATCTTGAGGGCGTGCATGTCTTCAAGGCGGCGAAGCTGCTTTATGCGCCGGGCAAGGCGGCCAATGCCGGCGGCGTCGCCGTCTCGGGCCTCGAAATGAGCCAGAATTCCGAACGCCGCGCCTGGCGCGAGGAAGAGCTCCAGCAAATGCTCAAGGACATCATGCTGGGCATCCACCAGAGCTGCCTGACCTATGGCGACCAGGGCGGCGGCTATATCGATTACGTCAAGGGCGCCAATATCGCCGGGTTCAAGAAGGTCGCCGACGCGATGCTGGCCTTCGGCGTGGTTTGACGAAGCGCGCTGGGTATGCCAGCCACTTCCCGATCGACGATCGGGGGAAGAGGCAGGCCATGGCTCCAGCAGATGCCACACCTAAGATACCCGCCCCAGTCGCCTATTCCGGCGATGCGATCCACCTCGTGCGCACCGCGGTGCTGGCCAATCTCACCCTCAGCCAGATGGCCGACCAGAAGGCCAGCATCCTGCTCGGCGCGACTTTTGTCGTCTTCACCATCGTCGTCGGCCAGGCGAGCCGGGGGCAAGTGGCGCCCTCGCTGCTGATCCTCGCCTTCTTCGCCTTCCTCTCCGGGCTTTGCGCGGTGCTGGTGGTGATGCCTGCGGTCAAGCCGCCCGCACTGCCACCCGAAGACCAGAACATCCTGTTCTTCGGCGTGTTCTCGCAGCTGAGCGAGGCGGAATTCACCACCCGCGTGCTCGGCCAGCTGGCCAGCAGCGAGACCGTCTACCGGCTGATGCTGCGCGATATCCACCAGAACGGGCAAGTGCTCCAGCGCAAGAAATACCGCTTTCTCGCGCTCGCCTACCGCCTGTTCCTGGCCGGGCTGACGCTGACCTTCATCGCGCTGCTGGTCGAGCAAGCGGGGAGGGGCTGACCATGCTGATCGGCCAGATCACCGACATCCACATCGGCTTCGAGCCCGGCAATCCCGATGAGCCCAACATGCACCGGCTCAACGCCGTGCTCGAACGGCTGTTCGATGGGCCCAACCGCCCGGACCTGTTGCTGCTGACCGGCGACCTCACCGAAAACGGCGACGCAGACAGCTTCGCGCGGCTGGCGGCTGCGCTGCGCTCGGCCCCCTGCCCTGTCTGGCCGATACCCGGCAATCACGATACCCGCGCCGCCCTGTTCGCAGAATTCCCGCAGGTGCGGCCCGATGGCGGTTTTGCGCAGTATGCGCTGGATACGGGCGAGCTGCGGCTGCTGCTGCTCGATACGCTCGATCCCGGCCGCCACGGCGGCGGCTTTTGCGATGCGCGCGCCGCCTGGCTGTCCGCCCAGCTCTCGGCGCACCCGGACCGGCCAACGGTGATCGCCATGCATCACCCGCCGTTCGTCTCGGGCATCGACTGGATGGACCCCGATCCCGGCGAGCCGTGGATCGCGCGCTTTGCTGCGGCGACGCGGGGGCATCCGCAGATCAGGGCGATCCTCTGCGGCCATCTCCACCGCAACGTCGTTACCGGCTGGAACGGCGCGCCGCTGATCGTCTGTCCCTCCACCGCGCCCTCGGTGGCGCTTGACCTGTCGCCGATCGACCCCGCGCAGCCCGACGACCGCGCCCTGGTCCGCGACGCCCCGCCCGGCTATGCGCTGCATTGGTGGGACGGCAGCGGGCTGGTGTCGCATTTCGAACGGGTCGGCGGCTATGAGGCGGTGGCGCGCTACGACGAGCATCTGCAGCAGATGATCCGGAGCATGCTGGCCGAGCGGCGGTGAGGCAGGGGCGGCGATCGCCTCGAAGGCGATACCGCTGCTTGCGGACTCGCCCGGCAAGTCTTGGATGGCAGGGGAGGATTGCCGCAGTGGCCAGGCTGTGAAACCGAAAATTCTCACCACGATGGCCGGCTATACCCCGCGTCGATTCTGCGGGGATGCCCTGGCGGGACTTACCGTTGCCCTCGTTGCCTTGCCGCTGAGTATTGCCATTGCCATTGCATCCGGCGCACCGCCTGCTGCCGGCCTCGTCACCGCCGTCGTCGCGGGCTTCCTGATCTCTGCGCTCGGGGGCAGCCGGGTGCAAATCGGCGGTCCCACCGGCGCCTTCATCGTGGTGGTCTATGGGGTCATCCACGATCATGGCTATGAAGGCTTGATGGTGTCCACCTTGCTGGCCGGCGTCATTCTGCTTGTCGCGGGTTTGCTGCGTGCCGGACGGCTGATCCGCCACATCCCCGAAGCCGTCATCGAAGGCTTCACCATCGGCATTGCCGTCGTGATTGCGGTCAGCCAGACCAAGGATCTGGCGGGGATGACCGGCGGCGCGCTGCCCGCCGACTTCCTGCCCAAACTTGCCGGTCTGTGGGCGATCCGCGAGACCCTCGATCCTGCGGCTCTGATGCTGGGGGTTGGCTGCGTCGCGGCAATACTCATTCTGCGCAGGATCGCGCCCAGGATACCCTGGCTGGTTGTCGTGGTCGCGCTGGCAAGCATTGTCGCGCCAATCGCCTTTCCCTCGATCGAGACGGTGGCCGGACATTACGGGGCGCTTCCCCGCAGCCTGCCAATGCCCGGCATCCCGGATTTCGAGCTTGGCGGCGTTGCCGAGCTCATTCCCCCGGCGCTGACGATCGCCTTCCTAGCAGGAATCGAATCGCTGCTTTCCGCGATCGTCGCCGACCGCATGATCGGTGCCGCGCATCGCTCCAACGCCGAACTGATTGCCCAGGGCGTGGCCAATATCGCCTCTCCGCTGTTCGGAGGATTGCCCGCTACGGGCGCCATCGCCCGCACCGCGACCAATGTGAACGCGGGCGGCCGCACGCCGGTGGCAGGCATGATCCATGCGCTCGTCATCCTGGGAGCCATGGCGTTTGCTGCCCCATACGCCGGAGCGCTGGTATTGCCGGCCCTGGCGGCCCTGCTCGTGGTCACGGCATGGACGATGAGCGAACCGCATCGCTGGCCGGAGCGTCTGCGCCTTCCCAAATCCGAGCTTGCGCTGCTGGTGCTGACAGCTTTCCTCACGGTCTTTGCCGATCTGACCGTTGCGATTGCCGCGGGCACGGCGATCGGGCTTGCCCTCAAGCTTGCCCGAGGCGACATCGACCCGCCGGACTGGCACGCCCCGTTTCGCTGGGGCGGCGACAAGCGGCCATAGGCCCGGGGTCGCCAGAGGCTCGCCAGCGCCTTCCCGCTGGCGCAGCGCGCAGCGCGCTGCTAACCTGCGGCCCATGCCGGAACCTGCGGGGCAAGCAATGGAAAGCAGCGCGGTGACGCGCCTCGTCAGCGCCGATATCGGCGGCACCAACGCGCGCTTTGCCGTGGCGGAAGTGGCGGGCGGCAAGGTCGTTGCGCTGGGCGCGCCGGTGGTGCTGCGCGCGGCGGATTACACCGGGCTCGCCGCCGCCTGGGCCGCCTTTGGTGCGGCGCTGGGCGAGCCGCTGCCCCGCCACGCCGCCATCGCCCTGGCCGGACCGGTGACCGGCGGCCCGGTGCGTTTCGTCAACTCGCCCTGGGTGGTCGATCCGGCGGGGCTCGGCGCAGAGCTGGGGCTGGAGCGCTTCCTGGTGCTCAACGATTTCGGCGCGATGGCGCATGCGGTCGATGCGCTGGGGCCGGACCATCTGGCGCATCTCTGCGGACCCGATGCGCCGCTGCCGGCGCAAGGCGCGATCTCGGTGCTCGGTCCGGGCACCGGGCTGGGCGTCGCGGTGCTGCAGCGGCGGGAGCGGGACGTCGTCGTGCTCGAGACCGAAGGCGCGCATATCCATTTCGCCCCGCTCGACCAGGACGAGCAGCAAGTCTCGGCGGCGATCGCAGCGCGCCATGGCCGAACGTCGGTCGAGCGGGTGGTGTCTGGCCCCGGGCTCGGCGAAATCGTCCGCAGCTTCGCTCCCGGCGACCGCCGGGACGACGCCGCGCTGTGGGCCGCCGCCATCGCCGGCGAGGAACCCCGTGCGCTCGGCCTGTTCCTCGCCGCCTATGGCGCGGCGGCGGGCGATCTGTCGCTGGCGCATGGCGCGCTGGGCGTCGCGCTGACCGGCGGTCTGACCGGCCGTCTGCGGCACTTGCTGCCGAACAGCGCTTTCCATGCCCGCTTCTGCGCCAAGGGCCGCTACCGCGCGCGGATGGAATCGATTCCGGTCAAGCTTGTCACCCATCCGCAGCCCGGCCTGTTCGGCGCCGCCGCCGCTTTCGCCAGGGAGTTCCCATGACCGCCATCGCCGCCATCATGCGCAAAGCCCCGGTGATCCCGGTGCTGGTGATCGAGGATGCGGCGCATGCCGCGCCCATCGCGCAGGCGCTGGTCGCCGGCGGGCTGCCGGTGCTCGAAGTGACCCTGCGCACCCCCGCTGCGCTCGATGTCATCCGCGCCATGAAGCAGGTGCCCGGCGCGATCGTCGGCGCGGGCACGGTGCTGAATCCCGCCGATCTCGACCAGGCGCTGGAGGCCGGGGCCGAATTCATCGTCTCGCCCGGGCTGACCGCCAGCCTCGGCAAGGCGGCGGTGGCTGCGGGCGTGCCGTTCCTGCCCGGCACCGCCAATGCCGGCGACATCATGCTGGGGCTCGATCTCGGCCTCACCCATTTCAAATTCTTCCCCGCCGAAGCCGCTGGCGGCATCGCCGCGCTGAAGGCCATCGCCGCGCCGTTCGGCATGGCGCGCTTCTGCCCGACCGGCGGCATCGCCCTGGCCAGCGCGCCGCAGTGGCTGGCGCTCGATGCGGTGCTCTGTGTCGGCGGCAGCTGGCTGGTGCCCAAAGGCGCGCCCGACCCGGCTTCCATCGAAATTGCCGCACGCGCCGCCGCCGCGCTGCTTGATTAACCTTTGCAGCTGTCCAAGTCCCGTATCGGCACTTTGGTAAGGACTGTCTGGTAATTGCCCTCCGTTTGGCGGAATATGCCGGATGGAATAGTTCGACGGGGTCGTCATGGCATTCAAATTCAACGGACAGATCGGGCTTGAGCTCGCCGTGCTGGCGACAGCGGCGGCAGGTCTGGCATTGGCGACGGCCAATCCCCCGGTGCGCCCCGATCCCGCTGTGGTTTCGGCGGCGGCGGAGCGCGCGGCGCTGCCCGCTCACAAGCCGGGCGCGGCCACCGCACTGGCTGGCAATGCCGCGCCGTCTCCCAATCCGGTCGAAGCCGCTCCGCAGCCGGCCCCCGCGCCCGACGAGGCATTTGTCGTCAAGCGCATCCTGCCGATTACCGGCCCGATCAAATATGGCGAATGGCACTGGGACGAGGCCGGTATCGCCGATGGCCCGATCGTCGTGACGGTCGATCTGCATGCGCGGGTGATCTCGGTGTTCCGCGGCGGTTACGAGATCGGCGCGGCGGCGGTGCTGCTCGGCAGCCAGGAAAAGCCGACCCCGACCGGCGTCTTCCCGATCACCCAGAAGAAGGTGCATCACGTCTCGAATCTATACGATTCGCCGATGCCCTATATGCAGCGGCTGACCAACGACGGCATCTCGCTGCACGCCACCAAGGTCGAATGGGGCTATGCCAGCCACGGCTGCGTCGGCATGCCCGAAGCTTTCGCCAAGAAAGTGTTCGAGACCACCAAACTCGGCGACCGGGTGTTCATCACCGACGGCAAGACGATCGGTCAGGGCGACTCGCTGGTCGATTCCTGAGACCTGCGCCGGGGCGCGCGGGTGAAGCTCCAGCCATCGCGCCCGGCCCGCGCGACCAGATTGCCGATCGAGGCGGTCTGACCCGCCAGCAGCGCTGCGAACAACCGGGCGACGGCGCTGCCCCGCGCTTCCTCGCCGTCCAGCTCCAGCACGATCCGCGCCAGCACGCGCAGCGCGATCGCCCGCGGCGCGCGGGGGCGGTAGGTCAGGCCGAGGCCCTCGGCGGCGACTGCTTCCGCCCACTCGCGCCGCGCCGCCCAGTCCAGCGCGGCGTCGGCGTCGGCGAGGTGGCCGGCGCTGGCGGCCAGCGCGGCCATATCGAGCCAGTCCGCCCCGGCCAGCGCCTTGCGCAGCCGCGCGCGGTCGAAGCGGTCGTCGGTGTTGCTGGGGTCGCTGGCCGCCGTCACCCCTGCCGCCGCGACCACGCCCGCCAGCTCTGCCCGCCGCCAGCCCAGCAGCGGACGCAGCAGCGGGATCGCGGCGCCGGGAACCGTCCCGCGCGCCCTGACTCCGGCCAGCCCCGCCACGCCGCTGCCCCGGCCCAGCCGCAGCAGCAGGGTTTCGGCCTGGTCGTCGGCGTGATGGGCGGTGGCGAGCGCGGCAAGCCCGCGCTCCTCCAGCCACCCGGCGAGCGCCGCATAGCGCGCCGCGCGGGCCTGCGCCTGGATGTTGCCAGGGGAAACCTCGACCTTCAGCACGGCGTGGGGAACCCCGAGCGCCGCGCAAAGCCGCGCAACCTCAGCCGCCTCAGCGGCATTTTCCGCGCGCAGGCCATGATCGACGGTCGCTGCCTCCACTCGCCCGGCCAGCGCGGCGCTGGCCAGCAGCAGCAGGGCCAGGCTGTCGGGTCCACCCGAGACCGCGAGGCCCAAACGACCCGCGTCCTCCCCGCCGCCCTCCGGCCACAGCGCCGCCAGGTCCTCGGCGAAGCGGGTGGTCAGTTCGGGATCGGGCGGCGGCGGCCTATCAATTGCATTTCACTCCGCCGCGGGTCGCATCGTATTGTCGCCCGCAAACGCCCGGTCGCCTCGCGCGGGAAATTGGCGGCGAATTCGCCCAGCGCGATGCAGGCGCGGCTGGTGTCCTTGAGCTGGCGCATCGATTCGGCGAGGAACAGCAGGCTGTCCGCCGCGCGCTCGCCGGTCTTGTTCGCCTGGTAGTTCTGCAGGAACCAGGTCGCCCCGTCGCGCGGCTTGCCCTCGTCGAGATAGGCGCGGCCAAGCAGATTGCGGGCATGGCTGATCTTGGCGTGGCGCGGATAGCGGTCGATCATCAGCTTGAGCTGCTGCTGCGCCTCGGGGAAGAGCTTCGCTTCCCACAGGCGGAAGCCATAGGAGTATTCGTCGTCGCCGGGATCCTGGGTCTGCGGCTTGGCGATGGCGCGCACCGCCGCGAGGCGCTGGGCCGAAGGCGCAGCAGCGGCGGCAGGACGAGCGGCGGGCGTCGCCGCCGGCTTGGGCGCGGAAGCGCCGCCGGTCATCGTGGCGATGTTGCTGGCGGTTGCGGGCGGCGTTGGCGTTGGGGTGGGTGCGGGAGTTGCGACAGGCGCGGGGGTCGCGGCCGCTGTCGGCGTCACGGCTGCCGGGCTTGCCGCCGCCGCCGGAGCCGCCGCTGCCGGACTTGCTGCCGCCGGACTGGCGCCACCCAGCTTCGCTTCGAGCTGCGCCAGCCGGTTGGCGTTTTCCTCGCCCTGGGCGGTCATCCGCTTGAGCTGGGCCTCGACCGCTTCCATCCGCGTCAGCAGATCGGCGACCGGCGTCGATGCCGCCTGCCCGGCTGCTGCTGCCGCCGCAGGCTGGCCGGGGGCGATCTCGGCCGGGAAGAACTTGCCGTCGCCCGGGAAAACCTTGCGCTGCAACGCGCGGATTTCCGCCTCCATCGCGCGGATGCGCAATTCGGTGACATTGTCCTGGGCGCCAGCCGGAACCGCCGCTGCGGCCAGCACCATCGCCAGCGCCGCCAGGGCGCTTGCCGAAGCCGCCATTCTTGCGCGTTCACGCCATTTCTTCATCGACCTGCTGCTCCACAATCCCGGGGACCGTCCGCCGCGATACCGGCTCTGTCCCCAACCGCAGATGAACTGGCGCGATGATTGCCGCAGCAGCGCTTTACTGTCGAGCGCGGACTATTGCGAAACGGTGGATGATTGCGGCGCGGGGGTCGCTGCGGCGGGCACTGCGGCGGCGGCGCCTGCCGGATCGGCCCCCGCGGCGGGCAGCGGCTGCACCACCGCCTGCTGCACCTGCGCGGCGGGTGACGGCGGCGGCGCCGCCGGTCGCGCCGTGACGGCCTTGGCAGGCGGCGCCGCTGCGCCGGGGCTCGCCGCGCCCGGCTGGGCGGCAGGCGCGGCAGCGGCAGGCGGCGCGCCCGCCGGCACCCGCGCCAGCAAGGCCGCAGCGGTCACCGGCACATCCTTCAAGGTAATCTGCTTGTCCGCAAGCTTGGGCAGCACCTGTCCGCCGACCGAAACCTGCAACGCATCGGGCCGCGCCGTCCAGATCATCGGCCCGGCAGCCTCGGCCGGGCACGGTGTAAGTCTCGCCCAGCGCCATTTCCTTCTGCATCAGCTGCGCGCCCGATGCATCGTAGAACTTGACCCAGACGCCCTGCGCCAGCGCGGTGAACACCACCGGACCCTGCGCTGCAGGAGTTGCCTGACCCAGGGCTGTCGCGGCGGCTGCGGGCGCAGCCGTCTGCTCCGCCGTCAGATCGGGCAGCGAACCGGCCGGCGAGACGAAACTGCGCCAGATGAAGAACAGCGCGACGGCCACCGCGAGCGCGCCCAGCGCCGCGATCCATGCCAGTTTCGGACCGGGCACCCGGGCGGGATCGCCCGGTTCGAACGGCAGCGAGCTATGGCGATCGAGGACATCGTCGAGCCCGTCGAGTTCGTTGCGCAGGGCGGCGCCGACCTCATGCTCGTCGAGCCCGACCGCGCGCGCATAGCTGCGGGTGAAGCCAACCGCATAGGCGCGGCTGGCCAGGGCGCCGTAATTGCCGGCTTCGATCGAGGCGAGATGCCGCTCGGCGATCTTGGTCTGCGCCGAAATATCGGCCAGGCTCAGCCCTGCGGCTTCGCGGGCCCGGCGCAGCCGCGTTCCCGCACTGTCGAGCGGCAACTCGGCAAACTCTTCGTCCCGTTCGGCCATGCCTGTGTAAACTCGCGATCTGGATTGTCGGTTATGGGCGTTCCCGCGCGGAACCAAAGCCTACCCGCCGGTATTGTCAACGCTTTGTTGCAATTTGACGGTTGGTTCCGCGCCAGGCGGTGGCCCGTGGGCGGGGAAATTCTGGCGAATTGTGCAGATTGACCGGTCAATCGAACAATATGTCGCGATCGCTTGCCCACTCGACCAGCGCGGCGCGCAGATCGGGCGGCGGTTTGGCCAGCCACCCGGCCATCGCCGCGCCGATCTCGGCGCTATCGATCTTGCAGACCATTTCCTTGATCGGCCCGACCGCAGCGGGGGTGATCGACAGGCGGCGGATGCCAAGGCCGATCAGCGCCAGCGCCTCCAGCTGCCGCCCGCCCATTTCGCCGCAGACGGTGACATCGACCGCATGGCCGTCGAGCGAGGTCAGCACCCGCCGCAGAAAACGCAGGATCGAGGGGCTGATCCAGTCGTAGCGCTCGGCCAGCTTGGGATTGGCGCGGTCGGCGGCGAACAGGAACTGGGTGAGATCGTTGGTGCCGATCGACAGGAACGAGAGGTTGGGCGCCAGCACGTCGAGCTGTTCCGCCAGCGACGGCACCTCCAGCATCGCGCCATAGCGGATCGCATCGGGCAGCTGCTTCTTCTGCGACTTGAGGAACTGCCGCTGGCTTTCGAACACCGCCTTCGCTGCATCGAACTCCCAGGGCTCGGACACCATCGGGAACATGACATTCAGCGTCTTGCCCGCCGCCGCTTCCAGCAGCGCGCGCGCCTGCACCTTGAGCAGGCCGTCGCGCTCCAGCGCCAGCCGCAGCGCCCGCCAGCCCATCGCCGGGTTCTCTTCGTCCTCGCCGCCGTCGTGGCGCAGATAGGGCAGCACCTTGTCGCCGCCGATATCGACCGTGCGGAACACCACCGGCTTGTCCCCGGCAATATCGAGCACGTCGCGGTAGAGCCGCGTCTGCCGCTCGCGCGAAGGCAGCGTCGCCGAAACCAGGAACTGGAACTCGGTGCGGAACAGCCCGACCCCGTCGGCCCCGGTGAGGCTGAGGTTGGGCATGTCGTCGCGCAGCCCGGCATTGATCATCACCGCGATGCGGGCGCCGTCGCGGGTGATCGGCTCGACCTCGCGCAGCGCCGCATAAGCCGCCTGGCGCTCGCGGCTCTTGGCGAATCGGGCCTCGAAGGCCTCGGCCATGGCCGGCGCGGGCCGCACCGTGGCGGTGCCCTGGGTGGCGTCGAGCAGCAGCGGATCGCCATCGCGCAGCAGTCCGCGCATGCCGCGCACCCGGCCCAGCACCGGCACGCCCATCGCCCGCGCGACGATGACGACATGCGAGGTCAGCGAGCCTTCCTCCAGGATCACGCCCTTGAGCCGCCGCTTGTCGTATTCGAGCAGTTCGGCCGGGCCGAGATTGCGCGCGATCAGGATGGTGTCGCTGCGCAGCCCCTGCGAGGCGGCGGTGCCGAGCTGGCCCGATACGGTGCGCAGCAGCCGGTTGGACAGGTCCTCGAGATCGTGCATGCGGTCGGCCAGCAATGGATCGTCGATCTGGCGCATGCGCATGCGGGTGCGCTGCTGCACCCGCTCGATCGCCGCCTCGGCGGTGAGGCCCGAATCGATCGCCTCGTTGATCCGCCGCGCCCAGCCTTCGTCGTAGGCGAACATCTTGTAGGTCTCGAGCACCTCTTCGTGTTCGCCGCCGACGCCGAATTCGGCCTGGCTGGCCATGCGGTCGATCTGTTCGCGCATCTTGTCGAAGGCCAGGAACACCCGCTGGCGCTCGGCCTCGGTGTCCTCGGCCATGACATGCTCGATGTTGATGCGGGGCTGGTGATAGACGGCATTGCCGCTGGCCAGCCCCTTGACCAGGGTCAGCCCGGTCAGCCGCTGCGGTCCGCTGAGCGCAGCGGGCAGTCCCAGCACCTGCTCGTCATCGACCAGCCCGGCATTGGCGATCAGTTCGGACAGGACCATGGCCACAGTCTGCAAGGTCTCGATCTCGACATCTTCGTAGCGGCGCGGATCGACATGCTGGACGCAGAGCACGCCGACCGCCCGCTCGCGCCGCACGATCGGCACGCCGGCGAAGGAATGGAACTTGTCCTCGCCGGTTTCCGGCCGGTAGGAAAAGTCCGGATGCGCCGCCGCCTCGGCCAGGTTCAGCGTCTCGATATTGCCGGCGATGCTGCCGACCAGCCCCTCGCCGATGGCCATGCGGGTGATATGCACCGCGCTCTGCTCCAGCCCGCGGGTGGCGAACAGTTCCAGCATGCCTTCGCGCAGCAGATAGATCGAGCAGACCTCGCTATCGAGCCCTCGACCGATCACCTCCACCACCTGGTTGAGCTTGGCCTGCGCGGCAGTGCGCGACGCCATGACTTCGTGCAGGCGGGTCAGGATGGTGCGGGAGGCGGTAACGGCGCTCATGCAAGCTGCCTAGCCCAAAGCGGATGCTTTGGGAACGCGCGCCGTGCCGCCAGCGGCAGGAAAGATTCTGGGCGCTCAGTTGAGTGCGAGCTGTTCCTTGATCCGCAGCTTTCGCTTCTTGAGTTCCTGGAGCATCGCGATGTCAGGCAGGGGGCGGCTCAGTTCTTCTTCGATCTTGCGTTCGAGTCCGGCATGCTTGAGCTGCAGGGAGCTGACGTGCGAAGTATCCATTGGCGGTCCTCCTTCGAGAGACCGGACGATCTGACCGACTCAGCCAGATTGCGGTCCGGCACGATTGTCAGTTAAGCATAATCATCCTATGTTGCGAAGCGGCTAATGCGTGCATTCCGGTGGAATCTGTCTGGATGCGCCGGGCCGTCCGGCAACGGCGGATTTCCGCCCGGTGTCCGGCAAGCGCCGGGGCTGGCATTCGGGGATGACCGCGTGAACGAAGAGGAAATGCGCAAGCGCCTGGAGGTGCTCCGGATCGAGCACCGCGACCTCGACGCGGCGATCGATGCGCTGACGGCGGCCGGTTCGAGCGACCAGCTGCAGATCGCCCGGCTGAAGAAGCGCAAGCTGCGGCTCAAGGACCAGATCGCGCTGCTCGAGGACTATCTGATCCCCGATATCATCGCCTGAGCCGGCCCGGCAGCGCCCGCGATGGTCCCGTTGCGGGATGCTGGGCGATACCGGCGTACCGCTTTCGGACAGTGGCGCGATAATGTGCAAAACCGCCTGCCCGCCGATTGCCGAGTCGCCGCCGCATGGGCCTATCGGGGAGGGGCGATGTCCACTCCCGCCACCATCAGTCCGCGCATCATCGAAGGGCTCTATTGCGAGGCGCTCGTGCTGTCGGACGAAGTGCGCGCAGCCTTTGCCCTGTCGGGACGGCTCAGCCGGGCAGGCAGCGAGGAAGACCTCGCGCGGGTGGCGCTTTCCTGCGAGGGGTTGCGCACCACCACCCGGATGATGCATGCGTTGGCCTGGCTGCTCAACTACCGCGCTTATTTTCTGGGCGAAATCTCCGAATTCCAGCTGCGCCGCTATGGCCGGTTGGCCAGCGATCACGGTGGGGCGGGGCCGGACCATCAGGACATGCTCGATATGCCCACCCGCCAGCTGATCGCCGCGACCGAGCGCTTCTATGCCCGTTTGCAGCGGCTCGACCTGGGCTGGCGCGAGCACATGCCGGTCGCCCCGGGCGCGATTGAGCGGATTCGCGACCGGGTGAGCGCGGCGACCAACTGAATTGCCGCGCAGCGGCCGGGTTCAGACGCCCGCCATCGCCTTGTCCCAAGCCTCCAGCCTCGCAGCCCGCTCTCCGGCGGCCATCGCCGGGGCAAACCGCCGCACGCTGCCGCGCATGGCTGCCGACGCCTCTTCCAGCGACGCAAACAACCCCGCGCCAAGCCCGGCCAGCATCGCCGCGCCCAGCGCCGTGGTCTCGACGAAGTCGGGCCGCTCGACCGGCAGCTCCAGCATGTCGGCCAGATCCTGCGCCATCCAGTCGTTGGCGCTCATCCCGCCGTCGATGCGCAGCGTCGTCCAGCCCGCGCCGTCGCCCGCGAAAGCCCGGGCGAGGTCGTGGGTCTGCAGCGCCATCGCCTCCAGCGCGGCGCGGACGATATGGGCGCGGGTGGTGGCGAAGCTCATGCCGCGTGATTGCCGCGCGCGCCTCTGGCCGCCAATGCGGCGCCCCCAGACCGGATAGCGCGGGCACCACCACTACCCCGCCGCTGTCCGCCACCGAGCGGGCCAGCGCCTCGCTCTCATCCGCGCCGGCGATCAGCCCCAGCGAATCGCGCAGCCACTGCATCAGACTGCCGGCAACGAAGACCGAGCCTTCCAGAGCGTACAACCGCGTCCCGCCCAGCTGGCACAGCACCGTGCCGAGCAGCCGGTGCCGCGATTGCGGTATCGCCGCGCCCCGGTTCGCCAGCACGAAAGCGCCGGTGCCATAGGTCGCTTTGGTGTCGCCGGGCGCAAGGCAGCCCTGGCCGATCGTCGCCGATTGCTGGTCGCCCGCAAGCCCGGTTATGGCAATGGGCGAGCCGAACAGCTCGGGCAGGGTCGCGCCAAACGATCCGGCATTGTCGGTCACTTCGCCCAGAGCGCCAGGCGGCACGCCGAACAGATCGCACAGGCCGGGATCGAACTGCGCGACCGCCAGCGGCAGCAGGCTGGTGCGGCTGGCGTTGCTGGCGTCGCTGATCTGCAGTCCGCCGGTCAGCTTCGCGACAAGCCAGCTCTCCACCGTGCCCAGCGCCAGCCGGCTACCTGCCGCCGCCTCGGCCACCGCAGGGGAATTGTCGATCAGCCAGCGCATCTTTGTCGCGGAGAAATAGGGATCGAGCAGCAGCCCGGTCTGCGCCTGCACCGCCGCCTCTTGCCCCGCCTCGCGCAGCGCGGCGCAGGCATCGGCGGTGCGCCGGTCCTGCCAGACCAGCGCGCGGTGCAGCGGTTCGAGCGTCTTCCGGTCCCAGGCGACCACGGTTTCGCGCTGGTTGGTGATGCCGATACCGGCGATCCGGTCCGCGCCGCCGGCTTGCGTGATGACATCCTGGGCGCAGGCGAGCGTCGATTGCCAGATTTCGTCCGCATCGTGTTCGACCCAGCCCGGCTGGGGATAGTGCTGGGCAAGCTCCCTTTGCGCCAATGCGCGCAGGCCGCCTCGCCGGTCGAAAACCATGGCGCGGGTCGAGGTGGTGCCCGCGTCGAGCACGAGAATAAGTTCGCCTGGCGGGTTCATGAAGTTCTCCCCCACCCCTTGTGCCGTTCGTGTCGAGCGAAGTCGAGACACCTCGCGCAACAGTTGGGCTTGGCGGAAGCCTCGCACACGTCCATATCGCCCTCCATGGAATTCCCGCCCAAGCCTTGGCCCGTCGCTCGTGCCGAACAAACCGAGCCGCTGGTGCGCCGGGTGCTGGTCGACAATCCCTCGGCCTTCACCTTCACCGGCACCCAGACCTACCTCGTCGGCAGCGAGGGCGAGGTCGCGGTGATCGATCCCGGACCGGACGAGCCCGAACATATCGCCGCGCTGGTCCGGATTATCGGCGATGCCCGCCTCGTCGCCATCGCCTGCACCCATACCCACCGCGACCACTCCCCCGCCGCAGCCCCGCTCGCCGCCGCGACCGGTGCCCCGATCATCGGCTGCGCGCCCCTATCGCTGACCGACGACGGCCCCCGCGCCGACGCCGCATTCGATCCGAGCTATGCGCCCGAACGCGTCCTCGGCGATGGCGATGCGCTCTCCGGCAAGGGCTGGACCCTGACCGCCGTCGCCACTCCCGGCCACACTTCGAACCACCTGTGCTATGCGCTGGAGGAATCCGGCGCGCTGTTCACCGGCGATCACGTGATGGGCTGGTCGACCACGGTGATCGCTCCGCCCGATGGCGATATGGCCGACTACATGGCCAGCCTGCACAAGCTCCAGGACCGCGAGGACCGCGTCTATTACCCGGCCCACGGCCCGGCGGTGACCAAGCCGCGCCAGCTGGTGCGCGGCATGATCGGCCACCGCCGCCAGCGCGAAAGCCAGATCCTGCGGCTGATCGGCGAGGGCACCGGGGCGATCGAAGACATGGTGCCGCAGATGTACAAGGGCGTCGATGAGCGCATGTGGCCGGCGGCGGGCCGCTCGGTGCTCGCCCATCTGATCGACCTCGAGCGCAAGGGCCGCGTTGCCCGCGATGGCGAGCTGTGGACAGCGGCGGCCTGACTGTGCGGCGCGGGGCGGCGCTGGCGCCGGCGCTTCCTTGGGCGCTGTTCGCGGCGGCGCTGGCGCTTGCGGTCTGGGCGCTGTGGCCCGGGGCGAAAGGCGATCCGCTCGGCGCGACGCTGACCGCCTTCGAGAAGCAGAACCGGCTTACCGTGTTCAGCGCCCAGCTCTCGCCGGTGGTCGCTGCCGACGAGGAGGCGCTGTTCGGCATGCTGACGACCAAGCAGGTCGCGGTGATCCCGGCGCGGGTCGATTACATGCTCGATCTCAGCGCCGTCTCGCGCGAACGGCTGGGCTGGGACGCCAATGCGCAGCGGCTCGATGTCCGCCTGCCGCCGCTGGTGCTCAGCCGCCCCAACCTCGACGAGGGCCGCGCGCAATATCTGCGCGAAGGCGTGTGGATCAGCCGCACAACGCAAGACAAGCTGACCCGCGAGAACACGAAGCTCGCCGAGAAGCTGGCGGCGGACCAGGCCACCAATCCGGTGCTGCTGAACCTCGCCGCCAGCGCCGCCAAGGATGCGATCCGGCAGAACCTGTCGATCCCGCTGCAGGTCGCGGGCTTTGGCGATGTCGTGGTCGCGGTGCGGTTCGATGGCGAGCGGGCGGCGCCCTGATTTGCCGGCGGGGGCGCGCTTGCTGAAACGGTCGGCGCTCGGGCCGCTGGCCGCCGCCGCGCTGGCGCTGGCCGTGGCGCTGGCGGTGTTCGGCCTGCGCATCGCCGATCCGCGCGATGCCAGCTGGATATCCGGCGACGCGGTCACCGCGCTGTTCGGCTGGCGGCAGTATCTGGCCGACCCGGCGCATCTGTTCCCCGTGGTCTCGGATCGCGCTTCCTGGCCGCTGCCGATGCCGGTGGCGGTGTTCGACGCGATCCCGATCGCCGCGCTGATCGCCAAGGCCCTTGCGCCGCTGCTGCCTGCGCAGTTCCACTATTTCGGCCTGGCGTTCCTCACCGGCGTCTTCCTGCAGGCGCTGTTTGCCTGGGCGCTGCTGCGCGAGGCGACACGGGGGCGGGAAGGGGAGGGGTGGGCCTACCAAGCGGCGCTGCTGATCGGCGCGCTGTTCTTCGCCACCGCGCCAATCCTGCTGACCCGCTTCTACGTCACGCAAATGGCGCTGGCGATCCAGTGGCCGCTGATCGCTGCGCTGTGGCTTTACGTGCGCAGCGCCCGGGTTGGTTTCTGGCGCAGCATCCGCGATTTCTCGGCGCTCGGCTTCGTCGGGGCGGCGATCAATCCCTACACGATGGCGATGGTGCTGCTGATCTACGCGGCGTTCGTGCTCAAGGCGATTCTCGAAAGATCGCTGCGCCCGCTCGATCTGGTCGCCGTTCTGGCGCCGGGCCTCTGCGCGCTTGGGCGGTTTGATCCTGTTCGGTTTTGTCGATCCGGGCAGCGGCGGCTCGCTTGGCGACGCGGGCTTCGGCATCTTCTCGGCGAGTCCGCTCACCCTGTTCGAGCCGATGCCGAAAATCCTGGGCTCGCAGTTCATCCCCGCGCTCGGCATCGCCAGCCGGGCGCAGTTCGAGGGCTTCGGCTATTTGGGGCTCGGCGCGCTGCTGCTGATCATCGGCGGGTTGGGCCTGATCGCCAGGCGTCGGGACGGCGGCGGAGGCTTGACGAAGCCGCTGCTCATCGTCGCCGCGCTGGCCTATCTCTGGGCCTTGTCGAACGTGGTGACGATCGGCACCTGGCGTTTCGAGGTGCCACTGCCTTCGGGACTGCGCAATCTGCTGGAGAACTTCCGCTCGTCCGGGCGTTTCATCTGGGTCGCCGTCTACGCCTTGCTGTTCGTCGCCATCTCCGGCCTGATTCGTCTCGCCGCTCCTCGCCGTGCCGCTGCGCTGCTGCTGGCGGCGGCGCTGGTCCAGATCGCCGATCTCGCCGGGCCGCTGGCGCAGATGCACCAGCGCTTCGCCGAACGGCGCGGGGCGGCGCAGTTCAGCGATGCCGCCTATGCCGGGTTGGGCCAGGCGCACGATACGCTGCTGATCGCGCCGCCCTGGCAATGCCGCAGGGGCGACGGGGCCAAGGGAGAATATCCCGATTCGATGTTCGCGCAATTTTCCGTGCTGGCGATGGAAGGCGGCCTGCGGACCAACAGCTTCTACGGCGGGCGCACCCCGCGCAACCAGGCCGAAATACCACTGCAAGGCCTTCCCCGCTGCGCTTGGGGCCAGGCCGGCGGACAAGCGCACGGCCTATCTGCTGTCGCCGCGCGGCTTCCGCAGCTTCGGCGCGCATATCGCTGCGACGCATCGCTTGCGATTTCGCCGAGAATTTCTACATCTGCCGGGGTGACGGCGGCGCATCCGGGTTCACCCCGCGCGCGCGGCAGGCGCTTTTCGTGCCCGGCAATTCGGCGCTATAGGAACAGCCATGAACCAGCAAACACGCCTCGCAGGCACCGACCTGCTCGCCGAAATCGACCGCCTGCGCAAAGAGCGCAACGCGGTGATCCTCGCCCATTATTACCAGAAGCCGGAGATCCAGGATCTCGCCGATTATGTCGGCGATTCGCTGGAACTGTCCAAAAAGGCGGCGGCGACCGATGCCGAGGTGATCGCTTTCTGCGGCGTGAAATTCATGGCCGACACCGCGAAAATCCTCAGCCCCGAAAAGATTGTCGTGCTGCCCGATCTCAACGCCGGATGCAGCCTCGAGGATTCCTGCCCGCCCGAGAAATTCAAGGCCTTCCGCGAAGCCCACCCCGATCACATCGCGCTGACTTATATCAATTGCTCGACCGAGGTGAAGGCGCTGAGCGACGTGATCGTCACCAGCTCCAGCGCCGAGATCATCCTCCAGCAAATTCCGCCGGAACAGAAGATCATATTCGGCCCCGACCGGCATCTGGGCGGCTATCTCAGCCGCAAGTTCAACCGGCCAATGCTGCTGTGGCCGGGCGTCTGCATCGTCCACGAGGCGTTTTCGGAAACCGAGCTGCTCAAACTCAAGGCCCAGCACCCCGGCGCGCCGATAGCGGCCCACCCCGAATGCCCCCCCGCAATCATCGACCACGCCGATTACGTCGGCTCGACCAGCGGCATCCTCAATTTCGCCAAGACCTTCCCCGGCGACACGCTGATCGTCGCCACCGAGCCGCACATCATCCACCAGATGGAAAAGGCCCTGCCGGATAAACGCTTCATCGGCGCACCCGGCGCCGACGGCAACTGCAACTGCAACATCTGCCCCTACATGGCGCTGAATACGCTGGAGAAACTCTACGTCGCGCTGAGGGACTTGCAGCCGAGGATCGAGATCGAGGAAGGCCTGCGGCTGGCGGCGAAGAAGAGCCTGGACCGGATGCTGGAGATGGCGGCGGGGACGGTGGGCAAGGGGGATTTGGGGGTGAAGATTTAGCCGATGCCGATTATCTCGATTTTCTTCGGCATCGTGATCCGGATGTATCACGACGAGCATCCGCCGCCCCATTTCCATGCCACCTATCAGGGCCAATCGGCATTTGTCCGAATTTCCGATGGCAGGATTGTTGCCGGTTCGCTGCCGAAGAAGGCTGAAAGGCTGGTGCGGCAATGGGCGCTGGACCACGGGCAAGAACTTATGGCAAATTGGCAACGCGGCATCGATATGCTGCCGATGCAGCTGATTCCGGGAGCCGATAGCGATGATTAGTCTCGTCAGCCTGGCCGTCGAAGGGCCAAGCGAACTTCTGTTGACATTTTCCGACGAGAGCTTCGGTACCTGGTCTGCGGCGGAAGTCATTGCACGCGACACGATCTTGACCCGTCCGCTGGCCGAGCCGGAATACTTTGCGCGCGCATTTATCGAGGGTGGTGAAGGCCTCGCCTGGCCCAACGGGCTGGAGTTTTCGGCTGCGGCGCTGCATCGCAAACTGGATGAAGCCGGTCGGCTGGTTCTGCGGGCGGCGTAACCAAGCGCGACCGCATGCTGGAGATGGCGGCGGGGACTGTCGGCAAGGGGGATTTGGGGGGGCGGTGAAAGGAGACGGTTGATGTCATTCATGATCAACGCAGCAGATTTGGCCCGTGAACGTGGAATTGATCCGAAGCGGTTTCGCGCCAAATTACGGCAGAGCGGGTTGTCATGGCATGATCACAATGATCGCTGGACTGTGGAGCACGGTAGTGATCGTCACCATGCAATCATGGCGGTTCTGGAAGGACTCACAAAAGGCGGCGCAATTTCTGTCAGAGAGACCGCAATTCCTGCACGCCAAGCCCAAGTAACAACTCGCGACACAAGTGACGAATGTTATATTATTGATTTATGTGATTCCTTGCTCGAGCAGTCCGCGCATCGACAACATCGCTTCGAATTCTTGAGAGGTGACTCTGGCAGAGAATTGCCGGTTGATGCCTGGTATCCGGAATTGGAAATTGTCATCGAATATCGCGAACGACAACATTCAGAGACCGTTGCCTTTTTCGACAGGAGACAGACTGTATCGGGCGTTGGGCGCGGAGAGCAGCGGCGCATTTACGACCAGCGCCGTCGCGAGATTCTGCCCAAGCATTCTATCACACTTGTGGAGCTCGATTTTTCTGAGTTTCCTCACAAGTCCAACCGACGTCTAATCCGAACGACGGATGACAAAGAGATCATTGCCAAGCGATTGGCGGCGTTCCTTAAATAGCCTCAAAACTCACCCGCAACCTCGTCCCCGTCGCCTTCGCCAGCTTCGCCAGCGTCGTCGTCGAAGGCCGCGACTTGCCGCCTTCGAGCCGAGCGATCGCGCTCGGGGCGGTGCCCATACCTCACCCCTTCCCCGTCTACCCTGAGCTTGTCGAAGGGCTGTCCTTCTGCTTGACGCCGGGCGCGGCCGCACGAAGATAAAGTGCAGCCCTTCGACAAGCTCAGGGTAGACGGGGAAGGGCGTGGTTCCGGTCACTTGCAGGTGGCCCCGCACGCGCCTCGATCAGCGCGGTGGCGAGCGCGAATTCCTCCTCCAACGCCTCGTATTCGCGCACGAACGCCGGATTCTTGAACCACTCGTCGTTGAGCTTCGAAAGGCAGATGAATGAGTTCCTGTCACCCCGCCACCGCCCGCGCCGCCATCTCCGGTTCCGCAGCGATCACCTTGAGGTAAGCCCGCACCGCAGGCGGCGGCATGTGCCTGCCAATTTCGTATTGGCGGATATTCGCCGCCGGGATACCGAAAGCGCTGGCGAACTCCTGCTGGCTCATTCCCAGCCGGTTGCGCAATTTGCGGATACGGCGGCCCATCAGGCCACGTTCGAGCGCGGCGACGGTTACGTCGCGGTCTTCGGAATCATTGGGGTCAGCCGGGATAGCGATCGTAGTCTCTTTGTTCACTTGCATTGCTCCTACGGACGGAGATGAAACGGACAACATCGTCTCGCCAGACATGGATGGCGGTGTGAAGTTTGCCATCGACCATGCCGATTACCTTGAGCCGTTCCTCTTCATCGCCGAGGCGCACGGTCGGAACAATTACGTGATCCGGATCGTCAAAAACCCGCCTTCCGAAAGCCAGCCGCAGTCCGTGCTTGAAGCGGTTGGCCTCATCCTTGGCCGGATCCCATTCGAACTCCATGCCGTTTCATAAGTGATTCACACATAACACGCAATTCGAGACAGGTCGAGAACGGATCGATTCGCCGCCAATCCCACCCCCCATTAGCCCGATCTTAAGCACCCTTTTTTCATACTCCCCCCGTAAAATCCGCCCCATCGACCAAACGCGCTGCAAGGGGCGCAGGCGGACCAAGCACAGGGATCGCAGACAATGACCTACCGCTCATGGCTGTTCGTGCCGGGCCACAGCGAGACCAAGCTGGCGAAAGCCAATGCCACTGGCGCGGATGTCGTGGTGGTCGATCTCGACGCCTCGGTGCCCTCCGACGCCAAGGCGCAGGCGCGGCAGATGGGGGCCGAGTGGCTCACGCTCCACCGCAGGCAGGTGACCGAACAGGCCGGCCGCGCGCGCTGGGTGCGGATCAACAGTCTCGACAGCCGCCAGTGGCGCGAGGATCTGGTCGCGGTGCTGCCGGGCGCGCCCGAGGGCATCGTCCTGCCTTGCTCGGCGGGACCGGAGGCAGTGCGGCAGCTGGGCGCGGAGCTTTACGAGCTCGAAGGGGCGAGCCAGGTCCAGCCGGGTTCGACCAGAATTCTGGCGCTCGCCGGTGAAACCGCGCAGTCGGCCATGGCGATCGGGAGCTATATCGACGCGTCGCTGCCGCGCCTTGCCGGGCTCGGCTGGGGGGCGGAGCGGCTGGCGCAGGCCTTGGGCGCAACCCGCATGCGCGATGCCAAAGGGGCGCGGGGCGACGCCTTCCGCTTCGTGCGGGCGCAGACCCTGATCACCGCGCATGCCTGCGGCGCGATGGCGCTGGAGACGCTCGATGCCGCGCACACCGACGCCAAGGCGATCAAGGCTGCGGCGAGAGATGCCTGCGCCGACGGCTTCACCGGCATGTTCGCGCATCATCCGGCGCAAATCGCCGAGATCAACGCCGCCTTCACCCCCAGCGAGGCGGAGCTTGAAGAGGCGCGCCGGATCGTCGCCGCGTTCGAGGGCGGGGCGGATGCCGGCGAACCGGCGTTCGACCGCAGCCCGATCGATCACCCGCAATTGAAGCTGGCGAAGCAGATGCTGGGCCTGGCCGGAACGCCCGGCCAGGCTTCCCGGCCCGCGCCTATTCTTCGCCCGGCCTAGGCTCCGAAGGCGCTTCCGCCGGCGGCTTGGGCGGCACGGCCTTGGCGGCGGGCCTGCCAGACGAACCCGGCTTGTCCGCTGGCTTGCCACCGGCCTTGCCGCTGGGCTTGCCGCCGGAACCGCCCTCGCGGTTGGCATCACCGGAATCGGACATTGGCGCCAGCGGCGGCTGCGAGCGCACCGTATCGACCGGCAGCATCGCATCGCTGACCGAACCGGGCAGCACCTCGCCGCCCGCCGTGCCCGCTGCGGCGGGCGGCTTTTCGCTGTTGCAAGCAGAAATCGCCAGCGTCAGCGCCAGCAGGGCCATGCGGTAGTCAAGTTTCACAGACATTCTCCGCTGCGCAGGGCCGGTCGAGCGCGGCGAGGAAATCGCCTGCGCGCGCCAGCAGTATGCGATCCCACTGCGATGAATCAACCTCCAGCCCCAGCCTGGCGAGGCTGGTGACGCCATATTCGCCGATCCCGCAGGGCACGATGCCGGAAAAATGAGAAAGGTCGGGCGACAGATTGACCGCAAACCCATGCATCGTCACCCAGCGGCGGATGCGCACGCCGATCGCGCCGATCTTGGCCTCGCGCCCGTCCACGTCCTGGGTCCAGATGCCGATCCGCCCCTCGCGCCGGAAGCTCTCGACCCCGAGATCGCCCAGCGCGGCGATCACCCAGCCTTCCAGCGCGTGGACATAGCCGCGCACGTCGCGCGCGCGGTTTCTCAGGTCGATCAGCACATAGCCGACCCGCTGGCCCGGACCATGATAGGTATAGCGCCCGCCGCGCCCCGCCGCGACCACCTCGAAGCGCGGGTCGAGCAGCTCGGCAGCCGCTGCGCTGGTGCCGCCGGTATAGACGGGTTCGTGCTCCAGCAGCCAGATCAGCTCGCGTCCCGTGCCAGCGGCGATCGCGGCGTTGCGCCGGTCCATCTCGCCCAGCGCCTGGCGATAGGGCACCGGGGCGCTGTCGCTGCGCAATTCGATGTTGCTGGGTAGCATATCGGCCATGCAACATTGCGTGGCGGCAATCGCTGTGGTTATCAAGCGGGATTGCCGGGCAGGAGAAGGTCGCCATGAAATTCGACAGCAATCGCGCCTGGCAGGAAGCCCTGGCGTCCGTCTCCGCCAATCGCGTCGTGCTGATCCCGCTGGCCGGGGTCTTCTTCCTGCTGCCGGGTCTGGCCTCGGCGCTGTTCCTCTCCGATGTGCAGGAAAGCATGCTCGCCAATCTCGGCAATCAGGCCGCGACCGAGCAGCTGATGCAGGGCGCGCTGGGCAGGATCATGTCGATCGGGCTGATTTCCTTCGTTCTGCAGATTATCGGCTACATGGCGCTGCTGGCCCTGCTGACCGACCGGGGACGGCCGACTGTCGGCGAGGCGCTGATGATTGCGCTTAAGGCTTTGCCGACGCTGATTGGCACGGTGCTGCTGTTCTTCGTCGCCTATCTGCTGTCGATTGTCGTGTTCGGAATGTTTGCCGCAGCGCTCGGTGCGGTGTCGGGCCTCGGTGCAATAGTGGTTGCGCTGTTCCTGCTGTTTTTTGCCGCCATAGTCTACTCGATGGTCAAGCTGTCGCTGACCCTGCCGGTGATCGTCATCGACAAGGAGCTCAACCCGGTTGCCGCCCTGCTGCGTTCCTGGCGGCTGACCAAGGGCAACAGTCTGCGGCTGTTCGGCTTCTACCTGCTGCTGTTCGTGATCTATTTCGTGATCATCTTGCTGGTCGGCGGACTCGTCATGACCGTGGCGACCCTGGCGGCGGGCAAGGGCGTGATTTCCCTGCTGATCGGCGGATTGGTTTCGGGAGCGATCGGCGCGGTCGCCAGCGTGCTGCTCACCGCGATCCTCGCCTCGGTCCACCGCCAGCTGGCCGGACCCTCCGCCGAAGCGCTGGGCGCTACTTTCGAATAGGCCGGTTCAGCCTTCCGCCGGCTCGTCCTTCCAGCCCCAATAGAGGTGGCAGGGCAGGACGTTCAGCCATTCGAAGCCCTTGTCGATGCGCTGGAAG
Organism: uncultured Alphaproteobacteria bacterium; assembly: GCA_963779195.1. Lineage (GTDB taxonomy): Bacteria > Pseudomonadota > Alphaproteobacteria > Sphingomonadales > Sphingomonadaceae > Novosphingobium. The sequence continues at coordinate 446,985 of CAVZWZ010000008.1, forward strand.
TGCCGCGCCATGAAATCGCGGGCGCGGGCGGTGAACTGATAGACCAGGAAGGCGCCGCCGGGCCGCAGCACGCGGTGGGTCGCCTCTGCGATCGCCGGGCCGACACCCTCGGGCAGAGTGGTGAAGGGCAGGCCGGAGAGCACGTAATCGGCATGGTCATGGCCGTTGGCGCGGACGATCTCCCCGACATCGGCGGCCGAGCCGAGCACTGCGGTGAAGCGGCTGTCGCGGATCGTCGCGCGCAGATAATCGATGAACTGCGGATTGGTGTCGATGACGATCAGCTCGCCGTCGCGCCGCAGCCGGTCGAGCACCGGGCGGCAGAAGGTGCCGACGCCGGGGCCATATTCGACGAACAGCCGGCACTCGTCCCAGTTTACCGGGGCCAGCATCTTGGCGATGGTATAGCGCGATGAGGGGATGATCGAGCCGACCATCACCGGGTGACGGACAAAGCCCTCGAAAAACACGCCCCAGGGGCCAAGCGCATGCTTGATCCGGCGCTTGATCTTTTGCGGCAACGCCTCGCGGGCAAGCTGGGTGCTGGTCATGCTGGGAGGCGGCCTCGAATTTTCCGGGAGATGAAAGGTCGGGCGACCCGGTTTGCAAATTTGGCGCGGATTGGCAAGCACTGTTAGCCGCGCACGGCGATGCCGGCTCCGGATCGACCAGCCTTGCTAGAGAATCTCGAGCACTTTCTCCTGCGGCCGGCACAGCCGCACACCCTTGCCGGTCTCGACCAGAGGCCGCTCGATCAGCCGCGAATCCGCAGCCATCGCGGCGAGGACGGTGGCGGCATCGGCGGACGGCAAGCCGCGCTCCTCGGCATCGGTGCCGCGCAGGCGCAGTCCCTGCTGCGGAGTAATTCCGGCGTCGCGGTAAAGCTGCGCGAGCTTGCCGGCGGTTGGCGGGTGCTTGAGATACTCGATCGCGGTCACCTCGACGCCGGGGGTTTCCTCGAGGATCGCCAGGGTCTTGCGCGAGGTGCCACAGGCCGGATTGTGCCAGATCGTCGCTTTCATTGCCGGTTGCTCCTGTCGCCGCACTGCCAAGGGTGAGGCCATAGCGGCAGGCAGAAATTCCTGCAATTTGATCCTTGTCAATGCGACCGATTCGCATTAGCGGCCTAATCGTTATTGCAAATCATTCGCATGAGGGGCGCCCCTATGACCGTTCGTTCCGCATTTCCGCGCAGCCTCCTGCTCGCCTGTTCCTTGGCCGCACTGTCGCAGCCCGCCCTCGCCGACGAAGCGGCGCCGGGGGACATTCTGGTGGTCGGCCAGGCGCAGGGTTACAAGGCGGATAATTCGGTCACCGCCACCAAGACCGACACCCCGCTTCTGGATATCCCGCAGTCGATCTCGGTGGTCACCCGCGAGCGGCTCGACGATCAGGCGCAGCGCAGTATGGCCGAGGTGCTGCGCTATGTCCCCGGCGTCACCGTCGGCCAGGGCGAGGGCAACCGCGACCAGATCACCCTGCGCGGGCAGAACACCACCGCCGACTTCTTCCTCGACGGGGTGCGCGACGACGTCCAGTATTTCCGCAGCCTCTACAACATCGAGCGGGTCGAGATCCTCAAGGGTCCGTTTGCCCTGATCTTCGGGCGCGGCGGCAGCGGCGGCATCATCAACCGGGTGCAGAAAGTGCCCAACGCCGACCGGTTCGCGGCGCAAGGCTCGGCCAGCGTCAACAGCTTCGGCGCCTGGGACGTGGCGGCGGATATCAACGCGCCGCTCGGCGGCAATGCCGCCTTCCGGCTCAACGCCTTTTACGAAGAGCTGGACAACCACCGCACCTTCTTCGGCGGCAAGCGCTATGCGATCAATCCCTATGTCGCGGTCGATCTCGGCCAGTGGAAGCTCGGCCTGTCCTACGAATACGTCAATGACGACCGGGTCACCGATCGCGGCGTGCCCTCGATCGCCACGGCCGCCGGCGAGCCCAACACCCCGCTGACCGGCTACGAGCGCACCTTCTTCGGCACCCCCGGCGTCAACCGCACCGGCACCGAAGCGCACATCGTCAAGGCGCGGCTCGACGGCAAGCTGGCGGATCGCCTCGACTGGTCGACCACGCTGCTTTATGGCGACTACGACAAATATTACGCCAACGTCTATGCCAACGGCCCGGCCTCCAGCCAGACCGGCACGGTTGCCCTGGCGAGCTATACCGATCCGACCAAACGGCAGAATTTCATCGCCCAGACCAATCTGGTGTGGGATGTCGATCTCGGCCCGGTCGGCAACAAGCTGCTGTTCGGCCTTGAATACGGCACGCAGGATTCGATCAACCAGCGCCGCAACGGCACGCTGTCGAACGGCACGCTGAGCCTTGCCAGCATCGTTTATCCCACCGTCACCTTCGGCGGCCTGGCCCGCGATACGGTGTCCGACGTCACGTTCCTCTCGGTCTATGCGCAGGACCAGCTCAGCTTCGGCGAGCATCTCGATCTGGTGGTCGGGCTGCGCTTCGACCGGTTCGATATCAAGGGCACCGATCTGATCGGCACGCCGCGCCCGTTCGCGCGGATCGACGAGAAAGTCAGCCCGAGGGTCGGCCTGATCCTGAAACCGCGCGAGGAGATGTCGATCTATGCCAGCTACAGCCAGTCGTTCCTGCCGCGCTCGGGCGACCAGTTTCTGACGCTGGCCCCCGCCGGGGGCGGCCTGCCGGCCCAGCAAGACCTGGCGCCCGAGAAGTTCACCAATTACGAGGTGGGGGCAAAGTGGGATATCCGGCCCGACCTAAATATCAGGCTGGCTTTGTTCCAGCTTGACCGGACCAATGCGACGACCCCCAGTCCGGCGAACCCAGCAGTCAACATTGTCGCGGGCGAAACCCGCACCAAAGGCCTCGAACTGGCGCTGACCGGGCGGTTCATGCCGCACTGGCAGATCAGCGGCGGCTATACATACCAGGACGCCAAACTGCGCGGCAATGCCTTCGTGCGGCTGGCGCAAGTGCCCGAACACCAGTTCGCGCTGTGGAACCGCTACGATTTCTCCCGCCAGCTCGGCGCAGGCCTCGGCATCATCCACCAGTCGAGCCAGTTCGCCGCCAACCGCACTGCCGCCAACACCACCCGTCTGCCCGGCTTCACCCGGATCGACGCGGCGCTGTTCTTCCGCGCCAGCGACCGGCTGTCATTCCAGGTCAATGTCGAGAACCTGCTGGATGCACGCTATTTTTCCGACGCGCACAACGCCAACAACATCTCCCCGGGCGCACCGCTGAACGCCCGCTTCTCGGCCAGCGTGAAATTCTGAGGCCTTACGGGGTCGCTGGCGCGCCGCCGATTGTCTCCAGCCCGCGCGCCACCCGCCCCGCGCGCTGGATGGCGCGGACCAGCCTGGGGTAGACCCCGCAGCGGCACAGGTTGGGGATCGCCGCCTCGATGTCGGCCTCGCTCGGATCGGCGTTGCGCGCCAGCAGCGCGGCGGCGGCGATGGCGATGCCTGGGGTGCAGAAGCCGCACTGGATCGCCTGCTCGGCCACCAGCGCCTGCTGCACCGGATGCGAGCGGTCCTGCGACAGCGCCTCGATCGTCGTGACCAAGCGCCCTTCGGCCTCGGCCAGCGACAGCATGCAGCTGCGCATCGCCTCGCCATCGACCAGCACCATGCAGGCGCCGCAATCGCCGGTGCCGCAGCCATATTTGGTGCCGGTCAGATTGGCGGCGTCGCGCAACGCCCACAGCAGCGGGGTCTGCGGGTCCATGCGGAAGTCGAGCGGGTGGTCGTTGACGGTGAGGCTTGGCATCCGCGTCTAATCCCGCCAGCTGCGGTCGATGGTGTCGATCTTGCGCTTCCACGCCTCGAAGTCGGGCGCGCCCATGCCGCCGGGCGGGCGGGCTTGCGCCATGTCCCGCTGGTGCACCGCGATCACCTCATCGGGCACGACAATCGGCTTGCCCATCGCCAGCGTCGCCATCTGCACCTCGCAGGCGCGTTGCAGCGTCCAGTGGGTCAGGAACATCTCGCCCAGCGTTGCGCCGAGCACCACCGGTCCGTGGTTGCGCAGCATCAGCACGCGCTTGCCGCCAAGGTTCGCCAGCAGCCGCTCGCCTTCCTCCGGGCGGACGGTGACCCCTTCGAAATCGTGATAGCCGACCTGTCCGGCGAATATCGAGGCGTAGAAGTTGACCGGCTGCAGCCCGCCCTCCAGGCTGCACACCGCCATCGCCGCAGTGGTGTGGGTGTGGCAGATGGCGTGCGCCCAATCGACATGGCGGTGGAAATAGCCGTGCTGGACGAACCCCGCTTTGTTGACCGGCGCATCGCTGCCATCGAGCACGGTGCCGTCGATGTCGATCTTGACCAGGTTGGAGGCGCAGATCTCGGAATAGAGCAAGCCGTAGCGGTTGATCAGAAAGGCCTGGTCCTCGCCGGGCACCCGCAGCGAGATGTGGTTGTAGATCGATTCCGACCAGCCCAGCAGGTCGAAGATGCGATAGGCGGCGGCAAGATCCTGCCGGGCCTGCCATTCGGCGTCGCTGCATTCGATGTTGCGGTGCATGAAACCCAGCCTTGTGCGAAGTCTTCAAATCAGAAACATCCCCCCAAACCCAAATCCGACTATCCTGAGCTTGTCGAAGGAGAGGTTCTTCTTCGTGCAGCAGCGCGTGACACACGAAGAAAAGGACAGTGCTTCGACAAGCTCAGCATGGGCGGATTTGGGTCAGGTGATGCGACCGGCAGACTAGCGTCAATCGGGCCTATTGGCCAAGCCTTACCTTCACTCCCGCCCACAAAGTCCTCGGCGCGCCGAGGTCGATCGAACCAGCCTGGTTGCGGGTGACGACATCGGCATCGGTCAAATTCTCGCCGCGCAGCACCAGGCTGAACGGTCCCGCCAGCGGCACTTCCGCATAGGCGTCGAGCGTGGTCGCGGCGGGCAGCACGTCGGTCTGGAGATCGTCCTCGAACTGCGCGCCGGTGTGGCGCAAGGTGACGGCGAGCAGCCAGTTGGCGCGCGGCCGCCACGACAGCGTGCCGCTGGCGGCGAATTTGGGCGTCTGCGCCGGTCGCTTGCCGCCCAGCGCGGCAGAAATGCCGCTGGCCTCCACTTCGGCATCGGTCAGCGCCAGCGACCCGTCGAAGCCCACCTGCCCGAACCGCAGCGCCGCCGCCAGTTCGACGCCCCGCGAGCGCACCGCATCGACATTGCGCCGCTGTCGGCATGGAGGGCTAGTTCCGAGAATGCTGCATGCCGCAGCATCGAGAGTGACATTGGCGATGGCGCGCTTCACTTTGTTGTCGAATGCGGTGAGCGATATCATTACGGCGTCCGATGGCGCGAAGTCGATGCCGCCCTCGAAACCGAGCAGCTCCTCATTGGCCAGTGAGGCGTTGGCGACCGTGGTGACCGGGAAGACGACGAACGGCCGGTAAAGCTCGTTGAGCGTTGGCAGACGGAGGCCGCTGTAAGCCGCCGCCCGCAGCGAGAAGCCGCCGCCAGCTTGCCACACGGCCCCGCCACGAAGCGACGTGTCCCAGCCCGCGCGGTTCGGAAAGCTGTTGTTCCTCGTCACAACTCCGGCGGCATTCGTCTCATGGAAGAAGCCGTCGCGCACGGTCCAGCGGTCGGCGCGGAAACCGGCGGTCAGCACCAGCTGCCCCAGTGTCCAGTCGTCTTCCACAAACAGCCCGACATCGCTGTTTGCCCCGCCCGCTCGGCGGCGCGCGGTGACGAGGCCGGTGACCGCGCTGTAGGCGTCCTCTTCCAGGATGGCGTCGGATATCCGCCAGTCCGCCCCAAGCCGCAGCACATGCGCATCCCCCAGCGGCGGGCGCAGTTCGAGCTTGCCGCCGATCCCGGTCGAGGGCGTGCGGCGCTGGTCGAGGGTCTTGCGGAAGCTGGTCGCGCTGATGACGATGTTCGAGAAATCGCGCTTCTGGACATAGGCCAGCGCATCGAACTGCCAGGCGCCGCGCCCGACCAGCCGGATGCTCGCATCCCGCCCCTGCGAGCCGGTATCCGCCCCGGCGAAGCGCAAGGTGCGGCGGTCCTCGAAGGCGAGGCCGCGCACTTGCAATTCGAGGTCGCTCCCCAACGGCTGCACCAGCCTCGCGCTGGCCGACCAGCTGTCGTAGCGCGCCTTGACGCTGGCGGGCACTCGCTGCGCCGCCGGGGTCATCCAGAAGCCCTGGCCCCGGTCCCAGCGGCCCGAAATCACCGCAAAGCCGCGCCCCAGCTGAGGCGCCAGCGTGGCGGACAGCTCGGTCTCGCCCCGGTCATCGATCAGCGCGGAACCAGAGAGCAGCCCCAGCACCCCGGCATCGGCGCTGGTCAGCTCGATGCTTCCAGCGACCGCCCCCGCGCCGAATGCGCCCGCGCCGCCGCCCCTGGTGATCCGCACCGAGGCCAGCCGTTCGGGCGCGATGGCGGAGAGCGGGATATAACCGAACATCGGATCGGCCATCGGCACCCCGTCGAGCAGCACCAGGGTGCGGCTGGTGGCGTTGCCGCCAAGCGCCCGCAGGGTGACGCCCTGCGCCGAGGGGTTCGACGAGCGGCTGTCGGAACGGCGGAATTGCTGGAATCCGGCGGCGGTGGACAGCACATCCTCGATCCGGCCCGAAGCGGAAGACGTCAGGCGATCCCGCGCAATGTCCTGGACGCCATAGGCGGGCGTTGCGGGGGTTTCGGCCAGGCCCTTGCCGCTGACAACGATCTCGTCAGCCGCTTCTGCTTCGGCAGCCAATGCGACACCTGGCGGCCACCAGGCAGCCGCGAGCGCCACCACGCTGGCCCTTCCGGGGCGAAATCGATGTGCGAATAGCATTGCGCCGCCATAGGGACGATTGCTTGAATGGCAAATTGCCAAGCGGCGGCAAGATTGACAAAGTGTCCCCGCAGAATAATGATACACCATAGATCATAATCGAGTTGCCAGCCCATGTCCGACACCGCCGCCTCAGCCTGCCCGATCTCGCCGTCTCGCGACGACCGCAAGAGCGCGGCCATCGCCGAGGCCCAGGCCAGACCCGATGCCGGCTTCGCCCCGGTCCGCAGCTTCGGTTTCGCCCGCGACATCATGCGCAGCTCAGCCGTGCGCCAGGGGATGGAAGTCGAATTTTTCAAGAACAAGGAACCGAGCAAGGTTCCGGTGATCTTCCTCGATGGCGAACTGCACAAGCAGCGCCGCGCCCAGCTCGCCCGCTATTTCACCCCCAAGGCGATTCGCGACCGGCACAGCAAGGTGATGGACGCCACTACCGCCGAGCTGATGGCCGCCCTGCGCCGCAGCGGACGCGGCCAGCTCGATGTGATGAGCCTGCGGCTCGCCTGCGATGTCGCCGCCGAGATTGTCGGGCTGACCAATACGGACGCCGATGCCATGTCGTCCCGGCTGCGCAAGAAGTTTTCCGCCAGCGGCAAGCGCAAGCGGCCCGGCCTGCTCGGCAAGCTCGGCGCGCTGGAGGACGTCGCGCGCACCCTGTGGTTCTTCCAGCGCGACGTGAAACCGGCGATCCGCCACCGCCAGAAGCATGACGAGGACGACGTGATCTCTTATCTGGTGCGCGCGGGTTATTCGGACCAGGAAGTGCTGATCGAGTGCATGACCTATGCCACCGCCGGGATGATCACCACCCGCGAATTCATCGTCATGGTCGCCTGGCATTTGCTCGAGAATGACGAGTTGCGGGCGCAGTTCCTCGAAGGCGGCGAAGACGTCCAGTTCGCCATCCTCGACGAGATCCTGCGCATCGATCCGGTTGCCGCCTATGTCTACCGCCGCGCCGAGGCCGATCTGACCACCTCCGACGGCCGCGCGGTCAAGGCCGGCGAGAAATTCCTGATCGACATCCGCAACATCAACCTTGACGAGACGGCGACCGGCGCATGCCCCCACGCCATCGATGCCGAGCGCTCGAAACGCCAGAAGATGCCCAGCAACTGGTTCAGCTTCGCCGACGGCCCGCACCGCTGCCCCGGCGCCCAGGTGGCGATGCACGAGACCCGCGTGTTCATCGACGCGCTGCTGCGCGTGCCCGGCATCCGGCTTGCCAGAAAGCCGGCGGTGGGCTGGATCGAAGACATCAACGGCTACGAACTCCACGGCGCGATCGTGGAGTGCGACCGGGGCTAGGGGCAATTGGAACACGCGCTTCCATGCTGTATGGGTTAGTGTTAGAATGTACACACCCAAGCACGAGGCCGCTATGTCCGCCAGCACAACCATGAGCATTCGCTTGAGCCGCGAGACCAAGGCTCAGTTGGGTCAACTTGCTGTTGCCACCCGCCGCAGCAAGAGCTTCCTCGCCGCCGAAGCGGTCGCCGCTTATGTTGCGCGCGAGCAGGCGATCATCGCGGGTATCGCGCGGGGGCATGCCGATATGGCGGCGGGCCGGACCCTGCCGCACGATGCGGCGATGGCTGAACTGGATGCGCTGATCGACGGGATCGAGCAAACCAAAGAGACATGAAGCGTCCTGTCAAATGGTCCCGCGCCGCACTGGACGACCTCAAGGCACAAGTCGCCTATATCGCTCACAACAACCCAGTCGTCGCCCGCCGCGTTGCGGCAAGCATCCGTGCGGCAGGGAATGGGCTGGCCGATTTTGCAACCGGGCATCCGGGACGAGTGGCCGAGACCTACGAAAAGTCGGTAGGGGGGCTACCCTATATCATCGCCTATGCCATTGACCGGAGCAGGGGCGGTGAGACGATCGTGGTGCTGCATGTGATCCATACTTCACGGGATTGGCGTGAGGGAGAATGGCCGGGATCGGGGTCGGAGAAAGGCAGATAATGGGCTCAATTCTGCTTGAAACACGCAGGCTAATCCTGCGTCCGCCGGTCGAAGGCGATCTTGATGGCTGGGCCGCCCTCGATTGCGACGAGAGGGCATCTGAGTTCTTTGGCGGCCCAAAGAGCCGGGCGATATCCTGGGAATTCATGGCTTCCAACGCAGGCATGTGGGCGCTGCGAGGATGCGGCCTCTTCAGCGTTTTCGAGAAGAGTTCGGGGCGTTGGATTGGGCGCATTGGTCCCTGGAAGCCAGAAGGCGCCACCGCGGAAATTGGATGGGCGATCCTGCCTACCGAGTGGAGAAAGGGGTATGCCACGGAGGGGGCAGAAGCCGCCATCGAATGGGCAACAGACTCGCTCGGGTGGACGGAAATCTGTCACTGCATCGATGCCGGGAACGCTGTTTCGATCACTTTGGCCAAGAAGTTGGGCGCGCAGTGGCTGCGAAGCGATTTCGATGGGCATGGTCAGGTTACTCAGGTCTATGGTCAAACCTCGCAGCAATGGCGGTCGCGCAGACATTAGCCGCGCTTGCTGCTGATGGTTGGTGCCGACCGTTGGGGGGCTGAACACCAGTTCAGCATAAGTCCGTTTTCCGATTGCAGCGCATGGCGAATCCCGGCAAAGGCCCGGCTAACGCAAGCATGCGCAGCATTGAGAGAGGCCGGACGATGTACGACGACAATCCCCAAGCCAAGCCCGCCACCACCACCGGCGTCCCGGTATACGAACGCATCCTGCAATTGTTCGAAGCCGAGGGCATCAACACCCTGTTCGGCATCCCCGATCCCAATTTCGTCCACTTCTTCCTCGAAGCGGAATCGCGCGGCTGGGAAGTCGTCTCGCCGCATCACGAGGCCGCCGGCGGCTTCATGGCCGAGGCCGCCTCGCGCATCACCGGCAAGCCCGCAGTCGCCATCGGCACGCTCGGGCCGGGCCTCGCCAATCTGATGCCGGCGATCCAGTGCTGCCTGGTCGAAAACTCGCCGGTGATCTTCCTCGGCGGCCAGCGCGCCCGCGTCACCGAGCGCCGCGTGCGTCGCGGGCGCATCCAGTTCGTCTGCCACGAACCGCTGATCCGCGATTCGGTGAAGTTCGCCAGCTCGATCGAATATGCCGACCAGACCGACGAAATCATTCACGAGGCGATCCGCAAGGCGATGTCGGGCACGCCCGGCCCGGTCTATGTCGAATTTCCCGCGCACGTCATTCAGGAAGAACTCGAAGTCGGCGATGCGCCGCCGCCGTCGAAATACCGTCTGGTCAACCAGGGCGCGGACATGGACATGATCGCCGAGGCCGCCAGGCTGATCAAGGCGGCGAAGAACCCGGTGCTGCTGGTCGGCCACGCGGTGCACACCAGCGGCAGCCAGGCGAAGGTCAAGGAACTGGCCGATCTGATGAATTGCCCGGTGGTGCAGACCTCGGGCGGCACCTCGTTCATCCCGGGGCTAGAAGAGCGCACCTTCCCCTATGGCTTCTCCGACTGTTCGATCGACGCGGTGGTCGAAAGCGACCTGTGCGTCGCGCTCGGCACCGAGCTGGGCGAGCCTTCGCACTACGGCCGCTGGCGGCACTGGGTGGCGGGCGAGGCCAACCGCAAGTGGATCTATGTCCAGCAGGACCCGACCGCGATCGGCGTCAACCGCTCCTATGACGTGCCGCTGGTCGGCGACATTCGCGGCGTCGTGCCGCAGCTGGTGCGCGCGCTGGGCGGCGAGAAGCGCGCGGCTTCGCCCAACCTCGAGAAATACATCGCGCAGGACGCGCAGCAGATGATCGACCTCTATGCCGAGAGCTGCACCAAAAGCGACGGCACCGCCGGCGTGCCGATCCACACCTCGCGCTTCATTACCGAGGCGACCAGGGCGTTCCCCAAGGACGGCATCATGGGCCGCGACGGCGGCGCGACGGTGATCTTCGGCTGGACCTACAACATGTGCAAGCCGCGCGACGTGATCTGGAACCAGAACTACGGCCACATCGGCACCGGCCTGCCCTATATCATCGGCGCGATGATTGCCGACAAGGCGGCCACCGGCAAGCAGCGCCCGGGCATGCTGGTCACCAGCGACTCCTCTTTCATGTTCCACATCGCCGAGCTGGAAACCGCAGTGCGACGCGAGCTGCCGCTGGTCTGCGTGGTCGGGGTCGATAACCAGTGGGGCCTCGAAGTCGGCGTCTACAAGCGCACCTTCGGCAACCAGGTGCCGCGCCCCGGCGTGCACTGGAGCGACAAGGTGCGCTTCGACAAGATCTGCGAAGGCTTCGGCGGACACGGCGAATATGTCACCAAGGCCGAGGATATCCGCCCGGCGATCGAGCGGGCCTATGCCAGCGGCAAGCTCGGCGTGGTCCATGTGGTGATCGATCCCAGGGCCAATTCGGAAGAAATGCCGAAATACGACGAATTCCGCACCTGGTATGCCGAGGGCACGCAGTAACAGGCCAACGCGGCCAGCCCCCCTCCCGCTTGCAGGAGGGGGGGTAGGGGTGGGCCCTACACCCCGACGAAGATGTCGTTGTCGAGCACCTTGACCGGATAGGTCTTCAGGTTCGTCTTCGCCTTCATCGTAATGAACAGCAGCTTGGGATCGCGCTCGATTGCGCCCGTCGCCAGATCGAACTTGGCCTTGTGCAGCGGGCAGACCACTGCCGCCCCGTCCAGCGAACCCCGGCACAGGTTGAAGCCGAGATGCGGGCATTTGCGCTGCGCCGCATAGAATGTCGCGCCGACCTGGGTCAGCAGCAGCTTCACCCCTTTGGCCTCGACCGGCAAGATCTGCCCCATGCCGACATCCGACACGCTCGCTACCCGCACATAGTCCATCGCCCGCTCGCTCCTCGATTCAGCGCATCAATCGCCTGCGGTTGGCCCGCACGCGCTTGAGGTAGTGCGTCACCACGCCGCCGGTCACTTCCGCCGCGCCGCGTCCCATCCGCCCTGCGGCGAGATCGCGCAGCAGCGCGCCATGCGCCTCGACCTTCTCGCTGACCATCAGCTGCACCTCGGCCCTGGCGGCGGGTCCGCCGCGCGCCAGCCGCGCCAGCCGCAGCGGCACCACCAGCGAGGCTTCCGCGCCCAGCAGCCAGCAATCCGCCGCCACACCCAGCCAGCCGCCACTCTCTCGTTTGCTGTCCTTGCGCCCCATTGCCCCGGGCTAGCCGCACCGCCGCGAACTGGCAAGCGTCGCGCCGGTGCATTCCCGATACATCGAATGTTCAGGTCCTGGAGCCAAACCTGCCCCCGCCGCCGCCCGCCAGGCCCTGGCGGCAGGGAACAGAACCCAAGGAGAAACCCGATGAAGACACGCCTTACCATCGCCGCCCTCGCCTGCGTGCTGGGCACATTGGCCGCCGCCATGCCCGCCCAAGCCGGGGTAGATCGCCGCCAGGCCCGCCAGCAGGCCCGCATCGATCAGGGCGTCGCCAGCGGCCAGCTCAACGCCCGCGAAACCAATCGCCTGCAAAAGCGCCAGACCCGCGTCGCCCGCTACGAGGCCAGGAGCCGCGCCGACGGCAAGGGCTACACCGCCCGCGAACGCGCCCGCACCCGCGCCATGCAGAACCGCAACAGCCGCGCGATCTATCGCCAGAAGCACGACGCCCAGCACCAGTAACGCCCTTCGCGCCAATCGGGGGCTGGCGCGCCGGGCACGACTGGTGCACGGGCGGCGCCATGTCCCCGATCCGCATTCTCGTCGATGCCGACGCCTGCCCGGTCAAGGAAGAGATCTACAAGGTCGCCTTCCGCCGGGGCCACGCCGTCCGCATCGTCAGCAACAGCCATTTGCGCGTCCCCGCCCATCCGCTGATCGAGCGCGTGGTGGTCTCCGACAGCTTCGACGCCGCCGACGACTGGATCGCCGAAGCGGCGGACGAGCGCGCGGTGGTGATCACTGCCGACATCCTGCTCGCCGACCGCTGCCTCAAGGCCGGGGCCAGCGTGCTGGCGCACAATGGCAAGCCCTTCACCCCCGCGAGCATCGGCAGCGCCGTCGCCACCCGCGCGATCATGGCCGACTTGCGCGCCGGGGGCGATGTGGTCGGAGGACCGGCGCCTTTCGGGAAAGCGGACCGGTCGCGCTTCCTGCAGGCGCTCGACGAGGCGCTGGTTAGGTTGGAGCGGGCGGGGTGAAGCGGGAGCAGCGCAATGGCCGCCCCTCGCCAGACCCTGCGGGCTTTGGCATGGCGCGAATTCAACAGGAGTGCAGGCGATGGCCGGTGACGACGAAGATTATGTCTATGACGAAGACAGCGGCGAATGGCTGCCTGCGTCGCAATTGGCCGCAAAGCGTGTCGCCGAAGGGGCCGTGGAAGTGCGCGATGCGGTCGGCAATCTGCTGGCCGACGGCGATCAGGTGACGCTGATCAAGGACCTCGAAGTCAAAGGCGCGGGGCGGACCTTGAAGCAGGGCACCGTGATCAAGTCGATCCGGCTGACGGGGGATGCGCAGGAGATCGATTGCCGGTTCGACGGCATCAAGGGGCTGGTGCTGCGGGCGGAGTTTGTGCGGAAGCGGTGAGGGGTTCTCACCTCGTTCCAGCTTTAAACGAAATGAGGTTTCCGTTGAAAGTGGCATGCGAGGGCCTACGCCCTCGCGCTCCCCGGAGTTTGGGGAATTTTGCACATTGCACCATAATCTCAGGATTGCCGCAAGGTTTGCTAGTCGTTCAAATGACACCTAACTTTGAATAAAGATTAAGGGACTTATATACATGCTTGACCCAATCCGGGGGGCGTGCTAATCAGACTGCATGAGCAAGGAAACCGCCATGCAGCACTTCGACACCATCCTTCAGATGATGGCAGCCATCCCCGATGAGCAAGCCGCAATTGACCATTTCACGGCGATCCGCTGGAAGAATGGCGCGTTCTGCCCGCACTGCAAATCCACCCGCGTCTATCACTTCTCTGACAACCGCACCCACAAGTGCGGCGATTGCCGCAAGCGCTTCTCGATCAAGGTTGGCACCATTTTCGAGGACAGCAAAATCCCGATGCGTTCATGGATGCTGGCGATCTGGCTGATTACGTCGCACAAGAAGGGCATCGCCAGCACCCAGCTCGCCAAGGACATCGGCGTCACCCAGAAGACGGCGTGGTTCATGACCCACCGGCTGCGCTATGCGATCAAGACGCAGTCGTTCAATCGCCCGCTGGATGGCATTGTAGAAGCCGACGAAATGTTCGTGGGCGGTAAGGAAAAGAACAAGCACGCGTGGCAGCGCACAGGCGGCAAGCAGGGCGGCAAGGGTAAGGTCGCCGTCCTTGGGATGCTGGAACGCGAAGGTGAGCTTCGCACTGGCACCACGCCAAATTTGAGCGCCAAGGCTGTTCAGACCGTCATCCGCGACAACGTGAAAACCGGCGCTGCGGTGATGACCGACGAGCATGGTGCGTTCCTCGGCCTGCAAGGCGACTACAATCACCACCGCGTGAACCACACCGCTGGCGAATATGTCCGCCATTATGTCCTGCACACGAATGGCATTGAGAGTGTTTGGGCGCTGTTCAAACGCCAGATCGTCGGCACCCACCACTTCCTTTCGCCCAAGCATTTGAACGCTTACCTTGGCGAAATGACATGGCGCTTCAATCTGCGCGAAATGGGCGAAGGCGACCGTGTGAACGCCCTTCTCGCGCAGACCGCCGGAAGGCTGACCCACAAGGCGCTCAAGGCATGACCGAGAAGCGAGAGAAGCCCTTGGGGCTGGATATGCCATTTGCGGAAGCGCTCGAACGATTCATCGGGGTTGACCCTGCGGAGTTGCCCGAGAACGTGAAACTGAAACGAAAAAAGCCCCCGCCGAAGCGAGGGCCAGGTGTTGCTGGGAAGGCTAGCCCGAAGGTCTAGCTACTTGTGGCGGAAGTGTGCCCGGACGTGTTCGACGCGTCCGAAGCGGATGCGATAATAAGCCTGGATATAGACCATCTGGCCCTCCATCGTATGATGTGGGTTGCATCCGGTGGCCGATGGTGCGACAAAGTGGTTGCACAGATCGGTCGCTTCGGCACCGGTTCGGAGGCCGCCCCAACGGGCGGCCTTTTGCGTTTCTGGCTAGATCATGGTCCCATGTGACGCTCCATCGGTTGCCCGGCGTTCCGGGTTGATGGAGAGATTCTGGCATGATTCGCGGTGCTTGTCAGACAGGATTGGGGACTGGTTCACTCTGGTGGGGGAAATTTAATCCCCGCCCAAATTTCCCCTATTTTCGTTAAGGAATTTGAATAAGTTAGATGCCATTGGCTTGAGGGTGGAATCGCCGTAATTTTCCCCCAGCGTGTTCCCGATGTAATCCTCTAGAATTGTCTGCAATTCCGCCTGATTTTTCGGGTTTAGCGTGCCAGCTTGAATACGGCGGATCATCTCGATCCACAGGTGATCCCACCAGTCCTTGCGCTTTGCGCCCCGGCGTTGGTTCTGGCCGTTGTCAGGGACTGGCTGGGATGCTGGATTTTGCGAAGCTTTGGCGGGCAGCATCGCGTGGATACCTTCTGGATCGAAGCGGACGCTAAACAGGGACAGCATTAGCCTGTCGTCACCATACCCTGTCGTCCCGCCACCGCTGATCGCAACATCGCCTGTTTTCCAAAAATCACGGTTATAGCCGGGCGCCCAATACTTGGCCAAAAACTCGTGCTTTAGGACTACATACTCCATGCGCTCACCTTCCGGTGTGACAACATGACGCGCCATTGTTTCAACTAGTCCGCTATGCATCCGTGCGCCGATGGCCTTCACGGTGGTATCCCATTGCCATCCTTGCTCAAGGAAAAGCGCGACCGCTTCCGGAGGCGGAATCCACCCGGTATACTTGGCCGCCAGTGCAGCTGTTATTTCGCTCGAATCGTCCCCTGCCATCGCCCCATTCTGCCGAATTTCGGCAATGGGTCAAACTGGTATATAGGCCCCAAGATTAAGGGGGCTCCCAATGCGAATAAAGGGATTTTCGGTCACAGATTTTCCGCCAATTCAAAGTTTTTCTGTAATAGGTGTATCCGATCTTATCGTAATCGCCGGACCAAATGGCGTCGGAAAGTCGCGATTGGCGACTGCCCTTTTACAGAGCTTCCGATCTCAAACACCTAATACGTCGATCCAAGTTGAAGCAACCAATGACTCTGAAAGAGAGATTTTTCAGAACAGGACAATTTCAACTTCTATCGAAAATGATTTTCAGATACTGGCGTCGCTCCTCCAACAGAATAAGCGGCGGAGAAATTTCGCAAGCAGCGTATTGTATTATGAGAGTTCTCGATCAATTCAAAAAGTTCAGCCTCTAACGTTCTCGTTTGAATATGCAGATCCTTGGGATGAAATGGTTTCATGGGACCAGACGATGCAAGGCCTTTCAGGCAGGTGGATGGACACACAGCACGCAATCTTCAAAAAAATTCATACCCAGCGGACATCCCTCGGTAATCGAGCCCAACAACTCAGAGCCGAAGGCAAGAGCTCGATGAATCTCGAGTTCGATGATCCACTGACAATGTTTAAAGAAGCTTTCCACAAGCTGCTGGCACCAAAAGCTCTTGTGAAGGCCGATTTGCAATCTCAGCATTTGATCTATGAGGAAAATGGTCAGGAGCTGAACATTGACAATCTCAGCAGTGGCGAGAAAGAAGTTGTTCGCATTTGCTTTGATTTCATTCTCAGATGGCCATCAGATTGCATCGTCGTTTTCGACGAACCCGAAATCCACCTGCACCCTGAATTGCTTATCCGAATGATCAACACCCTGCGATCTGTGGGATCGAGGAACCAGTTTGTGCTTCTGTCGCATTCTCCAGACCTGATTAGCACATCACTTGACGATACCGTCGTTTTCCTAACGCCACGCAAGCCTGACGGTTCAAATCAGGCTGTAGTGGTTGATTCGAGCAGCGAAACTTCAGCGGCCCTTCATGCACTGGGTCAATCCATCGGCGTTCTTTCGTTGGGACGTAAGATCGTCATCGTTGAGGGAAATGACGCAAGCCTTGACAAGAAAACCTACGGCGAGTTGCTTCAAAATCAATTTCCGGACCTTGTTCTCGTTCCTGCAGGTGGTCGAGGTCGGATTGAAGGCTTTCAGGCAACAATTAGCCACCTTCTGGACAAGTCTGTTTGGGGGGTGTCGTTCTTTCTGTATACGGACCTCGACGCCAGCGTCGGGCCCAGTTCAAAATCTGCCAGCGAAGCGAATGTGCGCCGGCTCAATCGATATCATCTTGAAAATTACTTTCTCGATTCGGCACTCCTAGCAAGTTGTTTCGTAGATATGGAACCGCCAGAAAGTTGGCTGCGAGACGGTTTGCAGATTTAAAAGAAACTGCTTGCGATAGCGAGGGCGCAGCTAGGCTATGTGACAGCTCTTACGATAAGCAGGACTCTTCGGCAGCGCTTCGGCAATATCGATGTCATGCCAAGGGGCGCGCACAATATGTCACTTGATGACTTGAAGCTCCAAATTGGTCTTGCTCGACACGCTGAGTTTGATCGGTTTCAGGAATTGATGGATGAAGCGTTATTGATGGCCCTCATCGAGGAAACCTATCAGCGCTACGATTCCATGACGACTTCGGGCGGCTCAGAGTGGGTTTCACATTTTCCAGGAAAGCCTATTTTTTCCGCATTCTGCGGCCAAGCCAACATTTCGCCGGGGAGACTCAAATCCCTTTACATCAAGAAAGGCTTGGACACGAACCCGAGTCCCTTCGAGGATATCATCGCCAATTTCAAATATTTTGCTGAATTATAGCCGCGCTCACCTCCAATCATGCTCCCTGTCCCCAGCCCCACGAATTTCGGTGCGAATTTCGGTGACAGTGCACCGATTGATAAATCAGCTACCTAGGCGGACTCTCCGGCCCCCAGTCGTAATCCGGCTCATCCGCCATAAGCTCATCGAAGTTCGCGTCGAGCCAGCGGTTGTATTCCGCCTCTTCCTTGCAGGCATTGATTGCGGCGATGCCGCGCTCGATCTGCGCCAGCACCTTTGGATCGCGCAAATCGGGCACCCAGACTTGCTTCAGCCGCAGCCCCTGCGCGCGCTTGGCCGCGCGGTAGCGGGCGGCGCGCTGCGCTCCGGTGAGGTTTTCATGCACGCCCATTGGCCGCCTCCGTTACCTGTAACGTAAACTTGGCGAGGCCGATTGGCAATGCGGGACGCATCGGTTCCGGATCAATCGTGCTCCCGCCCGCCTGCGCCGACATAAAGCTCGCTGCCAATCTCGCGGAACTTCTCGCTCATCTCCGCCATCCCGGCCTCCGCTTCCAGCACCCCTCCTTCGACAAGCTCGGGCTGAGCGGGGTTGGAGGCGATAAAGCTCTCCACCCCCGCATTCTGCTTCGCGGCAAAATCGCGCACTTCCTGCGTGATCTTCATCGAGCAGAACTTCGGCCCGCACATCGAGCAGAAATGCGCCGTCTTCGCGCCTTCCGCAGGCAGCGTCTGGTCGTGGTATTGCTCAGCCGTATCCGGGTCCAAAGACAGGTTGAACTGATCCCGCCAGCGGAATTCGAAGCGCGCGCGGCTGAGCGCGTCGTCGCGGACTTTCGCCGCCGGATGCCCCTTGGCCAAATCCGCAGCATGCGCCGCCAATTTATACGTCACCACGCCGACCTTGACGTCGTCCCGGTCCGGCAGCCCCAAATGTTCCTTCGGCGTCACGTAACACAGCATCGCCGTGCCGAACCAGCCGATCATCGCCGCGCCGATGCCGCTGGTGATGTGGTCATAGCCCGGCGCAATGTCGGTGACGAGCGGCCCGAGCGTGTAGAATGGAGCTTCGCCGCAGGCGGCGAGCTGCTTGTCCATGTTGGCCTTGATCTTGTGCATCGGCACGTGGCCGGGCCCTTCGATCATCACCTGCACGTCCTGCGCCCAGGCGCGCTTGGTCAGCTCGCCCAGGGTGTAGAGCTCGGCGAATTGCGCTTCGTCGTTGGCGTCGGCGATCGAGCCGGGGCGCAGGCCGTCGCCCAGCGAATAGGCGATGTCATAGGCTTTGCAGATCTCGGTGATCTCGTCGAAGCGCTCGTAGAGGAAGCTCTCCTTGTGGTGGCTGAGGCACCATTTGGCCATGATGCGTGCCGCCGCGCGAGACGATGCCGGTGACGCGCTTGGCGGTCATCGGGATATAGGGCAGGCGCACGCCGGCGTGGATGGTGAAGTAGTCGACGCCCTGTTCGGCCTGCTCGATCAGCGTGTCGCGGAAGATCTCCCAGGTGAGGTCTTCGGCGACGCCGCCGACTTTCTCCAGCGCCTGGTAGATCGGCACGGTGCCGATCGGGACGGGCTGAATTGCGCACGATCCATTCGCGGGTGTCGTGGATGTTGCGACCGGTGCTGAGGTCCATCACGGTGTCCGCGCCCCAGCGGATCGACCAGACCATCTTGTCGACTTCGCTGGCGACATCGGAGGCGACGGCGGAGTTGCCGATATTGGCGTTGATCTTGACCAGGAAATTGCGCCCGATCGCCATCGGTTCGCATTCGGGGTGGTTGACGTTTGACGGGATGATCGCGCGGCCCCGCGCCACTTCGTCGCGGACGAATTCGGGGGTGACATAGTCGGGGATCGACGCGCCGAAATCCTCACCGTCGCGGATATATTCAGCCAGCATTTCGCGGCCGAGGTTTTCGCGGGTGGCGACATATTCCATCTCGGGGGTGATGATGCCGCGCCGGGCATAGTGCATCTGGCTGAGGTTCATCCCCGGCTTGGCGCGCAGCACGGTCTTGCGGACATTGGGGAAAGCGGGGACGCCGCCGGAGCGGTCCGGGCCCAGCTGGCCGTTATCCTCGGGCCGCACCTCGCGCTGCGCCACTTCCTCGACATCGCCGCGCGCCAGCTGCCACTCGCGGCGCAGTTCGGGCAGGCCGGCGGAAATGTCGATCAGCGCATCGGGATCGGTGTAGGGCCCGGAAGCGTCATAGACATTGACCGGCGCTTCGCCGCTGGTGGGCTCCAGATTGATCTGCCGCATGGCCACCTTGAGCGGGCCGACATGGATTTTTTGCGAGCCGCGAATTGGCCCGGTGGTGACACCGATTTCGAACTTGGAATTGATGTCGGCCATGGCTTGCGCGCTCCTTGGGTCGGCGGAATGGGGAAGCGCCTGGCGAGCGAGCCCTCCCTCCGCCCGTGCTAACGGGTTCAGGTTCAACGGGTCGGGCTGCGTTACCAGCCCCTCTCAGTCACACGACTCCCCGGGGATGGGGTGGGTGATACGAGGTGGGGGATGGAGTGTCTAGTTGTGCTGGCCAACCACTCAATTTATGACAGGATCGACGCGCGCACCGTGACACTGCTTCAGGAGGCCGCTGTGAATATCAAACCGATCAAGACCGATGCCGATCACGAAGCGGCCTTGCGCGAGATCGAGGCGCTGTGGGGTGCCGCCGAAGGCACACCCGAGGGCGACCGGCTCGACGTGCTGGCAACGCTGGTCGAGGCCTATGAGGAAAAGCGCTGGCCGCTCGACGAGATGGACCCGGTTCAGGCCATCGAGGCGGCAATGGCCCACGACGGCCACACCCGCGCCGACCTCGCCGCGCTGATCGGCAACAGCCGCGCCACCGAAGTGCTGCGCCGCAAACGCGCGCTGACCCTGCCGATGATCCGGCGGATTTCGCAGGCGTGGCATGTGCCGGAACGGCTACTGGTGCGGGAATATGCGGTGGGGTGAGGGGGCTGTATCAGCAAGACATCACGGAATTACCGAGTTCCATGATGAAGTGAGAATGGAATGCGTAATCTGACTTGATTGTATCGTTGAAATCGATGTTATTTTTTCCGTTGACTTGAAAGTTTTGATCTCGTAATTCTGAGAATCCTATCCTCACTATCATCGGTTAGCTCCCAACCAAATACCATCGCAGTGCGGCAAGTCCATACACTTGCCTTGCTCGGAAATCCATCGAGGCCGTCATCCGGCCATGATTTTTCGGAAACATCGCAAACCATCCGCCTTCGTGAAAGACATGTTCGGAGGCATGCAGAATCGCATCTGTCTCTCTCCTCCATTCGCCCAGAATTGTCCAATTATATCTTCATCCGAGCCGACTAAAGAAGAAAACCGCGTCGCAAAGTGCTTTCGTGCTTTGTTTCCTCTGACATTCTGATGCCAGAATCGATTCACCTCCTCAGGTGACCTTGCTGAGATGTAACTCGCGGCAAATTGAACATCCAAGCAGCAACATCCGGCCACATCGGTGCGTTCACGCACCGAGCGAAGGATATTTCGAGCCTGCATGTCATATCCGCGGCTGCATAATAGCTGGACAGATTGTAAATCTGTTCTCAGCAGAGCGAAGACGGTGAAAGCGGCGCGATATCTGTCATCTGCTTTTTCGTTTGTGGCCAAAACAAGCGTCAGGTGTGAAATGACTGTCATGGTGAAATCAGAGCAGTAGCTCAACGCAAGCAAATGTCGCCTAAGCGAAAGCGGTCGGACGGGATCAATTCAAGATTGTAGCGTCTCTTTTCGATATCCTTCTGGGACGGTTGAAGCCCAGATCGCTGTAAGATTGCCAGCAGGTCATTTCCGGATTTCAACGGGATCGGAAGAGGATCAATTTGCATTGTGAATATGGCCGACTGTCGCATCTTCCCTACTCGAACGCCATCAGATCGCAATGCTTAGCGCCTTGCGAAGCCGAACGATTCGCAAGCCGAATTAGCACCACCTCCCCCCTCACCTCCGCCAGCAAGTCCGGGTGCCGATCCAGCACCCTGAACAGCTTGACCAGCGCCAGCGGCGGCTTGGTCTTGCCGTTCTCATAGCGCGAAAACGCATTGGCGCCGCCGCCGAATAGCTCGGCGGCTTCCTGCTGGTCGAGGCGCAGTTTCTTGCGCACTGCGCTGATAAACGCCGGATCGACCTTGGCGGCGTTCACCTGTTTGCCGAACGCCTTCATCTCCGCGCTGACCCTGCGCGAGGTCGGTGCATCGAACACACCTTCGCCGCAGGCGGGGCACCAGTCGCCCGCAATGCCGGCAATCGCGGTGGTTTCGCCCTTGTAGATATAGGGCATGTCGCGCGTGTCGCGGATCAGTTCAGCCTCGCCGCAATTGGGACACTTCATCGTCATAGCTCCTTGAACGAAACGATCAGCACATCGTCGATAACCGTCAGTTTGAGATAGACGTCTCCCGCCGCTGTCCTCGGCTGGTAAACATCTTGCCACACGCGGTGATCGGCATGGGTGGTCATGCTCTTGTAGAAGTCACCCACGGTCAGCGCGCGGATGACATCGAGCATGTCATCGAACGCTAAATCCATCGCCGCCGCACCGCCAAGCGCTGTCATCGTCGCGCGGACTTGCCCCTGTTCGACCAGCGCATGAACGCGTGGCAAGGGGCAATGCGGCTTGCGTTTTTCCATTGCGGCATTGCCTAGCCGAATTTGCACAATTTGGCAAGTAGGTTAATTTGAGCCGCCCATTTGCCCCCAACGGGGACAGCCAATAGGGTGTCCCCGCATGACCATGCTCTACCGCCTCGACGTCAGCGCCGCCGCAGATCGCGCAGACCTTTGCCGCACGCCAAGGCGACGATCCCTGGCAGCCCGCCCATATCGCCCCCGGCAGCTTCGCCCCCATCGTCACCTCTGGCCGCGAATTCATCGCCGGTCCGCGCCCGACCGACGAACCGCCCCGCCGCATCATCCCGCGCCAATGGGGCGTGCCCCCTCCCCCCGCCGCCGGAGACAGTGGCCGCGCGGTGCTGAGCGTGCGCAACCTCGAAAGCCCGTTCTGGATTGGGAACTTGCGCAACAGCGAGTTCCGCTGCCTGGTGCCCGCGACCTCGTTCATGGAATGGGGCCCAAAATCACGAGAAGGGGGCCGCGACCGGGAAGGCAAGCGCCGCCAGTGCTGGTTCGCCTGTTCCGACCAGCCGGTTTTCGCCTTCGCCGGGGTGTGGATCGACAGCGAAGTTCCCAGCTTCGCGCTGCTCACCTGCGAGGCCAATGCCGCGCTGCGTTCCGAAGGCCGCGAGACCATGCCCGCGATCCTGCCGCCCGATCCCAGGGCGCACGACATCTGGCTGCGCGGCGACTGGGCGCGGGCGAGGGACTTGCTGGCGCCCTATTCCTCGTCGCTGATGCTGATGCGCGAGGCGCGCTGAACGGGCCAATCCCCCCGCCATGGTTAACAGCCATGGTTAACCTGTTTTCCCTTGTTTTTCATACTATTCGCTGTGACCCTCAATTGCCACGGCTGGGCCGAATCCGCCCCTCCGCCGTTTGGTCCGACTCGCATTGAGGCATAGCCATATGGCCAACCCGCCGGGGAGACGGGCGGGATTCCCGAGGGTCGCGGCTCGCGAGGGGGCACCTCAAACCTAGGGAAGCCTATCATGACCGACAAAGACCAAGAGTTCGACGCCCTGCACGATCTGCAAGGCCAGGCCGGCGCCATCGAGGACCTGCTCGCGGCGCGCGGCGCCTTCGAGCAAGCCTATGCCGCCTTCCGCGCCGAAAGCCCCGAAAAGTTCCAGGCGGTGCTCGCCAAGGCCAAACTGCAAATCCATTGCGAGCGCATCTGCCACTGGATCCGCACCAAGGAATGCGTGTTCCTCTGCCTCGATCTCGCCGGGCCGCCGGTCGCCTTCGAACGCGCGCCCGATCCGCGCGTGCTGGCCAAGGCGATCGCCAAGCTGGGCGAGGACGACAGACTGCTCCAGCGGGTCGCCGAAATTCTGGTCAAGCGCGACAAGCGCGGCTTTGCCGAGGTGCTCGACAAATTGGGCCTGGTGCAGCACGCGCATCTGTTCTGCCACTGGCTGTGTGCGATCCGCTACCGGCTGGTGTGCCGCTGGATCTGCCAGGTAGAGCGCTTCGAGCCGCCGGTGCTGTGGCGCGAGATCAAATTCGCCGCGCAGGCGATCGGCGCGCTGGCGAAGGACGAGGCCGCGTTCAAGGCCGCAGCGGCGGCGTCGGCGGCAGGCGACAGCGTGAAACTGGCCGGCGCGGTGCGCCAGGCCGGGCTGCTGATCCGCTGCCACTGGGTCTGCGAATTCTTCTGCTCATGGCGCTGCGTGCTCGCCTGCCTGCATCTGTCCCGCCGCTTCCCCTTCCAGCCAATCGAGGGCGCGGCGCAGATCAAGGAGGCGCGCGAGTTCGCCGCCATCTCGGTCAGACTGGCGCAGGATCCGGGCTCGCTGATGCAGCTCAGCGCCGCAGTCGGCGCGGGCGATGCCGAGAAATGGGCGGTGCTGCTCAAGAAGTTCAAGCTCGAACGCTTCGCCTTCCAGCTGTGCCACTGGATCTGCGGCTGGCGCTGCTACCGCTTCTGCCACCGGGTCTGCATCGACATCGACTATCACCCGTGGTTCACCCATATCGGCCACTTCACCATCACCGGCGACATCTCGCCGGCGACCGGGCTGACCAACGGGCCCAAGCTCGGCCACGGCGGGCCGAACTACGGCTTCCGGGGCGGGCTCAGCCTGCGCGGGTTCTGCCCGAAATACGACCCGGCGCATCCGGCCGAACGCATGGCCTACCGCTTTCTGTTCCATCCAGCGGGCGCACCCGCGCCGGTGCCGATCACCGGCGGCTTCGTCCACGAGGTCTCGGTCGGCACCCGCAAGGCGCTGTGGAACGGCAATTGGGAACAGCAGGATGTCATCATCCGCGGCGCCGGGGGAACCTCGCCGACCCCGCCGGTGCCCGGCCCCGGGCTGTTCCCGCCGCCACACTTCATCGAGCCCGACGCCAAGGGCTGGGTGACGGTTGACCTCGACGCGGCGGATGCGGCGTTCAACGGCTATCTGATGGGCTTCGCCTCGGCTGTCGCCATTCCCGGCGGCCCGGCAGCCACCACCGTCGCCGCCGGCACTGCGGTTCCCGCCGCCGAACAGAAGAACGGCGCGGACTGCGCCATCATCTACCAGGCGACGCGGACCGGCACGATCGCCGCAGTCAACGGCGGCGCGGCGCCCGACTACACCAACATGGTCGGCAAGGTGCGGATCAACAACTGGAACGAGGTTGCCTTGCTCGATCTCCTGCAGTTCCACAGCGGCGGCGGCACCTCCTGCTCGCCGCTGTCGAGCGCGCTGGATATCGAATATACCGTCGATCACGAGCTGATCGCGGCGTGGAGCGTCGGCCTGTCCTCGGCCTCGGGCATGACCCTGACCAGCCCGCCGCCGCCGCCGCAAACCGCGCGAGGCGGGGCGGGGACGCACCATGAGAACATCTCGGCCTGGCCGACCTGTTCCTACACGGTGACGCTGTCCACCCGGATGCGGCTGACCGACGGGATCGTGGACGATTCCGGCAGGACCTTGCCGAAGACCTTCTGCATCGGCCGGCGTTAGCCCGGGGAGGTCCCGGCAGGGAGAAGGCAAGGGCGGGAGCCGGAAAGCTCCCGCCTTTGCTGTTGGCCTGCCCCTCACAAAGTATAAGTCAGCCCCGCGCCGAACATCCATTGCCCCCGCTTGCCGCGCTGGACGACGATCGGCGACTTCGCCGCGAAGCCCTTGAGCCTTGTATATTGCGCGCCGACTGCCAGCGCGAAGCCGCCGTCGAGGAAATTGTTGTTGAAGTCGAAAGCCGCGAGCCCGGCAACCCGCACCGCCTTGATCCCGCCCTTGGCGGTGTAGGCGGGCAGCCCGCTCGCCGCGCTCGCCGCCGCAGTCACGCCGAAGTGGTAATTGGCGTATTTCCGGTCGGCGAACTCCGCCCCGGCTTCCACGCCGATCGCCTTGCCCTTGCTCAGCGGGGTGAAATATCCCGCCGTGGGCGCGGCGACCTTGCCCGCGCCCTTGCCCGAGATGTCCCAGCGGACACTGCCGCCCAGCGAGAGCGAATCGTGCTTGTTGAGCACCCGCTTGATGTCGATCCCGGCGTTCACCCCCGCCTCGAACACGCCCTTGAGTTTGGGCAGGGCGGCGATGACCGGATCGGGGTTCTGCTTGGTGCGGTTGCCGTTGTATTGCACCGTCGGGCCAAGGTGAAAGCCCAGCTTGGCGGCCTTCCCGTCCTTGACGAAATCGAAGGTGACGGCGGGCCCCTTGACGGTGAAGCCGACGCCCTTGACCGTGCCGATCGCGCCTGCGGCCGGCAGCGGATGGATGTCTTTCGAACCTTCGAAGCGCGGCAGGGCGACGACGCCCGCGCCGGCGATCGCATAGTCGCCCTCGAACACCGAATTCCACGGTTTGGGCAGCTCGCGGTCGGCCAGGCTGTTGGCGCTGCTGGTCAGCTGGTCGGGGTTGAAACCGGTGGCGTCGCTGGCGAGCGTGACCGGTCCCGGCGGCGATCCCGGGCTGGCGGACAGCATGGCTTGGGCGAGCAGGGTCAGTTGCATGGCGGTTCCGCGACTTCGGCCAGTGCCGCCGGTTAGCTCACCTCAGGCAGCAGGCCAAGTTTCCCACCCGTGCTAACTGTTGAAACCTTTCAGAAGATATATGCGAACCCGCCGCCGAACAGCCACTGGCTGTCCTTGCCCCGGATCCGCGTCACCGGACTGGCCGCAGCGCTGCCGTAAAGATGCGAATACATCGCGCCGACCGCTGCGGCGAGGCCGCCGTTGAGGAAATCGCCGTCGAGATCGCGCGCGGTGAAGACGCCGAGGTTCCAGTCCTTGAAGCCGCCCCGCGCGTCGTAGACCGGCAGCCCGCTGGCGGCCGCGCCGGCGGGGGTGACCGAAAAATTGTAGCGGGCATAGCGCGCATCGATGAAATTGGCGGTCGCGGCCAGGCCGATCACCTGCGCGCGGCTGACGGGGGTGAGGTAGCTCACTCCCGGCGAGACGATATAGCCGCTGCCGCGCCCCGAGATATCCCAGCGAACATCAACGCTGAGGCTCAGCGAATCGTGCGGATTGAGCACCCGCTTGATTGCCACGCCCGCAGTCGCCCCGCCTTCGACCACGCCCTTCAGCTTGCCGAGTTTGGCGACAACCTCGTCGCGGGTGTTTCCGCTGCGGTTGGTGCGGTAGCGCAGCACCGGGCCGAGGGTGAGGCCGACGCGCTCGTCCGAATCGGGCACGATGTCGAGCGCAATGCCCGCCGCGCGCGGATTGATCGCGATCCCGCCGATCCGCCCGGCGACGCCCGCAGCGGGAATGACCGAGAGGCTGTCCGACCCTTCATAGCTTGGCACGGCCACAGGCCCCGCGCCGACAATCAGGAAATCGCCATCGAACACGCTTTTGTCGGGCGCGATGGCCGGCGCTTCCTGCGCAGCGGCGGGAACGGCGGCGAGGGAGAGCAGGAGGATCAGGCGGCGCATGCTGCCCGGTATAGCGGTTTTGCATGGGTCTCCAAGCGGTTGCCGGAACTCATGCGGCCGGCGGCGGCGGTGCGCCGGGAATGCGCAGCGTCATGCCGATGGCGATGTCGTCGGGATTGTCGATCCTGTCGCGGTTGGCGGCGAAGATCTCGCGCCAGCGCGCGGCGTCGCCGAAATGCTGCCGGGCGAGCTTGTGGAGCGTGTCGCCACGCTGCACGGTGTGCTCGGCCAGCGGGGCTGCGGCCAGCTGCCCCGGTGCAAACGGCCAGGCCGCGATCGCCTGCGCGGCATCGGCCAGCGTCCTGGGCCGATAGGGTCTGGCGCCAGGCAGCTCGCCGGGCGCGGCATACCAGCGGCGCAGGGCCGCCAGCGCGAGTTCGTCGAGCGAGGCCGGGCCCTTGCGCGGCCGCTGGAACAGCCGCCGCAGCCAGATCAGCGGCGGCCGGTCGGCGATGCCCCGCGCCGATTCGTTGCGCAGCTCGTCCAAGGGGTTGCGGGTCAGGCTGTAGACCGGGCTGGTGTCGCTGGTGCGGATATCGAGCCCCGCCGCGCGCGCTCCCCACAGCACCCAGGCCAGCGCCTCGTCCGACAGCCCGCGCCGGCTGCCGCCGCCGCCGACCGCGCCGTGCACGCCGGGGAACCAGCGTTCCTGATAGGGCAGCTCCCAGTCGTCGAGCGGCGGCCGCCGTTCATTGCTCCGCTTCGTCTGTTCGAAACCATTGAGCTCGCGCACCTTGTCGCGGCCCAGCAGCGTCGGGCGGAAGGTCACGCGGGGCTCGTCGATGGCGACGGCATGGCGGGCGGATTTGACCTTGCTGGTCAGCACTGCGTCGTGGAAGGCATAGCGGCGGTTGAACCACGCCGAGCCGGGGATGAATTCGGGAATGCCCAGCGCCCGCACCGTGTCCCATACGCCGACGAAGCGGATGTCGAGGATCGGCAGGCTGGCCGGGTCGTAACCGGCGGGATGGCTGCCTTTGCCGTCGCCTGAGGCGAAAGTCGCGATGCGATAGGCGCGGTCGTCCTCGCTGACGCAGATGCCGGTGCAATGGGCCTCGCGGAACTTGAGCCCGTCGAGCGATTCCATCCCGCGCATCTTGGCGGGGGCCTTGCGGTAGATCTCGATCGCTTTTTCGATCTGCGAAGCGCTGACCGCATCGAGGATGCCGGCATGGCGGATGAAGCCGGCAAACGAGCGCGCGGTATAGGCCCCGCGCGAAAAGCCGAAGGCGAAGATTTCGTCGCCGGGCGCATAGTTGAAGATCAGGAAGCGATAGGCCTCGGCGATGATCTGCATCATCCCGTGGCCCAACGCGCCGCGCATCAGCTTGGTCAGCTTGTTTTCGGTGCCGATGCCTTCGTCGTAATAGACCAGCTGCGGCGTGCCGTCGCGCGCGGTCGGTTCGATCATCTGGGCGATGCGCACGACATTGGTCGGGCAATCGGCGGCGAGCCGGTTCCAGGTGCCGTCGAAGCAGAACACCAGCCGTTTGGGTTTGCGCGGCTCGGTCATCGGCGGGCTCCCTTCGGACATGGCGGGCGCTATCCGCCCGCCTGCCACAGCCTCACTGCATCCACCGGCCACACCAGCATCAGAATGTTTAACGAAAGGTTATCGCGGATCATCGCCAGGGTGAACAGCTCGAACAGCACGGTCAGCCCCGCGCTGGCCCAGGCGGCGATGCGGCTGGCCAGCCAGAAGCCCAGCACCATCCAGCCGATGTCGGCCATCGAATTGAGGATCGAATCGCCCGAATAGCCGAAGCTGACGGTCACCGCGCGGTAGCGGTCGATGATCATCGGCGAGTTCTCCAGCAGTTCCCAGCTCGCCTCCAGCGCCACCGCGATCGGCAGCGCCCAGCGCGCCAGGATGCCGTCGAAGATGTTCCAGCGCCGCCACAGCAGATGCGCCGCGCCATAGAACAGCAGCCCGTGGATGATGTGGCTGAAGCTATACCAGTCGGCGATGTGCTGGCTGTTCTCCGACGATTCCACCGCGCCCCACCACAGCTTGACCGTGCCGCACTCGCAGATCGGCGGGCGCTGCATGGCGAACAGGATGAAAGCGCAATAGGCCCAGATTAGCGCCGCGAGGATCGCCGCGCGGCGGGTGGGGAGCAGGCTGGTCATGGGTGTCCGGACCTCTCGAACGAAGTGCAATTGCGCGCAGCGGCATGGGCGGGGCGAGCGATGACAGCGGCAGACATTGACGGGATTGATGAAGCAAATGCTAACGCCTGCCAAGCTCAGCCGTTGCGGCCTTGCGCCCAAGCGCCTAAGTCACGCCGCGATGCACGGGCGTGAAAGCGAATATGCCGGAATGACGGAGCGCGGAGCATGAGCCGCGTCTGTGTGATCGGCGCGGGGCTGGGCGGACTGTCGCTCGCCATCCGCCTGCAGAGCTCGGGAATCGAGACCGTGCTGGTCGAAGCGCGCGGCGAACCCGGCGGACATGCCGCTGCGGTGGTCCGCGAGGGCTTCACCTTCGATGCGGGTCCGTCCGATCCGGGCGATCCCGCCGCCTTCGCCGAGCTGTGGCAGCTGGCCGGGCACGACATGGCCGGGGATGTCGAACTGCTGCCGGTCGAGCCGCTGTGGCGGCTCAAATGGACCGATGGCGGCTCGCTCGACATTTCGCGGGACGAGGCTGCGATGCGCCGTGAGATCGCCCGCATCGCGCCGGACGACGCGGCGGGCTATGAAGAGTTCCTGCGCTGGGCCGGCCAGGCGATCAAGGATGGCGCAGATGGGCGGCTGTTGCCACCCGGCGCCGGTCTTGCCGCCATCGCCAAGGCCGCGCCGATGCTCGCCCGCTATCAGGCCTGGCGGCCGGTCTACAGCCTGGTGTCGGGCTACGTGAAGAGCGAGAAGCTGCGCGAGGCGTTTACCGTGCAGGCGCTGATGGCCGGGGCCAATCCGATGAAGGCGAGCGGCCTGCAGGCGCTGGCCCACAAGCGCGAGATCGCCAGCGGCGTGTGGTGGCCCAAGGGCGGCATGCACCGGCTGCCCGCCGCGCTGGCAAAGCTTTACGAGCGGATCGGCGGCAGGCTGCTGCTGCACGATCCGGTGCTGCATATCCACACGCTGGGCGACCGCGCCAGCGAAGTCGAAACTGTCAGCGGCTGGCGCGAGCGCTTCGATGCCGTCGCCAGCAATGCCGATCTGGTCCACAGCTACCGCGACTTGCTGGCCGGCAGCGAGCGCGGGCCGGAGATGGCGCGCCGGCTGATCCGCCAGCGCTTCTCGCCCGGACTGTTCACCGTCCACTTCGGCCTCGAAGGCAGCTGGCCGGGAATCCCGCACAACAGCGTGCTGTTCGGGCCGCGCTACAAGGGGCTGCTCGAGGACATCTTCGAACACGGCGTGCTGCCGCGCGACCAGATCATCTTCCTCCAGCACCCCACCGTTACCGATCCAACCGTCGCGCCGCCGGGCAAGAGCACCTTCCGCGCGACGATCCCCGTCGCCAACCAGGCCAAGCTGCCGATCGACTGGGACCAGTCCGGACCCTTGATCGAGCGGCGCATCCTCGAGGAAGTCGGACGCAGGCTGATCCCCGACATCGATGATCGCATCGCGGTCAAATTCCACACCGCCCCGCGCGATGCCGCGCTGGAGCTCAGCAGCTGGGCGGGCAGCGGCTTCGGGCTCGAGCCGGTGCTGGGGCAGAGCCTGTTGCTGCGCCTGCCGGTCCGCGACGCCAGGATCCGCAACCTCTATTTCGCCGGCGCGGGCATCCAGCCGGGCGGCGGGGTGGCGGGCGCGCTGGCCAGCGCGAAGGCGGCGGCGAAGCAGATGCAGGACGATCTGCGCGAAGGGCGGGCATGAGGGGGCAGGCATGAAGCGCGTCGCGGTTTATTGCGGCTCCGCCACGCCCGCCGACCCGCGCTTTATCGCGCTGGCGCGCGGCGTCGGCGACACGCTGGCGCGGCGCGGCATCGGCGTGGTCTACGGCGGCGGCCGGCTGGGGCTGATGGGCGCGGTGGCGGGCGCGGCGCTGGCGGCGGGCGGCGAAGTGATCGGCGTGATCCCCGAGGCGCTGGCCGGGCTCGAAGTCGCCAACCACGATTGCACCGAGCTGCGCGTGGTCGCGGGCATGCATGAGCGCAAGCTGGCCTTCACCGAGCTGTCCGACGGGTTCCTCACCCTGCCCGGCGGCGTCGGCACGATGGACGAGCTGTGGGAAGCGGTCAGCTGGGCGCAGCTCGGCTATCACGCCAAGCCGGTCGGGCTGCTCAACGCCTTCGGTTTCTTCGACCAGCTGCTCGCCTTCAACCGGCATATGGCCGAGGTGGGCTTCGTCCGCGAGGCGCATCAGGGCATCATCATGGCCGAGCATGACCTCGATCTGCTGCTGGCGCGCATGGCGGCGCATGAGGCGGTGGTGCCGATTGTCGGGATGAAGGCGGCGGAGTTGTGAGTAAGCAGCGAGCTGGGTCGGCATGTGTTGAAGTGAGCACGCTGAGGCGAAGTCCAGAAAGAGGTGGTAACAAAACGTGCCCATACCGCAAACCGGCAAATGTATGCGATTAATAGAAGACGGCTGAATTCGGATGAGGACAGCCAATGACCCAGATCGAAAAACTCTACGCCAAACTCGTCGCCAACCGCACCGCGATGCGATTTCGCGACTTTCAGCGCATCCTTGCAGCTTTCGGATTTGTGCTGGACCGGGTCAATGGCAGCCATCACCAATACAGGCATCCGCTTGCCACGCGCCCGCTCAGCATTCAGCCCAAGGGCAATATGGCAAAGCCCTATCAAGTGGACCAATTTCTCGATATAGTGGAGGAATTCGGACTTAAGCTGGCAGAGTGATGGAACAGCGCTACCACATCAATCTATTCTGGTCCCCGCGCGACGAGTGCTGGGTCGCGGACGTTCCCGATCTGAAATCCTGTGCCGCTTTTGGCGATACGCCGGAAGAAGCGGTGGCCGAAGCGCGCATTGCCATCGAAGGCTGGGTGGAGACCGCGCGAGCCAATAATATGGTCGTTCCCGAAGCCCGCTACCGCCCGGCAATCTACGCGGCGGCGTAACCGCTCTATCCGCCCCCGTGATCGCCGCGCCCGAAGTCGGGCCGGGCATCGTCCTGGCCTTCTGCGATGATCGAGCGGCGGATGGCGCGGGTGCGGCTGAAGTGGTCGAACAGCGCCTCGCCGTCGCCCACCCTTATCGCGCGTTGCAATGCGGTCATGTCCTCGGTGAAGCGCTGGAGCATTTCCAGCACCGCTTCCTTGTTGGCGAGGAACACGTCGCGCCACATCGTCGGGTCGGAGGCGGCGATGCGGGTGAAATCGCGGAAACCGCCGGCGGAATATTTGATCACTTCGCTCTGCGTCACCTGCTCCAGGTCCGAAGCAGTGCCGACGATGGTATAAGCGATGAGGTGCGGCAGATGGCTGGTCACCGCCAGCACCAGATCGTGGTGCTGGGCGTCCATGATTTCGACATTGGCGCCGAGCGCCTCCCAGAACTGCACCAGCCCGGCGAGCAGATCCGGATCGGCATCGGCCGGCGGCGTGACGATGCACCAGCGGTTGTGGAACAGCGCGGCGAAACCGGCATCGGGGCCGGAGTTCTCGGTTCCCGCCACCGGATGCGCGGGGATCACCGCGTGGCCGGGCAAGGCCTCGCCCAGCGCCTGGGCGATCGACTGTTTGCACGAGCCGACATCGCTGACCAGCGCGCCCTTGGGCAGGGCATCGGCGATCTCCCGCGCCGCCTCGCCCATCGCGCCGGGGGGCACGCAGAAAATGACCAGATCGGCCTCGCGCACCGCTTCGGCGGCGGTTTCGCAAATTGTGTCGGCAAGCCCGCGCTCGCCCGCGCGCTGGCGGGTGGCGGGATCTCGATCATAGCCGGCGGTCGCGGCGCCGGGGATATGCTGGCGCACCGCCAGCCCGATCGAGCCGCCGAGCAGGCCAAGGCCGATGATGGCGATGCGCTGGAAGGTCATGGTAAGCCCCTCCCCTTCAGGGGAGGGGTTGGGGAGGGGCCTGTCAGACTCCCACACGCCCCACCCCCGGCCCCTCCCCTGAAGGGGAGGGGAGCAATCGCGCAAAAAGTCACTTCGCGCCCTCCGCCATCTCGCGCAAACCGGCGGCGATCGCGTCCATCTGCTGCGCCGTGCCGATGGTGATGCGCAGCCCATGCGGCAGGCCCTGTCCCGGCAGCCAGCGGGCGATGTAGCCGCGCTCGGCGAGGCCATGATAGGCCGCCTCGGCGCTCAGCTTGCCCTCGAACAGGATCAGCACGAAATTGGCCTGGCTCGGCACCGCCCGCAACCCGTGGTTGCCCATCGCCTCCACCGCCGCGACGAAGCGCGCGCGTTCGGCGGCGTTGTGGCGGCGCGACATGCTCGACGAAGGCCTGGTCGCCGACGGCGGCCAGGCAGGCCGCCTGCGCGCTGTTGCTCAGGTTGAACGGCCCGCGGATGCGGTTGAGCACGTCGATCAGTTCAGCAGCCCCGGTCGCCCAGCCGACCCGTTCGCCGGCCAGGCCATAGGCTTTGGAGAAGGTCCGGGTCACCAGCACATTGGCGTGAGCTGGCGGCGAGCTCCAGCCCGCCGTCGTCGTCTTCGGGCGCGACATATTCGCCATAGGCCTGATCGAGCACCAGCAGCACATCGGCGGGCAGCGCGGCATGCAGCCGGGCGATCTCGCCGCGGGCCAGGAAGCTGCCGGTGGGGTTGTTGGGATTGGCGATGAACACCACCCGGGTCTTGTCGTTCACCAGCGCCAGCAGCCCTTCGATATCGGTGCCGTAATCCGCGTCGGGCGCGACCACCGGCGTCGCGCCGCAGCGGCGGGCGACGATGTCGTAGAGCGAGAAGCCGTAACGCACATAGAGCACCTCGTCGCCCGGCCCGGCAAAGGCGCTGGCGGCGATGGCGAGCAGCTCGCCCGAGCCGGTGCCGCAGAGGATGCGCGCCGGATCGATGCCGTGCAGCGCACCCAGCGCCTCGCGCA
The DNA here is from genome assembly GCA_963779195.1 of uncultured Alphaproteobacteria bacterium. GTDB lineage: Bacteria > Pseudomonadota > Alphaproteobacteria > Sphingomonadales > Sphingomonadaceae > Novosphingobium. The sequence continues at coordinate 480,947 of CAVZWZ010000008.1, forward strand.
GGGCCACGCTGTCGGGATCGGGGTAGAGCGAGGGCATCACCGCTTCGGCGCGCGCCGCCAGCGCCTTGGGGCTGGTGCCCAGCGGGTTCTCGTTGGCCGAGAGCTTGATCAGCGGCCGCCCGTCCGCGCCGCCAAAGTCACTGGCGCTCTTGCCGGGGACATAGGCGTGGATCGCGGCGATCCAGGGCTTGGGGATGGGGGCGAGTGGCATGGCGGGGGCGCCCTTAGCCGAGCCCGCGAGGAATTGACAGAGCATCGGCGCTCGCCCAAGCCGCAGCGCACCATGGCGACCGCCACGATCACCACCGCCAGCGAGGTTCTGACTCTCGCCCAGCCGCTGCCGCTCGACGGCGGGCAGAGCCTGGACGGCGTGCGCGTCGCCTATGAGGCCTATGGCGCGCTGTCCCCGGCCGCGACAACGCCATTCTGATCTGCCACGCCACCAGCGGCGACCAATATGTCGCCAGCCCGCACCCGATCACCGGCAAGCCCGGCTGGTGGGACCGCATGGTCGGCCCGGGCAAGCCGATCGACACCGACCGGTTCTATGTGATCTGCGCCAATGTGCTGGGCGGCTGCATGGGCTCGACCGGGCCGGGCAGCGACGGCCCGCGACGGCAAGCCCTGGGCGATGCGCTTTCCGGTGATCACCATCCGCGACATGGTCCGCGCGCAGGTCGCGCTGCTCGAAGCGCTGGGGATCGAGCGGCTCTACGCCGTGGTCGGCGGCTCGATGGGCGGGATGCAGGGGCTCAGCCTCGCCGCCAACTGGCCCAGGCATCGCCGAACGCGTGCTGTGCATCGCCGGCACCGCGACCATGCCGGCGCAGAACATCGCCTTTCAGGAGGTCGGGCGCCAGGCGATCATGGCCGATCCCAACTGGCAGGGCGGCAACTACTATGGCACGGCAAAGCGCCCGATGCCGGCCTGTCGGTGGCGCGGATGGCGGCGCATATCACCTATCTGTCGGAAGCCAGCCTGACCGAGAAGTTCGGGCGGCAGGCTGCAGGACCGCCCAGAGAACAAGGGCCAAGACCTTCGGCTTCGACGCCGATTTCCAGGTCGAAAGCTATCTGCGCCACCAGGGGCTGACGCTTCACCGAGCGCTTCGACGCCAATTCCTATCTCTATATCACCCGCGCAATGAGCTATTTCGACCTCGCCGAGGAACATGGCGGGCGGCTGGCGGATGCCTTCGCGGCGACCAAAGCGCGGTTCTGCGTGGTCAGCTTCGACAGCGACTGGCTCTATCCCACCGAACTCTCGCGCGAACCTGGCGCATGCGCTCAACGCAGCGGGCGCGCCGGTGAGCTTTGTCGAGCTGTCCGCGCCGTTCGGGCATGACAGCTTCCTGCTGGAAGTGCCCGAGCTCGACCGGGTGGTCGCGGGGTTTCTCGGGCAATGAACCAGCGCCGAACTCCCTGCGCCCCGATCTCGCGCTGATCGCCGCCCATGTCGCGCCCGGCGGCCGCGTGCTCGATGTCGGCTGCGGCGATGGGGCGCTGCTCGAGGCCCTGCGCGACGAGCGGCAGTGCGATGCGCGCGGCATGGAGATCGATGCCGGCAATGTCGCCGAATGCGTCGCCAAGGGGCTGTCGGTGATCCAGGGCGACGGCGATACCGATCTCGCCTTCTATCCCGACCAGTCGTTCGACTACGCCATCCTCAGCGAGACCCTGCAAACCATGAAGCGTCCCGATCTGGTGCTGGAGGAACTGCTGCGGGTCGGCAAGCACGCCGTCGTCAGCTTTCCCAATTTCGCCCATTGGCGGGTGCGGCTGTCGCTGCTGTTCGGCGGCAAGATGCCGGTGACGCGGCTGCTGCCGGTCGCCTGGTATGCGACGCCCAACATCCACCATCTGACGGTGGCGGATTTCGAGGAACTGGTGCGCGCGCGCGGGATCAGGGTGGAGCGGGCCTGGTTCCTCGCCGGCGACGCCAGATCGGCGCGGCGGCGGCGAATTTGCGCGCGGAGCATGCGATTTTCCTGCTTTCGCGCTGAAGCGTCGTTCACCAGCAGCACTGAATCATCCCGCGCCAGCGCCCACAGGCTCAGGCCTGCCGCCCTGGCCCGCGCCGCCGCCATGGTCGTCGGCAACGATACCGTCACCAGCGTCGTCGCCCCGGCCCGCACTGCTTTCTCGACAATCTCATAGCTGCACCGCGCGGTCGAGAGGACAAAGCCCCGGCGACAGCGCCAGCCCCTCCCGCGCCATCGCGCCGATCAGCTTGTCGAGCGCATTATGCCGCCCGACATCCTCGCGCAGGCAGTGGATTTCGCCGACGGCATCGGCCCAGGCGGCGGCATGCGCCGCGCCGGTGGCCGCGGCTCAGCGGCTGGCGATCTTCAAGCGCGGCGAGTGCGGCGAATATCGCCTCCGGCGCTATCTCCGCGTGCGCCGCCACCGGCGGCAGCGGCCTTGCCACCGCCTCCAGATTTTCGATCCCGCACAGCCCGCAGCTCGATTCCGCCACCCGGGCGCGGACCCGCTCGCCAAGCTGCTGCGCGCCGAGGCCCGACAGCGGCGGCCCGGACGATCCAGCCGAGTTCGACCTCGGCCACGCCGAGGTCCGTCACCTCGCCAGCATGCGCCGCCAGCCCCTCGGTCAGCGCGAAGCCGGTGGCGAAATCGGCGAGGTCCGCCGGGGTCGCCATCATCACCGCATAGGCGAGGCCGTTGAACTCGAGCGCCACCGGGGCTTCGGGCACCCATTCGCGCGAGATGGCGAGGCGGCTGCCGTCCCGCTGGACTTCGACCGCCTCCGCCATCGCATCAGCCGATGTTGAGGTTATAAAACGCCGCCAGCTTGTTGCCGTCCGGATCGCGCAGATAAGCCCCGAACGAGCCGGGGGCCTGCGGCTTGGGCTCGGGGATGCCTTCGCAAGAGCCGCCATTGGCCAGCCCCGCCGCATGCCAGGCGGCGACATCCGCTTCGCTGTCAGCCTGGAACAGGATGGTGCCGCCATTGGCGTGGGTCGCCGCCTTGCCGTCGCGCGCCGGACCGATCGCGAAGTTGGGTCCGCCCGGCAGCTTGTACATGGCGATGGGATATTCGTCGGGCATCGGCGTCCGCTCGACCCCGAGCACGCCAAAGGTCGCGTCGTAAAAGGCGCGCGCCTTGGCGAGATCGTTGCAGCCGATCCGCAGGTTCTGGAGTTTCATCGGTTCCGCTCCTCAAGCCGCCGGCAGCATGGCGCAAAGCTTGTTGCCGTCGGGATCGCGCAGATAGGCGAGATAGAGCTTGGCGAAGCCGAGATCGCGCACCCCCGGCGGGTCCTCGCAAGAAGTGCCGCCCGCCGCGACGCCGGCATCGTGCCAGGCATTGGCCTGCTCGCTGCTGTCCATCGAAAAGCCGATGGTGCCGCCATTGGCGAAGCTGGCGGGTTCGCCGTTGATCGGCGTCGAGATCATGAAATTGCTGCCTTTGTGGGCATAGGCCAGCCGAGTGCCCATATCCATGCCCGGTTTGCCGCCGATGGCGGTGAAAACGGCGTCGTAGAATTTCTTCGATTTGGCGAGGTCGTTGCTGCCGACCACAACATGCGTGAACATGAAACACTCTCCGGTCTTGGGTTGAACCGCGAAGGTTCTTAGACCCGGTTGCCCCGATGGGAAAGCAGGATGATCGCGCATCGCGGCGTTTGCGCATCCGCGTTTTCACCTAACGGCGAAACGCGGCTCCGGCGCGGCGAGCGGAGTAAAAGAGTCAATAAAATCCGTTTCATCGCGCGCGAAGTGCAAGTCACCCCAATTCGATTGCGCCGGATTTGTTAATTCGCATCCCTGCGATTAACCAAATTAATAGGGGTCGGGGCGTTTGGCTGTAATCGCAGTCTACAGCGTCAAAGGGGGCGTAGGGAAAACGACCATTGCGGTCGATCTCGCATGGCGCTCAGCGACGCATTCGCGGTGCAACACACTGCTGTGGGATCTCGATCCGCAAGGCGGGGCGGCGTTTCTGCTTGGCCAGGCGGAGCGGCCCTGTCCGCGTTCGGCCTCGGTGTTCCAGCGCGAGGGCAAGCCCCGTCAGCTGATCGCCGATACCAGCTACCCGAAACTCTCGTTGCTGCAGGCCGACGAAAGTCTGCGCAGCCTGCCGGTGCAGCTCGCCCGGCTCGGCCAGAAGCGCCGCTTGCAGACGCTGACTAACTATCTGCGGGCGGAATACGATCATATCGTGCTCGATTGCCCGGGCGGCCTCAACGAGGTCAGCGATCAGGTGCTCAACGCCGCCGATGTGCTGATCGTGCCGCTGCCGCCATCGCCGCTGTCTTTGCGTGCGCTCGATACGATCCGCTGCGAGCTGCTGCGCAACCACCAGCGCCATCCGCCGATCCTGCCGGTGCTGTCGATGTACGATCACCGCCGCAAGCTGCACCGCGACGCCCGCGATGCGACAGCCTCGGGCTGGCCGGTCGTGCCGCTGGCCAGCCAGCTCGAGCTGTCGGCGGTCAGGCGCGCGCCGATCGGCAGCTTCGCCGATGGCTGCGACGCCGACCGCTCGCTGAGCAAGCTGTGGACCGCGATCGAGGCCAAGATCGGCCACCGCCAGCTGGCGATGGCCTGTTAATCGAAGGCGACGGTTTGCTGAACGCGTTCAGCCGCGCGACAGCAATCCGCCCCTAGACCGGTCCTGCCCGAATCGCGGGCGCTGGAGGGTTGTAATCATGTCGCTGCGTTCCGCTCTGTTCGCCGCCGGTCTCGCCGCCACGCTGCTGGCCCCGGTGCCCGCCCTGGCGCGCGACAAGAGCCTCAGCGAAGCGGCCGAGAAGCTGTCCGATCCGCGCCTGCAGGAAACCATCGCCACGGCGATGGCCTCGCTCAGCCAGGCGCTGATGGGCATGAAAATGGCCCCCTTCGCCCGCGCGATGGAAACCATGGGCAAGAGCATGGGCGACGCCACCGGCGAGCCCGCCGACATGCCCGCGATCGATCCCGACGCCACCCTGGGCGAGATGATCGGCCCCGACGCCGAGCGCCTGCCGCAAGAGCTATCCGCAAGGGTTCCGGCGATGATGGGGGCGATGGCCGGCATGGCCGGCGCCGTCGAGGGCATGCTGCCTCAGCTCGAAGCCATGGGCAAGCAGCTCAAGCGCTCGCTGCCGCGCAACTGAATCCGCTCAATGGCTTGCAAGCCGCGCGGCGGGGTTATCCACCTGATTTCGCGTTTCGTTCGCCGCGCCGCGGGTGGACGAAACGCGTCTGCTTGAGGCAAGGCCATACCCATGTGGCAGCTCTACCAATTCCCGCTATGCCCGTTCAGCCGCAAGCTGCGGCTGCTGATGAGCGAAAAGGGCATCGGCTATGAGCTGTGGCGCGAGAACCCGTGGGAAGGCCGCGACGAATTCCTCGGCCTCAACGCGGCGGGCCGCACCCCGGTGCTGCACGATCCCGAAAAGGGCATTACGCTCTGCGACAGCCGGGCGATCTGCGAATATCTCGAGGAAACCGTCGACAAGAACGCGATGATTTCCGGCACCGCTGCGGGCCGCGCGGAAATCCGCCGGCTGGTGGCGCTGTTCGACGAGAATTTCTTCGACGACATCACCGCGCCGCTGATGCACGAGCGGATGAAGAAGCGGCTGATCCTGCGCCAGGCGCCCGATTCCAAAGTGCTGCGCGAGGCGATGAAGCTGGCGCATGAGCATCTCGAATATATCGACTATCTGATCGATAACCGCCCCTGGCTGGCCGGCGCAACCATGAGCCTCGCCGACCTCGCCGCCGCCGCGCAGATCTCGGTGGCGGATTACCTCGGCGGCATCGACTGGTCCGGCCACGAACAATCGCGCGGCTGGTATTCGGTGTTCAAGAGCCGCCCCAGCTTCCGCCCGCTGCTGTCGGAGCGGATGGATGTGATCCAGCCGCCGGAGCATTATGCGGATGTGGATGGGTGAAGGGGGGGCAACCGGGTCGGAATGCGCTGCGATGCTAGACCTGGTGCAAATCTGCTGGAACCGCGGACTGCTCGCCGATGTGGCACGCCATGTGGATCGGATCGGCCTGGTCCCGCTTGGCAACCTCGATCGCGCGGCCTTGGCCGAGAAGCGGTGGCTGCGCGCGTCGCTTGCGGATGGCGAAATCGACCTGCGGCCATTTATCGAGGCGCTCGAAACTGCGGGATATTCCGGAGTTTATCAACTGGTGAACCCTCGCGCACTCTCGCCCGAGGAATGTATCGCTGCGAAACGTGCTCTAACTCCGCGCGAGTGTGTCGATAACCCTTGCCAGCGCGAGGTCCTTTTCGGACACGCCGCCTGCGTCATGGGTGGTCAGCCAGATATCCAGTTTGTTGTAAACATTGAACCACTCGGGGTGATGGTCGGCCTTCTCGGCCTCTATCCCGATGCGCACCATCAGGCCCAGGGCAGCCGAAAAATCCTTGAGCACCAGCCTGCGATGGAGGGCGTCCCGGTCTTCGACATAGGTCCATTCGGGAAGCGCCCAAAGTGCCTGGTCGCGCTCGCTCTTGCTCAAAGCCTGGGGCATATCTCGTCCTTCATGTGGGCCGGTGGCTTGCGGCGTTCACAGCCTCGCCAATCGCGATCGGCCTGTCGCAATTGAGACCCCTGGCCGCGCATGCCGCCCGGTGGCCGCGCAGCGCGACATGGGCGTCGGCCACTGTCTCGATCTGGCCGTCGCCGCGCGAGACGAAGCCAGGTCGTCGATCCCGATGTGGATCGCATCCTGCATGGCTGGCGGAATGAGCGACTGGAAGGGCTGATACCAACCTGCAACGATCCTGACAAGGAAGCGTGATGCAGACTGCTGGAAGCGGGAATTTCAGTGAGATAGGCGAAGGCATTCGCGTGCTGGCCGTCTGCGATCTTCTCGGTCATGCGCTGCGGCAGGCCTCCCAGGCCGCCAAGGCCCGGGCGCGGGCGGCTTCGTGCGATACGATCGGCAAGGGATAGGCCGGCGGAGTGACGCCCTTTTCGTGCGGAGCGTGGATTTCGTCGTCGCGCAAATGGGCAAGCTCGGGCACGAAACGCCGGATATAGTCCGCCATTTCGAACTTCGGGCTCTGCACCAGCGGCGCCATCATCCGCGAGAACACCGGCGCATCGACCCCCGATCCCGCGACATATTGCCAGTTCATCGCATTCGCGCCGAGATTGGCATCGAGCAGCGTATCCCAGAACCAGCGCTCGCCGCGCCGCCAGTCGATCAGCAGATGCTTGACCAGGAACGAGGCCGCGATCATCCGCACCCTATTGTGCATCCAGCCGGTCTGCCACAGCTCGCGCATGCCGGCGTCGACCGCCGGAAAGCCGGTCAGGCCCCTGGACCAGGCGCGGAAGTCGGCATCGGCTTCGCTGCCGCTCCGCCAGGGAAAGCGGTCGAACAGGGCGCGGCCGTTGTTCAGCGCATAACCGGGAAACTGATCGACCAGATTGAGCCCATGCTCGCGCCAGGCGATCTCGCTGAGAAAGGATTTCGCCTGCGGGCCTGCCGCCTTGGCGGCATGATGCCACAGCGCGGCGGGCGAGATTTCGCCGAAGTGGATGTGCGGGGATAGCCGCGACGTGCCCGGGCGCGCGGGGAAATTGCGTTCCTCTTCATAGTCTTCCACTGCGGGCAGGAACGCGCGGAAGGCGGCGCGGGCGCCGCGTTCGCCGGGGGTCCACCCGGTGAAGCCGCCAGCCCAGTCGGGGTTGCGCGGGAGCAGGCCCCAGGCGTCGAGGCCGCCGGATGGCGGGATGGCAGCGGGGCAATCGATCCGTTCCGGGCGCGGCAGCGGCAGCGGCGGCGGCATCTGTTCGCGCAGCCGCGCGAACCACGGCGTGAACACGCGGTAGCGTTGGCCCGAGCCATTGCGGATGCCGCGCGGATTGGCCAGCTGGTTGCCTTCGTGCAGGATCAGCGGGAGATGTTTTGCGGTTTCGGCCTCCGCCACCTGCCACCAGGGTTCGTAGTGGCGATGGGCATGGACGGCTGCCGCGCCGGTTTCCCCGGCCAGCCGGGCGAGTTCGGCGCTGGACCGGCCGCGCCGCAGGATCAGCGGCGCGCCGAGCCGGGCCAGATCCTCGCGCAGCGCCGCCAGGCTATGGTGCAGCCACCAGCGCTGCGCCCCGCCGATGCGATGTTCGCCCGGGGTTTCGTCGTCGAGGATATAGACCGGCAGCACCGGCCCCGAGGCCGCCGCCGCCATCAGTGCCGCATGGTCGCGGAGCCGCAAATCCTGCCTGAACCAGATGAGCTGTGTCGCCAAGCGCGCCTCCCTAGAAGTGCGGGTCCAGCCGGGGAGAGCGGCCGGACCCGCATTTCCACGATGCCACCTCGATGTCCGGAAGAGTGGGGGGAGGGAACCCTCCGGGATGGCCACCCGAACATTGCCTATCGCGCATCCCGGCGAAACCTGTCCCTTGGGGCAGATCGCGGCGCATTGTTCAATAGCCGGCCTCGATCGCCAGGCGGATGGCGTCGGCGCTGGTGCGCACGCCCAGCGATGCGAAAACCGCAGCGCGGTGCATCTTTACCGTGCGTTCGCCGATGCCCAGCTCATGGGCGATCTGCTTGTTGAGCTTGCCGGCGGCCAAATGCAGCAACACTTCGCGCTGACGGCGGCTGAGCGAGGCGATCAGGCCGTGCGCCGCCTCGCGCCGCGCGTCGTTGGCCCGGGCGACATCCTCGGCGATCTCGACCTGAGAGCCGAGAAAATACTCAAGCTCGCCCGCCGCGTCGAAGATCGGCGCGACCATCACGGCGTTGCGGAACGGCGTGCCGTCTTTCTTGAAATTGAGGATTTCGACCATCACCGGCTGGCGGCGGCGGATGCCGTTGCGCAGCATCTCGGTCAGCCAGGGCTCGGTGCCCGGGCCGGAGAGAAACCGGCAATTGTGACCGATGATTTCCGCGCGGGCATAGCCGGTCAGCGCCACGAAGGCGTCGTTGCATTCAACGATCGGATTGTCCGGCAGCCGCGGGTTGCTGATCACGGCGGCAATGGGGCTGGTCCCGATCATGGCTGTCAGTGACATGGTTAACCTCCGTCTAGTCGATACCCGGTCGCGCGGGAAGTGCCCTTTTGGACATCTAGGCCGTCGCCCGCTTCGCGCTCAGACAGCGGGCGGCCCTGCTCATCCGGAAATGCCCGGTTCGTATGAGGGAGCCCTTCGGAAACCGCACCATGACCTTTCTGCTCGTCTTGCTGATCGGCGGCTTTGCCATAGCCGCCGCCACTGCCCTGGTCCGGGGGCTGATGGCCTTCTTCCGCGACGCCGAACACATCCGCCTGAATGGCGATGCGAAGTTGGAGGCGCATGGTGTGCAGCAGAACCGGATGATGGCGCAGCGCGTGCTTTTCCAGGGCATCGCGATCCTGCTGGTGGCGCTGGTCGGCGCGCTTGCAGGCCAGATTTGAGACCAGTGCCGGGAAGGACCGATACGATGAATTATGCAATGCACGCTTGTGAGTTCGACGGATTGGAACACAAGATTCCGGTTCCCGAGGAAATCGAGGAATCGATCCGCAAGCTGATCCGCTGGGCGGGCGACGATCCCGGCCGCGAGGGGCTGGCCGATACCCCCAAACGCGTCGCCCGGGCCTGGCGCGAATATTGCCAGGGATACGCGGAAGACCCCGGCCAGCATCTCGCGCGGACCTTCGAGGAAGTCGGCGGCTATGACGAGATCGTGCTGCTGAAGAACATCCCCTTCCAGTCGCATTGCGAACATCACATGGCGCCCATCGTCGGCACCGCATCGATCGCCTATCTGCCCGCCGACCGGGTGGTCGGCATCTCGAAGCTCGCCCGGGTGCTGCACGGCTTTGCCGAGCGCCTGCAAGTGCAGGAGCGGCTGACCGCCCAGGTCGCGCAATCGATCTGGGACAACCTCAAGCCGCAGGGCGTTGCCGTGGTGATCGATGCGCAGCACGGCTGCATGACCGGGCGCGGGGTGAAGACCCACGGCGTCGGCATGGTCACCAGCCGCATGCTGGGCTGCTTTCTGACCGATCCCGACAGCCGCAAGGAAGTGCTGTCGCTGATGAACAATTGTTGAGCCGCGATGGAGTTTGCCATCATCGGCGCCGGCATGGCCGGATTGGCCTGCGCGGATGCCTTGAGCGCAGCGGGGCACAGGGTCGCTCTGTTCGACAAGGGACGCGGGCCGGGAGGGCGCATGTCGACCCGGCGGCTGCCGACGCCGCTGGGCCAAGCCGCCTTCGATCATGGCGCGCAATATTTCACCGCGCGCGATGCGGATTTTGCGCGTCTGGTGCGCGGGTGGGGCGATCTCGGCATTGCCGCGCCCTGGCCTCCGGCGGGCGGCGATGCCTGGGTCGGAGTTCCCGCGATGAATGCCGTCATCCGGCACATGGCCGCCGCCCATGCGGTGACTTGGGGCAGGCTGGTCTCGGGCATGGCGCGCCGGAACAGGCAATGGTGGCTTGCCGACGGGCAAGGCGAACATGGCCCCTTCGATGCGGTCGTTGTCGCCGTTCCGGCCGAGCAGGCGGCGGCAATCCTGTCGCTGCACGATTTCCAGATGGCGCGGCGCGCTCTGGCCGCACGATTTCAGCCCTGCTGGACCGGCATGTTCGCCTTCGACCGGCGGTTGGACGAACTGCCTCCCGTCATCCGCCATCGCGGCGGCATCGCCTGGGCGGCGCGCAACAGCGCCAAGCCGGGCCGTTCGGGTCCGGAAGCCTGGGTGGTGCAAGCCAGCGCCTGCTGGTCTGGCGCCCGCCTCGAAGCGCCGGCAAATGAGGTTTCGGCGCTGTTGCTCGCGGCTCTGGCCGATGCGGCAGGCCGCGCGCTTCCCGAACCGGTCGCCGCAGCGGCGCACCGCTGGCGCTATGCCCTTTCGTCCGGCACTGGCGAAGGCGCCATGTGGAATCGCGATGCCGGGCTGGGCGTCTGCGGCGACTGGTTGCTTGGCCCAAGGGTAGAATGCGCCTGGCTGTCGGGGCGGATGCTCGCCCGGCGCTTGCTGGAACAGCACCGCCTGGCCGCAGCGCCATGCCCGAAAGGCCATATGTTCCATCCCCAATCGCTCTGCTAATTATCAATCAGAACGAAAAGAGGATTGCGACATGAAACAGCTTGTTACCTCGGCGTGGAACTTTATTTTCGATCACGAACAAAGTCCGCTTCGGCATATTCCCGATTTTGGCGTCCGGCATATGGTTTTCCAGATGCTCGGATGGATGTGGGCGCTGTCGTTTTCTCTTGCCATTGGCAGCTATACGTTCCTGGCGATCAGCATGGTCGGACATGTCGTGCTGATCGGGGCTATGGCGATTACTGTTGCGACCTACACTGCGGCGGCCACGAAGCCACAAGTGTTCGTTGCACGAACCCGTCGCTAACAGCGCGCGCAGGAACCTGTCCGGGCGTCGCCTCGTATAGCGGGTCCGGCGCGGTTCTGCTGACCAGCATTTGGAAATGGCTTTCAGACCAAATAAAAAAGGGATGCATTGCATGCAGCGCTTTTTCCAGACCAGGCAGCTTTCCCTTGCCGCCGTTGCCGCTATTCTGGCGCATCTCGGACTGTTGACGGCGGCGCTGGCGTGATCCCGCCCGCTGCGGCCTGCTCAGAACAGATAGCGTAGCGCAATCCGCTCGGTGGCCGGGGCTTGCAGCGTAATCGCCGTCTCGGAAAAGCGCGGCGCGCGCGGGCGGAACGGGGGGTTGCGCGAAAATCCGTAGCCCTCGCGCGGGATGCCCATGAAGGTATCGAGCTTGCCGTTGCCATTGGCGTCGTGAAACACGCTGACGGCATAGGCGCCGGGCGCGAGATTGGTCAGCGAAGCGGCGGCGACGCCTTTCTGGATCGGCAGATCGGCGGTGCGCACAGCCTTTGCCTTGCAATCGGGGAAACCGGCGTCGGGAGGGCACAGCGCCAGGCGGATGACTCCCTTGTCCGACCGGATGCCGGTGACCGAAACCTCGAGCGCCAGCGCGGCGGGCGCTGGTCCGGGTTCAGCCGCCCCGGCCGCCACTGTCAGCAAAACGGCCAAGCCCGCGATCGGTGCCGCAGACACGATCCCAGAAGCGGAAATAGAGGCCATAATTGCACCGGTACCTTTCATGGTGAAGCTGGTGGTGGGTTGCCGTTATCAGCCAATTGCCTGCCGGACCATGAACCAGCCGTGGCGAAAACAATTCCCAGCCCATGTGATTGGTCACCCCCATCACCGTCATCGTCAGCAATACCGCCAGCACCGTGCCGGCATGCAGCGGCAGGATGAAGACCAGCGCGGGAATGACGAAAGCTCCGGTCAGCGCTTCCCACGGGTGGAAACTCATCGCCGCCCAGGCGGTCGGCGGGCGGCTGTCATGATGGACGGCGTGGATGGTGCGAAACGGCCAGGGCGCGTGCATCAGCCGGTGCGTCCAGTAAAACCATGTGTCGTGGATCGCCAGGCAGAGCGCGAAGGATGCGGGCAGCCACCACAGCGGATAGTCCTGCACATCGGTGTAAATCCGCGTCCAGCCGTGCTCGCGCCAGCCCCAGGCGGCGATGCCTGCCGGCACGCCATAGACCAAGGCGCTCAGCAGCGACCAGCCGATCTCGCGGCGGATCTGAGGGCGCAGCCCCGCATGCAGACCGGGAAGCCGGTGTTCGCCCCACCAGGCGAATGCGCCGCTGGTCGCGAGATAGCGGATTGCGACAATCCCCGCCATCGCCGCTGCGGCCAGAGCGGCCGCGCCCAATTCCGTCGCATGCATGTGCTTGGTCTAGCAGGCGATGCAGGCTAATGCGAGCCGGCATGGCAAGCAGCGCACCCCTGGTCATCGTCGGCGGCGGGCTGGCCGGATCGCTGGCCGCGCTGTTGATCGCCGGGCGGCGGCCCGAAGTGCCGCTGCTGCTGCTCGAAGCGGGGAAGAGTTTCGGCGGCAATCATACCTGGTCGTTTTTCGACAGCGATATTCCCGAGGGCGCGCGCGATCTGATCACGGCGCTGCAGCCGGTGCGCTGGCCGCGCCACCGGGTGCGCTTTGCCAGCCGCGAGCGGGTGCTGCCGATGGCCTACAACGCCATCGGCGCGCCCGCGCTCGATGCCCTGGTGCGCGAGCGGCTGGCGCCGGGCAGCTGGCGGCTGGGTGCCGAGGTGATGGAGATCGGCGCGCAGCAGGTAACCCTGCGGTCCGGCGAGCGGATCGCGGCGCTGGGCGCAATCGATGCGCGCGGGCCGGATGGGCCATGCCCGGGGCTCGAGCTGGCCTGGCAGAAGTTCGTCGGAATCGAGTTCGCGGCGGCGGCAGCCGAGCCCGATTGCCCGGTGGTGATGGATGCGACTGTGCCGCAAATCGACGGCTATCGCTTCGTCTATACCTTGCCGCTGGCCGCAGACCGCGTGCTGGTCGAGGACACCTATTACAGCGACACGCCGCAGCTCGATGTGCCTGCGATTGTCCAGCGGGTGCGCGATCTTGCCGCCGAACGCGCGATTGCCGGGCCAGAACTGCGGCAGGAAACCGGGGTTCTGCCGATTCTGATCGGCGGCGATCCGCAGCTGTTCTGGCCGCAGGGCGACCCGGTGGCGCGGCTTGGCCTGAAGGGCGGATTCTTCCACGCCACCACGGGCTATTCGCTCGGGCTGGCGCTGCGGCTGGCGCTGGCGCTGTCCGAACGCAATGGTGACTTCGACGGCGCGGCGCTGGCGCGCTGGTCGCGCGCGCAGTTCTTGCAGCACTGGCAGGCGATGCGCTTCTTTCGCGTGCTCAACCGGATGCTGTTCGACGCCGCCCAGCCGGAGGAACGCCACCGCATCTTCGCGCATTTCTATCGCCTGCCGCCCGCAACGATCGCGCGGTTCTATGCGGGGACGCTGACCGGGGCCGACCGGATGCGCATCCTCTCGGGCCGCCCGCCGGTGCCGGTGGGCGCGGCGCTCAAGGCGATGCTGCGGCATCGGCGCGGCGGCTGATGGGCGGCGGGCAGGCGAGCGGCCGCGCCGCGCTGGTCGCTGCCGCGCGCGATGCGATTGCGCTTGGCTCGCAAAGCTTTCACGGGGCCAGCCGCCTGTTCGACCGCGAAACCCGCGAGCGGGTCTGGCTGCTCTATGGCTGGTGCCGCGCCGCCGACGATATGACCGACGGGCAGCAGCTCGGCCACGATGCGCGCGCCGTCGCCGATCCCGCCGCCACCCAGGCCGCGCTCGAAGCGATGACTTCCGCCGCCTTCACCGGCGACCATCCCTTGCCGCCGGCCTTCGCCGGGCTGCGCGTGGTGGCGCGCGAAACCGGCCTGCCGCGCGGGATGGCGGCGGATCATCTGGCGGGATTTGCGCTCGATGCGGAAGGCTGGCGGCCGCAAAGCGAAGACGATCTGCTGCGCTATTGCTATCATGTCGCCGGATCGGTCGGCTGCATGATGGCGGTGGTGATGGGCGTCGATGCCGCCGACGAGGACACGCTCGACCGCGCCTGCGATCTCGGCCTCGCCTTCCAGCTGGCCAATATCGCCCGCGATCTGGTGGCCGATGCCGGGGCCGGGCGCTGCTATGTTCCCGCCGCATGGCTGGCGGAAATCGGACTCGGCGAGCGCGACATCGCCGAGCCGCGAAACCGGGCGGCATTGGCTTCGATTGCGGCCCGGCTGGTGGGTCTGGCAAGGGCCTACCGCGCCTCGGCCCGGATTGGCGCGGCGCGGTTGCCCTTTCGCTCGCGCCTCGCCGTGCTGGCGGCCGAGGCGATCTATGGGGCGATCGGCGAGCGGGTGGTGAAGCTGGGCGATCGCGCGTGGGACCAGCGGGTGAGGATCGCCAAAGCCGGCAAATATAGCCTGTTGCTCGGCGCGATGCTGCGCAGTCTCAAGTCGCCTGCGCCTATCCTGCGCAGCGGCCTGTGGACCCGTCCGCGTCAGTCGGCGGAAAGGGCCGGTTCGCGCAGCTGAGCCGCGCTTTGCCCGCGCAGCCGCGCCTTCAGCAGCTCGACCGGCGGCGCATAGAGAAAGCCGAAGCTGACCGCGCCGTGCTTGCTCTCGACGACATGATGCAGCCGGTGCGCCTGGACGATCCGCTTGAAATAGGCCGAGCGCGGCACGATCCGGTGCGGCAGGCGCAGATGGACGATCCAGTCGTGAAAGCCGAAATAGATCGCGCCATAGGCGGCAATGCCCGCGCCGACTGCCGTCGCCCAATCGCCCCAGCCGGCCTGCACGCCGCCATAGAGCAGCAGGATCGACGGCATGGCGAAGACCACTGCGTAAAGATCGTTCCATTCGAATGGCCCGCTGCGCGCGCGGTGGTGGCTGGCGTGGAGGAACCAGCCCGGCCCATGCATCACCCAGCGGTGCATGACATAGGCAAACAGCTCCATCGCCGCGACAGTGCCAAGAAAGATCGGGATCTGGATCATCGCCGCGCTATCTAGCGCTCCAACTGCCAATCCCGCAATCGGCGATCACAGCATCAGGCTCGCGGTCGCCTTGGCGCTGCCGACCACGCCGGGAATCCCCGCGCCGGGATGGGTGCCCGCGCCGGTGAAATAAAGATTGGCGAAATGGTCGTCGCGGTTGTGGGCGCGGAACCAGGCGCTCTGGGTCAGCAACGGCTCCAGGCTGAAGGCGCTGCCGAGATGCGCGCCGAGATCGCTGGCGAAATCCTGCGGGCTGTAGTGGAAGCAGACATCCAGCCGCTCGCGCAGGTCGGGGATCAGCCTATCGCGCACCCGGTCCAGCACGACCTCGCGGTAGCGCGGGCCTTCCACCGCCCAGTCGACCGGCGCCTTGCCCAGATGCGGCACCGGGGCGAGGGCATAGAACGCCGACTTGCCCGGCGGGGCCATGGCCGCGTCGGTGATGCTGGGGTGGTGGAGATAGATCGAGGGGTCGGGCGGCAGTTTGCCGCGATGATAGATGTCGTCGAGCAGCGGGCCATAGCGATCGGAGAACAGGATCGAATGGTGGGCAATGTCCGGGAATGTGCCCTTGAGCCCGAAGTGGACGACAAACAGGCTGGGCGAAAACCGCCGCCGCTTGAGCGCCCCCAGCCGGCGCGCGGCATAGGGCGAACCGGCGATCAGCCCATAGCTGTGGACCAGATCGCCGTTGCTGGCGATCATCCCGGCGGAAAGCCGGAGCCCCGATGCGGTTGCCACTGCCGTCACGCGGCTGCCCGCATGCTCGATCCTTGTGACGGCGTCGCCCAGGATCAGCCTGCCGCCCAGACGTTCGAACAAGCGGACCATCCCCGCGACCAGCGCGCTGGTCCCGCCCTTGGCGAACCATACCCCGCCGGTCTTCTCGAGGTGATGGATCAGCGCGTAGATGCTGCTGGTCTGCATCGGATTGCCGCCGACCAGCAGCGTGTGAAACGACAGCGCCTGGCGCAGCTTCTCGCTCCGCACGAAGCCCGCGACGACGCTGTAGACCGAACGCCATGCCTGGTAGCGCGCCAGCGCCGGGGCGGCGCGGATCATGCTGGTGAAATCGAGAAACGGCACCGCGCCGAGCTTGACGTAGCCTTCCTCATAGACTCCGCGCGAATATTCGAGGAACCGTGCGTATCCGGCGACGTCGGCGGGATCGAGCTTGGCGATTTCCGCGTTCAGCCCGGTCTCGTCGTTCGAATAGTCGAACCGCGTGCCATCGTTCCACAGCAAGCGATAGAATGGCTGCACCGGCATCAGTTCGACATCGTCGGCCATGTGGCTGCCTGACAGCGCCCATAGCTCCTCAAGGCAGCCGGGATCGGTGATCACAGTTGGTCCGGCATCGAAGCTATAGCCGTCACGCTGCCAGACATAGGCGCGTCCGCCGGGCCGGTCGCGCGCTTCGACAACAGTTGTGGCGATGCCCGCGCTTTGCAGGCGGATCGCCAGCGCCAGTCCGCCAAAACCCGAGCCGATGACAATTGCAGTGGACTCGCCGGGCATGAAAAACGCTATCCGATGATCAGGAGCAGGGAGCGGCGGGTGATCGTGCTGCGGAGATAAATGCGCAACCTGCCCCAAAGTGCGTATGTTCGTTTGGCAATGCAACCGTTTATCCAGCGGCTGTTGGGAGCTGTATGGACGAAACCGGCATCTTTTTCGACGCAGACCGCCCGGTTGCAGGCTTCCCGCTGTCGCGCCTGCATGGCGACCTCGATCTGCTGCTCGATGCCGCCATCGGCCAGCGCGAAGGGGCGGAGCGCCGCCTGGCCGATGCGATGCGCTATGCCGTGCTCAGCGGCGGCAAGCGCTTCCGCGCGCTGCTGGCGGCCTCGGTCAGCGAGCTCACCGGCGGCACCTACAGCCAGGCGCTGCGGGTCGGCGCGGCAATCGAATGCGTGCATGCGCAATCGCTGGCGCTCGACGATCTGCCCTGCATGGACGACGACGACATGCGCCGCGGCCAGCCCAGCCTGCATCGCCAGTTCGACGAGGCGACAGCGGTGCTGGCCGGCGAGGCGCTGCTGGCGCTTGCCTTCGAACTGCTGGCCGACGAGGCGACTCACCCGGATGGCGCGGTGCGGGCGCGGATGGTGCTGGCGCTGGCCCGGACGGTCGGCCAGGATGGGCTGGCCGGCGGCCAGATGATGGACCTTTATCCGCCGGCAGCGCCGACCGAGCAGGACCTGTTCGCCTGCGAAAGCCGCAAGACCGGGGCGCTGATCCGTTTTGCCGTCGAGGCGGGAGCGATGCTGGGGCAATGCAGCCCGGAAGAGCAAAGGCGCCTGCTGCGCTTCGCCGAGAACCTTGGCCTGGTCTTCCAGATCCGCGACGACATGCTCGACCGGACCGGCGATGCCGCAGTGGTCGGCAAGGCTCTGGACAAGGATGCCGCCGCAGGCCGGGCCAGCGCGACGGTGCTGTTCGGGCTCGCTGGCGCCGCGCGCCAGGCGAACTTGCTGGAGAGCGCTTGCCACGAGGCGCTCGCTGGCTTCGGCCCCAAGGCCTCGCCGCTCAGGAACCTCGCCCGCTTCGCCCTGAACCGGACGCATTGACCGGACGCATTGACCGGGCTGGGTCTTACAACTCCCTCGGATCGACGCAGGTGCGCACCGGCGCCAGCGGGCCTGACATTTCGGCCATCGCCTTCTCCACGCCCGCCAAGCCCGATCCGCCCGCCCAGCCAGGAGGCGATGTCGATGCTGCCGTCGTCGATGGCGCGCAGTGCGGTCTGCATGTCCTGCGGCTCCTCGCCGCCGGCGAACTGGACATTGAGCCGCTTGTTCTGCGCGACGAAGGTGAACAGATGCTCCTGCTCCATGCAATAGCCGCCCATGACGATGCGCCCGTCGAACGGCGCGCTCTCGATGATCTGTTGCAGCATGCCGGGCAGGCCGACGCATTCGTAGATCACGTTGACGCTGCGACCGCCGAAATCGGGCAGCGGCGCATAGGGCGAAACTTCGCGCGGATCGACCGCGATATGCGCGCCCATCCTGAATCGCCATGTCGCGGCGGGCGGGATGGAAATCGGCGGCGACGATCGGGGCGACGCCCATCAGTTTCAGCCCGGCGATGACGCCGAGGCCGATCGCCCCGCAGCCCAGCACCAGCGCCGCGTCGGTCTTGTCGGGCCGCCCGCGCCGGGCATGCTCGAGCCCCACCGCCAGCGGCTCGATCAGCGCGGCATGGTCGTCGGGCATGCCGTCCGGAATTTCGTAGATCATGGTCTCGTCGAGCAGCATCAGTTCGCCGAAGCCGCCGGGGCAATCGTGGCTGTATCCGATCACCTGATGCGCGCCGTCCTGCATGCATCACCGGCACCGAGGTGACCCTGCGGCCGACCTTGATCTTCTGCTCGCTGCCCGCGCCATATTCGAGAATCTCGCCGACATATTCGTGGCCCGGCACGAAAGGCCGGGTGAAGTCGAGCTGGGCATAGGGCCCGCCGAGCCGCTTCGACAGGTCGATGATGTTCTGGCCGCCCTTGAGGAAGTGGACATCCGAAGCGCAGAGCCCGCAGCTGTGCGTGCGCACCAGCGCCTGGCCCTTGCCGGGGACGGGATCGGGCATGGTCGCCGACATGGACCTGGCCGTTTTCGACGTAGGCTGCCTTCATGTTCTCTCTCCTATGCCGCCGGCCAGTCCAGCCAGGTCCTGAGCGATCTGCCCAGCACCCATTCGCGCTCGCCTTGCGACAGATCCGGATCGCCGAGCACCCCATAAAGCAGGTCCGCCCAGCTTTCGCCGCGCTGGTTGACCGAAAAATCGCTCGCCCACATCACCCGTTCCGCGCCGAAGGCGTCAATCGCGCTGCGCAGGATCGGCCACAGGCCCTCGCCGGGCCACACGGCACGCTCGAACATGCCCGATGCAATGCCCCCATTTGAGCGCGACATTGGGAAATTCGGCCAGCGCCAGCACTTCGTCGAACAGCGCCATTTGCGCCGCATCGTCCAGCGGCGGCAGATTGGCGAACGAGGTGCGCATCGAATTGCTGAACACGCCGCAGTGATCGACGATCAGCTTGAGGGCGGGAAATGCCCTGGCGGCGCGGGCGAAGGCCGCCGGATTATCCGGCGCGAAGGCGAACAGCGGCAGGCCGTTTTCGGCGGCGGCGGCGAGGATATGGTCATAGCCGCCGCCGGCGAAGCTTCTGCATCAGTTCGCCCGACATGCCCGGATCGATGCGCAGCGCCCGCGCGGCAGGCGCATCGCGCATCTGGCGGATGATGCCGGCATATTCCGGATCGTCGACGCTCGACTCGCAGCAGGTAGGAAAACCGCGCCGGATGCAGCTGTCGCGGCCAGCTCCGCCGTCGGCGCGACCGGGCGCTGGACGCCGCCCGCCAGCACATGATGCGGCTGGTTGGCGGTTCCCGTGAACCAGTATTCGTCGATCAGCGCCGCACGAATGCCGAGCGCGTCCATCTGGGCAAGCGTTTCCTCGATGCCGCCGGGGCCGATGTGGATTTGCGTATCGACGATGTCGGCCGGTCTCATCATGCCGGCAGTCCTTCCGGTATCCACTTCGGCTGGCGCTTCTCCATGAACGCCGTCATCCCCTCGCGCGCCTCGCTGGTCTCGCTCATCAGCGAGACGAACATCGTTTCATAGTCGATCCGCGCATATTGCTGGTTGAGCATGCGCTTGACATGGGCGCGGCATTCCGGCGCGGTTTGCAGGATTTCGGTGGCGGCTTTCAGCGCCTCGGCGCGCAGGTCCTCGTGTTTGACCACCCGCGAGATCAGCCCGATGCGCAGCGCTTCCGCCGCGTCGATCTTCCGCGCCGAGAGCAGCAGGTCGCGTGCCTGGGCCATGCCGACATGGATCGGCAGGATCGCGGCGTAAGTGGCGTCGATGATCCCGCGCAGCAGTTCGGGCACACGAAACGTCGCCCGCTCCGAGCAGACCGCGATGTCGGACAGCATGGCGATCAGCAGGCCGCCCGCCTGGCAGATGCCGTTGACCGCGCTGATCACCGGCGCCTGGCTTTCGCGCACCGAAACGAAGGGCAGGATTTCATAGGCGAGCCCGTCGGGGACCGGGCTGTCGCCCTCCTCGTATCGCCCGCCAAGATCGCCGCCGGGGGCGAAGACATCGCCGGTGCCGGTGACGATCAGCGCGCGCAGGTCCTTGTCGCGGATTGACCAGCCGCACTGCCTTCTTGATGCCGAAATACATCGACGGGGTCAGCGCGTTGCGCGCCGAGGGACGGTCGATGGTGCACCACAGGATCGGGCCTTCGCGTTCGAGGCGCAGGTTTTTCGTGCCCAGATCGTAATCGTAGGGCTCCATGACTCTCTCCGCATAAGCGAATCGGCATGCTTGCCTTGGTCGCAGCCTGCTTGCAGGATGGCCCCCATGGCAAGCAATCATCCGATTACGCTCCCCACCGATATCGCGGACCTCACCACCGACTGGCTCGACGCCGCGCTGCGCAGCTGGACGCCGGGGGTGAAGCTGAAACGGTCCGAGATCGTCGATATCAACCACGGCACCTGCACCAAGATACGCATCGCGCTGGAAATGGACCAGGCCGGCAAGGCGGCGGGCATCCCCGAGCGGGTGATCCTCAAAGGCGGGTTCGAGCCGCACAGCCGCATCATGCACACCATGCATCAGGAGGAAGCGCACGCCTATGCCGACGTCCGCCCACACTCGCCGCTGCGCATGCCGGGTTGCTATTTCGCCGAATACGATCCCCAGGCGCAGCAGGGCATCGTCATCATGGACGATCTGGTCGCGCGCGGCGTGACATTTTGCCATCCGCAGAAACCGCAGACACCCGAAGCGGTCGCCAAGCGTCTGACCATGCTCGCCCGCCACCACGCGATGACCTGGAATTCACCCGAAATTGCGCCAGGCGGCAAGTTCGCCTGGGCGGGGCACGTCGCCGACGCCAGCTATTTTCCGACGGTGCTGGTGCCCGGTATCTGGCAGGGCTATGTCGATAGCGCGCGCGGCGCGGCGGCCTCGGCGTGCTTTCACGATCTGGAATGGATGAAGACCGCAGTCGACAAATTCGGCCGCTTCGCCAAGACGCTGCCCTCGATGCTGATCCACGGCGATACCCACCTCGGCAATCTCTATGTCGATACCGACGGCGAGCCGGGCTTCTTCGACAGCCTGCCGCATCTCGCCCCGGCGATGTACGAGATCAGCTACCACGTCACCGGCGCGCTCGATGTGCCGGTGCGGCGCAAACACGAGCTGGCGCTGGTTTCGCACTACCGCGACGAGCTGGTCCGCTGCGGTGTCGAACCGCCGCCGCTGGAGGACTTCATGCACCAGTTCGGCGTGTTCCTGGCCAACGGCTATGCGATCTTCCTGGTCAATGCTTCGGAGTTCCAGCCCGAGGCGATCAACACCGCCTATACCGCGCGGTTCAGCTCGGCGATGCTCGATCACGATACGATGGGGCTGCTGGAGGCTTTGCGATCCTCGCCGTGATGGCGAGGATCGCGCCCAGCAACACTTCCGCCCGCACGCCCAGGGCGCGGCACTCGCCAGCCACAGTCCGGGCGCGGCCCCGCCCCTCCTCTTCATGGGAGGGGCTAATTCACTCCTTCGCCGCCACGAAATGGCTTCCCGGCGCGTTCCATTCGGTTTTCACCTTGCGATGCGCGATCAGCCAATCCTCGCCGGTCTTGCGGAACACATCGGTATAGACCCCGCAGTGGTCCGGCCCGGCATCGGTCATCACCAGCCAATAGGTCCGCGCCCTGGCGCTGCCTTGCCCGGTCAGCTCGATCTTGCAGGTCGTCAGGTTGTGCCGGGCGAAGCGGGCGCCGCGCGGTGCGCCGGTCTCCGCCGGCCGGTCGCGCCAGCCGCCCTGCCAGGCCAGGATCGCCGCGCGGCCATGCAGGTCGAGCCCGTCCGCGCCTTCGGGGCCGAAGGTCTGGAGAATGCCGTCCTCGGTGAAGCAGGCGGCATATTCCTCGGCGCGCAGGCTGTCGCCGGCCTGGGCGCATTTGGCCATGGTCGCGCGGATCGCCTCGCGGGCGATGAGCTCTTCGATGGTCAAATCGTATAGCCCGCATCGACATTGATCGCCTGGCCGGTCACCGTCCGCGCCTGATCGGAGGCGAGGAACAGCGCCATCTGGGCAATGTCTTCCGGGGTCGAGATGGTCTTGAGCGGCACCCGGTCCGAAGATTCCGCGCGCACCACCGACACGTCCACCCCGCGCTCGCCGGCGATGCGCTTGTGGTAGTTCTGCAGCAGTTCGGTGTCGATCGAGCCGGGCACCAGGCAATTGGCGCGGATGCCGTGCGGGCCGGCCTCCTTGGCCAGCACCCGGGTGAACACGATCAGCGCGCCCTTGGCGGCGGAATAGTGGCTCTTGCGCTCGATCCCGCCCCAGCCGGCGCCCGACGAAAAAGTGACGATCGAACCCTGCTTGCGCGCCAGCATCGAGCGGTTGAGCACCTCGCGGCTGCACAGCATCGCCGCCATGCAATCGACCTTGTAGGTGTCGAGGAAGTTATCGACGGTCTGTTCCCAGATCCACTTGTCCTGCCCCGGCTGGGCGGCGTTGCTCATCAGCACATCGACCTGGCCCCACTTGTCCATCGCCGCGCCGACCATCTTGGCGACATCGCCCTCGTCGGTGACATCGGCCTTCATGCCGATGGCGTTCTCGCCGATTTCGTGCGCCACTTCCTCGCACAGATGCCCCTTGCGCGCCGCCAGCACGACCTTGGCTCCCTCTGCCGCCATCATCCGGGCCATGACCGGGCCGCAGCCCGTGCTCGCCCCGGTGACAATCGCGACCTTGCCTGCAAATCTGCTCACAGCGTCAGTATCCTCTTCATCACTTCGTGGCTCGCATCCGAGCCATCGAGCGTGCGGTTGAACTTTTCCTGCACCCGCCAGCCATCGGCGGTGCGCGTCAGCGTCCAGTGGTTGATCGCCGCGCGCCAGACGAACCAGCGATCGCCTTCGCGCTTGATCACCAGGCTATAGCCGACCGCGTCGGCCACATCGCCCTTGACCGAAATCTTCGGGGTCGCGGCCATATGGGCGGAGCCGATCCGGGTCAGCTCAACGTGGCCTGCCTGCTGCCACACCTCGGCGATAGCGTCCGGCGCTTCGAGTCGCACCGTGCCGCCGTCCGGCTTGCCGTAGTTGTAGCCGCCGCCGGCAACCCACTGCCCAGCCGCTTCATCGACCGAGCAGCTGTCGGCCAGCGGCCCATAGGCGCTGATCAGATTGAGGATTTCGAGGTGATCCTCGGCGGCTTGCAGGCGTGCTTCCAGCGCCGCGATGCGGTCTTCAGTGGTCATGTTCTCTCCCGATTCTATCGTTGAACCCTTGTTCAACCGGGGAGAGGGGCTGCGTCAATCACAACTTGGGAAGCGTCACCCCCTGCTGGCCCATGTACTTCCCCGCGCGGTCGGCATAGCTGACCTCGCAGGGCTCGTTGCCTTGCAGGAACAGGAACTGGCAGGCGCCTTCGTTGGCGTATATTTTCGCAGGCAAGGGCGTGGTGTTGGAGAATTCCAGCGTGACATGCCCCTCCCAGCCCGGCTCCAGCGGGGTGACATTGACGATGATCCCGCAGCGGGCATAGGTGCTCTTGCCCAGGCAGATCACCAGCACGTCGCGCGGCACGCGGAAATATTCGACCGTGCGGGCCAGCGCGAAGCTGTTCGGCGGGATCACGCAGACGTCGGTCTTGCGGTCGACGAAGCTGTCGGGATCGAAGTTCTTGGGATCGACGATCGACGAATTGACGTTGGTGAAGATCTTGAAATCGTCCGCAACCCGCGCGTCGTAGCCGTAGGACGAGAGTCCATAGCTGATGCACCCGTCGCGCCGCTGGCTCTCGACAAACGGCTCGATCATGCCCTGTTCGAGCGCGTGCCGCCGGATCCATTTGTCGCTGAGAATCGCCATGGCGGGGTGATTGCGGAAGGGGCGCGCCGGGGCAAGCGCAGGGGCGGATTTGTCCACCGGGGGGCCTAACCGCCAGCCGCCCGATCGAAACCATGCTGCTCGGCGTTGGCCGCTGCCTTCTCCGCCGCACGCCGCGCGATCAGCTCTTCGATCGACGTCTCGCGGTTGCCATTGAGCCGCTGAAAATGCGGCATGACATAGCGCGCGATCAGCTCGTAGCTGTCCGCCGTCGCCCGGCTGTTGGCCCAGTTATGCGCCATCAGCATGGCGACGCCGAAGCCGCCGGTGTCGGCGATATGGCGCTCGATCGCGGCGATGGCGTCGTCCGGCGTGCCGATCGTCGCCGCGCCCGAAGCGATGAACGCCTGCGCCAGATCGTCGCCGCGCAATTCCCCGGGCGGCATCGGCAGATCGCTGATCTGGCTGAGATAATCGACCCATTGCGCGAAGCCGAAACGGACATCGCGCAGCGCCTGCTCGCGGCTTTCGGCGATGTGCATCTGCATCACCAGCCGCCATTTGTCGCGGCCCACTGTCTGCCCGTGCTGCGCCGCCGTCTCCTGGGTCAGCGCCCACATCTGCGCCAGCGTGGTCATCGCGAAGCAGCCGACCGACTGGAACTGCAAGATGCCCATGCCGTATTTGCCCGCCGCAATCGCGCTGTTCTGCGACGCCATCGCGGTGATCGCCATTTCGACCTGCGGCTGCGTATAGGGCAGCATCTGCAGACGCGCATCCTTGAGCGTGAACCAGCCCGCCTCGGCGCTGACAGTCTCGCCGCGCAGCAGCGGGATCAGCACGTCGAGCGCCTGCGCCATGCGCGGGCGCAGCTCTTCGGGGGTCATGCCCATCATCGCGGCGTCGCTGGGCAGCGCCCCCGGCCCGACCCCGAACATCGCGCGGCCCCGGGTGATATGATCGAGATAATTGATCCGCTCCGCCAGCATCAGCGGCTGGTGATAGGGCAGCGAGACCACGCCGGTGCCGAGGCGGATATGCCTGGTGCGCTCGGCGGCGGTGGCGATGAACATCTCGGGCGCGCCGATCGTCTCGAAGGCGGCGGAGTGATGCTCGCCGACCCAGACCTCGTCATAGCCCAGCCGGTCGATATGCTCGACCAGCCACAGGTCGCGGTGCAGCGCCAGTGTCGGGTTCTCGCCCCGCGCATGATAGGGCGGCAGGAACATGCCGAAGCGGAGTCTGTCTGCGGTCATGCGTGCCTCGCCCCTGAGAATGTGTTTGGGCGGAAACTAGATCACCGGGCGGGCGAGGAGTCAAATCGGGGCGGGCGCGTCACACCCCGTGATACTCCCTATACCACCGCACGAAATTCGGCACTCCCACCTCGATGCTGGTCGTCGGCGCATAGCCCAGATCGCGGGCGATGGCCTCAATATCGGCATAGGTCTTCTCGACATCGCCCGGCTGCATCGGCTGGAAGTCGATCTCGGCCTTGCGCCCGCATTCCGCCTCGAGAATGCCGACCACTTTCATCAGATGCTCGGACTTGTGATTGCCGATGTTATACAGCCTATGCGGCTTGACGCTGCCCCCGGCCTTCTCCGCCCCGTCGTCGGGCGGAGGATTGTCGAGGCAGGCGATCACCCCGGCGACGATATCGTCGATATAGGTGAAATCGCGCCACATCTCGCCGTGGTTGAACACCGGGATCGGTTCGCCCGCCAGGATCTTGCGGGTGAAGATCCACAGCATCATGTCGGGGCGGCCCCACGGTCCATAGACGGTGAAGAAGCGCAGCCCGGTCAGCGGCAGGCGGAACAGATGCGCGTAGGTCTCGCTCATCAGCTCGTCGGCCTTCTTGGTCGCGGCATAGAGCGAGAGCGGATGATCGACCCGGTCCTCGACCGCGAAGGGCAGCTTGGTGTTGCCGCCATAGACCGAGCTGGAGCTGGCGTAGACCATGTGCTCCACTTGCCGGTGCCGCGCCAGTTCCAGCATGTTGAGATGCCCGACCAGATTGGCCTCGACATAGGCATGCGGATTCTCGATCGAATAGCGCACCCCGGCCTGCGCGCCGAGATGGACGATGCGGTCGATCTCCTCGCCCTCCAGCGCGGCGGTCAGCCCGGCGTAGTCGGCGAAATCCTGCTGGTGGAAGGCGAAGCGGTTGCCCCCGCCCTCGCGCAGTCGGGCCAGCCGGTCCTGCTTCAGGCTGACCTGGTAATAATCGTTGAGATTGTCGATGCCGATCACGACATCGCCCCGCGCCAGCAGCTGGCGGGCGAGCGAGGAACCGATGAAGCCGGCGGCGCCGGTGACGAGGATGCGCATGGTGGGTCCGAGGTTATCCGTTTGGCCCCGCGATGGCGAGGGGCGAAGGGGGCGGGAGCGGGTTTGCGCGTGGGATAACCGGATGGGCTTAGGGCGCGGTTAACGGGGGGAGTGGCGGACCTAAGCTTGATGGGAGTTATGCGAAAGCGGCGGAGGACAGTCAGAATTGTGTCACCTGAACCCCTGGAGCAAATGTGTTGCCTGCCAGTCTTTCGGGCGAACTAAAGGCCGCGCGCTTGGTTGAGCCGTGTTCGAGGTCGATCTCGCTGGGGCGATCTTGCCGATCATCGTGGCGAGGCCGATAGCGTCGGCGGGGCGCTACTCTCCGCGCGGACCTTTAGGCATCGCCCCGAAACTTCGCGCCCAATTTCACCATTTCGGCGACAATCTCTTGATGGTGCGCAATGGCATCTTCGGTGGTTCCTTTAGCGACTCTGGCATCGCCAGTCGCTTTGACCGCTCCCATCATCAATGCATTGCCAATGATTGCTTCTATGGCCGCCTTCTCTCGTTTGTGAAGCTCGAGTGCGCGACTGTAATATTCGCGGTAGTCCATGCCGCCTCCATAATTTCCGACAAGCATATAAGATGGCGGATAGCGATTTTGCCTTAGAGCGATGCATCCCCATGCGCGAGGCAAATTCAAGCTGAGATACTACGAGATCGACCCATCGATACGCTCATGGCGACGCTGCCATTTCGCCAAGGCGAACGCTGCGACCTTTGCTAAAACGTCTCGGACGCACAAAACGATGACGGGATACAGGCAAATTTTCAGAGAGTGTGAAACAACGTCGAAGTCATATTCAGGTTCTGTATATATATAAAATGTTGAATAATATATAGACCGTAGTGTAATTTATTGCTTTCAGGTTTCTGAATGTTGTAAACTCATGAATCCGATTTACAGCGTGGGACAAGCATACGCCTATCAGGCCGAAGAACCATGCTAGCGCAATAACTGGTCCGAAATCATTAACCTGCTCCCACTCAAGGTCACCGTAGGGCCTATCTACAAAAAACAAAATTCGCTCAATTGCGTAAAAGGCCAAGGGGCAGCATAAGATTGCCATTAGGGCAGGTAGCAATCTCTGAGCGAAGAACTTATACCAACCTGCACTGATCCTGACCCATGAGGATTTCCAATCCCGTCTGCTGGCGAGGAGCGGCGAAACTGCGATGTGGTTCATCGTGGCGAGGTCGCGACGAAGTCCAGCGGGCGGGATTGGCAACCCAGAGGGCAGTTTCTGGCAGCCCTCGGACTGCGTCGCGTTCTCGTCATGATGAACCACATCACCACTTCGAACGCTCCTTGCCGAGAACCGCCAGAAACCGTCCTCATGGGTCAGGATCAGTGCAGGTTGGTATTAAGCATCCCACCCTCTATCTGGATCGGTGATTGCGATCGAATCGTCTCACGACAACCTGCTGCCCAGGACGAAACCCCCAATCGTTGCGCACGACTCCGCCAGCCGCAGGCAATTCGGAGTTCAAGTCTCGATTGAACCACCATCTCGGCACAGCAGAAACCGTCTGGGGCGTTCCGGATCGCAAGGTTACCAAGCCGACGTGTTCGCCATCGGGAATTGCAGGGACGGTATACCTATTTCACATGCTTCATCGGCAAAATCGGCATACTGTCCCCGGGATTCTAACGAGGTTCAACGCGTGCCATACCGCCAATCCCTAATGTCCAAGTCCGTTGCATAGTATATACCATCAACTCTCTTGTTCGTCTCACCGTAAGTAAATACTTTGATATATCTCTTGATTCTCCTGTTAAAAAATGCCGACTCGCAAAAAGCCAAGCCCGTTCCGGAGCAATAGACTATTTCGGGATATGCAGAGCAAGATGATAGTCCTGGACACAGTTCATCTGGCGTATCACGATTTCGCGCTCGTACTGGCCGATAACCCATGGAGATAAGCCTGGCTCGCACTTCCAAATAGAACCGATTATTCATCGATGGGAATATCTGGCCTCTCTCAGCACCAACAGGTGCCGCAATGATGGTGGCAATGAGGCCAATCGAAAGCGCAAAATGCTTTGTCATATCGATCACTCTACATTTTGCTTCACTTTTGCCGCAGTGCTCTAATCAGCGGAGAAATCTGTGATGTCGTCGTGCCAAGGTGCTGCCCCGCCTTCGCTGGCCGACCGGTGCGTGGATCAGCGATGGATGCCCATTCTAGCGCAATCCGACGTTGGAACTCCGTTTCCGATATCGTGCCAATCATATAATCATACACCCCTCGCTTTTCGAGGCTCTTGGCCGCAAGCAAATCTTGCAGGCTTTGATCGAAAATTACGTCATCGTTCAGCTTGAGTGTTGCTTTGAGTTCCCGAAGCGTCTTCCGGACAATCTGATATTTGCCAACTGGCGAAGCATCGTGCCGGTTCTCTGGATGAGCAAGGATACGTGTTTGCAGCTCATCGATTTCTCCCAGCGTCATTTGAGTCAGCGGCTTACTCTGCCGTGCATATCGGCCATAATTGAATGGCACATCGTAGCTTGAAGCGTAACCGTGTATTCGTGCGACTCCATCGTCTACGCCTTCGCCCCTCGCAATCTGATGGAGCAGCGCTCTCACCTTGGGCTGCGCCGCCAAAGTATAGCTTCGAGCTTGCGCCATCGCATCGGCAGCCATCCGCGCTGCGCGGTTCCTCAATCTATGCGAGGAAAGTAGCATATGGAGAACATGTCGAACTGTCAATCGAAGAATCCATATGGGTTCATTTCTAGACTTTTTGCGTCCAATCCCGTCGCTTCGCACCTCCAAGGGCGCCCCTGGCGGCGCTTAGGTGTCGCATTGGCTGCCACGCCGCACCCGGCATTAGATATGGTTAACCCCTCCATGCTACACGCCCGGCCATGACCAATCCCGCCAAAATCCTCGTCGTCTTCGGCACCCGCCCCGAGGCGATCAAGCTGTTCCCCGTCGTCGCCGCCTTCAAGGCCGACCCGCAGTTCGATTGCCGGGTCTGCGTCTCGGCGCAGCACCGGGGCCTGCTCGACCAGGTGCTGGAGATTGCCGGGATCGTCCCCGATCACGATCTCGACGTGATGCAGCCCGACCAGACGCTCGACGCGCTGACCGCCGCTCTGCTGACCGGGCTCGGCAAGGTGATCGACCAGGTCCAGCCCGCCCGCGTTGTGGTCCAGGGCGATACCGCCACGGCGATGACCGGCGCGCTGGCGGCCTATTACCGCAAGATTCCGGTCGATCATGTCGAGGCCGGCTTGCGTTCGGGCAACATCTATCATCCCTGGCCCGAGGAGATTAACCGCAAGATCATCGGCTCCATGGCCAGCCTGCATTTCGCCCCCACCGAGGTTTCGGCGGCGGCGCTGCGGGCGGAGAATGTCGCGGCGGACCGGGTGCATGTCACCGGCAATACGGTGATCGACGCGCTGCACTGGGTGACGGCCAAGATCGCCGCCGATCCCGCGCTCGCCTCCGGCCTCGGCGAGCTGGAACAGCGCTTCCGGGGCAAGCGCATCATCGGCGTCACCAGCCACCGCCGCGAGAATTTCGGCGGGGGGCTCGAGAATATCGCCGAAGCGATCCGCCAGATTGCCGCGCGCGAGGATGTCGGCATAATCTTCCCGGTCCACCCCAATCCCAATGTGCGGCGGGTGATGGACGCGGCGCTGGCCGGCCTCGGCAATGTCGCGATGATCGAGCCGCTCGACTATCCCAGCTTCGCGCGCCTGCTCGGTCTCGCCGAGATCATGCTGACCGACAGCGGCGGGGTGCAGGAGGAAGCCCCGGCGCTCGGCAAGCCGGTGCTGGTGATGCGCGAGACCACCGAGCGGCCCGAAGGCGTCGCCGCAGGCACCGCCCGGCTGGTCGGCACCGATGTCGCGAATATCGTTACCGGAATTTTTACCTTGCTCGACGATAAGGCCGCCTACGAAGCCATGGCGCGCGCCCACAACCCGTTCGGGGACGGGCATTCCGCGCGCCGCATTGTGGAGCTGGTCGCGCATGAAATCGCCAAAGAGGTCTGACACGAAGCCTGAAGTTGCGGTCATCGGGCTGGGCTATATCGGCCTGCCCACCGCCGCCGTGATCGCCCGTTCGGGCTGCAAGGTGCTGGGCGTCGATATCAGCAGGCAAGTGGTCGATACCATCAACCGCGGCGAAATCCACATCGAGGAAGTCGATCTCGACGCGCTGGTCCACGGCGTGGTCAACCGCGGCCTGCTCTCGGCTGCCACCGAAGTCGCCCCCGCCGATGTCTTCGTCGTCGCGGTGCCGACCCCGTTCGACAAGGACCATGCGCCCGATATCTCCTATGTGCTCGCCGCCGGCAAGGCGATCGCGCCGGTGCTGAAGGCGGGCGACTGTGTCATTCTCGAATCGACCTCGCCGGTCGGCACCACCGAACAGCTGCGCGACATGATCGCCGAAATGCGCCCCGATCTGAAGTGCCCCGGTTTGACCGGCGAGACCCCCGACATCTCGGTCGCCTATTGCCCGGAGCGGGTGCTGCCCGGCCATATCCTCAAAGAGCTGATCGAAAACGATCGCTCGATCGGCGGCATCACCCCGCGCTGCGCGCGCAAGGCGCTGGCCTTTTACAAGCTGTTCGTGCGCGGAACCTGCGTTGTGACCGACAGTCGCTCGGCGGAAATGACCAAGCTGGTCGAGAACGCCTACCGCGACGTCAACATCGCCTTCGCCAACGAGCTGTCGATGGTGGCGGACAAGATGGGGCTCGATGTCTGGGAGGTGATCCGCCTGGCCAACCGCCATCCGCGGGTCAACATCCTGTCGCCCGGCCCGGGCGTCGGCGGCCATTGCATCGCGGTCGATCCGTGGTTCATCGTCCACGGCGCGCCGGAGGAAACCCCGCTGATCCGCACCGCGCGCGGGGTCAACGACGGCAAGATCCACCACGTCATCAGGAAGGCCACCGCCCTGGTCGAAGCCAACCCCGGGCAACGCGTCGCCTGCCTCGGCCTCGCCTTCAAGGCCAATATCGACGATTTCCGCGAAAGCCCGGCGCGGCTGGTCGCGGCGACGCTGGCGCGCAAATTCGGCAGCCGCATCGAAGTGGTCGAGCCCTTTGCCCATGAGCTGCCGATCGAGTTTACCGATACCGGCGCAGTGCTGATCGACATCGATACGGCGCTGGAGGATTGCGGCATCCTGATCGTGCTGGTCGATCACGACGTCTTCCGCGTGGTGCCGCTGGCCGAGCGGACCGGCAAGCTGGTCTACGACACCCGCGGCATCTGGCCGGACCAGCCGGTGGCCGAGAGCGAGAAGGATGTGGGGCTGCGGCTCGCCGGCTAAAGCGAATTCAAATAGCCCAGCGCCTCCGCCTGCGCCGCCGGGGTCGCCGCGCAGGTGATCTTGTCGTCGCCGCCCTTCAGGTCGCCGATGCGCTGGATGGTGCTGCTCAGATGGATCGTGCTCCGCCCGCAGGCGCAAGGCTCATAGCTTGCTTCGACCCGGTCGCCCGAGACGATGCCGCCCCAGCTGCCGTCATGGGTCATGTCGAAGAAGGCGGCGCGGCCGGCCTTCACACCCTCGCGCGGCAGCACCGCGCCACTTTCGGGGTCGAGCAGATAGAGCGTCACCCACGGTGCGACGTGGAAGCGGCCTGCCTCGCAGCTGACCATGAAGCCGCTCTGCTCGGTCATGCCATAGCCGTCGTTCATCCGCTCGACGCCGAAGAACTTCTGGATCGTTTCGAGGAAATCGCCTGGCAGCGCCATTCCCTTGGCCCCGCCGCCGCCCATCACCGCCGAGCCGGGGGCGAAGGCCGCCTTGGTCCCCGCCGCGAGGCCATCGCGGGCGATCTCCCAGAACATCGCGGTGATGCCTAGCGCCAGCACCCGCTCGCCCGCCAGTTCGGGGATCGCCTTGCGGATGAAGCCGGACTGCATCTGCGGAATGCGGGCCTGCAAATCCTCCAACTCCGCCTTCCGCGCCAGCAGGCTTTCGGGCACATCGACCTTGCCGCCGTCGCCCTTCGCCTGCGCCGCGCGGACCCTTGCCCCCAGCCACATCAGATCGGCGCTCGCCTTGAACGGCAGCGCGGTGTGGACCAGCGCGGGGTCGCCCTTGCAGAACGCCTCGGTGAAATAGACCGGGATGCGCGAGACCGTGCTGTGGCCGTCGTTGTAGAACGGGGTGAGGATATGGCGCGGCTGTTCGAACGCTTCCCAATCCACCGGCTCGCCGAACTTTTGCAGCAGCTGCACCCGGATGCAGTTCACCGCGGTCCAGTAATCCTTTTTCGAGCGCGGGAAGAACGACATGGTGCCGCTGGTGCCCGATGAGGTCGCGACATCGAGTTCGGTATGCTCGCGCAGATGCACCAGCCAGTCGTCGATCGACTTGCAGGCGGAAACATCGAGACCGGAAAGGCCGTGCGGCGTCAGCTTGTCGAGCCATTTGGTCAGCTGATCGAAGCGCCCTTTGGCGAGCAGCGAGACTGGATAGCTCTTGTAGACATCGTGGCGCAGCAGCGCGGCGGCGCCGGCGTCCAGCGCCGCCACTTGCGCAATTCCGTGCGCCTCGAGGAATTTCGCCAGTACCGGAATTTGCTGCCGCCGCTGTTCGAGCCTGATGTTAATCCCGGCCAGCTGCACCGCCTCGGCTTCGGCGCGCTCGACCGAATGCATCGCGGTCACCGACATGCCCAGTGCACCGAAGGGATCCTCCATCCAGGCCAGCGCCTTGCGCTCGATTTCGGTATCGTGCGCAGTGCCGATTTTCGCCATCTCGCCCATGCGACTCTCCTCGCCGGCTATCCTGCCTCTGCGCTGCGGCGATAACAACGTTTGCCGCATCCCGGCGGGTGTGATTGAATGGCGGCAGAACCGGGAAAGACATTGCCATGGCCACCCGCACAGCCATTTCCTATTGCCGCATCTGCGCCGCCAATTGCGGCGTCGTGCTCAAGATCGACGAGACAACCCAGGCGATCCTCAGCGTCAAGGGCGACAAGGACAATCCGGTGTCGCAGGGCTACCTTTGCTTCAAGGGCTTGCAGGCAGAGGAGTTCCATCACGGGCCGCAGCGGCTGCTGAGGCCGCTAAAGCGCCAGCCGGACGGGGAATATGTCGAGATCGGCGTCGAACAGGCCCTCGACGAGATCGCCGGTAAATTGAGGCAAATCGTCGCCAAAGGCGGCCCCCGGGCGGTGGCGGGGTTCAAGGGCACGGCCGGGGTCAATGTCACCACCCACATGATCCAGCTCGATTTCCTGCAGGCGCTGGGTTCGGACCAGTTCTATTCGGTCAACACCATCGACCAGTCGGCCAAGCTGGTCAGCTTCGAGCGGCAGGGCGGCTGGATGGCGGGGCAGCAGGATTTGTCGCAGAGCGAGGTGATCCTGTTCTTCGGCTGCAACCCGGTGATTTCGCATTCGACCATGCCGGTGATGGGGCCCGATCCCTTGCGCACCTTGAAGGCGGCGCAGGCGCGCGGGCTCAAGCTGATCGTCATCGACCCGCGCCGCAGTGAAACCGCGCGCGAGGCGGACCTTTTCCTCCAGCCGATGCCGGGCCGCGACACCGCCATTGCCGCCGCCATGATCCGAGTGGTGCTCGACGAGTGCTGGGAGGACAAGGCCTTCGTCGCCGCCCATGTCGGCGCAGACCGGATCGCCGATTTGCGCCAGGCGGTGGAGCCTTTCACGCCCGAAATGGCCGAGCAAGCCGCCGGGCTGGAGCCGGGGCAAGTGCGCGCGGCGGCCAAGCTGTTCGCGAAGGATCACAAGAGCGGCGGAGCCTTTGCCGCGACCGGCCCATCGATGGCGGCCTTCAGCAACACCATGCAGCATATGGTCGATACGCTGAACATCGTCTGCGGGCGTTACCGGCGCGCCGGGCAGCGGATCGTCGCCGACATGATCAACACCGCCTATCCGGTCCATGCCGAGGTGATCCCGCCGCAGCGAGGTTACGCCAAACATCCGCCCAGCCGGATAAGGGGCGCGGGCATGCTCGGCTTCGACCGCATGGCGAGCACGCTGGCCGAGGAAATCCTCACTCCCGGCGAGGGGCAGGTGAGGGCGCTGCTGGTCAACGGCTCGAACCCGGCTTCCTGCCTGCCCGATCAGAAGCGGGCGGTCGAGGCGTTCAAGTCGCTCGAGCTGCTGGTGACGGTCGAGCCCTACATGACCGCCACCGCCCAGCTCTCGCATTACATCCTGCCGCCGCTGATGATGTACGAGCGGCACGATCTGCCGATCAGCGACCCCAATTTCAACATCGGCACCACCACCTGGTCGCGCTATGCCCCGCCGGTGATCGATCCCCCGGCGGGATCGGAGCTGGTGGCCGACTGGTACCCCTGGTGGGCGCTGGGCAAACGGCTGGGGCTGACGATGCAGTTCAGTAATCAGCCGCTCGATTTCACCGTCAACCGGCCGCCCTCGACCGAGGACATGCTGGCGCTGCGCTGCGCCACCGGGCGAATACAGTTCGAGGAATTGAAGGCCGATCTCGCCGTTTATCCGTCGGGCAGAATCTACGACCACCCCTCGCTCGACGTGCTGCCCGCTCGGCCCGAAGCGGCAAGCGCCCGCTTCGATGTCATGCCCGAAGACGTCGCGGCGGAACTGCGGGATTTCCTCGCCTCGGACTACGCGCGCGACGCCAGCCCCGGCGCGGGCTTCTCGCACCAGATGATCTCGCGGCGGATGAACCGGACGATGAACACGCTCGGCAACAATTTGCAGGCGACGCTGAAGCACGATCCGGGCAATCCGGCCTATATGCATCCTGGCGAGCTGGAGGCCATCGGCGTCGCGGCGGGGGAGCGGGTGGAAGTCGCCTCCGCCCACGGCAGCATCGTCGCCATCGCCCAGCCCGACGCGGCTTTGCGCAAGGGCGTGGTCTCGATCTCGCATTGCTGGGGCGGGCTGCCTGGCGGCAGTGCTCCGGGGGCCAACACCAATTTGCTGATCGCCGCCAGCAAAGATGTCCAGCCGATCAACGCCATGCCGCTGATGTCGTCGCTGCCGGTGAATGTGCGCCGGGCGGGGTGAGGCCTATCCGGGCATGTTTGCCGGGCAAGAGTTGCAACGGGAGCTTCCGCCGCATGAAATACCCTGAAATTCTGTCGATCGAACCGGCGCCCGGCAGCTTCGCCTACGATGCAGACTACACCATCCTCTATAATCTCGGCCTCGGCCTGGGCGCGGCGGCGGACGAATTGCCTTTCGTCTATGAACGCCAGCTCAAGGCCATGCCGACGATGGCGGTGATGATGTCTCAAGGCGCGGGCGATTTCATCGACAAAGGCGGGATCGACTACACCCGCATCGTTCACGGCGAGCAGCGGCTGACGATCCACCATCCGCTGCCTGCCGCCGCCACGATGACCTCGCGCTCGCGCATCGTCAGCGTCATCGACAAGGGCGCGGCAAAGGGCGCGCTGGTCAACGTCGAAAGCACGATCATCGATGCCGGAACCGGACAGCGCCAGGCGACCGCGACCATGACGCTGTTTTGCCGGGGCGACGGCGGTTTCGGCGGGCCTTCGGACGGCGAACTGCCGCTACACCGTGTCCCGGATCGCCCGCACGATCTCGAAGTGAGCATCCAGACCATGCCCCAGCAGGCGGCGATCTACCGGCTTTCCGGCGACAGGAACCCGCTGCACATCGATCCGGACATGGCGACCGCAGTCGGCTTTCCCGGGCCGATCCTGCACGGACTGTGCAGCTACGGCATCGCCGCCCGCGCCATTCTGCGCGCCTGCTGCGATAACGACCCGGCGCGGATCGCGCGCTTGGACGCACGCTTCTCCTCGCCGGTGTTCCCGGGCGAAGCGATCGCCACGCGCATCTGGCGCGACGGCAGCCAGCTGTCGTTCGAATGCGTCGTCGCCGAACGCGGCGCGACCGTGATCCGCAACGGTATTTGCCAGCTGCGGGACTGACGGGGCGGGGCGCGGTGTCCAGGGCGCGCGTCGCCGCCATTGCCGGCGGCGTGCCGATTGCGGTGGCGGAGGACGAGGGGCGATGGCAAGATGGCACGCATAGCCCCTCCCCCAGAGAGGAGGGGAGCGGAGAAGGACATGATGCAGACCGATGCGAGCGCGGCGACGCTCCCCCACTACACCGCCGACCTGGCGCCCCCGATCCGCTTGCCCGAGGGCCGCACGCTCGGCGCGGTCACCGGCGTGCAGGTCGGCCCGGACGGGCATATCTGGGTGCTGCACATCGCCAGCAACATGGAATGGGGCCCGCCCGGCTCGCTGGACGATCCCGCTGCGCGGCTGCCGGCGGTCTGCGAATTCGATGCGGCGGGCAATTTCCTCCAGGGCTGGGGCGGGCCGGACCATCTGCCGCGCGAGGGTGGCAATCAGCAATGGCCCAAACAGGAAGAAACCATCGCTCTCGATGCCGAGGACACCATCTGGGTGTTCGGCGCCAACATGGGCTACGATCACGCCGTCCAGCGCTTCACCCGCGACGGCAGACTGCTGCTGCGCATCGGCAGTTTCGGCGAAACCGGCGGCGATGCCAGCCAGACCCTTGTCGGTTGCCCGACCGATTGCTGGCACGACGCCGCCCGGCGCGAGGTTTATGTCACCGACGGCTACGTCAACCACCGCGTCGCCGTGTTCAATTCGGACACTGGCGCGTTCATCCGCAGCTTCGGCGCTTTCGCCAAGGAGCCCAACGCCGATCTGCCGCTGGCCGAACGCTTCCATAATCCGGTCCACGCCATCACGCTGGGCCCCGACGGGCTGCTCTATGTCTGCGACCGCAAGAACGACCGGCTGCAAGTGTTCGATGCGGTCGGCAAGCCCGAGCCGGTGTTCCTGCGCGAGATTTATATCCGCGAGGAATCGCCCTTCGGCACCGTGTTCAATCTGGTGTTCACGCCCGATGGCAGGTTCCTGCTGGTCAACGACGGCAGCAACAGCCGCATCTGGGTGGTCGATGTCGCGGCCTGGCGGCTCGCCGGGCACTTCATGGCGCCCGATGGGGTGGTCGGCGACCTGTCCGGCACCTTGCACAAATTCACCAGCGACGCGGCGGGCAATCTCATTCTCGCGCGCACCGGCCGCGGGGTCGAGCGGATGCTGTATCGCGGCGGGAACGATTGACGATGGATCGCCCGGCGGACCCCACGATGCGCAACCGCTCCGATGTGGACGCCCGCATGCGGCAAGTCACCGGCCAGCCGCCCCGAATCGGCCCCAAGGCCGATGGCCCGATCGGCGAGCGGGCGCTGGAATTGCTCGACACCTTGCGCTCGGTGCATTCGGTGGGCGACGCCGACCGGGTCCACCCCAGCTTCCAGACCCTGTTTCGCCATCACGATGCGACCCAGGCCTATCTTGAGCTTGGCGTGCTGTTCACCACCGACCCGGCGCTGCCGCCGCGCGACAAGGAGCTGATCATTCTGCGCACCGGCTGGCTGCTCGGCGCACCGATCATCTGGGGCGAGCATCTCTCCGGTGGGAAAGCGGCAGGGCTTGCCGCCGATGATATCGAGCGTCTGACCCAGGGCTCGGCGGCAGATGGCTGGAGCGAGGACGACCGCGCCATCGTGCGGGCGGCGGAAGAGCTGCATTTCGACGCGATGATTTCCGACGAGACTTGGGCAGCGCTCGCAGCGCGGCTCGACGAGCGGCAGCTGATCGAGCTGCCGATGATTGTCGGCCATTACCACATGACCGCCTTCTTGCAGCACTCGCTGCGCTTCGCGCCGAGGGAAGGCAATGCCGGACTGGCGGCGCGCTAGGAGGAATCCCCCTCCCCTTCAGGGGAGGGGCAGTGAGACTTGGTCCGGCGTAGCCGGGCCTAGTCGCGGCGGGGCGGGGTCTCTCCGGATGACGCGGCGCTAGCCGGGGAGACTCCACCCCAACCCCTCCCCTGAAGGGGAGGGGCTTAGGCAGGACAAACAAGATGGGCGAGATTCCGCTGCTCCAACGCACGCTCGATGTCGATGGCCACGAGTTCGCCCCGCCGCGTGTCTGGGGCGAGGTCTTCGGCCCGGTCGCCGAGCGGCTGGCCGAGGTCTGCGGGCCGTTTATCGCGGCGATGGGCGAGAACTATATCCTGCGCCCCGATCAGGCGGCGGACGATGCACAGATGACGGCGGAAAACGTCTGGACCCTGCGCCACACCGGTGCGCCCGGCGCTTTCGACATGCACCGGCGGCTGGAAGCGATGGAGCTGATGGGCGTCTCCCGCCAGCTGATCTTCCCCAGCTTCGGCCTGTGGGGGCAGATTCTGGCGACTCCCGAAGGCGGCGGTTCGAATGCCGCGGCGCTGCGGCATTTCCTCGGCGAGATCAGCGAGGCCGAAACGCGCGATCTGGGTTTTGCCGCAACCGACGAGTGGAACGCGTGGTGCATCCGCACCGCCGCGATCGATCCGGACCGGCTGCGCCCGGTGGCCATGCTCAAGGCCCCGCGCGACGCGGGCGATCTGATGGAACAGACGCAGGAGCTTATCGGCCAGGGCCTGAGAGCGCTACTGATCAACGCCGGCGAGCCGCCCGCCGGGCTGTCCCCCGCATCGCCGCTGCTCGACCCGTTCTGGGCGCTGCTGGCGGAGAACAATGTCGCAGTCACCGCCCATGTCGGCAGCGATCTCGGCTTTATCCGCTCTTCGGTCTGGGCCGAGGCCCCGGCCTTCGCGCCGAGCAAGCAAAGCTTCGAGCTGGGTTTCGAGCCCTACAGCTTCGCGACGATCCACCTGCCGGTCGAGCATTTCCTGACGGTGATGGTGCTCGGCGGGGTGTTCGAGCGGCACCCGGCCCTCCGCTTCGGCGCGATCGAGCTGGGCGCGCATTGGCTGGGGCCGCTGGCGGACAATCTCGACATGTGGGCGACGACGATTTTCGCCAGCCGGATCAAGCATGTCATCCCGCTGAAACCTTCGGACTATCTGGCGCGCAATGTGCGGGTGACGCCGCATAATATCGTCGAGCCGCTCGCGCAGTTCTTCGAGTGCTATCCGCATCTGGCGCGCTGCTATTGCTATTCGACCGACTATCCGCATCTGGAGGGCGGGCGGCATATCAAGGACAAGGTGTTCGCCATGCTCGAGCCGCTGGGCGAGGCGGTGCTGGAGCAGTATTTCGCGGCGAACGGGGCGTGGCTGCTGCCGTAACACCCCCTCCCCTTCAGGGGAGGGTTCACGACCGGACCCTCCCCCGGTCGATCCGCAGCGGCCGCATATACGACACATCCTCCCGGTCCCGCTTCGCCTCGACATAGGCTGAACCTACCTCGATCCCCTCCGGCCCCCAATTGTCGTCGCGCGCCTCGACCAGGCAGACCCGCGCGGCGATCTTCCACACCCCGTCCCGCCGCTCGAACCGGTCGATATAGCGCCCGCTCGAATGGCAATAGAACGGCTTCTCGCGGTTGAGGCAGCGGAACAGGTAATAGCTCTCGCAATGCGCCACCTCGCCGTCCAGCTCGCAGCGGTGGTTGGTGATGTGGTGCTGGGTGTAGTGCTGCATGCCGTAATGCAGCGCGAAGACGTGGTCGGCAAAGCCTTCCACGCCGCCGACATAGACCCCGTGATCGTCGACCGCGTCGGGATGATAGGCGGATAGCAGCATCTCGCGGTCAAGCCGGTCGATCCCCCGGCAATAGCGCATGATGCAGTCGTAGATTTCCTGGCGGTCCTTGAGCTCGCGCAGCAGCGCGGCGGTTTCTGCATCCATTGCCGTCTCTCCCGGAAAATTGCGGTTGCGGAGGCGAGAGAACCGGGGATAGTCCTGTCCGTCAAGAACAGACGGGAGAGAGCCATGGCGACAACGGCGGAATACGGGCTGGGCAGCTTCGCCTTCCCGCGCGGCTGGTTCGCGGTGGCCAATGCCAGCGAGGTGGGGCGCAAGCCTGCGGCGCTGCACTATTTCGGGCAGGACATGGTGATTTACCGGGGCGAGAGCGGACGCGTGGTCATGCTCGATGCCTATTGCCCGCACATGGGCACGCATCTTGCCAGCGGGCCGAACTCAGCGACCTCCACCGCGCCGACGCATATGGAGGGCGACAATATCCGCTGCCCGTTCCACGCCTGGCGCTTCGGGCCAGATGGAGCTTGCAACGATATCCCCTATCACGACGGAGCGATCCCGGCTGCGGCACGGGTGAAGAGCTGGACCGTGGAGGAGCGTTACGGCATTGTCTTCGCCTGGCACGATCCCGAGGAACAGGCCCCCGACTTCGGCATCATCGACTTTCCCGAGTGGGACGATCCCGAATGGGTGCGCTGGGACGGGCTCGAATACCTCGCCGACCTTAACCACCCGGTCGAGATTTTCGACAACATGTCCGATGTCGCCCATCTCGGCCTGCTGCATGGCGGGCATGCGATCAGCTATGAAAACGAATACGACGGCCACTTGCTGCACCAGCGGCAGCGCTCGGCGGTGGAGGCGGGGGGCGTGTTCGACGATACCTATTCGACGCTGGCGGGCTATGTCGGCCCGGGCATCGCCTTCGGCAAGTTCCAGGAAATGCGCGCGCGCGAGATCATCTGCGTCACCCCGATCGACGACGGCAGCTGCCGCCTGTGGCAGACCGCGATGATGAAGCGCCGCGAGGGCCAGGGCGACGCGGAGGCCAAGGCGATGCGCGATTCTGTCAGCGCGATGTTCGGCGAAGGGCTGATGCGCGATGGCGAAGTATGGGCGATGAAGCGGCCGGCGCTGACCCCGATGCAGCTTACCTCCGATGGCCCCTTCGGCCAGTCGCGGATCTGGCTCAGCCAGTTCTATAACCCGCGCGCCAAAGCGGCGGGGATCGTCGCGCGGGTGCAAGGCACCCATTATGCGCGCGGCTGGCCGCCCTTCACACAGGCCGAGGCGGCGGAATAGGCATGCAAACCCGCAAACTCGGCCACAGCGGCCTGGAAGTCAGCGCCTATGGCCTTGGCGTCATGACCTTCGGCGGGCAGACGCCGGAGGCCGACGCCATGCGCCAGATGGACATGGCTTTCGAGGCCGGCATCACCCTGTTCGACACTGCCGAGAATTACCCGACGCCGACCGGCCCACAGACCCAGGGCCGCTCGGAAGAGCTGCTCGGCAAATGGGTTGCTTCGCGAAAAATCCGCGACCGGGTGGTTATCGCGACAAAGGCCGCCGGGCCGGGCAATGCCGCAGGGGACATGACGCATATACGGGGGCCAATGCGACACCTCGACGCCGCCAATATCGACCAGGCGGTCACGGACAGCCTGAAACGGCTGGGTACGGACCATATCGACCTCTATCAAGTCCACTGGCCCGAACGCGCGGTCTCCACCCACGGGCGCCAACGCTTCTCGGCGCTGGCCGATGCGCCGGGGCAAGTCAGCATCGAGGAGACGCTGGCGGCGCTGGCGCAGCAGGTCGAGGCAGGGAGGATCCGCGCGATCGGCGTGTGCAACGAGACGCCCTGGGGGACGATGCGCTATCTGTTCATGGCCGATCTGATGACCGTGCCGCGCGTCGCCAGCATCCAGAATTCCTACTCGCTGCTCGACCGCCAGTTCGAGATCGGCCTGGCAGAGGTGGCGATGCGCGAGGGGATCGGCCTGATCGGCTATTCGCCGCTGGCGAGCGGGACGCTGACCGGCAAATACGGCGCCGCCCCCGCGCCGATCCCCGGCAGCCGTTCGGACGGTTCGCCCACATTTGTCTCCCGGCTGCTCTCGCCCGCGCGCCAGCAGGCGATCGCCGCCTATGCCGACCTCGCCCGGGCGCATGGTCTGGAGCCTGCGCATATGGCGCTGGCCTTCGCCGCTAGCCAGCCCTTCATGGCCAGCGTGCTGATGGCGGCGAGCAGTGCTGAGCAGCTCGCCAGCAATCTCGGCGCGATCGATCTGGCTCTGCCCAAGGAGGTGATCTCGGCGATCAACGCGATCCACGACAAGCATCCGAACCCGAAATAGTGTCGGACGAGCTGGCGATCATTCGCGGCATTCCGCTGGAAGACGAGCCCGGCCTCGGCGCGCTGACCCTGCCCGGCTTTCTGCGCGAGGTGTGCCAGCGCCATGGCCTGCGCGAGGCCTTGGTCATGTTCGAAGGCGACGCCGCGAGCGCCCGCTGGACCTTCGACGATCTGTGGCAGCGATCGAACGAGGTCGCCCGCGCGCTGATCGCCAGCGGGCTGGGCAAGGGCGAATATGTCGGCATTCTGATGACCAACCGGCTCGAATGGGTGTCGGGCTGTTTCGGGATTGCCCTGGCGGGCGGGGTGGCGGTGGGGCTGTCGACTTTTTCGACGGCGGATGAGCTGGCTGAGCTGCTGCGGATGTCGGGGCTGTCGGTGCTGTTGTTCGAGCGCCACGTCGCGGGCAAGGATTTCGCGGCGATGCTGGCGGAGCTGGAACCAGCGATTGGGACTTCCGAGCCGGGAAAGCTTGCTTCGGCGAGGTTTCCGTTCCTGCGGCGGCTGGTCATGCTGGGAGACGGTCAAACCTCTCTTCCCCCCTCCCCGGCGGGGAGGGGGTCGGGGGGTGGGGGAGCGAGGCGAAGCCGAGCGTCCACGCTGGCGTTGACGCGAGGCCTTGCGGCCTCGCTCCCCCACCCCAACCCCTCCCCGCCGGGGAGGGGCTTAAGAAGGGAGAGGGCGCAATCGAAAGCTGGGAACAGTTCCTCGCCCACGGCGCCACCATCGCCCCCGAACAGATCGAAGCCCGCGCCGCCGCCGTCGCCCCTGCCGACCCGGCCCTGCTGTTCTTCTCCTCGGGCAGCACCGGCAAGCCGAAGGGCGTGCTGAACGCGCATCGCGGGGTCAACATCCAGTCCTGGCGCTGGGTGCGGATATACAACTACCGGCCCGAACACGAAGTGCGCTGCTGGTCGCCCAATGGGCTGTTCTGGTCGGGCAATTTCTCCATCTCGCTCGGCGGCACGCTGGCGGCAGGCGGGGCACTCATCCTGCAACGCCTGTTCGATCCGGCGGAATCGGTGCGGCTGCTGGCGGCCGAGCGCGTGTCGATGCCTTACTGCTGGCCGCACCAATGGGCCAGCCTCGAGGATGCGGAGGGCTGGGATGAAGCCGACCTTTCCAGCTTCCACTATTTCGAACCCGCCCAGAACCTGCGCCGCCCGCAGAAGTCCGTCTCGACCAACTGGATCGAGCCCCACGCCACCTACGGCGCAACCGAAACCTTCACCATCTCCGCCGCCTACCCCTGCGGCTCGCCCGAGGAACTGTGGCAGGGCTGCAACGGCGGCGCGCTGCCGGGCAACACGATTCTGGTGGTCGATCCCGAGAGTGGCGCAGTGCTCAAACGCGGCGAAACCGGCGAGTTCGCCATAAAAGGCCCGACGCTGATGCTGGGCTACATCGGCGTGCCCAACGACGTGTCGCTCGACGCCGAAGGCTTCTACCACGCCGGCGACGGTGGCTTCATCGACATCCGCGACCGCCTGGTGTTCCAAGGGCGGATCAACGACATCGTCAAGACCGGCGGGGCCAACGTGTCGCCGGTCGAGGTCGACTGGGCGCTGTGCAACTGCCCCGGGGTCAAAGTCTGCAAGACCACCGGCGTGCCGCACGAAACGCTGGGCGAAATGGTGGTGAGCTGCGTGGTGCGGGTGGAAGGCAGCGCGCTGAGCGAGGCGGAGGTTATCGCGTTTTTGAAAGCGCGGCTGGCGGCCTACAAGGTGCCGAGGAAAGTGCTGTTCATCGGGCAAGGGGATCTGGATTTTACCGATACGGCGAAGATCAAGCCGACGGAGGCGCGGGCTTTTGCGAGAAGGAAGTTGGCTGAGTGCGAGTGATTCCTGCAAAAATGAAGATTGCATCGAGAACTTGAATGTTCGGGAGAATCGAGATAGAAATTCTTACCGGCTCAGGACCGGTTCAATTGTGGCACATTTTGGGTCACTTGACTTAATCAAAAGTCACTGGTGACTAGAAGCCGGGGTCGGCGTCAGTCTTCCTTTGGGAAGCATAGCGCGGATGGCCCCAAAGAATGCGCGGGGGAAGAATGCTCGTTACGGTCGTTCTTCCCTTTTGCGACCTCCGACCAGTTCGTGTTGCAGGCTTCAATGCCCTTCGCCGTCCTCGCTGGCCCGCGCCGGAAAAAGGCCACATGCGGGGAATAGGGGGCGTCCGCCAACGGTATTGCCTTGGCTTCCCGTCATGGGTCGGTGAAGCATCGCTGGTGGCTGGCGTTCCCGGTTTGCGGTTGC
This sequence comes from uncultured Alphaproteobacteria bacterium, assembly GCA_963779195.1. Lineage (GTDB taxonomy): Bacteria > Pseudomonadota > Alphaproteobacteria > Sphingomonadales > Sphingomonadaceae > Novosphingobium. Next base: position 525,603 of record CAVZWZ010000008.1, read on the forward strand.
GCCTACCCCGTGAGATTGCCGGAGCCCGTGTGGCTTTGATCCGCAAAGCCTGCCATTTCGACGGGTTGTTGAGCGGCAGGTTCGAATTACTTATCCGCGTGCAACCCGATGTCCTGGACGATCTTGCAGCTGAGGCCATGGCGCGGAATATCTTCAACATTGGCGTTGCTGTTCGTGGGTATGATAAGGGCAAAGTCCGTTCGCTTGGCGACGCGTCTCCGGCACTGGCATGGCTCTGGGGCAAGGCCCGCGTAAAGCGCGATCCCAAGAAACCAGCCCATGTTCGAGCCGGCAGGCCCTTTGCCATCATCGAGAATGGAAACAATCTCGGCCCGATCGAGGCGGGAGCGACGGCAGGCGCGCGTCTAAAGATAGTGCAAGGGCCAAAGGCGTTCGAATTGTTCCTGATTTATCCGGAGCATGATGATCCGTCGGGAAGAATGTCGTTATTCCGGCAGACCGGGCGTACAATCCGGACTTATCTTCTCAAACTCCTCCAGGACGTCGAGACCATTTCACAGCTTTGCGAACTGGATCAAACCGATCTGGGATCAGACTTGGTACAGTCATTCTTGAACGAATATACCCGTCACATCGTACGCGGAAAGCAGGCAATAGCCAGCGCTCCCGATGCGCTAGTGGACTATTGCTACAGCGCCTTTGCTCGCCTCTATCCGGGGCGCATCGATGGCCTGAGGGCACAGATCGCGGCCAGCGCGATGCGGCCGAACATAAAAAGGAAGTTGATCCACATTCTCGATGATGTCGCCGCAGCGGCAACGGTGATTAACAACGTTTTTGGAGATAAGGTTATGGGCGACAAGTTCGAAAATAATACGATTTCCGGACAAGGCGTGGCTTTGGGCCGAGGCGCGCGAGCATCGGTGAACAATAGTACCAACAACCAGGGATTGGACCCCGAGTTGATATCCGGGATCACGGCCTTGGCTAAGGCTGTCCGTGATACGGGCCGAAGTGACGCAAACATAGAAGCCGAAGTTATCGATGCGGCGGCCAAGAAAGCCGAAGAAGGTGACGAGAATGGAGTTGTGGCCTATCTCGGGAAGGCGGCTAAGTGGACGTTCGACCTTGCGAGCAGCGTCGGCAGTTCGGCTCTTAATGCCTTTCTGAAGGCGAAACTTGGAATTTGATGCGCTACAATAGAGAATGGATTGAGCAGGACCCCATGCTGACAGGAGCCCGCTTCGGCACCCGCGACATCAAGCGCGCCATCGCCTTCTACGACGCGGTCACCGCCGCCCTCGGCGCAACCCGGATGATCGACCGCCCCGGCATGGCCGGCTATCGCGGGGCGGAGGGCGGGATTTTCATCGTCGGCACCCCGCGCGAGGGCGAGGCCAGCTGTGGGCAACGGCAGCCAGGTCATGTTCGCCGCGCCGAGCCGCGCGGCGGTCGATGCGGCGCATGCCGCAGCGCTTGCCCATGGCGGCAAGTGCGAAGGCCCTCCCGGCCCGCGCGGCGAGCCCGAGCGCAACATGTACGCCGCCTATTTCCGCGATCCGGACGGCAACAAGGTGATGGTGATGAAGGTGGGGGATTAAACCTCCCCGGCACGGGGAGGGGGACCAGCGCAGCTGGTGGAGGGGCACGGGCGGGTTGTCCCGACGCCGGGAGGTCATGCCATCCGGCCTGTGCCCCTCCACCCCGACCCTTCGGGTCGCGGTCCCCCTCCCCGTTCCAGGGAGGATTATTCCACCCCATACACCAGCAGCACATTGCCCTTCGGCTTGGACGCGAAGCCATAGCCCGATGGCACGATCACCGTGCCCTTCCAGGCGATCGGCCCGACCCCGCCGCTGATCGCGCCGCCGCGCGCGGGCACGCCGTTGATCGTGGTGAAATCGCGCATGGTGTTGTCTTCGAACAGCAATTTCCCGCTGGCGGCGTCGAAGGCGCGGAGGTGGCCGTCGTCGGCCCCGGCGAGCACCACCCCGCCGGTCACCGCCAGCGCGCCGCCATAGCCGGGGTGGCAGACCATGCTCTCGCACTCGGTCACCGGCGAGGGCGCTTTCCAGATCATCCGCCCGGTCGCGACATCGAGCGCATAGACCCCCGGCGAGGCGGGGAAGTCGCTGGGGCCAAACGCGAAATGATCGGTGATCGGCACGAACAGCCGGCCCCCCGAGGCGGCCATGCCGAAGTGCACCCCGCCCGAGGGGCTGCCGCGGCCGACGCGGGTCTTCCACGCCAGCCTGCCGGTGGCGGGGTCGAGCGCATAGACCCAGCCCGATTTCTGCCCGGCCAGCACATAGTCGCGGCCATCCTTGCCTTTGGCCAGCACCGTGCCCGCGCCGAAATCGAAGTCGGGCGCGTCCTCGTCGGGGCAGCTGGCGCTGGTCTTGGTGACGCAGGCGACATTCCACGCGTCTCCGGCCAGCGCCTGATAGTGCCAGCGCATCTTGCCGCTCGCCAGATCGAGCGCGACGATGGCGTCGCTGAGGCCGGTGGCGGGCAGCGAATAATTGTCGCCGGTGGCGAAGATCAGCAACCCGCGCCGGGCATCGACGATCGGGCTGTTCCATACCGCCACGCCCGAAGGGCCGAGCTTGTCCGGCCCGTCCGTGCTCTGGCCCTGCACCCGGGGCGCATCGACCATCCAGCTGCGCCACTTCTCGCGGCCCGTGCGGGCATCGAGCGCCACCACCGCGCCGCGGAAATTGCAGCAGGCATAGCCCGGGCTGGTCGCCCAGGCCTCTTCGTTCGAGCTGGTCGGCACATAGAGCGTGCCGCGATGCAGCGTCGGCGTGCCGGTGATGATCGCGGCGGGATGATCGTCGGCCCTGACCTTCCACACCTGCCTGCCGCTGCGCAGATCGACCGCATAGGCATTGCCCATGACGTCGCCGAAATGGACCAGCGGCCTCGCGCCCCTTGCCCCCGCGCGCCACGGCGAGACGACGATGCCGGTGCGCACTTCGGCCTGCGCGGGGAAGGCCCAGCGGATGCAGCCAGTCGCGCGGTCGAGCGCATAGACCGACGCCATTGTGGTTGCCGAGGAACACCGCCCCCGCCGCCAATGCCGGTCGCGAGCGCATCCGCGCGCTGCCCGGCGCGCCGAACGCCCATTTGAGCTTGAGCCGCGGCGCGTTGGCCACGGTGAGGCCGGAAACCGCCGCCGGGATCGCATGGGTTCCCGCCGGATCGAGGCCCCAGCCGGTGAAGGCGGGCGGTTCGGCCATGTCGAACTCCGCAGCCTTGCCCCGGCACAGATTGAGCGCCGCCGTGGCTGCGCCCAGCTTGCGGCCGGTGAGGTATTCGGCGACCGCCACGCGCTGCCCGGCGCTGAGCGCCTCGCCCTGCGGCTTCATCGAACCGTCGGTCAGCGCGCGGTGGATGGTCTCGGGGGTATAGTCGCCGAGGTTGAACCGCTGCGGCGCGCGGCCGATCCCGGCATCGTGGCACGAGGCGCAATTGGTGCGATAGACCTGCGCCCCCGCGCTCTGCTCCGCCGCCGGATCGCGCCCGGTCCAGTCCCCGACCTCGGACGGGGCGGCGACATCGGGCGCGGCGCTGGCGGCGGTCGCCGTCGAGGCCAGCGCGGCGAGCGCCAGCCCGGCGGCGCGGAAAAGGCGAGCGGCGATCATGACAGTTCCCCCTTCGGCTCTTTTGTTGGCCAAGGGTTAGCACAAGCCACTGGCAAGTGAAGTCACGTTTGTCTCTCCTCCAGCAAGCGGGAGGAGACTTGCCCCGCCTGTTGCGGCGTTACCACCGCGCCAAGACCGATGCCTATGGGGAAAAGGTCGCGGCAAGCCGCCACGAGCACAAGGCGAACTGGGCGGCGGAGAAGGCGCCCGATGGGCTGATGCATTGAAAAACCCTCCCCGAGCCTGGCCCGGGGAGGGTTCATCGAACTCTATCGAACCGCCAAATCAGCTCGCGCGGCGGGGCTTGCCCTGATAGCCGCCACCGCCATTGCTGCGGTCGCCGAAGTGGCGCTTGGGCTTGCCGTCGCCGGCCGGGCGGCGGTCGCCTTCCGGACGGGCGGGGCGGCGGTCGCCGTGCGGGGCGTGGTGGCGCTCGCCTTCCGGCCGAGCCGGACGGCGGTCACCTTCGGCACGCGCCGGGCGGCGGTCACCCTCAGGGCGCGCCGGACGACGGTCGCCATGCGGCGCGTGATGGCGCTCGCCCTCGGGCCTGGCCGGACGACGGTCGCCTTCGGGGCGCGCCGGACGGGCCGACAGCCGGTCGCCGTCGCTGCGGGCAGGACGGCTCTCGGTCGCGCCGCGCGCTTCGTTGCCCAGCGGGTTGAACACCGGGCCGCGCTGCGGACGGTCGCCAAAGGCGGAGCGGGCATGCGCCTCGCGCGACTGGCCGTCGCGGCCCTGGCCGCCGTTGCTGCGGTTGCTGTTGGGACGGCCCTGACCGCCACTGCGGCCTTCGCTGCGCCCGCCGAAGCGGCCCCGGCGATCGCGTTCCTCGCGCCGCGCATCCTGTTCGGCTTCGGCTGGCTTGCGCGAGGGAGCCGGCAGACGCGCCGCCGCCTTGGCGAAATCCTCGGGCAGCGCCTGCGGCATCAGCTTGACGCCGGTCAGCTTCTCGATGTCGCGCAGATAGGCCTTCTCGTCCGGAGCGACATAGCTCACCGAAGTGCCATCCGCTCCCGCGCGGGCGGTCCGCCCGATGCGGTGGACATATTGCTCGGCGACATTGGGCAGCTCGTAGTTGAACACATGGCTCACCCCCGGCACGTCGATGCCGCGTGCGGCGATGTCGGTGGCGACCAGCACCGGCGTGCTGCCCTTGCGGAACGCCAGCAGCGCGGCGGTGCGCTGGGCCTGGCTCTTGTTGCCGTGGATCGCGGCGGCATTGACGCCCGCCGTGTTGAGATGGCGCACGATGCGGTCGGCGCCGTGCTTGGTGCGCGAGAACACCAGCGCGCGGTCGATCTTCTGCGAGGACAGGCCATCCTTCAGGCTGATCGTCAGCAGCGATTGCTTCTCGCCCTGGTTGATGTGGGTGACGAACTGATCGACGCGTTCCACCGTAGTAGCTTGCGGCGTCACTTCGACCCGCACCGGATCGCTGATGAACTGCTTGCCGAGATCGGCAATCGCTTTCGGCATGGTCGCCGAGAAGAACAGGCTCTGGCGTTCCTTGGGCAGCATGTTGGCGATGCGCTTCAGCGGCACGATGAAGCCGAGGTCCATCATCTGGTCGGCCTCGTCGAGCACGAAGATTTCGACATTGCGCAGGGTCAGCGCGCGCTGCTCGATCAGGTCGAGCAAGCGGCCGGGAGTGGCGACGAGGACGTCGCAGCCGCCCGACAGCGCGCGGGCCTGCTTGCCGACGGGCAGGCCGCCGAACACGCATTGCACGCTGAGGTTCAGATATTTGGCATAGCCGCGCATGTTCTCGGCGATCTGCGCGGCGAGCTCGCGCGTCGGCGAGAGCACCAGCATGCGGCATGCGGCATGGCTGCGCGGCTTGGGATCGGCGGCGAGCCGGTGCAGCGAGGGCAGCGAGAAGGCCGCGGTCTTGCCGGTGCCGGTCTGGGCGATGCCCAGCAGGTCGCGGCCCTTGAGCAGCGCCGGGATGGCCTGCTGCTGGATCGGGGTGGGATCGGAATAGCCCTTGGTCTCGAGCGCACGAATAAGCGGCTCGGCCAGGCCAAGGTCGGTAAAATAGGACATGAATTACTTTCAAATGGAATGCGGGCGCGTGGCATCGTGCCGTGCGCAAGCAAGGTGTCGTTCGATGCGACCCTGCGTGAAGAAGGAAGCTTCAGGCGATATCGGCTACCGTACGTCCGGGCTGGTCGATCGCTTCAACTTTTTGGCGTTGAAACGCGAAACCTCACGCTGCCGGGACTGCGCCGGGATAGACCCGCGCGCCGATTGCTGGGGAGGCATCTAGTGTGCGTTGCAGCAAAAAGCAAGAAAATTACGCATGCGGGAAATTGCCTATCTGCGCGGCTCACGCCCGCCAGTCGATCGCTCCGCGCCCATGCGCCTCCAGAAACGCATTCGCCTGGCTGAAATGCCGGCAGCCGAAAAACCCGGCATAGGCCGACAGCGGGCTGGGGTGCGGCGCGGTCAGCACCAGATGGGGTCCGTCCATCAGTCCCGGCACCCGCATCGCCTTTTCTCTCGCATGGCTGCCCCACAACAGGAACACGCAGGGCTCCGCCTTCGCCGCCACCGCCGCCACCGCCGCGTCGGTCAGCGCCTCCCAGCCCAGGCCCCGGTGCGATCCGGCGCGGCCTTCCTCGACGGTGAGCGCGGCGTTGAGCAGCAGCACGCCCTGCCGCGCCCAGTTTTCGAGATGGCCGTGGTTTGGCCGGGGCAGGCCGAGGTCGCTCTCCAGCTCCTTGTAGATATTGACCAGCGAGGGCGGCGCCTTGACCCCCGGCGCGACCGAAAAGCACAGCCCGTGCGCCTGCCCCGCGCCGTGGTAGGGGTCCTGCCCGAGGATCACCACTTTCACCGCGTCGAGCGGGGTCAGCGCCAGCGCCGCCAGCCGCAACCCGCGCGGCGGGAAGATGCGCTTGCCGGCGGCCTCCTCGGCCTTGAGTAAGCCGCCCAGCTTCCTCGCCGCGCGGCCCGCCAGCACCGGCTCGAGCGCGGCGCGCCAGCTTTCGGGCAGCGGCGGCTCCGGCATCATTCCATGCCGGGGAAGCGCGGAAACTCGATCAGCGTGTGCGCGGTGGCCATCCAGCCGATGCGGTCGGCGACCTGGATCTGCGCCTGGGGCGGCAAGGCGTCGGGATCGTCGAGCGTCGCCGACTGGATATCGACCAGCCCGGGCAGCATCTCCTGATTTGTCGAGAACAGCCCGGTGCCGCAGACCGGGCAGAAATTGCGCACGGTCGCGGCCGAGGAGTTGAAGCTTTTCGCCTCGCCCTTGGTCAGCCTGAAGTCCTTTTCGTCATACCCCGCCCAGGCGACCACCGGCGCGCCCGCGCTGATGCGGCAATCGCTGCAATGGCACAGCGCCACATGCCTGGGCTCGCCCGACACTTCATAGCGCACCGCGCCGCACTGGCATCCACCCGATAAGGCCATTGTCCGACTCCTGAGTTCAATCACCGGTGCAGCATATCGCAGCGGGGCTTTCGCTGGAACCCGGATCGCACTAAGCACTCCGCGCATATGGCTGTCCATCTCCACCAGGAAGATCTCCCCGCAGGCGTGCTGGCGCCCGGCGCGGTTGCTGTCGATACCGAGACGATGGGGCTGATCACCCCGCGCGACCGGCTGTGCGTGGTGCAGATTTCCGACGGGCAGGGCGACGAGCACCTCGTCCGCTTCGCTCCGGGCAGCGCCTACGATGCGCCCAACCTCAAGGCGGTGCTGGCCGATCCGGCCCGGCTCAAGCTCTATCACTTCGCCCGTTTCGATCTGGCGGCGATCGAGCATTACCTGGGCGTCACTGCCGCGCCGGTGTTCTGCACCAAGATCGCCAGCAAGCTGGTGCGCACCTACACCGACCGCCACGGGCTCAAGGATCTGGTCAAGGAACTGCTCGGCAGGGAAGTCTCGAAGCAGCAGCAGTCGAGCGACTGGGGCGGCTGGCCGCTGTCCGATGCGCAGCTGGAATATGCCGCCTCGGATGTGCGTTATCTGCACGAGATGCATCTGATCCTGGCCGAACGGCTGGTCCGCGAAGGGCGCAGCGAACTGGCGCAGGCCTGCTTTGATTTCCTCCCGGCGCGCGCGCGGCTCGATCTCGCCGGCTGGCCCGAGCACGACATCTTCAGCCACGAGTCAGCCTGAGCCGGCAATAGACCCACGCCATGACCCAGGCCGCCGACATCATCCGCTCGAAACGCCGGGCCTTCGCCAACCCGGGCGGCTTCCATGACAGGCTGATCCGCTTTCTCGCGACCGCCTTGCCCGCCGCCATCGGCGCGATTGCCGCAGTAATGATCCTCTCGCCGCTGAGCCCGCGCGGCGAGATCAGCTTCCTGCTCGATCGCACCAAGGTGGCGATCGCGCCCGAGCGGATTCGCGTGTCGAACGCGATCTATCGCGGCCGCGACCGGCAGGGCCGGCCGTTCAACGTGACGGCGGGCAGCGCCGTGCAGACCACCGCCAGCGACACCCATGTCGCGATGACCGATCTGCTCGCCTCGATCGTGCTCGACGACGGCCCGGCGCGGATTTCCGCGCCCGAGGGCATCTACGATTTCGACAGCGACCGGGTGCGGGTCGATGGTCCGGTGCAGGTCAGCGCGCCGGGCGGCTACCGGCTCAGCGCGCGCGGCGTCTCTATCGACATGCGCGCGCGCCGGGTCACCGGATCGGGCGGGATCGAGGGCGCCATTCCGGCTGGCACTTTCTCGGCCAACACGATAAGCGCCGATCTGGTCGAGCGGACAGTGGCGCTCGACGGCAACGCCCGGCTCCGCATGGCGCCGGGCAAGCTCAGGATGCCGTGATGCAGGTTCGGTCTTTGAAATCCCAGGCGCTCCGCTCGCTGGCCGGCGGCTTCGCGCTCGGCGCGGCGCTGGTCGCGCTGGGGCATGCCGGGGCGCAGGCGATCTCCGGGCACAACAGCGACGCCCCGGTCAATTACGCCGCCGACCGGATCGAGCTGCAGGACAAGCAGAAGCGGGTGATCCTCTCGGGCAATGTCGAGATCGTCCAGGCCGATCTCAGGCTCAGCGCCGGGCGCACCACGGTCGCCTATACCGACGCGGGCGCGCTCAAGATCCAGCGGCTCGACGCCACCGGCGGCGTGCTGGTCACCCGCGGCAACGAAAGCGCGCGCGGCGAAGTGGCGGTTTACGATTTCAACCGGCGGATCATCACCCTGGCGGGCAATGTCACTTTGCTGCGCGGCAGCGACAATCTGCGCGGCGGGCGTCTGGTGATCGATCTGGCGAGCGGCGTCTCCAGCGTGGATGGTAGCGCGGGCGGCGGTTCGCCGGCGCTGGGCGGGACCGGCCCGAGCGGCGGCGGGCGGGTGTCGGGTTCGTTCTCGGTGCCCAAGAAGAACTAGGCGCGCCGATTCAAGCGGTTATCGAACCGCTTGCCAAGCCGCCGCCAAACCGCAAAAGGCCGGGCATGCGCATTCTGGTCGCGGATTATTCGGGTCACCCCTTTCAGGTGCAGCTGTCGCGCGAACTGGCGCGGCGGGGGCACGCTGTGCGCCACGTCCATTTCGCCGGCTTCCAGACCCCCAAGGGGAATCTGGTCCGCACCGCAGCCGATCCGGCGGGTTTCGAAGTGGCGGCGGTGAACACCAGGCAGCCTTTCGCCAAGGCCTCGTTCGTGCGGCGGCGGCGTCAGGAGATCGAGGTCGGCCATGCGCTGGCCGGGCAGGTGCGGGATTTCCGGCCCGATGCGGTGCTCGCCAGCAACAACCCGCTCGACAGCCAGGCGATCTTCCAGCGCGCCGCGCGCCGGGCCGGGGCGCATTTCACCTTCTGGCTGCAGGATATCTACAGCGCGGCGATCTCGCGGGTGGTGCCGCGCAAATTTCCCGGCATCGGCCATCTCGTCGCCGCTTTCTACCGGCGGCTCGAGTTTCGCCTGCTGCGATCGAGCGACGCGGTGGTCGCGATCACCGCCGATTTCCTGCCGATCCTGCAAGCCTGCGGGGTCGATCCGGGCCGGGTGGCGGTGATCGAGAACTGGGCCCCGCTGGACGAACTGCCCGCCCATCCGCGCGGCAACGCCTGGGCCGAGGCGCATATGCCCGGCGCCGCGCCGCGCTTCGTCTATTCGGGCACCCTGGGCTACAAGCACGATCCCGGCATCCTGCTGGCGCTGGCCGCGCATCTGCCGGAATGCCAGGTTCATGTCTTTTCCGAGGGCGAGGCGGCAACCGCGCTGGCGCGCGATGCGGTGGCAGGGGGCCTCGCCAACCTTACCGTCCACCGCTGGGTGCCCTTCGCCGATCTGCCGGAGATGCTGGGCGGAGCGGATGTGTTTGTCGCCACGATCGAGGCGGAGGCCGGGGTCTATTCGGTGCCATCCAAGATCCTGACCTATCTCGCCATCGGCCGCCCGATCCTGGCGCAGATGCCGCCGGGCAATCTTGCCGCCAAGCTCATCGCCGGAAACGACGCAGGCTACGTCTTCGCGGCGGCCAACCGCGCCGGCTTCCTCGACGCCGCCGCGCGGTTCGCCCGCGATCCCGAAATTCGGCTTAGACTTGGCGGCAACGGCAGGGCATATGCCCAGGCCAATTTCGCCATCGGTGCGATCGCCGATCGTTTCGAACAGATTTTGCCCAGGCTTGCCCGGCAAGCCAGGCCGCTACCGGAGTTCCTGCATGAAGACGGCACTGGTCCTGGGCGCGGGCGGCTTTATCGGCGGCCACCTGGTCAAGCGGCTGAAGCGCGAAGGCTTCTGGGTGCGCGGCTGCGACCTCAAGTTCCACGAATATGCCGAAACCGAAGCGGACGATTTCGTCATCGGCGATCTGCGCGATCCGGCGTTCTGCCGCAGCGTGATCGACCGCAATTTCGACGAAGTCTACCAGCTCGCCGCCGACATGGGCGGCGCCGGCTATATCTTCACCGGCGAGCACGACGCCGAGATCATGCACAATTCCGCCACGATCAACCTCAACATCGCCGACATCTGCCACAAGCGGAACATCAGGCGGATCTTCTATTCCTCGTCGGCCTGCATGTATCCGGCCTACAACCAGGAAGACCCGGACAATCCCAATTGCGCCGAAGGATTCCGCCTATCCCGCCGAGCCCGACAGCGAATATGGCTGGGAAAAGCTGTTCTCCGAACGGCTGTATCTCGCCTACAACCGCAATTACGGCATGAACAACCGCGTCGCGCGCTATCACAACATCTTCGGGCCGGAAGGCACCTGGGACGGCGGCAAGGAAAAGGCGCCGGCCGCGATCTGCCGCAAGGTTGCGCGCGGCCAAATCGGGCGACGCCATCGAGATCTGGGGCGACGGCCTGCAGACCCGCTCGTTCCTCTATGTCGACGAATGCCTCGAAGGCACGCTGCGGCTCACCCGCTCGGGCTTCGCGGGGCCGGTCAATATCGGCTCGGACGAAATGGTGACGATCAACCAGCTGGTCGATTATGTCGCCGATATCGCCGGCAAGACCGTCAGCCGCGAGCATATTCCCGGCCCTGTGGGCGTGCGCGGGCGCAACAGCGACAACCGGCTGATCGAGCAGCAGCTTGGCTGGCGGCCTTCGCAATCGCTGCGCGACGGGCTGGAAAAGACCTATGAATGGATCGAGCTGCAGGTCAGACGCAATGCCGGATGACCGGCCCCGGGGAGTGAACGGGTGAAATCGGTAATTCTCTGCGGCGGCCAGGGCACCCGCATCCGCGATGTCGCCGGCGACATTCCCAAGCCGATGATCCGCATCGGCGAGCGGCCGATCCTGTGGCACATCATGCGCATCTATGCCGCCGCCGGGATCGCGGATTTCGTCCTCTGCCTCGGCTACAAGTCGTGGTCGATCAAGGAATATTTCCTCAACTTCCACGCCCAGATCGGCGATATCACGATCTGCCCCGGCAAGCCCGGCGCCATCGCCTACGACCACGGCGATTTTCCCGAGCGGAGCTGGCGGATCGAACTGGCCGAAACCGGGCTCGCCTCGCAGACCGGCGCGCGGCTGTGGCGGGTGCGCGACCGGCTGCCCGAAGGCGAGCTGTTCTGCCTGACCTATGGCGACGGCGTCGCCGATATCGACATCGCGCAGGTGGTCGCATTCCACCGCAGCCACGGGCGCATCGGCACCGTCACCGGGGTGCGCCCGCAGGGCCGCTTCGGGGTGATGACCGTCGCCGGCGCCGGGCCGGACGCGCGGGTCGAAGCTTTCGCCGAAAAGCCGCAGGCCGGCGAGGGGCTGATCAACGGCGGTTTCTTCGTCTTCGACCGGCGGGTGTTCGATTATCTGAGCGACGATCCCGGGCTGGTGTTCGAACAGGAGCCGCTGCGCAATCTCGCGCTCGCCGGCGAGCTGATGATGTTCGAGCACAGCGGCTTCTGGCAGCCGATGGACACCTATCGCGAGTGGAAGCTGCTCAACGATCTGTGGGACGCCGGCGCGGCGCCCTGGCGGCGATAGGCGCAGGCGGATGTTCGACAAGGCCTATGCCGGAAAGCGGGTTTTCGTGACCGGGCACACCGGTTTCAAGGGTTCGTGGCTATGCCTCTGGCTCGAACGGCTCGGGGCGCAGGTGACCGGCTATGCCCTGCCGCCGCCGACCGATCCAAGCCTGTTCGAACAGGCCGGGATTGCCGGGGGACTGCGCCATATCGAGGGCGATGTCCGCGATGCCGCCGCGCTGGAAGCGGCGCTGGCGGAGGCAAAGCCCGACTACGTCTTCCACCTCGCCGCGCAGCCGCTGGTGCTGGGCAGCTACGAGGCTCCGGCGGAGACCTTCGCGATCAACCTGACCGGCTCGATCAACCTGATGGAGGCGATCCGTCGCACCGGCACCCGCGCGGCGGTGGTCATGGTGACGACCGACAAGGTCTATCTCAACCGCGAATGGGCGCACGCCTACCGCGAAACCGATCCGCTCGGCGGGCGCGATCCCTACAGCGCCAGCAAGGCGGCGATGGAAGTGGCGGTGTCATCGTGGCGCGACAGCTATTTCCCGCCGGAACGGGCGGGCGAGCACGGCGTGCGCATCGCCAGCGCGCGGGCGGGCAACGTCGTCGGCGGCGGCGACTGGTCGCCGGGCCGCATCGTCCCCGATCTGGTCCGCGCGATGGCGGGCAATGGCGCGCCCGGCTTGCGCAATCCCGCCGCGATCCGGCCATGGCAGCATGTGCTGGAGCCCTTGGCCGGTTATCTCCAACTCGGCGCGCGGCTGGCGGGAGCGGACGGCGCACGCTTCGCCCGGGCGTGGAATTTCGGGCCGCTGCCGGTCGATGCCCGCACCGTCGGCGAACTGGCGGACGCCTTGCTCGCGCATTGGCGGCGCTCCGGCTGGCGCGACGCCGGCGATCCCGCCGCGCCGCACGAGGCTGGCCTGCTGCGGCTGGCGATCGACCAGTCGGTGGCGCAGCTAGGCTGGCGGCCGCAGTGGGATTTCGAGCGCACCATCGCGCGCACCGCCGGCTGGTATCAAGCGGTGATCGCGGGCGGCGACGTGCGGGCGGCCTGCCTCGCCGATCTCGACGCCTATGCGGCGGCTGGCGGCTGAGCGGTTCGCAGCGGAATGCGTCAAATGCGACCGAGCCCCGACTATGGTGAGCTTGTCGAAGCACTGTCCTTTTCTTCGTGCCTGAGGCGCAATTGCCCGAAGAAAGAGGCAGCCCTTCGACAAGCTCAGGGTAGTCGGCTTTGAGGGTGATCTTGAATTAGCGCTCCATGCTCTCAACGGATCGGCGCCGGTTTCACGGCATAGCGCGCCAGCGTGCGCAGGCTCTCGCCCAGCCGGCCGGGCGGCGCGCGCAGGATCGCATCGGCGGCGGCGGCGGCATCGGCGATGTTGGCCAGCGGGCGCGGATCGCCCTGGAACAGCCGCGCGGTCTCCCACAGATTGCGCAGCCGCCGCGCCGCAGCGCCAATCCGCCTGCCGCGCCGTATGCGTTCGGCCCCGCGCAGCGCTGCGTCGTAATCCAGCCCGTGCAACGCGGCGAACTGCCTGCCCCAGGCGAGAATCTGCTCGCGGCCGTGCTCGGTGCGGCCCAGCGTCCGCTCCAGCATCGTCTGCCGGAACAGCGGCGGATCGCCGCCGTGCAGATAGGCCGACTGGGTATAGCACTCGCAGAAGATCGCCGGCATCGAAAAGGTCAGCGTGCCGGCCTCGGGCATCGGGAAATCGGCGTGCCACGGGATCAGCCCCTCGTCGAGGAAGCTGCTCTTCTCGATCGCGAACAGCGCGCTGCCGATGCTGTGGCTGGATCGCCCGGCCAGGGCGAAGGGACGGGTGGTGTAGAGGAAGGAATCGACCGTGCTGGCGATGGCGAAGCCGGAGAAAATGTCGGGAATCTGCGACTGGAAGAAGGAGCCCTTCACCGCCTTGATGCGGTTGTAGACATCGGCATGGACGATGCCGCCGGTGTAGGTCTGCGGCAGCCGCAGCCGGTAGGGCTCCAGCTCCAGCATGGTGGCGATGGCGGCCCGGCCCTCGACCCGGCGGGTGCGTCTGGCCAGCGGGACGGTCAGCCGAACCGGCACTTCGGGCACTGCGGCGGGCCAGTTGAAGAAGCAGGTCTCGGCGGCCAGCGCCTGCGCGCCGCTGTCCTCGAGCTTGCGGACCGCCGGCTCCAGCCTGCCCGGCAGCAGCCCGTCGTCGTCGCCGATCATGACGATCCAGCCCTTGCCGATATGCGACAGGGCGAATTCGTAATTATGCGACATGCTCAGCCGCTGGCCGGTGTTGAGATAGGCGATGCGCGGATCGGCGAAGCTTTCCACCACCTCGCGGGTCGCCGGGCTGCTGGCGTTGTCGCTGACCCAGATCGCCAGCCGGTCGCAATCCTGCGCGACGATGGTGCGCAGGCAATGCAGCAAGGTGTCGGCCCGCTCGCGGGTCGGCACGACGACGTTGATCGGCTGGGTCATCGCGGCGGGATCACCGTGTCGCGGCGCGGGCGCGGTTGAAGGTTTGCAGGGCCATCCCCCGCAATTGCCGGTCCGCCAGAATTCCGCAAGCCAGGATCGCCGCGCCGGCCGCGCCCAGCACCGCCAGCTCGGCCAGCCAGCCGGAGGGGCGGGGCAGCACCGCCCGCGCCAGCGCGGCGGCGGCGAAGGCGACGGCCAGCGGCGGCAGGATGTCGCCCAGCCACCAGCGCCGCTGCTCGGTTTGCAGGAAGCGGCGGAAGGTCAGCAGGGCGCTGGCGGTCAGCCCGGCGATATTCAGCCCCGCCCAGCCCAGCGCCGCGCCCCAGGCGCCGTGCGCCTGCACCAGCCCATAGAGCGCGGGAATGAACAGGATCAGCATCGCCAGATTGAGCCGCAGCGTCAGCGCCGTCAGCCCATGCGCCAGTTGCAGCAGATAGGGCAGCGCGGTCAGGGCGTTGCACAGGCTGCCCAGCGCCAGCACGGCGAGCAGCGGCGCGGCCCCGGCGGCAAGGGCGGGGTCGCTGCAGCCACAGCTGCATCGCCCGGTCGCCCAGCAGCACGAACATCGCGGCGACGCTGCCGGCCAGCAGCGCCATCAGCCGGCTGGCCCGGTGAAACGCCGCCGCCAGCGCCGCGCTCTCGCCGCGCGCGATCAATTCGGTAAGGCGCGGGAAATAGGCGCCGCCGATCGGGCCGGAGATAAAAGCGATCGCGCCGGCCAGCGCGGCGGCGATGGCATAGCGGCCCAACTCGCTAAGCGGCATCAGCCGGGCGAGCAGCAGCCGGTCGGACTGGGTAAGCAGCAGCGATACCAGCGCAATGCCGAGCATGCCCAGCGCATAGCTGCGGATATCCAGCAGCGATTGCAGCGAGAACCGGGCAGGCCGGTCGCCCTTGGGCAGGCTGCGGTAGACCGCTAAGATCAGCGCAGCGAGCGACAGCAAGGCTACCGCCGCCTGCCACAGGAAGAACGCCGAAACCGTCGGCCAAAGCCACAACACCGCCAGCGCCCCGAAGCCCCGCAGTGTTGCCGCCGCAGTGACGATCGCGTTTTGCAACACCTGCCGCTGCAAACCGGCGAGGCAGCTGTCGTAGGCGCTTTCGACCAGTTGCAGCGCGGCGACCAGGCCCATCACGGCGAAGGCCTGGGCAATGGCGTCTCTCGGGATGCCCTCAGGGTTGACCCAGTGCTGCGCCAGCCACGGTGCGGCCAGCGCCATGATCGCGACGATCGCCAGCGCCACCCCGGCCAGCGGCAGCTCGATGCTGCGCAGCAGGGTGCGGATGGCAGCGGCATCCATCGCGCCGCCGGTAAACCGCGCCATCTCGCGCGCCAGCGCCGGGCGCAGCCCGGCATCGAGCAGCGCCAGCGCCAGTTGCAAGCTGGCGTAAAGCCCGATCAGCCCATAGGCCTCGACCCCGAGGATGCGCACGTAGAACGGCACGAAAACCAGCGCCATCAGCGCGCGCCAGCCTTGTCCGCCAAAGTTGGCGATCAGGTTCCAGCGCAGGTTGGCGGCCCGCATTCCGGGCTATTCCTCCTGCCGCCAGACCCGCGCCTGTGGATCGAACCGGCGCAGGATTCGCGCCGGAACCCCGCCGACCATGGTCAGCTCGGGCACGTCCCGGGTCACTGCGGCGTTGGCGCAGACGATCGCGCCCTTGCCGATGGTGACGCTGCCGGTGCTGCTGACGAAGGCGCCATAGCCGATCCAGGCGCCGTCGCCGATGGTCAGGTCGCCCGGCTGCATCGGCTGTTCGAGCACCCGGCGGCCGGGATCGTCGCAGCCATGCTGCCCGGCGCTGGCATAGACATTGTCGCCGAAAGTGACGTCGTCGCCCACGGTCAGCCGGCCGCAGGCCGAGAGCGTGCAGCCCCGGCCGATATAGCTGTTCCGGCCTATCGCGATGGCCGAGGCGCCGCCGTCAGGCCGGGGGACCACCGTAAGCAGGCTGCGCCGCCCGACCGCGCTGCTTGCGCCGATCGCCACATGCTCCATGCCCTCGATGGTGGCAAAGGGGCTGACGAAGGCGCCTTCGCCATAGGCGCGGAAGCGGCGGCGGAAGCGCAGCGCGGCATAGAGCCGGTGGAGCAGGCCCTCGAAGCGCGGGAAAGGGAAGCTGTGCCGCCCGGACTTCATCTCACAGCACCTCCAGCCCCGGCACCGCCACCACGAACCGCCCGCCCCATTCGGCGATGTAGCCATGGTCGGCGACGATCTCGCGGCGCAGGTTCCACGGCAGCACCAGCACGTAGTCCGGCTGCTGTTCGCGCAGCGCGGCGGGCGGCAGGATCGGGACGTGGCTGCCCGGCAGGAAATAGCCCTGCTTGGATGGCGCGGCGTCGCAAACAAAGCCCAGCAGGTCGCGATCGACCCCCGCATAGTTGAGCAGCGTGTTGCCCTTCGCCGCCGCGCCATAGGCGGCGACCGTCTTGCCCGCGCGTTTTTGCGCGACGAGGAATTCGAGCAGGTCGAGCTTGATCCGCAGCGCTTCGGCGCCGAGCGAGCCGTAATAGGCCAGCGTTTTCATGCCTGCCCGTTCTTCCTCGGCCAGCAGCTGCGGCGACGGCGGGCGCAGCGGCGTGGGCTGCGCCGCTCGATGGCAGGCGAACACCCGCAGCGATCCGCCATGGGTCGTCAGCCGCTCGACATCGAAAACACGCAGGCCCTGTGCGCCGAGAATCGCGGCTCACCGCAGTCAGCGAAAGATAGGAATAGTGCTCGTGGTAGATGGTATCGAACTGGCTGCCAGCGACCAGCTCGGCGAGGTGCGGGAATTCGAACGTCGCGACGCCTTCGGGGGCGAGCAGCACGGCGAAGCCGGCGGCGAAATCGTCGATGTCGGGCACATGCGCCAGGACATTGTTGGCCGCGGTCAGGCTGGCGCTGGCCGCGAGTCGCGCACCAGTTCGCGCGCCAGCTCCGCGCCGAAGAACCGCTCGATCGTTTCGATCCCGCGCGCCCGCGCCGCCGCCGCGGTGGAGGCGGTCGGCTCGATGCCGGTGCAGGGGATGCCCGCCGCCTGCACCCATTGCAGCAGATAGCCGTCGTTCGAGGCGACCTCGACCACCCAGTCGCGCGCGCCCAGCCCGAAGCGCGCCACCATCGCCGCGACATAGGCCTCGGCATGCGCCACCCAGCTTTTCGCCACCGAGGAGAAATAGGCATAGTCGGCGGTGAACAATTCGTCCGAGCGGTGATGCGCCGGCAATTGCACCAGCCAGCATGTGTCGCAGACATAGGTGGTGAGCGGGGCGTAGACCTCGTTCTCCGCCAGCTGCGCCGCCGTGAGATAGGCGTTCGACGGCGGCTGATGGCCGAGATCGACGAAGACATGGTGCCAGCGGCGCGGCGCAATGGCGGCAGGCGATGCCAGTCGCTCACAGGGCGATCCCCCGGTAGTCCGGCGCCGAGCAGAGCGTGGCTGCGGTCGCGCTGCGAGATATCGGTCACCGCCAGCGGCCAGGCGATCCCCAGCGCCGGATCGTCCCAGCGCAGCCCGCCTTCGCGATCCGGCGCATAGGCTGCGGTGTGGAGGTAGAGCAACTCGCTGTCCGGCTCCAGCGCCTGGAAACCGTGGGCGCAGCCTTCGGGGATGAACAGGGCGTTCCGCGCATCGGGGCTCGAGTTCCACCGCGTAGTGGCGCAGGAAAGTGGGCGAGCCGCGCCGCAGATCGACCGCGACATCGAACACCCGCCCCCGCAGGCAGCGCACCCATTTCGCTTCGGCGAACGGCGGCGTCTGGAAATGCAGCCCGCGCAGCGCGCCGGCCTGGCGGGTGCGCGAAGGTTGATCTGGACGATCGGCCTTGCGCCATGCGCTGCGGCGAGGTCTCGCGGCGCAGAACAGCCGGGCGAATTCCCCGCGTTCGTCGCCCACCATCCGGCTGCGCGCAACCATGACGCCGCCGATGGCAGTGGGTTCGACCTCGATCATCATGTCCGCGCGCCGTTTTCCATTATCGCGTCCACCGGTCAACGCCGCGCAAGAAATCGCATCGCATAATATGCGGCGAGATCGTCCCAGAAGCGTCCCTCGTCCCAGCCCGGCGCCGCCGCATCGCGGTTGATCCGGGTCAGCGGTTCGGAGAAGTCCGACTGCGCGAGCAGCGCGTAAGGAGTCGCCAACGCCAGCCGCGAACCGATCTCGCGGGCGAAGCGGGCGGTGAAGTCCGCCTGGCTGCCGGCATAGCCGCTGGGGCGGCAGGCATCCGCGCCGGGATCGCCGGGGGCGAGCCGGGCGAAGCCGGCATAGGCGCGGGCTAGCCTGTCGACCGGGATATTGTCGCGGATGTAGCCGGGTGTGCGCACCTGCGCCGTCTCGCCCCTGGCCCAGCAGGCCATCAGATAGCTGCAATAGCGCTCCTGCTCGAAGCGGCCGAACGGGTTGGGGATGACGAATTTGCCCAGCGCCACGCCCGCCGCCCGCGCTTCGGCATGTAGCACCTCCCAGCTGAGATATTTGCTCAGCCCATAGGGCGACATCGCCCGCTCCGCCGCCTCGCCGCCGCCTTCGCCCGGCTCGGCGACCGTGCCGGTATAAACAATTCGCCCGGTCCCGGCCCGCTTCGCCCGGTCCAGCGTCTCGCCGATGGCGGCGGTATTGGCCGCCACGGCGCGCTGCACGTCGAAATCGGGGCTGCGGTAATCGCGCACATCGGCGCCGTGATAGCCCAGCACGTCGCAACCTTCGCCGATCAGCGCGAAGAAGGCGTCGTTGCCATGGCTGACGCCCTCGGCCAGCGCGACCCCGGCATCGCGCATCATCGCGATCCGCAGCGCGGCGAGCGGCGCGTAATCGTCCGCCCGGCCTTGCAGGGTTGCAGTGACGGCGTGGCCATCGCGCGCCAGGGTCGCGGCGAACCACGCGCCGGTGAAGGAGCTGGCGCCGGTCAATACTATCTTCATGGGCGGCCCGGCACGGATTTTCCTTCCGCGCGGGGCTTAGCGGTTCGCTCGCGCCGATGCGACCATCAAAAATCCCATTCCGCCGGGGAGCATCCGGCCTGGCCCCTTGCCTGCCGCGCCAAGCGCGCTATCCCCCCATCCGGAATGTCATCTGGCTCTAGACCCCTCCGCATAGCCCTGTTGTGGTCGCAATTCGCCGCCTACCACATCGATCGCTGCGCGGCGGTCGCGCGGCGGCTCGAAGGGCGCGCCGAGGTGCTGGCCGTCGAAGTGGCTTCGGCCTCCGCAACCTATGCCTGGGAAACTTCGGGCGAAGTGCCCGGCGCGCGCAAGGTGACGCTGTTTCCCGGCCGGTCCTATGAGAGCATCCCGCCGATCGGCCGCCTGCGCGCCCAGTTCCGCGCGCTGCGGCGCTGCGACATGGTGTTTGTCGGCATCGGCTATAACGAGCGCGACATCGTTCTGCTGTCCTGGCTGCTCTGGCTGTGCCGGGTCGAAGTCGTGCTGATGAGCGAATCGAAGTTCGACGATTTTCCCCGCAGGCTGGGCTTCGAACTGTTCAAGTCGTGGCTGCTGACCCCCTATCGCGCCGCGATAGTCGGCGGGGCGCGGCACATGGATTACATGCGCCTGCTAGGCTTCCGGCGGCGCAGGGTATTGCCGGGCTACGACGGCGTCGGCATCGGCCGGATCGGGGCGGAGAGCGGCAGCGCGCCCGCGCCGGGCGGCATTGGCTTTGCCGAGCGGCACTTCGTCTATGTCGGCCGCTTCGTCGAAAAGAAGAATTTGCCCGAGCTGGTCGAAGCCTATGCCGCCTATGCCGCAGCTGCGGGCCCCGGCGCGCGCCGGCTGGTGCTCGCCGGGTCGGGTCCGGCCGAGCCGCAACTGCGGCTGCAGGTTGCCGGTCTGGGCATCGCCGGACTGGTCGATTTCCCCGGATTCCTGCCCGCGCACGAGGTTTCACGCCTGCTTGCGCGTGCGCTGGCCCTTGTGCTTGTCAGCACGGTCGAGCAATGGGGCCTGGTGGTCAACGAGGCTCTTGCCGCCGGCTTGCCGGCGATCGTTTCGGGCGAAGTCGGCGCGCGCGATGCGCTGGTGCGCAATCTGGTCAACGGCTATGTCGTCGAGCGCGGATCGGTCGCCGGTCTGGCGAAGGCGATGGCGGCGCTGGCGGGCGACGAGGCGCATTGGCGCGAGATGGCGGCAGCGTCGCACCGGCGGGCCTGGCTGGGCGACACCGAGCGCTTCGCCGATGCCGCCGAGCTGCTGATCGACCCGGGCGCCGAACCGGCAGCGAGCCGGTTGCAGCAATTTCTCGCGGAACTGGGTTCCGCAAAATCGGGATACAGCAATGACAGATAACCAACGGCAGAGCCGCTACTCGATCCAGAAGCGCGTGCTGGTCACCGGCGGCGCCGGTTTTATCGGCTCGCACCTCTGCGCCCGGTTGATCGAGCAGGGTCATCATGTGCTCTGCGTCGACAATTTCTTCACCGGCACCAGGGCCAACGTCGGCGCGCTGCTCGGCCATGCCAATTTCGAGCTGATGCGCCACGACGTCACTTTCCCGCTGTTTGTCGAGGTCGACGAGATCTACAATCTCGCCTGCCCGGCCTCGCCGGTGCACTACCAGTTCGACCCGGTGCAGACGACCAAGACCAGCGTGCTGGGCGCGGTCAACATGCTGGGGCTGGCCAAGCGGCTCAAGGTGCCGATCCTCCAGGCCTCGACCAGCGAAGTTTACGGCGATCCGGCGATCCATCCCCAGGTCGAGGACTATTGGGGCAATGTGAACCCGATCGGCGTGCGCAGCTGCTACGACGAGGGCAAGCGCTGCGCCGAGACGCTGTTCTTCGATTACCGCCGCCAGCACAATCTGGCGATCAAGGTGGTGCGCATCTTCAACACCTATGGCCCGCACATGCATCCCAACGACGGACGGGTGGTGTCCAATTTCATCGTCCAGGCGCTGCGCGGCGAGGACATAACGATCTACGGCGAGGGCCTACAGACCCGCTCGTTCTGCTATGTCGACGATCTCGTCGCCGGGCTGATGGCGATGATGGCCACGCCCGACGAGGTCACCGGCCCGGTCAATGTCGGCAATCCCGGCGAATTCACCATGATCGAACTGGCAAAGCTGGTGATCGAACTGACCGGCAGTTCCTCGCAGCTGGTCCATCTCCCGCTGCCGCCCGACGATCCCCGCCAGCGCCAGCCCGATATCTCGCTCGCCCGCAAGTCCCTGGGCTGGGAACCGCAAGTGGCGCTGCGCGACGGCCTCGCCAAAACGATCGGCTATTTCAGCGAAGTGGTGGCGCGGGGGTGAAGGCGGGCCCCGGGAAGGGCCATGGCCGGGCGCGGCGAGGGGCCGGGCCGGAGGGCGGCATTGCTCCGGCTTGACCGGTTTGGCGCAAGTCCCTGCCACTGGGCGGCGGCCCTCGTGCTGGCGGGGCTTGCGGCGCTGGTCGCGGCCTCGCCGCACCGGCTGATTTTCGACGAGCGCTACTACATGCAGGCGAGCCAGCTGCTCGCGGCGGATTTCGATTTCGTCCGGCTGATGACCACGCCGCTCGATGTCGCCGCCGGGCCGCTTTACGCCTATCTCCACGCGTTTGCCGCGCCGCTGACCGGGCTGCAGGCGCCGGCGATCCGCGCGGTCAACCTGGCTTGCCTGCTGGCGGCGATCTGGGCGACCGCCGCGACGTTGCGCCGGCTCGCCTGCGACGCACCGTTTGCGCGGGCGGCGATGCTGCTGGCGGTGCCGATGATCGGCCCGACCTCGGGGCTGGCCCTGACCGAGCTGCCCGCGCTCGCCCTGGCCTCGTTTGCGGTGCTGGCAGTTGCCGAGGCGATGGCCGGTCCGGCCGGGCAGCGGAGCTGGCTGCTGCTCGCGCTGGCCGGCTTGTGCGCCGGCCTGGCGATCCTGGGGCGGCAGACCTATCTGCCGGGTCTCGCCGGTTTCGCCGCGATTGCCCTCGGTCGCCCGCAAATGCGGTGGCAGGCATTGCTGGGACTGGCTGCCGGGCTCGCCACCATCGCGCCGATGATCGCTTTATGGGGGGGCATCGCCCCGCCGTGGCAGCCCCAGCTCAGCGCCGGGCTGAGGCCCGAGCACGGGGTGCTTGCCTTCGTCTATCTGGCGGTCGCAGCGGTGCTGATCGCGCCGGGCTTTGCCCTCTCTGGGCTGGCGACCGGCCGACGCAGGATCGTTGCGGCCCTCGCCGTCGCGGCGGCGATGGCGGGTGCTTTGCTCGCCGGTTTCGATTTCGTGGTTGCCAGCCGGGTGGTTGCGGCAGCCCCCTCGCGATTGCAGCCGCTTTTGCAGGCCGGACTGAACGGCGCCATGGTGGGCATCGCAGCGGTCATGGTCGTTGCGACGCTGGCCAATATGTGGGACCGTCGCGCCGACCGGGTGTTTCTGCTGCTGGGGTGCCTCACCATCCTGCTCAACGGCACCGCCGCCGGGATCGGCCACCAGTTTTCGTCCCGCTATGTGCTGACGGCTTTCCCCTTCGCCCTGTTGCTGTTGCAGCCTTGGATGAGGCCGGGTATCTGGGCGGCGGGCCGGATGCTGCTGGGCGCTTTGCTGGGATTCGCTTCGCTGTCCGCCTATTACTGGAACGAGGCCGCACCGATAGCGAATGAGCAGCAGCTTGCCCCGACGGCGATACCGGCCACGATGCTGCGCCAGCCGCAGCCGCAGCCGCAGCGGGGCCGGGGCAATGACTGACGCCTGCACCCCTGTCCGGCGCAACGGCCGGTGCGATTGCGGGCCGCGCTGATGTACGCCGCCGCGCTGTGCCTTTCCGTTCTGAGCTTTCTGCTGGTTGGCGCGTTCTTCCTGCGCCACCGGGCATTCAGCCTGTTTCACCCCCTGACCATCTATATGGCGTTTCACGGCGTGATCTTCGTGGCGCGGCCGATCATCGCGAGTTTCCTCGACTATCGCTACATTTACCGGGCCTATCAGTTCACGCCCTCGGATTCGGACAAGCTGACGGTCATCCTCGCGTCCAACCTTGGCTTTCTGGTGTTCGCCTTCGTCTGTCTGCGCGCCGGCCCCGCCGAAATGCGATTCAGGCAGGATCCGTTCACCGATGCCGAGCGCGCCAGGCTGGTCAGGGTATTGCCCTGGGTTTTGCTGCTGATCGTCCCACTCGGCGTCTACTCGCTATCGCAGCTCTGGATTGGCGCCGAGGCGGGCACGGGGGTTGCCGGCATGGTTCTGGATGCGCGCACCGGCGTGTTCGTCAACACCTCGGGTTTTGGCTATTTGCAGGAAATCCAGCTATCGCTCGCGACTTGCGGCGCGATGATCGCCTGGGTGTTCCGGTTCCGCCTGCTGGCCCTGTTGCCCCTGCTCGCCTTTCTGTTTTTTCGGGCGGGCACCGGCGGACGCGCTCCCTTCGTCACTGCGATGCTGACGGTCGGACTGCTGTATCTTTACGAGAAGCGGCAGAAGTTGGTCAGCCTGCGGGTGGCTGCGATTGTCGTGGCCGCCGCGCTGGCGTTCAGCCTGGTGGGCGGCGATCGCGGCCAGGCCATAAGAGACACCGTGACCGGCAATCAGCAGGCGGCGCGCAGCGATGTCGGGTACGAACAGCTGCAATTCCTCGAAGGCATGGATCTCGGCAATTTGGAATATTTCGAATATCTGGTCTATGCCGTCCCGCAGCGCAGCGGCACTTACGATTATTTTCTCGAAAATCTTCAGCTTTTCACCGAGCCAATTCCGCGCTCGCTGTGGGCCGGCAAACCGGTCGGGGCCCCGTTCCCGCGGGTTAATCTTTTCGAATACGGTTATCCGATCGGCATGACCCGCTCGTTGCCGGGGCAGGGCTGGTTCTTCATGGGCTGGTTCGGGGTCGTCATCTGGTGCGGGCTGTGGGGCTATGGCCTAGGCTGGCTCTATCGCAAATTCGCCGAAGGCCCCCAGAACACGCTGCAAACGGCGGCATTCATGGTGTTTTTGCCGATGCTGGTCGTTGCCTACCGCGATGGCAGCATTTTGACCGTCTTCCGGCAAGGCCTGTTTTTTCTCGGCCCGATCGCAATCTGGCTGGGACTCGCTCGGCTTTATTCGATTCCCACGGCGCAGGCGCTGCGTTCTGGCGGCGCTGCAGCGCTGGCGGCAGTCGCGGCGGGCCGCCGCCGCAGCGCCGGGCAATCCCGATGCGGCGGACGAAAGCGGCTTGCCGAGGGGCGAACGCCTGGCGCGCAAGCGCCGCCGGCAGATGGCGGCGCGCGCTCAGCCGAAGCTGCTGCGATGACGCCGCCGCTTGCCGGACTGAGGATCGGCCTGCTGACCTCTTCGGCCTCCCGGCTCGGAGCGGGTGTAGCCGAGGCCGTCATTTCCCAGGCGGCGCTGATCCGGTCGCTGGGCGGCGAGGCGGCCGTCTTCGCGCTGGAAGACCGCCACAGCGAGGAGGATCGCGCGCGCTATGCGCCGAGCCACCTGGCCACGCGCAAGGTCTTGGGGCCGGCCCAGATCGGCTATGCGCCGGGCCTGGTCGAGGCGCTGCTCGAAACGGAGCTGGACTGTCTGCACCAGCACGGCATCTGGATGTATCCCACGCGCGCCGCTGCGGTTTGGGCCCGCCGCGCCGGCAGGCCCTGTGTGATCTCCCCGCACGGCATGCTCGATCCGTGGATCACCGCGCGGGGCAAATGGAAAAAGGCGCTGGCCCGGGCCGGTTACGAGCGCGACGCCTGGCGCCGGGCCTATGCGTTTCATGCCCTGACCCGCCGCGAGGCCGAGGATATCCGCCGCGAAAGCGGCCGCAGCGACTGCCTGGTCATTCCCAACCCGGCCCCTGCCGGGCTGGCGCCGCCGCCCGCGTCCAGGCCGCAGAACTTCGTCTATCTTGGCCGGATCCATCCCAAGAAGAACCTGCTGGCGCTGGTCGAGGCATGGCGGCTGGCCGCGCCCGCTGCCGGGGCAAGACTGATTATCGCCGGCTGGGGCGAGAATGGCGATGTCGGGGACCTGCGCCGCGCGCTGGCGAGTGCGCCCGCCTCGGTCGAATTCGCCGGGCCGGTCTATGGCGCGGAAAAGAGGAAGCTTCTCGAATCGGCCCGGTTCATGGTGCTGGCCTCGCACAGCGAGGGCCTGCCGCTCGCGATTCTCGAGGCCTGGGCGGCGGCGGTCCCGGCGATCATGACCGGCGAATGCAATCTTCCGGAAGGCTTCGCCGGCGGGGCGGCGCTCGAATGCGGCTACGATGCCGCGACGATAGCGCCGGTTCTGGCGCAAGCGCTGGCCATGGACGACGCGAAGTGGCGCGCCATGGCGGGCGCCGCCCTGCAACTGGCCGTCACCACTTTCTCGCCGGCGGCGGTCGCCGCGCAATGGGCCGAGGCATACCGGTCGGCGATCGCCGCAGGCAGTCCGGCATGACGCCGCTCGACGCCAGCAAGGCCCGGCCGGACGAGGGCGGACCCAGCTTTTCGCTGGGCAACCGGCTGCTCAGGGCGGTCTGGGCGCTTGCCTGGCTGCTGCTCGCCCGCTGGACGCCGCCGCCGCTGCATGGCTGGCGGCGGCTGGTGCTGCGCGCCTTCGGCGCCAGCATCGCGCCCGGCGCGCGGGTGCATGCCAGCGTCAGGGTCTGGCTGCCGGCCAATCTCTCGCTGGGCCGTCACGCGCTGGTCGGGCCGGGCGCGCGGCTTTACAATCAGGGGCGGATCGTCATCGGCGAGCGCACGGTGATTTCGCAAGGCGCGCACATCTGCGCCAGCAGCCACGATATCGACGACCCGCATTTCCAGCTGGTGCTGCGGCCGGTGACGATCGGCGCCGGCTGCTGGGTCGCTGCGGAAGCCTTCGTCGGGCCCGGCGTAACCATGGCCGATCGCTCGGTGCTGGGCGCGCGGGCGGCGCTGTTCCGCGATGCCGAGGCGGATGGCGTCTATCGCGGCAACCCGGCGGTGAAAGTGAAGCAGCGCGCCTTGCGGGCGCCGGTGTGATGCGGCGGCGCCCGGTCAGCCGCCGGGCGGCAGGTCGAAGTAGATCTTGCGCGAACGGAAATCGATGGCGATGCGCTTGAACAGCCTGAGTTCGCGCATCCCCAGCATCATCGCCGGCCGCCGCTCCAGATCGAGCACGCGGAAAACCGGCGTATCGGCATAGGCGACCAGCAGATTGGTGATGCCGATATCGCCGATCTCGAGCTTGCGGGGATAACCCAGGTCGGCGATCACCTGCTGGCCGGTCACGTCGATCAGCGTGGCCTGCTCGGGAATCGCGCGCTGCCGCAGCGCGCGTTGCAGGGCGCGGTTGCCGATCGAGGTGTCGGCGCCGGTATCGATCACCACATCGGTGCGCACGCCGTCGATCGTCGCATTGGTCATGATCAGCTGGCCCTGGCGGCGGCGGGCGGTGACGACGATCTCGAAACCGCGATTGCCGCCCATGCTTTTCAGGTCGCCGACCGACATCGTCTGGCGATCGAAATCGAGCAGCACGCGCTGTTGCTGCAGGCTGTCGATGCCGACGATGCCATCGGCGCCGATATAGCGGGCCTCCAGCAGGGCGACTTCGAGATCGCGGTGCGAGCGGCGCCCCAGCGCCAGTTCCTCGACCACCGCGATATCGACCGTATCGGTGCCGCCCACCCCGATGATCCGCGCCTTGCGCGAGGGCAAGAGCGAGAGTTGCAGGGCAAGGTCGGTCGAAACCACCGTGGTCTGCGAGCCGGTGTCGATGACGAAATGGAACGGCCCGTCCTGGCCGATCCGCACCGGCACGGTCATGCGGCGGTCGCGGTCCGCCCGGGTCTTGATCACCTCGACGTTCGAGACATCTGGCGGCTGGCTGGCGCTCTGCGCATCCGGTATTCCGGCAGAAGCCAGCAGCAACGCCATACCTGCGGCGAGGTTGGCCATGGCTCGGGTTCCTTCCCTGCGGCCGGCGTGACGCCGGCTGCGCAATCAGACTATCATGCTTGCCGCGCCATGGCCACGCCGGCGGGAACGGCCCGCCGCATGCCGGATCGACCGCGCTGTTCAGCCCTTCGCCGCGGATGCAGGGGGGCGTCCTGGAACCGCGCCGGTCAGCTGCCTGGCCAGCGCGACGATCTCGCCGAGCAAGGGGTGGCGCAGCAGCCACATCGCCGCCAGCCAGGCGAGCGCGCCGAGCACGGCGGCGCAAAGGATTTGGACAAAGCCGGCTTCGGCGGGGACGTGCCATATCCGATAGAGCGCCACCGCAGGAAGAATCGCCGCCAGCGTCACCGCCGTGCTGCGCAGGTAGACGAGAGTCAGGTCGCGCCAGGCAAACGTCAGCATCTCGCGCATCAGCGGGGCGTAGATCGCGACGAAAGCAAAGCCGGTGGCGATCCGCGAGATCGCCATCCACGCCAGCCCATAGGGCGCGGCGATCGCCAGCAGCAGCACCGATATCGCCATTTCCGCGAAGTAGCATCGGATCAGCCGCCGCTTGCGCCCGAGCAGGATCGGCAGATCGGCATAGAGCGGCAGGGCGACCTGGAAAATCTGCGCCAGGGCGAGATAGACCAGCAGCGGCGCGGCCGCGATCCAGCGATCGCCATAGAGCAGCCGCACCAGCGGTTCGGCCAGAATGGCGATGCCCGCCATCGCCGGCCAGGTGATGCCGGTATAGGCCGCAACGACGCGCAAGTAGGGCGGTCCCAGCGGCTCGCCCTGGTCGCGCACCTTGCGGAACGCGGGATAGAACACGCCGGTCACCGCGCCCGCCAGCAGCATTCGCAATTGCAGCGCCAGGCCTGCGGCGCGGGCGAACAGGCCGACTGCGGCATTGCCGATCAGCTGGCCGATGACCAGCTCGGGCGCCCGCGCGGTGACCGAGGTGCAGATCGCCTGCACCGAATTGGTCCCGGCAATCTCCATGATCGGCGCCATGCCCTTGAACCGCAGCGGCCAGGGGAACAGGAAACCGGCGCGCCACTGGGCGATCGCGGTGCGGGCGACCTGCTGGGCGAAGGCGCCCCAGGCCAGCGCCAGCGCGCCCTCGCCGCGCCACGCCAGCGCCAGCGCCACGCCCGCGTTGGCCAGCGCCGAGCCGACTTCGATCATCGTGTTGGAGCGAAAGTCCATCCGCCGCTGGCACATTGCTTGCGGCAGCACCGCCAGAGGCACCAGCAGATAGGATGCCGCGATGACATAGGCGACCGGCAGCATCCCGGGGTCGTGATAGAACCGGGCGATCGGCGCCGCCGCCGCCAGGCCGAGCAAGGCGACGCCCCCGGCGAACACCAGCGAGACCGTGAACGCCGCGGCGATCTTGCTGTCGTCGATGTCCTTTTCGCCGGTGACGAAGCGGTTGACGCCGAAGTCCTGCAGAAAGGTGATCAGCGTGATCGCCGCGAAGGCGACCGAGAATTGCCCCAGCTCGTCCGGCCCGATGAACCAGCGGGCGAGAACGACGCTGGCGGCGAACTGGATGACGAAGGAAGCATATTGCGACGTCAGCGCCCATGCCGCCGCAATGCGCACCGACACGGCCTAGTCCTTGCCGGCGAAAGTCGGCGCGACCTGTCCGGTGGCATCGGCCCGGTGGCTGCGCGCCTTGCGACGCCAGCCCAGCATGGGCCCGGCCAGCGCCGCAGCAAGGCGCATGGCGCGCGCGGGTTCGCCGAAACGGAGCAGGCGGATCACCGCCCGCCACATGCCGCTGCAATCTCCGCCAGCCTCGATGTGGTCGATCACAATGTCCAGGCCGCGCGAGGTCAGCGCATTCTTGGAATAGATAATGCCCTGGGCGACCCTGGCCCTGACCGCGCTGGTCATGCCCTTGCGGTCGAACAGGTCATCCAGCGCTTCGATCGGCGGCATTTCCAGCAGCTCCGCAGTCGGATCGCGCCGCCCCGCGCGGCGTTCGAGCCAGGCGAGATAGGCGATGGCGGCATTGGTCTGCTGTTCGACGATATGCCGGTTGCTGACCTGATCGTCGGTGCGCCGGTAGTGCATCAGCCGTTCGGGGAGGCTGCACAGCTTGGTGACGTCGGCCAGCCGCAGCCACAGATCGTAATC
>CAVZWZ010000008.1:562500-870217 GCA_963779195.1 uncultured Alphaproteobacteria bacterium
TTCCGCCCGCGCCTCCACCGCCAAGCAGGCGCAGTCGCGCGCCAAGGCGCTGGCGCGGCTCCAGCCGATCGCCGAACTGGTCGATGATCCTTCGCTCAGCTTCGACTTCCCCAACCCGGACGCGCTGCGCCCGCCGTTGATCACGCTCGATCTCGCTTCTGTCGGCTACGACGAGACGCCGATCCTCAGCCGCCTCAACCTGCGGCTCGATCCCGACGACCGCATCGCGCTGCTCGGCCGCAACGGCAATGGCAAGACCACGCTGGCGCGGCTGCTGGCGGCGCAGCTGAAGCCGATGGAGGGCGCGATCAACGCCAGCGGCAAGCTGCGGGTCGGCTATTTCACCCAGTATCAGGTCGAGGAACTCGATCCTGCGGAGACCCCGCTGCAGCACATGACCCGGCTGATGAAGGGCGCCAGCCCCGCCGCGGTGCGCGGTCAGCTCGGTCGTTTCGGCTTTTCCGGGCCGAAGGCGACGACTGAGGTCGGCAAGCTCTCGGGCGGCGAGCGCGCGCGGCTGGCGCTGGGGCTGATCACCCGCGAGGCCCCGCATATGCTGATCCTCGACGAGCCGACCAACCACCTCGATGTCGATGCCCGCGAGGCGCTGATCCAGGCGCTCAACGATTATACCGGCGCGGTGGTGATCGTCAGCCACGACCGGCACATGCTGGAGATGACCGCCGACCGGCTGGTGCTGGTCGATGGCGGCACCGCGAAGGACTTCGATGGCTCGATCGACGATTACATCGCCTTCGTGCTGAGCAAGGACAGCGCCGACGCCCGCCGGATCGATGCCGGCGGCGCCGCCAGGCCGAACAAGAAGGAAGCCCGCAAGGCCGCCGCCGATGCCCGCGAAAAGGGCCAGGCGCTGAGGGTGCGCGCGAAGCAGGCCGAGGCGGAGCTGGCGAAACTCACCGCCACCCGCAGCGCCATCGATCAGGCGATGTTCGATCCCGGCTCGGCAAAGGCGGAGTTCGCGCAGCTGACCATGACCGAGCTGATGAAGCGCCGCGCCGATATCGCGACCCGGATCGAGGCGGCGGAGCTGGCCTGGCTCGAAGCCAGCGAGGCGATGGAGGCGATCGCGGCTTAGGGGGGCCAGCGTCTTGCAACCCTGCTGCTAGCCATCGCCGCCCTATGAGGCAGCTTCCGCAGTGGCAGTGGAGTATGGCGCAATGGCGGGCAAAGCAATGCTGGCAATCGGCGGCGCGCTGCTGGCGAGCGGCTGGTCGCTGCCGGCCTCGGCCCAGGCTGCCGCCGAAACCGCAGTGATCCTCTCCGGCACCGGGCAGGGCACCGGCAGCGCCTCGCGCTCGCTGGGCGGGGCCGTCGCGGGCAGCATGAACCGCGCGGCCGACGCCATCGCCGCAACCCGCAATGGCGCACCGGCCCCCAGCTACCGCCGCCGCCGCTCCGCCGGAAACGGCGGCGCCGGCCATGTCATCCCCCCTGGCGGCGACATGCTGGAAGGCACCGATGCGCCCACCTACCGGCTGGGCAATGGGGCGTCGATCCGGGTGAGCGGGCGGCTGGTGCAGGGCGCGGGGGCGACGTGTTCGCAGAATTGCCCTGCGGCGGGGGCTGCGCCTTAGGTTGGGCCTCTGTCAGGTTGAGCATATTAGCTGACGATAGCAACGCAACCTTCGCGCGTGGAGTCGTAGGAGCTTAGTGGCGATTCGGAGGATCGGCAGCGACCTTGTCTCAGGCCGTCTTATCCTCCTCATCGCCGGGCTTGACGCCGAATCTCGCGACCTTCCGTGCCCGAAGCGGAGATTTAGCCGCTATCCGTTTCAGCGCCTCAGTTGTCGCTCGCTCGATAGCATCACATTCGGGCCGCTCAGCTCGGGCCAACAGGCGTATAGTTTCGATAGATTGGCGAACCTCATCCCCCCCCCTCAGTGCCTCGAACATTCGCTCAAAATCGTCGCTGCTTTGCTTTGCCATCAACATCACATCGCGTTGATCCCAGCCCTGCCGCGTGCCCATTTCTCGCAATACCTCGAACGGGTCACGTGGATCATCGTAGCCAGCACGCGCCGCAGCAAAAGCGTCCCGCAGCCCATCTTCAACTGAATCGGTGCGACTGAAATGGTTGGAGAGTTCAAAGAATTCTGGTCGTTCGTCCTCGTGGGCCTTCATGTAGGCATCGACCACCTCGGCAGCCTGATCGGCCCGTCCGTTGTCTCGCAGCATGTAAATGGCGCTGTTGATGTTAACCGGATTGGTGATGCCAGCGTCCTTGATCGCGTTCCGGTGCAGGGCATCAAGGAATTCGTCGTCATCAGTGGCAAGCGAGCCATGAAATAGCTCTTGCCAGGTGCGGCTGTAGTCGCTGTTCCGATTATTGCCTTTGTGTTCGATGGCAACGCGATCGGCAGCTTCCTTGATTCTGGTTGCAACAAAATATCCGGCCTCGGCACCGTCCATGATCGTGCGGTCGAGGTCATTTGCCGATTTGAAGGGATATCTGGCGATCATAGTCTGGAAGCGCTCGGTTTCAGGATCGACGGACGCCTCGCCAAAGTGAGCGCTCATCGCCAATTCGTTGTATCCCCGCAGGAATTCGATCGTCGGCGCAAGGCTCGGTTGCTGAACAGACCAACTGGCCAAAACCAAAGTGGCGACAGCTTCGCTAATGATTATGGAATCATAACCTTGAAGGAGAGCGACAAGGCGCAGGGCGAGCCGTTCGATCTTCCTGATAACCCGAATGTTCGTAATGCCCAGCTCTTCAATTCGTGGCTTGAGCAGGTCGATCAGTGATTGATCGGACGTGAGCGCGATGGCCGCAGACTCGGCAGGCGTCGGCAAAAAGTTGAGAGTGACATCCGCGACTTTTTCGAGCTGCCGAGTAAGTTCCCCCTTATTGGGATGTTCTTCGTCGTTCAGCAGCAGCACGACCTTGCAATGCCGCTCTTCCTTGAGAAGTGAGGCAAGGCCGAGAACTTCTAGCGTCCCAAGCCCGATGCCGGCACGCTCAAGATCGTCGAGACAAACGAGCTGATTTCGAACAGTCAGGAAGGCAGCCTTCGCCAGTAGATCAACTATCCCCTTGCGATTGAAGATTGCGGCTGCCCATTCGATGATTGGCCTTAGTTTGCGACCGATATCTCGATCATTGACCAAGGCACTAAAGGTCGAAGGGTCGGGGTCCTCTCCGATCTTCCCACCCGTGACGGTCCGCTCAAAGAGTGCATAGCGCAAATCATCGATCGAGTTCAGGCCGAAAAGCGAAACATAGGTGTAGCGTGTCAGCTTGAGTGCGCCGTCCTGCCTGGCTTTTCGCAAAAACGTTCGCCAGCCAAACGTCTTTCCGATGCCCCACTTGCCCTTGATGCAGAGCACTTCCGGCGTTGTGTCTGACAGGAAGCGGCGCACCTCTTCTTCGACTACGGCCAATGACACGGAATCCCCCTGACGTTTCTCCAGCACTGCCGAATGGTAGCATCCATTGCCGGACCATGCCCCCCGAAAGAATCGAACCCACGCTAGAACTCGCCCCGATGGCAGGTTTGGCGACAGTCGATGTTATCGAATTACGAAGATGGCCCCCCCACCCCCAAAAAAGTTTGGCCCGCCGCGCCACAGGGAGTGGACGCGACGGGCCGGGCTTTCCTCCCCAGGAAAGGCGTATCGCCTCAGCGGCCGGCGGCGCTGCCGAGGCGGTGGTAGAGATTGGCGTATTTCGAAGTCAGCGGGCTTTCCTCATTGCTCTGGATCCAGAAGCGCACGGCTTCTTGCAGCAGCTTGAAGTCCTCGTTCGAGAGGACCGCGCGCGAGCGCTGGGGGGCGGTCATGTCACTGCTCTCCTTCCGTATTCCGGGGTCAGGCCGCGAACTGGTTCATCGTGTTGTGCTTGCCGCCCGCCTTGAGCGCGGCCTCGCCGGCGAAATATTCCTTGTGGTCGTCGCCGATGTCGCTGCCCGACATGTTCTGGTGCTTGACGCAGGCGATGCCCTGGCGAATCTCCGCGCGCTGCACATTGGCGACATAGCCGAGCATGCCGAGATCGCCAAAATATTCGCGGGCGAGGTTGTCGGTGCTGAGCGCGGCGGTGTGATAGGTCGGCAGCGTGATCAAATGGTGGAAGATGCCGGCGCGCTTGGCGCTGTCGCTCTGGAAGGTGCGGATGGCTTCGTCGGCCTCGTCCGAAAGCTCGGTATAGTCGTAGTCGATGCTCATCAGCTTCGCCCGGTCATAGGCCGAGACATCCTTGCCCTCCGCCTGCCAGCGGTCGTAGACCTGCTGGCGGAAGTTGAGCGTCCAGTTGAAGCTGGGGCTGTTGTTATAGGTCAGCTTGGCATTGGGGCAGACCTCGCGGATGCGATCGACCATGCCGGCGATCTGCTCGATATGCGGCTTTTCGGTCTCGATCCACAGCAGGTCGGCGCCGTTCTGCAGGCTGGTGATGCAGTCGAGCACGCAGCGGTCCTCGCCGGTGCCGGGGCGGAACTGGAACAGGTTGCTGGGCAGCCGCTTGGGCCGCAGCAGCTTGCCGTCGCGGGTGATCAGCACGTCGCCGTGGCCGACATTGGCGGGATCGACTTCCTCGCAGTCGAGGAAGCTGTTGTACTGGTCGCCGATGTCGCCGGCCTCGCGGGTATAGGCGATCTGCTTGGTCAGCCCGGCGCCGAGCGAATCGGTGCGCGCGACGATCACGCCGTCCTCGATGCCCAGTTCCATGAAGGCATAGCGGCAGGCGCGGATCTTGGCGAGGAAGTCCTCGTGCGGCACGGTGACCTTGCCGTCCTGGTGGCCGCACTGCTTCTCGTCGGAGACCTGGTTCTCGATCTGGAGGGCGCAGGCGCCCGCCTCGATCATCTTCTTGGCGAGCAGATAGGTCGCCTCGGCATTGCCGAAGCCGGCGTCGATGTCGGCGATGATCGGCACGACATGGGTTTCGTAGTTCTCGATGGCGTGTTCGATGCGCTTGGCCTCGACCGCGTCGCCCTTGGCGCGGGCCTTGTCGAGATCGCGGAACAGCATGCCCATCTCGCGCGCGTCGGCCTGGCGCAGGAAGGTGTAGAGCTCCTCGATCAGCGCGGGGACCGAAGTCTTCTCATGCATCGACTGGTCGGGCAGCGGGCCGAAATCGCTGCGCAGCGCGGCGATCATCCAGCCGGAGAGATAGAGGTAGCGGCCCTTGGTGGTGCCGAAGTGCTTCTTGATCGAGATCAGCTTCTGCTGGCCGATGAAGCCGTGCCAGCAGCCGAGCGACTGGGTGTAGTTGGCCGGGTCGGCGTCATAGGCGGCCATGTCGCGGCGCATGATCGTCGGCGGTGTATTTGGCGATATCGAGACCGGTGCGGAAGCGGTTCTGCAGCCGCATGCGGGCGACCGATTCGGGCTCGATGCCGTTCCAGGTCTGCTGGAAGGGCCCGATCGCCTGGCCGGCATCGATGATGGTCTGCTGATAGGTCACGTCGCTTCCTCATATTGCTTGTCTGGGCGGGGGCCGCCCTATGCCGAGGCGGTTAAGCGATCGTTGTGCACCGCGGCAAGGACAGGCGGAGTCGGGCTGTAAGACTTTACAGAATTTCCTTGTAAAGTTGTCTGGTTTCGACAAATCTGGGTAAATGGCTGATTCCCAACCTCTCTACCTCGGCCCGAGGCTCAAGCGGCTGCGGCGCGAGCTGGGCCTGACCCAGCAGACCATGGCCGAGGATCTCGAGATTTCGCCCAGCTATGTGGCCCTGCTCGAGCGCAACCAGCGCCCGCTGACGGTGTCGCTGCTGCTGCGGCTGGCGCGAACCTACAAGCTCGACATCGCCGATCTCGCGGCGGAGGACAGCGGCGATTACGCCCGCCGCATTGCCGATATGCTGCGCGATCCGATCTTCGCCGATATCGATCTGCCGGCGCTGGAAGTGGCGGATGTGGCGACCAATTTCCCCGGGGTCAGCGAGGCGCTGCTGCGGCTTCACGGCGCCTATCTGCGCGAGCAGCGGGCGCTGGCGGAACAGCGGGTGCAGGGCGGCGCCTCCACCGGCGCCGACCCGGTGGCCGAGGCGCGGCGCTTTGCCGCCGGCCAGCACAATTATTTTCACGATCTCGACACGCGGGCCGAAGCCCTCGCCGGCGAGCTGGAGCAAGCGGGCGGGGCGGAAGCCTGGCTGCGCGCGCGCGGCACCCGGGTGCGCTTCATGCCCGACGAGGTGCTGGCCGGATCGATCCGCCGCTTCGACCGGCACAACGAACAGCTGCTGGTCAACGAAACGCTGGACCGCGCCAGCCGCGCCTATCAGCTGGCCGTCCACATCGCCTACAATGCGATGCGGGGCGAGATTGCGGCGATCCTGCGCGCCGCCAGCTTCGCCAGCGAGACCGCCTCGGTGCTGGTGCGCCGCGCGCTGGCGGGCTACGGCGCGGCGGCGCTGCTGATGCCCTATGCGAAATTCGCCGCGGCGGTCGAAGCGCGGCGCTACGATGTCGAGGCCCTCAGCCGCCAGTTTGGCACCAGCTTCGAGCAGACCGCCCACCGGCTGACCACGCTGGGCAAGCCGGGGGCGGAGCGGGTGCCGTTCTTCTTCATCCGGGTGGACGAGGCCGGCAATGTCTCGAAGCGGCTCGACGGAGCGGGCTTCCCCTTCGCCGCGCATGGCGGCGGCTGTCCGCTGTGGAGCGTCCATTCCGTGTTCCGCACTCCGGGCGAGATCGTCACCCAGTGGCTCGAGTTGCCCGACGGCGAGCGCTTCTTCTCGATCGCCCGCACGGTGACGGCGGGCGGCGGCGGCTTCGGTCGCGCGCGGGTCTTCCGCGCCATCGCGCTGGCCTGCGCGGCGGAGCATGCGCCGAAACTGGCCTATGCCGGGGGGCTCGATCCGGCGGCAGTTCAGGCCACGCCGATCGGCGTCGCATGCTCGCTGTGCCACCGCAGCCAATGCGCCGCGCGGGCGGCGCCGCCGATCGGGCGCGAGATATTGCCCGAGGACTACCGCCGTTCAGCGGAGCCGTTTTCCTTTGCCGAAAGCTGAGTTAGGGTCGCGAGCCATGACCTCCGACCGAACCTCATACCCCGCCTGGCCGCCCGGCATGTGGCGGCGCATCGTGCTGCAACCCGGGCGCCGGGCTGGATCGGTGGCGCGCTGGAGGACGACATTCACCGCTTCCACCTGCGCTTCGATCACGACGGCGAGCGGATTGTCGCGGCGCGGGCCGAGGCGCTGCGGCATCCGTGGTCGGCCTGCCCCGGCGCGGCACCGCATATCGCCGGCGAGCTGACCGGGCAGTTGCTCGGCGAGGTCGCCCGGCGCGACCCGATGCAGCATTGCACCCATCTGTTCGATCTTGCGGTGCTGATGGCGGCGCATGCTGGCGATACGTGCGCCGACGCGTTTCGAGATGCGCGTCGCCGACCGGGTCGATGAGCGCACTACCGCGACAATGCTGGAGAATGGTGAGGAAGTGCTGCGCTGGCAACTCGAAGGCACCGCGATTACCGGCGAGGGCATTCATGCCGGGCGCGATCTGCGCCAGCTTTCCCGTTGGAAACAGGAACTGCCGCCGCGCGAAGCCGAATGCGCGACCATGCTGCGCCGGGCCGTGTTCATCTCGGGCGGACGGCAGTTCGATCCGCCGCCCGGGTTGACCGCCGCAGGCCAGGGGCCGGCGCGCCAGGGCGTCTGTTTCAACTACCAGTTGCCGCAGTCGGAAGGTTCGACCCGAACGCCTGATTGGCGAACGGATTTCTCGGCATCGGACGAAGGGCCGCTGGCGGGGTTCGATGCCGCGGCGGTGCTGGGGGCGATGGGGTAGAAGAAGAATTTCTCGCACGAAGCCACGAAGTCACGAAGGGGCCGGCGCTCGCCGCAGGCGCAATATGTCGTTTTTTCGCCGGTCAAGGATCGACCGTTAAATTGCGGAGGAGGCTTCGCCTCAAGTGCGACATCTTCGTGGCTTTGTGTCTTCGTGCGAGAAAAATCCTTCAATTCTCGCCGTGCCTGCAGACCCGGCCTACCCCCGCACCGGCCGGGCAAAGGCGGTCATGCTCCGCACCTTGCCGTCGTCGTCCAGGATGAAGTGATCCATCGACACCAGCACCCAGCGCTGCTGCCCGCCGATTTCGGTGCGCAGCGCCAGTTCGACCATGCATTCCTTGTCGTCGCCATAATACTTCACCGCCATCACCTGCGGCGCCATGCCGCCGATCCGCTTGGTGTAAAACTCGTCGATCTGCGCGCGGCCATGCAGGGGCGGGCGCATCGGTTCGAGGAAAGTCGCATCGTCGGCGAACAGACGCGCGACCTCGAGATATTTCCCGGCATTGACCAGCTCGACATAGCGCGCCGCCAGCGCACAGGCGCGGCCCGGCGGCGGCGCAGGACTGTCGGGCGTGCCGACATAGACGTCGGCGCCGGGGAAGGCCGGATCGAGCTGGCCGCCGGGGATCGTCATCGGACGTTCGAGGGCCACGGCGGTTCCTGCTGCGATGGGGGTGAGGGCAAGGATGACGTGAGTGAGCCAGCGCAGCACTTTAGCTGCCGATCGCTTCGGCGAAATGTTCCTTGACGCGTCGCACATGCTTCACCGCGCCATCGGCGTTGTAGACCATGGCGAGATCGGGATAGACCCAGCCATGGCCCATGCCGCGATAGGTTTCGATGATATGGTCGGTATCGGCCTCGCGCAGCGCCTGGGCGAGGCGGCCGTGTTCTTCCGCGCCGTAAGTCGGATCGATCCCGGCAACGCCGACGTAAATACGGCCCTTGACCCCGGCAAAGCGCTGGTGCGGGCTGTCGCCCTGCGCGGGGGCGATGTTGCTGGCGTGGAAGGCGCCGGCGAATTTGACGCGCGGCGAAGCAGTGACCGCCGCCAGCGCATAACGGCCGCCCATGCAATAGCCGACGGCGGCGAAAGGCGCATCGGGGCCCGAGTTCGCTTCAGCCAGCTTGAGCATAGCCGCCACGTCCTCATCGACCTTGGCCATATTGATCGACATGACCAGCTGCATCACCCGGTCGCGCTCGGGGCCACCTTCGAACAGCGACTTGGGCACGAGCGGTTCATAGGGAATGTGGTCATAGAACTGGTCGAACATCTGCACCCGCCAGCCACTGGCCGCCAGCTCCTCGGCAACAGCATAGGATTCGGGACGCGGGCCGAAGGCGTCGGGGAAGAACAGGATCAGCGGCGCGCTCATGTCGTCCGGTCCGAAGCTGTAGATCGGGCAATTGCCGCGCGGGAATTTGGCTTCGGATTTGATCATCATTCCCTCCGTCACTTTGCCACGAAATCGAGGATCGCGGGCGCAAGTTTGGGCCAGCTGACAAACAGGCTGTGGCCCTTGCCCGCCTGGGTCTCGCCCGACTGGTAGTTCCACTCGTCGTCGCGCCACGGCGGCAGCGCCAGCTTGGAGTGCGGAATCAGCCGGTGGACCCACAGGCTGGTGGTTTCGGTGTGCGCCAGGTCGCTCTTGTGGCTCTTGAACACCAGCACCGGCATGGTCAGCCGGGCGAAATCGATCGGCTTCATCCCCGGCACCGGCGAATTTTCCTGAAACACATAGGCCGAAGCCCATTTCTGCATGATCGCGATGAAGCGCTCCGGCTCCATCTTGAGGATAGTCTCGCGCGCCTTGGGGTTTTTTTCGAAATTCTCGGCCCAGGAAGAGGCGTTCATCACCGCTTCCATGCCGCCGGTCGAGGCCAGCATAGCCGCTTCGCCGCAATAATAGCCGCCCAGGCTCATCAGGCCGATCGGATCGCCGCTGATCCACCAGATGGCGAGGTGCGAGCAGATATCCGGGTTGCGCGATGCCGCCAGCAGCGAAACCCGCGCCCCGCCCGATCCCCCGGCGATCACCGTCGGCCCCATATCGAGGTGGCGGATGAGGCCGGCCAGCCGCTCGGCCTGATTCTCGCTCTCGCTCTCGCCCTCCAGGCAGACATCGGAATAGCCGCAATTGGGCCGGTCATAGATCAGCACCCGCCTGCCGCCTTTGACCAGCTCGGCCGCGAATTCGCGCAGGCCCGGCACATCCATGGTGAAGCGCCCGCCGGGCGTCAGCGCAATGGCGGGATCGCCCTCTTTGCCGTGCAGCTCGTATTCGATGCCGGTTCCATAGATGGTCGCGCGGGGCATGTGTTCTCTCCGTTTTGTGGTTTGCGCCAAGGCTAGGTGGCGCGATTTGGCGAGTCAAACCCGAAGCTCGCGCCGTCACGATCCAATGTAACTCATATTGGATTGGCAGCGCTTCCGGGGTAGTGTCGCCGCCAGTCGATCGTGCCGGACGGGCGCGGCGCAGGACGGGACAGGACCATGCAACAACTCGCCGACCTCGATCTTCCCCATCTGGCGATGGAATCGCCAGCATTCGCCGCGCATCCGTGGGACTACTTCGCGGAGGCGCGAGCCAGGCATCCCTGGCTGGCGACTTCGCTGAACGGGATGGTCGTCACCGAATACGAGGCGATGAAGGAGCTGCTGTGGATGGACGACCGCATGCGCAACTCCTTCTCGGGCATCGTCGAGATCATGGGGGCCAAGGGCACCAATTGGGGCCGCTTCACCGAAAGCCAGATGCTCGCCGCCAATGCCGAAGACCACCGCAAGATGCGCGACATCTTCGCCGCGCGCTTCACCCCGCGCTACGCCAATGAAATCCGCCCGGTGATGCGCGAGACGATCGACGCGCTGCTCGACGAGTGGGTGCCCAAGGGCGCGTTCAACTTCGAGGAATTCGCCTCGAACTATCCGATCAGCGTGATGAGCCGGATGGCGGGCGGACCGCTCGGCGCTGTGCCCGAACTGCGCGCTACGCTGGAAACGCTGGGCGGCGCCTTCGCCCTGGATCCGGCGATGACGCCCGCGCTGGAACAGGCGATCGGCGCGATCGACGAGTTCGTCTTCGGCTTGCTGGCGGATCGCCGCGCCAATCCGGCGCATGACGGCCCGCCCGACCTGCTCGATATGCTCTCGCAGGAAGGCGGCAATGCCGGGCTGAGCGAGCGGCAGATCGCCGACCTCATCATCTTCCTCTATGTCGCCGGCTACGACACCTCTAAGAACATGCTGACGCTGATCATGTACCATTTGATCTCGCGGCCGGAAATCTATGCCAGATGCGCCGAGGACCTCGATTATTGCCGCAAGGTGGTCGAGGAGGCCTTCCGCTACACCGGCACCGCCACCTCGTTTCGCGCCACCGCCGAGGACATTGTCTACCGCGACGTGCTGCTGCCCAGGGACACCATGCTGTTCTTCCCGATCGGCATGGCGGCGCGCGATCCTGCCGCTTTCGAGCGGCCCGACGAGTTCGATCCCGAGCGCAACCTCGCCACCGGCACGCGGCACATCGCTTTCGGGCGGGGCAAGCATATTTGCCTCGGCCAATACATCGCCCGCGCGCAGATCCAGGAGGGCCTGCACCGCATCGCCCAGCGCATGCGCAATCCGCGCATCGTCGGCGACTATGGCTGGCGCGGCTTCACCGGGACCTGGGGGCTGACGGCGCTGCCGATTGCCTTCGATCCGGCTTGAGGGCCGGGCCTGCCGCTCCGGCATGCCAATTGTCGATTCGCTTGGCGCTCCGCTAGCCCGCCGCTAAGCAGGCCGCGAGGAGCAAATCCATGCGCGCCACCCCAGACTTCGATTTCGGCCTGCCAGAAAGCGCCCGGATGATCCGCGAGGCCACTGCCCGCTTCGCCGATGAGCGGATTACGCCGCTCGCCGCCGCGATCGACCGCGAAGACCGCTTCCCGCAAGAGTTGTGGCCTGCGATGGGCGCGCTCGGTCTGCACGGGATCACCGTCGAAGAGCAATGGGGCGGACTGGGGCTGGGCTATCTCGATCACACGATCGCGGTGGAGGAAGTCAGCCGCGCCTCGGCCTCGGTCGGGCTTTCGTATGGCGCGCATTCCAACCTCTGCATCAACCAGATCCGCCGCTGGGGCTCGGACGAGCAGAAGGCGCGCTATCTGCCGGGGCTGATCTCGGGCGAATCATGTCGGCGCGCTGGCGATGAGCGAGGCGGGGGCGGGGTCGGATGTGGTTTCGATGAAACTCAGAGCGGAAGCCGTGGCGGGCGGCTTCAAGCTCAACGGCACCAAGTTCTGGATCACCAATGGCAGCGTTGCCGATGTGCTGGTGGTCTACGCCAAGACCGGAGACGGCAGCCGCGGCATCACCGCCTTCCTGATCGAGAAGGGCATGGCGGGTTTCTCCATCGGCCAGCAGATCGACAAATTGGGCATGCGCGGTTCGCCGACCAGCGAGCTGGTGTTCGACGATTGCTTTGTGCCGGAGGAGAACGTGATCGGCGCGCTGCATGGCGGTGTCGGCGTGCTGATGTCGGGGCTTGACTACGAGCGCGTGGTGCTCAGCGGCATCCAGCTCGGCATCATGCAGGCCTGCCTCGATTGCGTCATTCCCTATGTCCGCGAGAGGAAGCAGTTCGGCCAGCCAATCGGCAGCTTCCAGCTGATGCAGGCCAAGGTCGCAGACATGTATGTCGCGCTGCAATCGGCGCGGGCCTATGTCTATGCCGTGGCGCGCGCCTGCGACGCCGGGCAGACCACCCGCTTCGACGCGGCGGGCGCGATCCTGCTGGCCAGCGAAAACGCCTTCCGCGCCAGCGGCGAAGCGGTGCAGGCGCTGGGCGGCGCGGGCTATACCAAGGACTGGCCGGTCGAGCGCTATCTGCGCGACGCCAAGCTGCTCGACATCGGCGCGGGGACCAACGAGATCCGGCGGATGCTGATCGGGCGCGAATTGATCGGGGCCGGTTCGTGAGCGTGGCGGGGGCAGCGGCGGACAGCGAACAGGAAATCCCCCGCCAGCGTGGCTTCCTCGGCTTTGTCGAGCGGGTGGGCAACAAGCTGCCCGATCCGGCCATGATCTTCGTCTGGCTGATCGGCGCGCTGGTGGTTCTCTCGGTGCTCGGGCAATGGCTCGGCTGGTCGGCCTCGCTGCCCTATTCGGGCAAGGAAGCGCCGCATTGGGGCGAACTCACCGACGGCGTGCTGACCTACCGCGCCACCAGCCTGCTCACCGAAGAAAATGTCGCGCAGCTGTTCACCGAGATGCCCAAGACTTTCACCGGCTTCGCCCCGCTGGGCCTGATCCTGACGATCATGCTGGGCGCGGCGGTCGCCGAGCGCACCGGGCTGCTTTCGGCGCTGATTCGTGCCGCCTTGCGCAATACTCCGAAGACGGCGCTGACCCCGATTGTCGCGCTGATCGGGATTGCCTCGCACTATGCGTCCGACGCGGCCTATGTCGTGTTCATCCCGCTGGCCTGCATTGTCTTCGCCGCTGCGGGCCGCCATCCGCTGGCCGGACTGGCTGCGGCCTTCGCCGCTGTTTCAGGGGGCCTCGCCGCCAATTTCACACCGGGCCAGCTCGATGTGCTGCTGTTCGGCTTCACCCAGGAAGCGGCGCGGATCGTCGAGCCGGGCTGGACGATGAACCCGGTGGGCAACTGGTTTTACACCGGCGCGGCCACGCTGATCTTCGTGCCGTTGATCTGGTTCGTCACCGACCGGGTGATCGAGCCGCGCCTCGGCGCATGGAACGAAGCGGCGCAGACAAAGGCGGAACCGATGGCCGCCGAGCCGGAACTGGGGGCCGATGAACGGCGCGGCATCCGGCGCGCCGGCCTGGCCGCTCTGCTGGTGATTCTGCTGATCGCCGCACTGGCCCTGACGCCCGGCTATTCGCCGCTGATCGACGAGAGCAAATCGGGCACGGCGGCGTTGCAGCCGCTGTTCGGCTCGCTGGTCCCCGCCTTCGCCCTGCTGTTTTTCCTCAGCGGCTATGTTTACGGCAAGGCGACCGGCTGCATCCGCGATGCCGGCGATGTCATCGCGATGATGCGCGAGGGCATCCGCAGCCTCGCGCCCTATATCGTCTTCGTCTTCTTCGCCGCGCACTTTGTCGCGATGTTCAATTGGTCGCGGCTGGGGCCGATCTTCGCCATCGACGGGGCGCAGGCGATCGAAAAGCTCGGCCTGCCCGCGCCGTTCCTGCTGCTCGCGGTGCAGCTGATGTCGTCATTCCTCGACCTGTTCATCGGCTCGGCCTCGGCCAAGTGGAGCGCGATGGCGCCGGTGGTGGTGCCGATGTTCATGCTGCTGGGGATCAGCCCGGAAATGACCACGGCGGCCTATCGCATGGGCGACAGCTACACCAATATCATGACCCCGCTGATGAGCTATTTTCCGCTGGTGCTGGGTTTCGCCCGGCGCTGGGACAGGGACTTCGGGGTCGGCTCGCTGCTGGCGACGATGCTGCCCTATGCGCTGTGCTTCATGGCCGCCGGGATATGCATGACGATTAGCTGGGTCGGCTTCGACTGGCCACTTGGCCCCGGCGCGCAGGTGTTCTACGCGCGCCCCAGCGGAGGATGATGTGAGCGCACCGATACTGACGACAAGCCTGAACCTCGACAGCCCCGAGGCCATGGCAAGAGACGCGCATAACCGCGCCCTCGCCGCCGAACTGCGCGCTCATGTCGCCAAGGCGGCGCTGGGCGGCGACCAGAAATCGCGCGACCGGC
This sequence comes from uncultured Alphaproteobacteria bacterium, assembly GCA_963779195.1. Lineage (GTDB taxonomy): Bacteria > Pseudomonadota > Alphaproteobacteria > Sphingomonadales > Sphingomonadaceae > Novosphingobium. The sequence goes on from CAVZWZ010000008.1 coordinate 576,998, forward strand.
ATACCGCGCGCGGCAAGCTGCTGCCGCGCGAGCGGGTGGAGCGTCTGCTCGATCCGGGCTCGCCCTTCCTCGAGGTGTGCCAGCTCGCCGCGCATGCCAAATATGGCGAGAACATTCCCGGCGCGGGGATCATCGCCGGCATCGGCCGGGTCTCCGGACGCCAGGCGATGATCGTCTGCAACGACGCGACGGTGAAGGGCGGCACCTATTATCCGACCACAGTGAAAAAGCATCTGCGCGCGCAGGAAATCGCCGAGCAGAACCATTTGCCCTGCATCTATCTGGTCGACAGCGGCGGGGCGAACCTGCCGCATCAGGCCGAGGTCTTCCCCGACCGCGACCATTTCGGGCGGATTTTCTACAACCAGGCCAACATGAGCGCCAAGGGCATTGCCCAGATCGCCTGCGTCATGGGCAGCTGCACGGCCGGCGGCGCCTATGTCCCGGCGATGAGCGACGAGAGCGTGATCGTCAAGGAGCAGGGCACGATCTTCCTCGCCGGCCCGCCGCTGGTGCAGGCGGCGACCGGTGAGGTGATCACGGCCGAGGAACTGGGCGGCGGCGATCTCCACAGCCGCAAGAGCGGCGTCACCGATCACCTCGCCGAGAACGACGAGCACGCGCTGACCATCGTGCGCGACATCATGAGCCACCTCGGCCCGGTGCATCAGCACGGGCTGCCGCTCAAGGAACCGCGCGCGCCGAAATACGATGCGGAGGAACTCTACGCGGTGGTGCCCGAGGACGTCCGCGAGCCCTATGACGTGCGCGAAGTCATCGCCCGGATCGTCGATGGCAGCGAGTTTCACGAGTTCAAGGCGCTCTACGGCTCCACCCTCGTCTGCGGCTTCGCGCATATCTGGGGCATGCCGGTGGCGATCCTCGCCAACAACGGCATTCTGTTCTCCGAAAGCGCGCAAAAGGGCGCGCATTTCATCGAGCTGGCCTGCCAGCGCAAAATCCCGCTGCTGTTCCTGCAGAACATCAGCGGCTTCATGGTCGGCGGCAAATACGAGGCGGAGGGCATCGCCAAGCACGGGGCCAAGCTGGTCACCGCCGTGGCCACCGCGACCGTGCCCAAGATCACGGTTTTGATCGGCGGCAGCTTCGGCGCGGGCAATTACGGCATGTGCGGGCGGGCCTACTCCCCGCGTTTCCTGTTCACCTGGCCCAACGCGCGCATCTCGGTGATGGGCGGAGAGCAGGCGGCCAGTCGTGCTGGCGACAGTCCACCGCGATGCGGCGAAGTGGGACGAGCGCGAGGCCGAGGCGTTCAAGGCCCCGGTGCGGCAGAAATACGAGGACGAGGGCAATCCGTATTACGCGACGGCGCGGCTGTGGGACGACGGGGTGATCGATCCGGCGCAGACGCGGGATGTGCTGGGGCTGGCGCTGGCGGCTAGTTTGGAGGCGCCGATGCCGGAGCGGCCGGCGTTTGGGGTGTTCCGGATGTGAGCTGGAGGGATCACATTGACCCAAATGGGGTTCGAGAACTCAAAAGCGAGCTTCGGGTCGGTCTACGAATTTTGAAGCCCGTTCTGTTTCTGGTCATACCCTTTGTTGTTCTTTGGGCTTTCAGCTCGTTCTACACTTGGTCCTATATTGAGAAGAAATCCAAGGGGGCTCTTCAACAGCATTACGGTGCGTCGCTAGACAGTTTCGGGTACCGTAAACACTGGAGACCAGACAAGAGTTTTTGTATTTACGTCAAGGTTGACGACTCACATACCGGTCACAGTCTGTGGCATGTGACGTCAGTTATCGGCGACTCTGATGGCGGGACGTGGATTTATGGTGGTGGGTATCCCAACATTGAGAAATGTCTCGCGGACTTTGATACCGGTTGAAAGGTCTTGAGAGTGATCGAACGCCTCATCGGCCCCTCCGTCAGTGCTGCGCACTGCCACCTCCCCGAGACAAGCTCGGAGAGGATTGAAGAAGTGAGGGTGCGGTTCCACCAAATCCTCCCCGAGCTTGTCTCGGGGAGGGGGACCGCCCGCGTAGCGGGTGGTGGAGGGGCATACTGTGCTTAAGGATATTGCGCCAAAGCCTGCTCCGGGCGCTGTCGCGCAGGCGCGCAAGCTCAGGAAGGAAATGTCCCTGCCCGAGGTGCTGCTTTGGCGGTTGCTGAAGGGCCAGCCGATGGGCGTGAAATTCCGCCGCCAGCATCCCAGCAGCAAAATCGGGATGGACTTCTATTGTTCGGATGCGCGGCTGGTGATCGAAGTGGATGGGTTCGCGCATGGAACAGGCGACAGACCAGAGCGGGATGAAGCGCGGGATGCGTGGTTGCGGTCACAAAATCTTGAAACTGTGCGGATTCCCGCGAGCGATGTTTTGAAGGATGCCACTGCGGTGGCGGATGCCATCGTCGAGATGGCCTTGTCGCGTTTGCCCCTCCACCACCCGGCCAAGGCCGTGCGGTCCCCCTCCCCGAGCCAAGCTCGGGGAGGATTTCAGGAAGAATTATGATCAAGAGCCTCCTCATCGCCAATCGCGGCGAAATCGCCTGCCGGATCATCCGCACTGCGCGCGCCATGGGTATTCGCACCGTCGCGGTCTATTCGGACGCCGACGCCAAGGCGCTGCATGTCCGCTCCGCCGACGAGGCGGTGCATATCGGGCCCAGCCCGGCGCGCGAGAGCTATCTGGTCGGCGAGAAGATCATTGCCGCTGCCAAGGCGACCGGCGCGGAGGCGATTCATCCCGGCTATGGCTTCCTCTCGGAGAACGCCGAATTCGCCCAGGCGGTCATCGACGCGGGCCTCGTCTGGGTCGGGCCCAAGCCTGCCAGCATCACCGCGATGGGGCTCAAGGATGCGGCCAAGAAGCTGATGGCCGAGGCCGGGGTGCCGGTGACGCCGGGCTATCTCGGCGAGAATCAGGACCCGGAGCATCTCGCCAAAGAGGCCAAGGCCATCGGCTATCCGGTGCTGATCAAGGCAGTCGCCGGCGGGGGCGGCAAGGGGATGCGGCTGGTCGAGCAGGCCGCCGATTTCGCCGACAGCCTCGCCTCATGCCAGCGCGAGGCTTCGGCCTCGTTCGGCAATGCCCATGTGCTGATCGAGAAATACATCCAGCGCCCGCGCCACATCGAAGTGCAGGTGTTCGGCGATACGCATGGCAACGTCGTCCATTTGTTCGAGCGCGATTGCTCGCTCCAGCGGCGGCACCAGAAGGTGATCGAGGAAGCCCCCGCGCCGGGGATGGACGAGGCGACGCGGGCGGAGCTTTGCGCGGCGGCGGTGCGGGCGGCCAGGGCGGTCGATTATGTCGGCGCGGGGACGATCGAATTCATCGCCGATGCCAGCGAAGGCCTGCGCGCGGACCGCATCTGGTTCATGGAAATGAACACGCGGTTGCAGGTCGAGCATCCGGTGACCGAGGAGATCACCGGGGTCGATCTGGTGGAATGGCAGCTGCGGGTGGCGAGCGGGGAGGCGTTGCCGAAGCGGCAGGATGAGCTGGCGATCAATGGCTGGGCGATGGAGGCGCGGTTGTATGCGGAGGACCCGGCGAAGGGGTTTTTGCCGAGTGTGGGTGATATCACAACATTCGACATTCTCGCACCTGCGCGAATTGAGGCCGCAATCGAAGAAGGCGATTCTATCTCACCCTTCTACGACCCGATGATCGCAAAAATAATCGTTCATGGCATTAATCGTTACGAGGCGATCAAGAAACTACGCAAGGCCTGCGGAATGACACAAGTTTCGTCGGTCAAGACAAATGCTGGCTTTCTTGAACGACTGGTTGGGCACCCCGCATTTGTGAATGAAGACATTGATACTGGCTTCATTGAACGACATTCTGCCGATCTTGCCGTGCCTGATAGCTTGAATGAAGACTTGCTTGATGATGCTGCGACTTCGCTTCTCGCTATGGCGATAAACAGCGGACGCTGGTCTGGTCCTTCAATCGAACACAGCTACTTCAACATGTTTGAAACGGAGCCATGGCGTCAAAATTATGGCTTCAGGTTGAATGCCGAATGGGATCGCAACATTACGTTCCAGGTAGAAGGCGAAACGATCAGTCGTGAATTGCCATCGGACTATTACACGAGGCACCGTGAGGGCAGGCCGCGCGCCAGTGGAGCAGTGGTATTCCGGTCGGGCGAAGCTCTGATTGCCCAGAATTGCTGGGACGGCTCCGCCCAAGGCCCCGCCTCCTCCGGCACCATCCTCTCCCCCATGCCCGGCAAGATCATCGCGGTCGAGGTGATGAAGGGCGACGAGGTCACCAAGGGCCAGAAGCTGCTCACGCTCGAGGCGATGAAGATGGAGCACACGCTGGTCGCGCCGTTCGATGGCGTGGTGGCGGAATTGAATGCCGTCGCCGGGGCGCAGGTGCAGGTCGAGGCGGTGCTGGCCAAAATCGTTGAGAGCATTGAGGCGGTGCAGGAATGATCCTCCCCCTTGGGGGAGGGGGACCACCGCAGGTGGTGGAGGGGCACGTGCCTCATAACAGTACTTGGCGAGGGCGGATCATGGGGCCTGTGCCCCACCACCACCTGCGGTGGTCCCCCTCCCCTTCAGGGAGGATTTGATGCCCGGAAAATATTACGACGAATGGACCGTGGGCGAGCGGATCACCCACCAGCCCAGCCGCACCGTCACCGAGACCGACAATCTGATGTTCTCGGCGATGACCCACAACATGCAGCCGCTCCACCTCGATGCGGAATATGCGCGGGCGTCGGAATTCGGCCAGATCCTGGTCAACAGCACTTTTACTTTCAGCCTCGCGGTCGGGCTGTCGATCGCCGACACCACCGTCGGCACGCTGATCGCCAATCTCGGCTTCGACAAGATCGTCACCCCCAAGCCGGTCTTCATCGGCGATACGCTGACCTGCTCGACCGAGATCGCCGAACTGCGCGAGAGCAAGATCGCGCCCCGATTGCGGCATCGTCATCTTCCGCCACGCGCTGACCAACCAGCGCGGCGAGGAAGTGCTGTCCTGCCTGCGCACGGTGCTGATGAAGAAGAAGCCGGGCTGAGGCGCGCCAAATGGAATGGGAATCCCTTACCCCCCACTCCGATTACCCTGAGCTTGTCGAAGGGCTGCATTTTTCTTCGTGCGTCATGCGAGATCGCCTGAAGAAAAGAACGGCCCTTCGACAAGCTCGGGGTGGTCGGAGGATGGGGCGGACTTCCCGCCCCCCGCTCAATCCCAGCGGATCGGCAGCGAATCCATGGCGATGATATTGCCCGAGTGGAATGTTGCCGGTCTGTCCGGATCGAGCCGGAACTTCGGCAGCCGCTTCAAGATCTGCTGATACAGCACCTGCAACTCCACTCGCGCCAGATGCGCGCCTAGGTGTTTGGTCCCGGAGTTTGATGGTGCATTATCCATGCAGGAATGGAAGGATGCATTATGGGCCAAGTTCTTCACGGGAGCGCCAGCACGACAGCGGCAATCCGTCGAGCAATACAAAATAGTCAAGAGAGCCTGAGGACGCTGGCAAGCGTCATGGGATCAACCCCAAGACGGTTGCCAAGTGGCGAGAGCCGGAGCGGCACAACCGATGTGCGGCCCGGCAAGGATGCCCATTCGACAGTGCTGAGCATCGCGGAGGAAGCGATCATCGTCGCCTTCCGCAAGCACACGCTGCTGCCGCTGGATGATTGCCTTTATGCCTTGCAGGCCAGCATTCCGCATCTGACCAGATCATCGCTACACCGCTGCCTGCAACGCCACGACATCTCGCGGTTGCCAGAGGTCGAAGGGGATAAGCCCAAGCGAGGCAAGTTCAGCTCATACCCGATTGGATACTTCCACATCGACATGGCCGAAGTTCGCACCGAGCAGGGCAAGCTCTACATGTTCGTGGCGATCGACCGAACGCGAAGTTCGCCTTCGTCGAGCTGCACGAAAACTGCAAAACCGCGACATCGCGCGACTTCCTGCTCCGGCTGATCGAAGCCGTCCCTTACAAGATCCACACCGTACTGACCGACAATGGCATTCAGTTCACCACGCCGGGCGGCGGCGGATCGGCAGTCCCGCTGATCAAAGAAGCCATGGCCAATGGCGAACGCTTCTGGGCGCACGCCTTCGAATACGCCTGCGCCAGGAACGACATCGATCACCGGACAACCAAGCCAAAGCACCCCTGGACCAACGGCCAGGTCGAACGCATGAACCGGACACTCAAGGAAGCAACAGTCAAGCGCTTCTACTACGAGACCCACGATCAGCTCCGCGAACACCTCGCCAACTTCGTGGCTGGCTACAACTTCGCCAAGCGGCTCAAGACCCTCAAGGGCCTCACGCCCTACGAATACATCTGCAAATGCTGGACAAAAGAGCCCCAGCGGTTCACATCAAACCCACACCATCAAACTCCGGGACCAAACACCTAGGCAGCGGTGGACGCCTGCGCCAAATGCCAGGTGGACCTTGTTCTCGCGATTGAGGTCGAACTTTTCCGGCTCGGCGAATTCGCGCGGATCGAGATCTGCGCCGGGATAGTAAAGCGTCAGCACCTCGTTCTCTTTCATCGCCCAGCCCGCGAAGTCGCAATCCCTGGCCACCCGGCGCTGGGGCACGGCGAAGCTGTAGCGGCGCAGCATTTCCTCGGCGGCCTCGACGATAAGCTCAGGATTGGCGCGCAGCTCGTCCTGCAGCTCGGGATGCGTGGCGAGGTGCCGCACTGCAAAGCCCATGCCGTTGATCACCGTATCCAGCCCGGCGATGAACAACAGTACGCAATAGTCCTCCATCAGCTCGACCGACATGGTCTCGCCTTCGATCTCGGCCTGCCACAGCAGGCTGATGATATCGTCCCTGGGATCGTCCTTGCGCGCCATGATATCGGGCAGCATGGCATCGGCCACCTTGCGAAACAGCCCCGCCGTCGCCGCCGGCGCGCCGCTGGTGTTGGCGAGAAATTCATGCACCAGTTCGCGGAATTCGGCGAGGCGGCTGACCGGCAGGCCCATCAGGTTGAGAAATATGGTCACCGGCAGCGGCTCGGCGATGGCAGGGATGAAATCGCAGTGCCCCTGATCGATCACCGCATCGATCAGCCGGTCGGTGAGTGCGCGAATGTCTTCGATCTGGTTCATCGCCGCGCGCGGGCTGAAGGTTTTCTGCAGCGGCGCACGAAACCTGGTGTGGTCGGGCGGGTCCATCGAGATCGGCGTCGCCTGCGGGAACCGCGGCATGCCGGCCGGCATCATCGCCAGCGCCGCTTTGAGCTGTTCGGGCGACATAAAGGTGCTGGTAAAGCGCTCCGGATCGCGCGCCGCCTCGTAGATCTCGGCGTAGCCCATGACGATCCAGCGCCCGCCGTTGCGCGGGGTCCAGAACACCGGCGGCGCTTCTCGCAATATCTCGCGCAGCCGCTCGTGCGGATTGGCCAGCAGGCCCGGATCGAAGCGCATGTCGAAATCGTAGACCGCTTGCGGCGGGACATGGGCGGGGACGGGGACGGCTTCGGTCAGGGCTTCCACGCGGCATTCCTATCGGGGCATGAGTCTGGCCAGCCGGTTCTAATTGCCGAGCGGCTTATGATCCACCCTAAACCATACAGGATAACACTGTTTCAAACGAGTTTCCTAATTCCTCCCCTCCCCGGCGGGGAGGGGCTTAAGAAGCAATCGAATCCTTATCCGCGCTACGGTGCGTAATTGAGAATTGCCTTGATCTCGACATAGTCGTGGAAGCCGAACTCGCCCCATTCGCGCCCATTGCCGCTGCGCTTGTAGCCGCCGAAGGGCGCATCCATGTCCGAGCCGCCGTTGATCGCGACTTGTCCCGCGCGGATTTGCCGGGCGACGGCGCGGGCCTGGTCGAGGTCGGCCCCGGCGACGTAACCGGCCAGGCCATAATCGGTGTCGTTGGCGATCTCGATCGCCTGCTCGACGCTGTCATAGGCGAGCATCGAGAGCACCGGGCCGAAGATTTCCTCGCGGGCGATGGTCATGTCGCCCGTGACATTGGCGAACACGGTAGGCTGCGCGAAATAGCCCTTGTCGAGGCCTTCGGGCCGTCCGGGGCCGCCCGCCACCAGCGTCGCGCCTTCGTCGATGCCCTGCTGGATCAGCCGCTGCACCTTGTCGAACTGCATGCGCGACGCCAATGGCCCCATGCGGACATTGCCGCTGGGATCGCCGACGGTGACTTGTTCCGCCGCCTCTTTTGCGACTGCCATGGCCTCGTCCATCCGCCCTCCCGGCACCAGCATGCGCGAGGGCGCGGAGCAGGTCTGGCCGGTGTTGGTCATCATCGAGCGGACCCCGCTGGCGACGCTCTTGGCGAAGACATCGTCGTCGAGCACGATATTGGGGCTCTTGCCGCCCAATTCCTGGGTGACGCGCTTGACCGTTGGCGCGGCGTTGCGAGCGATCTCCACCCCGGCGCGGGTCGAGCCGGTGAAGGAGATCATGTCGATGTCCGGATGGCCAGACAGCGCCGTGCCGACGCCCGGCCCGTCGCCGTTGATCAGGTTGAACACGCCGGCGGGAACCCCGGCGGCATGCATGATCTCGGCGAAGAGATAGCCGCTGAAGGGCGCGATTTCGGAGGGTTTGAGGATCATGGTGTTGCCGGTCGCCAGAGCGGGGAAGACTTTCACCGCGATCTGGTTGAGCGGCCAGTTCCACGGGGTGATCAACCCGCAGACGCCGACCGGCTCGCGCAGGATCATCGTCGTGCCGCGGGGTTCCTCGAAGGGGAAGTGCTTCAGCACTTCGACCGCAGTCTTGAGATGGCCAAGCCCCAGCGGCGCCTGCGCGTTCTGCGCGAGCGATGCGGGCGCGCCCATTTCCTCGGTCACGGCATCGGCCAGCTCGCCCAGCCGCTTCTGGTATTCGCTGGCGATGGTCTCCATCAGCTCGATCCGCTCGGCGCGGCTGGAGACCGACCAGCTGGCGAAAGCCCGCCGCGCGGCCTTGACCGCTCTGTCGACATCGGCGGCGCCGCCCAGAGAGATGCGGCCGCAGACCGCTTCGGTGGCGGGGTTCTCGACGTCGAGGGTTCTCGGCTCGAAGGGATCGGTCCAGGCGCCGTCGATGTAGAATTTGAGATAGTCGCGCATGGAGATCTCCCGGAATGAGTCGTGGCGGAATGATGCGAGCGTTAGCAGCGGATCGGCGATGCCGGAAGGGCGGTCAGGCCATGATCCGTGGCGGCGCGCTCAGCATATCCAGCAGCGCCGCATTGAATGCCTCGGGGCGCTCGTACATCGCCCAGTGCCCGGCGCCCGCGATCACCCGGAAGTCGAGGCCGGGCTGGTAGCGGCGCAGCACTGCCTCCTGCACGGCGACATCGGGATGCGGGCGGTCGAAGAGGCCCCAGATAGCATCCAGCGGCACGGTAAGCATCGCCAGCGCGCCCAGCACCTTGTCGGGGATCACCAGATCGACCACCGGCAACCGCGCCTGTCGGCCATTCGCGACCAGCAAGTGCATCGCCATCTCATCGACCGTTTCGGGATGATGCAGCATCAGCCCGAGCAGATTGCGCTTGATCGCCGCGCGCCGCTCCTCGCCCTCCAGCCCGCCGACGCGGCCGAGATCGACATGCCCGTGCGGGGTATCCAGTCCGCCGGTGCCGACGATGATGACCCGCCGGACAAGCTCGGGATAGCGCGCGGCGAAATGGGCAAACACCGCGCCGCCGAAGGAAAAGCCTGCGAAGTCCGCCTTCTGCCCTGCGGCCAGCAGTGCGCGCATGCCGGCGGCGATGGCGGCGGAGATGGTGTCGTGATCGACCGCGCCCGGCATGGCGCTGTCGCCATGGCCCGGCAGGTCGGGCGCGATGACGGTGTAGAGCGCCGCCAGCGCGTCGATATTGCGCACCCAGTGCGACCACGCGCCCTGTCCGCCGTGGCCAAGCACCAGCGGCGGCCCGTCGCCCCAGACGCGCCAGACCATGACGCCGTCGCCGCAGGGTGTCTCCACCCGGCGGGCGCGGGCTTCCAGCGCCGCCAGCTCCCCGGCCGGGCCGGCAGCCGCCGTCACGCGTAGCGTCCGCCTTGCACCGCTCCGGCGGGGAAGGCCGCCTCGATTTCCGCCAGGTCCGCCGCGCTCAACGCCACATCCGCCGCGCCGATGTTCTCCTCCAGCCGTTCGAGCTTGCGGGTGCCAGGGATCGGCACGATGGCTTCGCCCTGGTGCAGCACCCATGCCAGCGCGATCTGCCCGGCGGTGCAGCCCTTGCGCGCCGCCACCTGCTTCACCGCCTCGACCAGCGCGAAATTATGCGCGCCCGCCGCGCCCTGGAAGCGCGGCATGTTGGCGCGGAAGTCGCCTGCGGCGATCGCGCCGGGCTTGATGCTGCCGGTCAGGAAGCCGCGCCCCAGCGGGCTGTAGGAGACCAGGCCGATGCCAAGCTCGCGCATCGCCGGCAGCACTTCGGCCTCGATATCGCGGGTCCACAGCGAATATTCGAGCTGCACCGCAGTGACCGGCTGCACCGCGTGGGCGCGGCGGATGCTGCCGGCGTCGATATCCGCCTCGGACATGCCGAAGTGGCGCACCTTGCCTTCGGCGATGAGGTCGCGCACGGTGCCCGCGACATCCTCCATCGGCACCTTGCGGTCGATCCGGTGCTGGTAGAGCAGGTCGATGTAATCTGTTCCGAGGCGGGCGAGCAACTCGTCGACGGTCTTGCGGATGTTTTCCGGCCGGCTGTCGATGCCGAGCGGCGCGGAATTGCCCTCTTCGAGAATGAAGCCGAATTTGGTTGCGATCGTCACCCGATCGCGCACCGGTGCGAGCGCCGCTCCGACTTGCCGCTCATTGAGGAACGGGCCATAGATTTGCGCGGTGTCGAACAGCGTCACCCCGCGGTCCACTGCGCCGCGCAGCACCTTGGCCGCCTCGTCCATCGACAGCGCTTCGCCATAGGCGCCGCTCAGGCTCATGCAGCCGAGGCCGATGGCCGAGACTTCGAGGCCCCGGCCCAGTGTTCGCGTCTTCACATCGCTCTCCCGTTTGCGCGGTAATGGCATTGCTTGACCCGCCTGCGCAACCTAGAGATCGAGCACAAATCGGGAGAGACAGAGATGGCGAACGAACTGGCGGCCAAGGTGGCCATCGTCACTGGCGGGGCGCGCGGCCTCGGGCAGGGCATGGTCGAGCTGTTCGTCGAGGAGGGCGGCCGCGTGGTGATCGCCGACCTGCGCGACGAGGAAGGCGAAGCGCTGGCGGAGAAGCTGGGCAGCGCTGCGCGCTATCGCCGCACCGACGTTTCCAGCCGCGAGGAGTTCCAGGCGCTGGTCGATTATGCCGTCGGCGAGTTCGGAGCACTCGATGTGCTGGTCAACAACGCCGGGCTCAGCGACAATCTGTTCGGCCCGCTGATGGACGCCGATTTCTCGATGTTCGAGAAGGTCATGGCGGTCAACGTCAAGGGGACGATGCAGGGCACCCAGATCGCCGCGCGGCATATGGCGAAGCATGGCGGCGGATCGGTGATCAACATCAGCTCGATCAGCGGCATCCAGCCGGGCTTCGGCTTCTTCACCTATCGCGCGTCCAAGGCGGCGGTGGTCAATTTCACCAAGAGCGCGGCGATCGAGCTGGGCCCGGACCTGATCCGGGTCAATTGCATCTGCCCCGGCAATATCCCTACCGAAATGGGCGCCTATGCCCACGCCGAAGACCCCGGCAAGGAGCGCCGGATCCGCGAGGCGATCGCCGAGGTGCGGATGGGCTATCAGCCGCTCAAGCGCCAGGGCAGCCCGCGCGACATCGCCGAGGCCGCGCTGTTCTTCGCCAGCGACCGCTCGCGCCAGGTCACCGCGCAGATCATGGCGGTCGATGCCGGGGCGACCGCAGGCAGCCCGTTCAGCCAGATCGCCGACATCATGGCGGCGCGGGCGCGGGTCGAAGCGGAGTAGGGCCGGGGGTGGAGCTTCCGGAGGCCTATTGCACACCGGAATTGCAGGTTCGGATTGCCCTGATCGCTTCGAGCCACGCGCGCCTCCTGGGGCGGGCGCTGGCGCCGGTGGGCGATGACATCGTCAACGCGCTGTGGAATGCCCCCCAGGTCATTGTCGCGCATGGCGTCGAGCCCGACCCGCTGTTCTTCTTCGGCAACCGCGCTGCGCTGGCGAAATTTCAAACCGTGCCAGACAAGTTCATCGGCATGCCCTCGCGCCTCTCCGCCGAAGCCCCGTTACGCGACGAGCGGCAAGCCTTGCTCGACCGGGTGAGCCGGGACGGTTACATCGACGACTATGCCGGCATCCGCATCGCCGCGACGGGCGAACGATTCATGATCGAGCGTGCGGTCGTGTGGAATCTGATCGACGAGGACGGGACGGTCCAGGGCCAGGCCGCTACTTTCGCCGCATAAACGTCAGCGGCAGGCTCTCCAGCGTCTGGCTCGCCAGCGTCGGCAGATAAGTCAGCTCCTCCACCGGCACCGCCAGCCTTATGTTGTCCAGCCGCCGGATGATTTCCTGCGCGGTCAGTTTGATCTCCATCCGCGCCAGCGCGATGCCGACGCATTTGTGGATGCCCGAGCCGAAGGTCAGATGCGTGCCGAGATTGGGCCGCTCGATGTCCAGCCCGCGCGGATCGGGGAATCTTGCGTCGTCGTCGTTGGCCGAGGCGAACATGATGCAGACCTGCGACATGGCGGGAATCCTGGTGCCGCCCAGCACCGTATCTTTCATCGCCGTGCGGAACAGCCCGTGGGTCGGCGGCTGGAGCCGGAGCACTTCCTCGACGAAGCGATTCATCGTGCGGTCGTTGTCGACTTCGCGGTAGAGCCGGTCGGCCAGTTCGGGATCGGTCGCCAGGATCAGCAGGACGCTGCCGATCGCCGCCGCTGTCGTGTCGTTCCCGGCGATCAGGAAGGCGCGGATCGTGGCGATCTGCTCGGCGAAGGAAAGCCGCGGGTTGGCGTCGTCGGCCAATTGGGCGTGAACGATGTCCGAAATCATGTCCTCGCGCGGCTCGGCCTCGCGCATGCGGATATAGCGCATGATGTAGTTCTGCAGGTCGCACATCTGCGCGGCGTTTTCGAGCATGCCCGCGTGGTCTTGCATCCGGCCGATCTGGTCGAGCACCGCCTTGGTCCACACCGCGACTTTTTCCGCGCCGACTTCCGCCCAGTCGAAGCCGAGCTGTTCGCAGATGATATGCGCGGTCAGCGGCGCGCCGATTTCCTTCATCCCGTCGCCCGCGCCGTTCGCGGCGACGCATTCGATCAGGTCGATCACGATCTGGCGGATGCGCGGCTCGAGGTCTTTCACGCGGTGGGCGGTGAAGGCCTTTTCGGTGAGCTTGCGCAGCCGGGTATGCGCGGGCGGGTCGATGGCCAGATCGCGGATGAAACCGCCGCCGTCGCGCTCGAGGATGGCGATGAATTCGGCGAGATTTTCGCCGCCGTAACGATCCTGATAGCCGTGTTCGAGCGACCAGGTCTCGTTGTCGCCCAGCACCTCGACGCAATCGGCGTAGCGGGTGACGAGATAGAGATCGAGGCCGGGGTCGTAATAGACCGGGTCCGCCGCGCGCAGCGCGCGGTAGAAGGGGAAGGGATCGTTGCGGATGGCCGGATCGAGCCGGGTCTCGCCGCCCTTCAATTCGAGCGCAGGATAGCCGGTCATGTCCGTTCGCCCTGGTAGGGGCGGACTTTCCACCCGCTGGTGTCGTGCCCGGCAAGTCCGATCAGCCCGCCCGATGCGCCGGCCATGACCTCGTCCCAGCGTTCGGCCAGGGTCTCGATCGTATGCTCGCGGTCGGCGATGCCGGGGGTTCTGCGCCATGTAATGACGGAACACCTCGCCGCCGACCGATTCGATGCATTCGCCGGTGACCGGGCAGCTCTCATGCGCCAGAAGTGCCACCGCAGGCGAGGACAGCTCGGGCGGCAAGCTTTCCTTGGAGAATTGCAGCAGCGGCGAATCCGCCTGCAGCGTCGCCGCGACCATGCGGGTGAAGGCGCCGGGGTTGAGCGCATTGGCCTTGATGCCAAGCGGCACGCCCTCGGTCGCCAGCGTGCGGGTGAGCGACCACAGCCCGCCCTTGCTCGCCGCATAGGCCGCCTGGTTCGCGTATCCGGCCATTGAGCCCGAGGTGATGTTGACGATCCGGCCATAACCGGCGGCCTTCATATGCGGCCAGGCGGCGCGGGCCATGTAGTATGGTCCAAGCAGGTTCACTTCGATGTGGAGGCGGAAATCGGCGGGGGTCATTTCGTCGATCGCGGCGGCGATCGACACGCCGGCGTTGTTGACCAGGATGTCGAGCGAGCCGAATGCTCGAAAGTGCGGCCGCGATCGATGCGCCGCGGCGCCCGCTTCGTCGGCCACAGAATGGGTGTCGGCCACCGCCTTGCCGCCGGCGGCTCGGATTTCGCCGGCCACCGCCTCCGCCGAGGCGACGCCTGCGTAGCCGGGCGCCTTGCTGCGGCCGATGTCGTTGACCACGACATTGGCGCCCCGGCTGGCGAGCAGCATGGCGTGGGCCCGGCCCAGGCTGGGATTGCCGCCGGAACCGGTGACAATGGCGGTGCGGCCGTCGAAGCGGAGTTGTCCGCTCATTGCGACGTCCAGGCCCCATCGACCGGCAGCGCCTGGCCGTTGACGAAGCTGGCGTCGTCGCTGCACAGATAGAGCACCGCCCCGGCGATCTCCTCCGGCTCGCCCATCCGGCCCGCCGGGCTGGCGGCGGAGAGCGCATCGCAGACTTCCTTCATGCCGGCCGCCTGGGTCATCGGCGTGCGGATCATGCCGGGGCAGACCGCGTTCACCCTGATGCCCTGCCGCCCGTATTCCAGCCCCGCCGTCTTGGTCAGCCCGACGACGCCGTGCTTGGACGCCGCATAGGCGCCGCAGAACTGCGCGCCGTCGATCCCGGCGGTCGAAGCGCAATTGACGATCGCCCCGCCGCCGCCCGCCAGCATGGCCGGGATCTGGTGGCGCAGGCAGTGCCACACGCCGGTGAGATTGATCGCCATGATCCGGCGCCAGTTGTCCATCGTGCAATCGGCGGTCGCCAGGCCGACTTCGCCGCCAATCCCCGCTGCATTGAACGCCGCGTCAAGCCCGCCGTAGCGCGCGACCGTGGCATCGACCGCCGCCTTGACCGAGGCGTCTTCGGAAACGTCGCAGCGGATGAAGAAGCCCTCGCCGCCAGCCTCGCGCACAGCGGCCTCGGTCTCGCGCCCGCCGTCCTGGGCGACATCGGCGATGCAGACGGCATAGCCGCGCGCCGCGAACAGCTTTGCCGTCGCCCGCCCGATGCCCGATCCCGCACCGGTGACGAAAGCGACTTTCCTCTCCGCCATCTTCCTCTCCCGATCGGCATGGTATTGTTCCCTTGCCTTGTTCGCGAGTTTGCGGGCAACATCGGCGGATTGCAAGCACGGGAGCGGCGGCATGATCGATCTTACAAACGCCGATGGCGGCAGGGCGCGCAGCTCCGCCGGGCAGCGGCGATAGGCAATCGCCATGATCCCTGAGCCGCCGTCCACCATCCCCGCCCAGTTTGCCGCCACACTCGCGGCGCGGGCGGACCGCGATGCTGTGGCGATGCTGGCCGAAACCGTGACCTATGCCGAACTCGACCGGCGCAGCGCCCGGCTGGCCCGCGCCTTGCTGGCGAGCGGCGCGGGCAAGGGAGCGCGGATCGCGCTGCTGGCGCCGGACGGCATTTTCTGGGTGACAGCCTTCCTTGCCGCGCTGCGCATCGGCGCCCTGGTCACCTGCTGCTCGACGCTGTGCACGCCCAAGGAGCTGGGCCACATGCTGCGCAACAGCGACACCCAGTTCTTGCTCGGCGCGCGGCGGTTTCTCGGTCACGACTACGCCGGCAAGCTCGCCGCCGCCTTTCCGGATATCGCCACAGGCAAACCGGGCGAACTGATGCTGGAAGGCGCGCCCTTCCTGCGCGCGGTCTGGCTCGACGATGCCGCAGGGCTCGGCTGGGCGGGCAGCCACGACGCGCTCCTCGCCCGCGCCGATGCGGTTCCCGCCGCCCTGTTCGCCGCCGTCGAGGCGCAGGTCGCCCCCAGCGACGAGGCGGTGATCGTTTACACCTCGGGCAGCACCTCGCTGCCCAAGGCGGTGATCCACACCCAGTGGAACGTCTCGCGCCACCCGCCGGAGCTGGCGAAACTGTTCCTGATCCAGCCCGACGACCGCATGCTGCCGATGCTGCCCGCCTTCTGGCTGGGCGGCATGGCAATGGCATTGCAGGTGCTCAGTCAGGGGGCCTGCCTGGTCTATCCCGCCTCGCCCGATCACGAGGTGCTGCTGGAGGCGATGGCGAAACTGCGGGTCAACCGGGTCAACGGCTGGGGCGACGGCCTCACCCGGCTGCGTGCGCTCGCCCAATCGCGCGGCGTCGAAGTCGATGCCATCGTTGGCCTCGGCGAATTCCGCGACGAAGCGGGTGAGATCATCCCGCCGCCGCTGCGCTCCGGCATGCTCGGGATGAGCGAGACCTTCGCCCCGCATTCCGCCGAAAAGCTCAACTACCGCATGCCTGAAGACAAACCGTTCTGCTGCGGCCGCCCGGTGGGCGGCTACGAGCGCCGCATCGTCGATCCGGAGACCGGTCTGGAAGTGCCGGTGGGCGAGGTGGGCGAGCTGCAATTGCGCGGCGGCGCGCTGATCTCCGGCATGTACAAGCGGCGGCGCGAGGAGGTGTTCACTCCGGACGGGTTCTATCCCACTGGCGACCTGTGCCGGATCGATGCCGACGATTACCTCTATTTCATCGCGCGGCGCGGCGATATGATCAAGACCCGCGCCGCCAATGTCTCGCGGCTGGAAGTCGAGGCGGCGCTGAACGCGCTGCCCGAGGTGGCGATTTCGGTGGTCACCGGGCTGGCGGACGAGGAATTCGGCCAGATCGTCGCGGCGGCGGTGCTGCCCGCGCCGGGCGCTGCGCCGAGTGCCGAAAGCTTGCGCGCGGCGCTGCGCGAGGAGCTGTCGAGCTACAAGGTGCCGCGGCGGATCGTGTTCATCGCCAGCGAAGCGGAGATCCCGCGCACCGATACCGGAAAGATCAAGCTGCACGAGCTTGGCGCGATGATTGCGGGCCGGAGCGGCCAGGAGTAATTGCAATGCCGGACAAAGCCCCGCCGCCGCCGCCCGAGGAAATCGTCCTCTACGCCAAAGACCCGGCGACCAAGATCGCGACGATCACGCTCAACCGTCCCGGCTTCCTCAACGCGCCGACCATCGCCGCGCGGCAGCGCTATGCCGATCTGGTCCACCGCGCCAATGTCGATGATGACGTCAAGGTGTTGATCGTGCGCGGCGTCGGCGAGCATTTCGGCAGCGGCGCGGACCTTCCCGAAATGGCCGGCATGTTCAACGGCGATCCGGACTATTCGGTGCTCCCCGAATTCGGCATCGACGGGCGCGACACCGGCGACGGCGATGTCAAATACCCGCCGCGCGACTCCTATCGCTACATCGCCCAGGTCACCAACCTCTACGCCAATTCCAGTTTCGGCCTGCGCAGCCTGCAGGACTTCAAGAAAATCTCGCATCATCGAGGCCAAGGGCTATTGCTACGGCTGGCATTTCTACCAGGCCGCCGATGCCGACATCGTCATCGCTTCCGACGATTCGCTGTTCGGCCACAGCGCCTTCCGCTATGTCGGCTGGGCGGCGCGGCAGTGGCAGTGGGCGACGATGATGGGGCTGCGCAATTTCATGGAAATGGTGTTCACCGGCAGGCCGTTCACCGCGCAGGAGATGAAAGATTGCAGCTTCGTCAATTCGGTGGTGCCGCGCGAAAGCCTTGAGGCCGAGACGATGAAATACGCGCTTGCCTGCGCCCGCAACCGGCCGACCGATACCGTCGTCATGCAGAAAACCTTCTTCGAGGTCTTCAAGCAGCAGCAGGGCGAATATATGGGTTCGATCCTGTCCGGCTGGCTGGAAGGCATGCTGCCGCTGGTCAAGGAGGAAGGCGGGGTCGCGGTGGACAAGGATACGTTCGAGAAGGGCCTGGCCAATGTGGTCAAGGACAATGACGCGCAGTTCCCGCCCGAATGGCGGCTGAGCTACAAGGGCAGGGCGGCGCCAAAATGAGGGTTGGGCCATGAGCGAGCATGTCCTCGCCACCGAAGACGACCTCGACCTTTCGGCGCCGCCGCGCACCCGCGCGGGGGTCGTCGTCGTTGTCGTGCTGCTGCATGTCGCGGCGATCTTCGGCCTGATCCGCGCCTTTGCCCCCGGCTTTGTCAGTCAGGTCACCGATACGGTGCTTGCGACCTTCACCGTAACTGTGGTGACAACCCCGCCCAAACCGCCGCCGCCGCCCGCCAGGGAGCCGGAAAAGCAGGGCGAAGCCGCCGAAATCGGCAAGAAGGCAGTGCCCAGGGAAGCCGCTGCGCCCAAGCCGAAGATCGCCATCGCCAAGCAGGATGCCCCGCCGGTTCCGGGCAAGGGCGCAGAGAACGACGCAGGCGCGCGCGACCGGGGCGAGGGCGCCGGCGCGGGCGGGCAGGGCAGCGGCGCCGGCTCGGGCAATGGCGGCAGCGGCCAGGGCGGCGGCGGGATAGCCGCCAGGCCTTCGGTGCGATCGGGCGAACTGAACGATGCGGCGGACTTTCCGGCCCCCGAGGGCGGCCGCCAGACCAGGTTCGGAAAATCGGTGACAGTGTTCTTCACCGTCACCGCCGATGGCCAGGCCCGCGATTGTTCGGTCGCGCGGTCGAATGTGGACGCGCAGGCCACCGCGCTGGTGTGCCCGCTGGTGATCCGCAAGATCCGGTTCAACCCGGCAAAGCTGGCCGACGGCACGCCGGTGGAAGCGCGCTATGGCTACCGCGTCGATTTCAAGCAGCGGTGATTTTGCAGCAACTGTGTGATAGTCGCCGCCGCATGACAGATACGCATTCCACCGCGCCGATCGTGCCGGTCATCCTGTGCGGCGGCAGCGGCACGCGGCTGTGGCCCAAAAGCCGCGCCTCGAAGCCCAAGCCGTTCCTGCCGCTGGTCGGCGATGCCACCCTGTTCGAGGCGACTCTGGCGCGTTCCGCGCATTTCGCACCGCCGGTGGTGGTGACCGGAGCGGCGCATCTCGCCCATGTCGAGGAACAACTCGGCGACGCCGAGGGGGCCGCGATCATCGTCGAGCCGGCCGCCAGGAACACCGCCGCCGCTATCGCGCTGGCCGCGCTCCGGCTGCCGGAAGACGCGGTGATGCTGGTTTGCCCGAGTGATCACCATATCGGCGATCCGGCAGCCTTTGCGGCGGCGGCGCGGGCGGCTGCCTGCCTCGCTGCGGAAGGCTGGCTGGTGTCTTTCGGCATCGAGGCTACCGCGCCGGAAACCGGCTTCGGCTACCTCAAACGCGGCGAAGCCATCGGCGAGCATGGCTTCCGTGTCGCCCAGTTCGTCGAAAAGCCGGACCTGCCACGCGCGATGTCGTTCCTCGCCGAGGGAGCCTATTCGTGGAATGGCGGCATTTTCGCTTTCCGGGTCAGGGATTTCCTCGACGAACTCGCGGCCCACCGCCCGGCCATCGCCGCCGCCTGCCGCGAGGCCGTCGCCAAGGGACGCGCCGATGGCCGCCGGTTCCACCCGGACGCCGCCGCCTTCGCTGCAATCGCGGGCGAATCGGTCGACTATGCGGTGATGGAAAACACCGCCCGCGCCGCCATGGTGCCTGCCGCCATGGCCTGGTCCGACATCGGCAACTGGCAGGCGCTGCACGCCGCGCGCCAATGCGACGCCCAGGGCAACAGCGTCACCGGCCCGGCCGAGCTGGTCGATTGCCGGGGTGTGCTGGTCGAGACCGACGGCCCGCGGGTCTCGGTGATCGGGCTGGAAGGGGTGGTCGTGGTGGTCGATGGCGGCGAAGTGCTGGTGACGACGGCGGAGGGCGCGCAGAAAGTCGGCAAGCTCTCAGGCGCAGTGAACCAGTGAGCGCATTGCCCACCCGCATGGTCGAAAAGCCGTGGGGGCGCGTGGAGCTGCCCCCGCCATTCGTGGCGCCCGCCGGCCAGCGCATCGGCGAAATCTGGTTCGAACCGCCGCCCGAGCTGCCGCAGCTGCTGGTCAAATACATTTTCACTTCCGACAAGCTCTCGGTGCAGGTGCATCCCTCCGATGCGCAGCTTCCCGGCCACGGCAAGGAGGAATGCTGGCTGGTGATCGATGCCGAGCCGGGCGCGGCGCTGGGGATCGGATTTCGCGAGCCGCTGAGCCGCGAGGCGATCCGGGAGGCCGCGCTCGATGGCGGCATCGAACAGCTGCTCGAATGGCATCCGGTGCAGGCGGGCGATTTCTTCTACATTCCCGCAGGCACCGTCCACGCCATCGGCGCGGGGGTCAGCCTGATCGAGGTGCAGCAGACCAGCGAGGTCACTTACCGCCTCTACGACTATGGCCGCCCGCGCGAACTGCATCTCGATGAGGGCGTGGCGGTGGCGATTGGCGAGCCGCATCCGGCTGAATTGCGACGGCATGTGCCCGAGCGCGGTAGCACGACACTTGCCGATGGCCCGCTGTTCCGGCTCGACCGGCTCGATGGATCGCCCGATGCGGCAGCCCTGGCGCGCTTTGGCGGCGCCCCGGTTCTCGCCATTCCCCATCGGGGGGGCATTCGGATCGGCGGCGAGGCCATCGTCCCCGGCGGTTGTGGAATTGCTCCCTCGCTTGCAGCGATTGACTTCGCAAACCCGGGTGTTTGCCTTATTGCCCAGCCCTGCAACTAAGCGCTCGCGGCATCCAGCCGCTGTTTTTCGGGAGCCTGAGCCTTGTCCACCGTCCACCCCGTCCCCGCCGAATGGGCCAGCCGCGCCTATGCCGATGCCGCCGGATACGCCGAGAAATACCGCAAATCGCTGGCAGAGCCCGAAGCCTTCTGGCGCGAGGAATCGGCGCGGCTCGACTGGATCAAGCCGTGGACCCAGCTCAACAAATGCAGCTTCGACGAAGCGGATTTCGGCATCGCATGGTTCGCCGACGGCACGCTGAATGTCAGCGCCAATTGCCTCGACCGCCATCTCGACAAGCACGGCGACACCAAGGCGATCATCTGGGAGGGCGACGATCCCGCGCAGCAGCGCACGCTGACCTATCGCCAGCTCCACGAAGAAGTCTGCCGCATGGCCAATGCGCTGAAAGCCTTGGGCGCGGGTCGCGGCGAGCGCGTCACCATCTACATGCCGATGATCCCCGAGGCGGCGATTGCCATGCTCGCCTGCACCCGCATCGGCGCGATCCATTCGGTGGTGTTCGGCGGCTTCTCGCCCGAGGCTCTGGCAGGCCGCATCCAGGATTGCGACAGTCGGCTGGTCGTCACCGCCGATGGCGGCATGCGCGGCGGCAGACTGGTGCCGCTGAAGGCCAATGTCGATGCCGCACTGACGCAGTGCCCGGCGGTCGAGGCGGTTCTGGTGGTGCAGCACGCAAAGAACGACGTGACGATGACTGCAGGCCGCGATCACTGGTGGCACGACCAGCGCGCGGCGACCACGGCGCATTGCCCGCCTGAGGAAATGGGTGCGGAGGACCCGCTGTTCATCCTCTATACCTCGGGCAGCACCGGCAAGCCCAAGGGCGTGCTCCACACCACCGGCGGCTATCTCGCCTGGGCGGCGATGACGCATCACTATGTCTTCGATTACCGCCCCGGCGAGATCTACTGGTGCGCCGCCGATGTCGGCTGGGTCACCGGGCACAGCTATGTCGTCTACGGCCCGCTGGTGAATGGCGCGACGCAAGTCATGTTCGAAGGCGTGCCCAACTGGCCCGATCATTCGCGCTTCTGGCAGATCGTCGACCGCCACCGGGTCAACATCTTCTATGGCGCGCCCACCGCCTTGCGTTCCTTGATGCGCGAGGGCGATGAGTGGGTGACGCGCACCTCGCGCTCGTCGCTGCGCCTGCTCGGCTCGGTTGGCGAGCCGATCAACCCGGAGGCCTGGGAGTGGTACTGGCGGGTGGTAGGCGACCAGCGCTGCCCGATTGTCGACACCTGGTGGCAGACCGAAACCGGCGCGGCGATGATCACCGGCCAGCCCGGCGCGATTGCCATGAAGCCCGGCAGCGCCTCGTTGCCGATGTATGGCGTCGTGCCGCAATTGGTCGATGCCGAAGGCGCGGTGCTGCCAGAAGAGTCAGGCGTCGCGGCGGAGGGCAACCTCTGCATCACCCAGAGCTGGCCCGGCCAGATGCGCTCTGTCTGGGGCGATCACGAACGCTTCTTCCAGACCTATTTCACCACCTACAAGGGCAAGTATTTCACCGGCGACGGCTGCCGCCGCGACGAGGACGGCTATTACTGGATCACCGGCCGGGTCGACGACGTGATCAACGTCTCGGGCCACCGCATGGGCACTGCCGAAGTGGAGTCAGCCCTGGTCGCCCACGCCAAAGTGGCCGAAGCGGCGGTGGTCGGCATGCCGCACGAGATCAAGGGCCAGGGCATCTATGCCTATGTCACCCTGAACGTCGGCGAGGCGGAGAGCGAGGATGTGCGCAGCGAACTGGTCAAATGGGTGCGCAAGGAAATCGGGCCGATCGCCACGCCCGATGTGATCCACTTCGCCCCGGCCCTGCCCAAGACCCGCAGCGGCAAGATCATGCGGCGGATTCTGCGCAAGATTGCGGAGGGGGATACGTCTAATTTGGGCGATACATCGACGCTTGCCGATCCTGCGGTTGTAGATAGTCTGCTGGCGGGCAGATAGGCCGATAGCGGCCTGGGAGAGGCGTTTGCGGATCGAAGGCGAGAGCGCCAAAGCGGAGTGGCAACGTGGCTGGGCCCTTGTCCTTGCCTGCTTCACCGGCTTTTCCTTCTTTTCCGTGCCCACCGCCTCGCTCGGCATGTTCATGCAGCCGATCGGCGACGAGTTCGGCTGGGGACGCACGCTGATCGCTGCGGGGACCAGCATCTCGTCGGTGGTGACGGCGCTGCTCTCGCCCTTCTTCGGCATCTTGATCGACCGCTATGGCTCGCGCCGGCTGGCGTTGCCCGGGCTGGTTGTCACCGCGCTGGCCATGTCCGGGATTGCCCTGTCGAACGGATCGGCGGTGCAGTGGCTGGCGATCTGGTCGTTCTATGCGCTTATTTCGATCTCGGTGAAGACCACGGTGTGGACCGCCGCTGTCTCGGGCACCTTCACCGCCGGGCGCGGGCTGGCGCTGGGGCTGACGCTGTCGGGCACGGCGGCCGCGCAGATCGTCGCGCCGCCGCTCAGCAACTGGCTGATCGAGGCATACGGCTGGCGGCTGGCCTATGTCTGGCTCGGGCTGGGCTGGGGCAGCTTTGCTTTGCTGCTGAGCTGGCTGTTCCTCTATGACGCGCACGACCGCAAGCGCGTCGCCGTCAAGGCGGGTGTGGCGGATCAGGTGGCGCAGGCAGAACTCACCGGCCTCACCGTCGCCGAAGCCTGGCGCAGCCGCGCCCTCTGGGCCATCGCGGTTTCCACCTTCCTGATGATGCTGCTCAGCCTCGGCCTGCAAATCCACCAGGTGCCGATCCTCACCGCGTCGGGCGTATCGCGCGGCAATGCGGCCTGGCTGGCGGGGCTGTTCGGCGTCACCGGGGTGATCGGCAAGCTCGCCACCGGCTGGCTGCTCGATCGCTTTCCCCATGCCAACTGGATCGGCGCCGCGACTTTGGCGGGCAATTCGCTGGCTTTCGCGCTGCTGCTGTGGGGCGTGCATTCCCCGGCGCTGATCGTCGCCGCCATCGTCATCAACGGCTATTCTGCGGGCTGCAAATTGCAGATCTGCACGCTGCTGACCTCGCGCTACGGCGGGATGCGCAATTTCGGCAAGATCTATGGCGCAATGACGAGCTTGGTGGCGCTAAGCTCGGGGATGGGTCCGATGGTTGCCGGCCTCGCGTTCGATTTCACTGGCGGATATGAGCCGTTTCTGATGGCTGGCGTCGCCGGCTGTCTGATCAGCGGCTGGCTGGTGCTGACCTTGCCGCCCTTGCCATCCCCGTCGTTACAGACCCGGTAATACCAACCTGCACTGATCCTGACCCACGAGGACGGTTTCTGGCGGCCCTCGGACGGCGTCGCGTTCTCGTTATGATGAACCACATCACCACTTCGAACGCTTCTTGCCGAGAACCGCCAGAAACCGTCCTCGTGGGGCAGGATCAGTGCAGGTTGGTATAACGATCATCTCCCGAGCAGCCGCGCCAGCCACCCCCGCCGGCGCGGCGGGGTCTGGCCGCTGATCTGGTAGAGGTAGTTGGCCAGCACCGCCGCCTGGGTCTTGGTCATCATGAAAGAGTGCGAATCGACTTCCTCGGCCGACGCCAGCCGCGTCGAGCCGATCGATTGCAGCTTGAGATTCAGGCGGTCCTTGAACGCGCTGTGAGACCAGCCGACGAGAGCACCATAACTCTCGTGCACCACCTGCGCCCCGGCTACCTCTTTCCCGGAGGCCTTCGTCATGTCCGATGAGATACCCCGGCAGGCAGAGAAATCAAGGCGGCGCAAAATCCACAAACGGGATTCTGTCGCGTGGCCGCCTCATGCCGCCAGCTGGTAAGGCGTAATCTCGCCCGCCAGATAGAGGTTGCGCGCCTTGGCCCGGCTCAATTTGCCCGAGCTGGTGCGCGGCAGCGTGCGCGGCGGGACCAGTTCGACGACGCAATTCATGCCGGTGACCGATTGCACCTTGTCGCGGATCTGGTGGTGCAGCTTGCGGCGTTCCTCGGGATCGGAGACGCGGCAATGGACCAGGACGGCGGGCACTTCCTCGCCATGCTCGTTTTCCAGCGCGAAGGCGGCGATGTCGCCGTGGTTGAAGCCGGGCAGCTGTTCGACCGCCCATTCGATGTCCTGCGGCCAGTGGTTCTTGCCGTTGATGATGATCATGTCCTTCGCCCGACCGACGATGAACAGATAGCCGTCGGCCATATAGCCCATGTCGCCGGTATCGAGCCAGCCGTCGACCATGCAGTCGGCGGTGGATTCCGGGTCGCGGTAATAGGAATGCATCAGGCTGGTGCCGCCGCACCACACCTTGCCGATGTGGTGATCGGCGAGTTTCGTGCCGCTTTCGCCGCGCACTTCCACGGTCATCCCGCGCATCGCCTTGCCGCAATTGACGATCGCGCGGTAGCGCGCCGGGCGCGACAGGTCGCGCGGCTTGCCCGACAGGCGCTCTTCCTCGACCAGTTCGACCCGGATGCCCTCGCCTGGCGGCATCAGCGTGACGCAGAGCGTCGATTCGGCGAGGCCGTAGGAGGGCATGAAGCTCTTGGCCGAAAAACCCGCGTCGGCGAACACGTTGACGAAATTCTGCATCACGTCGGGGCGGATCATGTCGGCGCCATTGCCCGCCAGCCGCCAGCGCGACAGATCGAAGCGTTCGGTGACATGGGTCTGGCTGGAGACCCGGCGCGAGCAGATATCGTAGCCGAAGGTGGGCGAGAAGCTGATGGTGTTGCCCGGATTGCGGCTGATCAGATCGAGCCAGGCGAGCGGGCGGCGGGCGAAATCCTCGGTCTTGAGATAGTCGCCGGAAATCTGGTTGGCGATCAGCGACAGGAAGCAGCCGACCAGCCCCATGTCGTGATACCACGGCAGCCAGCTGACGCAGCGATCGTGCATCTCCATCTGCATGCCGTGGCCATGCCCGGCCAGATTGGCCAGCAGCGCGCGGTGGGTGACGGCGACGCCGTGCGGAAAGCGGGTCGAGCCGCTGGAATATTGCAGGAAGCAGATGTCGTCCGGCTGGGCTTCGGGCAATCTGCGGAAACCGGCGGGTTCGGCGGCGAAGTCCTGCCAGCCGATGGCCTCGCAGCCCTGCTTTGCGGCGGCGGCGCCGGCCATTTCGGCGAGTTCTTCCGGGTAAAACAGCAGTTTCGGATCGGCGCTGGCCATCTGCACCGCGATCTGGTCGATATAGCTGTCCTTGCCGCCGAAGCTGGTCGGCAGCGGCAGCGGCACCGGCCAGGCGCCGGCATAGACCGCGCCGCAGAACAGCGCCGCGAAATGGGTGCCGGTTTCGGCGATCAGCGCGATGCGGTCGCCCGGCTTCACCCCGCGCGCGATCAGGCGATAGGCGGTCTCCAGAGCCTCTTCGCGCAGTTCGGAAAAGGGATAGGGCCGGATCAGCGTGCCGCGGGGATCGTGGAAATTGAGCCCGCGCTTGCCTTGCGCGGCATAGTCCAGCGCTTCCGCGAAGGTCGCGAAATCCGCAAAGCGGCGCGGATGGCTGTCCTCATTCGGCGTGGGAACGAGAATCGACTCGGCTGGCCGTGCCAGCGTCGCGGTGTCGATCATATGCGAATACCCGTTGTTTTCGTCGCTGCACTAGCGTGACCGGACCAGGTTTCGGGAAGCGGAAAATCCCTCATATGGTCTGCGCAGTCCTTTTCCGATCACGCGCGGAATTCCCCATTTGGGCCAGACTGTGGCATGAATATGGCCGAACATGACACAATCCGCTCCCAAATCTTTACCAAAACGCTTCAGACAGCGGCAACCACGGCCTTTGCCAAGGCCGCTGGAAGCCGCGCGGCTGGAGGAATTGGCGCTGGCCTATGTCGCCCGATTCGCTGTCAGCGCGGCCAGGCTGGAGGCCTATCTGCGGCGCAAACTGCGCGAACGGGGCTGGGCCGGCGAGACCGACCCGCCGGTCGCGGCGCTGGTCGAACGCTTCGTCGCGGCGGGCTATGTCGACGATGCCGCCTATGCCCGCAGCAAGAGCGCCAGCCTGCTGCGGCGCGGCTATGGCATGCGGCGGGTGGACCAGGCGCTGGGCGCGGCGGGCATCGCCGAGGCCGACCGCGAGGATGCGCGCGCAGGTGAGGGCGCACAGCGCCGCGCCGCTCTGGCGCTGGCCAGGAAGCGCCGCTTCGGGCCATTCGGCGCCGGATCGCTCGACCGGGCGGGCCGCGAAAAGCAGATCGCCGCGATGCTGCGCGCCGGCCACCCCCTCGACAGCGCCCGCGAATTGGTCGATGCGGCGAGCGAGGAAGCGGCGCTCGAATGGGCCGCGCAAGCCGGCGAGGAAGATGGATGCGATTGACCGGGTTGTTCTTCGCCGGGCTGCTGGGCCTCGCTGCCGCCTGCTCGCCGCAGTCCGGCGCGGGTCCGGCGTCCAGCGCATCGGCGGCCCCGGCGGTTCATCCCGTCTCGGGGCTTGCGGTCATCCCGCTCACGGTCACATCGCAGGGCAAGCCGCACCGCTTCATGGTCGAGGTCGCCAGGACGGGCGCGGAGCAGGCCAAGGGCCTGATGTTCCGCACCGCTATGGCGGCGGACGAAGGCATGATCTTCCCGATGAACCCGCCGCGCGACGCCGCCTTCTGGATGAAGAACACGGTCATCCCGCTCGATATCATTTATATCGGCGCCGACCGCCGCATCCTCAATATCGCCGCGAATACCGTGCCCTATTCGGAAGCGCAGCTGCCCTCGGACGGCGCGGTTTCGGGCGTGCTGGAACTGAACGGCGGCAGGGCGAAGGCATTGGGGATCGGACCGGGCGACCGGGTTGAGTGGTAGCAATCCTCGCTTGCCCCCCCGCCCCCAAATCCGCTAGGCGCTTGCCCCATGGGTATTCTCTCCAAAATCTTCACCTGGTGGGACGGCGCGACCATCGGCACGCTGCTCAACAGCGCCTTCACCGGCGAACAGGTCGGCACCGATGCACAGGGCAACCGCTATTTCCGGGCGAAGAAGCGCCGGGCGGCGGGCGAGGCGTTCGGCGGGATGGAGCGGCGCTGGGTGATCTACGAAGGCGGCAACGACGCCAGCCGGGTCCCTGCCGAATGGCATGGCTGGCTGCACAATTCCTATGACGGCGTGCCCGAAAGCCATCTGCCGCCCGCGCGGATCTGGGAAGTGGACTATACCCCCAACGCCACCGGCACCGCCGGGGCCTATCGCCCGCAAGGCGCGCTGGAACGTGGCGGCAAGCGCGCCCGCGCGACGGGCGATTATCAGGCCTGGTCGCCGGACGGCGACAAACCGATGACTTCGCCGGACGGCGACAAACCGATGACTTCGCCGGACGCCTGAAGCGATGCGGGGATTGGCCCTTGCCGCCGCCGCTGCGGCGATAGCGCTCAGCGGCTGTTCGGGCGAACCCGATGCGGCCAAGGACGCCAAGGCGACCAATGTGCCCAAGGCTGTCGCCAGGGCTCCCGCCATGACCGGCCCGCCGGTCGAGAGCAAATACGGCACGCCGGTGAAAGACCGCGTCGCGACCATCGGCTTGCTCAACAAGCGCAACAATCTGACCCAGGACCTGGTGATGAAATCCGGCGAATCGCGCCGCTACGGCAATGTCGTGGTCCGCGTCGCCACCTGCGAGCGCAGCCTGCCGTGGGAAAGCCCGCCCGAGACCGGCGCATTCGTGCAGGTGTTCGTCGAGGAGCGGGTCAACGCCGATGCGGCGCTGGCCTGGCGCACGGTGTTTTCCGGCTGGCTGTTCAAGAATTCGCCCTCGCTCAACATCGTCGAGCACCCGGTCTACGACGTCTGGGTCAAGGACTGCGCGATGAAGTTTCCCGGCGAGGAGGAGGCCCCGGCGGCTGCGGCATCGTCCAGCAGCGCGGCGAAGCCGGCGGGCAGCGGCAATGCCGCTCCTGCGCCCAAGCCTTCGGCCAAACCATCGGCTAAACCCTCGCCCGGGCCTTCGCCGACGCCGGACATCGGCCGGGCGGAGGATAACCCCAACGGGCGCTGAGCCTGCTTGAGCAGCGCCAGATAGCGCGACTGGCTGAGCTCAACCGCCCCCAGCGAGGCGAGGTGTTCGGTGATGAACTGGCAGTCGAGCAGCTCCGCGCCGCCGCGCTTCAGCGCCGCGACCAGCCAGCACAGCGCCACCTTCGAGGCATCGGCCGCCCGGCTGAACATGCTCTCGCCGCAGAACACCCGGTCGAAGCCAACGCCGTAAAGCCCGCCCGCCAGCACCTCGCCTCCGTCCGGCCCGGCCTGCCAGCATTCGATCGAATGGGCATGGCCCAGCTCGTGCAGGCGGATGTAGCTCGCCTCGATCCTGTGGCTGATCCAGCTCTCGCCGCCGCCGCCGTCATGCTTGTCCCGGCGCGGCCCGGCGCAGGCCTGCATTGTTTCGGCGAAGGCGGCGTTGCAGGTGACGCGGAACCTGCCCCGCCGCAATGTCCGGGCCAGCGAGCGCGAACAGTGAAAACCGTCCAGCGGCAATATCGCCCGGCGGCGCGGCTCGACCCAGAAGACATCGGGGTCGTCGCGGTTGTCGGCCATCGGAAACACGCCGCTGCGATAGGCGAGCATCAGCATGGCGGGATCGATGATCTTCGAGGCGGCGGGGCTGTGCACGCCCCGAGTGTAGCAAATCGGCAAGGCCCCGCAAAACCGTCAGCGCATTTCGGCGCGAACTGACCTTGCCATCCCCCCGCGCAGGTTCTAGAGGCACCGGCGCCCACAGGAGTGTAGCTCAGTTGGTAGAGCATCGGTCTCCAAAACCGAGGGCCGCGGGTTCGAATCCTGCCACTCCTGCCATTTCCAGGCTAAGCCTCGAAGGCGCTCCAGACAGAGTATTGCTAATGGCCTCGCCTGCTTTTCCCAAAACCAGCATCGATGAGGTTTTTGGCTCCCTGGAGCACAGCGGCCCACCCTTGTCGCTCGAGGATATGGAAGCGGCGATAGCAAGCGAGGCGAAACGCCGAGCGCGGGAGTAACAAGTTGCAATTCGGAGTTCGCGGCTAATGGCTCGTTTCGCTGCAACTGACTGTGTCCAATCTGACCCAAGACCGACTATGCTGAGCTTGTCGAAGCACTGCCCTTTTCTTCGTACGTCACGCTCAGCCGCTGGAAGAAAAGAGCAGCCCTTCGACAAGCTCAGGGTAGGCGGGGTTGGAGGTGCTCGCGATCCATCGAATCAAGCTTTGGATGGGGTCACTGCAGCGCCTGCCAGTCATTTACCTGCGCCAATCCCGGTGGAAAGTCCCTAAAAACTGTAATCCGGCAGCGAAACGAAAGCCTTTTTCAGCGCCTCGCCCCAGCCCGAGGATATCGCGCGGAAATAGGGATCGTCGCCCATCACCCGGCGCTCGTGCAGCGGGGCGAAGGTGTCGCGCGCGATGACCAGCAGGTCGAGCGGCAGGCCGACCGAGAGATTCGCCTTCAGCGTCGAATCGAAGCTGACCATCAGCAGCTTCACCGCATCCTCGAAGCTCATCGTCCGGTCATAGCCGCGCAGGATGATCGGGCGGCCGTATTTGGTCTCGCCGATCTGGAAGAACGGCGTGTCGAAGCTCGCCTCGATGAAATTGCCTTCGGGATAGACCAGGAACAGCCGCGGCTCCATGCCCTTGATCTGGCCGGCGACGATGATCGAGGCGGTGAACTGGCCGCTGCCGATCTGGCCGTTTTCCAGGTTTTGCGCCGCGATCGTATCGTTGAGCAGCTTGCCGACCAGCGTCGCCACCTGGAACATCGTCGGCGCTTCGAGCAGCGAGTTATGCCGTTCGGAGGGCGCCTTGTTGCGTTCCTCCAGCTGGCTGACCACCGACTGGGTGGTCGCCAGATTGCCCGACGACATCAGCGCGACGATGCGCTCGCCGGGCACCGACCATTTGTGCATCTTGCGGAAGGTGGAGATATTGTCGACGCCCGAATTGGTGCGGGTGTCGCTCATCAGCACCAGCCCCCGGTCCAGCATCATGCCCACGCAGTACGTCACGCCCGAATCCCCCGATCCTTTGCGGCTACTGCTCTACCAATTGCTGCTCGACCGCAAGGCTGACCGCCAGCGCGGCTTCGCCCCCGCCATAGCTTATCCCCGTTACTGGCGCCGCCTCGCGGTAATCGCAGCCGGTGGCGACCCGGACGTAGCGCGAATCGGCGCTGATGCCGTTGGATACGTCAAAGGCGACCCAGCCGAGCCCATCGACATGCGCTTCCGCCCAGCCGTGGCCGGCCTCCTGATCGATGCGGTCGTTCATCATCAGATAGCCGCTGACATACCGCGCCGGAATGCCGAGCGCGCGGGCGCAGCCGATGAAGATATGGGCATGGTCCTGGCACACGCCGCGCCCCGCCGCCATCGCTTGTTCGGCGGTGGTTTCGGCGTCGGTGAAGCCGATCTCATAGTCCACCGCATCGAGCACGCCGCGCGACAGGGCATGCAGCAGCTCCAGGCTGTCGCGGCGGTCCTTCAGCTTCGCCATCAGCGCGCGCATCAGCGTCCCTGGCTGGGTCAGCGCGGTCTGGGCGCGGAAGTGCCACAGCGGCATGTAGCCGGTGTGCGGGCCGACCATGCCGGCGTTGTCGGAAGTCTCGACCAGCCCGCTGCACATCACGCTGACCGCGCGGGCGCCCGGTTCGACCGAGATCAGCACCGTGCGGTTGTGATGCTGGTCGTCATAATCGGCTTCCAGCCGCGCGCCTTCGAGGTGCATTTGCCAATCGAGGATCTGCTGGCCGTGCGAGGTCTTGGGCTTCATCCGCAGGCGCTGCAGGCCGCGCGTGACCGGCTGGCCGAAATCGTAGCGGGTGGTGTGGCGGATGGCGAGGCGCATCAGTCTGTGAACCTGTAATCGGCGGCGATGGCGTCGGCGATGGCCTTTATTCCGGCAATCACGGCGATGATGAATTCGTGGAGACCGTATTCGAAAATGGACTCGGTCGTGGTCTGGTGGAGCCGGGACCCGGCATCGCGCAGCAGCTCGTGCGCCGGCGTTTCCTGGCCGTATTCGCGCGCCAGGCTGGCCATGTTGCTGCGCAATTTTTCGTAGCAGAAGCTCAGGCTGCGCGGGAAGCGGCGGTCGAGGATGAGGAATTCGGCGATCCCGCGGGCATCCATCACCCCGGCATTGAGCCAGCGATAGGCGCGCTCGCCCGCGACCGAACGCAGCACGGTCTCCCACTGGCTGTTGTCGAGCGTCGAGCCGACCCAGCCGACCGAGGGCAGCAGGACGTGATATTTGACGTCGAGGATGCGCGCGGTGTTGTCGGCCCGCTCGATGAAGGTGCCCATGCGGGCGAAATTGAAGATCTCGTTGCGCAGCATGGTGCCGTCCATCGCCCCGCGCACAAGGGTCGACTGGCGGCGGATGGCGGTGAGCACTTCGCCGAGATTGCCGGCCCTGACCGGGCGCGAGAGCAGTTCGTGCAGCACCATCCAGCTCTCGTTGGTCGCTTCCCAAACCTCGCGGGTGATGCCGGTGCGCACCGACCGGGCATTGCTGCGGGCGCCCTCGATCATGGCGAGCACGCTGCCGGGATTTTCCGGTGCGCGCAGGATGAAATTGATCACCGCCGGGCCGGAATAATCGTCGTGGTGCCGGGCGAATTGCGCATCGAGCCCGGTGGTGACCAGCACCGATCGCCATTCGTCGCGCGCCACGCTTTGGCCCCGGGTCAGCGCCAGGCGGAAACCGGCATCGAGCAGCCGTGCGGTGTTTTCGGCCCTTTCGAGATAGCGGAACATCCAGAAGATGCCGTTTGCGCTGCGGCCTAGCATGCGGGTTTCCCAGCCATCAGTCTTCCAGCACCCAGCTGTCCTTGGTGCCCCCGCCCTGCGACGAATTGACCACCAGCGAGCCCTTCTTGAGCGCGACGCGGGTGAGGCCGCCGGGCGTGATGTCGATGCCGGTGGGCGAAACCAGGACAAAGGGCCTGAGATCGACATGGCGCGGCGCGAGGCCGGCCTTGGTGAAGATCGGCACGGTGGACAGCGCCAGCGTCGGCTGGGCGATATAGTTCTCGGGCCGCGCGCGCAGCTTGGCGGCGAAGTCGGCGATTTCCCTTTTCGAGGAAGTCGGCCCGATCAGCATGCCATAGCCGCCCGAGCCGTGGACTTCCTTGACCACCAGCTCGGCGAGATTGTCCAGCACATTGCTCAAGGCTTCGGGTTCGGCGCAGCGCCATGTCGGCACATTCTTGAGGATCGGCTGTTCGCCGGTATAGAACTCGATGATCTCGGGCATGTAGCTGTAGATCGCCTTGTCGTCGGCGATGCCGGTGCCCGGCGCATTGGCGATGGTGATGCCGCCGGCCCGGTAGATGTCCATGATGCCGGATACGCCGAGCACGCTCTTGGGGTTGAAGCTCAGCGGATCGAGGAAGTCGTCGTCGACCCGGCGGTAGAGCACGTCGATCGGTTCGTAGCCGCAGGTCGTGCGCATGGCGATGCGCCCATCGACCACGCGCAGGTCGCTGCCCTCGACCAGTTCCGCCCCCATCTGGTCGGCAAGGAAGGCATGTTCGAAATAGGCCGAATTGTAGATGCCCGGGGTCAGCACCGCGACCACCGGCCGGCCGCTGCCGTTGCCTGCGGCGCCGGCGGGGGCGCAGGCCGCCAGGCTGCGCGCCAGCCGCCGCGGATAGTCGCTGACCGGGCGCACCGGCACCCGGGTGAACAATTCGGGGAACATCGCCATCATCGTCTCGCGGTTCTCCAGCATGTAGGAGACCCCCGAAGGCGTGCGGGCGTTGTCTTCCAGCACGACGAATTCGTCGGGTCCGGTGCGGACCAGATCGATCCCGACGACATGGGTATAGACGCCGCCGGGCGGCGAGAATCCGGCCATCTGCGGCAGGAAGGCGGCGTTCTGGCTGAGCAGCCGTTCGGGCAGACGCCCGGCGCGGACGATTTCCTGGCGGTGATAGATATCGTGCAGAAAGGCATTGATGGCGCGCACCCGCTGCTCGATCCCGCGCGTCAGCTTGCGCCATTCGCTGGCCGAAATGATTCGCGGCACCAGATCGAACGGGATCAGCCGTTCCTCGCCGTCGCTTTCGCCATAGACATTGAAGGTGATGCCGGTGCGGCGGAAAAAACGCTCGGCTTCGTCGCTCTTCTGCCTGAGCCAGCCGGGATCCTGCGCGCCCAGCCATGAGCCGTAGTCGGCATAAGCAGCCCTGACCGCGCCACACGGTTCATGCATTTCGTCATAGACGGCGGACGAATCAGACGGCATCGCACCTCCAGTTGCGCAAGACATGCCGCAAGGCAGCGGCCTTGCCAAGCGAACAATGCTGCACCTGCGAAAAGGCGTTGCTCCGGTTCCGGGGCGGTTCGCGCGGCGATAGGGTCAAGGCGATCAATTCACCGAGACATGCACATAATCGCCCCGGTTTCCCTCGCCATAGATTTCCACCACGACGAGCGCATTGCCGCGCACCACCTGCCGCGCGGCGCTGGCGTCGATCCTGCCGTTCCGCAGCATCCGCTCCATGATCGCGCGGTTGGCTTCCACAGCGAAAAACGAGTTCAGGCTGGTCCGCGCCCTGACGCTTGCCGAAGCGGTGATAGTTGGCGCGATCCTGCCGCAGGATCGCCCAGGGCTGGGTCAGGCGGTCGCCGCTCGAATTGTGCAGGTCGTCGTCGCCGATATAAGCGGCATAGGTCTCGATCAGCCGGCTTGTCGGCGCCGCCGCGGCGAGCGTTTCGGGCAGAGGCGCGGCTGGGCAGGACCGGCTGACGCAGCCGCAGCCGGGGTCTGCGCCGCTGCGACCGCAGCCGGACCGGCCTGCTGGTTCTTGCTGGCCATATCCTCGAAGATGCGGGCCCGTTCCTCGGCGCGAATCTCGCCTTCCGATTTGCCGCAACCGGTCAGGCATCCGGCGGCGAGGGCTAGGGCGGCGGCTATGGCAAAGGCTCTTGGCATGGTGCTTCCCTGATTGTCTCCCGCGAGGATTGTTTCCGGAAACCGGCGGCGCTGCAAGCCGAATTGCGGGCCGGACACCGGCATGTCTCCGTTCCCCGGCCGATCTTGCCTAACCCGGCGCTCAAGCTAGGAAGGCCTCCATGCGCTCGCCCGAACCTGGAAGCACCGGCAAGGCCGGTTTGCTCGCTGCCCCCACTCCGCTGGAGGGGGCGTGGCTCGGACTGGCGCTGGCGCTGCTTACCTGCCTGCCCTTCCTGGTCGCCGCTCAGCCGCAAATGGCCGATTACCCGTCGCACCTCGCGCGCTATGCCATCATGCTGGACGGCGGACGCAGCGAGTGGCTGGCGCGCTATTACCGCTTCGACTGGCGCTGGTCGGGCAATCTCGGGGCCGATTTGCTGATCTGGCCGATGGCGAAGCTGTTCGGGCTCGAGCTTGGCGGCAAGTTGCTCGCCATGGCGATCCCGCCGCTCACCGCGCTGGCGATGATGACGGTCGAATGGACGCTGCGCCGCCGCATAGGTGTGGGCTCGATGCTGGCGCTGGCGACGGTGTGGTCGCCGGTGCTGCTGCTGGGCATGCTCAATTTCTCGCTGGCGCTGGCGCTGGCGCTGTTCGCCTTTGCCGGCTGGGTGCGGCTGGAGGGCTGGCGCTGGCGCTGGCTGGTGTTTCTGCCGGCCGGGCTGCTGGTGTGGCTGTGCCACCTCGCCGGCTGGGGCGTGCTGGGGGTGCTGGTGCTGGGCTACCAATGGCAGCGGCGGCGCAGTCTGACCGGCTTGTTGGCGCTCTGGCCGCTTGCCCTGCCGCTGATCCCGCAGCTGCTGAGCGGCGGCGGCGGGCATCTCACGAACTATGGCCCGAATGTCTGGCTCTACAAGCGGACGATTGCCACCATGGCGCTGCGCGACCAGTCGTGGTGGGTCGATATCGCCACGCCGCTGCTGCTGCTCGCCGCCTTTGTGGCCGCCGCGTGGTTCAAGCGGCTCGACTGGCGGCTTGGCTGGGCGGCGGTGATCTTCGCATTGCTGGCGCTGGTGCTGCCGCGCCATCTCGGCGGCGGAGATTATACCGACTATCGCCTGCTCGCCGTGGCGCTGACCGCCGGCAGCCTGGCGATCGACTGGCCGGCGCCGCGGCTGGCGCTGTGGCTCGCCCCGGCGCTGTTCCTGTTGCGCCTGTCGCTGACAACTGCCGCCTGGCAGCAGAGCTCGCGCGATGTCGAGGCCATGCTCGGCGCGCTCGATCATGTGCCGCAAGGCGCGCGGATCGCCGCCGCCGTGGTGCAGGACACCAGCGACTGGCGGCACGACCTGCTGCAACATGCGCCAAGCTATGCCACCATCCGCCGCGATGCGCTGGTCAACACCCACTTCGCCCAGCCCGGGGTGCATATGCTGACCCTGCGCCAGGGTCCGCCAGACTTCACCGACCTGTCGCAGCGGATCCTGCACCCCAAGGGCGCGCCGATCGATCTTGCGGGATTCGCGCCTGCCCGGCATGCCGATTATCTGTGGTATATCGGCAGGCAGCAGCCAACGACCATGCCCGAAGGCGCGACGATCCTTTACTACACGCCGCACTCCTTCCTCGCCCGGCTTGCAAAAGCGGCGCCCGCTCGCTAAGTCGCGGCCATCTTCCGACATCGGAGACTCAACGCCCCTCCCGGCTCCCTTGCAAACCAAGGCGCCGGGGCGGCGATGTCCCCATGGCGGAAGCCAGGAGTGAAGCTGTTATGGAAGACCGTCCCGTCAAGACCCGAACCTCGCCCGGCGAGTTCATGCGCCAGGTGCAGACCGAAGGCCGCAAGGTCGTCTGGCCGACCCGGCAGGAGACCACCACGACCGCGATCTTCGTGGGAATCATGATGGTGATCCTGGCGATATTCTTCCTTGGCATCGATTCGCTGTTCGGCGCTGCCGTCCAGTGGCTGCTGTCGCTCGCCTGATACGCCGCTGAAATCCCGGCACCGGAACAAGACCAAGTTTAGACAAAGAGAGACCCATGGCCCGCTGGTACATCATCCACGCTTATTCCGGCTTCGAGAACAAGGTCCGCGATTCGATTCTCTCCGAGGCGGAGCGCAAGGGCCTGTCGCAGCTGGTCGAGGCGGTCGAAGTGCCGACCGAGACGGTCACCGAGGTCAAGCGCGGCAAGAAGGTGCAGGTCGAGCGCAAATTCATGCCCGGCTATGTGCTGGCCAAGCTGGCGATGAACGACGACATCTATCACGTCATCAAGAACACCGCGAAAGTCACCGGCTTCCTTGGCCCCAACGGCAAGCCGCAGCCGATTTCCGACCGCGAGGCCGCGCGCTATTTCGGCGCCCGCGACGCCGCCGCCGCCGAGCCCAAGCGGCACATCAGCGTCGATTACGAGATCGGCGATTCGGTCAAGGTGCTCGACGGCCCCTTCGCCAGCTTCAACGGCGTGGTCGAAGAGCTCGATTTCGACAAGAACCGGGTCAAGGTGTCGGTTTCGATCTTCGGCCGGGCGACGCCGGTGGAGCTGGATTTCGAGCAGGTCGAATTGTCGAAGTGATGAGGTGCGATCGGCAAAATTCTTGACATTTCGATGATTTTAATGCATCATCTCCGATCAATTGAAGAGATAAACAAGTGAGCCAGCCGATCCTCCATGTGGCGCAAAAGCGCTGCTTGGGTCGGCTGGCTCCATTTTTATATGATCCAAGCACAATTTGCGATTTTGCTCGACGGAGGCTTCGTAACAAAGAAGCTCCAGGAAAAGCTCAAAAAGCCGGCCAAGGCCGATGACATTGTAGCGCTTTGCGAAGAAATTCGTGCTCACGATGAATTGAAAAGCTACGAGTTACTTCGCACCTATTTCTACGATGCTCCGCCTTCATTAGCGAGCCTGCCGTATCCGGTTTCAGGCGACACGTATCATCTTGCCCAGACTGAACGCGCAAAACATGCGCAGAGTCTCTATGATCAACTCGAATTGAAGCCAGGGTTTGCCCTGCGGATGGGCGAAACCCGCCTAACGCCGCAAGGTTGGGTGCTCAAACCGAAGTCCGTGCAGCAGTTGACCAAGGAACCGCGCACGTTGGAAGACAGAGACTTTCGTCTTGATATCAATCAGAAAGGTGTCGATATCAGGATTGGCCTCGATATGGCGCGATTGGCCTTGCGCGAAATGGTTCGCGCGGTCGTTGTCGTGACGGCGGATAGCGACTTTGTGCCTGCGTTCAAATTTGTCAGGCGCGAAGGGGTCAAGGTCATGCTCTGCTCGCTTGGCCATAAGGGCGCGCGAAGAGAGCTTAAGGCTCACGCAGACTTTGTATTGTCATAGCGTTCAGAGTTCAAAAAAATTGCACGCACAGAACATTGCTTCAGGCGCTGCGCACTCCTGCCTCGAACGTCAAAACTTCACCAGCTCGACCCGGCGGTTCCGCGCCCGGGCATCCTCGCCGGCGCCCTGCGCCAGCGGCTTGCCCGAGCCGAACCCTGCGGTCTTCATCCGCGCCGGGGCGATGCCCGACGCGATCAGTTCGGCGCGCACCGTTTCGGCGCGGGCGAGCGACAGCGGCTGGTTGCGCGTGGCGGTGCCGGTATCGTCGGTATGGCCCTCGATCGAGACTTTGAGCTGCGGATTCTGCTGCATCAGCTTGGCGATCTCGTCCACTGCGGGCCGCGCCGAGGGGCGCAGGCTGGCGCGGTCGACATCGAACTCGATATAGACCGGCACCCTTCCATCGGCATCGAGCGCGCTCTTCAGCGCATCGGCGGCCATGAAGGAATAGCTTTTCGCCATGCCCTGCTTTTCCAGCACGGTGACGTAGCCATGCAGCGGGAACGAGCCGGTGGCGACGCTGATCCACCACTGCTTGCCGCCCTGGCGGATCAGGTAGAAATCGGCCTCATCGCAGGGGTCGATGAAACAGTGGTCAGTGGGGGCGGGCGTGGTGCCTTTGAGTTGCTGGCGGTATTTATCGGTGCTCAGCGTGCCGCCGATCTTTACTCCGCCGAGTTGGGCAATGGCCTGCTCATAGTTGCGGCGAAATTCGAGCGAGGAATAGGGCCGATCCCTGGTCAGATTATAATAGCCGTTGAACACCCTGCCTTCCACCGGGATAATGGTTTCGCCAGCAATGAAATGAGCGCGGTCGAAGGCGCGATTGGCGTCCTTCTCGTTGAAATTATTGGTCAGGCCTTCCAGGTCCTTGAACAGCGGGAAGGCGGGAATGGTGGCCGTGCTCTCGGGCACCGATTCCGGACTGAAGGCCGCCGCAGTGGGCGCCGCGCTGGCGCCGGCGGTCGCGCTCGCGGCCGGCGCCGCAGCGGCGCTCGCACTTGGCTGGGCATCGGGTTCCTGCTTGACCTTGCATCCTCCCGCCAGCAGCAGGGCGGCAAGGGCAAGTGCGGCGGTGTTGCGCATGGGGCATTCCTCCCGGATATCGCCGCCCGTGATAGAGTTACTTGCGCGCGGGCGGCAAGGCTTTTTGGCCTTCCCTTTTTCCGGACCTTCGCCTAAGGCGCGCGCTCTTCCGGCCCAGCCGGATGAATCCACGCGGGAGGAAGCTTCGCTGCTTCTGCCTGACCGCTCACTCTGAGGCTCCCCTGAAACACGGGGCGCCAACAGGAAGAAAGGAGGCCCATCGTGGCCAAGAAGATCGACGGCTATATCAAGCTGCAGGTGCCCGCGGGCGCCGCAAATCCCTCTCCCCCGATCGGTCCGGCGCTGGGTCAGCGCGGGGTCAACATCATGGAATTCTGCAAGCAGTTCAACGCTGCCACGCAGGAGCTCGAAAAGTCCATGCCGATCCCGACGATCATCACCGTGTTCGCCGACAAGAGCTTCACCTTCGTCACCAAGACGCCGCCGGCCAGCTTCCTGATCAAGAAGGCTGCCGGCCTCAAGTCGGGCTCGAAGGAGCCGGGCAAGATTTCGGGCGGGACGATCAAGCGCTCGCAGCTCGCCGAAATCGCCCAGACCAAGTTCGCCGATCTCAACGCCAACGATATCGATCAGGCGACCAAGATCATCGAAGGCTCCGCCCGTTCGATGGGCCTCGAAGTTGTGGAGGGCTAAGGACATGGCAAAGCAAAGCAAGAACCGCAAAGCCCTCGCCGCCAAGCTGGGCGACAACCAGAAGCTCTATGGCGTCGATGAGGCGCTGAAGACGCTGCGCGAGCTCAAGACCACCAAGTTCGACGAGACCGTCGAGATCGCGCTCAACCTCGGCGTCGATCCGCGCCACGCCGACCAGATGGTGCGCGGCATGGTGTCGCTGCCTTCGGGCACCGGCAAGGACGTCAAGGTCGCGGTCTTCGCCAAGGGCGACAATGCCGACAAGGCGCTCGCCGCCGGGGCCGACAAGGTCGGCGCGGAAGATCTGCTGGAAGACATGCAGGCCGGCAATCTCGATTACGGCCGGGTCATCGCCACGCCCGACATGATGGGTCTGGTCGGCCGCCTCGGCAAGGTGCTCGGTCCCAAGGGACTGATGCCGAACCCCAAGCTGGGCACGGTCACGCCCAACGTGGCGGAAGCGGTCAAGGCGGCCAAGGGCGGCCAGATCGAATTCCGCGTCGAAAAAGCCGGCATCATCCACGCCGGCATCGGCAAGATGAGCTTCACCGACGACGCCATCCGCGCCAATTTCGACGCCTTCGTCGATGCCATCGTCAAGGCCAAGCCGAGCGGATCGAAGGGCAAGTACCTCAAGCGGATCGCGGTTTCGTCCTCGATGGGGCCGGGGCTGAAGATCGACGTGGCGCAGGTGCACGGCGGGT
The DNA here is from genome assembly GCA_963779195.1 of uncultured Alphaproteobacteria bacterium. GTDB lineage: Bacteria > Pseudomonadota > Alphaproteobacteria > Sphingomonadales > Sphingomonadaceae > Novosphingobium. The sequence continues at coordinate 617,268 of CAVZWZ010000008.1, forward strand.
AAGCCATTCGCGCAAGTGAATTCGAAAAGGCCGGGAAGGGAGACCTTCCCGGCCTTTTTCATTGGCCTTGCTCAAGGCTCAGTGCCAACCACGAACTTCCTCGCCGAGACCCAGATGCAAGGGCTGAGTCAAAGGCACGCCAACGGTTGAGCGGCAGCAGTTCCAATTTCAAGGACAGGATTCGATAGCGTGTGTTGGTAGCGTGATTAGCGTCGGCAAATGAATCTGGTGCCTGCACCGATAATATGATAATCGGTGCACAATTGAGTGCACTCCTTAACGAGGCCGCCATGTCCACCGTCCGCAAGACCATCACCCTCACCGCGCAGCAGGACGCATGGATCAAGGCGCAGATCGGCGCGGGCGGCTATACCAACGACAGCGAATATCTGCGCGATCTGGTCCGACGCGAACAGGAGCGCAGCGCGGAAATCGAGGAAGTGCGCCGCGCGCTGATCGAGGGCGAGGAGAGCGGCGAGCCCGAACATTTCGATTTCGACGCATTTATCGCTCGCAAACGCGCCCAATATGGCTGAATACCGCCTGTCCCCAAGCGCGCAACGCGATCTGGACGCGATCTTCGACTACACTGTATCCCAATGGGGATTGGAAAAGGCGGTCGATTACACATTGCGGATCAAATCCATCTGCGGCGAGCTGGCCCAGGCGCCGGAGATCGCACCCCGCTGCGATCACTACCGCAACGGCTATCGTCGATGGAACATTGCGAGGCACACCATCTTTTTCCGCATTACCGCCCATGGCATCACGGTGATGCGCATTCTTCACGCCAGCATGGACGTTCGCCGCCACCTTTGACGCGGGCTTGACCTCGGCATATTGTTGCTCCAACGCCGATTGAACACCTGTTCAGCACTCCTTCGCTGAGGAGCCTTCCATGGCCCTGCAATTCGAAGACATCAAACCCGCAGTCGGCAGCCGCGTCCACTGGGACAGCCGCGACGATCTGTTCACGCCCGAAGCCGCGCAGACGCTCTGCCGGAAGCTCGCCGAGCGCACCGTTCTGGTGTTCCCCCAGGTAAACCTCACCGATGAGGAGCAGCTGAGGCTCACCGATCTGATGGGCGGCAAGGTCAAGCTGACGGGCAAGTTCAACGTCCAGGACACCGACGACAACGTCTATCAGGTGACGCTCGACAAGAAGATCAACCCGCAGCCCGAATATGTGCTGGGCACCTATTTCTACCACATGGACGGCATGCCGGTGGAAATCGCGCCGCCCTTCGCCACTCTGCTATCCGCCCGCAAGACGGCGCCGGTTGGCGGCCAGACCGAATTCGCCAGCACGGCGGCGGGCTATGCAGGGCTTTCCGATGCCGAGCGGCGCGAGATCGAAGGCCTCAAGGTGATCCATTCGGTCGCGGCCAGCATGGTGCCGCTGCGCGGGTCGATCCCCGATGAGCAATACGAGAAAGTGATCGGCATCAGCCGCGACACCGAGCGGCCGCTGGTGTTCACCCATGCCGATGGGCACAAGTCGATGCTGCTCGGCACCACCGCCGACCGGGTGGTGGGCATGCCGATCCCCGAAGGCCGCGCGCTGCTGATCCGGCTGAACGAATGGTGCTGCCAGCCAGCCTATTCGCTGCGGCACGATTGGCAGGAAGGCGATCTGGTGATCTGGGAGAACACCTCGGCGCTGCACCGGGCGATCCCCTATGATCCGGAAAGCGGCAGGATGATGCACCGCACTTCGCTGGCGGGTATGGATTCGATCGCGGCGTGACAGAGCAACCGGCTCCCGGCGGAATTGTGACGCGACGGGTCGGAATGGTCTCTGCGGCGGCGGCAATGCTGTTCGGGCTTGCCTACGTTTTTGCTCAGCTCCTCGAATGGCTGGGATGGCTCGGGTCTGCCGGTGGCCCGAACAGCACCAGCACAGCGAGCGGCCTGACGCTACTGCTGCTTCCGTCGCTGCTGCTGGGACCGGCCTTCATGGTGATGACCGTTGCGCAGCACCAGATCGCGCCCGCAGACCGGAAGGTATGCAGCCTTGCCGCGACGGCCTTCGCCATTGCCTATGCGACGCTGACCGGACTGGTCTATTTCGTCCAGCTGACCTTCGTGGCGCCCAGGCTCGTGACAGGCGATGTGGCCGGGATCGAACTGCTGCTGTTCGTGCCTTACCAGTCGTTTCTGTTCGCTATCGATCTCTTCGGTTACAGCCTGATGTGCGCAGCTACCCTGTTCGCGGCATTTGCCGTGCCGGAAGTGCGCGGCGCCGGACCGGCGCGGGTGCTGCTGTTGCTCAACGGTCTTCTCCTGCCGAGCCTGGCGTTCCAGATGTTTCTTCCCGGCTTGATCTGGATAGGGGCCCTGTGGGCGATAACCTTCCCGGCGGCGGCATTTGCCGTGTTCCGGGTGTTTCGACATTTGCAGGTGAACGGATAGCGCTGCGGTTGACCGGCGATGCCCGGCGCAACGCAATCGCGAAGGAGGAAGAACGCATGCGCGAAGCCGGTTTTCTTGCCGCCGTATCGCTCCTCGCCACCGCCGCTCGCGCCGGCTCCGCTGCCGTTCGACGTCCATCTCGATGTCCCGCAGGACCATGGGCCGCAGGAGGTCAACACGCTGACCCGCGAGTTTCCGCGCGGCGGCTCGTCGGGCTGGCATGTCCACCCCGGCACCGAAATCGCCTGGCTGGTCAGCGGCGAGATGGAGCTGCGCAGCGCCAACGCCCCGCCGCGCCGGATGCGCCCGGGCGATCACTTCGTGATGCCGCGCGGGGTGGCGCATAACGGCGTCAACACCGGTCGGAAACCGGCAAAAGTCGTGGTCACCTATTTGATCGACAAGGGCGCGCCAGTGCGCAGCGCGGTGCCGCCGCCGGCCGGGCGTTAGCGTCGGCCAATGCTGCTTGCTTGATTAGCGCGAAATGCGACACATCCGACCCAGTCCCGACTATGCTGAGCTTGTCGAAGCACTGTCTTTTTCTTCGTGCGTCACGCGCGACTGCCCGAAGAAAAAGAACAGCCCTTCGACAAGCTCAGGGTAGTCGGTTTTGAGGGTGACCCTGATTTAACGCTACATGCTGTCGTGCCGGAATGATGGCAGAGCCTCAGCGCTTGAGGCGGATCATCGACCGGCGGCAGGGGTGTCGGTTCGGGCTGGTGGAACCGTCTCAGCGCGGGCGCGCGAGATTGGCCTCGGTGTAGCATTCCACCACCGCGCTGAGCGGGCGGCCATCGGGCAGTTTCAGCACCGCGCGCTGCGACAGAATTGTGCCTTGGGGGCAATCGTCCGCTTGCCCGCGTTTGCTTGTCAGGCGCTGGCGGCTGAATTGGAGCGGCCCGGCCACCCGGCCGAAGGGCGCATCGCTGCCATCGAGTTCGCGGTTCATCCCGGGCGTCAGCCGCGCCGGCACATACCAGTTCCGGGCGACCGAGAGCACCGTGCCGCCGCAGCGCAGCAGGACGTGGCGATAGCGCAGCGGCTCATCCGGCCCCACATCCAGCAAGCGCCGCATCGCTGCGCCGGGTTCCGCCATTTCCGCCTTCAGCCGCTCAGCCGCGATCGCCGCCGGATCGGCGATCCGCCGTGCGCGGCACCAGCCGGTCAGCGCCGCCGTGGCGCTGTCCTGCGCGGCGAGGGCGCGTTCGAAGGCGTCGAGGTCCTTGCCGAAGGTGTCCAAGGCGCGCGGCGCGGCGCAAGCGGCAAGGCCGATCGCCGCCAGGACAACGATGCGCAGACTTGTCAGATGCCCCCCGCCACCGCCGGCTTGCCCAGCGCCTCCAAAGCGCTGGCCAGCGCCCGGCTGCAAGCGGCCAGCTCGTCGGCGTCGACCGAGCGGATGACGAAGTTGGCGCCGTTGCGGCCGTCCTTCCAGAACGGGTAGCTGCCGATCGCACAGCCGGCGTGCGCCTTTTCGGTTACGGCCAGCAGTTCGGCGACTTCGCTCTCGGCGATCCAGCAGCCGACGGTTTCGCTGAGCAGCAGCGCCCCGCCTTCGAGCGTGCCCGACAGCGCATCGAGCATGCCGGCGGTGATCTGCGGCACCCCGGCCATCAGGAACACGTTGCCGCTGCGGATGCCGGGCGCGCCGGAATAGCGGTTGGGGATCAGCTCCGCGCCTTCTGGCACCCGCGCCATGCGCAGCCGCGCTTCGTTGATCCCGCCGCGGGTCTCGTAATAATCCTCGAGGATCTTGCGCGCGACCGGGTGGACTTCGACGCCGACGCCCAAGGCCTCGGCGATCGCATCCACGGTGATGTCGTCATGGGTCGGGCCGATGCCGCCGGTGGTGAACAGATAGTCGTTGCGGGCGCGCAGCGTGTTGACCGCCTCGACAATGGCCGGCGTGTCGTCGCCGACCACGCGCACTTCCTTCAGGCGGATGCCCTGCACCCCCAGCCAGCTGGCGATCTGGGCGATGTTCTTGTCATGGGTGCGGCCCGACAGGATTTCGTCGCCGATGACGATCAGCGCGGCGGTGTAGATGCGTGACGATTCGGGCATGAAAGCGGGCTTAGCTCGCCCTTATCCCGACGCCAACCCGCGCGAACCGCAACACCCCGTCGTCGATCGGCGCATCGCGCATTTCGCGCCGGTCCGCCGTGTAGTCCATGCTCAACCGCCAGGGCGCGGTGGTCGAGCTTTTCGGCGCGAGGTGGCTGGCGCGCTTGATGTAGTTGGAGCTGAACAGCCCGAAGGCGTCGACTGGTTCCAGCCCGTGATCCTCGGGCAGATGCGGCGTCACCACATCGACGCCCCAGGCGTCCATCTGGTTCAGCAACCGGCACAGCCAGTCCGCGACAATATCGACCCGCAGCGTCCAGGCGGCGTTGAGGTAGCCGAACAGCGAGGCGAAATTCGGCACGTTGGAGTACATGCAATTGCGGTAGAAAAAGTGCTCGGCGAAGTTTACCGGCACCCCGTCGATGCCGATCGCGACCTTGCCCAGCACAGCGAGATTGAGACCGGTCGCGGTGACGATGATGTCGGCAGCGATGTGCCGCCCGTCTTCCAGCCGCACCCCGGACTGATCGACCCGGTCGATGGCGCCGGTGACGATATCCGCCTTGTCCGACCTCAGCGCCTGAAAGAAATCGCCGTCGGGCACCAGGCACATGCGCTGTTCCCAGGGATCATAGGGCGGCGAGAAATCGGCGCGGTTGTAATCCGGGCCGAGCTGCTGGGTCAAATGCTTGCGGAGGAACTGTTTGGTCTTTTCCGGCTTGGTGCGGGCCCTGCGGAAAACGAAACGCTGCACCGCGATATTCTTCATCCGGGTCAGCGCATAGGCGACCTTGGCGGGCAGGATCCTGCGCAGGAAATTGGCGATGCCGTCGCGCGCCGGCAGGGCGAAATACCAGCTCGGCGTGCGCTGCAGCAGGGTCACATGCGCGGCGGTCTGCGCCATCGCCGGCAGCACCGTCGCCGCCGTCGCGCCGCTGCCGATCACCAGCACCCGCTTGCCGGCATAATCCAGTTGCTCCGGCCAGAACTGCGGGTGGACCACCTGCCCGGCGAAGTCATCGAGGCCCGGGATCGCCGCATCGTAAGGCGCGTCGTAGTCATAGAATCCCGACCCCATATAGAGGAAGCGGGTTTGCAGGGTGGCCGGCCTTCCGTCCGCGCCCGCCAGCGACAGCGTCCACAGCCCAGCCTTGCTGTCCCAATCCGCCGCCAGGACTTTCGTGCCCAGCCGCAGATGCGGGCGCAGTCCGCGCTCATCGACGATGCGTTCGAGATAGTCGCGGATTGTCGCGCCCTCGGCGATGGCCTTCTCGTCGGTCCAGGGCTCCGATTCGAAGCCCAGCGTATACATGTCGCTGTCTGAGCGGATGCCGGGATAGCGGAACAGGTCCCAGGTGCCGCCCAGCCGCTCGCGCCGCTCGAGGATGGCATAGCGCTTGCCCGGGCATTTGGCGGCGAGCTGGATGGCCATGCCGATGCCGGACAGCCCGGCGCCGACGATCAGCACGTCGAGCGGCTCGGTCATGGCGCTCATGGCATTCATCGGCGTCTCCTTCCGGCTGACAGGTGTGTAAGCAAACCGCCGCCGGATTGCCAGCGTCGCCGCCCTTTGCCACAAGCCCGCCATGCCAATCGTCGCCGCCCGCCGCTATGCCACCGGAAACCGCTCGGAACACGCCATCGCCGTCGATGGCGCCGAGCGCGAGGCGCTGCCGCCGCACAGTTTCGACTGGGTCGGGCTGGCCACGCCATCGCCGGAGGAGATGGAGCTGGTCCGCAAGCAGTTCTGCCTGCATCCGCTGGCGGTGGAGGACGCGCTCAATCCGCAGCAGGCGCCCAAGGTCGAAGTCTTCGGCAAGCAGCTGTTCCTGGTCGCGCGCACTGCCGCCTTCGAGGAGGGCGACAACATCTCCTATGGCCAGACCGCGATCTTCCTCGGCCCCGATTTCATCGTCACCGTCCGCTTCGGCTCGACCCGCGCCCATTCGCAGCTGCGCGAACGGCTGGAGGCCGACGCGGACCGGCTGGCGGAAGGTCCGGACTTCGTCGCCCACGCGATCCTCGATTTCATCGTCGATGGCTACCAGCCGATCATGGAGAAGCTCGAAACCACGGTGCAGACCATGGAAGAACGGGCGATCGACAGCTTTCCCGAGCCAGCCACCCTGCGCCGCATCTTCCGCCTGCGCCGCCAGCTCAGGCGGTTCGAGCGGATCGTCGGGCCGATGGAGGAAGTCTGCGACCGGCTGGCCAAGACCGCGCTGCCGGCGATCGATCCCTCGGCGCAAGTCTGGTTCCGCGACGTGCTCGACCATATGCGGCGCAGCATGGCGCGGATGCGCGGGCTCAAGGAGACGCTGGCCAGCATCGTCGAAACCGCCAGCCTGCTCGAGCAGCACCGCCAGGGCACGATGACCCGCCAGCTCGCCGCCTGGGCTGCGATCCTCGCGGTGCCGACGGCGATTGCCGGGATCTACGGGATGAACTTCGACGTCATGCCCGAGCTGCGCTGGAAGTATGGCTATTACGCCGTGATGGGCGGGATCTTGGCGATCTGCACCGGGCTGTGGCTGCGGTTCCGCAGGATCGGCTGGCTGTAGGTCGTCAAAGGTGCTTGCCGCCCGCGCCGCGCCATCTAGAGTAAAACCGGCACAGCCAAAACAGGAGAGTGAGCTATGATACCGCAAGTCGGACGTGTCGGCGTCTGGTCGATGGAACTGCGCTTCGGCGATGCCGCGGCGATCGACGAGGCCGCAGTCGAGCTTGAGCAGCTGGGCTATGGCGCGGTGTGGATCCCCGGCGGGATCGACGATGCCGTGCTGAGCGATGTCGATCGGCTGCTCTCGAAGACCAGGCGGATCGCCATCGCCACCGGCATCATCAACATCTGGAAGCAGGACGCCGCAGACGTCGCGGCCTGGTGGAAGGGCCAGTCGGCGGAACGGCAGGCGCGGGTCATGCTGGGGATCGGGGTGAGCCACGCGCCGCTGATCGGTGCTGACTGGATGAAGCCGGTCGCCAAGACCCGCCAATGGCTCGATGAGGCCGAAGCCGCCGGTCTGCCCGGCGACGCCCTGTGCATCGCCGCCTTGGGTCCGAAGATGATGGCGCTGGCCGGCAAGCGCACCGCCGGCGCGCATCCCTATCTCGCCGATCCCAGCCATACCGCCGGCGCGCGCGGCATACTCGGCCCCGGCAAGCTGCTGGCGCCGGAGCAGGGCGTGGTGCTGGAAACCGATCCCGGCAAGGCCCGCGCCCTCGCGCGCGAAGCGGTGGCTTTTTACACCAGCCTGCCCAACTACGCCAACAACTGGCGCCGCCTGGGCTATAGCGAAGACGACATCGCGGCGGTCAGCGACCAGTTGATCGACGGCATCTTCGCCTGGGGCAGCGCCGCGCAGATCGCCGAACGGGTCAAGGCGCACCACGACGCCGGGGCGGACCATGTCTGCATCCAGGCGATCACCGGCGCGGGGCTGGATGGCGCGCGGGCAGCCTGGCGCGAGCTGGCGAAGGTGCTGCTATAGGCGAGCAATGCATCCGATCGCACGATCGTCACATTCAACCGCCGTGACTTTGCCATGGCTGCTCAACGGTTCGATGTCGCCCTTGCCACGCCTGCGCAATTTTTGGAGTCGCTAAAATGAGTGTCGCCAGCAACTATGCCCTGCGCCTGCCCGCCTCGCTCAAGCGCGAGCTGGAAAAGGTTGCGCGCGACGATGGCACCAGCCTCAACCAATTCATCGTCACCGCCGTCGCCGAAAAGCTCTCGGCGCTGCGCACGGCAGACTTTTTCGAGGAGCGCCGGGCCAGGGCCGATGTCGCGTCGGCGCTGGAGATCATGGGTCGGCAGCGGGGGGAAAAGCCGCGCGAGCGGGATGAATGGGGGGGCTGACCCCCTCCGTCAGCCCCTGCGGGGCTGCCACCTCCGCCAATGGGGGAAATTTTGCCGAAGCCCAACAAGCCGCAACCGCGCATGAAAAAAGGGGCCGGTACTGGACCGGCCCCCTTGAAGTTTGGGAGAGGATGCCTGAAAGGCTCGACCGATATCGCCTTATTTCCTTAATATTTCAAGAACGAATCGCGCGCCGGCTGTTGATAATTTTGCAATTGGATGGCTAAAGATTTGAAATAACGCCGAATAAATCATGCGAATCTGAGTTTTCAATGCGAACTTGCACCACGTCTCCGGGCATCAGGCCGGCCGGAACTTGTCTTAGTAACACCGCTCCGTCGATCTCCGGGGCATCGGCCTGGGAACGCCCGTTGGCGCCGATATCGCCGTCTTCGTCGGGTTCGCCCACTTCGTCGATAATTACCGGCAGCGTCCGCCCGACCTTGGCGGCGAGCTTGGCGGCGCTGATCGCCTCGGTCTTGGCCATGATCCGGGCGTAGCGCTCTTCCTTGACCTCTTCGGGCACCGCGCCGGGCAGCGCGTTTGCCGCGGCCCCGGCGACCGGCTCGAAGCGGAAGGCGCCGACCCGGTCGAGCTGGGCCTCTTCCAGCCAGTCGAGCAGATACTGGAAATCCGCCTCGGTCTCGCCGGGGAAGCCGACGACGAAGCTGGAGCGCACGGCGATGTCCGGGCAGATTGCCCGCCAGCTCGCCAGCCGCTCGAGCACCTTGGCCTCGTTGGCCGGGCGCTTCATCGCTTTGAGCACTTTGGGCGAGGCGTGCTGGAAGGGAATGTCGAGATAGGGCGTCAGCAGCCCCTCGGCCATCAGCGGGATCACCGCATCGACATGCGGGTAGGGATACACGTAGTGCAGCCGCACCCACGGCGGCGCGCCTTCAGGCGTGCGCAGCTGGCCGAGTTCGCGGGCGAGATCGGTCATATGCGCGCGCACCTGCCTGCCGTGCCAGTCGCGCGGCTCGTGCCGGGTATCGACGCCATAGGCCGAAGTGTCCTGGCTGATCACCAGCAGCTCCCGCGTGCCTGCGGCGACCAGCTTCTCCGCCTCGCGCAGCACCGCGTCGATCCGGCGGCTGGCGAGTTTGCCGCGCAGCTGGGGGATGATGCAGAAGGCGCAGGAGTGGTTGCAGCCCTCGGAGATCTTGAGATAGCTGTAGTGGCGCGGGGTGAGTTTTATGTCGGGCTGGGGGATCAGGTCCACATAAGGCCCTTGGCCCGGAGGCGCTGCCGCATGCACCGCGCCCACCACCGCTTCATATTGATGCGCCCCGGTCACCGCCAGCACGGCGGGAAACCTGGCCCGGATCGCCTCGGCCTCATTGCCCATGCAGCCGGTGACGATCACCCGCCCGTTTTCGGCGATCGCCTCGCCGATCGCCGCCAGGCTCTCTTCCTTGGCGCTGTCGAGAAAGCCGCAGGTGTTGACCAGCACCACGTCGGCCCCGGCGTAATCGGGGCTCATCGCATAGCCGTCGGCGCGCAGCCGGGTGAGGATGCGCTCGCTGTCGACCAGCGCTTTGGGGCAGCCGAGGCTGACCATGCCGACTTTCGGCTGGGGGGGAAGCTGGGTTGCCATGATGCGATAGGCGGCGCGCATAGGCGCATTGGCGGCAAGAGTCACGTTGTGGCTTTGCCGCCGGGGGAATGCCTGTCAGAATGGGGTTCTCGCGATCGGGAGAGGGGAAGTGAGATGTGGGATATCAACTGGATCGCCGTGATCGGCGCGGCGCTCGCGGGCTTTGCCATCGGCGGCATTTGGTACGGGCCGCTGTTCGGCAAGGCGTGGCAGCGCGAATCGGGATTGAGCGACGAATTGATCAAGGGCGCCAACATGCCGATGATCTTCGGCCTGGTGTTCCTGCTCAATCTTGTCGCCGCCTATTTGCTCGGCCATATTCTGGCGAGCGATGGCGGACCGGGCATCGGGGCAAGCGCGCTGATCGCCGGCTCAATCGGCCTTGGCTTTGTCGCGACTTCGATCGGGGTGAATTATCTCTTCTCGCGCAACTCGTTCAAACTGTTCCTGATCGACGCCGGCTACTGGACGGCGATCTACACCGTGATGGGCGCGATCTTCGGCATGCTGCGATGAATCGGCGCAGCGCGCGATGAAGCCGCTTTACTGGATCGCGGCAATACTGGCGGCCAATGCGGCCGTCTTGGCCGGGATTGTCTGGTATGGTCCATGGTTCGGCAGCAAGCGCTCGCTGCTTGAGGGGCTGACCCCCGAGGGCAAGCTGCCCCATCGCAGCTGGCCGCTGGCGGTTGGCGTGATGCTGATCGCGGCGGCGATGCTGGCGCATAATTTTTCCCGGATCGGCGGGGAAGTGCTGCGCGCCAAGCCATGGCTGTTCTTCATGATGTCGGGCGGCCTCGCGCTCGCCTTTGTTTGCCCGGCAGTCTACCTCGCCCTCGCTCGCCACGGCGTCGGCCAGCGCGGCAGGCTGGTCGATTGCGGCTTCTGGCTGGCAGCCTATCTGGCGATGGGCACGGCGTTCTGGGCCCTGAGCTAATTCCGCGCGGCGAGCAGCGGCACCGGATCGACCGGGCGGTTGTTTCGCCGCACCTCGAAATGCAGCTCCGGCCCGCGCGCCCTGCCGGTGCGGCCGGACAGGCCGACCCGCTCGCCCGGGCTGACGTCGTCGCCCTCCTTCACCGTGATCCGGCTGAGGAAGGCATAGGCGGTCTGGAGGCCATTGCCGTGATCGACCACCACCAGATTGCCGAACTGGCGCGGCTCGTTGCCGGCAAACAGCACCTTGCCGGCCGCGCTGGCGCGCACCGCGGTGCCCTCGCGCACGGGGATGTCGATGCCATCGTGAAAGTCGCTGGTCCGCCCGCGCGGGGTGAAGCCGCGGCGGACGTTGCCGGGGAGCGGCCAGGCGAGGCGCGCCGCCGCGGGAGAGGCGCTGGCCGACGGGGCAGGCGACGGCGTTGCGGAAGATGCAGAAGCGGTCGCCACCGGCGCGGCGACCACTGTCGGTATCAGCAACTCCTGCCCCGGTTTGAGCGCCGCCCCGGGCTCAAGGCTGTTGGCTACGGCGATATCCTGCCACGGCACGCCGTAAAGATAGGATATGGTGAACCTTGTATCGCCCTTGCCCACCGTATGGCGGCGGGTGCGCGGTATGGTCAGCTTCTGCCCTGCCTTCAGCGCATAGGGCGCTTGCAGCCGGTTGGCCTCGATGATCAGGATGCGCGGCACTTCGGCGCGCTGGGCGATGCCGCTCAGCGTCTCGTCCGGTTTGACGACGTGCTCGGTCTCCTGGTTGGGCGGCAGCGGCGGGTCTGCGGCGGCGAGCAGCAGCGGCGCGAGGGCGGCCAGAATCGCCAGCCGCCTCACCGGTAACGCTCCGCCAGCGGCGCCAGCGAGGCGTCGTGGGTGAAATCGAGCTGCAGCGGAGTCACCGAAACATAGCCGTCGGCAATCGCCTCCAGATCGGTGGCGTGGCCGGGGGTATGCTCGATGCCGTAAAGTCCGAACCAGTAATAGCTGAAGCCGCGCGGATCCTTGCTCTCGACCACGGAGCCACGTGCATAATCGTGAAAGCCCTGACGCACGACCCGAATGCCTTTCACTTGCTCCGCCGGCAGCGGCGGGAAGTTGACATTTATCAGGCTACGTGGCGCAAACGGCGCGCCGAGCAAAGGCGCGATGACGCGTTCTCCCCAGAATTCAGCAGCTTCGAACGGCACCGCATCGCCCATGCCCTCGCCGGCATAGACCTGGCTCAGCGCGATCGAGCGCACCCCCGCCAGCGCGCCCTCGAAGGCGGCGGAGACGGTGCCCGAATAGGTGACATCGTCCCCCAGGTTCGCGCCGCGGTTGACCCCCGAGAGGATCAGGTCGGGCGGCGCGGGCAGCAGCTTCTTGAGCGCCATGGTGACGGCGTCGGTCGGCGTGCCAGTGACCGAGAAACGCCGCGCATCGTGCTGTTTGAGCCGCACCGGGCGGGTGAGGGTGAGCGAATGGCCCGCGCCCGATTGCTCCTCGGCGGGGGCGCAGATCCACACATCCTCGGAAAACCGCGCGGCGATGCGTTCGAGCACCGCGAGGCCGGGGGCGTGGATGCCGTCGTCGTTGGTCAGCAGGATGCGCATCAAGCGGCTGGTATCAGTTTTGTAATGCCGCCCATATAGGTGTGCAGCACAGGGGGGACATCGACCGAACCATCCGCCTGTTGATAATTCTCCAGCACCGCCACCAGCGTGCGCCCGACTGCGAGGCCCGAGCCGTTGAGCGTGTGGACGAATTCGGGCTTGGCCTTTTCGCCGGCAGGGCGATAGCGCGCATCCATCCGCCGCGCCTGAAAATCGCCGCAGTTGGAGATCGAGCTGATCTCGCGGTAGGCGCCCTGGCCGGGCAGCCAGACTTCGAGATCGAAGGTTTTGCGCGCGGTGAAGCCCATGTCGCCGGCGCAGAGCAGCATCTTGCGATAGGGCAGCTCCAGCGCCTGGAGGATCGATTCCGCCGCCGCAGTCATCTTCTCATGCTCGGCGGGGGAGTCTTCGGGGCGGCAGATGGTGACCAGCTCGACCTTGTCGAACTGGTGCTGGCGAATGTAGCCCCGCGTATCCTTCCCCGCTGCGCCGGCCTCGGAGCGGAAGCAGGGGGTCAGCGCGGTGAGGCGCATGGGGAGTTGCGCTTCGGCGAGGATTTGCTCGCGGACGGAGTTGGTGAGGGAGACTTCGGCGGTGGGGATCAGCCAGCGGCGATTTGCTGGGTCGTTCCCACTTAAGCCGTTCGACCAGCTTCGCGAATAGTCTTCAAGCCCTGAGGGCCAACTGTTGTTGTTCAGATGGCTCATTAGATCATCGTAAACCTCAGCGATTTGGCTTGCGAATCGTCGTCGAGAAAAGGTCGTCTGCGAACTTGGGCAACTGTCCCGTCCCGAAAACCGCCTCCTCGCGCACCAGCAAGGGCGGAGCGCATTCGGTGTAGCCGTTCTTGCCAGTCTGCTGGTCGAGCATGAACTGCCCCAGCGCGCGTTGCAGCCGCGCCATCTGGCCGCGCAGGAAGGTAAACCGCGCTCCCGAGATCAGCGCCCCGGTCTCGAAATCGAGCCCCAGCGCCGGGCCGAGATCGGCGTGTTCCCGGGCCTCGAAATCGAAGCTGCGCGGCGTGCCCCAGCGCGCCACTTCGACATTGCCCGCCTCGTCCGCGCCTTCGGGAACATCGGCATCGGGCAAATTGGGGAGCGCCGCCAGCACATCCTGCAATTGACCCGATAGCTCGCGCTCTTCCTGCTCCAGCGCGGGCAGGGTTTCCTTGAGCCCCGCCACTTCGCCCTTGAGCCGCTCGGCCTCATCCTTGTCACCGCGCCCCATCGCCGCGCCGATCGCCTTGGAGGCCTCATTCCGCCGGTTCTGCGCCTCCTGCATCCGCGTCGCGACCGCGCGCCGGGCGGTGTCGAGCAGCAGGATCGCGGCGGCGGGATGCTCCACCCCCCGCCGCGCCAAAGCTGCGTCGAAGGCCCCTGAGTTCTCACGGATAAAACGGATGTCGTGCATGGGGCGGCGCTATGCCGCCTCCACCCCGGCAACGCAAGACGGGCGCGGCGTCCACCCCCCTCACAGCACCCGCCCCGGTTCCGGCGCGGAGGATGATGTCGATCATGCCGTCAGCGCCTGCAAGTCGGCGTTGTCGAGCCGGGTGTTGTAGAACTTGAGCGACCGTATCCAGCCGTTGATGTGGGCAGCGATTGCCCGGTCATGGCCGATATACAGCGCGGTGGGCGCCGGGTTGGAACCGGTCTGCGCAGCGGTGTCGGGAGCCGCGCCATTGGCGGCGACCACCAGGGTGCCGCCATCCCATCCCGCAGCGGCTTTCGTGTGCACGCCGGAGACGAAAGCGCCATTGTCGCCCTCAACAGCTTGCGCGCCCGAGTTGCGGAACGCGTAATAGGGATCGCCGGTCCGGGCGCCAGCCGTATAGACACCCAGCTTGTTGTAATTGACGGAACTTGCGGCGGCGTCGAAAATGTAAGCCTCGACTACTGCATTATCCGCAAACTGCGGCGCGGCATCGGCGATAAAGGTTCCCGCCCCGGTATTATACCAGCTGGAGAAATTGGTTCCGGTCATCGACACGGATTCCGCTGCCCGCGCCGCCGTCGCCGAAGTGGTGGGGATCGCGCTGGTGGCGCAGTCGCCCACTTCCTGCTGGAACAGCGCCACGTCCACCGCATCGCCGCTGGTGGCAATGCGCAGGCCGGCAATCGGGTTGGCCAGTGCCGCTGGCGCGATGGCGACCCGCGTCCAGCCCGCCGCGACCGGAACCGCCGTCCAGGTGCCGCCGTTGTTCTGCGTCATTTCGACCGTGCCGCTGCCGCTGCGGCGCTTGATCCAGCACGATGTAGTCCGCTGCGCGCTGGCGGAAGTAATCGACTGCAACACCGTGGCGTTGCCCGCCGTCGCGGTGAGCGTGCTGGCGCTGTTGCCCACCCCGTCCGGCCCGGTGGCGGTCTTGGCCGCCGTGCAATTGGTCTTCACCCATGCGGCATTGGTCAGATCGTCGCTGTAGAGCGCGAGGTTGGTCCGCGCTTGCTCGATCAGCAGCCCAAGCGCGACGCCTGCCACGGTGTGATCGAACCGGGCGGCGTTGGCCGAGGCGCTGGCGACCAGCCCGCTCGAATTGACATAGGTCGCCGAACTGGCGCGGGTGAAGGTGATGCGCCCGTCGAGCGCCGAGGTAAGGTCGAGATTCAGCACCGGGACGGGTCCGCTTGCGCTCGCGCGAAACGCGGCCTTGGTCGCGGCGAACATCAGAAATTCAGCCCGGCGGCGGAACCGAACGTATTGGTTCCGTCGCAAAAGAAGCTGAAGATGTCGATCTTGCCGCTCGCGCTGGTCGGCGTGGGCGCGGTTCCGCCCGCCCATTTCAGCGTGCCGCCGCCCGCCCATGTCAATGTGTGCGTGCCGCCATAGGCGACCATGATGACATAGCTCTTGCCCGCGACGCTGGCGGGCAGGGTGACGGTGAGGTTGGCGTTGCTGGTCAGCTTCTGCACCGTGCCATTGGCCAGATCGACCGTGTAAGCGGAACCGGCGGCGGGGGCGTGCAGGGTTTCGGTGTAGTTGGTGATGGTGGGGTTGGTCAGCACGGCGGTCGAGCCGCTCACCGCCGCATCGACATATTGCTTGTTGGCGGCGTCGGTGGTGGCCAGGGGCGCGGCGAGACCGGTGATCTTGCCCGACTGGAGGTCCAGCCCGTTCATGATTTTCATCGCAGGATTTTCCTTCTAGCTGGCGAGAACGAAGCCCGAGGCCGGGCTGGCGAAACTCGCGGCGATCTGGGTGGTGCTCACCACCACGTCGGGCAGCACCTGCTCGCCGCTGGCCAGGAACACCTGCACCTGCGGCGCGCGCCCGAGCCCGTGCGGCGCGATCCAGTTCGCCGCAGCGGTAAAGTCGAAGCGCCCGGGCGGCGCGGCGGCGGCGCTGGTCAGGATGTAGCCCGAGGCCGGGCTGGCGAAACTCGCGGCGATCTGGGCGGCGTCCACCACCAGGTCGGGAAACACCTGCTCGCCGCTGGCCAGGAACACCTGCGCCTGAGGCGCGAAGCCGAGCCCGTGCGGCACGGTCCAGATAGCCGACGCGGCAAAATCGAAGCGCTGCGGCGCGGCGCCGCCGCCGCCGCCGGAACCCGGGGGGCCGGGCGGTCCCGGGGGGCCGACGATCGCGGCGACCGGCGTCAGCGGGTCGCGCTCCAGCGCCGCCACCATCCCGGCGGGACCGCGCCAGCGCGTGGCGATGGGGCGGTCCGCAACCCGCCAGCCGAGCACCAGAATCATGCCACGGCAGCCTTGGTCAGGGCGATGAAGGCGGTCTGGTCGGTCATTTCCACCGCGCCGGCGACGGTCAGCCGGGCGTCGATGCCATAGAGGCCCGCCGCGAGGCTGGCGGTGGCGGCATTGCCGAGCGAGATCGTCCAGCCGGCCGCACCCTGCGCGGCCACCGTCATGTCGATGCCGCTCGCGCTATCGTCGAGGACGATGCGGTTGCCGGCTGCTTTCGCCGGTTTCATCCTGGCGGTGATCGCCGTGACCGTCGCCGGGTCGCCGGAAGTTGCATCGAGCGCGACGGCGATGTCCTCGCCGATGCGGAAGGTGCCGATAATGCCGTTCATGGGGGTGCAGGCTCCGGAATGAGACGTGGGGGAAGGGATGCCGGGACAGGGCCACTGGCGATTCCCGGTCACGGCACCGTAATTACAACCGGTATGGGCATGTAGGAAAGATAAATATTACCAATATGGTTTTATCTGGCGCGCAGGCGGCGACTGACGGCGCCAGGCGGCGGTCATGCGGCGCCTAGGTGTCGCATTGGCTGCCATCATTTGCAGGCGCCCAGGGTCGGCTTCTGCGCAGCACACAACGGCACGAGAAGAGGATGCTCGATGCCCTGGGATCCGTCAGCGAAGATGCAGGTGGTCGAGAAGACCGGCAACATGGTCGCCGCGACCTTCCTCCACGACGTGAACCGCAACAACGAGCCGCAGTTGCATGTCCATGCCGTGATCGCCAATGCGACGAAGGCATCCGATGGCAAGTGGAACACCGTCCACAATGACCAGCTCTACCGTAACCGGCATCTTCTCGGCCAAGACGAGGTTGCCACATTGCTCAACGAATATGATGTTCAGGACAGCTAACTCAGCCGAATTGGCGCGCGACTTCGTCCAGTCCTTCGCTCACTAAAGACAGCGACTGCCCAACCCCGGTTTCCCGCGCATGTAGCGGCCAATCGGCCATGGCGGACCGAACCTCGTCGATGATTGCGGCCATGGTTTTGGCCGGAATACCGTGGTTCTTTCCAAGACTTTCGACGTGCGCACGCGTGATGGTGCGGCCTTCGCCTTGAACTGCCATATAGTGTTCGCCACCGGGACCATTGGAATAGGTAAGGTCGAAGGCTGGTGCGAGACGCCAGTTCCCGCGATCGTCCATCAGGTAGGCATGCTGCCTGACATGATCGTCGCGATTGCGCGAAAGCACGTTGAAGACCATACGACGGAAGGCCTGCTCAACGTCTGCCATGCTGCGGGTTATCGCCAGCGTCGCTCTCAGGAAGCCATCGTAGTCGACGCTAGGAATATGCGGTGACTGTCAATCGGCACCGGATATTGACCCCCTATCGGCGTGCAAAGTTGACCCCCATGGGTTTGGGATTCGGGTTGTCCCGGTAGTCCATGGGAGGGACCCGCGCGGACGCCGGCGCGCGCTATCCACAAGCGCATTGGCGGCGGCGTCCGTGTGGGAGGTGCCTGTGGACCCACCGGGTCAACCCGGGGGATGGGGGTCCGGGGGAAGGGGTTAAGCGGCTTCGCGATTTTTGAACCGCCAGCTTTCGTTGCCGGTCTCGACGATGTCGCAATGGTGGGTCAGCCGGTCGAGGAGCGCGGTGGTCATCTTGGCATCGCCGAACACCTGTGGCCATTCGCCGAACGCCAAGTTGGTGGTGACCACCACCGAGGTCTGCTCGTAGAGGCAGCTGACGAGATGGAACAGCAGCTGCCCGCCGGACAGCGCGAACGGCAGATAGCCGAGCTCATCGAGGATGACGAGATCGATCCGCGAGAGATGATCGGCGATGCGTCCCGGTTTACCGGCGCGGGTCTCTGCCTCGAGCCGGTTGACCAGATCGACGGTGTTGAAGAAGCGGACCCGCGCGCCAGTGCGCACGCAGGCGCGGCCAATGGCGATTGCAAGATGGGTCTTGCCGGTGCCGGTGCCGCCGACCAGCACGGCATTGCGTTGCTGGGCCAGGAAGCCGCCCGTAGCCAGGTCTTTGACCAGCACCTCGTTGATCGGTGTTGCGGCAAAGTCGAAGTCGGCGATCTCCTTGGCCAGCGGCAGTTTGGCGATCGTCATCTGATACTTGATCGAGCGTGCTGCCTTCTCGTCGATCTCCGCCTTCAGGAGGTCGCCGACAATGCGCTGCGCCGAGTGCTGCCGTTTTACGGCATCGGCAACGATCTCATCATAGGCATGCCGCATGCCGGCAAGCTTGAGTGTGCCCATCATCTCCAGGATCTCGTGGCGTTCCATACTGTCCTCTCCTCAGGCTGTCGTAACGGGCGCAGTCGGCGATCGGCTCATGGGTCAGCCGCAGCGCGTCAGGCGTGGCGATGGTCAGCGGCGGCGGTGGCTGGCGCTGACGGGTCAGGATGTTGAGAACGACATCGCGGCTGACCGGACCGTGGCCCAGCGCCTCGGCGCATGCCGCTTCCACCGCCTCGATGCCGTCACTGGTGATGGCGGTCAGGATGCCAACCATCTGCCGATCACCATCGGTATGGCTGCCAAGCCGCCGCCGCACCCTCTCGATGGCGGGCGGCAGTGCCCAGTCCTTGAACGGTGCGCCGTTCCGCAGCGCGCCGGGCTTTCTCGCCAGCACCGGCACATAGTGCCAGGGATCATAGATCGTCTGCTCGCGTCCGAACCGGCGGGCGTGTTCGGCTACGATCTCGCCACCCTGGCGGATGACGATCCGGTCAGCATAGGCATGTATCTCGACCGGTCGTCCTGCCGCCTGCGCATGGACCGAGTATTTGTTGTAATCGAACCGAACCAACAGGGTCTTTGATACCGAAGCGGGCAAGGCGTGGAAGCCATCGAACGGGCCACGATAGGCGATCAGCGCGGGGCGATCAGCACCCTCGAACACATCCCAGACGGTGCGGTCCTTCAACTCGGGATGCGCGGCCTGCTTGGCCCGCGCGATGCAGCGGTCTTCCAGCCAGGCGTTCATCTCGTTGTAGCTCTTGAACCGCAGCCGGGGCGTGAAGAAGCGTTCGCGCACCAGGCCCACCTGGTTCTCGACCTGGCCTTTCTCCCACCCCGAGGCAGGCGTGCACGCCACCGGCTCGACCAGGTAATGCCCGCACATCTGCTCGAAGCGCCGATTGTACTTCCGCTCGCGGCCAATGAAGATCGCGTCCACTGCCGTCTTCATGTTATCGTAAATGCCGCGCTGGCAGGCACCGCCGAAGAAGACGAACGCCTTGTCATGCGCGTCGAACACCATCTCCTGGCTCTCGCGTGGATAGGCCCGCACATAGAACATCCGGCTGTGGCAGAGACGGACATGCGCAACCTTCACCGTGGTGGTCGCACCAGCGATGATCACCACTTCGTGGCTCCAGTCGAACTGGTAGGCTTCGCCGGGCGCAAAACTCAGCGGCACATAGGCTGCTGCCGTTACAAGCGAGCGTTCCCGGTGCCATGCCGCAGCATACCGCCGCACCGCATCGTAACCGCCGCGATAGCCAAGCCCCTGCAACTCCTCGAACACCCTGACCAAGGTCAGCCGCTCGCGCCGCGCTTTGCGCCCGTTCGCCTCCAGAAGCCCGTCCAGCTCGCTCGCCCACGGCCCCAGCTTCGGCAACGGTTGCACGCTGCGCTCATAGGAAAACGCCGTCTTGCCGGACCGCAGAACCTTGCGCACCGTGTTGCGCGACACGCCAAGATCGCGGACAATCTCCTTGATCGACTTGCCCTTGACGAAAAACTCGCGCCGGATGCGCGCAACCGTCTCCACTACCAACATCTCCCCGCAGCCTCCGGCAAAACCGAAAGCGTGAACACCACTGGTTCAGGGGGTCAATTTTAGAAGCCGATTACCCCAAAACCGGGGTCAATATTGCAGGCCGATTCACAGCGGTGACGCCTCGAGTGCGCCGCCCAAGCTGACCATGTGAAGCCGCTTGCCCGGAGCAGGCCGGTCGAACCGTCGGGTGGCGAAATGGCCTGAACCGGTTGCCGATGGGATCAGCTTAGTCTCCGCCATGTCGACATGTGCGGCGTGGGCCATTCTGGCGTAAGCTTTTTCCAGCGGTCCGATATCTAACGGGTCATTGGTCGCGGCAAACTTGATGATCCATTCTTCGGAAGCGGGCGCGCCGCCGCCTAAAGCCAGTTCATCGCCGGGGCACAGGCTGCCGTCAGCGGCGATTGCCACATGGACTTTCGGCCGCGCGCCACCTGAGCCGCCACCCAGGCGAGCCAAAAGCGCTTCTAATTCGGTTTCCTCGCCGAGCAACACATGGCGGGCCTCATCGGCCAGAAGATCGAGATCGATACTGCCCGATGCCTCGCCTGCGAGTGTTTCCGGTTGGAAGACGAGGGCACCACGGCCTTTCGTGCCAACCAGGGCGAGCCGGTCAACTGCATCCAGATCTTCGAACCGGTACCCCAAACGCTGGAGCCTTCGCTTCAACAACAGCATGCCCCAAGCATCAGGCAAGCAGTCCGAGAGGAAGCCGTGGAGGCCGTCGAACGTCCGGCTGCGAGCAGGATGCAGGCCGGGCTCCGCGGGGTAGCTCAGAGGGGAAATCGTCAGGCCCTCGGCGATGACTTCTGCCGACCATTCGAGCTGTGCTAATCCGCTGGCCATTGCGAGCCTGCCGACCGAGCGCGGTTTGGACTTCTCATCGCTCAGAAGTCCAACTGCCAGTGGACTTCCCGGAACAATCTTCATGGCCTCGCACCCCCAGCGCGCTGCCGCCGCGATTTGGTTGGCTTTCGTTGCTGCGCAAGCAGCTCGTCCATGTTGTTTGCAGCCATCTCCGGGAACAGTTCGACAATGCCTTCATCACATCGGAGGGCAATGGCAGCGCGGATCAAATCCTCGATGGAGGCCTTTCCTTCGGCCTCCATCCGTCGCCAGGTTCGATGGGCTACGCCAGCTTTGGCAGCAGCAGCTTCCTGACTAAGATCGAAGGCCAAGCGTCGCGCTTTGATCCTTTTCCCCAAGCCTATCATCTGATCATGGAGAGTGAAAATCATAGGCCATATATGGCCTGTAATCCATAAAATGTCAATATAAGGGGCCGTATAAGGCCACTTATGGTGGGCGCGGCAGGGATTGAACCTGCGACCCCACCCGTGTGAAGGGTGTGCTCTACCGCTGAGCTACGCGCCCGCTCGCCAAGCCATGGCCCGGGGGCCGTTTGGGACGGAAGGCGCGCCCATAGGCAAAGACGGATGAATTGACAAGCGCTCTCCGCGCCCTAGAGGCGCGAAGCATGAGCGAAGAAACAACTTCCGGTCCCGACATCCCGCCCGATCGCCTTGCGATCAATCCCAGGAGCGAGCATTTCGACGCCGAAAAGCTGAAGCGCGGCATCGGCATCCGCTTCAAGGATGTGGTCCGCACCAATGTCGAGGAATATTGCATTTCCGAAGGCTGGGTGCGGGTGCAGGCCGGCAAGACCATGGACCGCAAGGGCCAGCCGCTGACGCTCAAGCTCAACGGCCCGGTCGAAGCCTGGTACGAAGATCTCGGCGACGATCCGCCGGTTGCCAGCGCCTGATCAGCGAGCCGCCACCGCCGGGCGCAGCCGCCGCGCGATGATATCGCCGATCGGGTCGTCGCTGGCTTTGGCCAGCTGCGATAGCGGCGTAGGTTCCGGTCCCGGCTTGCGGTTGTAGATGAACCCCCGCACCGGCCAGCGCGTTGTGCCCAGCCCCTGGATCGGATCGTACCACACCCGCACTTCGCTCCAGTCGTTGTCCGGGGAGACGTCGATCGCGCGGACATTGTCCTCGATCTGGCCGCGCCGCCCATCGATCATCGACCAATTGGCGTGGCGCAGCAGCACCGTGCGGGAATCGACGATGCGGCTGACCGCCGCAACATGGCCCAGCCGCATGTTGCCATGCGGGCGGAAGGCCATCACCGCGCCCACTTGCGGCGTCTGCCCCCGGGCAAAGCGTCCCGCTGCCTGATCCCACCAGGTGTGGGCATCCCCGCGAATCTGGATGCCGGTCAGCTGGCGGGCATAGGGCACGCATTGCAGATAGGCCGGCATCGCCGCGCGGGCATCGCGGTCGATCTCGACGGCAGTATCGGCCGAAACCGGTGCAGCCAGGCCCAGGGCGGCGGCCAGCAAGCAAGGAGCGGATCGCGGAAACATGGCCCCTTGCTAGTCCCGCGATGGTTAGATTGGGCTTTCCGCGCTTGGTTAACGGTGCGGCAAGAACTTGCCGTCCGGCTTGCCAAGCGGCCCAAGAGTGGGCAGGCGCGTGCCATGCTGCCGCAGGTCATCATCATCGGACGCCCCAATGTCGGCAAATCGACGCTGTTCAACCGGTTGGTCGGCAAGCGGCTGGCGCTGGTCGACGATCAGCCCGGCGTCACCCGCGACCGCCGCTTCGGCGAGGCCGAGCTGATCGGGCTGCGCTTCACCATCGTCGATACCGCCGGCTGGGAGGACGACGACCCCTCCAGTCTGCCAGGCCGGATGCGGGCGCAGACCGAGGCCTCGCTCGATGGCGCCGACGTTGCGCTGTTCGTGATCGACGCGCGCGCCGGCATCACTCCGCTCGACGAGGAAATCGCCCGCTGGCTGCGCGGCTCCTCGGTGCCGATCGTGCTGGTCGCCAACAAGGCCGAAGGCAGCCAGGGCGATCACGGCCTGTTCGAGGCCTATGCGCTGGGGCTCGGCGATCCGGTGCCGTTGTCGGCTGAGCACGGCCAGGGCATGGGCGATCTGTTCGAGGCGTTGCTGCCGCATCTCGAGGACAAACAGCCCGACGAGGAGACCGTGCCCGAAGACGAACTCTCCGGCCCGCTCAAGCTCGCTATCGTCGGGCGGCCCAATGCCGGCAAATCGACGCTGATCAACCGCATGCTGGGCGAGGACCGGCTGCTGACCGGGCCGGAAGCCGGGATCACGCGCGATTCGATCGCGGTCGACTGGAGCTGGCGCGATCCCAAGACGAACGAGGACCGCGCCGTCCGGCTGATCGACACCGCCGGCATGCGCAAGAAGGCGCGGGTGACCGACAAGCTCGAAAAGATGGCGGTCGCCGATGCCCGCCATGCTGTCGATTTCGCCGAAGTGGTGGTGTTGCTGCTCGACGCCACCCAGGGACTTGAGCATCAGGACCTCAAGATCGCCGCGATGGTGCTGGAAGAGGGCCGGGCGCTGATCATCGCGATCAACAAATGGGACATTGCCGAGGGCCCCTCGGGACTATTCAACGGCATCCGTGCCGCGCTGGAGGACGGGCTGGCGCAGGTGCGCGGCGTGCCGCTGCTGGCGGTGTCGGCGCGCACGGGCAAGGGGCTCGACGAACTGCTCGGCGCTGCCTTCGAAATCCGCGAAACCTGGTCGAAGCGCGTGCCCACGGGCTTGCTCAACCGCTGGTTCGATCATGCGCTGGAAGCCAATCCGCCGCCCGCGCCCGGCGGCAAGCGGATCAAGCTGCGCTATATCACCCAGGCCAAAACCCGCCCGCCGGGCTTCGTGCTGTTCGGCACAAGGCTGGACGAGCTGCCGGAAAGCTACCGGCGCTATCTGGTCAATGGCATCCGGCGCGAACTCGGCTTCGCTGCCGTGCCGATCCGGCTGACATTGCGCAGTGCGAAAAATCCCTTCGCCTGAGGCGCGCTGTCAGCTGCCTTCGGCGGGCGAACTGTTGAGTTGAATGTAATTCTGCAGCCCCATGGTCTTGATCATGTCGAACTGCGTTTCCAGAAAATCGACGCTGTCTTCCTCGTTCTTGAGGATATCGGCGAACAGATCGCGGCTGACAAAGTCGCGCGCCGCCTCGCAGTGGGCAATCGCATCCTTGATCAGCGGGATGGCCTCCAGTTCGAGCGCGAGATCGGCCTTGAGCACCTCCTCGACCGATTCGCCCACGCGCAGCTTCCCCAGCGCCTGGAAATTCGGCAGCCCGTCCAGCACCAGGATACGCTCGGCCAGCCGGTCGGCATGTTTCATCTCGTCGATCGATTCGTGGCGTTCGTAATCGGCGAGCTTGCCGAGGCCCCAATGGTCCAGCAGGCGATAGTGCAGCCAGTATTGGTTGATCGCGGTCAGCTCGTTGAGCAGGGCCTTGTTCAGGAAGTCGAGGACCTGGGGATCGCCTTGCATGACTGCCTCCGCTGTTGGGCGATCATTATGCCGCAGCAGGTGGCAAACCGCAACTTGGAACTAGGCCGAGACCAGCACCGGAAGCTGCATGGCAATGCGTTCCTCGATGAGCACTACCGCCGCTTCGTCGAGGCACTGGCCGCATTGCGGGCGCTTGCCGAGCGACTCGTAGACGGCGTCGGCATCGCCGCGGCAAGTCCTTGCAGCGAGGCGCAAATCTTTTTCCCGGATCGCGTTGCAAATGCAAATATACATCAAGGGGCTCCCGCCGGAAGTCCCCCTTGTTAATGCGAATTGGTTGCAATAGCAACTAGATTTGCGATACAGCCGCCGCAGCCTGCTAGTTGCGCGTGGCGAGGCAACTGAACCCGGCCGACGACAGGCGCGAGCAGGCGGCCCGCGCGGCATCCTCGTTGGCATAGCCGCCGGCCTGGAGCTTGGTAACCCCGCCGGCGGCGATCAGCAGCTTGGCGCGGCCAGCGACTTCCGGCCGGGTCTTGACGCGGTCCCACATTGCCTGGGCGTTGGCGGGAACGCCGAATGCGCCAAGCTGTACCCGCCAGGCTCCGCTGGCGTTCGCCGCCGGTGCGGGCGGCGCAGGCCGTGCAGCGGCGGCCGGTCGCGGCGCCGCAATCGCAACAGGCGCGCGCGGACGGGTGAAATCGGCTCCAGCAGCTTGCGGGCTGCCGGTCGCGGCGGGAGGCGGATTGGCGACAGCGACGCGCGGGGACGGGCTTGGGCTGACCGCAGGCGCTGCCGGGCGGGCATAGGGCGCGCCGGTATCCAGAGGTCCGGCGGGCGGGGCCGAAACTGTCGCCGAAGCCATGGGCGGCACCCGCGGCGCTGCGGTAACCACGGGCGCCGTAGGTGTGTTGGGCACCGAGGAGCCAAGGTCCGCCGTCGCCAGCTGGCGCGCCCGGGTCGCTTCGGCCTGCGAAGCCAGCTCGCGCGCCAGCGGCACGCTCGCCTGCCGCTGTGCGAGCGGAATATACTGGTCCATCTGCGAAAGCGCCGAGGCCGCTTGCGGCAGCCCCGCTTGCTGGGCAAGGCTCACCAGCGCATAGGCGCGCTCCCAGTTCTTCGGCACATTGTCGCCGTTGAAATGAGCAATGCCGAGCAGATATTGCGACCTGGGATCGCCGCGGTCGGCGGCGGCGCTGATAAAGGGCAGCGCCTTCGCGCGCTCGCCGCGCTGAAACAGCAGCAGTCCGAAATTGTCGGAAGCCTGCATATGACCTTGCGCGGCCGCCTTGCCGAACAGCTCCTCGGCCTTGGCTAGATCCTGCTTCACCCCGCGTCCGAGCTTGTAGGCCTGGCCCAGATTGAACTGGGCATCGGCGTCGCCCTGGGCCGCAGGCGCCTGCCATTCGGCGACGGCGGCAGCGAAATCGCCGCCGGTCCATGCATCGACCCCCGCCTTGACGTCGGCCAGCGCCGGCCCGCCGGTAAGCGCCACCACTGCGGCGAGAATGCCGCCGCGAAGCCGTGTCCTCGCCAACATTCGCCAATACTCCGAATTTTCCCCTGCGACGCCGCTGTCTTAACAGCAAAACCGCGACATTCCAGAGTCGAAAGCCCCGCTGCCGCACTGGCCCACAGTTGCGATGGCTAAGCATCGTAGTGAACCGGCCGTTAGGGAATCCGCGAAGCTCGATTCTGCCGAATTTATCCGGATTTGCGGCAGGCGGCATTAACCTAAAATTAGGAACGATCTGCGATCCCCCAGTTCAGATTTCGATTGCACCACCTAAGCATCTCGGGGGAATTGCATTGCGCGTACTGGCTTTGGCATCGCAGAAGGGCGGCTCGGGAAAGACCACGCTCTCCGGCCATCTGGCTGTGCAGGCTCAGCGCGCAGGCGCCGGGCCGGTCGTCCTCATCGACATCGACCCGCAAGGTTCGCTCGCCGATTGGTGGAACGAGCGCGAGGCGGAATTGCCCGCCTTCGCCCAGACCACCGTCGCGCGGCTGGCCGCCGATCTGGCGGTGTTGCGCCAGCAGGGCTTCCGCCTTGCCGTGATCGATACCCCGCCGGCCATCACCATGGCGATTCAGAGCGTGATCTCCGTCGCCGAACTCATTGTCGTGCCGACCAGGCCCAGCCCGCACGATCTGCGCGCCGTCGGCGCCACCGTCGATCTGTGCGAACGTGCCGGCAAACCGCTGATCTTCGTGGTTAACGCTGCGACTCCCAAAGCCAAGATCACCTCCGAAGCCGCTGTCGCGCTGTCGCAGCACGGCACCGTCGCGCCGATCACCCTGCATCACCGCACCGATTTCGCCGCTTCGATGATCGACGGCCGCACGGTGATGGAATGCGATCCCTCGGGCCGTTCCGCCCAGGAAGTCACCGCCCTGTGGAACTACATCGCCGACCGTCTGGAAAAGAACTTCCGCCGCACCGTATTCGCCGCGCCTGCCAGCGTGGCGGTGATGCCAGGAGCCCAGCGCCCCGGCGGCGGCTTCGGCCGCCGCGTGGCGGGCTCCTGAGAGGGCATGGGGGCATGACCGACTCCAAACCCATTGCTTCGTTGTCGCCAACGTTGCTGGCCCGCAAGGGCGGCGCGCGGCCGGCGATGCGATCGCAGCTGCATGTGCAGCAATTCCACGCGGCTACCGCGCAGGATCTCAGCGAGGACCTCGGTTTCAACGACATGGGCTATGACGACGAGGAACTCTGCTTCGAAGCGGAAGTCTTCGAGCTCAATCCCGGCGTCATGACCGGGACGTCGCAGCCGCCCGAAGTGCTCCGCCAGCAGCAAGCCATTGCCGCCAGTGTCACCTGCCTGGCGCGGCCAGCCAAAGCCCGCCGTTCGGCGCTTGCCGAGGGCCGCAGCGCCGCTTTTACGCTGCGTCTCGATGCCGACCGCCATCTCAAGCTCCGCCTTGCCAGCGCGCTCGCCAACCGCAGCGCACAGCAGCTCGTAACCGAAGCGCTGGACCACATGCTCGATGCCTTGCCCGACGTCGCCGATATGGCGGCCCTGGCAGGCAAGCGCCATTGATATTCGTAACAGGGGATCCACAATGACCTCGCTTCGCCATAACCCCAATGCCCTCCGTTTCGCCGTCGCCGGCGCAATGGCCGCGCTTGTCCTCAACGGCTGCGCTGCGGGGGCAAAATTGTCGCGCGCCGAAGCCAGCCCGAAAGAGCTGCGCAAGGCCGAGAAGAACAGCGAGAAGGGCGTCGTCGCGGCGGAACGCCAGGTCGAACGCAACCCGCAAAGCGCCTCGCTTCGCACCGAACTGGGCATCGCCTATCTCGGCGCCGGGCGGTTCGCATCGGCAACCACCGCGCTCGACGATGCAATGAGGCTTGGCGACAACAGCGCGCGCACCGCGCTCAGCCTGGCGCTCGCCAAGATCGGCGCGGGCAAGGGCCGCGAAGCTGTGGCGATCCTCGACGATTGGCGCGACAGCATTCCCGCCAGCGATCTCGGTCTCGCCCTGGCGCTGGCCGGCGAAAGCGGGCGCGGCGTGGCGATCCTCGCCGATACGCTGCGCGGCGGCGAAAACACCGCCAAGCTGCGCCAGAACCTGGCCTATGCCTATGCCCTCGACGGTCGCTGGCGCGAAGCGCGCACGATGATGGCGCAGGATGTTCCCGCCGATCTGGTCGATGCGCGGATGAGCGAATGGGCGCTGCGGGCCAAGCCCGACGATTATCAGGCGCGCGTCGCCGGCCTGCTCGGCGCGCCGATGCGCGCCGATCCGGGTCTGCCCGAATATCTGGCGATGGCCAATTCGGCGACGGTCGAACAGCTAGCCGCCGAAGCGACCGCAGTCCAGCCGCAGTCGGCCCCGCAGCCGGTATCCGCCAACAGCGAACTGCCTGCGGCAAACGAAGCCCCGGCGGCTCCGGCGGTTGCGGCGCAAAACGATCCGCTGCCTGCGCCGTTCTATCCCGAGCCCGCCGCTCCTGCTGCGGAACAGGCCGCCACTCCGGTAGTGCAGGGCAATTTCGCCAACGCCTTTTCGGCGCCGGTAGTCGCTCCGCAACATGTCCGCCCGGCCCCGCGCAAGCTCAAGCCGACCCGCACTGTTCGTATAGTATTGCCTGCCTCCAAGCCGGTCGTCGCCCGCACCGGAACCCATCTTGTGCAGCTCGCATCTTACTCTAGCCCGCAGGGCGCTCGCCGCGGCTGGGGCGTGCTAACCGCGCGCAATCCGAAACTGCGCGAATACCGCATGGTCATCACACCTGCGGTTGTCCGGGGCAAGAACTACTGGCGCGTCGCTGCGGCCGGTTTCAATTCCGGAACGGCTGCGGGCATGTGCTCGTCGGTCAAGGGCCGGGGCGGCGCATGCTTCGCCTATGCCGCGACCCGCGCGCCTGCCGGAGCGATCCCCGCCACGCAGCAGGGCATAGCCGGACCGCGCATGGCCCGCCGCCGCTGATCTCGCTTTCCGTTTCTGAAGAGCTTCAAGCCCTCCTCCCATCGGCGGTAGGAGGGCTTGCCGCGTATGGCTTTAGCCGACGCTGGCGCCGCCTTTGAACAGCGCTGTGACCCGGCCCTGGACGGGCTGCTTGTCGAACGGCGTATTGCCCGCGCTGGCCGCCATCTTGTCCGAATCGACGATCCACGGGCGTTCGGGTTCGATCAGCGCGATGTCGGCTTGCGCGCCCACTTCCAGCACGCCTGCATCGACGCCGAGCAGCCGGGCGGGATTGGCCGCCAGCAAGGCAAAGGCCCGGGCCATGTCGATCACCCCGTCGCGCACCAGGTTGAGCGTCAGCGGCAGCAGCGTCTCGGCCCCCGCCATGCCCGGCTCGGCGTCGGCGAAGGGCAGGCGCTTGTCCTCCGGACCGCGCGGATCGTGGCCCGAGGCGACGACGTCGATCGTGCCGTCGGCCAGCGCGGCCAGCACCGCCCGACGGTCGCTTTCGGCGCGCAGCGGCGGCGAGAGGCGGGCGAAGGTGCGGAAATCGGCGATGGCGAGGCCGGAAAGCATGAAATGCGCCGGGGTGACACCGGCGGTTACCGCGACGCCGCGCGCCTTGGCCGCCCGCACCAGATCCAGCGCCCCGGCAGTCGTCACCTGGCGCAAATGCAGCCGCGCCCCGGCCATTTCGGCGAGGGCAATGTCGCGGGCCACGGCCAAGGCCTCGGCTTCGGCGGGGGCGGAGGGGAGGCCCAGCCGGGTCGCCATTTCGCCGGCGGTGGCGACGGCGTTTCCGGCCAGCCCGCCGTCCTCGGCATGGCTGACCACGACCAGGTCCAGCATCGCCGCATAGCGCAGCAGCCGCAGCATCGTGCCGGAATCGGCGATCCAGCCGCGCCCGGTCGCCACGGCTTTCGCTCCGGCGTCGCGCATCAGGGCGAGTTCCGCGAGTTCCGCGCCTTCCAGGTTCCGGGTCGCGGCGGCGAGCGGGTGGACCCACAGGTCCGGCTTTCCCGACTGCGCGGCGAAGCGGACGCGGGCGGGGTGATCGAGCGCCGGGGCCTGGTCGGGCATGAGTGCAGCGCGGGTGATTCCGCCAAAATGGAATGCCGGCTTGTCGATCGCGAAAACCCCGAAATCGACCAGCCCCGGGGCGATCAGCGCGCCTTTTGCGTCAGCCAATGCGACACCTGGCTGCCGCTTAAGGTCACCAACTGCGGTAATTCTCCCGCCTTCACAAAGGATTGCGCCCTTTTTCGGGGCGCCGTCCGGCAGCACCAGCAGACCGTTGGCGATCAACAATGGCGCGGCAGTGCTCATGCCCAGACCCCGCGCTGCTTGCGGGTCAGCACGTCGAGGCAGGCCATGCGGATCGCCACGCCCAGCTCGACCTGGCGGACGATCGCCGAGCGTCCCGCCAGATCGGCGACATTGCTGTCGATCTCGATGCCGCGGTTCATCGGCCCGGGATGCATCACCAGCGCATCGGGCCTGGCCTTGGCCAGCCGTTCCAGCGTCA
This sequence comes from uncultured Alphaproteobacteria bacterium, assembly GCA_963779195.1. Taxonomy (GTDB): domain Bacteria; phylum Pseudomonadota; class Alphaproteobacteria; order Sphingomonadales; family Sphingomonadaceae; genus Novosphingobium. Next base: position 647,403 of record CAVZWZ010000008.1, read on the forward strand.
GCCCGTAAAGATGGCGGAATTCGCGCGGGGAGGGCACGAAGCTGCCTTCCATCCGTTCCTGCTGCAACCGCAGCATCATCACCACGTCCGCCCCGTCCAGCGCTGCATTGAAGTCGTAAAAAGGCGTGACCCGCATGTCCTCGACCCCGGCGGGCATCAGCGAGGGCGGCGCACAGACCCGCACTTCGGCGCCCAGGGCGGTCAGGCACAACATGTTCGAGCGCGCAACCCGGCTGTGCAGGATGTCGCCGCAGATCGTCACCCGCAGACCGTTGAACGCGCCTTTCGCCTGGCGGATGGTCAATGCGTCGAGCAGCCCCTGGGTCGGATGCTCGTGCTGCCCGTCGCCGGCGTTGAGCACCGGGCAATCGACCTTGCCGGCGATCAGCGCCACCGCGCCGGAGCTGGCGTGGCGGATGACGATGGCGTCGGCGCGCATGGCGTTGATCGTCACGGCGGTGTCGATCAGCGTCTCGCCCTTCTTCACCGAGCTCTGCGCCGCATTCATGTTGACGACGTCCGCGCCCAGCCGCTTGCCGGCGATCTCGAACGACAGCCGGGTGCGGGTCGAATTTTCGAAGAAGGCGTTGATGATGGTCAGCCCGGCCAGCCGGTCGTCGCGCTTCTGCGGCTGGCGGTTGAGCTCGACCCATTGCTCGGCCTCGTCGAGCAGGAACAGGATCTCGTGCGGGGCAAGCCCGGCAATGCCGAGCAGGCCCCGGTGCGGGAAAGCGGCGGCGCCCGCCGGATAGCGGTCCGCCAAATTCCTGGCTGACTCTGGAGGAGACGGCGATGCCATTGAAGCCAGCGCCTTAGTCCGCATGGCAATTCTGCTCAAGCCACTTTGCCAAACTGTCCACTGCGCCTAAGTGGAGAGCCAATTCGCAGGGAAAGGGTTCGCATGGTTTTCGCGCGCAAGGCCTGGCGCTGGCTGGTGGCGATCAAGGACGGGCTGGCGCTCCTGTTCCTGCTGCTGTTCTTCCTTGTCCTGTTCGCCGCCCTGTCGTCCCGCCCAAGTCCTGGCCAGGTGCGCGAGGGCGCGCTGCTGCTCAAGCTCGACGGCGCGGTGGTCGAAGAGCTCAGCGTGCTCGATCCCATCGCCCAGTTGCTCTCGCAACAGGCGCCGGTCGCCGAATACCGCGCCCGCGATATCGTCGCGGCCTTGCGCGGGGCGGCAGAGGACGAGCGGATCAAGGCCATCGTGCTCGATCTCTCGCGTTTCACCGGCGGCGGCCTGGTCCATATGCAGGATATCGGCGAGGCGCTCGACGCGGTGCGCGCGGCGAAGAAGCCGGTGCTGGCCTTCGCTTCGTTCTATACCGATGACGGGCTGCTGCTGGCGGCGCATGCCAGCGAGAGCTGGGTCGATCCGATGGGCGGCGCTTTCGTGCTCGGGCCGGGCGGCAAGAATCTCTATTATGGCCGCCTGCTCGAAAGACTGAAAATCAACGCCCACGTCTTCCGTGTCGGCACCTACAAGAGCGCGGTCGAACCCTATTTGCGCAACGACCTCTCGCCCGAATCGCGGGAGGCCAGCGCCGCGCTCTATGGCTCGCTGTGGGATCTGTGGAAGGCCGATGTCGCCAAGGCGCGGCCCAAGGCCAATATCGCGCTGGCGACCGGCGATCCGGCAGCATGGCTCAAGGCGGCTGGCGGCGACGCAGCCGAGGCGGCGCTGACCGCCGGGCTGATCGACCGGATCGGCGACCAGGCGGCATTCGGCAACCGCGTCGCCGAGATCGCCGGGAAGGATGGCCGCGACAAGCGGCCGGGCAAATTCGCCCATACTTCGCTCAAGGACTGGGTTGGGGCGAACAAGCCGCAGCGGTCGGGCAAGCCGATCGGCGTGGTGACGATCGCCGGCGAGATTCTCGACGGCAATGCCGGCCCCGGCCAGGCTGGCGGCGAACGCATCGCCCGGCTGCTCGACACGGCGCTGGACGACGATTTCGCCGCGCTGGTGGTGCGGGTCGATTCGCCGGGCGGTTCGGTCATGGCGTCCGAGCAGATCCGCACCGCGATCGAGCGCCACAAGGCGAAAGGCATCCCGATTGTCGTATCGATGGCCAATCTCGCGGCGAGCGGCGGCTATTGGGTCTCGATGCCCGGCAGCCGGCTGTTTGCCGAGCCCGGCACGATCACCGGCTCGATCGGCGTTTTCGCCGTCCTGCCGACCTTCGAGCGGGCGCTCGGCGAATGGGGCGTCACCACCGACGGGGTGCAGACCACGCCGCTGTCCGGCCAGCCCGATCTGGCCGGCGGCCTCTCGCCGCAGATCGAGGCGATGGCCCAGTCGAGCGTCGAGAATATCTATGCCAAATTCACCGGCCTGGTCGGCAAGGCGCGCGGCAAGAGCGCGCCTGAGGTCGATGCCATGGGCCAGGGCCGCGTCTGGGACGGCGGCACGGCGCGGCAAAAGGGTCTGGTCGACCAGTTCGGCGGGCTCGACGATGCGCTGGCCTATGCGGCGAAGGCCGCCAAGCTGGAGGCCGACGACTGGCATCCGGTCTATCTCGGCGCGAATGTCGATCCGCTTGGCTCGCTGCTGGAGCGGCTGGAAGGCGACGAGGACAGCGCCCCGCCCGCCGAAGCGCGCGACCTGGTGGGCCTGGTTGCATCCCGGCAGAAGCTTGCCGTGGGCGAGGCGCTGGCGGGCGCGGAACGGCTGCTGTCGCGGACCGGCGTGCAGGCCTATTGCCTCGAATGCGCTGCTCCCCCGGTGCGGTCACAGGGGCCGGGCGAGAGCCTTGGTCTGCTGGCCCGGATTGCGCGGTTGCTTGGCCGGTTGTGAAACGGCCAGCAGGCAGATCAAAACGGATCGCCATCAAACCATGCTTTGGGCGCAAGTTCTTGGGACGCAACGTCGCTTGACCATGTAACAATATTCCCTCATATTGTGGACAAACTGGTGGGATATCGCGATGTCGCGCAGCATGACCCTCAACGTCCGCGTCCATGGCCCCCTCGGCGATTTTGTCGCCGGCAACGTCGGCGAGGGCGGAAGCTATGAGAATGTCAGCGAATATGTTCGCGACCTTATTCGCAAGGACAAGGAGCGGGCCGAGCGCCAGCAGTTCGAGCGCCTGAAGGCCGAACTCGGCGTCGCTTTCGCCGCGCCCGATGACAGCTATGCCGCGCTGACGGCAAGAGAAATCATCGCCCGAAATCCAGCTCGCAAACCTGCATGAGCAGCTTTCGGGTCCAGCGCGTTGCGGGCCACAAACTCGATGAGATCTACGTCCATACCCGCGACCACTGGGGCGAGGCGCAGGCAGAGCGCTATATCGAGGGAATGTTCGCGCGTTTCGCAGCCATAGCGGCCCGGGAGATTCCGTGGCGGGCAATTCCGGCGGAATTCGGCGTGAGCGGCTTTGTCTGCAAATACGAGCATCATTTCATCTATTGGAAAGTGCTGGCGGACGGCGCCGTCGGCATCGTGACAATTCTGCACGAACGGATGCACCAGATCGACCGTTTGCGGGACGATCTGACGTAGCTTCGCGGCAAGCTGGCAGGGCCTCTGCACCTCCCATGCCTTGGGCGCTTGCCCTTTGCCCGCGCTGCTACTAAGGGCACGCCCAGTCATTTTAGGCTTGGCATTTTTCGGGCTTCGTCGCCCTGCGGGCGTGGCGGAATTGGTAGACGCGCTGGTTTTAGGTACCAGTATCGCAAGATGTGGGGGTTCGAAGTCCCTTCGCCCGCACCAATTTTCGCACACTCCTGCCGGCGAAGCACGGGTTACGCATTGTGAGAAGGCATTTCCGGTCATGCAGATTGTTGAAACCACCAACGAAGGTCTGAAGCGCGCCTATTCGGTGAAGATTCCGGCGGGCGATATCGCCGCCCGGATCGAGGGCGAAGTGAAGCGGATGGCGCCGCAAGTGCGCATGCCCGGCTTCCGCCCCGGCAAGGTGCCGGCCAATCTGGTCAAGAAGATGCACGGGCCCGCGCTGCATCAGGACGCGCTCAACACGACAATTCGCGAAGCGATGGACAAGCTCGTCGCCGAGCAGAAGCTGCGCCCGGCGATGCAGCCGGCGGTGAAGCTGGAAGACGGCTATGAGCAGGGCAAGGATGCCGAGCTCTCGGTCAGCCTCGAAGTGCTGCCGCAGGTCGCCGCGCCCTCGCTCGACGGGATCAAGCTCGAGAAGCTGGTGGTGCCGGTCAGCGAAGCCGAGGTCGACGAATCGCTGGCGCGCATCGCCGCCGGGCAGAAAAGCTTCAAGGCGGCCAAGAAGGGCAAGAAGGCCGAAACCGGCGATCAGGTGGTCTGCGATTTCACCGGCAAGCTGAACGGCGTCGCTTTCGACGGCGGCAGCGCCGAGGGCCAGGCGATCGAAATTGGCGCGGGCCGGCTGATCCCGGGCTTCGAGGACCAGCTGGTCGGCATCAAGGCGGGCGACGAGCGCCAGATCGTGGTGAAGTTCCCCGAGGATTATCCCGCCAAGGAACTCAAGGGCCAGGAAGCCACCTTCGACATCGTCGCCCATGAGGTGAAGGAACCCACCGAGACCGTCGCCGACGACGATTTCGCCAAAAACCTCGGCCTGCAGGACCTCGAGCAGCTGCGCAATCTGCTGCGCGGCCAGATCGAGCAGGAGCTCTCGGGCCTCACCCGCACCCAGATGAAGCGCGCGCTGCTCGATCAGCTCGCCGCCGGCCACGATTTCGACGTGCCGCCCTCGATGGTCGAAGCCGAGTTCGAGCAGATCTGGGCCCAGCTCCAGCACGAAGCCGGCAACGAGGAAGACCCCGAAGCGGCGATGCAGGAAATCGAGGCGGAGAAGGACGAATACCGCAGCATCGCCGTGCGCCGGGTGCGGCTCGGCCTGCTGCTCTCGGAAATCGGCCAGGCGAACAGCGTCGAGGTGACCAATCAGGAAATGTCGATGCTGGTCACCCAGGCGTCGCAGCAATACCGCCAGGAAGACCGCCAGCGCTTCGCCGAATATATCCAGTCCGATCCGATGGCCGCCGCCCAGCTGCGCGCGCCGCTGTATGAGGACAAGGTCGTCGATTTCCTGTTCGACAAGGCCGAAGTCACCGAGCGCGAGGTAACCCGCGAGCAGCTGCAGGAGGCGATCGAGGCTGAAGAAGGCCACGTTCACGGGCCGGGCTGTGGACATGATCACGAGGCCAAGCCGGCGAAGAAGGCGGCTGCGAAGAAGCCTGCCGCCAAGCAGGCCCAGGAAGAGGCTGCTCCCGCCGAAGAGAAGCCGGCGAAGAAGTCTGGCGCCAAGCAGGCGGAACCGGCTCCTGCCGAGGAAAAGCCGGGCAAGGCTGCTGCGCCGAAGAAAGCTGCGGCCCCCAAGGCTGAAACGCCTGCCGAAGCTCCGGCCAAGAAGACTCCCGCCAAAAAGCCCGCTGCCAAGAAGGGTTGAACTCAGACAGGGGGCAGCGCAGCGCGAAAGCAAGTGTGGTCCGGCAACATTTCGAGATAGTGGCCGGTCAAGCCTGAGGCGACTGCCGCGTGCTTGCCATTGCCTTGGCGGTGCGGGCAGGCTTGGCTGCCGCGCAAAGCCTGCGATGCCTGCGGACTTGTTCGTTAACGCCCTTGAACATCGCGCGCCGAGACGCGACATAGGCGCACCCATCGCAAGAGGAATCCCATGATCGACCTGTTCGGCCACTCCGGCGCCCAAGGAAAATTCAGCCAAGATCCCGTCACCGGCGCGCTGGTGCCGATGGTGGTCGAACAGACCAGCCGCGGCGAGCGCAGCTTCGACATCTTCAGCCGGATGCTGCGCGAGCGCATCATTTTCGCCACCGGCGAGGTCGAGGACAACATGGCCTCGCTGATCGTCGCCCAGCTGCTGTTCCTCGAATCGGAGAACCCGTCGAAGGACATCTCGATGTACATCAACTCGCCGGGCGGGGTGATCACGGCGGGCATGGCGATCCATGACACCATGCAATATATCCGCCCGCGCGTCTCGACCGTCTGCATCGGCCAGGCCGCCTCGATGGGCAGCTTCCTGCTCGCGGCGGGCGAGCCGGGGATGCGGATCGCGCTGCCCAATTCGCGGATCATGGTGCACCAGCCCTCGGGCGGCGCGCGCGGCATGGCCTCGGACATCGAAATCCAGGCGCGCGAAATCCTGCGGATTCGCCAGCGGATGAACGATCTTTACGTCAAATACACCGGCAAGAGCCTGACCGATATCGAGAAGGCGCTGGATCGCGATACGTTTCTCGAGGCCGAGGAAGCGCTGAAATTCGGCATTGTCGACAAGGTCTTCGAAACCAGGCCCGATTCGGACAAGGTTGGCGAGGGTGACAAGAAGGATTAGGGCCAGCAAACCGGAGTTTTGGCTCCCGGCGAAGACAATGACCGGGCGGGAAACCTTAACCTTGGCGCTTCAGCCCGTCGCAAGCTTCCCCTGCTAAAGGTCAGGATTGATAAATATGCTCGCACGGCTAAGCTTGGCGAGTCGGTCCCTAGCCGGACCTATAGGATAGAGCATGACGAAACTGAGCGGATCCGACGCAAAAAGCACTCTCTACTGCAGCTTCTGCGGGAAGTCGCAGCATGAGGTGCGCAAGCTCATCGCCGGCCCGACGGTGTTCATCTGCGATGAATGCGTCGAGCTGTGCAACGACATCATCCGCGAGGAAACCAAGGCCGGCATCACCGGCAAGAAAGATGGCGGGGTGCCATCCCCGCGTGACATTTTCGAGACGCTCAACGATTATGTCATCGGCCAGGACCGCGCCAAGCGCGTGCTCTCGGTGGCGGTGCACAACCACTACAAGCGGCTGAAGCACTCCAGCAAGGGCGGCGATGTCGAGCTGTCGAAGTCGAACATCCTGCTGGTCGGCCCCACCGGCTGCGGCAAGACGCTGCTCGCCCAGACCCTCGCCAAGACCTTCGACGTGCCCTTCACCATGGCCGACGCGACAACGCTGACCGAGGCGGGCTATGTCGGCGAAGATGTCGAGAACATCATCCTCAAGCTGCTCCAGGCCAGCGACTATAATGTCGAGAAGGCGCAGCACGGCATCGTCTATATCGACGAGATCGACAAGATCAGCCGCAAGGCGGAAAACCCCTCGATCACCCGCGATGTCTCGGGCGAAGGCGTGCAGCAGGCGCTGCTCAAGCTGATGGAGGGCACCACCGCCTCGCGTGCCGCCGCAGGGCGGGCGCAAGCATCCGCAGCAGGAATTCCTCCAGGTCGATACGACCAACATCCTGTTCATCTGCGGCGGGGCCTTCGCCGGCCTTGAAAAGATCATCGCCGACCGCCTGCAAAAGCGCTCGATCGGCTTTGGCGCGCATGTCGCCGATCCCGACAAGCGCCGGGTGGGCGAACTGCTGCAGAAGGCCGAGCCTGAGGACCTGCTGAAGTTCGGCCTGATCCCCGAATTCGTCGGCCGCCTGCCGGTGATCGCGACGCTGGAAGACCTCGATATCGAGGCGCTGGTCAAGATTCTCAGCGAGCCGAAGAACGCGCTGGTCAAGCAGTTCCAGAAGCTGTTCGACCTCGAGGACGTGGTGCTGACCTTCACCCCCGACGCGCTGGAAACCATCGCCAAGAAGGCGATCGAACGCAAAACCGGCGCCCGCGGTCTGCGCTCGATTGTCGAGGGCATCTTGCTCGACACGATGTTCGATCTGCCGACCGAGACGGATATTGCCGAAGTCGTGGTCGATGGCGATGTCATCGAAGGCCGCAAGGACCCGATCCGGGTGCTCAAGGGCGACAAGGCTGAGGAAGCGGCCTAGGGGCCAGGACCCCTCCACCACCCGCTTTGCGGGCGGTCCCCCTCCCCATTCTTGCTGCGCAAGAACAGGGAGGAATTCGGGCGGATAAATTCCTCCCTGTTTCTGCGAAGCGGAAATGGGGAGGGGGACCGCCGCGTAGCGGTGGTGGAGGGGTCACCTCTGCTTCCCCAAGCAATAGCTCACTATCGATTCCGCAATTCTCCCGGCATCGGCCAGGACTTCCGCCGCCGGAATCCGCTCCAGTCGAATTCCCTGCCTCTCGATAAAGCACGCCCTCCGCGCGTCGCGCTCCGGCCTATCCCCTGTATCGTGGGCAAAACCATCGACCTCAAAGCCAGTCTTGATCGCCGGGCAGTAGAAATCGATCACATAGTTCCCGACAGGATGCTGTCTGCGGAACTTGATACCCTGTGGCTTGCGGCGGAGTTGCTGCCAAAGTAGTCCTTCCGGCAAAGACAGGTTGCGGCGCAAGTGCCGGGCCAAGGCGTAGTTATGGTCGTCCTTGCGCATATCGCGATACCCCATCGGCGAGTCTCTGGAACATATAAAGAACATAAAACTGTATTGGAAGAGGAAATCGCATGCCCGCCCCCATCCACGTCCCCCGCATCATCCACACCATCCATTCCACCACCGACATCTACGGCATGCGCCTGCGCTATCAGGATGCGCTGGGCGGGCTGGTCTTCGCCGAGAACTATTTCCCCGCCGAGGATCGCGATTGCGCGCTGCTCTATGTCGCCAACCACATGGTCGAGCCGATGGCGCCGCGCAATCCGGAGGACATGACCAAGCCCTATGCGCGCATGGCGGCCAAGATCGGGCAGGCGTTTCATTCGTTCGAACTGAAAGTCGAGGATGGCAAGGCCGCCAGTCAGGCCTTCCGCGATGCCGGCGCGGTGACGGCGAGCGATTACGGGGTGTTTTTCTTCGTCAAACCCGAATCAACCGGCGGCGTGCTGGTCGAGGTCTGCGAAACCGTCATGCCCAACGACCCCTATGACCGCCCCGGTGGTTGGGGGCCGCAGGTGGGCACCGGTCATGCCTCGGGCGTGCTGCGGCTCGATCACATTGCCTGCGTGACAGCAGATATCGGCCAGGCGCTGCATTTCTTCACCGGCTGCGTCGATGGCGAGGTGCTGTCGGATGAGCAGATCACCCAACCCCAGCCCGGCCGCCGGGTGCTGATCCGCATCGGCGATACCAATGTCGCCTTCATCCAGCCCGACGCCGCCGCCTCGGGCCCGCTCGGCGCCTTCCTTGGCAAGAAACAGAACGGCATTTATGCGCTGGTCTGGCAGGTCGCCGATGCCGAAAAGGCGAAGGCGCATTTCACCGGCGGGCTGCTGACAGATGCGGCTGACCGAAGCGGACTGCGTTTCGCCGGGTTTTGCCATCGATCCGGCAGATTTCTTCGGCGGGCGGCATGAGTTCGTCGCCGCATAGGACCAGGTTCGGAAAATCCGCATCGCCTAAACCAAAACCCGACTACCCTGAGCTTGTCGAGCCGAAGGCGACCGCAGGTCAACGGCTGTCCTTTTCTCTGTTCGTCACGCGCGACTGCACGAAGAAAAAAGCAGCCCCTCGACAAGCTCAGGGTAGTCGGGCTTGAGGGCGAGCCCTTTTTTTCAAGCTTGAGGTTCTCGTTAACAAACGCGGACTCCGGCCGGCCAGGGCGGGAGAGTTGCTGGCCTGACCGGAGCCCGCGAGCTGCCTCGCAAAGTTAGCGGGGCAACGACACCGCGTCGGTGACGTGGATCACGCCGTTGGACTGCGCCACATTGGCCTGGGTAACGCGCGCCCTGCCGCCCATCTCATCGACCAGCACCACGCCGCGGCCGTTCATCCGCGCGGTCAGCTTGCCGCCCGCAACGGTGGTCAGCTCGGCCTTGCCGCGGCCGGCGCGGATCATCCGCACCAGCTGCGAGGAACTGACGTTGCCGGCCACGACATGATAGGTCAGCACCTTGGTCAGCGCCGCCTTCTGCTCGGGCTTGAGCAGCGTATCGACCGTGCCCGCAGGCAGCTTGGCGAAGGCGGCGTTGGTCGGCGCGAAGACGGTAAACGGGCCGGCTCCGGACAGCGTCTCGACCAGTCCAGCCGCCTTGACCGCCGCGACCAGAGTGGTGTGGTCCGCCGAGTTGACTGCGTTCTCGACGATATTGCGGGCCGGCAGCATGGCCGCGCCGCCGACCATCGACGGTGCGATGCGCGCACCATGCCCGATCGGCAAGTGCTGGCACGCCTGCGAAAAGCGCAGTAGTGCCATGGCCGCGCCGAACAGCGCGGCCAGTCTGAATGAATTCTTCATGATACTCTCCTTGGGGCAACCGGGGGCGTTGCATGGGGAGAAACGCGGCGAGGGCGGGTGTTGGATCACCGGGATGCAGTATTATTCGATCAGACGACCACTTCGCTCTCCAGCGCGCATTCCTCGCCGCTCGCCATTTCGATCTGCACGGTGGCGTGGCCGATGCCGAAGTCATGCTCCAGCTCATGCGCCAACCCGTGCAGGAACGCGTCCCCGGGATGCCCGCCCGGCATAACCAGATGCGCGGTCAGTGCGGTTTCGGTGGTGCTCATCGGCCAGATGTGGAGATCGTGCACCGCGCTCACCCCGGGCCGGGCGGCAAGGAAGCGGCGCACCCTGGCCTCGTCGATCCCTTCGGGCACGCCGAGCAGCCCCATCCGCACCGCGTCGCGCAGCAGGCCCCAGCTGCCCCAGGCGATCACCGCGACGATGGCCAGCGAGGTGACCGGGTCGATCCAGCGCTGGCCGGTCAGCAGCACCGCTATCCCTGCGACCACTACCCCGGCGGAGACCGCCGCGTCGGCCAGCAGATGCTGGAAGGCGGCGCGCAGGTTGAGGTCGCCCTTGCGGCCCTTGGCGAACAGCAGCGCGCAGGCGCCGTTGACGACGATGCCGATCGAGGCGACGACGATCATCGTCAGCCCCGCCACCGGCGCGGGGTCGGCCAGGCGGCGAATGGTCTCGACCAGGATCGCGCCCAGCGCCGCGAACAGCAGCGCGGCATTGGCGATCGCGGCGAGGATCGAGGAACTCTTGAGACCATAGGTATAGCGCGCGCTGGGCGGCCGTGCCGCCAGCACACTGGCGCCCCAGGCCAGCAACAGCGTCAGCACGTCGGAAAGATTGTGCCCGGCATCGGCCAGCAGCGCCATCGACCCGCTGAAAATGCCCGCCGCGACTTCGGCGGCAACGAAGCCGAGGTTGAGCAGGATGGCGAAGGCGAATGCCGGTCCGTGGCCGCCGGCCTGAGGGGCCGCGTGATGGTGGTGGTGCTGGTGGTCGTGATGCCCGGCGCTCATCGGCAGCGGTTTCGCACGATTGCCGTGGCGCGGCAAGAATCGGCAGGTGCGGCGGGGGCGCCGGCGAAAAATGCGGTGGGCAAACGCCGCCCTGTCCGTTTTAATCTGGCATTCACGCGCTTAGCCGATAGCTTGCATCCGGGCTGCGAACGCCCGGCCATTTTTCCAGGGGAACCCATCGCATGACCGCCGAACGAACCCGCCGCGCCGCCCTGTTGCTCGCCGCCGCTGCGCTGGCCCCGCTGGCCCAGGCGCAGGCCGCGCCTTGCCCGACGGCGAGCGCGAGCGCGCTGGCGGTCGGCACGGTCGCCGCCGTCGCCCCGGGCGGCACGCGCAGCTATTCGCTCAGCCTCGGCGCGAACGAAGGGGTGATCGTCGATCTCGAGAGCGTCAAGCCGGCGGCTCCTGCCGCGCGCGATGGCGAAGAGGGCGACGAACATCATGGCCGCAACCGCAACACTCCGCGCTTCGCCGCGCGCGCTTCGGCTATGCGACAGCGCCGGGGTGCTGCTGGCGCCGCTGCCGGGCGAAGTCTTCGAGAAGGGCGGCAGCGTCAGCGCGACCGATGGCGGCGAGCGGCTGCGTTTCGTCGCGCCCAGGGCCGGGCAATATATCGTCGCGGTCGCCCCGGGCGAAGAGCAGCGCGAAATTCTCGCCCGCCGCCGCGAGGTGGGGACCAGCCAGGCCCCGGTCGTCTCCGCCCAGCTCGATGCGGTGCAAAAGGGCATCGTCTCGTCCGGCGCGCCGATGGTGTTCTCGTTCAGCGGCGCCGCCGGGCAGTGGGTCCAGCTCAAGTCGACCTCGGAGAAGGACACCGTGCTGCGGCTCGCCGGGCCCGACCGCGAGGGCAATTATGCGCTGCTCGCCGAAAACGACGACAGCGACGGGCTGAATCCGATGATCCGCCGCAAGCTGCCGCTGGCCGGGACCTATTACCTGCAAGTCGATTCGCTGTCCGACGAGGCCGCCGAGTTCGAACTCGCCTTGAACCGCACCGCCGCGCCCAAGCCGGCCCCGCCGCCCGCTGCCCTGCGGGCCGGGGCGCAGGTCGCCGGGCGGCTGACCGGATCGGACGATATCAAACTCTATGCGCTGCCGGTGATCGCCGGACACAGCTACCGGCTCAGCCTGACCGCGCCGTACGATGGGGTGGTGGCGATCGGCCTGCCCAGCCCGCTCGAACCCGACGACGGCGGCGACAAGCCCGACGCCGGTTTCGCCGAGCTGAAGTCGCAGGATTCGGGCACCACCGGCACCGAACGGCTCAATTTCACCGCGCGCAGCAGTGGCCAGCTGCTGGTGCGGGTGAAGAGCTTCGGCATCGGCGAGACCGACGGCGGCTATACGCTGACGGCCACCGATCAGGGGGGGTAACGACAGCTCTTTGGGGAGAGTGCCAATGCCTGACGCCACAGCCGGCCGGGATGCGCTCCCGGCTGTCACCGCCGATTCGATCGACCCGACCTACCACGATCCGGTAATCGAGGTGGATGAGCAGCGCAGCGAACCGGCGCCGCATCGCTATGTCCATGGCAGCTTCACCGGCACGCAGGCGCGCTTCTCGTTCTATTTCCCGCCGGCGGAGCAATACCGGGGCCGCTTCTTCCACAACACCTATCCGATGGCGACTTCGGCGGACATCGGCCCCTTCCCGATCGAATTCGAAGTGGCGATGGGCGATCTGGCGTTCACCCTCGATAGCGGCGCGGCCTATGTCCAGACCAACAACGGCGGCGTGTTCCGCGCGGCAAATGTCGATCCCGCCATCCCCGCCTACCGGGTCAATGCGGCGGCGGCGAAATTCGCCCGGGTGGTCGCGGCGCGGATCTATGGCGAGCATCGCGCCTGGGGGTATCTGTTCGGCGGCAGCGGCGGCGCCTATCAGACGATGGGGGCGGCGGAGAACACCAGCGGGGTGTGGGACGGATTCCTTCCGTTCGTGCCGGGCTGCAACCACGCCATCCCCAGCATGTTCACCGTGCGGATGCATGCGCTGCGGGTGCTGCGGCGGCGCGGCAAATTCCCCGGCATCGCCGATGCGCTCGACGCCGGGGGCAGCGGCGATCCCTATGCCGGGCTGAACGCGGACGAGGCGGCTGCCCTGCGCGAGGTCTCGGCGATGGGGTATCCGCTCAGCGGCTGGTATGGCCACGAAACGCTGAACAGCGGCTATTTCGCCAATATCTCGGGCATGATCCCGGCGATGGACCCCGGCTATGCCGAGGATTTCTGGTCGAAGCCCGGCTATCTGGGCGGAGATCCGGCGGCGGCGATCCATGCCGATCGCTATCGCTTCGAGACGACAGTGGCCGGGATCGATCTGGGGACGCCGGTGCGGATCGAACTGGCCGATGCGCCCGGGCGCGACGTCGACAATGCGCATCTGGTGGTGACCAGCGGCGCATCTGCGGGCGCGAGCCTGCCGATCGCGCGCACCGCCGGCAAATCCCTGACGCTGATCGCCCACCTCGACCCGGCGGTGCTTGCCGCGATCCGGCCCGGCGATGCAGTGCGGGTCGATAACTCATGGGCATTGGCATTGGAAACCTACCACCGCCACCAGCTGCCGCCGACAAGCGACTATTACGGCTGGGACCAGTTCCGCGACGCGGCGGGCGCGCCGCTCTATCCGCAGCGGAGTGTGCTGGTCGGCCCGGCGGGCACCGCCAATGCCGCCGGAGCGGTGCTGACGGGGAACATCCACGGCAAGGTGCTGCTGCTCGCCTGCCTCACCGATATCGATTCCTTCCCCTGGCAGGCCGACTGGTACAAAGGCCGCATCGCCGAGGCGCTGGGTCCGGACCGCGCCGGCGATGTCGCGCTGTGGTTCATCGAGAATGCGCACCACGAAAACCCGATGACCCCGCTCGCCCGCACCCATGTGACGAGCTACGGCCCGGCGCTGAAACAGGCGCTGCGCGATCTGGCGCGCTGGGTGGAAGAGGGTGAGCGGCCGGCGGAGACGGCTTATCGGATCGTCGATACGCAGGTGGTGGTCCCTGCCAGTGCGGCGGCGCGCGGGGGCGTGCAGCCGGTGGTGTCGCTGACCGCCAATGGCTCAGCGTGCGCGGAAGTGGCGGTGGGCGAGGCGGTGAGCTTTGCCGGGACGATCGAGGTTCCACCGAGGTGCCGGTTCGGTGATCGCGGCTGAGTGGGATTTCGACGGCAGCGGCGAGTTTGCCGTTGCGTCGGAAATCGCCAGCGCCGGCCGCGAGACTCGAAGTGAGCGCGACCCACAGCCTACGCTACCCCCGGCACCCATTTCGCCGTCCTGCGCGGCACCTCGCACCGCGATGGCGACATGCGGACGCCGCACTGCCGCATCCAGAACCTGGCGCGGGTGAGGGTGGTGGTGCGGTAGTCGGTCTGCCTGCGGCTAATGCCGCAAGCGGTTCTGGTGGCGGGGCCCAAAGCGGGTCATTGTCTTCCTCCTATCGCCCGGCATAAATCGCCGGGCTGTAACGCGGTTCGGGGACCGGCTGGCCGATGGCGCGGGCGGTTTCCAGCCAGAGCTCCATGGCGATCTCCAGTTCGGCAAGCGCCTGCCGGGGCGAATCCCCATGCGCCGAACAAAGCCGCAAATCGGGCACGTCAGCGATCCAGCACTCGGTCGTCCGGATACCAGAACACGTTGATATGATAGCGCGGCTCCACTCGGATTTTCGCTCTTGTCCCGCGCACGAGCCAAGCCGATGCATAGTGGTCAGATAGTCATCGGCAGTTATGCCGATTGGCCGCTTCTCGCAGAGCAAATCTGCGGATCCGTAACAGATGTCGCGCATGACAATGTTTCGACTGTGCGAGTGCTAAGCGCTATCCCATTAACCGGTCCGAAACGGACTAAGTGCTTACCCGTATTCGACTCAGGCCGCGCGCTTCTGGACAGAGAGTTCGAGGCCAAGTGCGTTCAGCACGGCCACAAGCGTTTCCAGTGTCGGATTGCCGTTCTCGGAAAGCGCATTGTAGAGTGCCTGCCGCCCGAGGCCGGACTTCTTGGCGATCTCGGTCATGCCCTTGGAGCGGGCGACAACCCCCAAGGCGCGCGCGATATGGGCGGGATCGTTCCCTTCCATCGCCGCCTCAAGGAAATAGAGAATGTCGTCCACGGTTTCGAGGTAATTGGCGGGGTCAAAGGGGCGCAATTCCATCGCAAAAGTCACGTCGGACTTACCGTGCAGCGTAGATTGCGGGGCGGTAACGGGGTTCTGGTATGGCAAAGCCACGATCATTGGCCACTTCAAGCCAGCCCGCGATTGCGTCGTTGATATTTGCCAGCGCCTCTACCTTCGAAGCGCCATGTGCCGAACAAGGACGCAGGTCGGGCACGTCGGCGATCCAGCAAGAATCCTCTGCCGACCAAAATATGTTGATGTGGTAAAGTGGCTCGTTCACCCGACCATATATAGGCTATATTCCTCGACAAGTTCAAGGAACTCCCGAACCTGATAGCGCTTTGCGCCTTTTCCCTCGGGTTGGACTGGGAAGGGACGCGGTATTTTGGCGTGAACATATTGGCGATGGCTGCCCGTGGTGCGGGCATGTTCGAAGCCGAACGCGAGAAGCAACCGCTCGAAATCGCGAAATGAGATTGTCTGCCGCTGGTTGGCGAGGAGACGGGCGTAGAGTTTGGCGATCTGGGTCATGGCTGCATTTCCTTGGTGCAGCCGACTATTCATCGCAGAAGTTGGCCTGATGCAAGAAGCCTGAACGCAAAAAATTGAAATAATATGGCTTGACTGCGTCACAAGCCCTCAGGAACCAGCGTAAGCCATCGTCGATTTAATTGCATGGCCATTTATCCACAGCAGCATATTCACCGCCCCCACTTCGTCCGCCCCTGCCTCCCAAACCGCCCTTTCCTCGTCCCCGGCTTGCCCTCATTGCTCCGCCCCACAATCGGCGCGCGTTTCTCGCCGTCCGGTATGCCCAGCTCGTCCGCCTCCAGCCGCCGGATCTCGTCCCGCAGCCGCCCGGCTTCCTCGAACTCCAGGTCCGCCGCCGCCGCGCGCATCCGGCCTTCCAGTTCCTCGATGTAGCTGCGCAGATTGTGGCCGACGAGGTTGTTGCGGCTGTTCGTCGTCGATCTCGACCAGCACGCCGTCCCTGCTCGCGGTATCGGCAACGATGTTATGAATATCGCGCTTGATGCTTTCCGGGGTGATGCCGTGGTCGAGGTTGAACTGGTGCTGCTTCTCGCGCCGCCGGTCGGTTTCGGCCATCGCCCGCTCCATCGAACCGGTGATGCGGTCCGCATACAAGATCACCCGGCCGTCGATGTTGCGCGCCGCCCGGCCGATGGTCTGGATCAGCGATGTCTCGGAGCGCAAGAACCCCTCCTTGTCGGCGTCGAGGATCGCGACCAGCCCGCACTCCGGAATATCCAGCCCCTCGCGCAGCAGGTTGATCCCGACCAGCACGTCGTAAACCCCCAGCCGCAAATCGCGGATCAGTTCGATGCGTTCCAGCGTCTCGACGTCGGAATGCATGTAGCGCACGCGCAGCCCGGCCTCGTGCATGAATTCGGTCAAATCCTCGGCCATGCGCTTGGTCAGGGTGGTGACCAGCGTGCGATAGCCCGCCTGGGCGACCTTGCGGCATTCCTCGATGCAGTCCTGCACCTGGTCCTCGACCGGGCGGATTTCGACCGGTGGGTCGATCAGCCCGGTCGGGCGGATCACCTGTTCGGCGAAGACGCCGCCCGATTGCTCCATCTCCCAGTGGCCCGGCGTGGCCGAGACGGCGACCGTCTGGGGCCGCATCGCGTCCCATTCGTTGAACCGCAGCGGGCGGTTGTCGATGCAGCTGGGCAGGCGGAAGCCGTATTCGGCGAGGGTGATCTTGCGGCGGTGATCGCCTTTGCTCATCGCGCCGATCTGCGGCACGGTCTGGTGGCTCTCATCGACGAACAGCAGCGCATTGTCGGGGAGATATTCGAACAGCGTCGGCGGCGGCTCGCCCGGCAGGCGCCCGGTGAGGAAGCGGCTGTAGTTCTCGATGCCCGCGCAGCTGCCGGTGGCGGCGATCATTTCGAGGTCGAAATTGGTGCGCTGTTCCAGCCGCTGGTGTTCGAGCAGCTTGCCTTCCGCCTCCAGCTCTTTCAGCCGTTCGACCAGCTCGAATTTGATCGCCTCGGTCGCCTGCTTCATCGTCGGGCCGGGGGTGACATAGTGCGAATTCGCGTAAATCCGCACCTTGTCCAAACTCGCGCCCTTCTTGCCGGTCAGTGGATCGAATTCGGCGATCTCCTCGATTTCGTCGCCGAAAAAGCTGATCCGCCAGGCCATGTCTTCGTAATGGCTCGGGAAAATCTCGAGATTGTCTCCCCGCACGCGAAAATTGCCGCGCTGGAAGGCGGCGTCGTTGCGCTTGTATTGCAGCGCGACGAGCTTGCGGATCACCTCGCGCTGGTCCTCGCTCGCGCCTGTCTTGAGGTCGAAGATCATCGCCGAATAGGTTTCGACCGAGCCGATGCCGTAAAGGCACGAGACCGAGGCGACGATGATGACGTCGTCGCGTTCGAGCAGCGAGCGGGTCGCCGAATGCCGCATCCGGTCGATCGCCTCGTTTACCGAGCTCTCTTTCTCGATGTAGGTGTCCGAACGCGGGACATAGGCCTCGGGCTGGTAGTAGTCGTAATAGCTGACGAAATACTCGACCGCATTGTCCGGGAAGAAGCTCTTGAACTCGCCATAGAGCTGGGCGGCGAGAATCTTGTTGGGGGCGAGGATCAGCGCCGGGCGCTGCAATTGCTCGATCACCTTGGCCATGGTGAAGGTCTTGCCGCTGCCGGTGACGCCGAGCAGCACCTGGGTGCGCTCCCCTCCGTTATTGGCGTCCTCGCCGATGCCCGCCACCAGATCGGCGATCGCGGTCGGCTGGTCGCCGGCGGGCTGGTATTCGGAGACGATGCGGAACGCCTTGCCGGCGTCGATCTTCTCGGGCCGCTGCGGCTTGTGCGGCACGAAGCTGGCGGAGGTATCGGGCTCGGCGAGGCCGCGGCGGATGACGAGTTCGACCATCGGGGACATATGGCGAACATTGGCGGCATGCGCAATCTCGCAGGAGGCCGGACCGGGTATTCTTCGCCGGATTCAGCCCTATGCGTAGAAACCGACTATCGCAATCGCGGCTTGCCTTCTCGCCCGCTTTGCAACAAGTCGAATGATCACAGGGCCGTCGATTCGAAAGCGCGGTAAAGCGCTCATAACCTTTGATTTATCAAGGTGTAGTCGACCTTCGTTAAGGGGCGGGGCGCACCTTTGGCGGGGTTGGCATGAGCAGTCCGGACGTATTCCTCTCCTACAACCGCGAAGACGCGGCGATCGCGCGGCTTTATGCCGAAGCCTTCGCCGGCGCGGGGCTGGACGTGTGGTGGGACGCCACGCTGCGTTCGGGCGAGGATTACGACGCCGTAACCGAGGACGCATTGCGCTCGGCCAAGGCGGTGGTGGTGCTGTGGTCGCCGCGCTCGGTGGCTTCGCGCTGGGTGCGCGCCGAGGCGACCATCGCCGACCGCAACCAGACCCTGATGCCGGCGACGATCGAGGCCTGCAACCGCCCGGTGATGTTCGAGCTGAAGCAGACCGCAGAACTCTCGCATTGGCGCGGCGATTTGCAGGACAAGGACTGGCTGGCCTTTGTCGCCGATGTCCGGCGCAAGGTCGGCCGCTCGGCGTCCGAACCGGTTGATGCCGTTCCGGCGGCGCAGCATTCGGCTAGTCCCGGTAATGGTTCGACCGAACGCTCGGCAGTTGCGGTGCTGCCGTTCAGCTGCCGCAGCGGCGACGGCGAGCTGGAGATGCTCGCCGAGGATCTGACCGAGGATGTCACCCGCGAGCTCGCCTATAACGGCTATTTCAAGGTGATCGCCGCAGGCACCATGGCGGCCTGGCGGGGCAAGCCGATCGATCACAAGGAGCTCGGACGCAAGCTCGAAGCCCGCTATCTGGTCGATGGCAAGCTGCAGCGCAGCGGCCGGGACACCAGGCTGACCGCGCAGCTGATCGAGGCGGCATCGGGCAATGTGCTGTGGTCGACCCGCATGGTCTCGAACAGCGAGGACACCGACTTTTCTGCGGACACCTTGCCGGTCGCCGTTGCGACCCAGTTCGCCGAACAGATCGTCCAGCACGAACTTACCCGCGCGATGACCCGGCGCCCGCCCTTCTCGGGGTGGGACCATATCCTGCGATCCGCCGCTTTCTCGATGCGCGCCGGGCCGGACGGCGCGCGGCTGGGAGTGGAGGAAGCCCGGCTCGCGGTCGCCGCCGCCCCCGATATCGGCCTGGCCCACGCCGCGCTGGCGGGAGCGCTCGCCGCGCTTCCGGAAGCCGCCGGCCACGAACTGGGTGACGCCGGAATTCGCGAGATCCAGGCGCATATCAAGCAGGCGATGCAGCTCGATGGCAACAACCCCACCGTGCTGATGGCGCTGGCCGGCGCCTATCAGGGGCTGGAGGAATACGAGATATGCCTGCGGCTCGCCCGGCGCACGGTGGAGCTGTGCCCCAGCTCGCCGTTCTCCTACCTGATCCTGGGCAACAGTTTTCGCATGCTGGGGCGCACCGCCGAGGCGATCGGCGCCTATCGCAAGCAGGACCGGCTTTCGCCGTTCGACAGCAGCCGCAATGTCGCGCTGACCTATCTCGGCATGTGCCTGTTGCTGGAAGGCCAGCCGGAAGCGGCGGAGGCCGAACTCGACCGGGCGCTGACGCTCAGTCCCGAATTTGCCGTGACGCTCAAATGGAAGGCGATTGTCGCCGCCGGGCTTGGCAAGCAGCGCGCCGCGCTGGACGCGATCCGCCAGTTGCGATCCGGCGAGGCGGCGCTGTCGCTCGACCAGCATGTCTGGCAGATCGAGCGCTACGAACATCTCCGCGAGCGCACGACCGAACATGTCGCCGCATTGCGCCGGTTGTGGGATGCGACCGGGACCGGAGCAGCCGGGGTAGCGGAACCCGGCGACGGACAGGCCGGGCAGCCAGGCGAGAGCGAGCGCGAAGTGCCGGCTGATGCGGACATGCCTTCGGTTGCCGCGATCCCGCTGACAGCCGAAGCCCTCAGCGAACCCGGCACTCTGGCAGTCGAGGAAGCGGCGAGCGCTGAGGCCGCAGTTCAAGACAGCGTCGATGCTCCGGCAGCAGCCGCCGAAGAATTCGGGTCCGCGCCCGAGTCCGGCTCTGAAGCGCCGGAGAGCGATGCCACTGCGCCGGTGCCCGAGTTCGCTCTGGCGGATGAGGCGCTGGCTGCCGAGCCGGCCAAGCCGCCGGCAAGAGTCAGAGCGCGCAAGCAGCCGGGAGCCAAGACCCAGGCTCGGGCCAAGTCTGGAGCCGGTGACGGCGCCAGAAGCGCGATGCTGGGCGAGGCCCTTGCCGATCAAGGCAGCGAAGCGCTGATAACCGGCGTGCCCCCTGCCGCAGACGATCGCGCCGCCAGCCACGGCACCGATGCGGCAAAGCGCGAACCGGTTTCCGCCACGGCCAAGGCCGGGCTCCCTCGACCCGGCGAACTTTCGTCAAGGGCAAGCGCTGCATTCGACACTGCGGACGCAGACTTCGCCGAAAGCAGAGGCACTCCGGCAACCCTGATCGGCAGCCTCGGCGGCGATGCCGTGATGCCCGGATTGCATGGCGAGCCGGCAAATGACGACGAATTATCGCCTGCCGGCAAGCGCAAACCCAGGTTGCTGCGGATGGCGGCGCTGGCTGGCGCGCTCGCCGCCACGGGCATCGGTGCGGCAGTCTATATGAGCCAGAACCGGATCGAGACCGATCCCGAGATCGCCGCCGCGTTTCCGGCGCCCGCGCCCGGCAGCGCGACCCCCTTGGCGGCGGTCGCAGCGGCGCCCTCGGAAACTGCTGCTGCTCCCCAGCCGCTCACCGGCGAAATCAACAGCCTGATCGCTGCGGCGCGCAACGCCCGGCGACCGCAAGCGGAGATGGCGGCGCTGGCGGCGGGCAAGCGCAGCCTCGAAGCGCTGCTGACGCAAATCCAGGCCGAGCCCGCCAATGCCGAACTGGCCGCCCAATTGGATGGCGCCGCTGCGGGGATCGCCCGTCAGCAGGGGGCGGCGCTCTCCGCTGCCGGCGACCAGTGGCTGCGCGAGCAGCAGCAGAAAGCCGCCGGCGCCAGCCGGAAAATGGCGCCGGGCGATGCCGCCAATGTCCAGCGCTCGCTGGCCAAGGCGCGCGATGCCCGGGCCGGGCTGGCATCGGCGGTGGCGTCCGCCAATCAGGCGCCCAGCGCCCTGCAATCGATCCGCGCCGCGCGTCAGGCTTTCACCGCCTATGGACGGCTGCTGGCGTCTCCGGTCAATCTTGCCGCCACTTCCGTCAGCGCGGCTCCAACCGATGGCGCGGAGCAAAGCAGCAAGCTGCTGAACCGGCTGTCGCAGCGGCGCAGCCAGATCGAATTCGGCCAAGGCGGCGCTTGCCGGGGTTGCTGGGCAGGTGGCGCAACTGGCCAATATCGAAAAGCCGGGATTGTTCGCATCCGGCGCCAAGCGGCAATCGCACAAGCTGCGCAAGGACAATGCCGACCGTTCGCGCGCGCTGGTGAGCGAAGCCGAACAGATTTCCGCGCCCGCCGCCACGGTGACCGACCTCAGCCTGCTCAATTCGATGCTGTCGCGGATCAACGGCCTCAAAGGGCAAGCCGCGTCGCTGCTTGCCTCGTCGAACTCGGTGCTAAAGCAGGGTGGCAGCGAGACCGAGGCCGCACCCGCCAAGAAGTGATCGCGGCGATTTACACGCCGCCATCCGGTCCCTACCGCGAACTTGTTTTCCCGGGAGCAGACCGATGCCGACCTTGCTTGACCGCCGCGCCATGCTCGGCGCATTGACCGCTACCGCCATGACTGCCGCCCTTCCGAGCGCCGCCGATGCCGCCCGCCGCCGCCGCTTTTTCCAGCGAATCGGGCGGCCAATGGGCTTGCAGCTCTATACGCTGGGCGACGAGCCCAAGGCCGATCTCGACGCGACTTTCGCCCGGGTGGCGCAGCTCGGCTACCGCGATATCGAACTTCCCGAGCTTTACGGGCGCACCCCCGCGCAGGTCCGCGCCGCCGCCGATCGCGCGGGCCTGGCGATCAGCAGCCTGCATGTGCAGGGCGAGGACATGTTCAAGCGCGGCGGGCTGTCGCTGTCGAGCGAACTGGCGGTGCTGACCGATACGCTGGGTCCGCTGGGGGCGAGCCAGGCGGTGATGCCGATCATGCTGTTCCCCGAAGGGTTGCGGTTCAAATCGATGGAGACTTTCGGGACCGACATGCTTGCCGCGCTGACCGCCGCCGGGCCGGACCACTGGAAGCGCACGGCGGCGCTGCTCAACGATCGGGCGGCCGCGCTGAAGCCGCATGGAATCGCGGTCGGCTATCACAACCACAACCTCGAATTCGCGCTGGTGGGGCCGGAAACCGCCGAACCCGGCGGCGACACCGGCTGGACGATCCTGGCGCGCGAGACCGATCCGGCGCTGGTCCATTTCGAAGTGGATACCGGCTGGGTGGCGGCGGCGGGCGGCGATCCGGTGGCCTTTCTGCAGCGACATCGCGGCCGGGTGCGGCAGCTCCATGTCAAGGACCTCAAGCCCTCGACCAGGACCAATTTCACGATTGCGATGGACCCCGCCGAAGTGGGCGCCGGCAAGCTCGACTGGGCGCGGATTCTGCCCGCAGCCTACGACGCCGGGGTGCGGCATTTCTATGTCGAGCAGGAACCGCCCTTCGCCATCCCGCGCATGGATGCCGCCGCGCGCGCGGCGGCCTATCTGGCGAAGCTGCGCGCCTAACCCAATGCGGGCCCGCTCGTCAGGGTGAAGCGGTGCAGGCCGGCGCTGGTGAAAGTGCGCCGGGCGAACTTCCAACCCTCGGCGGTCCGCACCAGCTCGTCGGCATAGAAGCCAAGCACTTCCAGCGCCTCGTCGCGCCCGGCGAACTTGCCGCATTCGCGGATCACCGAATGCGCCGTCGCCGCGTCGCCGCTCACCTCGATGGCCGCCGGCGTGTTCATCTGGACGAAGTAGTCCATCATCCCGACGAACGAGGACATCGCCGCGCGCATGCCGTCGTGGCCCTTCACTTCGAGGCCCTGGCCCGGAACCGCCCAGACGGCATCGGGCAGGAAGGTGGACATCACCCGATCCCAGTCCCGCTGGCTCGCGCCGATCGTGTAGCGGTTGAGGGTCTGCTGGATGGCGATTTCGTCGGTCATTGATTTCCTCCTAGGCTACGCGCGCGGTCCAGCCGCCATCGACCGGGATCACCGCGCCGGTGATGTAGGACGAGCGATCGGAAGCGAGGAAGGCGGCTACCTCGGCCTGCTCGCTCGCCCGCGCCGGGCGGCCCAACGCCGATTTCGCGCCCATATGCGCGAGGATTTCGGGCGTGGCATCCTGCATCGTCTCGGTCAGGGTGAAGCCCGGGGCGATGACGTTGACGCGGGTGCCCTGCTTGGCGAAATCGATGGCGAAGACCTTGCTCACCCCGTGCACCCCGGCCTTGGCGGCGGTGTAGGACAGCGGCGCCATCTCCTCGCCGTTGATCCCGGCTACGGACGTGAAATTGACGATCGAGCCGCCGCCGCCCGACTTGGCCATCGCCAGGCCCGCATATTTGCAGCAGAACATCACCCCGCGCAGATTGGTCGCGGTCATCAGCTCGTATTCCTCGGCGCTGAAGGGAAGTTGCGCGCGGCCGGCCTGGGTGCCCGCGACATGCATCGAGGCATCGACCCGGCCGAAGGCTTTCATCGCGGCGTCGAACATCGCGGCGATCTCGTCCTCCTTGCTGACATCGGCGTGGAACGGCACAACGGCATCGCCCAGCTGCCGGGCGACCTCCTCCTGCTTGCCGCTGAAGTCCACCGCCAGCACCCTTGCGCCCTCGCGCACGAAGACGTCGGCGCAGGCCCGGCCGATGCCCTGGCCCGCGCCGGTGATCACCGCGACCTTGCCGCTGAGCATGCCCAGCGGCGCGTGGGTGCTCGCATTCATCCTGTCACTCCCGGCCGTCGGTTGCGGCCTAGCTGTCCTCGAACGGGATCACCCCATCGGCGTAATCGATGTCGCCGAGGATGAACAGGCTGCCGAGGAAGTCGTCGGCGACCCGCTCATAAAGGCTGATCTTGTGGTGCCAGGGCGAATCGGGATGGTCGTCCATCACCGGGCCGGGGGTGTAACCCAGCCTTTCCAGCCGGGCCTTGTGCTCCTCAAGCCCGCGCACGCCGAACACCACCGAGTTGACTCCCTCGCCCCTCGTGTCCAGCCAATCGTAGAGCATCTGGTTGAAGTCGGTCTTGAACGGCAGCGGCGCGACCACTTCGAGCCCCGCCTCCCAGCTGATGTACATGACGAAGCCCATGTCATCGCGCTGGAATTTCTCCAGCCTGGCCCCGGTCATCTCCTCCAGCCTGGCGACATTCTTCTCGATATTCTCGGGGCGCGAGATCCAGGCGACGTGATCGACGTGGTTGACGAATTTCTTCATGGGCGTGTCCGCTCCTCTCCCGGCTTTATTGCGCGGACGATGTTGGGGCGGGGGAAGGGAGTCAAGCGCGGGCTGGGCTCTGGAGCGCCCTATTCGTAAACGCAGGTATCCAGCGCGCTGTTGCGCACGACACTGGTGCGCGCGGCGATGGTGTTGCCGTGACGGCGGGTGAAGCCCTTGGCGCCGACCACCGCGCGCTTCTTGGGGCTGGGCAGCGCGGCGGCGATGCGGGCGGCTTCGACCCGGGTGAGCTTGGCCGCCGAGTGCTTGAAATAACGCTGCGAGGCCGCTTCGACGCCGTAAGTGCCGATGCCGGTTTCGGCGACATTGAGGTAGACCTCCATGATCCGCCGCTTGTCCCACAGGTTTTCGATCAGGAAGGTGAACCAGGTCTCCAGGCCTTTTCTGGCATAGCGGGTCCAGCCGGTGCCCTGCCACAGGAACGCGTTCTTGGCGGTCTGCTGGCTGATCGTCGATCCGCCGCGCAGTCTGCGGCCCGTCGCATTGCGTTCGATCGCCTTTTCGATCGCCTCGGTGTCGAAACCGTTATGTTCGCAGAATTTGGCGTCTTCCCCGGCGATCACGGCGGCGACCATGTCGCGGTCGATGCCGGACAGCGAGGTCCAGTCCTTCTCGAAGCCGTTGGGGTCCAGCAGCATGGTCAGCGTCACCGGCGGCGGCACGAAGCGGTAAAGCAGGGTCATGCCGATGCTGGCGAGGAAGAACAGCGCTATCCCCCGGCTCAGCCACCAGCCGAGCCGCGAGAAAAATCCGCCCTTGGCGCGGTTGCGAAGCGACCTAGCGAAGTGAGCCATTGCGGCGGCTTGTAGTGCTCAACCGGTGCGAATGGGAAGTGCGTTATGCCGCAGCAATCAGCCTGCGTTCTCCCGCAATCCGCATCATCGCCTTTTGCAGCTTCTCGAAAGCGCGCACCTCGATCTGGCGGACGCGTTCGCGGCTGACGTTGTAGACCTGGCTCAGCTCCTCGAGCGTGCGCGGTTCGTCGATCAGCCGGCGTTCGGTGAGGATCGCCTTCTCGCGCTCGTTGAGGTCGGCCATCGCCTCCAGCAGCAGCGCGTGGCGCATGCCGGCTTCCTCGGCGTCGGCGACGGTCTCGTCCTGCAGCGGGCGGTCGTCCTGCAGCATGTCCTGCCACTGGCCCTCGCCGTCCTCGTTGAACGAGACGTTGAGGCTGGCGTCGCCGCCCATCATCATCCGGCGGTTCATGTTGACCACTTCGGTCTCGGAAACACCGAGCTTGGTGGCGATGGTCCTGACGTCTTCGGGATGCAGGTCGGAATCCTCGTAGGCGTCGAGGTTCTTCTTCATCCGCCGCAGGTTGAAGAACAGCTTCTTCTGCGCGGCGGTGGTGCCCATCTTGACGAGGCTCCAGCTGCGCAGGATGAATTCCTGGATCGAGGCCTTGATCCACCACATCGCATAGGTCGCCAGGCGGAAGCCGCGATCGGGCTCGAATTTCTTGACGCCCTGCATCAGGCCGATGTTGCCTTCCGAGATCAGCTCGCTGACCGGCAGGCCATAGCCGCGATAGCCCATGGCGATCTTGGCCACGAGCCGCAGGTGGCTGGTGACCAGCTGGCGCGCGGCTTCGGGATCCTGATGCTCCTGAAAGCGCTTGGCGAGCATGTATTCCTGCTCGGGCTTGAGCATCGGGAACTTCTTGATCTCCGTCAGATAGCGGTTGAGCCCGGCTTCGCCGCCCAGGGTGGGTGTGGCTGGCAGGTTGCTTTTACGGACTGACATTTCGACTCACCTGATCCTTTCATCGCCGGCTGGCCGTTGAGGAACCCTTACCAGGCATTCCCCGATGGCCGCCACATACGGTTTCTTATAACACATCAAGGCCGGATTTGCTCCGTAATCTTACCAATAGAACGCTCATATCGGGCGGCAGATCACTGACCAGGCGCAAATTTTCGCCCGAAATCGGGTGAATGAACCCCAATTCGGCGGCATGGAGCGCCTGACGACCGAAGCCGAGTTCGGTGAGCAGCGGGCGGAGCCGGGCGGGGGAGCGTCCATAGACAGGATCGCCCAATAGCGGATGGCCGATTGACGCCAGATGAACCCTGACCTGGTGGGTTCGCCCGGTTTCGAGCCGGCATTCGACGAGTGCGGCGGCTTCGAGGCGTTCGAGCGTCTTGTAGTGGGTCACCGCGTGCTTGCCGCGGCGTCCAATGTCTTTGGCCTCGACCAGCGCCATCTTCTTGCGGTTGGTGTGCGAGCGGGCGATGGCGCCGCGAATGGTCCCGGCGGGCGGCGCGGGGTGGCCGGATACAATGGCAAGATAGGCGCGGCTTATCGAGTGATCGGCGAATTGTCTGGCGAGACCTTCATGCGCGGCGTCGCTCTTGGCGACCACCAGCAGCCCCGAGGTATCCTTGTCGATGCGGTGGACGATCCCGGGCCGGGCGACGCCGCCGATGCCGGAGAGCTGCCCCCGGCAGTGATGCAGCAGCGCGTTGACCAGAGTGCCATCGAGGTTCCCCGCCGCCGGATGAACAACCAATCCGGCTGGCTTGTCGATAACGATCAGATGTTCGTCTTCATAGGCGACGACGAGGGGAATATCCTGCGGCGCGGCCTCGGCGGGAATGGCCTGAGGCACGGCGATGCGGAACGCGGTGGCCTCTGCCAGCTTGAGCGATGCCTGGCTGGCCACTTTCCCTGCCAGCTCGATCCGCCCCTCGCCAAGCAGCGCCTTGACCCGCTCGCGCGACAGGCCGCTGGCCTCGGCCAGCGCCTTGTCGAGCCGCTCGCCGCCGCGCAGCGTGGTGCCTTCGATGATGCTTTCCCCCATGGTCATCGCTAGGAAGATGGGAATGACCCTCAAAGTGACAAGTGGCGCGATTGCCACACTGCTGGAAGAAGCGGCGAAAGCGGCGCCGCTGGAATGCTGCGGCTTGCTGCTCGGGCGCGCCGCGAGGATCGAAGAGGCGCGCCCCGCCGCCAATGTCGCGCCCGATCCGCTGCGGCATTTCGAGATCGACCCCGCCGCGCTGTTCGCCGCCCACCGCGCCGCGCGGGACGGCGGACCCGAACTGATCGGCTATTACCACTCGCACCCGGATGGGCATCCGCTGCCATCCGCCACCGATTGCGAACACGCCAGCGGTGACAACCGCGTCTGGGCGATTATCGCCGTCGGCGAAGTGCGTTTCTGGCGGGATGGGGAGAGCGGCTTCGCAGCGCTTTCTTATGAACCGGTTGCGGGTTAAGGGACATCGAAATGCAGCTTGCCGAGGAACGCCCGCCAATGACCGACACCTCGCTCGACCTCGCCAGCCTGCTCTGTTCGCGGCTGTGCCACGATCTGTTGAGCCCGGTCGGCGCGCTGTCCAACGGGCTGGAGCTGATCGCCGAGGAAAAAGATCCGGAAATGCGCAAGCGCTGCTTCGAACTGCTCGAACAGAGCGCCAAGGTTTCCGCCGACAAGCTCAAATTCTTCCGCCTCGCCTTCGGCGCCGCCGGGGGCTACGGCGACATGGTCCCGGTCGCGGAAGCGCGCGGCGTGATCGATGCGCTGGCCGGCAACAATGGCCGGATAGAAGTCAAATGGGCGATCACCGGCGATGCCCTGCCCAAGCCGGCGGTGAAGGTCATGCTCAACCTCGCGCTGATCGGGATCGAGGCGCTGGTGCGCGGCGGCTCGCTGGAGATCGGCGCGGAAGTGCGCCCCGATGATAATGGCGGCGCCAGCGAAATCGTCATCCGCGCCGCCGGCAGCCGCATCGCCTTCGACGAGAATGTCGGCCGGGCGCTAGACGGCTCGCTGCCCGATAGCGAACTGTCCAGCCGCACCGTCCCGGCAGCGATGATCCACAAGCTCGCGGCGGGGCTCGGCGGCGGGTTGCAGCATGCGCTGGCCGACGATGCGCTGGTGATGGGCGCGGTGCTGCCTGCGGGCTGATGCCCGAAATGATCCACCACGAAGCGCCCTCGCCCAATTGGGACGAGCGCGCGCTGCCGGTCTCGATGGTCGTGCTGCATTACACCGGCATGCCCGACGCCGCCGGGGCGCTGGCGCGGATGTGCGACCCGCAGGCCAAGGTTTCGGCGCATTACATGGTGGATGAGGACGGCACCGTCACCCGCATGGTGCTGGAAGGCAAGCGCGCCTGGCATGCCGGCAAGAGCTATTGGCGCGGGATCGCCGATGTAAACTCGGCCAGCGTCGGGATCGAGCTGGTCAATCCCGGGCATGAATGGGGCTACCGGCCGTTTCCCGAGGAGCAGATGGAGGCGCTGATCCCGCTGCTGCACGGCATCATCAAGCGCCACAATATCCCGCGCGCCAATGTGGTCGGCCATTCCGACGTCGCCCCGGCGCGCAAGGAGGATCCGGGCGAGCTGTTCGACTGGGAATTGCTGGCGCGCTACAATCTCGCCCTGCCGCGCCCGGAGCTGCGCATCCCCTCGCCCTATGACAACGACGGCGCGTTCTATCTGGCGCTCGAACGCTATGGCTACGACATCGCCGACGGGCTCGCAGCGGTGCGCGCCTTCCAGCGGCGCTGGCGGCCCGAGACCATCGACGGGGTGATCGACGGCGAGTGTTCGGCGATCCTGTTCGCTTTGTTGTTGGATCGCGACCAGGGAAAGACCAGGTAGCCCGCTCTTGCGGCTCAGCAGAGCAATCACTATAAAACGCGTGCCGGGGAGCCGGGCAGCCGCGCTATCATGAGGTTTTGGCCGCAAGGTATCGAGGAAAGTCCGGGCTCCACGAAACAAGGGTGGCGGGTAACGCCCGCCGGTCCGGGGTAACTCGGGCAAGGGAAAGTGCCACAGAGAGCAGACCGCCCCGATGCAAATCGGGGTAAGGGTGAAAGGGTGCGGTAAGAGCGCACCGCGGGGCCAGCAATGGTCGCGGCACGGCAAACCCCACCCGGAGCAAGACCGAATAGGGGCGGCGCGTCGCTGCGCAAGCAGCGGCTGGTGTGTTTCGCACCGATCGCCCGGGTTGGTCGCTGGAGCGGCATGGCAACATGTCGCCGAGAGGAATGGCTGCCAGCGTTGCCGCGTCCATCTGGATACGGGCGGCGCTACAGAACCCGGCTTACAGGCTCCCCGGCATATTCGCTGCATCTTACTTCGCTCCTCCCCCTTGATGGGGGAGGAAACGCAGACTTGCCGAGCTTGCTGCTAGTCGAAGTTGGGTGGGGGTGTGCCCTCGGTTTAGGCCGTCCATGGCCGCGCCATCCCCCCATCCAACTACGGCTAGGCCCTGCGGGCAAAGGCTTCGTATCCTCCCCCATCAAGGGGAGAGGAAAGGTGGCATTCGCTTCAGCCTAAGCGTCCTCGGTTTCTTCGTGCTTCATGAACATCTGGGCGATGTCGCCCGAAACCACAGCCCGGCGCACTTCGCCCGGCGCCAGCGGCGCAGCCCCGCCGCCGCCCGAATGCGACGAGGTATCGACGCCCTTGGCCTTGGCCCTGGCGCGCAGCGCGGCCACGGTCAGTTCCTCGCGCGGCTGGCGCTCGAACATCGGGAACTTGTAGTCGCGCATGGCGTTGAGGTGGGTGATCTTGTCGATCTGCACATCGGTGAGGTGCTTGATCGAAGGCCACAGCACTTCGGGCGATTCGGGCCACGGCGTGTCCGAATGGGGATAATCGACTTCGAAGCAGATGTTGTCCTCGCCGATCAGATCGACATTGCGCAGGCCATAGGCGTCATCGATGAAGCATGAGGTGAAATGCTTGCGGAAGACGTCGCTCGGCTTCTGCTTGCCGAGATAGGTCTCCGAATGGGTCCACGCCTTGTGCTGCTGGTTGGTGTAGTCGGCACGTTCGAGCAGATAGGGAATCCAGCCGATCCCGCTTTCCGACAGGCCGATGCGCAGCGTCGGATAGCGGTTGAAGGCATCGAGGTGGAGCCAGTCCGACGTGCCGAAGCCGACCGCCATCGGCATGGTCGTGATCCAGGCCTCGATCGGCGATTTCATCGAGGCATGCGGCGAAACGTGGCCGCAACCGATATGCAGGTTGATCGTCGTCTCATTGTCGGCCGCCGCCTTCCACAGCGGTTCCCAATGCTCGTCGTGGATCGAAGGCAGACCGCGCGCGGGCGGATTGTCGTTGAACACCACCGAATGGCAGCCCTTGGCGGCCAGCCGCTCGATCTCGGCAGCCATCAGCTGGGGATCCCACAGCGGAATCATCCCCATCGGAATGAAGCGCGACGGATAGGCGCCGCACCACTCGTCGATGTGCCAGTCGTTATAGGCCTGCATGTGGATCAGCGAGAGCTTCTTGTCTTCCGCGCGGAAGAACGGTCCGCCGTCCATCCCGCCGAGGCTGGAGAAGTTCATCGAGGCGGCAATGCCGTTGACGTCCATGTCGTCGATGCGCTTGTGGACATCGTAGCAGCCGGGGCGCAGCTGATCGAGCGAGGTCGGCTCCATGCCATACTCTTCGCGCGGGCGGCCCACCACGGCATTGAGCGCCACGGAAGCCAGCTGCATGCCCTGATATTCCCAATAGTTCTTGCCATTGGGCCCGGTGCGCAGCTTGGGCGCAGTCGCCAGCGCCTCGCCGGAAAGCTGGTTGTCGAATACTTCGGCGGGTTCGGTGATGTGATCGTCAACGCTGACGAGCACCATGTCTTCCATTTTCATGCTTGGCTCTCCTGATCGAATCTCGAGTCCCTTTGCGGACCTTCCCTCGTATCGGATACCTCAGTTCCGCCAATTTTACGACAAATCAATGGCGATCGTTTGCCGGGCTTCGAATTGGACCGGAAATCGCGCGGTGAATGGGATTGGCAGGGCGCGAAGCCCGGCATAGTCTCGTCCTAAACACCGCAACGGCCCGGCCCGCCGGGCGGGAGAGAAGGCATGTTTCACAAGCACGACTTGTTCCACACCGGCATCGGCTTCGATCTGCGCGCACCCGCGCAATTCGGCGTCACCAGCAGCCAGGTCTTCTCCGAAGCGATGGCGATGATCGAATATGCCGACCGGAACGGCATCGACAAGGTCGATTTCCAGGAACACCACCAGTCGGAGGACGGCTATGTCCCTTGCCCGATCCTGCCCGGGGTCGCCGCCTCGCAGCTCACCAAGCGGATGGGCATCGTCATGGGCGCGATCATCCTGCCGTTCCACGATCCGGTCGAGCTGGCCGAGCAGATCGCGGTGGCCGATATCCTCAGCAACGGGCGGTTCTATGCGGTGCTCGCCGCCGGCTATTCCCCGACCGAGTTCGCCGCCTTCGGGGTGTCGCTGAAGGACCGGGCGCGGATCATGGACGAGGGCTTCGACACGATCCTGCGGGCGCTGTCTGGCGAGCGCTTCCAGTTCAAGGGCCGCGAGGTCTTCGTCCGCCCGCTGCCGACCCGCGACCCGCGCGCGATCGTTTATGGCGGCGGCGGCACCCGCGCCTCGGCCCGCCGCGCGGCGCGGTTCGGCCTGTCGATGTGGCCGATGAACGACAGCATCATTTCGGACTATGAGGAGGCCGCCGCCGAGTTCGGGGTCAAGGACTACAAATTCATCCGCGGCATCACTTCGGTCTATCTCACCGACGATCCCGAGCGCGGCTGGTCCGAACTCGGCGACCATCTGGTCCACTACATGCGCAGCTACGCCAAGTGGAGCGTATCGGCGGAGACTTCCGCATCGCCGCTGCACGGGCTCGACACGATCGAGAAAATCCGCGCCGCCAACATGATCAAGGTCTGCACGCCCGAACAGGCGGTGGAGATCGGCAAGGTCCGCTCGATCGGCATGCAGCCGATGATCGGCGGGCTGCATCCGGACAAGGGCTGGAAGAGCCTCGAGCTGTTCGTGAACAAGGTCCTGCCGCAGATCGCAGACGCCCGGGCAGAGTGGCTGAAGACGCAGGAAGTGGCGGCCTGAGGGGGGGGGCCATGTCCGCAATTGCGAGGAACGTCTAGTCCGATGGGGTGGAAGGCTCCTGAACCAAACTCCGGCTACCCTGAGCTTGTCGAAGGGCCGTTTTTTTGCTTCGTGCCTCACGCGCTACTGCGTGAAGAAAGAACGATCCTTCGACAAGCTCAGGACAGTCGGGTTTTGGGGTTAGGTGATGCACATTTCAAAGGTGCTGCCTTGGGCAATCAGATCCATATCCTTGAGCGCCAGCTCCAGCAGATGCGCCATGGCTGAGCGGGCGCGCTTCGGCTGGCGCCCCGAGATCGCGTCGAACACCGCTTCATGATCCGGGATGGCATCGCGCCGAAGTGTGCCGTCGCGCTGCTTGAAACGGGTCGACCATTGCACCGCAGCGGCGACCGAGCCGGCCAATGTCACCAGCGTCTCATTCCCCGCCGCCTCGAGGATCAGCCGGTGAAAGCGCTGGTCGGCGGCGAGTCCGGGCTCGGCGTCGAGACTGTATTCGCGCATCTCGCCCAGCGCCTTGCGCATCGCCGCGAGCTGGTCCTTGCTGCGCCGCTGCGCCGCGAGCCCGGCGGCGGCGGGCTCGACGATGCCGCGCAGTTCGTACAGGTCGTCGATGAAGCTGCGGTCGGGCTTGCCCGAGAACATCCAGGCCAGCACTTCGGGATCGAGCAGATTCCAGCGGCTGCGCGGGGTGACGTGGGTGCCCGCCTTGGGCCGGCTCTCCAGCAGTCCCTTGGCGACGAGAATGCGCAGCGCTTCGCGGTAGGCGGTGCGCGAGACGCCGAGCGCTTCGGAATGCTCGATCTCGCCGCCGAAGCCGGTGCCAGGCGCATGCGCGCCCGCGACGATGGCGATGCCGATATCCCGCGCGATCGTCTGGTGAATGCGCAGCGGCCTGGCTTGCTTGCGCTTTGAGGGTGGGTTGATTGACCGCATGCGCGCTGCGCTATACTCGGACAAGTGGAAGATCAACAGCGGCGGCTCACCCGGGAGAATTTGCATGAAAAGACTGGCCCTTGCCGTTGCCGCCTGCGCGGCGTTGATGGCGAATCCGGCGGCGGCCAAGGCCCTGACCGATTGCCCGCTGCGCGACACGCCGTTCTCCGCCGCTTCCCCGCTGATCGACATCATGCTCAGCCCGGCGGCGACGGCGGCGATGAACAGCGTGCAGCCCGGCATGCTGGCGGCGATGCCAAAGATGTTCGGCACCACTCCGCCGAGCTTCGCCGCGATTCTCACCGTGCGCGAGGCGGCCGGAATGGGAGCGCGCTTCGCGTCCGATCCCAGCAAGGTGGCAATGCCCGACATGGCCAAAATCGACGCCGCGCTCGCCGCCGTGCCGGTGACCCGCGCCGACAAAATCGCCCGCTGCGCCCGCTACGACACCGCACCGCCGCGCATCATGATGCCGCAGGGCCGACCCCGCGTGCTGCTGTTCGAGAAGATCAACGGCTTCAAGGATGTGCCAAGCGTCAACGGCGCTCACGCCGCTTTCGAAGCCATGGCCAGGCGCAAGGGCTGGGCCATGGTCACCACCGAAAACGGCGCCGCCTTCACCCCCGCCGTCCTGCGCCAATTCGACGCGGTGATCTGGAACAACATCAGCGGCGATGTGCTGACGCTGAGCCAGCGCCGCGCCTTCCAGCGCTGGATGGCGAACGGCGGCGGCTTCGTCGGGGTGCATGGCACGGCTGGCGATCCGGTCTATTTCTGGGACTGGTATACCGACACGCTGCTCGGCGCGCGCTTTGCCGGCCATCCGATGAATCCGCAATTCCAGGACGCGCGGGTGTTGGTCGAGGACAAGGCGGCACCCGGCGGTCGCGGGACTACCCGCAGAATGGGTGATGAACGACGAGTGGTACTCGTTCAAAACCAACCCCCGCGCCGCCGGTGCGTGGATCATCGCGACGCTCGACGAGGCCACCTACAAGCCCGAAGGCATGATGGGCCAGAACCTGCGCATGGGCGATCACCCGATCGTCTGGAGCAATTGCGTCGGCAAGGGACGGATGTTCTATTCGGCGATCGGCCACCGGCCCGAACGTTACGCCGATCCGGTCTATGTCCAGATGCTGGAGCAGGCAGTTGCCTTTGCCGCCGACCGCGCGGGCAAGCATTGCGAGATCGTGCTCACTGCGAAGAAGTAGCTGCGCGACCGGACGGCTTGCACACCCGGGCGGACCTGCTTAATCACCCGGTTAAACCGGCGCGGAAGGGCGCCGCCCTCCCGCACAGGGATGGTTTGGCAAGATCGAGTTTCCAGGAGCAAACATGGCCATCAAGACCCGCGTCACCGAAATGCTCGGCATCGAGCGACCGATCGTTCAGGGCGGCATGCAGAATGTCGGCTATGCCGAACTCGCCTCGGCGGTATCCAACGCCGGCGGGCTCGGCACGATCACTGCGCTGACCCAGCCCAGCCCCAAGGCGCTGCGCGAGGAGATCGAGCGCTGCCGGTCGATGACCGACAAGCCCTTCGCGGTCAACGTCACCGTGCTGCCCGCCGTCACCCCGCCCGATTACAAGGCCTTCGCCCAGGTGGTGATCGATAGCGGCGTCAAGATCTGCGAAACGGCGGGCACGGCGGAAGTGCGCGAGCTGTGGGCGATGATGAAGCCGCACGGCATCGCCATCCTGCACAAATGCACCGCCGTGCGCCATGCCTTGTCGGCCGAGCGCAACGGCTGCGACATCATCTCGATCGACGGCTTCGAATGCGCCGGGCACCCCGGCGAGGACGACATCCCGGGGCTGATCCTGATCCCGGCGGCGGCGGACAAGGTGAAGATCCCGATGCTCGCCTCGGGCGGCATCGGCGACGGGCGCGGGCTGGTCGCGGCGCTGGCCCTGGGCGCGGAAGGCATCAACATGGGCACGCGGTTCTGCGCCACCCGGGAGGCGCCGATCCATGACAACATCAAGGCGAAGTACGTCGAGAACGACGAGCGCGGGACGAACCTAATCTTCCGTTCGCTGCACAATACGGCGCGGGTCGGCAAGAACGGCGTCTCGGACACTGTCGCCGAAATTCTCAGGAAACCCGATGCCAGGTTCGAGGACGTCGCCGATCTGGTGCGCGGCTACAAGGGCGCGGAAATGCTCAAGAGCGGCGATGTCGAGCATGGCATCTTCTGGGCCGGGATGATCCAGGGGCTGATCCACGACATCCCGACCTGCCAGGAACTGCTCGACCGGATCATGGGCGACGCGGAAAGCATCATCAAGGCGCGGCTTGGCGGGATGCTGGCATGACCTACGAAAAGATCCTTTATTCGCTGCACGGCGGCGTCGCGCGCATCTCGCTCAACGATCCCGCCACGCTGAATGCAGGCTCGGCGAAAATGGGCGAGGAACTGATCCACGCACTCGACCGGGCCGAGACCGAGGCCCGTGCGATCTTGCTGACCGGCGAGGGCAAGGGTTTCTGCTCGGGCGCGAATCTGTCGGACGCCACCGCCATCCTGGACGATCCGCGCCGCGATGTCGGCGAACTGCTCGATCTCGCGTTCAACCGGGTGATCGTCGCGATGAAGAATTCGCCGCTGCCGGTGGTCACCGCGATACGCGGGCCCGCCGCCGGGGTCGGCTGCGGCATCGCCATGGCGGGCGACATCGTCGTTTGCGGGACAGGCGGCTATTTCCTCCAGGCCTTCCGCCATGTCGGGCTGGTGCCCGATGGCGGCTCGTCATGGCTGCTCAGCCGCGCGGTCGGCCGGGTGCGGGCGATGCAGATGATGCTGCTGGGCGAACGGCTCTATGGCCCGCTGGCGCTCGAATGGGGGCTGGTGACCAAGCTCGTGCCCGACGATGAGGTGGAGGCTGCGGCGATGGACATCGCACAGGGCCTTGCTGCCGGCCCCGCCTCGCTGGCGATCATCAAGCGCAATGCCTGGGCGGCGGAAGACGCCAGCCTCGAGAACGCATTGAACAACGAGCGCCTCGGCCAGCGCGAGGCCAGCCGCAGCGGCGATTTCATCGAGGGCGTCAAGGCGTTCGGCGAGAAGCGCAAGGCCGAATTCAAGGGGCGGTGATTGCTCATCCGATGATCGGAAAGCCCTCGTCCGGAAACGTGCCGTAAGCCGTCATCCCGTGCGCCCCCGGGTCGAAGGCCTCAGGCGGCGCTCCGTTCCACCTGGCGTCGGCGGGCTGGGGCAGCACCAGATAGGCCCAGCGCGGGCGATCGAGCTGGTTGGAGCCGGCGCCGTGGACGGTCATGTGGTTGTGCACGGTGATGTCGCCGAGCTCGTAGTTGACCGGATCGCTCATCGGCAAATCGTTCAGCTCAGGCCAGACCTCGCGGATGTCTTTGCCCTCATAGGCGGTGTAATTGCCGAGGATGCCGAGCTTGTGCGAGCCCTCGATGAACGACATCGTCCCCGCCTCCGGCCCATAGGCCTCCAGCGGCATCCAGAAGGTCATGCCGCCGGAGCGGTCCACCGCGAAAGTGATGAAATCCTGGTGGAAGCTGGTCGGGCCGTTGCCCTGGTTCCTGGTTTTCTTCGCGGCGGGCAGCTTGGGCGCATAGAATTCGTTGAACAGCCGCACGCCGGTATCGGCCTTGCGCCCCATCAGCGCCTTGGCCGCTGCGCCGATGCCGCCGAAAACAGGCCGGACCTCGTCATTGGCATGGAGCCCGCCCAGCATCGCGTTGAAATAGGGCTGGTCGATGCCGTAGGGCGGATTGCTGTCGCCATCCTCGCCCATCACCCCCTTGGCGATGCGCAGGATGGTGGCGAGCATCGCCGGATCGACGAAACGCTTGAGCTGGACCCAGCCCTTTTCGGCATAATGCGCCACTTCCGCAGGGGTGACGGCGCGGCAGGGGGAGGAAATCGTCATTGCAACTCCGCAACTTAAGCCCCTCCCCTTCAGCGGAGGGGTTGGGGTGGGGTTTGTCCATTCGGCGCAGCGTGTGGGGCCTGACCCCACCCCGCTGCGACTAAGGCCTTGCTTCGCAAGACCAAGTCTCACTGCCCCTCCTCTGAAGAGGAGGGGCGAGTCGCGTCAACTTCCAGCCTGCTCCCGGTCATACTCCGCCAGGATATCGGTGATCACCTTATGCTGATGCCGCAGCGCCAGCTCGTGATCGTGGAAGTGAAAGTGCTCGATCTGGCCGGTGTCGAGGCTGCGCTGGATGCGTTCGAGCGTGCTCAGATCCTCCATCGAGATGTCGCGATACTCGACCATCGAGTTTTCCTGCCCGAAGCGCTCGGCGGCGTTCTGCGCGGGGCGCATGAACACCCGCTGCTGGTAGAGGCAGCGGTTGGGGCCCAGCGGCCAGACCTGGTGGGCGGTGTAGACGCGGCTGGAAACGGTGAACGACAGGCCGGGGAAGAAGATGTTGAGATCGACCGTCCAGTTTTTCGCGCGTTTCGCATTCAGCCCCGGCGGGAATTCGAAGTCGTTCTCGCCGCCAAGGTGGTTCTGCCCCGCCGCGTTCCGGTAGGCGAGGATCTGCACCGGATTGGTCACTTCCGGCACGTCGCTCCAGTGCGAATTGGTGCGGTGATTGCCTTTGAACTCGACATCCAGCAGCCGTCCCATCGGATTGAACTGGCCGCAGACGGTCGGCGCGGCGGTGCGCGGGTGCAGCACCGGGATGTGGTAGATCTCGGCGAAACTATCGACCACCAGCTTCCAGTTGCAGGCGATCTCGACCTCATATTGCACGCTCTGGGTGCACAGGTGCCACGGATACCCCACCAGGTCGCGGCCCTGATCGCCGAGGTAGTCCTCCAGGCTGACCGCAGGCTCGTCCTCGGGCGAGACGAAGATGAATCCCTCCCAGATGCCCATCGCGGCCGGCTTGAGGCCGAGTTTGTTCTTGTCGAGATCGAAGAAGCCCTCCTCGTCGCGGATGCGGGCGAGATTGCCGTCGAGGTCGTAGCTCCAGCCGTGGAAGCGGCACATGAAGCGCGCCGGGCACTTGCCGTCTGGGCGGTGCTCGACGACATTGCCGCGGTGGGTGCAGACGTTGTGAAAGGCGCGCACCTGCCCGTCCTTGCCGCGCACGAACAGCAGCGCGTGGCGGAATACCGGCAGCTCATAGGTGAAGAAATCGCCCGGCTCGGGGATCTGGTCGACCCGCCCGATCATGAACCAGCTCTTGCGGAAGATCGCGTCGATCTCCTTCTGCCACAGCTCGGGCTTCCAGTAGATATCCGCGTTGCAGGGGCCGGTGCCGATGTCCGGGTATTTGGCGGTCAGGCCGATGGGAGGGACCGAGATTGCGCCATGTTCCATCGCCAACGCCTCTCAAACCTGCGCCAGATTGTCGGGGATCAGCCGGGTGTATTTGATCTTGGTCGCGTCGAAGCCGTCATAGACCATCGGATCGCCGAACCATTCGACCGCCGGGCCGACTTCCGCCAGCGACAGGGCGAGCTTGAGCAGGCGTTCCTCCGCCCCGGGCAGTTCACCCAGCTGAAACCCGCGCAGATGGTCGAGCGCGTTTCCCGCCAGCGGCAGGATGGCGTCGTAAAACGCGCGGATGTCCCCGATCGAACTGGTCCGCCGCTTTTCCATCCGGGCGAGCGAACCCGCCAGCGCCCAATCGGCGACGAAAGGCTCCAGCGCTTCGAAGCCCGCCGGCAGTGTCGTTTCCATGCCCTTGGTCCTCTGCATTCCCGGCAGGGGGTATTCGCCAAGCCGCAGCGAAGGTCAACCGGGCTTGCAGTCAGGGGCCGTCGGCCCTGCATCGGCGTGTGGGGGATCAAGGGGCCGCCGGTGGCGCTTCAGCCGGGCTGACCTTGACGATCTGCTTGAGATAAGCGGTCTTCGGCCCGACGGTGACGGCAATCGGCTCGGTCAGGCGGATATTGAGGCTGGCCGCCTGGTTGCGGTCGATCTGGATCGCGAAGCTGCCGGGCGGCACCTGCTCGAAGAAGAAACTGCCGTCGCCTTCGGTCCTGGCTCTCGCCACTTCCTTGCCCTGCTCATCGACCAGCTGCAGCCGCAGCCCGGAGACTTCGCGGCCGAGATTGCCGCCTTCGCTGAACAGGGCGGTGCCTTCGATGTCGCTCAATTCCTGCACGGCGAAATCGGTGACATGCACCCGCCCGGCGCGGGGGACGATTTCGATCCCCTCGGTCACCGGGGCGAGGGCGATATCGGGCAACGTTTCGCGCACCGCCACCAGGCTGGCGCGGTTGCCGTCGCCCAGCCGGCCGAGGAAAGCCGTGCCTTGCGCGCCGGTCGTGCGGCTCTGCGAGCCGGCCAGGAATTCGACCTCGGGCAGCACTGCCTCGCCTTCGTCGAAGCGGCGGTTGCCGTTGCTGTCGCGATAGGCCCTTGCGGCGATCGCCCCGCCCGCCGCCATGCCTGGTTCGGCGAAGAACACCCTGCCGTTCAGCGGATTGCGGCCGAAGCTGAAACCCAGCCGCAGGGCCGCGCTGTAGGACCCGTCGGGGACGCCGTAGCTGCCATCGAAGGCCAGGTTGAACTTGCCGAAGCGGCGCACCGCCGAAAGGCCGAACTGGCTGTGCCCGTCGATCAGCGTATGGCCCACCGTCGCGCGCGCCAGCGTGCGCTCGTCCAGTGCATAATTGGCCTCGATCGTGCCGCCCTCCAGCCGCAGCCTGGGCAGGATGCCATAATCCACGCCGGCGCGCAGTTGCAGCCGCGAACCCGACAGCGAGGCGAGATCGAACGTGCCGCGCAGCTGCGAGGTCGAGCCGAAGCCAAGCCCCGAATTGCTGTCGTAATTGAGTGTGTTGGACAGCATCAGCCCGCCCAGCGGCAGCGATCCCCGCAGCGTCGCATCGGATTGCGCGCGCCCGCCCGCGAATTGCACCCTGCGGTATTGCCCGTAGAGCGGCAGCACCAGCGGCTGGTCGCCGCCGCCGAGCTTGATCGCCGTATTGACGTTGAGCTCCGTCGCGCGGCGCAGCGGATCGCCGGTGAATGTCTGCACCTCGTCGGTGAAGCCGCCGCTATATTCGGCGTGGGTCAGCGAATAGGTCGCGCCGCCCAGCCTGCCGCCCAAGCCCAGCAGAGCCGCCATTGCGCCCTGGCTCTCATAGCCGAGATCGAGCCGCAATGCAGTCCCGCCAATCCCCGTGCGCAGCCCGGCGGTGGCGAGCCAGCGCTTGCCGAAACGGCTTTCGTACCAGGCGCCGCCCAGCGACGCGGTGATCTGCTTGGTCAGCCCGTATTCCAGCAACGCATTGCCGCGCCAGGCGCCGAAATCGAGAGTCGGGCTGAAGTTCGGACCATAGACATCCAGCAGGTTGACGTCCTTCTGCGCGGCGCCCAGCGAATAGATGAATTCGCCGGCATTCAGTCTGCCGTCGCCGACACTGATCCGCCGCACTTCCTCGCGGCGCTGGCCCTGCGGGCCGAAGAACACCAG
The DNA here is from genome assembly GCA_963779195.1 of uncultured Alphaproteobacteria bacterium. GTDB lineage: Bacteria > Pseudomonadota > Alphaproteobacteria > Sphingomonadales > Sphingomonadaceae > Novosphingobium. The sequence goes on from CAVZWZ010000008.1 coordinate 688,175, forward strand.
CCGGAAGACATTGAGGCCGTAATCGACGGTCGTCTTGAGGAACTGGTATTGCCCGTTGACCGGCGATCGGGTCGAACCGACCAGCACATTGTTGCGGTAGAGCTCGACTTCGTAGCCCTCGGGCAGTTCGCCGCGCAGGTCGATCGTGTCGAACACCGATGCGCGCTCCAGCGGCGTGTTGGTGAGATAGGCACCCCTGCCGCTGACCCCGCGCAGACCCAGCGGCATCGCGGCGGTGGTCACATCGCCCAGCTGGAATTCGGTCGCATCGAGCGGGCCGAGCAGCCCGCCGTCGGGATCGCGTCGCCCCAGCTCGATGCGGGCGCCGGTGAGGCCATCGCGCGAGCTGGCGCTGGCGAAGGCGCGGGCGGTCATGAAGGCGAAATCGCCGGCCAGCCGCAGATCGCCCTCCGCCCGGGCGCCGTAGGTGCTGTCGGACACGCCCCGCAGCTCGGCGTCGGCCATCGGGAACGACAGCGCCCGGTAAGGCGTCTCCTCGCGCGGCCAGCGGCGCGCCTCGCGCCCGGCCCCCCCTGCCAGCCGGGCGCGCTCTTCGTCGCGGGCCATGCGTTCCTCGAAGGGGAAGGGAACCAGAGTCTTGACGGTGACGGTCTGCGCCCTGAGATCGACGGTCAGGGTCAGCGGGAAGATTTCGGAGAACCGGTCCGCGCGCAGATAGAGCTCGCCTTCGAACGCCGCCGCATCGCTGCGGAACAACGGGATGTTCCTTGCCGTTGACCGTCAGCGTGCCCTGCCGGAGGTTGATCGACATGGTCTGCTTCTCGTCGAGGAACCAGCCGCTGGCGTAGTGGCCATCGTCGCTGACCGAAATCGCCAGATCGAGAAACCGGGCGACTGCGCCGAGCGGCAGATAGGTCGCCGAGCGGGTGCCATAGGCGGTGATCGTGTCGGCCAGCTCGCCGCGCGGGGTTTGCAGCTGGAGGATCAGCTCGTCGTCGAGCGTGAACACCGGCGCGGGATCGCCCGGCATGCGCGGCGAAGTGTCGGCCAGCCCGGCGCGCGGCTGGGCGGCGGGGAGCGCCGCTGCGGCCGCTGGACCGGGCAGGCTGCCGGACAGCGGGATCGAAGCTGCCGCTCGGGATGCGGCCAGTTCGGCGGTTGGCGGGGCGGCGGGATCGAAGGCAGAGTCGGCGGTGGGGGTTGGTCCGAAATCGGGCCTGGGCAAGCCGCCGTCGCCCGCTGGCGTCGCGGGCAACTTCGCGACCGCAAGCCGGGTTTGCCGGGCTTCGGGAAGGGGTTGCGGCGGAGCGGACGACACGATGGAGGACCGGGGTGCGCTGCCGCCGAATGCCGGTTCCGGCAGGTGCGAGGCAGCCTGTCCGCCGCTCGCCGCCTGCGGCTGGGTATGCAGTTCCCCAGTCTCGATGGAAGCCGGCATCGGTGCAGCCGCAGCAGCTGGGCCGGACATTACCGGTGCACTGACATCGGCGAGCTGGCGGTCGCTCAGCGATGCCGGGGGCGCAACCACCGATAGCAGAGGCCTGGACGATGCGGCCCCGGAAATGCTTGCGCCGGCATCGCCCGGCTCACTTTCTCTTGCACCCTGAGCAGCCGGCGCTTCCGGTCTGCCACCGAATGCCGGTTCGGGCAGTGCGGCAGGCTGCGGCGGCGCTTCGCCTGCCGCTTCGGGCGGCTGGGGCGCGGCTTGCGGCTCAGCCACGCCTGGGGCGGAGGGAGTTTCGAACGGCTTGGCCGCCGCCGTGACAGGCTCGGCCGCAGGAGGAGGAAGAGGAGGAGGGGATTCCGAAACCACTTCGAGGATCGGCCGTGGCGGCGCAGCGGCGGGTGCATTCCCGGCCTCGCCAATTTCAGGCTCAGCCGAGGCAGCCGTTGCTTGCCCGGTCGGCTTGCCGCCGAATGCAGGCTCGGGCAGCGCGGCGCTTTGCGGCAGCGGGGTCTCGCCTGCTGGCGCCGATGCGTCGATCGCGGTGGCGACCGATGGCGCCGCCTCTGCAATCGCGGGTGGCAGCGGAGCCGGTGCAGGGCTGTCCCGCTCAGGCGGCAGCTCCAATAGCGGCGCACGCGCAGCGCGGGCTTCGGGGCGGGATGCTTTGGGCGCAGCGGCCCCTGGCTTGCCGGTGGATGCAGGCAAAACCGGCTGTTCGCCGCCACGCAAGCGGCGGGCATCGCTCCGCGCTACTCGGGGCAGTGCTGCGCGCCCTTCGTTCGCAACCGGTGCTGTCGCCGCCGCCTCCGCAGGCGCCGGGCTTGAACTCATGGCGGCGGGAACCTTTGCGCCCCTGGCCTCGCCGAAGCCGGTCTCGGGCAGCTCGATCCTGGCGCGATCGCTGCGGGCCGACCCGGATTTTTCCGGAAATTGCTGCTTCTGCGCATCCCCGGGCGCGAAGGCATCGCTTTTCAGCAGCAGAGTCGCGCCGATAATGGCCCTGCCCAGCCGGGGCGGACCAGTCGCGTTGCCCCCTTTGCCCGGTTTCACGGCACTGTGAAGTCCTGCCTCGCGAGGATCTTGCCGGGGGCAAAGTCATCGTCGGTATAGGTAACGGTCAGCTTTGCGCCGCGTGCGGTGAGCCTGGGGTCGGCAGCCGGATCGACTGCAATCTGCACGGCCCGCTGGCCGACTTCGGTGTAGACGCCGATGCCCCTGACATCGGCCACCTTGGTCCTCGTGCCGGTAACCGTCACGGCGATATCGCCAAATGCCGAGCGGGTTCCCTCGCGGGTGATGGTCAGGGATACCGCCCTGCCGCCATCCGGCAAAGTCGTGACAGTGAGGTTGCGCAGCCCGGTCGTCAGCGTGGTTTCGCCAACCCGGACGATGACCGGAATCGAAATGCCGAACCGCGGTACGATCGTTACGCCGATGGTGCCGGGCTTCTGCCCCCCGTTGCGAGCTTCCTCGATGCTGAACCCGCCGGCGGCCTGGTTCGGCACTGCGATCGCGGAAAAATGCGACCGGTATTCGCCCGGCGGCAACTCTGGCGGGACACGCGCCATGATCCGCACTGTCTGCGAATCGTGGCTGCCCAGCGTAACCCGGCGCGGCGACCACCGCAAAAAGCGGCTCGCAGTCCTGACTTTGTCGCGCGCTGCAGCATCGGTTATGGTGCCGAGCTCGACCAGTCGGCCCTCCGGCGTCATCATCATGTCGCTCACGGTGATTTCGTATTCGCCCTGGGCGGCGGCCCGGTTGAACAGGCCGACCGACGCAACCCGCTGTTTCTGATCGATGACCACGCGCTTGGGATAGAGATTGACGTCGCCCATCCCGCTGACCGAACCCGTCGGTGGTTCTGCGGCTGGCGGAGCGGGAGCCGCGGCAGGCGCCGGCCTGGCTGCGGGCTTGATGGCGGATTGCGCCAGCGCCTGCTGCGTCAACGGTGCGAGCAATAGCATGGCCGAGGCGGCGCCAGTACGGCGGCGAACGGCAAAGGGTGCCACCAGGCGCCGAAATTCAGATCCTATGAGCAAACCTTCGATCCCGATCTGCCAGTTATGAGAGCTGGTATATGTATTGTCCCCTAGGGACTGGCAATCTCGGCCCTACTGGAAAGCCACAGTTACGGTATAGGTCCCGGAGTAATTGCCAACAGCCTGGTTCGCCATCACATTGAGTGTCGCGCCGACGATCAGCGCGGCCTGGCCGGTTGTGGCGCTCAGCTTGATCTTGCCGCCGCCGTTGGCATTCGACGTAAACGCGTTGATCGTCATCGTCTGCGCGCCATTCGAAATGGTGGTGGATGCCGGCAAGCTGATGTCGGTCTGCCGGTTGGGAGTGCCGACCAGCGTAAACGATCCGGGCCCGCGGCCCAATGCTCCGGTCTGGGTGATGTTCTGCATGCCGGCGACGCCGCCGCCAGCCGAGATCACGCTGGCGATGCTGATGGTCAGGGTTCCTGCCGTCGAAGGCTGGATGAATTGCCCAAACCTCAGAGTGGATATTGGCACGACGCTGCCCGGCGACACGACCAGGGCCTGCGCCACGCCATTGGCCTGCGCGGGAGCTGCGCTGGCTGCAGCAGGCAACAGCCCTGCTAAAGCCGAGGCAAGCGTGCAGGCCCAAATTCGGGTCATGGTGTTCACAGCTGTGAAAGCGGCCCGGCCGCCGCCGCCAAACGGGCGGCAACCGGGCCTGCTTCCGCTTACTGGTAGTTGACAGTGGCGACGTAAGCGCCGGTATAGGCACCAGCCGCCTGGCCCGAAGGCACGGTCAGCGTGCCGCTAACGGTGAAGCTGCCAACGCCAGCCACCAGCGCACCGGTAGTAGCCGAAGGCGTGGTGGTGAACGACATGCCGCCCATAGCGCCGCCTGCCGTCGAAATGGTGTATCCGCGGGTGCCATCGCCGGCGACGTCGAACCCGTCGACCGAGTTCGTGGAGCCCGACAGGAAGACAACGGCGCCGGTGACCGAGCCAACGCCGGCGCTATCGACAATCACGCTGCCTCCCGTGCCAGCAGTGAAGACGCCGAAATTCAGCGAGGTGAGGGCGTCATGCGTAACCGAAATCGGCGCGACGACAGTGGCCGTCGCGACACCGTTTGCAGTGGCGGCATGAGCAGCGCCCGACGAGAGAGCAACCAGAGCGGCCGCGAGAACGATCTTCTTCATGTGGTAATACCCCTAAAAGCAGTTGGCCCCGCAGGGCCGGAAACACCCGAAAACAAGCGCTGGAATTGACTGCTCACGGCTTGCCGCGATCAGTGCGCAGCGCTTCGTCTAAAGGAGAGAGGTAAACGGAAGGTTAGGTGTGACTACTTAACCCGGCCCGAACGGCGATGGTTGCGCGCTGTTAGCCATAGGTGACGATCACCGGCACGCTGACGCGATAGCGCGCCGGCGGCAGTGCGGCGGGGACGCGCAGCGTGCCGCCCATTTCGAAGCTGTCCCGGCCTGCGGCATCCAGCCGTCCGGCGCCGCCGGCCCCGGGCCGGCTTGCCGAGCGGAAGCGCAATGCCTCCACCTGCAAGACCGGCGGCATGGCGCCGTTCCCGGCAGCCGCAGCGTCACCGGCAATTGCAATATTCTCCGGCGCGGCGATCGTATAGGCGCGGCCCGCCTCGCCGCTGACCTCGAACCGCGCGGCGTGAGGCTGGGGGCAGTCCGCACCGCCGTGGCAGCCGCGCCGCGCGCCGCCGCCATAGGCCGCAGACGCCAAACCGGGCGCCAGCACCACCGCGCCCGCCGAGCCGGCATCGGCCGCGACCACGCCGAAATCGAGATCGGCCAGCTGGCGCACCGCGACCGGGCCGGCGACAGTCGCCGCCGCCACTCCCGCCGCGCTGGCGGCGCTGCCGCCCGCCAGCGCCGGAGCCGGCGCCAACAGCGCGCCGGTCAGGACTAGCCGGGCCAGGCCCCTCACAGCCTGTCCACCAGGATCAGGTTGGCGACCATCGGCAGGGCAATGGTCAGCACCGCGCCGCCGCTGGACCGGGCGACATCGAGTTTCGCCCCGACCTTGAAGGTCTTGGAACAGGTGCGGGCTACGCAATTGGCGATGATGTATCGATAGGCGCGCCCCGGCACCAGCACCGCAGCCCCGGCGAGGTCGCTGTCGAAGCCGGACAGCCTGCCGGTCACCCCCGCCTGGCTGACCGGCGATACCCCGGGCAGGATCACTTCGAAGACGATGTCGATCGGCTTCTGGTTATTGTTGCCCCGGTCGTAGGTTACGGTGAACTGGGCAGGTCCGACGGGGGCGGAACCCACCGGGAACACTGCGGCATTTGTCACCGCGCCATTGGCGCCGACCGTGCGCGAGCCGCTGGCGATGACCACGAAAGCGCCGAAGCGCAGGGCCGTATCCTGGGTGATGGTCAGCGAAGCCGGCGCCGCTGCCGCCGGCTGGGCGCAGGCGAGCGAGCCGGCGGCGAGAACCGGAACGAGGACGCGCCGCAGCAGCCTCGGTATTCCAGTTGCTGGCGCCTTCTGCTCCATGCCCGTGTGCGCTCCTCGAAAGGGCATGCGATCATGCCGCTCAGCGCGGATATCGCGCTTGCACGCCGGACCGGCAATCGCGGTAAGTATGGTTGTCCGCAGAAATCCGCTGATTCTTGCCGCGCACTGGCGGGTGGCAAGGACTGGCGGCGGGCCTGTCCCGGTTAGGAACGCCGCCGTGGCAAGGCCCTAATCAACCGGCCCGATCACTGCCCGCGCTGCGGCAATCAGCGAGCTATCCGGTTCGCTTTCAGGATCAAGGCTGGCATCGCCGCAAAGATCGCCTGCCCGGCCAGGCCCAGCACGCCGGGCATCTTGAACAGCGCGGCGAGCCATTCTCCGGGCGTCATCCCGAAACCCAGCACGCCCAGCGCCAATTCCGACGCTAATGTCAGACCGAATGCCAGTAGGCCGAGCGCCGCGGCTTCGGGCAGAAGCCGGATCGCCATGCCCTGCACGATCCGGCGCGCGGCGAACCAGGTGGCGGTGAGCATCACCGGCAGCTCCACCAGCACCGCAGCCGTCGCGCCAATACGCGGCGCGAGCAGTGTCACCCGCCCCGCCCCCAGGACAAAACCGATCGCGAATACGATCGCCCAATAGGCCAGCGCGCCCTTGGCGACGCGCAGCGGCATCACCCCTGCGCCGCCTTCATCCCCGCCGCCATCGCCAGCAGCGCATCGCGCTTGGGCATGCTCAGCAACTGGTCGAACTGCGCCTTGTAGGCCGCATTGGGGAAGAAGCCCGGACCGTTGGCGATATTGTCGAGCGTCAGGGCGGCGACCACGCGCGGCTGCTGGACGTTGGCCAGCTTCGACATATCGACCCCGGCGCGCACCCCCGCCTCGGTATCGGTCGCGCCCGGGCAGCAGGCGAGGATATCGACGCCGCTGCCTGCCGCCTCGGCGAACAGCCCCTCGGCGAAATGCAGCACCAGCGCTTTCATTGCCGCATAGGCCGCCGAGTTGGGGCAACCCATCAGCGCCTCGATCGAGCTGACCATGACGAAGCCGCCGCCCCGGCCGCTTGCGCCCCGCTGCTTGAGGCCCGGCAGGAACAGGCGGGCGAGATGCAGCGGGGTGTGGCAGTTGACCGTCAGCATTTCGGTGATCTCGTCGGGATTGAGCGTCTCGTGCAATCCGCGCACGCTGAAGCCGGCGTTGCTGACCACCAGCCCGATATCGCGCCCGGCGCACAGCTGCATCAGCGTTCCCGGAGCGGAAGGCACCGAGAGGTCGATGTCGCAGAGCTGCGAGCGGGTGCCGTGGCGGGTCTCCAGCAGGCTGGCCAGTTCCTCCATCCGGTCGGTCCGCCGGGCGGTGAGCACCAGATCGAAGCCGCGCTCGGCGAGCTCCTCGGCAAAGGCCCAGCCGATGCCGGAGGAAGCGCCGGTCACCAGCGCGACCGGGCCGTATCGCTCCCTGAAGTCCTGTGTGCTCATGGTCTACCCTTCCGGCCGGTTGCTGGCATGCCTTGCCCGGAACCGGCTTTGGGGGGAAGAGCCTAACTATATCCGGACCAGCCTTGGATAACAGCCATGATGAAGTGGCGCGAAAGGATGACCGCAGGCTGGTATAAATTCAGCCCGGTGAAGCCCCGCCGCACCAGTCTCCCCGGCGGCCTTGCCAGTGCTCGGCGAGCCCTTCGGCGACCAGCGCCTCGCCAAGGCTGCGCCCGCGCCGGGTGACGATGCGCAGCAGGCGGCCATAGCGGTCGCGGCCGCGCGGAGCCGCCGCAAGCTCGAAAGGTCCGGCGTTGAGCAGGGCGATCAGGCGGAGCGTCGCCGCCTCGCCCCGCGCTTGCTCGCCGGGACAGGCGGCTGCATGGGTTTCGGGCGCATTGATATCGGCGATGCGGATTTTCTCGCCCGCCAGCCAGAAGGTGTCGCCATCGACGACGCAGGTGGTGCGGGGACCGGACGGACACAGCGCGAAGGCGGCGGCGGTGAGCATTGCAAAGGCGGGCATGCGCTGGGCATGAACCCGCGCGCGCTGCCCGCACTATCCGGACATCTACCTGCGATTGTTCCGTTTCAGAGGCTTAGGAACAGCCCCGCCAGCGCCCCGCTCATCAGATTGGACAAGCTTCCGGCAACCAGCGCGCGGATGCCGAGCTGCGCGATCACCGGTTTCTGGCTGGGCGCGAGGCCCCCGGTCACCGCCATCTGGATGGCGATCGAGCTGAAATTGGCGAAACCGCAGAGCGCGAAAGTGACAACCGCGACTGTCCGCTCGGACAGTCCCTGCGATTGGCCGAGATCGATGAAGGAGACGAATTCGTTCAGCACCACTTTGGTGCCGAAAAAGCTCCCCGCGCGCAGCGCTTCGGCCCAATCGGGCGCGGCGATCAGGTAGAACACCGGCGCGAAGACATAGCCGAGCAGCGATTGGAAGGTCACGCCGTCAAAGCCGAACAAGCTGGCGGCCCAGCCGACGAAGCCGTTTGCGAGCGCCACCAGCGCCACGAAAGCCAGCACCATCGCGCCCACCGCGACCGCCAGCTTGACCCCGGTCTGCGCGCCTTGCGAGGCGGCCATGATGATGTTGGCGGGGCGCTCCTCACCGTCATCGAGCGCAATGGCGGCATTCGAGGCGGCATCGAGCGCCAGCCCCTTGGGATCGGGCATCATCAGCTTGGCCATCAATATCCCGCCCGGCGCCGACATGAAGGCGGCGGCGACAAGATAGTCGATGCGGATGCCCATGCTGGCGTAGGCCGCCAGGATCGTGCCGGCGACGCCCGCCATGCCGACGCTCATCACGCAGAACAGCTGCGAGGGCGCGAGGGCCGCGAGATAGGGGCGGATCACCAGCGGCGATTCCGACTGGCCGACGAAGATGTTGGAAGCGGCGCACAGGCTCTCGACCTTGCTGATGCCGGTGATTTTCTCCAGTCCTCCGCCGATCCAGCGGATGACGAATTGCATCACCCCGATGTGGTAAAGGATGGCGATCAGCGCGGCGAAGAACACGATCACCGGCAGCGCCGAAATCGCAAAGCTGGCGCCGCCGATCTCGGGCTTTGCCAGGCTGCCGAAAAGGAATTCCGTCCCCGCGCGGGCGAAGCCGAGCAGGCTGGAGACGCCATCCGAAATGGTCTGGAGCGCTATTTTCCCCGGCGGCGAATAGAGCACCAGCGCCGCAAGCCCCCCCTGCAAGGCGAAAGCCGCCCCCACCACTCGCAGCCTGATGGCCTTGCGGTCGGTGGAAAGCAGCACGGCGAGGCAGAGGATCAGGGCAATGCCGAGCAGGCTGAACAGGGTTTGCATCGGCGCAGCTTCTCCCCTGCCCCCCCTGCTCCGTCAAGGCCTGCCACCTTCGATCGCCTGCCCGCGATTCGATTGACAGCCCCGGCCCCTGTGCTGCACCGATAGGCAACGGATCGCCGAATCCGGATTTTGCCGGGAGAGCCGCCATGAAATATTATTCGGTCGCCGAAGCGCGGCAGATGCCCGGGATGCGGCTGGTGCTCACCGCGCATATGCCGGGGCCCTGGGGCGAGGCCGCCAAGGCGGTGCTGTCGGCGCGCAACATCGATTATATTCCGGTCGAGCAGCTGGCGATGGAGCCGAACGACGATCTTTTCGCCTGGACCGGCATCCGCAATGCCCCGATCGCCATTCTCGACGACGAGCCGCCGCAAAGCACCTGGCTCGATATCCTGCTGCTGGCCGAACGGGTCGGCTCCGGCCCGTCGCTGATCCCCGAAGACCCGATGGACCGGGCGCTGATGCTGGGCTTTTCGACCGAGATTTGCGGATCGGACGGGCTGGGCTGGAACCGGCGGCTGGAAATGATGGGGCGGCCTTCCACTCGCAACCCGCCCGGCGGCGGCAAATTCGACATGACCCGGATGACCCGCATGTACGATGTCAGACCCGAGGCGATCGCCAGGGCGTCCAGCCGCATGGCGGCGATCCTGACCGGACTCTCGACCCAGCTCCATCGCCAGACGGCAATGGGCCGCGAATATCTGATCGGCGAGCGGCTCAGCGCGGCCGATCTGCACTGGGCCAGCCTGTCGCTGTTCGTTTCGCCGCTGCCGCCCGAACAATGCGCCATGCCCGATTTCATGCGCGAGAATTACAGCTTCCTGACTCCCGAACTGGAGGTCGCGCTCGATCCCATCCTGCTGCGCCACCGCGACAGGGTCTATCAGCGCCACATCGCGCTGCCGCTGGACTTCTGAAGCGGGGCTTGGCGATGATCGATCTCTACACCGCGCCGACGCCCAATGGCTGGAAGGCGAGCATCATGCTTGAGGAATGCGGGTTGCCCTACCGGGTCGTCCCGATCGACATTCTCGCAGGCGACCAACGCCAGCCAGAGTTTCTCGCGATCAATCCCAATGGCCGGATCCCGGCGATAGTCGACCACGATGCGCCGCAAGGCGCGCAGGCAGTGTTCGAGAGCGGCGCAATCCTGCTCTATCTCGCCGAAAAAACCGGGCGCTTCCTCGCGCCCTCCGGCCCGGCCCGCGCCGAGGCCTTCTCGTGGCTGATGTGGCAGATGGGCGGGCTGGGGCCGATGGCGGGCCAGGCGCACCACTTCCGCCGCTATGCGCCCGAGGGCAACGACTATTCCGCCGAGCGTTTCGTCAATGAGGCAGCGCGGCTCTATGGCGTGATGGACCGGCATCTTGCGAACCATCAATGGCTGGCGGGCGGGGAATACGGCATCGCCGATATCGCCAGCTGGGGCTGGGTGTGGTTTCACCCGATGCATGGGCAGGACCTGGCCGGCTTCCCGGCGGTGGCGCGCTGGTTTCAGGCGGTCTCCGAACGCCCGGCGGTGCAGCGCGGCAAGCTGGTCGGGCTGGATGGCCAGGACGAGGAAACCCGCACGCGGATGTCGGGGCCTTATTACGGCGCGCTGACCGAGGTATAGGACGTCTGTCTAAGCCCCCAGCGCCTGGGCCGCCTCGACGCAGCGCTTCGCGTGATCCCTCGGCGACATGCCGCCGCGCAGATCGTCGAGCCGGGGCACTTCCAGGCTGATGGTCAAATCCCTGGGCAGCACTGCGATCAATTCGCGCAGCGGCAGCTGGCCCTCGCCGGGGACATCGCGGGCGAACATCGCGGTGGCGAAATAGGCTTCGTCGGGCGGGGCATTGCGGCCATCGGACAGCTGGCAATAGCCGATCAACGCCGGATCGAGCGCGGCGATCTGTTCGACAGTGCCGCCGGTGCGCAGCAGATGGGTGGTGTCGAGCAGCAGATGCGCCTTGCCCCGGCCGATATACTCGACGATGTCGAGCGCGCGTTCGAGGCAGGTGATGCCCTCGGGCGGGAAGAACTCGATGGTGAATGCGATGCCGCGCGCCATCGCCATTTCGGACAGCACCGCCAGCTTTTCCTTGGCCTCGGTGGAACCGGCGACCATGCTCTCTTCCATGCAGATCGCGTTGATCCGCCTGGCCCCCAGTTCGGCCATGAGATCGAGGTCTTCGGCGCTGTCGCGCGGATCGAGGCCCGAGGCGACGCGGAAGCCTTCGCCGAGGCCGATCCGCACGCCGGTATCGGCCATCGCCGCCTTCATCTCGCGGCGCAGCGCCGGATCGTCCTTGAGCGACCACATCGGGTAAGGCGCGAAGTCGGCGATGCCGAACAGGGTCAGCGGCAGACCGGCGAGACCGGTGGAGACCTCGACGCAGCCGAGTTCGGCGGCGAGCTGGATATACTCCACCGGCGGCATGCCGAGCAGGGTCAGCATTTCGAGACCGATTCTACCCTGTGGTTGATTCATCGGGCTAGGCTCCGAGCAATTGCTTGATGGCATCGGGGACCGTTGGATTACCGCGATCGCCTGCGGCGAATTCGGCGATCTTGCTGCGAATGAAGGCATCGGGATTTTCCGCCCAGCGCCGCACGATAGCGAACACCACCGGATCGGAGGGGATCAGGATGCCGCCATCTCGCATGCCGTCGGCCAGGACAGTTGCCACCTGTTCGGGCAGTAGCAGCGTCGTCTCCTTGCCCGGCGCGCGCAACTCGCAGCCTTCGGTCCATTCGGTGCAGGTGTCCATCACCCCGGTCATCACCGGCCCGGGGATCAGGCAGGAGACGCGCACCCCCAGCGGCTCGCAATAGACCGCCAGGTTCTGGCTCATCGAGATCACCGCCGCCTTGGCGGAACCATAGGGCACCCGGCTTGCGGCATAGGGAAACATGCCGGCGAAGCTGGCAGTGCTGACAATATGGCCCGAGCCGCGCGCAAGAAATTTCGGCAGGAACTGCTTCACTCCGCGCACTGCGGCGAAATAGTTGATCTCCATGATCCGCTGCCATTCGGCGAAAGGAATGTCCTCGGGATGGCCGTTGAGCATGCTGCCGACATTGTTCATGACGATGTCGATCTCGCCCAGCGCGGCCTCAGCCGCCTGCGCCGCTGCCGCCACGGATTCGTCCGACATGACGTTGGCCGCAATGGCCACGGCCACGCCGCCCGCCGCCTCGATCTCCGCCACAGTCTCGGCAGCAGCGGCTTCGGCCAGATCGGCAACCGCAACCCGCGCCCCGCGCCGCGCCCATTCGAGCGAGACGCATTTTCCGATGCCCTTGGCCCCGCCGAAGATCAGGGCGTTTGAGCTCGCGAAAGGGGCGTTGGCTGTTACGGTCATTTTCCTGTCCCGTGCTTGGTTGTTATCGGCGGTGTTTGGCGCGGATTGCGGGGCGGAGCAAGCTTTGACGCCCCCCGCCCGCCGCGCTAACTCTGCGCCATGGCCTATCCCTCCTTCCGCTCGCGCCTGCGCGCTTTCCAGGCGATGCGCGGCGATCCGCCCGACCCCGGTTTTGTCGCCGACCTCGAATTCCTTGAGAACCGCGACCTCGACCTGTCGATCCGGCTGGGCGCGATGCTGGCGTTCAATGCGCTGCTGATCACCATCGGCACCCATCCGGTCTCGGCCAGCCCGGGCGCGCCGCTCAGCCTCGATGCCGCGAGCCAGCCGGTGATGACAATTCTCAGCATCGCCGGGATCGTGCCGCTGATCCTGTCGTGCTTCTTCGTGCTGCGCGCGATGATGCTGGGCGAGGAATTCGACGCCGAGGGCCTGGAGGCCGGCGACGCCTTGCGCCAGCGCCTGTTCGCCGCCTTCGTCCTGTCGATCGACGCCCAGGCGCGGCTGCTGCGGCTGGCGGTGCGCTGGACGCTGGCCGGCGGGATCGCATCGCTGGCGGTGTGGGCGGCGATACTGGCGGGCAAGATGGGGTAGGCTGCGCTGCCATCGTGCCAGGGCCCGGACCCTACTGCTCGATCGCCACCCAGGCGCCAGCCTGGTTGTGTTCGCTCATGGCTTGGCCGCCTATTCCCAGGGGATGGCGTCGCGCAGTTCCGCCAGCATCGGCAGCATGCAATCGTCGGCCAGGATGGTGCAGTAATATTCGTTGAGCTGGCAGATCAGCCCGTCGCGCAGGGTGAAGACCATGCAATACTGGTTGGCATAGCGCTTGCCGCTCTTGAGCACGGCGTCGCCCTCCCACTCGGCCGCGACGCTGTTCTCGTCGGCGATCAGCCGCGCGATGCTGGGGCGCAGGCCGGTCGGCACCACGCTCTTGAACGCGGCGGTGGTGCCGAGCATCGCGGCGCGGTCGCGGTTGCCCGAAAGCTGGCCGAAGCCCTTGGCGGTGGCATAGGCGTCTCCGGTCAGGCAGGCGGCCATGCGGTCCGCGTCGGCGGCGCCCATCGCTTCGATGAATTCGACGACGACCTGCTTGTTGCGTTCGATGCTCATCCTGTCCTCTCCTTATGACCGCGCTATTGCCGCTGTCCCGTCCTCGCCAGCAATTCCTCGACCGCCGACCCGACCTCGTATTTGCGCCAGAAGTTGAGGAACACGGTGTAGATATGCAGCGTATTGCGCGCCGGGTCCATCGCGACCGGGTCGAGCGCCGGATCGAGCGGGCCGCTGGCCGCTTCGCAGCCTGGCCAGCGGAACAGGATGGTTTCGGGGAAGGCCAGCACCCGCGCCACCCCCATCGCCGCGATGTGCAGCCGCAGGTGAAGCAGCAGTTCCTCGACTGCAATCAGCGGCCCGCCGTGCTCGTGGTATTCGTAAGCGAACAGTTCCAGCAGCCCATCGAGGTGCTGGTCCCAGATATCGTGATGCGCGGCGCTGAGCCCGCCCCACAGCGCGCTGCCGAAGGTGATCCGGCCGACCCGGCCCCAGTCGATGAGGCCGCTGTGCAATGCGCCGGCCTCGTCGCGCCAGAACCAGCAATTGTCGATATGCGCGTTCCAGTGGCACAGCCCGATCATCCGCTGATCGCCCTGAAGGAAACGCTGGATCTGCGCCTCGTGGCGGTGGATCAGGAAGGCGTCGTGGGTCAGCCGCCGCTGGAACTCAGGGCTGCGCACGTCCTCGGGCAGCAGCTGCGGGCAGCGCGCGGCAGAAATCGAAGCAGTGGTCGAGTTCGGCCGCAGCCCCTCCTCGCTATAGCGGATCGGGTCGGCGCTGCCGGTCGCCGGATCGAAGGGAAAGCGCGCGTCGATGTCGGGTCCCAGAGCGCCCGATTTATGCGCGGCGGCGAGGCGGGCGAGCGAGGTCACCACCTGGCGGTAATGCGGCAGCGGATCGGGCAAGGTCACATGGTCGAAGCACTTGCGCCGGTGCGGTTCTATTGCGCCCTCGCCGTAGAGGATGCGCTCGGTGATGACGAGGCCGGTGCCGCTCGCGAGTTGGTAGTCGGCGAAATAGGCGACTGGCACGGATATCGGGAATCCGGCAAGCCGTGACAGCGGAGCGAAGCGCGCTTCGCTGGCCATTTCCCACTTGCCGCGCTCGTCGCGCCGTTCGTCGGCGAAATCGCGAGAGAATTTGACGAAGAGTTCGGTGTGAAGGCCGGGCACGACGCGCGCGTATTCGACCGTCATGAAGAACTTCGCGCCGGTGCTGCCGCCCGGACAGGGATCGAAGCGGACGATCCGCGTCACCGCATTGTCCGGTGCCAGCGAACCGAAGGCGCGGAAGGCTTCGGTCAGCCAGCCGGGGCCGCCCTCGCGCAGAGCTGCGGCATGCGCCGGGACCGGCAGGCCGGTGGCGTCGCCGGTGACGTGGTCCAGCTGGCAGGTGTCGATCTCGCTCATGGCGGCAATCGCTGACCCAAGCTCACCCGGCCCGCTTGCCGAAGAACACTTCGCTGTAATCGCCGTGGGCGCGGCCCGAGTAGTGCCCGTCGCTGAACGGCGCACCCATCACGCCCTCGGCCCAGTTCGCCGAAGCGCCCGAGTTGGCAATGTAGTCGAACAGCATGACGCGTTTGGCGATGCGCCATTCGCCGTCTCGCCGTTCCAGCCTGTCGAGATAGCGCCCGCCGATGGTCGAATTGGTGTGGCCTGCGCCGGTATCGATGCGGTGGTAGGACGAGACCAGGGTTTCGGCGCGCGCGGTGTCGCCGTCGAGCTCGGTGTGGGTCTGGCCGAGGAAATGCAGCGTGCAGGGCAGCGCCGGATCGCCGGGAACGACAAAGCCGAGATAGGTGGCGAAATCGCCCGCGAAAGTGCCGAAGTCGATATGGGCGTCGCTCCAATAGGCGGACGATATCAGTTCGGCGTCGCGCCGGTCTTCGCCGCGCGCCAGGCGGACGATGCAGTTGCGGATCGCCTCGCGGGCGAGCATGCCGGCAAGTTCCTGCGGGACGGTATCCATTTCGGCTTCCTCTGACCGGAGCGCCCGGTTAGACCGGACTGCGACAACAAGTCCGGTTTGGCGCGGAAGCTGGCGCAAGTCCAGTGCTACGCTTGGCCGGAAGGGAAGGATGAACCAGTCGATGAAAGCCATGCGCATCCGCCAGCCCGCGAGTCTGGAGAATATCTACCTCGATAGCGCCGAGGCCCCATCGCCCGGTCACGGCGAGATCAAGGTGCGCATCCGCGCCGCCTCGCTCAACTTCCGCGACGGGCTGGTGGCGAACGGCTTCTTCCCCGCCGCCGACGGCCTGATCCCGCTGTCGGACGGGGCCGGCGAGGTCATCGCAGTGGGCGATGGCGTCAGCGAATTCAAGGTCGGCGATGCGGTGGTCAGCACCTTCCACCCGGCCTGGCAGGACGGCCATATCGAGCGCGCGCAAATGGTCGGCACCCCCGGCGGCCCGGCGGACGGCTTTGCCTGCGAAGAGGCGACCCGGCCCGCGACGCATTTCACCCGCGCCCCCAAGGGCCTGAGCCACGCCGAAAGCGCGACGATCACCTGCGCGGGCGTGACGGCATGGCGGGCGCTGTTTACCGATGGGCAGCTCAAACCCGGCGCCAGCGTGCTGGTGCTGGGCAGCGGCGGCGTCTCGATCTTCGCGCTGCAATTCGCCAAGGCGGCCGGAGCAACAGTGATCGCCACCTCGTCAAGCGCCGAGCGGCTGGAACGGCTGACGGCGCTGGGGGCGGATCATGTCATCAACTACAGGCAGGACGCCGAATGGGGCCAGACCGTGCTTGGCCTCACCGGCGGGCTGGGGGTCGATCATATCGTCGAGGTTGGCGGGCCGAACACCTTGCCGCAGTCGGTCGTCGCCGCGCGCACCGGCGGGCATCTGGCGATCATCGGCGCGGTCGGCGGATTCGACGGCGGCATTCCCTTTGCCGTCAGCCAGGCCAAGCGGCTGCGGCTGCAGGGCGTGACGGTGGGCAGCCGCCGCGACCAGATCGACGCGGTTCGCGCCATCGAGGCGAACGGGATCAGGCCGGTGGTCGATCGCAGCTTCGCGCTGGAGGATCTGGCCGATGCCTTCCGCCACATGCAGGCGGGCAAGCATTTCGGCAAGATCGCGATCGACGTCTGACGAGAGCATCGACCCGTGCCCGAACGCCGCATGCGCCTGATCACGCTGATCTGCGCCGGGCCGACCAACCACCACAACGGCGGCTGGTCGGCACGCCCGTTTCGGTAGTGGACCGGATGCAGGAGATTTTCGAAGCCCAGGCCTGCGACGGCTTCGTCATCGGCACTTCGACCAGCCCGATGGGCCTCAGGAATTTCGTCGATCTGGTGGTGCCCGAATTGCAGCGGCGCAGGCTGCACCGTAGCGAGTATACCGGCAACGACTTTCAGGGAGAACCTCCGACATGAGTGAACGCCAGGCCAATCCCCGCGTGCTGCCGCTGATTGCCGGGCGCTGGTCGCCGCGCTCCTTCGACGAAAGCGCCATTCCCGCCGAAGACCTCGCGGTGATCTTCGAGGCGGCAGGCCTCGCGCCATCCGCCTTCAATGTGCAGCCGTGGCGGTTCCTCTATGCGCACCGCGGCGACGCCAATTGGGAGCGGTTTCTCTCGCTGCTGGTGCCGTTCAACGCCAGCTGGGCGAAGGACGCCGGGGTGCTGCTGTTCATCGTCTCGGCCACCACCAGCGGCGAAGGCGACAAAGTGCGGCCCAACCACAGCCACAGCTTCGATGCCGGCGCGGCCTGGGCGCTGCTGGCCTTGCAGGCCTCCGCGATGGGCTATCACACCCACGGCATGACCGGGATCGAGTTCGACAAGGCCCGCGCCGAGCTGGGCATTCCCGATGGGTTTCGCCTCGAAGCCGCCGTGGCGATCGGCCGCCGCGCCGGAGCGGAACGCCTGCCCGAAGGGCTGCGCGAACGCGAAGCGCCCAGCGCCCGCAAGCCGGTGAGCGAGATCGCCTTCGCCGGGAACTTTCCGCAAACTTGACCCGGAAGCCGCTTTGCCCCGATCATGCGGCGAACAGGAGAAGCATGAATGCTGACTTTCGCCAACGCCCGGGTGTTCGATGGCAGCACCATGCTCCCCGGCACGCGCACGGTTGCGCTGGATGGCAATCGCATCGCCTCGGTCTCGGAAGCTCCCGCGAGCGGCGATGCCATCGATCTGGGCGGGATGACGCTGATGCCCGGCCTGATCACCTGCCACTTCCACCCCGACTTCTACAAATTCACCCTGGCGATGGGCATGGCCGGGGAGCCGCTTGGCAAGGAGCTGCCGCCCGGCGTGCTGATGGCGATCGCCGTGCGCAACGCCGGGGTGCTGCTGGAGAGCGGCTTCACCGGCTATGTCGGCGCCACCGCCGGGCACGATATCGACGCCCAGCTCAAACTGGCGATCGAAATGGGCATTGTCCCCGGCCCGCGCATCCGCGCCTGCTCGCTGCACATCGGCACCACCGGCGATGTCAACGACAGCAGGAACTGGTGGCGTGAGTTCAAAACCGGCGGCACCGATGTCTTCGCCGATGGCCCCGACGAGATGCGCAAGATGGTTCGCGAATTCATCCGGCGCGGGGCGGAGACGATCAAGATCTTCGTCAGCTCGGGCCACGGCGGCCTGCCTTGGCCGGTCGCGCGCACCATGGCCCGCGACGAGATCGCGGCAGTGGTCGAAACCGCGCATATGCGCGGCGTGAAAGTGCGTGCGCATGCCGCGACCCGCGAGACGATCTGCGAATGCGTCGAGCTCGGCGTCGATATAATCGATCACGGCGACGCGATGGACGAGGCTATCCTCGGCATGATGGCCGAGCGCGGCACCTTCTGGGTGCCGAGCATGGTATATCCCGATTGCATGATCCGGCTCGGCTGGGCGGAGCCGGGGCTGAAGGAGTTGCAGGATAATGTCCGCAAGCTGTTGCCTGTCGCGCAGCGGGCGGGGGTCAGGGTGCTGATCGGCGACGATTACAGCGGCGTGTTCCGCGAGGTGCTGGAGGACGATCCGCTCGATCACAAGGTCGGCGATTACGGGCGCGAATTCGCCTTCTATGGAGCGATGGCGGGGCTGTCTCCCGCCGAGGTGCTGAGCTGGGGCACCAGGAACGCCGGCGAAGCGCTGATCGGCGCGCCGGGCCAGCTCGGAGTGATCCAGCCCGGCGCGCTGGCCGACCTGATCGTCGTCGATGGCGATCCGCTGGCCGATCTGTCGCTGCTGGCAAGGCCGCAGCAGGCGCTCAAGGCGGTGATCCGCGATGGCGCGATGGTGATCGACCGCCTGCCGCCGCAGAAGCAGCGCAAAGCGGCCTAGGCGCTTGCCCGCACTGCCGCCAGCACCGCGCCCAGCGCCGCGATATCGTCCTCGGCGACATTGAGCGTGATCGCCACCCGCAGCCGCGAGGTTCCGGGCGGCACAGTTGGCGGACGGATGCCGCGCACGTCGAGGCCCTCTGCCTGCAGCGCGGCGGCGATCGCCATGGTTGCGGCGTCGTCGCCGATGATCACCGGCAGGATCTGCGAGCCGCTGACCGTGGCTCCGAGCGGGCCGAGCACGCGCCCGGCAAGCCGCACGCGTTCCCACAGCGCCTCGCGCCGCTCTGGCTGTTCGCGCAGGATGTGCAGCGCGGCCCGCACCGCCGCCGCCATCAGCGGCGAGGGCGCGGTCGAGAAGATGAAGCCGCGGCCCCGGTTGACCAGAAAATCCGCGACTACCGCAGGCGCGCAGACCAGCGCGCCCTCGCAGCCCAGCGCCTTGCCGCAGGTGCGCAGGGTTATGACATTGCCGCGCCCGTCAAGGTTAGCGGCGAGGCCGCGCCCATCGGGTCCGAACACGCCGGTGGCATGCGCTTCGTCGATCAGGAGAGCGGCGTCGTGGCGATCGGCGATGGCGGCGAGGTCGTCCAGCGGCGCGCGGTCGCCGTCCATCGAATAGAGGCTTTCCGCCGCCAGCCAGATGCGGCCGGCGCCGCCCGCGCCCCGCCAGTTGCGCGCCGCGATCTCGAAGGCATTGGCGTCGTTGTGCCGCACGGCGACATGCTCGGCCCGGCCCAGCCGCATGCCCTCATGCGCGCTGGCATGGATCAGCTCGTCGAAGACCACCAGATCGCCGCGCTGCGGCAGGGTGGCGAACAACGCGGAATTGGCGGCAAAGCCGCTGGAGAACCACAGCGCGCGCTCGCAGCGGAAGTAGGTGGCGGCCTCATGCTCCAATGCTTCATGTTCGGGATGATTGCCGCGCAGCAGCCGCGATCCGCCCGAGCCAACCGGCACACCGCGATCCAGCGCCGCCTGAACGGCTTCGGCCAGCTCGGCCGATCCCGCAAGTCCGAGGTAATCGTTGGAAGAAAAGTCCGCCCCTTCGCGGGCGATCAACGACCTGCGGCGGGACACCTGGCTTAACCGCGCAAGGTCCGCCTGCTGAGCGGGAAAAGCGCCTTCGCGCGCCATCATTCCGCTGCTTGCGCCGCCGCGCGCCGCTGCCCTCCGGCTCTGGCAAGGGGCTCCTCGCCGGTCATCGCCGTCATCCCCAGCCGCGCCAGCAGCGCCGCATCGGCATCGTCGCCGGCATTGGGCGCGGTGAGCAGCTTGTCGCCGGTGAAGATCGAATTGGCCCCGGCGAGGAAGCACAGCGCCTGGGTGGCCTCGCTCATGCTCTCGCGCCCGGCGGACAGCCGCACCATGCTCAGCGGCATGGTGATCCTAGCCACCGCCACCGTTCGAACGAATTCGATGTCGTCGATCTTGGCCAGCGGCGTGTCGGCGAGCATGTCGCCGAGCACTGTGCCCTTGACCGGGACCAGCGCGTTGACCGGCACGCTCTCGGGATGGCGCGGCAGCGTCGCCAACGTGTGGACGAAGCCGACCCGGTCGGCCCGCGTCTCGCCCATGCCGACGATGCCGCCCGAGCAGACATTGATGCCCGCGCTGCGGACATGGCCCAGCGTGTCCAGCCGGTCGTCCAGCGTGCGGGTGGTGATCGCCGCGCCGTAATATTCGGGCGAGGTGTCGATGTTGTGGTTGTAATAGTCGAGCCCCGCTTCGGCTAGCTGGCCCGCCTGCTGCGGGGTCAGCATGCCCAGCGTCATGCAGGTCTCCATGCCCATGGCGGAAACACCTTTCACGATCTCGACGATGGCGGGCATGTCCCGATCCTTGGGATTGCGCCAGGCCGCGCCCATGCAGAAGCGCTGGCTGCCCGCATCCTTCGCCCGCGCCGCCGATTGCAGCACCTCGCGCACGTCCATCAGCTTGGTCGCCTTGATCCCGCTGTCGGCCTTGACCGACTGGGCGCAATAGCCGCAGTCCTCCTCGCAGCCGCCGGTCTTGATCGACAGCAGCGTGCACAGCTGCACCTCGGCGGGGGCATGATGCGCGCGGTGGGTTTCGGCGGCACGGAAGATCAGCTCGGTGAAGGGCAGGTCGAACAGCGCCGCGATTTCCGCGCGGGTCCAGTCGGTGCGGACGTCGGGGCGGGGGAGTGTGGAGTTAGTCATCGAACCCTTGCCTTAGCGACTCCGCCGCGCATGCGCTTGGCATTTTTTCGCCGATAACGTCCCACCGGCCCCGGCATGGTCCAGAACCGGGGTTGTCCGGACGAGAGCGTGCCCCTCGCTTGCGCTCGGGAGTTTTTCGGGAGAATGTCCCCCGGACATTCTCTTGATCCGAAAAACTGGTGCCGCTTAGGTGACTCGAACACCTGACCCCATCATTACGAATGATGTGCTCTACCGGCTGAGCTAAAGCGGCGCGCCTTCAGGACTAACGCCCCTGGGCAGGGCGCGCGTTTAACGGGGCGGGACGGCGGGCGCAAGTCCATTCCTTGGCCTGTTCGGCTCGCCATCGCCGGGGAACCCGCGACAGACGCTTCGCTTTTGACAGCGGCTTGCCCGCGCGGCACAAGCAAATCATGGCCGGGAAACGGCAATTGGAGAGCGATCATGAATGTAATGCGGCGCGAGCCCCATCCCCTCACCGGAACCCATTACGAGGCGCTCGGCGATGGCAAGGTCAAGGTGCAGAAGGAAGGCAGCAACGCCTTTGGCATTTTCACCTGGCAGGGCGAGTGGCTGGAGGGCGAGGTTACCCAGGCCGATCCGCTGATGCTGCTCTATATCGCCGGGCCCGACCTGCCGCAGGATCACGAGGTGATGTGGATGAGCTCGCCGGCCAAGGCCTTCGACGGGACTATCCCGATGGAAGCCTTCCCCGGCACCCACATGGACGATTTCGCCCGGATCGTCGCGCCCTACCGCCCCGACAAGGGCATCTCCACCGAGGAAGGCTGGCGCTCGATCGGCTATTTCGATCCGCAATATTTCCTCGATAACGACCGCAAGCCGCAGCACATCCCGCCCGAGATGAAGCTGACCAATACGGTCAAGGGCGACCCGATCAGGGTCAATACCGAACGCTACTGGAAGCCGGAATACCACGACCTGGAGGTCGAGAAGATCTGGAAGAAGACCTGGCAGATGGCCTGCCGCGAGGACGAGATTCCCAAGCCGGGCGACTATTGTGTCTATGAGATCGCCCACCTCTCCTATCTCGTCGTGCGTCAGCCCGATGGTTCGGTCAAAGCCCACCAGAACATCTGCCTGCACCGCGGGCGGCTGCTCAAGGATTGCAGCGGCAAGGGCGAGACAGTGTTCCGCTGCCCCTATCACGGCTGGGCGTGGAATCTCGACGGGTCCCTGAAGGAGATCACCAATGAGTGGGATTTCCCGGGGGTGCGCGAGGATGCGGCGCAATTGCCGCCGGTCAAGGTGCAGTGCTGGGAAGGCTTCGTCTTCATCAACCCCGATCCCGAAGCCGGGCCGCTCGAGGAGTTTCTCGGCCCGGTGTGCATGGCGCATTACAAGAAGTATGGCTTCGAGCACCGCTATATCCAGGCCAATGTCTCCAAGCTGATCCGCGCCAACTGGAAGGTGGTGATGGAGGCTTTCATGGAGGCCTACCACGTCATCGCCACCCACCCGCACCAGATGCTGATGAGCGGCGACTGCGGCAACACCAATTACGACGTGTTCGGCAATTGGGGCCGCGCGGCTCAGTTCCCCTCGCCGGGAAGCCCGTTCCGCGGCATCATGCTGACCAAGGAAGAGGCGCTGGAGCAGTATTACCGCTCCGCCGACGGCCAGAAAGGCCTGATCCAGGCCTTGACCGGCGAGAGCCTGGAAGACTTCTCCGATCTCGAGCTGCAAGGCGGCTCGTTCAACGACCTGTTCCCCAATCTGCACCCGTGGGGCGGCTGGATGCGCATCTGCTTCCGCTTCCGGCCCAATGGCAGCAATCCGGAAGAGAGCGTGATGGACATCTATCTGCTCGCCCCTTGGCCCAAGGACAAGCCGCGCCCCGCGCCTGCGAAACACCGCAAGCTGGGCTTCGACGACGCCTGGACCATGGCGCCCGAACTGCTCTCGCTGAGCAAGATCACCGATCAGGACGTGTTCAACGTGCCCGCAGTGCAGAAGGGGCTGAAGGCCAAGCAGCCGCCTTACATCTGGTATGGCGCCTATCAGGAAGCCAAGATCAGGAACTTCCACGTCAATTACGAGCGCGCGCTGGGGATTGCGGAGTAGGGAATTCTATCCTCCCCGTGGCGGGGAGGAATTGGGCAAGCCCACTCAATCCCCCTCAGGCACCTCCACCATCGCCTCCGGCCCCAGCCCGTCATCGGCATGCGCATCCTGCAAAAACCGCCGCAGCGTCCGGTGGAAATGCGACACCGCGCGCTCCTGGATGGGGCTGGGGCGCGAGGCCTTGAAGCCGCGCGATTTCATGCCCTGTTGCACGCGCGGGATGTTGAGGAAATCCTGCCGGAAGATCAGCGGGAAATCGCCGTCGCGCCAGTCCTCGAAGAACTGGTGCTCGACCTTGGGCGCGGCGCCCGGGGCGAAGCGTTCGAACGACCAGACATCGAACAGGCATTGCGTGTGATCGTCGCCATAGGGGCGGAAACGATACCACAGCACCGCCTCGATCGCCGGGTGGAGAAAGGCGGTGTTCGGGAAGACATGCCAGTCGAAGCCGCTCTCGGCGATATAGTCCGGGGTCAGCCCGTCGGGCCAGCCCGCGCCGCTCTCGATCGCCGCCTCATAAATAAACTGCCCCCATTTGCCCGCGACTTCCGCCGGAGGGGTATCGGCACTGGCCTCGGTCCTCAGCCGCTGGGTCGCCTGGTAGGCGCGCTCGGTCTGCATCGCGGCGAGATCGTGTTTGAACTGCTCGGCATATTCGAACAGATAGTCGCGGAAATCCGGCACCTTCTTGGGCGGCAACCGCGGGCTGCGGCCGACGGGCAGCCCGGTGCCGCCGGCATAGCTGATCCAGCCGTGGCGGCCCATCGCGCGGCTGATCGAATAGTCGTTGGTATAGCTCAGCATCTGCGCATGGGTGGTCTGGACGTGGTAGAATTCGGTGAAGGCGCCCAGCACGGTCTTCCAGTTGGCCGGGACCACCACCGATTTGTACCAGGCGGGCCGCAGCTTCTCGAATTCGAACTTCTCGGTCATCGCCGCCATCGGCTGGAGGAATTCCAGCAGCGGCTGGCACGCGGGGTCCATGTTGATCCACACCCAGCCGCCCCAGACGCCGGCCTGCACGGGAGCGAGATCGGTGTCCTCTTTCGCGAGGCAATCGCCCCAGTCCTGCCGGTCGATCACCTTGATGCAGCGGCCATCGGTGGCGAAGCGCCAGCCGTGGAACGGGCAGACGAATTGTTTGGCGTTACCGGTGCTCTCGGTGAGCCCACCGCTTCCCACCAATAAAGTGCCGCGATGCGGGCAGACATTGTGGAACGCGCGCACTTCGTTGTCATTGCCGCGCACGACGACGATCGAATCGTCGACAATCTCGTAAACCAGGTAATCGCCCGGTTCGGCGATCTCCTCCTCGCGGCAGGCGATCTGCCACACTTTGGGCCAGAGCTGTTCCTTCTCCAGCTCATGAAACTGCCGGTCGAGGAAGTCCGCCTTGGGCACGAAATCGTCGCGGACGTCTCCGGGTGCGTAATCGGGCATGCTGGTCTCTCCCGCGGCCGCTCAATCCATCGCCTTGCCTATAGCGGCGCGCACCGGAATGCCATCGGGATCGAAATTGTCGAGGCAGAACACATTCACTCCGACGAAATCGGGCGTCACCCGCTTGCGGTGGAACGGATAGATGCCGCAGACCTTGCAGAAGAAATGCCGCGCGGTGCGGGTGTGGAAACGGTATTCGGTGAGGCTGTCTGCGCCCGCCAGCAGCTCGAAGGCGCTCTCATGCACCTTGACCATCAGTGCATTCTTGCGGCGGCAGATCGAACAATCGCAGGTGGTGAGTTCGGGGAAGTCGGTGGTTATGGCGAAGCGCACCGCGCCGCAGTGGCACGAGCCGGTATGGCGGGCGGAGGGGCGAGTCGGCATGATGCGCGATTTGACGCATCGGCGGCGCGGCGGCAAGCTCGCGCCGATACCCACCCTCCGGCAAGGATAGCTGCGCCATGGACCGCATTTTCACCGTTGTCGCCAACCGCATCGCCGCCTTTGCCGGGCAGCCGCTGGCCTTCATCGCCGCGCTGTCGTCGATCCTGTTCTGGGCGCTGACCGGGCCCTTGTTCGGCTATTCCGACACCTGGCAGCTGGTGGTCAACACCTCGACCACGATTGTCACCTTCCTGATCGTGTTCCTGATCCAGAACAGCCAGAACCGCGACGCAGCCGCGATCCAGGCCAAACTCGACGAGCTGATTCGGGCCACCGCCGAGGCGCGCAACCAGTTCATCGGCATCGAACACCTCACCGATACCGAATTGCAGGGCATTCGCGCGGCGCTGGAATCGGAAGCCCAGGCGCGCGGCACCGAACGCCACGCGCGTCACGCCATCGTCGACCGGCTGATCGAGCGGCGCTGAGCTTCAGCGTGGCAGCTCGCTGACCCCCATCAGCATCTCGTCCACCGCCCGCGCGGCTTGCCGCCCCTCGCGGATCGCCCAGACCACCAGGCTCTGCCCGCGCCGCATGTCGCCGCAGGCGAAGATCTGCGGGTCGCTGGTGGTGTAGTCGGTCACATTCGCCGCGACATTGCCGCGCTGGTCCAGCTCGACGCCGGCCTGGTCGATCATCCCCTGCTTGCGCGGGCCGAGGAAGCCCATGGCGAGCAGGATCAAATCGGCCTTGAGGGTGAACTCGCTGCCGGGGACTTCCTGCATCTGGCCGCCCTGCCATTCGACGCGGACGCATTCGAGCCCGGTGACGTCGTTTTCGCCGACCACCCGCTTGGTCAGGATCGCCCAGTCGCGGTCGACGCCTTCCTCGTGGCTGGAGGAGGTGCGCAGCTTCAGCGGCCAGTCGGGCCAGGTCAGCGCCTTGTCCTCCCTTTCGGGCGGCTTGGGCATGATTTCGATCTGGGTGACGCTGGCTGCGCCCTGGCGGTTGGAAGTGCCGACGCAGTCCGAGCCGGTGTCGCCGCCGCCGATGACGATGACATGCTTGCCGGTGGCGGTGAGGCTGCCGCGCGGGGCGGCGCGGATTTCGTCGTCGCCGGCGTTGCGCTTGTTCTGCTGGGTGAGGAATTCCATCGCCAGCCGCACCCCGGGCAGCTCGGCGCCGGGAATCTCCAGCTTGCGCGGCTCTTCCGCGCCGCCCGAGAGGACCACGGCGTCGAAGTTTTCCTTGAGCGATGAAACCGAAATGGTGACGCCAACCTCTGTCGAGGTGCGGAACTGGACGCCTTCGGCCTCCATCTGCACCATCCGCCGGTTGATCAGGTGTTTTTCCATCTTGAAGTCGGGGATGCCGTAGCGCAGCAGTCCTCCGACCCGGTCGCTCTTCTCGAACAGGGTGACGCTGTGCCCGGCGCGGGCGAGCTGCTGGGCGGCGGCGAGGCCCGCCGGGCCCGAGCCGACCACTGCGACGCTCTTGCCGCTGCGCCGGGCCGGAACCTGCGGGGTTATCCAGCCTTCCTGCCAGCCGCGATCGACGATGGCGCATTCGATCGATTTGATCGTGACGGCCTGATCGTCGATGTTCAGCGTGCAGCTCGCCTCGCAAGGCGCGGGGCAGATGCGGCCGGTGAATTCGGGGAAATTATTGGTCGAATGCAGCACTTCCAGCGCGTTCCGCCAGTCGCCCTCATAGATCAAATGATTGAAATCCGGGATGATGTTGTTCACCGGACAGCCGTTGTGGCAATAGGGGATGCCGCAATTCATGCAGCGGCTGGCCTGCGCGCGCAGGTCCGGCTCCGGCTGCGGAACGATGAATTCCTTGTAGTGCTTCAGCCGCTCCCTGGGGTCGGTGTAGCTGCGGTCCTTGCGGTCCAGCTCGAGGAAGCCGGTTTCCTTGCCCATGTTCGTCCAGCCCTGTCTTATTCGGCCGCGACCGAAGCGGCTTCCAGCCGCTCGGCCTCGAGTTGCTTCAGCGCACGCGCATAATCGCGCGGCATCACCTTGACGAATTTGGGCAGCGTTGCCGCCCAGTCGTCGAGCAGGGCGCGGGCGCGCTTGCTGCCGGTGTGGAGATGGTGGCGTTCGAGCAGCACGCGCAGCCGCTCGGCGTCGTGGCGCAGCATGTCGCCCATGCCGGCGTCGTTGACCCCGTTGGTGCGCTGCTGCGGCAGGCCGGCCCCGTCTTCCTCGTCGCGATCCGGCGAAATCGCCTGCAGATCGACCATCGCCGGGTTGCACAGCTGGGCGAACTCGCCGCGCTCGTCATAGACATAGGCGACGCCGCCCGACATGCCTGCGGCGAAATTGCGCCCGGTGCGGCCCAGCACCACGACCACGCCGCCGGTCATATATTCGCAGCCATGATCGCCGGTGCCCTCGACGACCGCGATCGCGCCCGAATTGCGCACCGCGAAGCGCTCGCCCGCGACGCCGTTGAAGAAGGCCTCGCCGGCGATCGCGCCATAGAGCACGGTGTTGCCGACGATGATGTTGTTCGCCGGATCGCGGCTGACATGCCCCGGCTGGCGCACGATCACCCGCCCGCCTGAAAGTCCCTTGCCGACATAGTCGTTGGCGTCGCCGGTGAGGTCGATGGTTACCCCATGCGCGAGCCAGGCGCCGAAGCTCTGTCCGGCGACCCCGGTCATGCGGATGTTGATGGTGTTGTCGGGCAGTCCGGCATGGCCATACCGCCGCGCCACCGCGCCCGACAGCATCGCGCCGACCGTGCGGTTGACGTTGTTCACCGGCAGTTCGATACGCACCGGCTCGCGCTTGTCCAGCGCATCGGCGGAAGCGGCGATCAGCTCCTGGTCGAGCGCCTTGTCGAGCCCGTGATCCTGCGTGCCGCTCCAGTTCAGCGACGGGCCATCGCCCAGCGGCACCTGGTGGAGCAGCCTGGACAGGTCGATGCCTTGCGCCTTCCAGTGGTTGATCGCGGGTCTGGCGTCGAGCCGGTCGACCCGGCCCACCATCTCGGCGACGGTGCGGAAGCCCATGCCGGCCATGATCCGGCGCAGTTCCTCGGCAACGAAGAAGAAATAGTTGATGACATGTTCCGGCTGGCCGGTGAAGCGCGCGCGCAGCACCGGGTCCTGCGTGGCGACGCCCACAGGACATGTATTGAGGTGGCACTTGCGCATCATGATGCAGCCTGCCGCGATCAGCGGCGCGGTGGCGAAGCCGAATTCGTCGGCGCCGAGCAGCGCGGCTATGGCGACGTCGCGACCGGTGCGGATGCCGCCGTCGGCCTGCACCGCGATGCGGCTGCGCAGATTGTTGAGCAGCAGCGTCTGCTGGGTTTCGGCGAGGCCGATTTCCCACGGGCTGCCCGCATGGGTCAGCGAAGTCAGCGGCGAGGCGCCGGTGCCGCCCTCGTAGCCAGAAATCGTCACATGATCGGCGCGCGCCTTGGAGACGCCGGCGGCGACCGTGCCGACCCCGACCTCGGAGACCAGCTTGACCGAGATCCGCGCCTTCGGGTTCACATTCTTGAGATCGTGGATCAGCTGGGCGAGATCCTCGATCGAATAGATGTCGTGATGCGGCGGCGGCGAGATCAGCCCGACGCCGGGGGTCGAGTGGCGCACCTTGCCGATCGTCTTGTCGACCTTGTGGCCGGGCAGCTGGCCGCCCTCGCCGGGCTTGGCGCCCTGGGCCATCTTGATCTGGATATCGTCGGAATTGACCAGATATTCCGCCGTCACCCCGAACCGGCCCGAAGCGACCTGCTTGATCGCCGAGCGCATCGAATCGCCATTTGCCAGCGGCACGAAGCGGTCGGCCTCCTCGCCGCCTTCGCCGGTGTTCGATTTGCCGCCGATGCGGTTCATCGCCATCGCCAGGGTGGTGTGCGCCTCGCGGCTGATCGAGCCGAAGCTCATCGCGCCGGTGGCGAAGCGCTTGACGATCTCGGCGGCGGGCTCGACGTCGGAAATGTCGAGCGGCTTGTCGGCCGGGCGCAGTTCCATCAGCCCGCGGATCGTCAGCATGCGCTGCGACTGGTCGTTGATCGAGCGGGCGAATTCCTCGTAGTTCTTGGGATTGTTGCCGCGCACCGCATGTTGCAGGCTGGCGATGTTGGTCGCCGTCCAGGCATGCTCCTCGCCGCGCAGCCGCAGGCCGTAAATGCCGCCAACGTCGAGCATGGTGCGGTAAATCGGGTTGTCGCCGTAAGCCGTCGCGTGGCGGCGCACGGCCTCTTCGGCGACCTGCGCCAGGCCGACGCCTTCGATGGTCGTCGCGGTGCCGGTAAAATACTGCTCGACGAAAGGCGTGGCCAGCCCGACCGCATCGAAAATCTGCGCCCCGCAATAGGACTGGTAGGTCGAAATGCCCATCTTGGACATGACCTTGAGGATGCCCTTGCCGACCGCCTTGATGTAGTTCTTCTGGACCTCGGAGGTGGTCAGCGGCAGCGCCTTGCGGACCCGGATATCCTCCAGCGTCTCGAAGGCGACATAGGGGTTGATCGCCTCGGCGCCGTAGCCCGCGAGCACGCAGAAGTGATGCACCTCGCGCGCCTCGCCGGTTTCGACCACCAGCCCGGTCTGCATGCGCAGCCCCTGGCGGACGAGGTGGTGATGCACCGCCGCCGTCGCCAGCAGCGCCGGCATGGGAATGCGGTCCGGCCCCTGGGCGCGGTCGGACAGGATCAGGATGTTCTTGTCGGCCAGCACCGCTTCGGTCGCCAGCCAGCACATTTCCTTGACCGCCGCTTCCAGCCCCGCCGCGCCGCTGGCGGCGTCCCAGGTGATGTCGATGGTCTCGGTGCGGAAGGCGCCGTCGAGCGCGGTCTGCACCGAGCGGATCTTGGCGACTTCCTCATTGGTCAGGATCGGCTGATCGACTTCGAGCCGCTTGTGGCTGCCGGCGTCGTGGCCAAGCAGATTGGGGCGCGGGCCGATCATGCTGACCAGGCTCATCACCAGTTCCTCGCGGATCGGATCGATCGGCGGGTTGGTGACCTGGGCGAAGTTCTGCTTGAAATAATCGTAGAGCAGGCGCGGGCGGTTGGACAGCACCGCGATCGGCGTGTCGGTGCCCATCGAACCCAGCGGCTCGTCGGCAACCTGCGCCATCGGCTCGAGGAAGCGCGAGATGTCTTCCTGGGTATAGCCGAAAGCCTGCTGGCGATCCAGCAGAGAGGTCGTCTCCACCGCGACCTGCGCCAGTTCGGGCTCGACCACTTCGAGGTCCTTGAGCTTGTATTGCGCGGCTTCAAGCCATTCCTCATAGGGCTGCTCGGCGGCGAGCTGGGCCTTCAGCTCCTCGTCCTCGATGATCCGGCCTTGCGCGAAATCGATCAGCAGCATGCGGCCCGGCTGCAGCCGCCACTTGCGCACGATATTGTCTTCCTTGATCGGCAGCACGCCGCTTTCCGAGGCCATGACGACCAGGTCGTCGTCGGTCACCAGGAAGCGCGCCGGGCGCAGCCCGTTGCGGTCCAGCGTCGCGCCGATCTGGCGGCCGTCGGTGAAGGCGACCGCCGCCGGCCCGTCCCACGGCTCCATCAGCGCGGCGTGGTATTCGTAGAAGGCGCGGCGCTTGGCATCCATCAGCGGATTGCCCGCCCAGGCCTCCGGGATCAGCATCATCACCGCATGGGCCAGGCTGAAGCCGCCCGCCAGCAGCAGCTCGAGCGCATTGTCGAGGCAGGCGGTGTCCGACTGGCCGTGCGGGATGATCGGCCACAGCTTGTCGAGATCGGGGCCGAGCAGCTCCGATTCCATGGTGCGGCGGCGCGCGGCCATCCAGTTGACGTTGCCGCGCACGGTGTTGATCTCGCCGTTGTGGGCGATGAAGCGGTAGGGATGGGCCAGCTTCCAGCTGGGGAAGGTGTTGGTCGAAAAGCGCTGGTGGACCAGGCCCAGGGCCGAGACGCAGAGCGGATCGCGCAGGTCGTCGTAGAAGCTGCCGACCTGGGTCGCCAGCAGCAGCCCCTTGTAGACCACGGTGCGGCTGGAGAAGCTGGGCATGTAGAGCTGGACGATGCCCGGCAGGCTGTGCTTTTCGGCGAGCACGGCCAGCGGGTTCTGCGTCTGCTTGCGGATCGACAGCAGCTTGCGTTCGAAAGCGTCCTGGTCGGCGCAGTTCTCGCCCCGGGCGATGAAGCATTGGCGGATCACCGGCATTTCGGCGATCACCGCCTTGCCGAGCCCGTCAAGCGTGGTCGGCACCTCGCGCCAGCCGATCAGCTGCTGGCCTTCCTTGGCGATGAACTTTTCGAAAGCTTCGACCACGAAAGCGCGGCTGGCCTCGTCCTGCGGCAGGAAGCACATGGCCACGGCGTAGTCGCCGGGCTGCGGCAGGGTCAGGCCCTCGCCCTGCGCCCAGCCGCGATAGAGCGCGTCGGGGATCTGGATGAGGATGCCCGCGCCATCGCCCAGCAGCGGATCGGCGCCGACTGCGCCGCGATGATCGAGGTTCTTGAGAATTTCCAGCGCCTGGCCGACGATCGCGTGGCTCTTGCCGCCCTTGATATGGGCGACGAAGCCCACACCGCAGGCGTCATGCTCGTTGCGCGAATCGTAAAGGCCCTGGGCCTGCGGAAATCCCATCGAATTCTCATCCTGCCGTCGCCGGGCGACCGCACAAGTGCGGGATTCCGGCACTGAATCGCAACTCACTCCGCCGGGAAGCCCGGCGATGCGAACGCGAACGGCTCCATTGCCGTCAGGAAGCTTATTTTGCAACCGCGAACAGCGGCAGGCCGGGTTGGCCTGCGGCTAACGGCGGCGCGCGGGCGGGCGCGTCAGGCGGCCCCGCTCATCCGCTGCAGCGAAGCCAGCGCGCTGCGCAGCGCCTGTTCGGTCTCGGCAGCATCCAGCCCGGGCGCGCCAGCGGCGGGCTGCGCGGGGCCGGCCGCAGGAGCATAGCCGGGCACGTCGAAGCGCCGGACCGCCGGGACGATGTCCGGCGCGGCAACTTCCGCGGCCGCCTCGTCGGCGACGGGCTTTGGCTCGGGGGCGGAGAAGCGGCCGCCGGTCGGGCCGGCCTGGCCGGGAAAGATCACGACCGGTTCGATCTCGGCGGAATCGTCCTCGGCCTCGTCGATGCGGACAAATTGCTGGCGGCTCGCGACCGGGCGGGCGAGATCGAGCAGCGAGCTGTAGGCGTCCTCGACGACGGCTTCGCCGGCATCCGGACCCTCTGCCTCCGCTCCGGCGGTTTCGCCGGAATCTTGGCCAAGGGGAGCCGTCGATGGTTCTTCCGGATCGCCTGCCGCAGCCGGCGGCATGCTAATGCTCCGCGGCGGCGCCAGCGCCAGGCTGTCGTCGGCGTCCTCGTACTCGCGAAAATCGATCGGGCGCAGCGCGGCGGGGATCGTCAGCTGCAGCGGCGAAGGAGCGTCGGGTGCCGCCCGGTCTTCGGCCGGCGCCGGAAATGCCGTCTCGACAGCGGCCAGCAATGCGGTTGCCGGGAAGGCGCCGTCCGGCTCGCTCGCGGCCGCCAGCGCCGACGGGGCGGCACTGGCCAGCTGCCCGGTGCGGGTCGTGACGATCTTGCGGTTTTGCAGCGTCAGGGCCAGCCGCTCGATCAGTTCGACCGGCGAGAGCTCGGCCAGAACGGCCGTCACCAGGCGCTGGGCGGCGCGTCCCTCGGGCAGCGCCAGTTCCGCCGGAGCGGACATTTCGGCGTCCGCCAGGCGATCGACCGTAGCCTCGGGCCCTTCGCCGGCGGGAGCGGCATCGGCCCCGCGCAGGATGTCCTGCGTGCCGGCGGACCCGGCTTCGTCCAGCGGCAGGCCGAATGGCAGGGTTGCGATTGCCGGCGGCGGGCCGAACGAACCCGGCAGCGCCCCCATTGCGGCAAATCGTTGCAAGGCCAGCGGCGGTGCGGCGAAGGACTGCGGCGGCATTCCGGCGGAATCCTCGGCAAGCGGCGGCGCGGCCTCGTCTTCGGCTTGCGGCTCGACCGGGGCGGATGGCCCGGCCGCTGCGTCGCACGCCAGCGGCGCGGCATCCGGAAGGGCAGTGGCGGCAGGTTCGGCGAATTGCCCGGCTGCCGGTTCCGCAATCGCGGCAACTGCCGCCGTTTCGGTCTGCGGCTGCTCGAATCGGCTGTCGCCGGGCAAATCGAAGGCGGAAAGGTCCAGCGGCTGCACGTCATAGGGCGCGATTGCCGGGGCATGGCGGACGATTTCGGCGTCCTCGAACTGCGCCTCGGCGAGATCGAATTCGGTTACGTCGAGGATTTGCGGCGGTCCGCCCGGCAGCGGCGCGCCATCGTGCACATAGGCCTGGAAGGAATCCTCCTCGATTGTCAGCGGGCGTCTGCGGCCGGTAAAGACCGGGGTTGCCTGCTTCGCTTCGTTCGCCTGGGCATAGGGCTGGGCCGGCACGGGCTCGCTCAAGCCGAAGCTGGTGCGCTTTTGGATCGAAGCGGCGGAGGGCGCGACTGTGCGGCGTCGCTCGTGCGCTGCCGGTTTCGGCCTGGCGATCCAGCGGGCGATCAGCGCGCCCAGAGTGCCGCCGATCATCGCCATGGCCAGCGCCAGCATGATCCGGGCAGTGATGCCCAGCGGCGGCGCGGCGGAGGGCACCAGCGTGTCGATGTGGCCGGCAATGACGATGGCTTCGAGCAGCGAGGCCCGCACGGCAAGACTGCCCAGACCGAACAGCGCGCCGAACCACATTGCGACGATCGCCGGAAACAGCGGATGGCTGCTGAGCGGCTTCTGCGCGGGAGCCTGTTTGCGGTTTTGCTTGCCCAAGTTCGTTACCCCATTGCTTCGTCCCGTCGCCCGCGGTTCATCCCGCTCGCGCGGCTTTCCGGGATCGACGGACCGCCGCGACAGGTAACAGCGTTTGGTAAACGTCTTGATAACGCTGTACGTTGGCTGACCAGTCATGCCGGGTTTCCACGTGGTTCCGGGCGGTTGCGCGCCGTTCGTCCCAGCTGGCCCGGTCATCGAGCAGCCTGGCGAGCGCCCGGGCGCAGGCCGCCGGATCGTCCGGCGGGAACAGCGTGCCGGTGGCGCCGTCGGCAATCAGTTCGCGGTGCCCGCCGACATCGGACGCGGCCACCAGCTTGCCCTGGGCCATGGCTTCCAGCGGCTTGAGCGGGGTGACCAGATCGGTCAGCCGGCTCTTCTTGCGCGGATAGGCCATGATATCGCAGAGCGCGTAATAGCGCTCGACCTCGTGATGCGGCACCCGGCCGGTGAAGCGGATCGCCGCAGCCGCGCCCGAAGCCTCGGCCTGGCGCTTCAGCGCGGTTTCGCAAGGCCCGCCGCCGACCAGCAGCAGCCGGGCTGCGGGATGGCTCGCCAGCAAGTGCGGCATGGCGGCAATCAGGTCGTCGATGCCCTCATAGTCGTAGAAGCTGCCGATGAAGCCGATGACCGGGCCGTCGCCGAGCCCCTGTTCTGCGGCAAAGGCGGGGTCGCGTTGCAGAGGCTCGCCGAACAGGGTCAGATCGACGCCGTTGGGCATGATCGAAATCCGGTGCGGATCGTTGCCCCGCGCGATCAGGTCGTCGCGCAGACCCGCGCAGATCGTCACCACCGCGCTCGCCCCGGCGATCACGTGGTTTTCCATCGACCGGGTCAGATGGTATTTGGCGGATCGCTCGCGGCTATTGCCGTTGCCGACGGCGGCGTCTTCCCAGAATGCGCGGATCTCGTAGACCAGCGGAATGCCCAGGCGCCTGGCGACCCGCAGCGCCGCCGCGCCGCATAGCGCCGGCGAATGGGCGTGCAGGATATCGGGCCGCCACTCGCGGCAAAGCGCGTCGAGCGCCGAAGCGAGCTGCCCGATCTCGCGCCATTCCCTGACGCCCGCCGGACCGCCTGCCGCGCCGGGCGTGCGGTGGAAGGTCAGGCCGTCGGCCACTTCGGGACTGACGCCAGGCGCGAAGTGGCGCAGACCGGTGATGCCGCGCACATCGAACCCCATCGCCTGCTGCGCCTTGAGGATCGCGCGGGTGCGAAAGGTATAGCCGCTATGCAGCGGCAGCGAATGGTCGAGAATGTGCAGAACCTTGGTCATGGCACGGACTCTCTAGGCGAATAAGGCTTAACGCCGCGTCAACCGCCTGCTGTTATTGGACTTTGCGTGCCTCCTGCCAAGTGGCGGGAATTGCCCATGGAACCGCTGCCGCGATGATCGACCAATTCGCCCTGCTGATCTCGCATGTGCTGCTGGCGCTGGCCGGCTGGCGCCTGCTGTTCCGCGACGACTTCGACAAGACCCCGCCCGCCGGATCCGGCGGCGGCGACGGGAAATAGCCGGGCGATGCTCTACGACCTCCTGTTTGGCGGCTTCGTTCTGCTGCTGATGGCGATCGGCCTGCGCCGACCGTTCATGCTGGTGCTGCTCTATCTCTATGTCGATATCGTGTCGCCGCAGAAAATCTCGTGGGGGCTGCTGTCCGCCGTGCCGCTGTCGCTGGTCGCCTTCCTGGCCGCTTTCGGCGGCTGGCTGGTGCTGGACAACAAGGAAGGCACCCGCTTCACCTTCCGCCAGTTGCTGCTGCTGCTGCTGCTGATCTGGTGCGGGGTGACGACGATGAGCGCCGATTTTCCCGAGCCGGCGGCGCTGAAATGGGACTGGGTGTGGAAAGCGCTGCTGTTCGCGCTGTTCCTGCCGCTGACCCTGCGCACCAGGCTGCGGGTCGAGGCGGCGGCGCTGTTCATGGTGCTGGCGGCCGGGGCGATCATCATTTCGGGCGCGATCAAGACGCTGGCCTCGGGCGGCGGATACGGCTCGCTCAAATTCTTCGTCAACGACAATTCCGGCCTCTACGAAGGCAGCACCCTGTCGATGGTGGCGATTGCGATCATCCCGATCGTCTACTGGCTGAGCCGCCACGGCACGATCTTCAAGCCGGGCAAGCTGACCGGCCTCTACGCCGCCGCGCTGATCTTCGCCTGTGCGCTGATCCCGATCGGCACCCAGACCCGCACCGGCCTGCTCTGCCTCGGCCTGCTCTGCCTGCTGACCCTGCGCAGCGTGAGGCGGCGCTTCCTCTATATCGGCCTGATCGGCGCGCTGGGCCTGGTGGCCGTGCCCTTCCTGCCGGATAGCTACACCAAGCGGATGAACACGCTGGAGAACGTGCAGGGCGACCGTTCGGCTTCGACCCGGATGGCGGTCTGGGCCTGGACCTTCGACTATGCGAAGGACAATCCGCTGGGCGGCGGCTTCGATTCCTATCTGGGCAACAGGATCCGCTATCAAACCTCGCAGCACGATGCCGCCGGCAATAATGTCGAGATTGAGACCGATCTCGTCGAGGACAAGGCGCGCGCCTTCCATTCGGCCTATTTCGAGATGCTGGGCGAGCAGGGCTGGCCCGGCCTGATAATCTGGCTGCTGCTGCATGTCACCGGGCTGATCCAGCTGGAACTCGTCCGCTACCGCCTGCGCGGCAAGGCCGATCCGCAGGACATCTCGGATCGCTCGCTCGCCAATGCGCTGCAGCAGAGCTACCTTATCTATCTGGCCGGGGCGCTGTTCGTCGGCATCGCCTACCAGCCCTTCGTCTACATGCTGATCGGATTGCAGATCGGGCTGGTGTCGCTGATCCAGCGCCGCCTGAAGCCGCCGCTGCCCCGCCGCGCGCCGCGCCCGGCGCCCGGAAGCTTGCGGCCGGCCGGCCCGGAGCCGGTGCGATGAGCGCGGCCAGGGAAGCCGCGCCGGGTCATCTCGATGCATTGACCGGCATTCGCGGCATCGCGGCATGGTTTGTCGTGTTCTATCACATGCGCGAGACGCTGTCGGCGCTGCTTCCGGCCTGGGCGATCGCGACCTTCGCCAAGGGGTATCTGGCGGTCGATCTGTTCTTCATGCTGTCCGGCTTCGTGCTGTGGTACAATTACGCCGACCGGCTGGGCCAGTTCCGTCTCGCCGAAGCCGGCAAATTCATGTGGCGGCGGATCGCCCGGATCTGGCCGCTGCATGTGTTCATTCTGGCGCTGATGGCCGCGCTGGCGCTGGTGCTGGCGGCGACCGGGCGGCACAACGCCAACTATCCCTGGGCCGAACTGCCGCTGCATTTTCTGCTCGTCCAGAACTGGGGGCTGACCGGCGCGCTGACCTGGAACGATCCGGCCTGGTCGATCAGCACCGAGCTGGCGGCCTATCTGCTGTTCCCCTTCGCGGCTGCGGCGATGCGGTGGGAGAAGCTGCCGGGCTGGGCGCTGGCCGCGATCGCCGCAGCGCTGCTGGCGGCGCTGCATATGCTGTTCGCGCGGAGCGGCGAAACCGGTCTCGGGGCCGAAATCTCGCGCCTCGGCCTGTGGCGCTGCCTGCTCGAATTTGCGCTGGGCAATGTCCTGTGCATGGTCTGGCGCCGCTATGGCGAGCAGCGCCGTTTCGCGATAGCGGCGGCGCTGGCCTGCGCCGCCACGCTGACCGGCGGCATCGCGCTGGCCCTGCCCGAAACCGCATTCGTCCCGCTGGTCTTCGCCAGCGGGCTGCTGGCGCTGGCGGCGGATCGCGGCGCGGTGGCGCGGATGCTGGGCAAGGGCGTACCGAGATATCTCGGCGAGATCAGCTATTCGACCTATCTCGGCCACTTCCTGCTGTTCATCCTGTTCAAGCTGGCCTTCGTCGATGAGACGCTGCAAATCGGCTGGTTCGGCCTCGCCGGATTTCTCACGCTGATGCTCGCGGCTTCGGCGGCGCTCTACCACGGCGTCGAAAAACCGGCGCAGCGCTGGCTCAACCGCCATCCTCCGCGCTTCGCCCTGCGCCCGCGAGTTGTTCCGGCCGAATAGACGCCGTTGCGCGCGGCGCATGCTTGGTCCATGAAACCGCTGCCTGTTCGGAGAGGAGAGTTTCATGGAGCTTGCAGACCTTAAAGCTAAAGTGGGCGAGGCCATCGGCACCTCGGACTGGTTCCTGCTCGACCAGGCGCGCATCGACGCGTTTGCCGATACCACCGAGGATCGCCAGTTCATCCACGTCGATCCGGTGGCGGCCAAGGCCACGCCGTTCGGCGGGACGATCGCGCACGGGTTCCTCACGCTGTCGATGCTCGCGGCGATGATGGACGCAACCGACAAGCCCGACGTGCAGATGTCGGTCAATTACGGCTTCAACAAGGTGCGCTTTCTTAGCCCGGTGCGTTCGGGCCAGCGGGTGCGCGGGCATTTCAAATTGCTGGAACTCGAGGAAAAGCGCCCGGGCCAGTGGCAGCAGACCGTCGAGGTGACCGTCGAGATCGAGGGCGGAGACAAACCCGCGCTGATCGCCGAGTGGATTTTCATGCATTTCGCCTGAACAGCCTTGATCTGTAAGGCAACGCACTTTAAGTTGCATTGCGCAACGTAAATCCAGCGCAGCCATTGCCGCCGGCCATCGAGGAGAGTTCCGCCATGCGCGACGCCGTCATCGTATCCGCCGCCCGCACGCCGATCGGCCGGGCCTACAAGGGCGCGTTCAACGCCACGCCCGGGCCGAGCCTGGGCGCACTCTCGATTGCGGAAGCGGTCAAGCGCGCCGGGATCGAGGGCGGCGAGATCGACGATGTCGTCTGGGGCGCGGTGCTGACGCAGGGCGGGCAGGCGCTCAACATCG
The DNA here is from genome assembly GCA_963779195.1 of uncultured Alphaproteobacteria bacterium. GTDB lineage: Bacteria > Pseudomonadota > Alphaproteobacteria > Sphingomonadales > Sphingomonadaceae > Novosphingobium. Next base: position 726,689 of record CAVZWZ010000008.1, read on the forward strand.
GCCGGCTGGCGGCGCTGCGCGCCGGGCTTCCGGTGACGGTGGCGGCGCAGACCGTCGATCGCCAATGCGCTTCCGGGCTGCTGGCCATTTCCACCGCGTCGAAGCAGGTCGTGCTCGACCGGCAGGATATCGTCCTCGCCGGCGGCCAGGATTCGATCAGCACGGTGCAGACCCCGGCGATGCGCATGGAATTCGACCCGGCGCTGATCGCCATGCACAACGCCGCCTATATGCCGATGCTGCAAACCGCCGAAGTGGTCGCCAAGCGCTATGGCGTGAGCCGCGATGTCTGCGACGAATACGCCTTCCAGTCGCAGCAGCGCACCGCGGCGGCGCAGGCGGCGGGCAAGTTCGACGCCGAGATCGCCCCCGCCACGGTCACGATGAATGTCACCGACAAGGCCACTGGCGAAACCAGCCAGAAGCAAGTGACGCTGGCCAAGGACGAGGGCAACCGTCCCGACACAACGCTGGAAAGCCTGAAGGCGCTGCAACCGGTGATGGGCCCCGACGGCAATGTCACCGCCGGCAACGCCAGCCAGCTTTCGGACGGCTCGGCGGCGGTGGTGATCATGGAAAGCGCCGTCGCGGCGAAGAAGGGACTCGCGCCGCTCGGCCGCTATCTCGGCATGGCGGTGGCCGGCACCGAGCCCGACGAGATGGGCATCGGCCCGGTCTTCGCGGTGCCCAGGCTGCTATCGAACTTCGGCCTCAAGCTGGACGACATCGGCCTGTGGGAACTCAACGAAGCCTTCGCCGTGCAGGTGGTCTATTGCCGCGACCGGCTCGGCATTCCGGACGAGCTGTTGAACGTCGATGGCGGGGCGATATCGATCGGCCATCCCTATGGCATGACTGGCGCGCGCTGCACGATTCACGCGCTGATCGAGGGCAAGAGGCGCGGCGCTAAACATGTCGTGGTGACCATGTGCATCGGCGGCGGCATGGGCGCGGCGGGGCTGTTCGAGGTGTTGTAGCGGCAAACTTGCCACCACATGCATAATCGCGCATCCTTCGCCCCATGACCGCGCAGATGGGCATTATCGAAATCCTGGGCCTGGCCGGCAGCATCAGCCTGTTGTCGGGCTGGCGGCTCTATCTCTGCATCCTCGCCACCGGCCTCGCCATGCATTTCGGCGTGCTGGGACTGCCGGCGCATCTCGCCTCGCTGCAGATCCTCGCCAACCCCTGGGTGATGGGCGTCTCCGGCTTTGCAGCCTTGTGCGAATTCTTCGCCGACAAGGTGCTGTGGCTCGATAGTGTGTGGGATACGGTCCACACCGTCATCCGGCCATTGGGCGGCGCCATGCTGACTCTGGCGATTGTCGATCCCGCCGATCCCGCGACCCAGGCGATCGCCTTCATCCTCGGCGGCGGCGGCACGCTGCTGGCGCATGGCGGCAAGGCGGGGGCGCGCGCCGTGGTCAACACCAGCCCGGAACCATTCAGCAATGTCGCGGTTTCGACGGTCGAGGATGTCGCCACCGGCGGGCTGCTTTACCTGGCCTTCAGCAACCCGATCGCCGCCGGCGCGGTCGCGCTGGTGCTGCTGGTATTGTCGCTCGCGCTGCTGGTCTTCGCCGCCCGCTTGCTGAAGCGCCTGTTCGGCAAGGATGACTCCCCCGCGACAGAGTGATGCCAAAATGCCGCGACTCGCCGGAATCCGGGCATTTACACGAAATTAACCTTTTGCCTTCATTGATCGTATGGTTAATCACGGCAACACCCCTTGCGAAGGGGTTAGCGCGACAACTTCGGGGCAAAGGGGGGCAACCCATGCGAGTGCTTTTGATCGAGGACGAACCGACTACAGCCAGGGCCATCGAGCTCATGCTGACGACCGAGGGCTTCAACGTCTATTCGACCGATCTCGGCGAAGAGGGCCTGGATCTCGGCAAGCTCTACGATTACGACATCATCCTGCTGGACCTCAACCTGCCCGACATGCACGGCTATGACGTGCTCAAGAAACTGCGGGTTTCCAAGGTGCAGACCCCGGTTCTGGTGCTTTCGGGCATTTCGGAAATGGACAGCAAGGTGCGCAGCTTCGGCTTCGGCGCGGATGACTACGTCACCAAGCCGTTCCACCGCGAGGAACTGGTCGCCCGCATCCACGCCGTGGTGCGCCGGTCCAAGGGCCATTCGCAATCGGTCATCCGCACCGGCAAGCTGACGGTCAATCTCGACGCCAAGACGGTCGAGGTCGATAGCGCCCGGGTGCATCTGACCGGCAAGGAATACGCCATGCTGGAGCTGCTTTCGCTCCGCAAGGGCACCACGCTGACCAAGGAAATGTTCCTCAACCACCTTTATGGCGGAATGGACGAACCCGAACTCAAGATCATCGACGTGTTCATCTGCAAGCTGCGCAAGAAACTCGCGCATGCCTGCGGCGGGGCCAATTACATCGAAACGGTTTGGGGCCGCGGCTATGTGCTGCGCGACCCCGAAGAACAGGCGGAAGCGGCCTGAAGCTCTCCTAAGCAGTCCGAATTACCCGAATGGCGGCCTGTTCCCTCGCGGGAGCAGGCCGTTTCGGTTCGGCCAACAGGCGCAGCCTGGCGCGCTTCCGCAATGCTCAGATACCGTCGAGGCCCTTGCTGACCAGGATGTTCACCGAAACGCGGCGGTTCTGCGCCTTGCCTTCGGATGTGGTGTTGTCCGCAAGCGGGTCGGCTTCGGCCATCCCGGTCGGGGTAAGCATCCGGTATGGCTTCCAGCGGCAAACCTGCTGCAGGAAGTTGATCACGCTCCCGGCCCGCCGTTCGCTGAGCACCTGGTTGTATTCCTCGCTGCCGACCGAGTCGGTGTAGCCGACGACCAGCATCAGCGCGTTATCCGTCGCTTCGGCCTGGCTTGCCGTGTTGCAGAGTTCGGCCTTGGCTTGCTGCGACAGCACCGCCTTGCCGGTTTCGAAATGCACGTTCATCGTGCTCTTGATATTGTATTGGTCGATATCCGCCATGCGGCCGCGCAGGGCCTCGGTGGCCGCAGTCTGCTCGGCGAAGCGCTGTTCGGTGCCGTTGCGGATCATGTTCGCGGTCTTGAAGTCGTTGTTGCGGAACTTGATCTGGTTCGCCACCAGTCCGCCGGACCATTGCCAGGTCTTGACGGTTACCGGCAGGCCGTTGAGCAGCGATTCCGCGCCAAGCTTGCTGTTGCCGCCGAACAGGCCGCTGCTGGCCTTGATCTTGGTGGCGTCGTTGATGACGATGACCGATCTCGATCCGTCGGCGGTCGTCACCTGCATCCGGTCGCCGCTGCGCGCGGTGATGATGCCCTTGACCTCGGGCCCTGCGGTCATCTCGGCCGGACTGGGCAACTGCTCGCCGACGACGGTGATATTGCCATTTGCCGGATCTTGCTGCTGCTGCGCAGCCAGGCTGCCCGATGCCGCAGATCGCGAGTGCGGCGAGAACGACCTTCAGTCCGGGCCGCTTGGAAGTAGAATGCATATTGTTGCTCCTTGGGATTGCACCGGGCGTCCGTGGGTGATTAACCTTGCTGCCAGATGAACAGCTTTGCCGACTCGCCCCGGCGCGCGGGCAATATGAGCAGTTATTGCGGTGAACCGATGCGGCCTTTCACCGCCGGGACATGCATTCCGGCGTTCACGCGTTAACCATGCGAATCGGCCGGCGTTGCACCGGTTGAATGGCGGCTTCCCGCCAGGCGCTCAACCACCCGGCGCGTTGACCGCGCTGCGCGATCCTGCCACCGCGCGCGGCATCATGTCCGCAAACAAACCCGGCGACCCCACAACCCTCAACCGGCTCTATGGCCGCTCTGTCGGCAAGCCCTTGCGCAAGGGCCAGCAGGCGCTGGTCGATACGCTGCTGCCGCGCATCGCCGTGCCCGGCGAAGGCCCGGTCACCGCCGAAATCCTGTTCGGCGACGCAGCAGGACATGGCGCCCGCTGCATTTCGAGATCGGCTTCGGCGGCGGCGAGCATATGGCGTTGCGCGCCGATCTGCTGCCCGATCACGGCTTCATCGGCGCGGAACCGTTCCTCAACGGCGTCGCCCAGGCGCTGGCGCATGTCGATGGGGATAAGGGCCAGCACCCGCCGATCGGCAATGTCCGCATCCAGCATGGCGACGCGCTGGAAGTGCTGGCGCGCATCCCCGACGCGGCGCTGTCGTTCGTCTATTTGCTCCACCCCGATCCCTGGCCCAAAGCGCGGCATGCCAAGCGGCGGATGATGAACGACGGGCCGCTGCGGCTGATCGCCGCCAAGCTGAAGCCCGGCGGCGAGTTCCGTTTCGGCACCGATCATCCGGTCTATCTGCGCCATGCGCTGATGGTCATGCGCCGGTATTGTGCGGGGCCGGGCGCGGTGTTCGACTGGCTGTGCGGCCAGCCCGCCGATTTCCGCACGCGCCCCGGCGGCTGGCCCGAGACGCGCTACGAGGCCAAGGCCCGCGCGCAGGGGCATGAGGTCTGGTATTTCCGCTACCGGAGGCGTTAGCGCAATTCTGGACAAGCGCGGCAATTGGCGTCACCACTGCGCACCGCAACCAAAACCGGGAGAGGCGCCTTGGATCGACGCATGTATTTACGCCGTGGGCGATTTTCTCGCCAGCCTGGTGATCGGCATCGTCGCCGGGGTGGCCGCCTGGGCGATCGTCTCGCCGGCCTGGAACATGTGGGCGGCGATGGCGGCGATGATGCCGCTGGGGATGGTCATCGGCCTGATGCTGCTATTTGCCGATTGCCCGCTTCCTCGGCGCGCAGGAGGCGATGATCCCGGCGATGTACACCGGCATGTGGGCCGGCATGGTGGTCGGCATGATGGGCGCGATGATGCATTTGCCGCTGCGCCACGCGATCGAGATGGGCGCAGCTTGCGGCATCGCCGAGATCGTCTTCATCTGGCTCGCCAACACCATCCTGCGCGGCGTCACCCGCGACGGCAAGGCGGGCTGACATGGCCGGCGCCCTGACCCCGGCGGAGATTACCCGCGCCAAATGGGACAAGCTCGCCCCGCGCTTCGACGGCATGGCCAGCCAGGGCACCGAGAAGCGCTGGAAGCCGTTCAAGCAGAAGCTGTTCAGCAATATGGAGGGCAAGATCCTGTTCCTCGCGCTGGGCACCGGGCTGGATATTCCCGCCTTCCCGCCTGGCCAGGATATCACCGCGATCGACATCAGCCCGAAGATGCTCGCCGAAGCGCAGGATCGCATCGCCGCCTATGACGGGACGATCCGGGCCGAGGTCATGGATGTCCACGCGATGCGTTTCGCGCCGGAGAGCTTCGACCAGGTGTTCACTTCCTGCACCTTCTGCTCGGTGCCCGATCCGGTCGCAGGGCTGCAGGCGCTGCACCGGGTGCTGAAACCGGGCGGGCGATTGTTCATGTTCGAACACACGGGCAGCAAGTTCTATCCGTTCCGCCAGATGATGGATTTGATGACCCTGCTGACCGAAAAGATCGGCCCGTCGATGAACCGGCCACGGTGGACAATGTCCGCGCGGCGGGATTCGAGATCGTCGAGGTGGACAATCTGTTTCTCGATGTGGTCAAGACGATAAAGGCGGTGAAGGCGCCAAGATCGACTTCGCGGAGGCCGCGAAATCATCTACAGTTTCGATCGAGATAACTCCGGGAGTGCGCCGCGATGGAATTCGTGGGATTCGATCTGGCGGCACTGCTCCCTTTCATCGCTGTCGGTTTTGCCGCACAACTGGTCGATGGCGCGCTGGGCATGGCCTTCGGGGTGATCTGCAACACCCTGCTGGTCGGCGTACTCGGCGTGCCGCCAGCCCAGGCTTCGGCGCGGGTTCATGTCGTCAAATGCTTCACCGGCGCAATCTCGGGCCTCAGCCATGTGCTCCACGGCAATATCGACTGGAAGCTGTTCTGGAAGTTGCTGGTTCCCGGCCGTCGTCGGCGGCGTGCTGGGCGCCTATGGCCTGACGTTCGATCGATGCCGCAGTGGCCAAACCCTTCGTGCTGCTGTTCCTCACCGCGATCGGCATGTATCTGTTTTGGCGCGGGCTTTATTTCAAGCCAGTCAAGCGGACCATCAAGCATGTGCGGCCATTGGGCTTCATCGGCGGCTTCCTCGATGCCAGCGGCGGCGGCGGCTGGGGTCCGGTGGTCACGTCCAACCTGCTGATCCAGGGCGCCGAGCCGCGCATTGTCGTCGGCACGGTCAACACCGTCGAATTCTTTCTCACGGTCGCGATTTCGGCGGCTTTCATCGTCCATTTGGGCCTCGCCGATCTAGCGGGCGCGACCCTGGGCCTGCTGATCGGCGGCGTCCTCGCCGCGCCACTCGGCGCCTGGGCGGCCAAGCACTTCCCCGCCAGAATTCTCATGATCCTGGTCGGCATCGTGCTGACGCTGACCAGCGTCTATGGCATCCTGAGCGCCTGGGCTTAGAGCCTTATCCACACACCCCCGCCGCCGCCAGCACCGCCAGCGTCAGCACGTCGGGCGCGATCGCCGTCATCGGGGCGATCTGCACCGGCTTTTCCATGCCGATCAGCATCGGGCCGATGGTGGCGTTGCCGGCCAGTTCGCGCAGCAGCTTGGCCGAGATATTGGCCGATTGCAGCCCGGGCATCACCAGCACATTGGCCGGTGCGGTCAGCCGGCTGAACGGGTAGTTCTGCATCACCTTGGGATTGAGCGCCGCGTCTGGGGCGAGCTCGCCTTCGTATTCGAAGCCCGGCTGCTGCGCGTCGAGGATCGCCACCGCGCCGCGGATCGGCTCCAGCCATTTGCCCGAAGGATTGCCGAAGGTCGAGAACGACAGGAAAGCGACCCGCGGCTCATGCCCCAGCCGCCGCGCGACAGCTGCGGTCTCGGTCGCGATCACCGCGAGGTCCTCGGCGCTCGGCCGTTCGTTCACCGTCGTGTCGGCAAGGAACACGGTCGAATTCTTGCCGACCATGACGTGGATGCCGAACGGCAGCTGGCCTTCCTTGGCGTCGAGCACCAGCCGCACTTCCTGGATCGATTTGGCGAAGGGCCGGGTCATGCCGGTGATCATCGCATCGCCGACGCCGAGCTTGAGCAGGGCGGAGGCAAAGACGTTGCGGTCCTGATTGACCATGCGGCGCACGTCGCGCTCCATGAAGCCGCGCCGTTGCAGCCGCTCGTAGAGTTGGGCGACCATCGCCGGGACATGCGGCGATACCGCCGCGTTGTGGATCTCGTAGGCATCGGGATCGGCGACGCCGAGTTCGGCCATCTTCGCCTGGACCGCCGCGGTGCGGCCGACCAGCACCGGCTCGCCATAGCCGAAATCGCGGAACTGGATCGCCGCGCGCAGCACGATCTCGTTCTCCGCCTCGGCGAAGATCACCCGCTTGGGATTGGCCTTTACCTGCTCATAGACCTGCGTCAGCACCGATGTCGTCGGGTTGAGCCGCGCCTTCAGGCTGTGCCGATAGGCGTCGAAATCCTCGATCGGCTTTTGCGCCACGCCCGAATCCATCGCCGCCTTGGCGACGGCGCTGGGCACCACTTCCATCAGCCTGGGATCGAACGGCGCGGGGATGATGTATTCGCGCCCGAACTGCTGGTTCTTGCCATAGGCGGCGGCGACTTCTTCGGGCACCTGTTCGCGCGCCAGCTCGGCAATGGCGGTGGCGGCGGCGATCTTCATCTCCTCGTTGATTGCGGTCGCCCGCACGTCGAGAGCGCCGCGGAAGATGAAGGGGAAGCCCAGCACATTGTTGACCTGGTTGGGATAGTCGCTGCGCCCGGTGGCGACGATCGCATCGGGGCGCACCGCCATGGCGTCGGGCGGGGTGATCTCCGGGTCCGGATTGGCCATGGCGAAGATGATCGGCTGGCGCGCCATCGATTTGACCATGTCCTGGCTCATCGCGCCGGCGACCGAGAGACCCAGGAACACATCGGTGCCCGCGACCGCTTCGGCCAGAGTGCGCTTGTCGGTGTCAATCGCATGAGCCGACTTGAACTGGTCGATGCCCTCGCGGCCCTTCCAGATCACGCCCTTGCTGTCGCACATGGTGACGTTTTCGTGGCGCACGCCCATCGACTTGATCAGGCTGGTGCAGGCGATGGCGGAAGCGCCGGCGCCGTTGACCACCACCTTGATGTCTTCCAGCTTGCGGTCGGTCAGCAGGCAGGCGTTGATCAGCCCGGCCGCGGCGATGATCGCGGTGCCGTGCTGGTCGTCGTGCATCACCGGAATTTTCATCCGCTCGCGCAGGGTCTGCTCGATGACGAAGCATTCGGGGGCCTTGATATCCTCCAGATTGATCCCGCCGAAACTCGGCTCCATCATGGCGATGGCTTCGATCAGCGCATCGCTGTCTTCGCTGTCGAGCTCGATGTCGATCGAATCGACATCGGCGAAGCGCTTGAACAGCACCGCCTTGCCTTCCATCACCGGCTTGGACGCCAGCGCGCCGAGATTGCCCATGCCGAGAATCGCGGTGCCGTTGGAGATCACCGCGACGAGATTGCCCTTGGCGGTGTAATCATAGGCGGTGGCGGGATCGTCATAGATCGCCTGCACCGGCACCGCGACGCCGGGCGAATAAGCGAGACTGAGGTCGCGCTGGGTCGCCATCGGCTTGGAGGCGATGATCTCGATTTTGCCGGGCCGGATGGTCTTGTGATAGAACAAGGCCTCGCGGTCGGTGAAACTGACGGCGCTTTCGGTGGTGGGTCTTTCGTCGGACAAGGACATTCTCCTGAACAGGCCTGCGCCCTAACCAAAGTCGCGGCGTCGCGATAGGGGAAAGCTTGCCTGTTTCGCTTTGCGAATCGCCCTGGGCGTCCCAAACCGGCGGCGATGCACGCCCCCGCCACCCCGATGATGACGCAATACCTCGCGCTCAAGGCTCAGGCGGCGGATTGCCTGCTGTTCTACCGAATGGGCGATTTCTTCGAGCTGTTCTTCGATGATGCCAAACAGGCCGCGCAGATCCTCGACATTGCGCTGACCAGCCGGGGCGACGGGGTGCCGATGTGCGGGGTGCCGGCGCATGCGGCGGAGGGCTATCTTGCGCGGCTGATCAAGGCGGGCTGCCGCGTGGCGATTGCCGAGCAGGTCGAAAGCCCGGCAGAGGCCAAACAGCGCGGCGGGTCGAAGGCGCTGGTGGCGCGCGATATCGTCCGCTTCGTCACGGCGGGGACGCTGACCGAGGAGGCGCTGCTCGAACCACGCCGGGCGAATGTGCTGGCGGCGGTGTGCGAGGTGCGCGGCCTGATCGGCCTGGCGGCTTGCGACATTTCGACCGGGCGGATGGAGCTGGAGGAATGCGCGCCCGAGCTGCTCGGCGCCGCGCTGGCGCGGCTGGGGGCGAGCGAGGTGGTGGCGCCCGAGGGCTGGGTGGGTGAACCGGGCGATGCCATCCCGCGCCCGTCGCGCGACTTCTCCAGCGACAGCGGCGACGCCCGGCTGAAGGCGGCGCACGGCGTCGCCACGCTCGATGGCTTTGGCAGCTTCTCCCGCGCGATGCTGGCAGCCGCCGGGGGGCTGATCGCCTATCTCGACCACGCCGGGCGCGGCTCGCTGCCGCTGCTGCTGCCGCCGGTCGCGCGCAGCGGCGCGGCGCATCTGGCGATGGACGAGGCGACGCGGGCCAGCCTGGAAATTCTCGCCAGTAGCCAGGGCACCCGCAAGGGCAGCCTGATCGACGCCATCGACCGCTGCGTCACCGGCGCCGGCGCGCGGCAGCTGGCGGAGGATCTGTCCGCGCCGCTTACGGGCATTCAGGCGATCACCGAACGGCTCGAACTGGTGCAATGGCTGCTGGACGATCCGCTGCTGCGCGAGGATTTGCGGGCGGTGCTGCGCGCGCTGCCCGACATCGGCCGGGCGCTGGGCCGGGTGGTGGCGGGGCGCGGGTCCCCGCGCGATCTCGGCCAGCTGCGCGACGGTCTGACCGAGGCGCGGCGGGTGATGGAGCATTTGCAGCGGCGCGAGGAGCGCCCCGCGCTGCTGGACCGGCTGCTGCCATCGCTCGGCGGCCACGGCGCGCTGACCGATCTCTACATCCGCGCGCTCGTCCCCGCGCCGCCGACCGAACGCAGCCAGGGCGGCTTCATCGCCGAGGGCTACGACTATCGCGCTCGACGAGCTGCGCCGAACCTCGGGCAATGCCCGCCGCGCCATCGCCGCGCTGGAGGCGAAATACCGCGACGAGACCGGCGTCGCCGCGCTGAAAATCCGCCACAACGGCGTGCTCGGTTTTTTCATCGAAGTTCCGGCCAGGTCCGCCGACCGGCTAATGGCGGCGGACAGCGGCTTCACCCACCGCCAGACCATGGCCGGGGCGGTGCGGTTCAACGCGGTGGCGCTGCACGAGGAAGCCAGCCGCATCGCCGAGGCCGGCGGCCACGCACTCGCCGCCGAGGAAGCGCATTTCGAGGAGCTGGTCGAAGCGGCGCTGGCCTCGCGGCTCGCCATCGCCGAGACCGCCCAGTCGCTTGCCCGCATCGATGTCGCCGCCGGGCAAGCCGAGCGCGCGGCGGAAGGCGGCTGGTGCCTGCCACGCCTGGTCGAGGAACCGGTGCTGGCGATCGAGGGCGGGCGGCATCCGGTGGTCGAAGCGGCGCTGGCGGCGAAGGGCGAGCGCTTCGTCGCCAACGATTGCGCGCTGGGCCCCGATGACCGGCTGTGGCTGGTCGGCGGACCCAACATGGGCGGCAAATCGACCTTCCTGCGGCAGAACGCGCTGATCGTGCTGCTGGCGCAGGCGGGCGGCTTTGTCCCGGCAGCAAGCGCCACCATCGGCCTGGTCGACCGCCTGTTCAGCCGGGTCGGCGCATCGGACAATCTCGCGCGCGGGCGTTCGACCTTCATGGTCGAAATGGTCGAGACGGCGGCGATCCTCAGCCAGGCCAGCGAGCGCAGCTTCGTCATCCTCGACGAGGTCGGGCGCGGCACCTCGACTTATGACGGACTCGCCCTCGCCTGGGCGGTGGCCGAGGCGGTGCACGGGGCAAACCGCAGCCGCTGCCTGTTCGCCACCCACTATCACGAGCTTTCCCGCCTGGCGGACAGCTGCGAGGCGCTCTCGCTCCACCACGTCCGCGCGCGCGAGTGGAAAGGCGATCTGGTGCTGCTGCACGAGGTCGCGGAAGGCCCTGCCGACCGCTCCTATGGCCTCGCCGTCGCGCGCCTCGCCGGGGTGCCCGCGCCGGTGCTGGCGCGGGCCAAATCGGTGCTCGACCGGCTGGAGAAAGGCCGCGCCGAAACCGGCGGACTCGCGGCGGGGCTGGGCGATTTGCCGCTGTTCGCCGCCGCGCTCGATGCGGCGGAAGAGCTGGCCGACAGCCTGCGCGAGCGGCTGAGCGGCCTCGATATCGACGCGCTGTCCCCGCGCGAGGCGCTCGATCTGCTCTACGAACTCAAGCGCGAGGCGGGCACCGAAAATTAACCCTGCCGGGCTAAAATGCCGGCATGTTCGGACCGCGCATCACCACTGTCTTCGCCAGCCGCTGGCGGGCGCTGTGGTGGTCGGCCAGCATCTTGCTGATGGTTTATTGGTTCGCCTCTCCGGCCGAAAACGCCGGGAAGGACGCCAAGCAGGATGCGCAGATCGCGGAAGCGGCCAAGCAGGTCAAGAATCTCAATCTCGATCTCGGAGCGCTCAACGACAGGGATTAGGTTCCCCGGCCTTTCGGGGTTGGGGCAGGGGTGGGGGCTTCTCGCCAGGACGGACCGAACGGAAGCTTCCACCCCGACCTTTTCGCACCGGCTCAATCGCCCCGGTTCGCGCCCGGCGCCCACAGCACATCGCCGCCGCCCGCCGCATTCACCGCGCGGGCCAGCACGAAAAGATAGTCGGACAGCCGGTTGATATAGGCAAGCGCCGCCGGGTTGACCGGCGCGCTGCCACCCAGCGCCGTCATCGCCCGTTCCGCCCGGCGCGCGCTGGCGCGGGCTATATGCACCCGCGCCGCCGCCTCGCTGCCGCCAGGCAGGATGAAGCTGGCCAGCGGGGGCAGGCCGGCATTGAGCGCGTCGATCGCACCTTCGAGCCAGGCGGTTTGTCCTGGCACCATGCGCAGCACCATTGCGGAGGGCGCGAAATCCTCGCCCCCCACTGTTCCAAGGGGCGTGGCAAGGTCAGCCCCGAGGTCGAACATATCGTTCTGGATGCGGGTCAGCGCGGCGGCGTGCGGGGTTGCTTGCAGCGCCACGACCGCCAGCCCGATCGCACTGTTCGCCTCATCGACCGCGCCGATCGCCTCCATCCGCGCGGCGTGCTTCGCCACGCGCGAGCCATCGACCAGGCCGGTGGTGCCATCGTCGCCGGTTCGGGTGTAGATCTTGTTCAGCTTGACCAAGGAATTAGCGGCTCATCGCCAGCAGCACTCCGACCACCACCACGGCCAGCGCCTGATATTTGATCCGGGCGAACATCATCTTGTTCTGCAGCAGCTGGTTCTCGCTGGGACCGGCGGCGGCGTCGCGCTCGAGTTCGAGCTTGGTGCCTTGCAGGAAGGCGGCGATGCCGCGCACCAGGCTGACGACGACCATGATCACCAGAACGATCAGCAGCGGGATGAGGATGTAGTTCATGTCGGTTCCTTCACTGCGGCTGCTCTACGCCTGCGCTCAGCGAAATGCCAGCGGGGAAGCGATGCGCCCGCAGCGCTGCGGCCAGCGCCTGCCCGTCCTCGCCGGCGCGGCGCAGATCGGCCAGCCCAAAGCCTTGCTGCGCCGAGCCGCGCCGCTTGGCCAGCTTGCGCGCATCCGGTTCGACCAGCAGCGGGTGGTGATGCCACACCGGCGCCGGCAGATCGAGCAGGGCTTGCAGCAGCCGGTGGACATGACTGGCGGCGAACAGATCGGCGCCGCGCGTCACCAGCGCGATGCCGTCGGCCGCATCGTCGAGCGTCGCCGCGAGGTGATAGCTCGCCGGGGCGTCGCGGCGCAGCAGCACGACATCGCCGAAGACTGCGGGCGTGGCGGTTTGCGGCCCGGCAAGCTCGTCGCGCCATTCCAGCGGCCCGGTCAGGCGCATAGCCCTGGCGACATCGAGCCGCCAGGCCGCACCTGCGGGATCGGCATCGCTGCCCCGGCAGGTTCCCGGATAGACCGGCCCATCCGGCCCCATCTCCCGCGCCGCCGCCGCCACTTCGGCGCGGGTGCAGGTGCAGGGATAGAGCAGCCCCATCGCCTTCAGCCGTTCGCCCGCCGCCGCATAGCTCGCGAGCCGCGCCGACTGGAACACCGCCGCGCCGTCCCACGCCAGCCCCAGCCAGCGCAGATCGGCGAAGAATTCCTCCACCAGCTCCGCCCGGCTGCGCGTCCCGTCGATATCTTCGATCCGCAGCAGGAAATCCCCGCCCCTCGTCCGCGCCAGATCGTGCGCGACCATGGCGGCATAGGCATGGCCCAGATGCAGCGAGCCGTTGGGGCTGGGGGCGAATCTTGTTCGGGTCATGGGCGGGCGCGGATCACGCGCTTTCATCCTGTGGATTGCCATTCAACGCAACTCTTGACGCATTGCCGTGTGGTGTGGTGTTTTCCCCGCATGCGCTGTCACCGAACCGCAACAGACGATTGGCACAGGAGGCCATGCTCAAGTCCGAGCTGATCGAGCGCGCGGCCCGGTTCCGCAGCGCGGGGGACGATCCCTTCCGGAGCCTTTCCGATTGCCCGGCGCTGGTGCTCAATGCCGATTATACCCCGCTCTCCTATTTCCCGCTGAGCCTGTGGCCGTGGCAGACCGCGATCAAGGCGCTGTTTCTCGAGCGCGTCGATGTCGTCGCCAGCTATGTCCGCGAAGTGCACAGCCCCAGCTGGACCATGCCGATCCCCTCGGTGATCGCGCTCAGGCAATATGTGAAGCCGTCCGAATTCCCGGCCTTCACCCGGTTCAACGTGTTCCTGCGCGACCGCTTCAGCTGCCAGTATTGCGGCTCGCCCAGCCAACTGACCTTCGATCATGTCATCCCGCGCCGGCTTGGCGGGCGGACCAGCTGGGAAAATGTCGCCACCGCCTGCGCGCCCTGCAATCTCAAGAAAGGCGGCCGCACTCCGCAGCAGGCCAGAATGCCGCTGCTGATCGAGCCGATCCGCCCGACCAACTGGCAGCTGCAGGAACGCGGCAAGGGCTTCCCGCCCAATTATTTGCACGAGACCTGGCGCGACTGGCTCTATTGGGATGTCGAGCTGGAGGCGTGACCGGCTCGCGCGTGAGAGGCGGCAACTATGCACAAGGGCAGGCTTGAGGCTTTCACCGACGGGGTGATGGCGATCGTCATCACGATCATGGTGCTCGAACTCAAGGTGCCCCACGGTGCTGAGTTCGCCAATCTGTGGCCGCTGCTCCCGAAGTTGGTCAGCTATGTGCTGAGCTTCTTCTACATCGGCATCTACTGGAACAACCACCACCACATGCTGCAGGCGAGCCGCTCGGTCGAAGGCGGGGTGCTGTGGGCCAATCTTCATCTGCTGTTCTGGCTGTCGCTGCTGCCGTTCGCGACCGGATGGCTGGGCGAGAACGGTTTCGCGCGCAATCCGATGATGCTCTACGGAGCGGTCCTGTTCATGGCCGATGTCGCCTATTTTGTCCTCGCCCGCCGACTGGTGACCCATCACGGCAAGGAATCGCGGCTGGGCGAGGCGTTTGGCCGGGATTTCAAGGGCAAGATTTCCCTGGCTCTGACTGGCGCGGGGGTAGTTGCCGCCTACTTTGCGCCATGGCTGGGCTTTGCCGCCTATGCGACAGTGGCGCTGCTTTGGGTGATCCCCGACAAGCGGATGCACGCCGTGGCGGTCGCCGCGAGGGCAGAGCATGACACATGACGTGCTCGCGGTGCTGACCGGCAAGGTCACACCGTTTCGCGGACCTCGCGAACCCAGCGCCATCGCCAAGTCGCCTCGCGAAGGCCCCATCGCCGTCGGCCCGCTCGGACTGGCAGGCGACGAACAGGCCGACCTGTCGGTGCACGGCGGGCCCGACAAGGCGATCCACCACTATCCGTTCGATCACTATCCCTTCTGGCGCGGCGTGATGGGCGAGCAGCCGCTGCTCTCGGGGCCCGGAGCATTCGGCGAGAATATCTCCGCGCTGGGGCTGGTCGAGACCGCAGTCTGCATCGGCGACCGCTATCGGCTCGGCAGCGCGCTGGCCGAGGTCAGCCAGGGCCGCCAGCCGTGCTGGAAGCAAGGACACCGGCTTGGCAATCCCGCCGTCACCGCGCAGATCGTCGAAACTCGGCGCAGCGGCTGGTATTACCGGGTGATCGAGCCGGGGGAAGTCGCGGCCGGGGACACGATTACGCTGGCGGATCGCCCGCTGCCCGGGTGGACGGTGGAGCGTGTGTTCGGATTGTTGATCGCGGGCGAGTACGAGGACGACCCGGCGGCGCTGCGCGCGCTTGCCGCGCTCGAAGTGCTGGCCGAAAGCTGGCGCCTGCGTGCTGGCAAGCTGCTGGGCGAGGGGTGACAATGGCGCAATACGAATTCCAGCTGGTCGATGTCTTCGGCGAGGCCCCGTTCAGCGGCAATCCGCTGGCTGTGGTGACCACGCCCGCCGAGCTCGACACCGAAACGATGCATCGCATCGCCCGCTGGCTGAACCTCTCGGAAACCACCTTCCTGCTGCCGCCCACCGACCCTGCCGCCGATTACCGGGTGCGCATCTTCACGCTGGAGCGCGAGCTGCCTTTCGCCGGTCACCCGACGCTCGGCACCTGCCACGCCTGGCTGCGCGGCGGCGGCAAGCCGAAAGCGGGCGAAACGATCGTCCAGCAATGCGGCATCGGTCTCGTGCCGATCCGGCGCGAGGGCGAGCAGCTCGGCTTCGCCGCGCCGCCGCTGCTGCGATCCGGCCCGGTGGGGCAGGCGGTGATCGACGAGGTGGCCGGTGTGCTCGGCATTGCCCCCGGCGATATCGTCGCGGCGCAGTGGGTCGATAATGGTCCGGGCTGGGTCGGCGTGATGCTGGCTTCCGCCGACGCGGTGCTGGCGCTGAACCCGGCTCGGTCGCACCACCGGCGAATCGACATCGGCGTTGCGGGATTCCATCCGCCGGGTGGGCCGATCGCCTATGAAGTCCGCGCCTTCTTCAGCGACTCCTTCGGCGGGCTGATCGAGGACCCGGTGACCGGCAGCCTCAACGCCTCGCTGGCGCAGTGGCTGATCGGCTCGGGGCGGGTTGGCCCGCCTTATACCGCCGCGCAGGGCACCCGGCTCGGGCGAACCGGGCGCGTGCGGGTCTCGGCGGATGGCGACGGACAGGTCTGGATCGGGGGCAAGACTGTTAGCCTGTTCTCGGGTGCTGCCGAAATCTGATGCTCCTCCGCCAGCCCGGGCAAGGCAGGGGCGCCCGGCCTGGCGGAGGAAGCTTCGCCGGACGATCAGTCGGGGATCACCCAGCGAATGGTGTTGGAATAGCTGCCGGCGACCTTCTCGCCGCTGGCATCGGTGGCCGGATCGAATTTCGCGCGGCGGGCGATGTTGTCGCAGGCTGCGCGGTCGAGGCCGGGGAAGCCGCTCGTGCCGACGATCGTGCAATCCAGAACCTTGCCCTCGGCGCTGACGCTCAGGCGGAAGCGGGTGAGGCCCTGATTGCCCTCGCGCAGGTCGCGGCTCGGATAGTCGTTGGGTGTCGCCCAGCTGGCGGGATTGTTGCGCGGGCTGGCCGCTCTGGGGGTGAAGCGCGGCGCCGGATTGGGCGGATCGGCGATGGCGATGAAGGTGGGTGACGGGCTGGGCAGGGGGATGGGATCGGGCGCGACAAACACCGGGCCGCGAACCGGCTGGAAATCGGTCACCGGTTTCACCGCATCGATCATCGGATCGCGCGGGATGGCAGAATGGCTCGGTAGCGGCGATGGCTTGGGCAGCGGCTTGGGCGGATCGAGCTTGATATTGATGGCTTCGGTGCGGTGTTCCGCTTCCCTGGGGGTGAACACGACATCCAGCCCCTGGATCACCCCGTAGATCGCCGCCGCCTCGATCGCCGCGACCGCGATGACAGTTGCCGTGCGATGAGCGCCATTCTTCCTGTCGATATAGGCCATGAACTTACCCTCCTGCTTTGCCGCCCGGCTTGGCATAAAGGAAGGGCGACCGTTATTATGGCCGCGACGATATCATGATACTTTCATTTGAAAACATTTTTATACTAAGCAATACAAGGATATACTTGTTGAGCTTAGCAACAAATAACGAAGCTTACTTATCATGTGCCCCGGCAAGGGCCAGCCGCCGCCATCACCGCCGCCATCACCGCAGCCGCAGCGCCCACTCGCGCGCCCGCCGCGCCAGCTGGGCCTGGCGCTGCTTCGGCGTGATCCGGGCAATACCCGCCAGCTTCGCCGCATCGGCCAGCTTGATCACCTTGAAACTGCGGATCAGACCGTCCTTCGCCGCCCCAGCCGGCGGCGCTTGCCAGCGGATCACCGCAAAGCCCGAATCGAGCCCGGTGGTGTCGAGCCAGTTGGCGACGCCCGGATCGCTGCGGGCGATGACATAGGTGAAATTGCCGTCCCGGTCGGGCGCGGCCTGGGCGAGGTTGAGGCTGGTGAGATTGTTCCGCGCATCCGCCGCGAGTGTCCAGGGATCGACTACCTGGAAGCCGGTATAGCCAGCGCCCCCGCGCGCAATCGTCACCGCCAGCGCCTCGTCCGGGGCGAGCGCGAAGCGCAGCCCGGCGACGAAGCCCCAGCCGCCCTCGCGCCCCTGCGGCCCGCCATAGCTATTGGGCTTCAGCCCGCCGAACCAGTGGTGCGGGAAGTCCGCCCAGTTGCGCACATAGTCGCCCAGCCGGCCGACCACGCGGCGGCGCAGCTCGTCGGGATCGTAGGGCCGGGGCTCGCCTGCATCGAGCTTCCGGATCGCGATCCGCGCGGGCAGCTGGTTCCAGTCGGACAGCGAATTGCGAAAGCCGATCGAAAATGGCCCCGGCGGCGTGACGATATGCTTGGCCGCGCCCGACGGCCCGCCGCCGATTCTCCGCCAACAGTGAAGCGGAAGCTGCCGTCCGGGCCGATCTGCAGCTCGCGCTCGTCGAACACCGCCAGCGTCTCGACCGCTTCGGGCTTGGCACCCGCCAGCTTGGGGGCAAATCCCGGCTCGCCCGGCCCGATCTGGACGATGAACTGGCTGGCGCGGCGCTTGAGATCGAAGCTTCCGGTGACTTCGTAGCGCTCGCCGCCGCGCAAAAAGGCGCCGCGATAGATATTGTCGGGATTGTCGCCCGCCGTGCCGGTGCAGCCGACCACATGCCCATGCCAGGCGCGCGGGCTGTCTTCGGTGGTCCAGAGGATGTCGGTCTTGGCGCGATAGGTGACCATCTCCTTGAAGATCAGCGAGTTGGTCAAACAGCCGACTGCGCGATCGATCGTCGCCGCGCCGTCGGGCGTCTGGCCGATGTCGATCCTGGCGAGTTCGGCGCGCAGCCCGGCCTGGATCGCCTTGACGTCGGGGTGGTCGAGCAGCGCGAGCAGGGTCTGTTTCGGCCTCGATCTGCTGGGGGGAGTCGAGGATCGGTTCGGGCGCTGCAAGGGCGGCGAGCAGCGGCGAGGCGGCGAGCGCCAGCGCAGAGGCGGCGGCCAGCGCGGCGCTTGGCAGGAATTGCGGCATGGTTGGCTCTCCCGGTTTTCGTTCTGCGGCAATGTTCCCGCAAATTCGAACCCCTGTCTACATCGCCGCCGCCAGCGCCTTCTGCCTGCGCCTCTGCACCGAGCTGCCCAGCCCGATCGCCTCGCGGTATTTGGCTACCGTCCGCCGGGCGAGGTCGAAGCCTTTGGCCCGCAGCAGATCGACCAGCGCGTCGTCGGAGAGGATCGCCTTGGCGTCCTCGGCGTCGATCAGCTGGCGGATCGCGGCCTTGACCGCCTCGGCCGAAGCCCCGCCCTCGCCATCCGCGACCGCCGACGCCCGAAGTGAAGAAATATTTGAGCTCGAACGTGCCGCGATCGCAGTGGAGGTATTTGTTCGAAGTGACCCGGCTGACGGTCAATTCGTGCATCTCGATCGCCTCGGCCACCGTGCGCAGGGTCAGCGGGCGCAGCTGCGCTGACGCCGTGGCGGAAGAAGCCGTCCTGCTGTTTGACGATCTCGGCGGCGACCTTGAGGATGGTCTTGGCCCGCTGGTCGAGCGCCTTGATCAGCCAGTTGGCGTCGGCGAGCTTGTCCGACAGCCAGGCCTTCGACGGCCTTGTCGCCGCAGTTGCCCTTGAGTTCGACGTAATAGCTGCGGTTGACGATCAGCCGCGGCAGCGTCGCCTGGTTGAGCGCGATGTCCCAGCCGCCTGCCGCATTCGCCGCGATCAGGATGTCCGGCGTCACCGCCTCGCTGACGCCGCCGCCGAAGCGCAGGCCGGGCTTGGGATCGTAGCCGCGCAGTTCGGCCAGCATGTCGGCGAAATCCTCGTCATCGACCCCGCACATCCGCTTGACCCGGGCGAGCTCGCCATTGGCGATGAAATCGAGGTTGTCGATCAGCCGCGCCATCGCCGGATCGTAGCGGTCGGCCTCGATCGCCTGCAGCGCGATGCATTCGCCAAGCGAGCGCGCGCCGACGCCGGTGGGATCGAGCGACTGCACCAAGGCGAGCGCCTCCTCCGCCTCGGACAGGGCGATCGCCAGTTCGGCGGCAATATCGCGCAAGTGTACCGGCAGATAGCCCGCCTCGTCGAGCTGGCCGACGATGAAGGCGGCGATCACGGCAGTGCGGGGATCGGGCGAGGCTGCGCCGAGCTGGGCCGAGAGGTGCTCGGCCAGGCTGGCCTCGCCCGCGCCGCGCTCGTCGATGCCGGGGCCTTCCTCGCCGCCGCCCATCGCCGGTGCGCCGCCCCAGTCCGGGCCTGAAAGACTGTCGCCGGTATCGCGGTCGCGGTCGAGCGCGGCGGTGTCGATATCGAGCGGCCGGTCGTCGGCGGCGCGGCCTTCGCCGATCAGCTGATCGACCGGCGAGCTTTCCAGCGTGGTGCGGCGCGCTTCTTCGGGCGGTGCCTCGATCGTCTCGCCGGCGGGTGCGGGCGCCGCCTCGCCGATCTCGAGCAGCGGATTGGCGTCGAGCGCCTCGCCGATGAAGGTTTCGATCTCGAGATTGGACAGCGCCAGCAGCTTGATCGCCTGCTGCAACTGCGGCGTCATCACCAGCGACTGGCTTTGCCGCAGGTCGAGGCGGGGCCCGAGGGCCATGGCTCAGCCCGCTGCGCCATCCGCGTCACAGCGTGAACCCTTCGCCGAGATAGAGCCGCCGCACGTTTTCGTCCGCCACCAGCGCCTCCGGGCTGCCGGCGAACAGCACCTGGCCGCCGTAGATGATGCAGGCGCGGTCGACGATGTCGAGCGTTTCGCGGACATTGTGATCGGTGATCAGCACGCCGATGCCGCGCTTCTTGAGGTCCTTCACCAGATCGCGGATGTCGGCGATGGACAGCGGATCGATGCCGGCGAAGGGCTCGTCGAGCAGCATGATCGAGGGCTTGGCCGCCAGCGCCCGGGCGATCTCGCAGCGCCGCCGCTCGCCGCCCGACAGCGCCATCGCCGGGCTGTTGCGCAGCTTGGTCAGGCCGAATTCGCCGAGCAGCCGCTCCAGCTCTTCGGCGCGCACGGCCTTGTCCGGCTCGATCAGTTCGAGCACGCAAGCGATGTTCTGCTCCACCGTCATGCCGCGGAAGATCGAGGTTTCCTGCGGCAGATAGCCCAGGCCGAGGATCGCGCGGCGATACATCGGCAGCTTGGTGATATCGACCCCGTCGAGCAGGATGCGCCCCGAATCGGGCCGCACCAGCCCCATGATCGAATAGAAGCAGGTGGTCTTGCCGGCGCCGTTGGGTCCGAGCAGCCCCAGCACCTCGCCCTTGGCGACCGAGAAGGAAATATCGGTCAGCACCGCGCGCTTGTCATAGCTCTTGGCGATCGAGACGACTTCGAGCCCGCCATTGAGCGCTAGCGGCGAGCTGCCCGCCACTGCCGCAGCAGCCGGTTCTGGCCGCGCAATCTGGGATACGTCATCCATAGAGCACGCGACTTACGCAGCGCAAAGCGGCTCGGCAAGCGCACATTCCACTATATCCGGCTGTTTGGCAGGTTTCATGCATGGGAAAATAGCGCGGTCGGGTGACGGCAGGGTTAACTGCACTTGCCCGAATCCGAAAACGGTGATTTACTCGGTTTTAAGGAAGTGTGGGGGATTGCACGATGGTCAAGCAGTGGCACGACAGTGCGCTGACGCCGCCGGTGGAGGACAGCGCAACTGCGCTGAAAGCCGATTGGCGCCGCAAGATGAGCGACAACATCGCTTATGCGCTGCTGGTTTACACCGCTCTCCAGATTTTCGTCACCATGGGCGCGCTGCGCGCCGAGGGCGGCTCGCTGCTGCCCTATATGGCGCTGATCGTCCTCGTCGCCGCGATCATCCCGGCCTGCCGCACGTTCGAGCGGCGCTGGAACCGGCTGACCGACGAACAGGCGCACGATCCCGCGCTCGCGCCCTATTATCGCCGCGACCGGCTGTGGCTGTGGGTGCTGGCGATCGGGCTGCCCTTCGCGCTGACCGGCCTGTTCAAGGGCCTGGCGATGGTCTTCGCCTGACACCGGCGTCCGCTGGGCATTCCCCGACATTGCTCTGAACGCCTGCCGCGTCTAGAGCGGCGGCGACCGCGCGCCAGCCCTGCGCGGCGTTTGGGAGTTCAGGTCAAGCCATGCTCAGTCCCGATGCCGCGCAGACCCGCGCCAGCGCCCTGATCGACCGCGCACGGCGCGCCGGGGCGGATGCCGCCGATGCGGTCTACAGCTGCGACGCTTCGGAAAGCATCCAGGTGCGGCTGGGCAAGCTCGAGGATGTCGAGCGCTCGGAAAGCGAGCATATCTCGCTGCGGGTCTTCGCCGGCAGCCGCTCGGCCAGCATCGGCTCCTCCGACATGAGCGACGATGCGCTGGAAGAGCTGGCGAGCCGCGCCGTCGCCATGGCCCGGCTCGCACCCGAGGATCCCTATGCCGGCCTCGCCCCCGAAGAGCTGCTGCTGCAAGGCACGCCGCGCGCGCTCGATCTCGACGATCCGGCCGAGCCCAGCCCTGCCGCCTTGCGTGAAATGGCCCGGGCCGCCGAGGATGCGGCGCGCGCGGTGCCCGGGGTGACCAATTCGGAAGGCGGATCGGCCAGCTCGGGCCGCGCGATCTTCGCGCTCGCCACCAGCCACGGCTTCGCCGGCGCCTACGCCACCTCCAGCCACGGCATGAGCGCCAGCGTCGTCGCCGGCGAGGGCGGAGCGATGCAGCGCGATTATGCCTGGCGCACCGCCCGCCACGGCGCAGACCTGCCGGCGCCGGAAGAGATCGGCAGGCAGGCGGGCGAACGCGCGGTCAGGCGCCTCGATCCCGGCACGCTCAAGAGCGGCCCCATGCCGGTGGTGTTCGATCCGCGCGTCGGCGGCACGCTGATCGGCCATCTGGTCTCGGCGATGTCCGGCAGCGCCATCGCCCGCCGGGCCAGCTTCCTGCTCGACCGGCTGGACGAGACGCTGTTCGATCCCGCCATCGTCATCGCCGACGATCCGCACCGCTTGCGCGGGCTGCGTTCGCGCCCGTTCGACGGCGAGGGCCTCGCCACATCGCCGCGCAATGTCGTGGCCGGCGGCAAGATCACCGGCTGGCTGATGGACAGCGCCTCCGCGCGCCAGCTCGGCCTCGCCCCCACCGGCCACGCCGCGCGCGGCCATGGCGGTGCGCCGGGCGTGGGCACCAGCAACCTCCACCTCGCCGCCGGAACCGCCTCGCCCGGCGAACTGATGGCGGACATCGCCGACGGAGTTTACATCACCGAACTGATCGGCATGGGCGTCAACGGCGTTACCGGCGACTACAGCCGGGGCGCCTCGGGCTTCCGCATCGTCAATGGCGAGATCGCCGGGCCGGTGGCGGAGTTCACCATTGCCGGCAATCTGCTCGCCATGTTCAAGGCGCTGACCCCGGCGAATGACCTCGAATGGCACCGCCAGATCAACGTGCCGACGATCCGGGTGGACGGGATGATGGTGGCGGGGGATTGAGCGGGGCCACCGGCTCCACCCGCCACGCCGCGATCGTGCCCTTGCGATAGACCAGCCGCAGGTCGCGGCCGGCGGGCAGCACGCGCGGGTTGTCGTCGCGCATCGTATCCCGGACGATCAGGAACGGCGTCGCCTCGCGGCCCGGCGGCAGGCGTCCGGTCGCCAGGAAGTCCAGCAGCTCCGCCCGGCGCCGGAGCGCGTAGGGCGTGTTGAGTCGTGCGTGTACCAGCCGCGCAGCGGGGTATAGGCGGTTGCTGCATAGGATAGTTCGGGGTCGGCGAGAATTACCGCGCCCCGTTGTTCGCCAGTGCCGAGCCAGGCAAAAAGCGCGCGCTCGCCGGGGGACAGATAGATGCCCAGCCGGGTCTGCGGGATGGTTGCAAACCAGATGGCATTGTCCAGCAGGAACAGCGCACTCAGCAACGCCGCGCCCAGCCTGCCGCGGATGCCCGGCCCGCCGAGCAACTCGCGCAGAGCCTTGACCAGCAGCGGTGCGCCAAGCAGGAACAGGGGAGTCCAGATATATCCGCGGGTGAAGTGCAGCGGCTGGATCGGCGACATGACCAATTCATTGTTTGCCAGGGCGAACGAACCGGCGAACCAGACCGCCAGCAGGCGCTTGTCTGGCTGGGCGAAGTAAGCCCGGGCGAGCGGCCAAGTGCGGACTTGCCAAAGCGCGAACTCGGCGACGAGGATGTAGGCAAATATCATCGTCGGCAATTTGAGGAGCGAAGGGTATGTCCGCCACTTCTGAAATAACGAATGATGCTCGGCAAACGAATTGAGGAATGCCAGATAATAGCCCGCGTGCAGGCCCATCAGCGCCGCCAGGGCGATAGGGAACCAGGCCGGAACCTGCCGGTTGCCGAGCAGGAAGCGCTCCAGGGTCGCCCAGCCCAGAAGAATGCCCAGCAACTGGATGCCGGTAAATGGGTGGCTGGCGCTGAGGAGCGCTGCCAATATCAGCGCCGGGCCCCAGCGCTGACGCAACGTCATCAGTATCGCGCCGAAGAACACCAGATGGTAAAATGCCTCGGTCGGAAAGACCAGATTGCGGCCCAGGTTGAGAAACCACCAACCCCGCGCTGGGTCGAAGGCGAAGGGGTTGTAGCCTCCCGCCAGTGCGCTGCCGAGAAGCCCCGCAGACTGGAGCAGTCCGCCGCCCCAGGCAAATAGCAGGAGCCCCAGCCATGCGGCGCGATCCTCCAGCGGAATCACCGCCTGGTAAAGGGCGATGATCGCGCGGAGACAAGCGACGGCCGCGATCGCTCCGAACGCCATGTAGACCGCTCCCGGATCGGCCTTGGCGATGTGCAGGGCCAGGGCAAGCAGGAGATTGATCGGCTGAAAGTAAACCGGTGCAGTCGCGTAATCGAACGAGAACGGATTGCCATAGGTCAGCGCGCCGCCGCGATCGAGCAGTTCGCGCGCGTTCGCCATGTAATAGAGCTGTTCGTAGTGGATGAAGCCGGTGGGGCCGAACCCGGGCGGTGCTTCCCGCATATGGGCAAAGTAAAGCCATACCACCGGCAGCGCCAGCACTGCCGCGACCAGCCAGGCGCGCCAGCCCGCCGCGAATTTGTGCGCGCTGCCCCCCGATCCCGCCAACCGCCGGTTACTCCTTTGCCCGCGCCATCGCCTCGACAATGAACCGTTTGGCCACCTCGGCATCGCCCCAGCCCTTCATCTTCACCCACTTGCCCGGTTCCAGGTCCTTGTAGTGCTGGAAGAAGTGCTCGATCTGCTGGGTGACGATCGGCGGCAGATCCTCGTGGCCGGCGACTTCGCGGTAATAGGGGAAGGTGGCGTCGACCGGCACGGTGATCAGCTTTTCGTCGCCGCCCTTGTCGTCTTCCATCAGCAGCACGCCGACCGGGCGCACCTTGATCACCGCGCCGGCGATGATCGGCGAGCGGGTGATGACCAGGGCGTCGAGCGGGTCGCCGTCCTCGCCGAGGGTGTGGGGGACGAAGCCGTAATTGGCGGGGTAGCGCATCGGGGTGTGCAGGATGCGGTCGACGAACAGCGCGCCGCTGGCCTTGTCGAATTCGTACTTCACCGGCTCGCCGCCGATCGGCACTTCGATGAGGACGTTGATTTCTTCGGGCGGGTTATCGCCGGCGGGGATGAGGTCGATGCGCATGGGTGCCCATTAGACCTGCAACTACTTCCCTGCAACCGGCCTGCGCGGCGCCAGCAGCAGATCGAGCCCCGCCGGCCCCTTGCCGCCCGGCGCGCGCTCCAGCCACGGCCAGCGCAGCCCGCCATTGTAGGAGATCGGCACAGTCAGGAACCTGTCGCCGCGCCGGACCAGCAGCTCGATCGGCTTGTTGCCGCCCTTGGCCGCGGTGATCGCCAGCTTGATCGCGTCCTGATCGTAGGCAATGCCGTTCACCGCGACGATTTTCGCGCCAGTGACGATCCCCGCGTTGAAGGCAGGCCCATCCCAGCGCGGCGCGCTGACATTGCCGTCCTTGTCGAGGGTGAAGCCGAGCGAAAAAGCGAGATTGAGGGTCTTGGCGTTCTCCATCCGCGCCTTCTCGAAGGGATTGGGCTCTTCCCGCCACACCAGCCGGTAGCCGCCCTGCTCGATCCCGGCGAGCGGCGCGGGCTGGCCCGGCTGCTCGATGCGGCTGCGCAGGAAGCTGGCCCAGTCGTAAGGGTAGACCCCGTTCAGCGCGGCGACGACATCCTCGAACTCGTATGTCACCACGCCCCAGTCGCCATTGCTTGTTCCGTAAAAGGCGCGCGCGAAATCGTCGAGGCCCCGGCGGCCGGCGGTGCCCGCGCGGATCAGCTGGTCGGCCTCCAGCCAGATCAGCGCGCCTTCGCTGTAATAGTCCTCGCTGCGCGATAGCGAGCCATAGGGCAGGGGCCGCCGCGCCGCGATGATCGGATCGTGGGTGGTGTCGCTCAGCGGCCGCCAGCCGCGCCCCGGCAGGCTGGCGTAATTGCCGGCCTGCACCGCCATATAGCCGAGGATGTTCTCCCGGGTCTGCAGCCCCGATCGCGCCGCCAGGATCCAGCCCCAGAACTGGGCCTGGCCTTCATAGACCCACAGCAGATCGTCCTGCATCGGCTGGCGGTAGTCGGGGGTCCACAGCCTGGCCGGGCGGCGGAACTTGCCGCTCCAGCTATGCGCCAGCTCGTGCGCCAGCACGTTGCGGTCCCAGTCGTAACCCGCCCAGTCGATGAAGTTCTGCGGCTTGAGCGCGTTTTCGCTCGAACGGTGATGCTCCAGCCCGATGTCGCCCATGCGCTCGGTCAACGCGACGAGGAAGGTATAGCGGTCGAACGACCGGCTGCCGAAGGCCAGCAGCGATTCGCTGACCAGCGCGCGCAGCGGCTCCAGCCGTTCGGGCGGCAGCGCCAGTTGCTCGGGCTTGTCGGCGACGGCGCCCAGGCGCACGGCATTGCCGAGGTCCCATTGCCGCGCGTGCAGCCCGGCGAAGATCGGCGAATCGACCAGCGTCTCGTAATCGGTTTCGGCCCAGCTGACTTTGCTGCCGGCATGCGACTGCCCGTCGAGCGCGGTGAACGTCGTCCAGCCCTGCGGCATTGTCACTGTCGGCTTCACCCGGATGCGGCGGACATAATGCCCGGCGGGGTAGAGGCTCATCGCTTCCCATTGCAGGTTGAGCATCTCCGGCGTCATGACAATGCGGCCTTCGGACGGCTGCAACGGCGAGGTGTGGACGAATTTCGCCGTCACCTCGCGCGCGCTGGCGGGCAGGGTCAGGTGGAAGGCGTTCACTTCGACCGAATCGCGCCGCCAGGCGATGGGCTTGCCCCCGGCGGTGAAGCTCAGCCCGGCAAGCGCGTGCAGCGGCCCGCGCGGCGAATGGCCGCCGGGCAGCCAGCGCGGATGCTGCAGGATCAGCTTCGCGGTTCCCGGCGCGAGCGGGATCGTCTGGGTGACGCGGAAGGCGCCGCGCTGGATGTCGCTGGCGTCGATATCGAGCAGCATCGCGCCGCCGGGCCACGGCTTGTCCTCGGCATCGGGCACGGTCTGGACGATGGGAACCGCCATCGGCGCAGAGCGCGGCGGGGTCTGCGCCGCAGCAGGCGCGGAGAGGGCTAGGGCAGCAAGCAGCGGCGCGACCGTCAGGCTTTTCGTCATGGCGCGAATTAATGCCGGGAAGCGGCGCGCTTCGCAAGATTTGGCCGATGCTTTCCCACGCGGGAGAATCCCGCTAAGCGCGCCTCCCATGGAAACCCCGCCCAAAACCCCTCAAGCAATTCGTGGCACCCAGGACATTTTCGGCGCCGAGGCCGAGGCCTTCGCCCACGTCGTCGAAACCTTCGAGCGGGTGCGCAAACTCTACCGCTTCCGCCGCGCGGAAATGCCGGTGTTCGAGAAGACCGAAGTGTTCAGCCGGAGCATCGGCGAGACCACCGATGTGGTGTCGAAGGAGATGTATTCGTTCGAGGATCGGGGCGGCGATTCGCTGACCCTGCGCCCGGAGTTTACGGCGGGGATCGCGCGGGCATACCTCACCAACGGCTGGCAGCAGCACGCGCCGCTGAAGCTGGCGACGCATGGGCCGCTGTTCCGCTACGAGCGCCCGCAGAAGGGCCGCTACCGCCAGTTCCACCAGATCGACGCCGAGATCATCGGCGCGGCGGAACCGCAGGCGGATGTCGAGCTGCTGGTGATGGCGGATCAGCTGCTGAAGGAGCTGGGGGTCGCCGAGGGGGTGTCGCTGCATTTGAATACGCTCGGCGACGGCGAGAGCCGCGAGGCGTGGCGGGCTGCGCTGGTGGACTATTTCCGCGGGGTTCGGGGTGAGCTGAGCGAGGATTCGCAAGAGCGGCTGGAGAAGAACCCGCTGCGGATTCTGGATTCAAAGGATGCGCGGGACAAGGCGTTCCTGGGCGATGCGCCGAAGATCGACGATTTTCTGAGCGAGTGAGGCGCAGGCGTTTTTCGGCAAGGTGACGTCGCGGGCTGGATGCGGCGGGGGTGGCGTGGACGCGCGCGCCGGCGCTGGTGCGCGGGCTGGACTATTACCGGCACACGGCGTTCGAATTCGTGACCGACCGGCTGGGCGCGCAGGGGACTGTGCTAGGCGGC
Source organism: uncultured Alphaproteobacteria bacterium (assembly GCA_963779195.1). GTDB lineage: Bacteria > Pseudomonadota > Alphaproteobacteria > Sphingomonadales > Sphingomonadaceae > Novosphingobium. The sequence continues at coordinate 754,724 of CAVZWZ010000008.1, forward strand.
GGGCGGTATGACGGGCTGATGGAGAGCTTGGGCGGGCCGCCGACGCCTGCGGTGGGCTGGGCTGCGGGGATCGAGCGGCTGGCGATGCTGGTGGGGGATTGTGACGCAGTGGCGGAGGCAACTCTGGACGTTGCTGTTGTGGCAGAACATTCTGACCGAGAAATCGAAGCTCAAGCGTTGGTCACTCATTTCAGGCGGCTGGGTTTTTCTGCAGAGCTTGTGGCAACAGGTAGCCCGCGCAAGCGCTACGATCGAGCTGCGCAAGTTGAACCCGACGGAAATTATTTCACTCGACATTCGTGATGGCCAATTGTTTCAGGCGGCTAAGAACCTGCTGCCTGTTACTGCCAACGCGAAGTCTATTTTTGAGGTCTATCGGGCATTCATGACGGGAACGATGAGAAGCCTGTGAGCATCTCCGCAACCCGCCTCGCCCAGATCGCCTCGCGCTTCGCCGAACTCGAGGCGCGGCTGGCTTCGGGCACGCTCGAGGGCACGGACTTCGTCGCCGCCAGCCGCGACTATGCCGAACTCGAGCCGGTCGCCAAAGCCGCCGCCGAGGTCGCGAGCATGCGCGGCGAGCTGGCCAGCCTCTCGGCGATAACCGATCCCGATCCCGACATGCGGGCGATGGCCGAGGAGGAAATCCAGCGCATCAAATCCGAACTCCCCGAGGCCGAACACCGTCTCGCCGTCGCCATGCTGCCGCGCGACAGCGCCGATTCCCGCCCTGCCATGCTCGAAATCCGCGGCGGCACCGGCGGCGACGAGGCGGCGCTGTTCGCCGCCGATCTCTACCGCATGTATGAAAAATACGCCGCCGAGCAGGGCTGGCGGATCGAGCTGATCAGCGCCAATGTTTCCGACATCGGCGGGTTCAAGGAAGTTGTCGCCAACATCCAGGGCAATGGCGTGTTCGCCAAGCTCAAGTTCGAAAGCGGCGTCCACCGGGTGCAGCGGGTGCCGGTGACCGAGAGCGGCGGGCGCATCCACACCTCCGCCGCCACCGTTGCGGTGCTGCCCGAGCCCGACGAAGTCGATGTCCAGATCGACGACAAGGATCTGAAGATCGATATCTACCGGGCCTCGGGCGCCGGCGGCCAGCACGTCAACACCACCGACAGCGCCGTGCGCCTGACGCACCTGCCCAGCGGGCTGGTGGTGATCCAGCAGGACCAGCGCAGCCAGCACAAGAACAAGGCCAAGGCGATGCAGGTGCTGCGCACGCGGCTGTATGAGAAGATGCGCGACGAAGCCCAGGGAGCCGAGGCCGAGGCGCGCAAGGCGATGGTCGGCTCGGGCGATCGCAGCGAACGCATCCGCACCTATAATTTCCCGCAAGGCCGCGTCACCGATCACCGGATCAACCTGACCCTGCACCGCCTGCCGGAAATCCTCGAAGGCCCGGGGCTGGGCGAACTGATCGATGCGCTGGCGGCGGAGGACCAGGCCAAGCGGCTGGCGGCGCTGGGGGAGTGAAATTCTCACAACCTCCGTTCGTGTCGAGCGAAGTCGAGACACGCTGGCACCTGGCACGGTGTCTCGACTTCGCTCGACACGGACGGGGTGTGTAAGGTGTGAAAATAGCTCAAGCCCTCCGCGCAGCCGCAGCCATTCTCGCCACCACCGGCGACACCCCCCGGCTCGATGCCGAGCTGCTGATGGCCTGCGCCCTCGGCGTCACCCGTTCCGATCTCCTCCTACGCCACATGGGCGATCCCGTCCCCGAAGCCTTCGCCCCATTGCTCGCCCGCCGCCAGAACCACGAACCTGTCGCCTATATCCTCGGCCATCAGGAGTTCTACGGCCTCGACTTGCTCGTCACCCCCGACGTCCTGATCCCGCGCGGCGACAGCGAGACCTTGGTCGAAGCTGCACTCAAGGCACGGTCCGATGCCCGGCGCGTGCTCGATTGCGGCACCGGCTCGGGCGCGTTGCTGCTGGCGGTTCTGGCCAATCTCCCCGATGCCCAAGGCACCGGCATCGACCGCAGCCTCGCCGCGCTTGAAGTCGCCGCCGCCAATGCCGCGCGGCTGGGGCTGGGCGAGCGAACCCGGATGATCCATGCCGACTGGGACGAGCCAGGCTGGGCGCACGACCTGAATGGCCCGTTCGACCTGATCCTCGCCAATCCGCCCTATGTCGAAGCGGACGCCGATCTGGCCCCTTCGGTCCGCCGTCATGAGCCGGCGGGGGCGCTGTTTGCCGGCCCCGAAGGCCTCGATTGCTATCGCAGTCTGATCCCGCAACTTCCCGTCCTGCTCGCACCCGGTGGCGCCGTGCTGGCCGAGATCGGCGCAACCCAGGCTGCCCCCGTCACGGCGATCGCACGCGCTGCCGGGCTCTCTGCAAAGCTGCACCGCGACCTCGCCACGCGCCCCCGCGTGCTCGAACTTGTGGAAGCCGGTTAAATTTCCGCTTGGCTTTTTCCGGTACCGAGCGTAACGCGAAGCCAAGCCAGCCGGCGGATGTACGCTTCCCGCCGGGCCGGCCCAACTCCAGCATTTGCAATCGGGCATGGCGGAACGGCCATCCCCACAGGGCAGATGTCGGGACCGCAGCGCCCCGGGGTGGCTGCGGCGAAGCGTGACATGACATGCCGGCCGGCCAGGCGCCGTGCGGCAGTCAGGGGTCTAAGGAAAACATACCCTTGAATAATAATATTCGTGGCAACAACAACAACAACAACCGCCGGCGCGGTCGTGGTGGTGGCAATCGTCAGCAGGGCGGCGGCCAGCAGCAGAACCGGATCGACAGCCGCGCGCGCGGCAATGCGCCGCAGATGCTGGAGAAATACCGCAAGCTGGCGCATGACGCCCACCTCAATGGCGACCGCGTGCAGGAGGAATATTTCCTGCAATTCGCCGACCATTATTTCCGCGTCCAGGCCGATCAGCGCCAGCGCCAGGAAGAACAGCGCGCGCCCAGGCAGGCCGGCGACCGCTGGCAGGAAGGCGGCGAGACGTTCCGCGAGGACGGCGAGGACGGCGGCGAATATGGCGCCGAGGGCGAATATGCCGCCTACGACCGGCCGCAATATAACCGCACCGAACGGTCCGAGCGTCCGGAACGGGCGGAGCGGGCGGAACGCCCCGAGCGCGTGGAACGATCCGAACGCCCCGAACGGTCCGGGCGTTTCGAACGCCAGGCCGATGCGCCCGCCGAAGAAGTGCCGCAGGCCGCCGAAGCTGCCGCTACGATGCGGAAGAAGCGCGCTCGCCCTACGAACCGCCGGAGAATCCTTTCGTCCGCGACAATCGCGGCACCCGCGGCCTCAGGCCGCGCCGCGAACCCCGCCCGCGCCGCGAAGACCGCGACGAGGCCGAACCGCTCGGCCTCGATCCGGCTTCGCTGCCGCCGGCGATTTCGGTCTCGTTGCCGCGCGCCGAGGAGCCCGCCCTGGCGACAGAGGCGGCGGATGAAACGGCTGCCCCGCGCCGCCGCACCCGCCGCCCCCGGCCTCCAGCCGACGATGCCGGCGAGGCATTGGAAGTGGCTGGCTGAACCGACCTGGATCCCCAGCCCGCCACTTTCCCGAATTTTTGGCGGGCGCATCCCTCGATAAACGGCGACCCGATGACTCGCCACTCGAAGACGTACGCCCGCCAGGGTCAGACGCGGCTGGCGCCTTCCCCATCCCGCCCGGGCCAGGCCCGGACTTGACCCCCTTCTGCTTCAGCGCGACGAAACCGTATCTGCTGCGCAAGAGCGGTTTAAGGAATTATCGGAGAAGTTCCTGTCACGTTGCTTCGTGACAGGCGGTCGCCGGGCAATTCAAGTTGCGTTCAGCAACCGGGCGCAAACCTCGACGGGTGCGCGCAATCAGTAGCGAATCAGCCCGAGCCGGAACCCCTTCACCGCCGCCGCGATGCGGTCGTTGACTTCCAGCTTGGCGAACAGGCGGCGGACATAGGTATCGACGCTGCCCGGCGAAAGCTCGAGGATCGTGGCGATATCGCCATTCGATTTGGACAGGCCGATCCAGTGCAGCACTTCGCGCTCGCGATCCGACAGCGAAATATTCAGCGCGCTGCCGCCTTCGACCAGCTGCGCGATGCGCCGGTTGGCGATCTCGACGATGGCGACGATCCGGTTGATCGTCCCGGTGTCTTCCGCAGCGAACGCCCGGCCGATCGAGAAGGTCGCGAAAGTATCGAAATCGAACGGGCCATAGACCGGCAGCGCCATCGTGTCGGCCAGCCCGGCGGTATGCATGCGTTCTGCGAATTCGGCCTGTGCGGGCTTCAGCGTCAGCTCGGCCAGGGCTTCGCGATAGGTCATAACCCGGCCCGCGCGCATCACGTGATCGGGCACCGGATCGTGGCGGCGCAGCCTGGGATCGCGGTAGGCGGCGATCCAGTCGCGCCGGTGGCCGAAGGCGGCGATGACCACCTTGTTGCCGACCTGCGAGGCGTGCGGCGCGGTGAGGTGCAGGGTGCCCGCCCGCACGCCCTGCTTCGCCGCTTCCGCGCGCGCCACGGCGATCACCTTCTCGACCGTGATCTGCGCAGCCGTTCGCGATAGCATATCGTGCACCGAGCGACTCCCCTCCGGCTGCGACGGGCGGCAATGTAGGCATCGAACCGCCTGTCGCGCCAGCCCTGCGGGGCGGTTCGCGTCCGGTTTTTCGCAAAACAATCAGGAGATTTCCGAAAAACAACGCGACCCGCATCGTTTTTCGATATTATCGATTGACAATACGGCCGACTCGCCATATTGAATATCGATATCGACAATATCGGAGAACAATCATGACCCGTTTCGCTGCCGCCCAGACCGTCTCGATCGCCATGTCGGTCGCCTATGTGCTGATCACCTGGCTGCCGACGCTTGGCCTGCCGCTCGGCGCCTGATACCAACCTGCACTGATCCTGACCCATGAGGATTTCCAATCCCGTCTGCTGGCGAGGAGCGGCCGAAACCGCGATGTGGTTCATCGTGGCGAGGTCGCGACGAAGTCCAGCGGGCGGGATTGGCAACCCAGAGGGCAGTTTCTGGCGGCCCTCGGACTGCGTCGCGTTCTCGTCATGATGAACCACATCACCACTTCGAACGCTCCTTGCCGAGAACCGCCAGAAACTGTCCTCATGGGTCAGGATCAGTGCAGGTTGGTATGAGTCCCCAACATCCCCCGCAAAGGAGTTCAGTCCATGTCCGCAACTTGCGCCTCGCGCATTTCCGCCGCCATCCTCGCTGTCGCCATAGTCGCGGCGACCTGGCTGCCCACGGTCATCGTCACGGTTCCGCATGCGGCGAGCAACAGCCTTGCGGTTGCGCCTTACCTCGCCTGATCCCCGGCATGAAAGGAGGCCGAAGATGAGCGCCCCGCAAAAGGATGCCCTGCTGCGATTTACCCGCATTGCGCTGCGCATCGTGCTGGCGCTCGCCATTGCCGCTGCGATTGGCCTGGTCGTCGCCATTCCCGCCATCTGGGCCTTCGCCGACAGTATTCTCGCCAAGGCGGCGCTCGACGGCATCAAGCTGTCCGGCCCGGAATTGCTCGCGGCGGTCAGCGTCATCATGGCGGGCGGACTGGTTATCGTCGGTCTGGCGATCCAGTTCCTGCGCAAGCTCATCGCGCTGATCGACAGCGTCGGCCAGGGCTCGCCCTTCATCCCCGAAAACGCCGCACGCCTGCGCCATATGGGCTGGATCGTGCTGGCGATGCAGGCGATGACGCTGATCGCCTTGCCCGTGGCCATCTGGATCCGGCAGGTGCTGCCGGAGCAGCACATCGTGTTTTCCTTCTCGTTCGAAGGGCTGATCACCGCACTGCTGCTGTTCGTCCTGGCCCGGGTGTTCGATCACGGCACGCGGCTCGAACAGGATGTCGAGGGGACTGTGTGATGCCTCCCGAACCGGCTTCTGAATCGTCTGGCGCCAGCCGCATCACCGTCAAGCTCGACGATCTGCTCTATGCCCGGCGGATGACCCTTACCGAGCTTGCCGACCGCGTCGGCATCACCCTGGCCAATCTCTCGATCCTCAAGACCGGCAAGGCCAAGGCGATCCGTTTCTCCACCCTCGAGGCGATCTGCCGCGAGCTCAAGTGCCAGCCGGGCGACTTGCTGTGCTGCACCGAAGCATGTCCGCCCTGCGGCGCCACCAGCACGCAAGGCAGCGAGCCGCCGGATTGAACCGTCCCCCCCGCCAATCCGGCGAAGCGAAGGGCGCGGGTTGACTTCCCGCGCCCTTTTCGCCATTGGCCCACTCCGAACCTAGGGCTTCCGCCCGAAGTTCATCCGTCCGAGACAGCCGGTGCGCGCCAATTGGGGCACGCTTAATTTCCAGCCTAGACGGGGACAGAGATATTCCGGCCCACGCTCCTTTAGAGGTGCGGTGCCACTGGCGACCCCCATCCATTTGGGGCAGCTGCTCCTTCCCCATCGCACGGACTCGTCCGCTCGGGCTTCGGCCAGGGCGGCAAACGTAGCCGGTCGCGCGGGGTTTCGCCTCACGCGGCCACAAGTGAAGGAGTAAGCATGGATCGTTCGCAGAAAGCCGACGCCGTCGCAGCGCTCAACGCAACTTTCAACGAGGTCGGCGTGGTGGTTGTCACCCGCAATCTCGGCATGACCGTGGCCCAGTCCACGGCCCTGCGCGTGAAGATGCGCGAAGCCGATGCGTCGTTCAAGGTTTCCAAGAACTCTCTTGCCAAGCTTGCCGTCGCGAACACGGACTATGCAGGGATCGGCGAATTGCTCACCGGTCCCGTGGCGCTGGCGACTTCGGTCGATCCGGTTGCCGCGGCAAAGATCGCTGTCGATTTCGCCAAGACCAACGACAAGTTGGAAATCGTTGGCGGCGCGATGGGTTCGGTGCTGCTGAATGCGGATGGGATCAAGGCGCTCGCCTCGATGCCGTCGCTCGATCAGCTGCGCGGCACGCTTATCGGTCTCGTTCAGGCTCCGGCGACCAAGATCGCCCAGCTCACCACCGCTCCGGCGGCCAAGCTGGCGCGCGTCTTCAATGCCTATGCCGAAAAAGAAGCCGCTTAAGAGAATTCAAGCAACATTCGCCGGAATCCTCCGGCAAACCGACATTTATTGGAGTGAAATATCATGGCCGATATCGCCAAGCTCGTTGAAGAACTTTCGAAGCTGACCGTCCTCGAGGCGGCCGACCTGGCCAAGGCCCTCGAAGAAGCATGGGGCGTTTCCGCCGCTGCTGCTGTCGCGGTTGCCGCCCCTGCCGGCGGCGGCGCTGCTGCCGAAGCGGTTGAGGAAAAGACCGAATTCGACGTCATCCTGACCGGCGACGGCGGCAACAAGATCGCCGTCATCAAGGAAGTCCGCGCGATCACCCAGCTCGGCCTGACCGAAGCCAAGGCGCTGGTCGAAGCCGCGCCCAAGGCGATCAAGGAAGGCGTCAACAAGGCCGAAGCCGAGGAAATCAAGGCCAAGGTCACTGCCGCTGGCGGCACTGTCGAGATCAAGTAATTGGGCTCGATCAAGTAATTGGGCTCGATCAAGTAATCGACGAAACAAGTTTTGCGGGTGTCTTGAAGCACTCGCAGATGGAAGGGCGGCTCCGCAAGGGGCCGCCCTTTTCGTTGGTCACAACCCCGCGTTCAGCCGCAGCCCCATCATGTCGAGCCCGGGGTTCTGCGCGCTGTTGAACAGCCGGGCGTGGCTGATGTGGACCCAGCTGGCCTCCAGCGAGAAGCGCCGGTTCAGCCGCACGCCGACCGCTATTTCCGGCTCGAACAGCACCCGGCTGCCCAGATCGGTTTCCGACCGGTTGGCTGCATCGTAACGGAAATCCGGCCCGTCGTGGACCACCAGGCCGATCCCGGGCCGCGCATAGAACCTTCCCTTGCCCAGCTTCCAGCTCAGCCCCGCGCCGCCAAAGCTGGTCTCGCCGCGGGTGTTGACCGAGGCGATCAGATAGGGGGCGGGCTTGCCGAGAAACGCCAGCCCCTCCGCGCGCGGGAAACGATAGCCGAGCGAAATATCCGCGCCGCGCTCGCCGGTTTCCAGCGTGAACGGCGTATCGACGCCGTGGGCATGCACGCCGAGGAACGCTTCCTGGGCGCGGGCGGCGGGCGCGACGCCCAGCAGCAGGGCTGCGGCAATCGGCAAGGGCAACGGACGCATCGGCAGACTCCAGGCAAGGCTGCGGCCAATAGAGCCGGTTTGCTTTCGGAAGTCTGACAAGCATACCCTTTATCTCGCCCCCTTTATCTCGCTAGCGCACACGCCTATGGCGAGCGGCTTTATGCCGCAGACCGCCTCACTCTCCCCATTCCGCGCCGAACTCGGCGCGACGCTGCGGCTCGCGGCGCCGCTGGCGCTGGCCAATCTGATGCAGATGGCGATCTATGCGACCGACGTGGTGTTCATCGCCAAACTGGGCGAAATGCCGCTGGCGGCGGCGAGCCTCTCCACCGCGCTGTTTGGCCAGATGGTGTGGACCTTTTCGGGGCTGACCGGTGCGGTTGCGCCGCTGGTGGCCGCCGAGCTGGGGCGCAAGCGCCACGCGGTGCGCGAGGTGCGGCGCTCGGTGCGCATGGCGCTGTGGCTGGCGGCGATCTGCGCTGCGCTGGGCCTGATGGTCTGCCAGATGGGCGAGGAAATCCTGCTGGCCACCGGGCAACGGCGCGAGGTCGCGGCGCAGGCGGCGCAATTCCTCGCCATCCTCGGCTGGTCGATGTTCCCGCAGATCGGCGCGAATGTGCTGCGCATATTTGTTTCCGCCATGGGCCGGCCGGTGTTTGCCAGCGTGATCATGGCCCTGGCCATCACGGTCAATGCGATTGGCAATTATGCGCTGATCTTTGGCCATTTCGGCTTGCCCGCCATGGGCCTGGCGGGATCGGCAGTGGCGACGCTGATCACTTCGGTGATTACCTTCCTCGCCTATTGCGCGGTGATCAGGCTGGACAAGCGGATGCGGCGCTACCGCTTGTTTGGCCGCTGGTGGCGCAGCGAGTGGTCGCGCTTCCGGGAGATCGTGCGGATCGGCGTGCCGATCGGCCTGATCGTGCTGGCCGAGGGCGGCCTGTTCAATGCGGCGACTTTCCTGATGGGGCTGATCGGCCCGGCGCAACTGGCGGGGCATGCGCTGGCGTTTCAGGTGGCGGCCCTTGCGTTTCAGGTGCCGTTTGGCGTTGGCCAGGCGGCGACGATCCGGGTGGGCTATCATTTTGGCGCGGGCGACCGGGCCGCAATCGGCCGGGCGGGCTGGGCGGCGCTCGCCGTCGGCATCGGTTTCAGCCTGTTCGCGGCCGCAGCCATGCTGGCCTTCCCGCGCACGATCCTGTCGGCCTATGTCGCGGTCGATGCCCCGGCCAATGCGGCGATGGTTCACTTCGCGTTGCAATTCATTCTGGTCGCGGCTGCGTTTCATCTGTTCGATGCGGTGCAGACCGTGGCGGGCGGAGTGTTGCGCGGGCTTCAGGATACGCGGGTGCCGATGGTCATGGCGATCCTGGGCTATTGGCTGGCAGGCGGATTGGCTTCTGTCGGGCTGGGCTTCGCGACGCCGCTGGGCGGGCTTGGCGTGTGGATCGGGCTGGCGGTGGGGCTGGTGGTGGTGGCGGCATTGCTGCTGTGGCGCTGGCACCGGCGGGAGAGCTTGCGGCTTGTGCCCGGCTGAAGTTCCCCTCCCGCAAGCGGGAGGGGCGAAGCAGCGGCGAAAAATTTCCGCCAGACTCTCCTTGACGCTGGCTGAACAGCCACCCATATGCGCCGCGCTGGCACTCGCCCCATGTGAGTGCCAAGCCTGTTCGTATTCACAGGAAGAGGAAGTAATCCATGAAGTTCCGTCCGCTGCACGACCGCGTGCTCGTGCGCCGTATCGAGGCCGAGGAAAAGACCGCCGGCGGCATCATCATCCCCGACAGCGCCAAGGAAAAGCCGGCCGAGGGCGAAATCATCTCGGTGGGCGAAGGCGCCTACAACGAAGATGGCGACCGCATCAAGCCCGACGTCAAGGCCGGCGACCGCATCCTGTTCGGCAAATGGTCGGGCACCGAAGTCAAGGTCGATGGCGAAGAGCTGCTGATCATGAAGGAAAGCGATATTCTCGGCATTATCGGCTGAGCATTCGCACTCCCCCAATCCCTGAATTCTAAAGGAATTTGAAATGGCTGCCAAGGACGTACGCTTTTCGCGCGACGCGCGCGAACGCATTCTGAACGGTGTCGATATCCTCGCCAATGCGGTGAAGGTCACGCTGGGCCCCAAGGGCCGCAACGTCGTCATCGACAAGAGCTTCGGCGCTCCCCGCATCACCAAGGACGGCGTCACCGTCGCCAAGGAAATCGAACTCAAGGACAAGTTCGAGAACATGGGCGCGCAGATGCTGCGCGAAGTCGCCTCCAAGACCAACGACCAGGCCGGTGACGGCACCACCACCGCCACCGTGCTCGCCCAGGCGATCGTCCGCGAAGGCATGACCTGCGTTGCCGCCGGCATGAACCCGATGGACCTCAAGCGCGGCATCGATATCGCGGTCACCACCGTGGTTGCCGATCTCGTCAAGCGCTCCAAGCCGGTTTCCGGCACGGCGGAAATCGCCCAGGTCGGCATCATCTCGTCGAACGGCGATACCGAAGTCGGCGAAAAGATCGCCGAAGCCATGGAAAAGGTCGGCAAGGAAGGCGTGATCACCGTGGAAGAGGCCAAGGGCCTCGAATTCGAACTCGATGTCGTCGAAGGCATGCAGTTCGACCGCGGCTATCTGTCGCCCTACTTCGTCACCAACCCCGACAAGATGACCGTCGAGCTGGAAAACCCCTACATCCTGATCCACGAGAAGAAGCTCTCGTCGCTGCAGGCGATGCTGCCGATCCTCGAGGCCGTGGTGCAGTCGGGCCGTCCGCTGCTGATCATCGCGGAAGACATCGAAGGCGAAGCCCTGGCCACCCTGGTGGTCAACAAGCTGCGCGGCGGGCTCAAGGTTGCCGCCGTCAAGGCTCCGGGCTTCGGCGATCGCCGCAAGGCCATGCTGGGCGACATCGCCACGCTGACCCAGGGCGAGATGATTTCCGAAGACCTCGGCATCAAGCTGGAGTTGGTCACGGTCGGCATGCTCGGCGAAGCCAAGCGCGTCACCATCGACAAGGACAACACCACGATCATCGACGGTGCCGGTTCGGCTGACGACATCAAGGCGCGGGTCGAGCAGATCCGTTCGCAGATCGAGACCACCACCAGCGACTACGACAAGGAAAAGCTGCAGGAACGTCTGGCCAAGCTGGCCGGCGGGGTTGCCGTGATCAAGGTCGGCGGCGCTTCGGAAGTCGAAGTCAAGGAGCGCAAGGACCGCGTCGATGACGCCCTCCACGCCACCCGCGCTGCGGTGGAAGAAGGCATCGTCCCCGGCGGCGGCACCGCGCTGCTCTATGCGACCAAGGCGCTTGAAGGCTTGAAGGGCGCGAACGACGATCAGACCAAGGGCATCGACATCGTCCGCAAGGCGATCCAGACGCCGCTGCGCCAGATCGCCGAGAACGCCGGCCATGACGGCGCCGTGGTTGCCGGCAATCTGCTGCGCGAGAACGACGAGCTGCGGGGCTTCAACGCTGCGACCGACGTCTACGAGAACCTGACTGCCGCCGGCGTGATCGACCCGACCAAGGTCGTGCGCACCGCGCTGCAGGATGCAGCTTCCGTGGCCGGTCTGCTGATCACCACCGAAGCCGCGATCAGCGACAAGCCCGATGACAAGCCGGCCATGGGCATGCCCCCGGGCGGCATGGGCGGCATGGGCGGCATGGACTTCTAAGTCCGCGTCATCCGCGAATACAGCAAGGGGCCGGAGGAGCGATCCTCCGGCCCCTTTTGTTTGCGGACTACCTGGCAGCGACCGGTCCAGCGTCCGAAATTTGGCGCAGCGTGGCGGTCGCAAATCGGCCTATCGCTGTCTCATTCCAGCACAATCAGACTTTTAGCCGATGCAATTCATGTGGAAATATGCGATTACCCGTATGTCAGCGGCAGTTCGTCGCCATCGGCTTTGACGGAAAATTGCATTGTGTTTATCTCCGGCGTTAAGGGAATACAAAGCATGACGTCGTTAGCATACGCCTTGTGATGACAAATTCGATCCAGCGGTTCGCGGGCAAGGCCCTGACCATCTTGACGCTGGCTGCGGGAATCGCGGTCGCCCCGGTCGCCGCCCAGGCGGCGGATGCGAACGACGTCGAGTCGGCGTTCGACCGCACCTTCACCGCCGAACAGCGCAGCGCCCGCCCGGTCTATCAGGACCCGTTCCAGGCGCAGGTCGCCATGCTGGCCAGCGCCGAGCAGGGGCGGATCGGGGTTTCTGCCTACGATCTTTCGACCGGCAAAAGCCTGGCGGTGCTCGGCGATCAGCCGTTCCCGATGGCCAGCACCAGCAAGGTCGCGATTGTCGCGACCTTTCTCGAAATGGTCGATGCCGGCCAGGTCCGGCTGACCGACCAGTTTCCGCTGATGGTGCCGGTCGCCTCGCGCAAATTCGCCGGGCCGGTCGCGCCGGTGCGCCCGGGCAGCTATTACAGCGCGCTCGATCTGATCGACCTGACGCTGACCCGCAGCAGCAATCCGGCGACCGATGCGCTGCTTGCCGCCGTTGGCGGTCCGGCGGCGGTCAACAGCTGGCTGCGCCGCGCCGGCATCGACGGCGTGCGGATCGACCGCGATATCGCCACGCTGGTGCGCGACGACGGCGCGGTCAATCCCGCCACCACCATCGACCCGCGCGACAGCGCCACGCCCAACGCCATGGTCCGCCTGCTCGCGGGTCTCTATCAGGGCAAGTGGCTCAGCCGCCAGAGCCGCGACGTGCTGCTCGGCACGATGACCCGCTGCGAGACCGGCAAGAAGCGGATTCCCGGATTGATGCCCGAAGGCCTGGTCATCGCGCACAAAACCGGCACGCTGGCCAATACCGCGAGCGACGTAGGCATCATCCAGATGCCCGATGGCCGCGCCATCGCGCTGGCGATCTATGTCACCGGCCAGGGCGGCAAGCCCTACCGCGACGCGCGCATCGCCCAGATCGCCCGGTCGATCTACGACGGCTATCTGTATAGCTCGCCCAGCCTGCGCCGCAGCGTCGCGCGCTGATGCCTGGCCGCCGCCAGAGCGGCATGCGTTAAATCTGACCCAGACCCGACAAGCTCAGGGTAGTCGGACTTGGGGGAACTGAACCAGATTTACCGCACGCCCCTCTAGCGGTGCTGGCTCAACCGGTTCCGGTTTGCCCGGGCGTCATGCGCGGTCGGTCGAATCCTGCGCAAGGGGCGCAGTGCAGCGCAGGCAAAAGAAAAGGCGCGCGAACCAGAGGTCCGCGCGCCCAGTCTTGTAATTCGCCAAAGGCGAAGATTACATCTTCTTCGCAGCGTCGCCAGCGGCGGCAGCGGCGTCCTTGGCGGCGCCGGCAGCGGCGTCGGCAGCGCCCGAAGCGGCAGCAGCGGCACCCTCGGCGGCTTCCGAAGCGGCGCCGGCGGCACCGGCAGCGGCACCAGCGGCAGCGTCGGTCGCAGCGGCGGCGGCGCCAGCGGCGGCGTCGGTCGCGGTGGCGGCGGCTTCAGTGGCGACGGCAGCGGCTTCGCCAGCGGCGTCGGCGGATTCTTCGGCCTTCTTCGAGCAAGCGGAGAGGGTGAGGGCAGCGCCGGCAACGGCGAATGCGAGAACGATCTTGCGCATGAATGGTAATCCTTGAACAGCGAGTGGACCACGCCCGACCCTTCCCTTGCGGGACATGACCAAGCGGAAAGCCTACCTCATCGGTAGACTTCGCGCTCCAATAGTCACCTTGGCGCGGGGATGCAAGCGCTAGTCGCGCTTTCCGAACACTATTCACCGATTTTCTATTCGGCACCGTAACGGGCAATTGTGTCGAAGCTGTGGCGATTGCGGCGCAAAACCGGGATAAATCGACATTTCTTGCGCCATGGGCTGACGCTCCGGCTGTGCCTTGCTAGGACAGGTTAATGGAGCAAAAAAAGCATCTCTACCTCGTCGATGGCTCGGCCTACATCTTCCGCGCCTATCACCGCCTGCCACCGCTGACCGACCCGCAGGGCACCCCGGTCGGCGCGGTTTATGGTTATACGACAATGCTTTGGAAGCTGGCCGACGATCTTCACAAGGCCGATGGGCCGACCCATCTGGCGGTGATTCTCGACAAGGCGGGAACCAGCTTCCGCAACCAGATTTACGACCTCTACAAGGCCAACCGTCCGCCCGCGCCCGAGGACCTGGTCCCGCAATTCCCGCTGATTCGCGACGCCACCCGCGCCTTTTCGCTGCCGATGATCGAGGAGGAGAATGTCGAGGCGGACGACATGATCGCCTCCTATGCCCACGCCGCGACCGCACGCGGCTGGGATGTGACGATCGTGTCCTCCGACAAGGATCTGATGCAGCTGGTCGGGCCGGACGGATAACGGCGGCCATATCGACATGCTCGACACGATGAAGAACTTGCGGATCGACGTGCCCGAGGTCGAGGAGAAGTTCGGGGTTACCCCGGCGCTGGTCGGCGATGTGCTGGCGCTGATGGGAGACACCGCCGACAATATCCCTGGCATCCGCGGCATCGGGCCGAAGACCGCAACCAAGCTGATCCAGGAGAACGGCACGCTGGAGGCCGCTCTCGCCGCCGCGCCGGAGATGAAGCCGGGCAAGCTGCGCGACAGCCTGATCGAGCAGGCCGATATGGCCCGTTTGTCGCGCGTGCTGGTGCAGCTCAAGGAAGATTGCCCGCTGCCGATCCCGCTCGACGACTTCGAACTCGGCGCGATCCCACCCGATCCGCTCGCGGCGTTTCTCGAAAAGCACGGCTTCACCAGCCTGCTGCGGCGGCTGGGCGCGGGCTCGGGCAGCCCCGAGCGCGCGAACCAGCTCCATCCCGCCAAGCCGGTCAACGCCGGGGCGGGACCCGGCCGAAGGCGCGTCGCGCCAGCCGCTGCCGGACATGCCGGCGATCGACCACGCCGCCTATGAATGCGTGCAGACGCTGGAGGCGCTGGATCGCTGGATCGAGCGGGGCCTTGCGGCGCGGCTCATCGCCTTCGACACCGAAACCAGCGCGCTCGATGCGATGCAGGCCGATCTCGTCGGGGTCAGCCTGGCGGTGGGGCCGAACCAGGCCTGCTACATTCCGCTCGGCCACGGCGGCACCGACATGTTCGCCGAAAAGCCGCAGCAGATCGACCGCGACACCGCGCTCGCCCGGCTGAGGCCGCTGCTCGAAGGCGATGCGGTGCTCAAGGTCGGCCAGAACATCAAATATGATCTCAACGTCATGGCGCGATACGGCGATCGACGTCTCCCCGATCGACGACACCATGGTGATCAGCTTCGATCTCGACGCCGGGCGCGGCGAGGACGGGATCGGGGGCGGGCATGGCATGGACGAGCTCGCCTTACGCCACCTCGGCCACAGCTGCATCGCCTTCAAGGACGTCTGCGGCACGGGCAAGAAGGCGATCAGCTTCGCCGAAGTGCCGCTCGACCGCGCCACCGCCTATGCCGCCGAGGACGCCGATGTCACCTGGCGGCTGCACCGCGTGCTCAAGCCCCGCCTGCCCGACGAAGGCGGCACGCGCATCTACGAGCGCGTGGACCGCCCGCTTGTGCCGGTGGTGGCGCAGATGGAGCGCCACGGCATCAAGGTCGACCGCGAGAAGCTGGCGGGCCTCTCCACCGAATTCGCGCATGAGACCGCGCGGCTGGAAGGCGAAATCCATAACCTCGCCGGCGAGCCCTTCACCATCGGCAGCCCCAAGCAGCTCGGCGATATCCTGTTCGACAAGATGGGGCTGAAGGGCGGCAAGAAGGGCAAGAGCGGGCAATATTCCACCGACGTCGGCATTCTCGAAGGGCTGGCCGGGCAGGGGGTCGAGATGGCCGGCAAGGTGCTCGAATGGCGCCAGCTCTCCAAACTGCGCTCGACCTATACCGAATCGTTGCAGGCGGCGATCAACCCGCAGACCGGGCGGGTGCATACCAGCTATTCGCCTGGTCGGCGCGCAGACCGGGCGCTTGTCGTCTACCGAGCCGAACCTGCAGAACATCCCGATCCGCACCGAAATCGGCCGCCAGATCCGCGATTGCTTCGTGGCGGAAGCGGGGAACGTCATCCTCGCCGCCGACTACAGCCAGATCGAACTGCGCCTCGCCGCGCATATGGCCGATGTGCCCAGCCTCAAGGAAGCCTTCGCCCACGGCGAGGACATCCACGCCCGCACCGCGCAGGAGATGTTCGGCACGGTCGACCGCGACACGCGGGGGCGGGCGAAGACGATCAACTTCGCGATACTCTACGGCATTTCGCGCTGGGGGCTGGCGACGCGGCTGGGGGTGGAGGCGGACGAGGCGCAGGCGATGATCGACCGCTATTTCGAACGCTTCCCCGGCATCAGGAACTATATCCACGCCACGCTGGAGAGCGTCCGCGAGCGCGGCTATTCGGAGACGCTGTTCGGCCGCAAATGCTGGTTCCCGCGGATCAAATCGTCACAGCAGGCGGAGCGGCAAGGCAGCGAGAGAGCCGCGATCAACGCGCCGATCCAGGGGACGTCTGCGGACATCATCAAGCGGGCGATGGCGCGGATGATGCCGGCGCTGGAGGGCGCGGGGCTGGGGCATGTGCGGATGCTGCTGCAAGTGCACGACGAACTGGTGTTCGAATTGCCCGAGGGCGATGTCGCGGCGGCAAGCCCGGTGATCGAGCGGGTGATGGCCGATGCGGCGCTGCCGAGCGTGAAGCTGGAGGTGCCGCTGGGGGTGGAGATTGGGGTTGGGGCGAGCTGGGGGGCGGCGCATTGAGGGGGAATTCACTTGCAAATAATATCAAAAACGGTATAGTGCGTCATGTGGACAGTCGGATTCTTGAATGACGCGGCGATAGCTGAGCTAATGGCGTTGTCGGTGGAAATGCAGGCCAGCTTTCGGCGGATCGCAGAGATGATCGAGGCTGGTGGTCTCGAAAAAATGCGCGAGCCTTATGTAAAGCATGTTCAAGGCAAGCTCTGGGAGATGCGCCTGAAAGCACCGGACGGAATTGCACGCTCGGTCTATGTCACTGCAAGCGGACGGCGGGTCATTGTCTTGCGGACATTTGTGAAGAAGACCGAAAAGACGCCGCGCCGGGAAATCGAAATCGCTCTTCAACGGGCCAAGGAAGTAACATGAGCAAACAATTCATTCCTGCAAAGGTTCTCTTCGACGAATGGGATAAAGACCCCGAATTCCGCGCTGCCTACGATGCACTCGAAGAGGAATTCGCCCTCGCCAATGCGCTGATCAGCGCGCGGGCGGACCTCAGCCAGGCCGAACTGGCCAGGCGCATGGGCACCAGCCAGAGCGCCATCGCCCGGCTGGAAAGCGGACGCTCGCGGCCCTCGACGCGGACGCTGCGCAAGTTCGCCGAGGCGACGGGGATGAAGCTGCGGTTTGTGTTTGAGCCGGTGAAGGGGTGAGGGGGAAGTATTGTGCCCCAGGAATTTGATGCACGCACATTTCTCGCAATGGGAGTATTCACTTGGCGGAAATCGCGCTGACGAAGCAGGCGGCGGCGCACAGGCTAATCCAGAGCGCGGTCCATATGATCGAGGCAGAGCAAGATGCACTGGCAATCCATGTCGTTGCCGCATCTGCAGTCAACCTGCTCCGGGAACTTCTCGCCGAACGTGGACCGGGGCTCGTAGAGCAGACTTTGCAATATGGCCTTTGGTCCGCAGCCAAGTTTCGTATTGAAGGCAAGCCGACTGGACTACCAGAGGACGAAGCGCTCGACGCGATCATCGACGAGGTGGTTCAAAGGATCGAATCCGGTGTTGTGGAGAGCCATTTGGATTTGAACATTAAAGGGGCACCGCAAAGCGAACGTCAATTTCTCGATCCCATCCTGCGGCCTTTCAACTATCTCAAACACGCGCAGCGCGATCCCTTAGCGACACTTAATGAGACCGATGTAAAGCCGACATACGCGCTTAACATCGCCATAGCCGCATATCATTTCCTTTTCCCCGGTGAAACAATGACAGCAGATGTCGTTGCTTTTTCCCAAGGCCATAGGTGGACGAATTCCTAAAAATTCGTTCATTTGTGCTACAACATCACCTACTTTCCTGAGTTACAGTGCCAGGGAGTGACGGTGCCCTGCGCACTACCCTCAATCACCCCACAGCCTTCCCCAAAGCCTCATTGATCCACGGCTTGCGGGTCATGGATGCCCTCCATTCGGCAAAGTAAGGTAAAATTGTTTCACGCGAAGGCGCGAAGGCGCGAAGAGGCCGTGCGACGCCGCAGGCCTTACCTTTCGAAGCAGAGCAGCGGAAGTCGGAAAGGCTGAGAGGGTAAGGGGCTTCGCCCAGGAAGCCCTTCGCGCCCTTCTTCTTCGCGCCTTCGCGCCTTCGCGTGAAACAAAAATCCTCTCCGAGCTTGTCTCGCGGAGGTGGCAGTTCCGCAGGAACTGACGGAGGGGCAGCAACATATCGGCTGCACGCAACGCCTAGACGGACTTCCCCTCCACCACCCGCTGCGCGGGCGGTCCCCCTCCCCGAGACGAGCTCGGGGAGGATTTAACTTCCCTTCCGCTCCCGCGTCGACTCCACCATCCCCGGCGCCAAAAACCCGATCGGGTTCACTTCCATCGCCCGCTTTTTCAGCTCGCCCTTCATCTTGGCGTATTCGGCTTCCATTTCCTCGGTCACCGTCGCGCTTGAATTCGGCCAGAGCATCGGTGAAGTCCGAGGCGTCCACCTTCTTCACCTTCTCGCCGTGCTTGCGGATCGCGATCAGGCCCGCCCGCCGCACCACGTCCTCCAGGTCGGCCCCGGTGAAGCGCTGGGTCTCTTTCGCCACCGCCGCCAGATCGACATCCTTGTCGAGCGGCATCTTCGCCGTATGGATCTTCAGGATATGCACCCGGCCTTCCTCGGTCGGGGTGCCGACATAGACCAGCTCGTCGAAGCGGCCGGGGCGCAGCAGCGCGGGGTCGACCAGCGCCGGGCGGTTGGTCGCGCCGATCAGGACGATCGAGTTGAGTTCCTCCATGCCGTCCATCTCGGCGAGGATGGTGTTGACCACCCGCGCGGTGACTTGCGGCTCGCCGGTGCCGCCGCCGGAGCCGCGCGCGGGGACCAGGCTGTCGATCTCGTCGATGAAGATCACGCAGGGCGCGACCTGGCGGGCGCGGGCGAACAGGCGGCTGATCTGCTGCTCGCTCTCGCCGTACCATTTGCTCAGCAGGTCGCTGCTCTTGATCGAGATGAAATTGGCCTCGGCCTCCTTGGCCACCGCTTTCGCCAGCAGGGTCTTGCCGGTGCCGGGCGGGCCATAGAGCAGGAAGCCCTTGGCCGGGCGGATGCCGAGCCGGTGGAAGGCTTCCGGGTTGCGCAAGGGCAGCTCGACGCCCTCGCGCAGTTTCATCTGCGCCTCATCGAGCCCGCCGATGTCGGCCCAGCCGATGTTGGGCACCTGCACCATCACTTCGCGCATGGCGCTTGGCTGCACGCGTTTGAGCGCCGCGAGGAAATCGTCGCGGGTGACCGAGAGGTCTTCCAGCACTTGCGGCGGGATGGTCTGCGCCTCCAGATCGAGCATCGGCATGATCCGCCGCACCGCGTCCATCGCCGCCTCGCGGGCCAGCGCGGCGATATCCGCGCCGACGAAGCCGTGGGTGGTGCGCGCCAGCTCGTCGAGGTCGACGCCTTCGCCCAGCGGCATGCCGCGGGTGTGGATGCCGATGATCTCGCGCCGCCCGCTTTCGTCGGGCACGCCGATGACGATCTCGCGGTCGAAGCGGCCGGGGCGGCGCAGCGCCTCGTCGATTGCATCGGGACGGTTGGTCGCGGCGATGACGACAATCCCCGCGCCCGATGACAGCCCGTCCATCAGGGTCAGCAATTGCGCGACCAGGCGCTTCTCGGCCTCGCCGTGCACCTGAGTGCGCTTGGGCGCGATCGAATCGATCTCGTCGATGAAGACGATCGAGGGCGCCTGCTTGGCCGCCTCCTCGAACACCTCGCGCAGCCGCTTTTCGCTCTCGCCGTATGCCGAACCCATGATCTCGGGGCCATTGATGGTGAAAAAGTTCGCCTCGCTCTCATTGGCGACGGCGCGCGCGAGGCGGGTCTTGCCGGTGCCGGGCGGGCCATGCAGCAGCACGCCGCGCGGCGGATCGACCCCGAGCCGGGTGAACAGCTCCGGATAGCGCAGCGGCAGCTCGACCATTTCGCGCAGCTGCCGGATGGTCTCGCCCATGCCGCCGACGTCGTCGTAGTTTACGTCCGCCCGGCTGCCGCGCGCTTCCTCGAATTCCTCGCGCAGTTCGACTTCGGTGTTCTCGTCGATATGGACGATGCCCTTGGGCACGGTCGAAACCACGGTGAGGCGGATTTGCGTCAGCGCATAGGCCGGCGCGTTGAACATCCGCGCGACTTGCGGCGGCATGTCCTGCACCTGCTGCTGGCCGGTGGTGGCGACGACATCGCCCGCGACCAAAGGCCGGCCAAAGAAATTGCGCTGCAGCGCCTGCGCCGGCCCTTGCAGCTTCATCTCGCGCTGGGCGGGGGCGAAGACGACGCGGGTGGCGGGGCGCGATTCGGCCTTCTTGACCGTGACGTGGTCGCCCGAGCCGACCTCGGCATTGGCGCGCTGGAGACCGTCGAGCCGGATCACTTCGAGCCCTTCGTCTTCGGCATAGGCCAGGATCGCGCGCGCTGCGGTGCTGCGTTTGCCGGCGATCTCCAGCACGTCGCCCTCGGTGATGCCGAGCCTGGCCATGGCGCTTTTGGGCAGCCGGGCGATGCCCTGGCCGCTTTCCTCCTGCCTGGCCGCCGCAACTTGCAGCTTGACGGTCTTGTCGTCGATGATTGCTGGCGCGTCGGCCATGGTTTCGGTTCCCGGATTGCTTGAAGGGGCAAGCTAGGAACTGGGGGGGCGGATTGCAAATGCCGACTAGGCCCCTCCCCTGTGGTGGAGGGCAATCGCAAAATCGTTTTGAATGCAGGGCGATGTGGTCCCCCTCCCGCTTGCGGGAGGGGTTAGGGGTGGGTCAGTCTGACGAAAACGGCAGCCTCGGGTCATTTCCAGACTCACCCACCCCCAACCCCTCCCGCAAGCGGGAGGGGGGGAGAAGCTGTTCCACACCCGTCCTTGACACACCCCGACCCGCCACCGCAGACAGCCTTGCGATCCTGAGGATACAACTCGCATGGCAGTCCGGACCGACACTGCAAAGCTCAACTGGCCGCGCTGGGCGCAGGGGTTGTTGATCGCGGCGCTGGTGCTGATGATCGGCGTCCGCCTCAGCATGGTGGTCGATACCGCAGCGGCGCGTTCCGGGCTGATCGGGGAATACGGTACGCACGGCGGCGATCTGATGCGTGTCGCCGGGGCCAAACCGGGCTTTCTCGAAGCGGTCGGCGTGGTGCCGGGCGGCCCCATGGCCAGGGCCGGGGTGCGCGAAGGCGACTTTGTGCGCCCTGAACGCATTTCCGACTATGCCAGGCGAAAATTGCCGGGTGAGCAGTTCCGTTTCACGCTCGATCAGGACGGAACCCTGTCCGAGCGCCAGCTGACCGTCGAAGCGGACAAATGGGACGAGGCGAGCAGGCAGCAAATTCTGCTGAACGCGGTTGGCCAGCTGGTTTCGATCGTGATCGGCTGCCTCGTCCTGTGGCGCGGCTGGGGCAACAAGGCGGCGATGTTGCTGGGTATGGCGCTGGCCTCGATCGGGACTGGCGGACTTGCACCGCCCTGGGCGAGCGATCCGATCGTCTATGGCGCGATGTGGTCGCTCATGATGGCAGCTTCCTGGGCGATACGCCTGGGGCTCCCCTTTGCCATGCTGATGTACGAACAGAGCCTGGGCCCCTTGCCGCGCTGGCATTGGCGCGCGGCCATCGCCTGGTTGATCCTGAACGCCATGGTTGCTGCGGTTGTAGGCTGGAATTTCATCACTCTGGCCGGGTTTCGCACCGAAGGGATTAACCAGATAACCATGTTAATCAACAACCTGGTTAGTTTTTCCTATCTGGTCGCAGGGTGGCGCACAAGCAAGGCGGCGGCGCGCAACCGCTTCGCGCTCCTGACTTTCACTCAAGTGATCTATCAGCTCGCATGGATGGTGATGCTGTCGAACTTTTTCCGGACGGGCGACTTTTCCGACGTCAGGGGGGCGGGCTGGCTGAACTATGTTCTCGCGCTGATGACCGGCCTGATCGCGCCCGGCTTGCTCGCCTACGCCGTGCTGAAGCACAAGCTGCTCGATTTCGGCTTCGCAGTGAACCGCACTTTGGTCTACGGCGCGCTCAGCGTCATTCTGCTGGCCAGTTTCGCGCTGCTCGAATGGGCGGTCAAGCATCTGATCCCCAAGGAATGGTATGGCGGCAGCGCCTATTTGAGCGCGGCCATCGCAGTGGGCCTGTTCCTGCTGTTCCACCGTATCCACCACGCGGTCGAACAGGTGATCGAGCGTCTGTTCTTCCACAAATGGCAGCTCAACGAGGCGGCGCTGCGGCGCTTCGTGCGCGCGGCGGCGCATGTCGAAAAGCCCGGTGCGCTGGGTGCCAATTTCGCCGCAGAGCTGGCCCGTTTCACCGGTGGCGCGAGGGTGGCAATCCATGCGCGCACGCCGGAAGGGGCCTACGCCAGCGACGCGGGCGAGCCGGTCGTTGCCGACGACCCGGCGCTGGCGGCGATGCGCGCCGAGCAAGCGGCGGTCGTGCCCGGCGAGCTTGGTTCGCCAATCGACGCGGCGCTCGCGCTGCCAATGATGCACCAGGCGGCGCTGGCGGGCTTCGTGCTGCTGGGGCCGAAGCCAACCGGCGAAGACTACCGCCCCGACGAGATCGAGGTGCTTGCCTGGGCGGCGCACCAGGTCGGGCTCGACTTGCAGGCGATCCGGGTGCGCGCGCTCGAGCTGTCGGTAACCAGCCTCGAAGCCCGCAACCGGAACCTGTCGGAGATACTGGAGCGTGCCGCCTTGGCCAAAGCCTGACCGGCAAGGGCAAGAAAAAAGGCCCGGTTGTTGCCAACCGGGCCTGGGAAGTTTTGGGAGAGGATGCCTGAAAGGCCTGTCCTATATGTGCCTCGCCCCAATTCTTCGCAAGTGCAAAATGCACATTTTATATTGCAACTTTTGCAACTACACATTGTTAACGAAATTCAGGTCTGATTAATAAGGAATAACCCCTGGAAGATGGCGCCGGGCGGAGCCAGGCCCGGCAGTTCGGGCTCGCAGCTGCCGGCAAAATCTTCCGCAACGCAGCAATCGCTGGATCAATGCGCCAGCAGCAGCGGCGGGCTTGCGGTTTCCTCGAGGAAATGGCGGGTCACCCCGCCGAACAGATATTCGCGCATCCGGCTCTTGCCATAGGCGCCCATCACCAGCAGCTGCGCACCGCGCCGCAGGCATTCGTTGGCGATGGTCTCCTCGGTCGAGCCGCTGCGCGCGATTTCGCTGAGTTCGGCCTTGATGCCGTGGCGCGACAGATAGCCTTCGGCGTCGATCGACGGGAAGCCGCCGGGCTTCTCCTTGACCGTCAGCACCTGCACCTCGCCGCAGCCGGCCAGCAAGGGCACCGCGCAGCGCAGCGCCAGCGCCGCCTCGTTGCCGCCGTCCCAGGCGATGCAGGCTTTGGCGAGCGGGAAGCGCAGTTCGGCCTTGTCGGGCAGCACCAGCACCGGCGTGCGCGCATTCAGCGCCAGCTCTCCCGCCATGGCGTTCGCGCGCGACAGCACGACAACATCTGCCAGCCGCGCCGCCGATGCCAGCGCCGCGACCGGCTCGGCCTCGCTGCGGATGACATCGAAGGGCACGTCCTGCCCGGTCAGCTGCTGCTCGATCGCGGCAGCATTGGCGTCGTCCTCGGCCATCGCCTGGGTGAGCGCGTCGGAGGCGACATAGGATCCGCCCATCGGGTCCATCGCGATGTAGCGGACCACCGGCGTATCGACCAGCACGGTGACATGGCCATCATGCGCCCGCGCCAGCGACAGCCCGGTTTCCAGCCGCGCCGCCATCGAAGCTCCGCGGTCGGCATAGACAAGTATGGAACGCATGGTGTTTCTCCCCATTGCTAAAGGAGCGTCCTCTCGCCATTGCGCAGGTTGCGCCATGATCCATGTCAACAAGCGAGGAACACAGCCTACCATGGACCGGCAATTCGCGGCAGCGATTTTCGACTTCGGCGGCCCAGCCGCGCGATCGAGGTGACAAGCGCGCAGCAGGCGCTAAAGGAACTGGGCGCAAGCCCTGGCCTCGCCTGCGGGGCCTGCCTGGAGGACGAATGAACAAGCTCTACCCCAATGCCGCCGCCGCGCTCGACGGGCTGCTCCAGGACGGCCTGCTGATATCCTGCGGCGGTTTCGGCCTGTGCGGCATTCCCGAGCGGCTGCTGGCTGCGGTCGAAGCCAGCGGCGTCAAGGATCTGACTTTCGCCAGCAACAACGCCGGCATCGACAACGAAGGCATCGGCAAGCTGCTGCGCACGCCGGCAGGTGAAGAAGATGATCTCCAGCTATGTCGGCGAGAACAAGGAGTTCGAGCGGCAGTATCTCTCGGGCGAGCTGGAAGTGGAATTCTGCCCGCAAGGCACGCTTGGCCGAGCGGATGCGCGCAGGCGGGCGCGGGGATACCGGGGTTCTACACCAGGACCGGCGTCGGCACGCTGGTGGCCGAGGGCAAGGAAGCGAAGGAGTTCGGCGGTCAGGAATACATCCTCGAACGCGGCATCTTCGCCGATCTGGCGCTGGTCAAGGCGTGGAAGGCCGACACCACCGGCAACGTCGTGTTCCGCAAGACCGCGCGCAATTTCAACGTGCCGGCCGCGCAATGCGGCAAGGTCTGCGTGGTCGAGGTGGAGGAAGTGGTCGAGGCGGGCTCGTTCGATCCGGACTGCATTCACTTGCCGGGGGTCTATGTCCAGCGGATGATCGTCGGCGCTCCCTACGACAAGAAGATCGAATTCCGCACCACGCGAACAACGGATGTCGGCTGATGTTCGGATCGAAGAAATCGTCCCTCGCCGGGGAAATGGACGTGGCGGGTCTCTCGTCGCTGTTGAAGGGCTCGCAGGAATTTGCCCGGCTTTGGGCCGAGCCCGATGGGCCCGCCACCTGCCTGATCAATCCGATGGCATTGGGCCCGGACCCCTTCGTGTTCGGCATGGCCATGGTCGATTGCATCCGCCACGGGGCAAAGGCCTATGCGCAGGCGGTTGGTATTTCCGAGGAAGAAGCGCTGGCGCGTATCTTATGAGGGATTTGATGCAGAGCGGGCAAATCCCACCGATACGCCGACGCAAATCAATTGACTTCGGGTTGACTAAACTAAGTTTTCAGACTAAGTTGCACCTATGACCACCGTCACCATCCACGAAGCGAAAACGCACCTCTCGCGGCTCATCAAGGATGTGCTTGCCGGGAAGGAAGTCGTCGTCGCCAATCGCAAGGAGCCGTTGATCCGGCTCGTGCCCGTGAAGCCGGTCAAGCGGGCAAAACGAGAACTCGGTTGGTTGGCGCACACGCTCCCGCCGGGCAAGGATCCGCTTGCAGACGGATTTTGGGATCCGTTGCCTGACGATGAGCTGGCTCTCTGGAACGGCAAGTCGCTGCCATCCGATCCTGCACAATGAGGTTGCTGCTGGATACGCACACATTGGTCTGGGCTGCCTTCATCCCTCAAAAATTGTCTTTGCGTGCGAGGGACGCGGTTAGCGATGGCGAAAATGAGGTTTATGTCAGCGCCATTACCGCCATGGAAATCGCTACCAAGGTCAAAGCGGGAAAGTTCGAAGATGCGCGACCGCTCGCACGCCAATTTGCCAGACAAGTCGAAGAGCAGGGTTTTGAATTGCTGTCGATTACCGCCGAACACGGCGAGCGCGCGGGAAACCTCTCGCTTTCCCACAGGGACCCCTGGGACCGACTGCTAATTGCTCAGGCGCAAATTGAAGACTTGATTCTCGTCACTGCCGATCGCGATATCCTCGCGACCGGAATTTCAAGCCTCTGGTAGGATAGATAAAAATGACCACCCACGACGGCCTGACCAAAGGCTGGTCCCGCGACCAGATGGCCGCCCGCGTCGCGCAGGAATTGCAGGATGGCTTCTACGTCAACCTTGGCATCGGCATCCCCACGCTGGTGGCGAACCACATTCCCGAAGGCGTCGAAGTCACGCTCCAGTCCGAAAACGGCATGCTCGGCATCGGCCCCTTCCCGCTGGAGGGCGAAGAAGACGCCGATCTGATCAATGCCGGCAAGCAGACCATCAGCGAGCTGCCGCATTCGGCCTATTTCGACAGCGCCGCCAGCTTCGCGATGATTCGCGGCGGGCATATCGACCTGACCGTGCTGGGCGCGATGGAAGTGGCTCAGAACGGCGACATCGCCAACTGGATGATCCCGGGCAAGATGATCAAGGGCATGGGCGGGGCGATGGATCTGGTCGCGGGCGTCAAGAAGATCATCGTCGTGATGGAGCATTGCGCCAAGGATGGCTCGCGCCAAATTCATCCCGGCCTGCACCCTGCCGCTGACCGGCGTGGGCGTGGTCGATATGATCGTCACCGATCTTGCCGTCTTCGCGAGGCCGGACCATAATTCGCCGTTCCAACTCATCGAACTCGCGCCCGGTGTCACCGCGGCCGATGTCAAAGCGCAAACCACGGCGCATTACGTGGAATAGGAGAGCAACCATGGCCGATCTCACCGCAATCCCCCTCACCCGCATCGACGGCGCCAGCGACAGCCTGGCCCAGCACAAGGGCAATGTCCTGCTGGTGGTCAACGTCGCCTCCAAATGCGGCCTGACCCCGCAATATGAAGGGCTTGAAAAGCTCTACAACGAGAAGAAGGACGCGGGCTTCGAAGTGCTGGGCTTTCCGGCCAACGATTTCGGCGCGCAGGAGCCGGGCACGCATGAGGAAATCCAGGAGTTCTGCAAGGCGAACTACGGCGTCTCCTTCCCGCTGTTCGCCAAGGCCGATGTCACCGGCCCGGGCAAGCAGCCGCTCTATGCCGAACTGACCAAGGCGATCCCCGAAAAGGTTGGCCCGGCAGCGGAATTCCGCGAGCGGCTGAAGGGCTACGGCATGACCCCGACCGAGGATCCCGAAGTGCTGTGGAACTTCGAGAAGTTCCTGATCGGCAAGGACGGCCAGGTCGCCGCGCGCTTCGCGCCAGGCACCGAGCCCAACGATCCGGCGCTGCTCGGCGCGATCGAGGCGGAACTCGCCAAATAGACCAACTCGTGATAGGCTCGCGCCATGGCCCGGACATTCACTACCGGGATCGGCGCGGGCTTCCGCGAGCGCTACCTCGACGTCGTCGCGTCGATCTACATCTATAACGAGTATCGCGGTTACACTTCGCTCGACCGTGTGGTGGAAGGCGTGCGCGCGCGCTGCCCGGGCGAAGCGGAATTCATCGCCGCAGTCGAGAAACACCGCGCCGACGAGCGCAAGCATTATCTGATGTTCAAGCGCTGGTTCCAGCGGCAGGGGCGCATGCCGCTCAGCGTCGATCGCAGCTGCGGCCACATCGACCGGTTCATTCAGAAGACCTTCGGCTGCACCATCGACCGGCTCGATACCGGCGATGTCGCGGGCGACGGCGCGGCGTTCGAGCAGCTGTGCCGGGTGATCATGCTCACCGAACAGCGCGGCTTCGCCCAGGTGCAGGTGCTGCTGAAGAGCCGCATCATCCTGTCCGACCCGGTGATGGCGCGCATCTTCCGCATCGTTCATCAGGACGAGCCGGACCATTACCTGCCCTACCAGCACTGGCTGGAGCGGCAGGGCCGCCCGCTCTATCTTTGGCGCGAGCAGCTGGCCGACTGGTGCATCCACAAGGTGCTGATCCTCGGCAAGCTGCCCGCGCTGTTCTTCGATGCCGGGGCGCAGCGCATGGCGGATTGGCCGGATGCGGGGGAGGAGACGCTTACCGCGCCGTCAGCGGATCGTTCAGCGCCAGCCCCGGCCTTGGCCAGTCCGCTGCCACCAGTTGCCCATAGCCCGACAGGGTGATGAAGGCGGTGCACAGCGCCGGCCCGCCGAAGGCGATGTTGGTGCAATAGGGCTCGGGCGCTTCGTACCATTCGACCAGGCCGCCGCCGGGCGCGAAGACGCTGATCCCGCCGTCGATCAGGCTGGCGACGCAGATGTTGCCGCATGCCTCCACCGCCAGCGAATCGAAGCGCTGATAGCCCTGCGGCCCGCCGAGGAATTTGCCGCCGTTGGGTGAGGGCCAGGGCTGCTTGGCCAGTTCGCCGGGGCCGAGGATCGGCCAGGCCCACAGCCGCCCGGTCTCGGTCTCGGTGGCGTAGAGCACCTTGCCGTCGGGCGAGAGGCCGACACCGTTGGCGGTGATCATCGGGAAGGCGGCTTCCTGGATGTGGCTGCCGTCGGTGCGGGCATAATAGATCGCGCCGCGGTCCATGATGCGGTCGTAGCTCTTGCCGTGGTCGGTGAACCACATGCCGCCGCCGGCATCGAAGACGATGTCGTTGGGGCCGAACAGCGGCACGCCGTTGCATGCGGTATAGACCCATTCGACCGCGCCGGTTTTCAAATCGACCCGCTGGATGCCGCCCTTAACATAGCCGTCGGCGCGGCCGTGCGGGCGGGAGAAGCCGTCGTCGTGGTGGACCCAGTTGAACCCGCCGTTGTTGCAGACATAGCAATGCCCGTCCGGGCCGATCGCCGCCCCGTTCGGACCGCCGCCGAGCTCTGCCACCACCTGCTTGCTGCCATCGGGCAAAACCCGTGTCAGCCGCGCGCCTTCGATTTCGACCACCAGCACCGATCCGTCGGCCATGGCGATCGGCCCTTCGGGGAATTTCAGGCCATCGGTGACGGTGCGGAATTGCAGCTTCATGGCGTTCCACCTTTATCGATCATCTCGATCACCGCCGGGAAATAGCGCCCGCCATAGCCCTGCTCGACCGCCGCCTGATAATAGCGCTCGGCCACTAGCGAGACCTGCGGATCGACGCCCATCTCCCTGGCCAGCGCGATGGCATAGCCCAGGTCCTTGACCACATATTCGGGCGGGAAGCTCTTTTCGGGAAAGTCGCGCGGGGCCATCGCTTTCACCCCGTGGTTGCGCAGCGCAAAGCTGTCGCCCGAGCCGAGCGACACGGCTTCGATCAGCTTCTCCGGCGCCACCCCGGCGCGCTCGGCGACCACCATCATTTCGGCAATGGCCGCCACCTGCTCGAACAGCAGCGCGTTGTTGACCAGCTTGACCACCTGCCCGCAGCCGACCGCGCCGCAGTGGGTCACGTCGCTGGCCATATAGGCGATCAGCGGTTCGAGCCGGGCGAATTGCTGCGGCGAAGCGCCGACCATGATCGACAGCGTGCCGTCGATCGCCGCCTGCCGGGTGCGGGCGACCGGGGCGTCGATGAACTGGATGTCGTGTTCGCCCAGCCGCGCGGCGATGGCGCGCGCCTCGGCGACGGCGGTGGTGGAGAGGTCGATCACGGTCAGCCCCGGGCGGGCGACGGCGGCCAGCTCCAGGCACACTGCCGCGACCTGCTTGCCGCCGGGCAGCGAGAGGAAGACGACATCGGCGTTGGCGGCGACTTCGGCGACCGATGAGGCGCGGGTCGCCCCGGCTTCCACCGCCTCGTCCAGCGCTTCCGCATTCATGTCGAAGGCCCATACCGGCGAGGCGTGCTTGCGCGCGACATTGCGGCACATCGGCCCGCCCATAACGCCGAGTCCGATGAAGCCCAGCACGGGTGCGAGGTCAGCCATGCATCATTCCCCTCAGTAGATAACTTCTTGTTCTTCCAGCGCCTGCCGCTCCGCGAGGCCCATCCCCAGCAGCTCGCCATAGACGTAATCCTCATGCTCGCCGAGCCCCGGCGTGCCGCGATGGATGCCGATATCCGCGCCCTTCGACAGCCGCATCGGCACGCCGACGGCGGCGCGCTGCTTGCCGCCGGGCTCCTCAACGGTGACCAGCGCGCGCCGGCTGCAAAGATGCTTGTCCGAGGTCAGCGAGACAGTATTCCACGAGGCATGCGCGGCGATGCCCGCCGCCTGCAAGCGCTCCGCCGCTTCGTCGGCTGGCAGAGTAACGGTCCAGCGTGCCACCAGCGCGTCCAGCTCGCGGCGCAGCGCATGCCGCGCCGCCTCGCTGGCGAAGCGCGGATCGTCCACTCCGACGATCCCGGCCAGCGCCCGCCATTCGGCGTCGCTCGCCACGGCGATCGAAACCCACCGGTCCTCGCCCAGCGCAGGATAGACCCCATGCGGCGCCATGCGCGGGTGATCGTTGCCCATGCGTCTGGGCTCGCCCCCCGCCGCCGCCAGCAGCAGCGCCTCGCCGCATAAGGATGAGGCGACCTCGCGCGCCGAGACATCGACCAGCGCGCCCTCGCCCGTCGCATCGCGCCGGTGCAGCGCCGCCAGCACCGCCACCGCCGCATTCATGCCGACGGTGTGGTCCATGACATGGCGCATCTCGACCGGCGGTCCGTCCGCATAACCTGTCAGGTCCGACAATCCGCCCCAGGCGCCGAACAGCGGGGCATAGCCGGCGAAATGCTTGTCCGGCCCGTATTGCCCCGAGGAGGACACCGCGAGCAGCACGATGTCGCGCTTGATCTGCCGCAGCACCTCGTAACCCAGCCCCAGCCGGTCGAGCACCCCGGGGCGGAAGCTTTCCGCCGCGACATCCGAAATCGCCACCAGCCGCTTGGCCAGCGCCACGCCCTCGGGCTTCTTGAGGTTGACCCGCACCGACAGCTTGGTCGAGGCGACCTGATCGAAGGTCGCCGGGCCCATCCGGCCATAGACCGGATGCGGCTTGCGGAAGGCGTCGGGGCGCATCGCGCTCTCGATCTTGATCACTTCCGCGCCGAGCTGGCTGAGCAGATGGGTGCAGAACGGCCCGGCGTTGTGCACGGTGAAATCGGCGATGCGGATGCCTTCGAGCGGGCGGGTCATAGCGTGCTGGCCTTCCCATCGAACTGCACCGGCGAGACCAGCATGTCGAGCCCACCCGCGCCCGGCACTTCGACCGGCTGGAACAGCCCGCGCAACCGCTCGTGCGGATCGCGCAGCACTTCGGCGGGCGTGTTGTATCTGGCCAGGGGCACCGAGAGTTTCTGGCCCTCGCGGACAATATCCTCGACCTTGCGCGCCGGCCGCCCAGGCGCGGATGTGGCGGTTGAGTTCGGGGCCGCGGCGGCTGCGCTCGAGCGAATCCGCCAGCGCCGGATCCAGCGCCCATGCGGGCTGCCCCAGCAGCGCGACCAGCCCGTCCCACTGGCGCTGCTCCAGCGTCAGCAGCTCGACATAGCCATCCTGGCAAGGCAGCACGCCGCCATAGCGGAACGAGCGCTCGACGCGGTGCTCGACTTGGCCGTCGCCGAAGCGCTGGATGGCGAAAGCGCCGACGCTGAGCATCGCGTCCTGGCAGGAGATATCGACATATTGCCCGCCGATATCGGGGCGCACCCGCAAGGCTGCCAGCGCGCCGAGCGCGGCGGCGATGCCGCCCTGCATTTCGGCGAAATGGCCGTGGATTTTCACCGGGGGCCGGTCGGGGAATTGTTCGACCGAGAGGCCATTGGGCAGCAGATAGCCTTCGCCCGAGGCGTGCTGGAGATTGATCTCCTCGCCCTTCCAGCGGGCCTTCTCGCCGGTTGCGCCGAACGGCAGCACCGAGACGTGGATCAGGCCGGGGTGGCGGGCGGCGATGGCGGCTTCGTCGAGGCCGAGGGTGTGGCGCTGGGCCAGCGGGGTATCGTCGATGAATATGTCGCATCTGGCTGAGCAGGGCGGTGAGCGCGGCGCGGCCTTCGTCGGTTTGCAGATCGCAGGTCTGCTGCTGGTCCGGCGCGAGATAGGCGAACAGGCGCTGACTTCTAAGCCCCTCCCCTTCAGGGGAGGGGTTGGGGTGGGGTCTGTCGTTTCACGCAACGTTGCGTCGGGCGGACAGACCCCACCCCCAACCCTCCCTGAGACGCAGTCGAGCGTAGCTGAACGGGAGGGGCTTCCTGCGCAGAAACGGAGGCTCGCGCCGCAAGGGCGTTCCCGCGGCGGCTCGATCCAGATGACCTCGGCCCCCATGCCGCCGAGCATGCGCCCGGCATAGGCCGCCGCCACGCCGGATGCGTGGACGGCGACGCGGAGGGAGGTGAGCGGGGCGCTCATCTAAATCCTCCCCGAGCTTGCTCGGGGAGGGGGACCGCTCGCGAAGCGAGTGGTGGAGGGGAATTCACCGCTTCGCCGATGCCCCTCCGTCAGCCGCTTCGCGTCTGCCACCTCCCCGAGACAAGCTCGGAGAGGAGTTGAGGCAATCACCGCACCACCGGCAGATCAAGGCTCAGCCCGCGCCCATCGAAAAACGCCACCGTATTCGGATCGAGCGACGGCAGGATCACTGTCGCCATGCCCGGCGTGGTCAGCTCGCCGCGCTGGTTCTCGCCCCTGATCTCGATATCGACCAGCGCATGGCCGTCCTTGACGTATTTGCGGGTGACCTTGCCGCGCGCCCAGGTGCAGTCGCCCATGATGTTGAAGCCGCGCATCTGGGTGCGGATGCGCTTGAGGAAACCCGCATCGCCCATCCAGTTGGTCACCAGGCTGGCCATCCAGGCCGAACGCTGCGGGCCGTAATCGTAGACGCCCGGCACGCCGACTTCCTTGGCGGTCGATTCGCGGTGGTGGCCGATGCCGGTATATTCGATGCCGCCGCCCGCTTCCGGGTTGCGGAAGAAGTGGCCGGGGTGCTTGACCGCGTTCTTGAAGATCACCCCGTGGGTGTGGCCGCGGCCGCAGCCGACCAGGAAGCCCATGGTGTCCATCAGCGACAGCGGACCGCGGACGATCTCGGGCAGTTCCTCGCCCTCCTGCACTTCCTCCCAATAGCGCACATTGCCGAGGCGCATGTTCTTTTCCTCGTCGAGAATCGCCTGATCGATCTTGGCGAAGTCCTCGGCGGAATATTCATGCGTCTTGATGTCGTCGTATTTGCCGGTGTCGCGCGCCGCCTTGCGCTCGTGCCGGGTGCAGGTGCCCAGCGCGCGGGCGACGAGATCGCCGTTCTGGTTGGCGTAGCTGGCCTCGACATATTGCAGCACCAGCGTGCCGGAGAACTTGCTCTCCTTCACATCGACGCCGACCACCCGCTCGATCGCGGTGATGCGGTCGCCCGGGCGCACGGGACGGAAGAATTCCCAGTCGTTGCCGGCATAGAAGCCGTGGACGCCCGGCAGGCCCCAGCGGGTGCGGCCGACCCAGCCGAAGGCCATCGGGAAGTTGGGGTGGGCCAGCATCGAGCCGTGGCGGGTCAGGCGGCCATATTCGAGATCGCGGTAGAGCGGGTTGAGATCGCCGATGCCGTTGCAGAAGTTGCGGATGGTGTCCTCGGTGGCGTCCTGCAGATAGGGGCCTTCGGGCCGCAGATGCATGCCGACCATGTTCTCGGCGGCCTTGATGGCTTCGGGCGTGATCTTGCCCTCGGCCGGCGCGCCGCCGACTTCGTGTTCAGCTGTGCTCATGAGAAGTTCCTTTCGAGGGCGCGGGGGAGGGCGCCGGAGATTGAGCGCGCGGATAATGCATTATCCTGGATCAGGTCAAGGGGCATGGAGCGGAAATTGACATATGCCCGAGCTGCCGGGCGGGGTCTGTTCCTGCGCGCTGGCGGCACCGGTTTGTCGGGTCGTGCGCCTCGATGGCAGGGGATGGCGCAGCCTGGTTGATGATGGCCCCTGGCGCCCATTGGTGCAGCCCAGGTGTCGCATTGGCTGCCAATGTTGGACACCCTCATTTCTTCGCTTTCCTGGGCTTCGGCAGCGGCAATTCCTCCGCCGAAATGCGGATCAGCTCGGCCAGCCAGTCGGCATCCTCCAGCCCCTCCGCCGGGATCAGGAAGCTTGGCTTGGCCCCCCGGTAGGGCGGCTGTTCGTCTGGCGTGCCGATGAAGGCTCGCCCGGCTTCGGTCGGTTTGACGAAGAGCTGGTCCTGGCAGATCAGCGCGACGAGCTTGCCGCCGCAATAGACCCCGTATTCGCCGAACATCGCCCGCGCGGATATGTCGCCCGCGCCGGACATCTGCTCGACGATGAAGGCGACCGTGCTGGCCTGGCTGGTCATGACTGGCTCTCCTTGTTCGCCACCGAATCCCTGAGCTCCAGCCACCCCGCCTCGATATGCTGCCGCGTCGCCAGCATCGCTGCGGCGCTGTCGCCGGCAATCATTGCGGCGAGCATTTCATCGTGCTCCTGCGCCGCGCGGCTGACCCGGCCTTTCAGCCGGTTGATCAGATCGAAGGGATAGCGCGCCCACAGGATCTGCACGAAATGCAGCGTCTGCGGCATCCGGGCGATGGCGAACAAGCGGTGGTGGAAGCGGTAGTTGGCGGCGCGGGCGGCCGCGTTGTCGCCGGCGTCGAAAGCGCTGGCGAATTCGCCCGCCAGCACGGTCAATTCGGCGATATCGGCGGCGCTGGCGTGTTCCACTGCCCCTTTTACCAGCTGGGTTTCCAGCAGGATGCGCAGGCCCAGCACCTCGGACGAGGCCGCGATATCGAAGGGCGCGACAATGGCCCCCTTGAAGTTGCCGCCCACGACATAGCCCTCGGCCTCGAGCAGCTTCAGCGCCTCGCGCACCGGCGTGATGCTGGTATTGAGCTGGGTGGCGATCTCCTGCTGCTTCAGCCGAGCGCCGCGCTCGATCCGCCCGGCGATGATGGCTTCGCGGAGGTAGTCGGCGACCTGCTCTTCCTTGGTTTTGAACTGCATGGTCAGCCTTTGCCGCGCACCGGCGCCCAGGCGAACTTCTCCGGGTTGAACCCCTCGACTGCTCCGCTGGCCAGCAGCGCCGCGCACTCATCGTCCGAATAGCCCAGCTCGCGCAGCAGTTGCTCCGAGTGTTCGCCCAGCTCCGGCGGCGGCAGGCCGCGCTCCGCCTCGCGCCCGCCGGGAAACTCCGGCACTGCGAAATGCAGGCCCCGGTAATCGAGCTGGCGCAGCTTGCCCGGGGCGCGGGCCTGCGGTGCGTCGAGCACGCGTTCGAGCGGCAGCACTTCGTTGAACCCCAGCCCCGCCGCGCGCAGCTTCGCCTCGGCCTCGGCGAAACTCAGCGCGCCCATCGCCGCGCTCACCGCCGTCTCGACCCGCTCGCGCTGCGCCTTGCGGTCGCGCAGTTTCCGCAGGCTCTCGTCGCCGTCCTCGGGCATGGCCAGCGCCCGGGTCAGCCTGGCCCAATGGGCGTCGGTGAGGATCAGCAGATAGACCCAGCGCCCGTCGCTGGTGAGGTAAGAGCCATAGCCCGGCATCGAGAACTCGCCGCCGCCTTCCTTCTCCAGCCGACCGAGCAATTGCGTCTTGAGCTGCATGCCCGCCAGATCGCGCGCGGCGAGATGCAGGCCGGTCTCGTAGAGCCCGATCTCGATGCGGCGCTCGGCCGCGCTGGCGGCGGGGTTCATCATCGCGGCGAGGATGCGGATCACCGCATAGGTGCCGGCGAACTGGTCGTGGTAGCTGGGGCCGAAGCGGGCCGGGCGGCCATCGACGCGGTGGTCGTCCATCGCCCCGGTGGCGGCCTCGGCGATCGGGTTGGTCATCAGATCGTCGGCCTGCGGGCCGGGGCCATAGCCCTTGATATGGACATGGATCAGGCCGGGCTTGATGGCCAAGCAATCGTCCGCCGTCACCCCCAGCTTGCGCGCCGCCGAGGGGGCGAGGTTGTGGATGACGACGCCGGCGCTGGCTGTCAGCCTATGGAACACCTGCTTGCCGCCAATGGTCGTCAGATCGAGGCAGATCGCCTTTTTGCCCTGGCTATAGGCGACGATCGTGCCCGAAGGCCCGCCGCGCACCAGGCTGCGGGTGGTGTCGCCGCCGGGCGGCTCGATCTTGATCACCTCGGCGCCGAGACTGGCGAGGATGTGGGTGGCGAAAGGCGCGGCGATCATCGTGCCAAGTTCGATAATGCGAATTCCGGCGAGGGGCTGGTTGCTCATGCAAAGCTCGATAGCGATAATGCATTATTTTTCAAGTGGGACGAGGGGTCAATGTCCTGTCCCATGCCAGGTGCGCTGCGCACTTCCTGTTCGCACAAGCTCGCCCGCGCCGGGGGCCAAGGCAATCGGCGGCGGGTTTAAGCCCAATTTTACCATGGCTGTGGCAAGACTTACGCTTGCTAACCCATCCAGCCGTTGCGGAGTACCCATCACGTGTCGGATCAAGCCAGACTTACCGGCGCCGCCGAGGCGCGCGATCCCGCTGCTGCCGAGCGCAGCCCCGCCACCCGCCAGGGCCTCGCCTGGTCGAGCGACTTTGCCGGCACCGAGCACCCGGAAACCGCGCGGCTGCGCATGCACAAGGGCAATATCGATCTGATTACGGCGCTGAAGCGCGAGAGCATCGACCAGACCTTCATCTATCTTTCGTCGCTGCTCGACAAGGCCAAGGAAGAACTTGGCCATTGCCGTTCCAACAGCAACGACCACCGCCGCGCGATGATGCAGCAGCATGTCGAAGAGCTGATCGCCTATGTCGCGGGGCACGGGATCGTGCCGAGCCTGCCCAACCGCTATGGCGACAGCAAGGGGCCGGCGCTGGCGGGCTATTATGTCCTGGAGGAAGTGCCGACCTTCCTTGGCGAAGTGAAATTCCTGATCGACCTGTGGTACGAAAAGGGCCTCGCCAAGGTGCACGACGAAGTCGCGGCGCTGGTCGGGCTCAACCGCGCGCCCGCCCCCGCGCGGACAGTGCAAGCGGCGAAACCGCCCGAGGCCAAGGCCGCCTGAGCGATTGACCGCCCCTCCGCCCCGCCGCATGATGGCGGGCGAGAGGAGGGCACGGCATGACATCGGAAAGTTCCGGCGACAGACCCGGCGAGCTGATCGACAAGGGCGCGCTGATCCGCGAGATCGACTTCACCCCGTTCCAGATGCGGGTGACGACGGAGCGCTATCATTCGCCCGAATACCATGCGGCAGAGCGCGAGCGCCTGTGGATGCGGGTGTGGCAGGTCGCGGGCCGCGCCGACGAGATTGCCGATCCCGGCGACTGGATGGAATACCGCCTGTTCGACCAGAGCTGGGTGCTGGTGCGAGGGCGCGACGGCGTTGTCCGGGGCTTCGTCAACGCCTGCCGCCACCGCGGCAATGCCTTCTGCGCGGGCAAAGGCAAGTCCGCGCGGTTCACCTGTCCCTATCACAACTGGTCATACGGGCTCGACGGCGCGCTGCTCGCCGTCGCCAAGCCGGATTTCGACGGGACCACCGAGGAATTCGTCGGCGACAAGGCCGAGCTTGGCCTGTTGCAGGTGCCGGTCGAATGCTTCGGCGGGTTCATTTTTCTCAATCCCGATCCCGATGCGGCGCCGCTCGCCGACTTTCTGGGCGAAGTGGCCGGTCTGCTGGCGCCCTATCGTATGGAGGAAATGGTTCCGGTCGGCTTCAACACCCGCGAAGTGCTCGATTGCAACTGGAAGGTGGTGATGGACGCCTTTCAGGAAGGTTATCACATCCAGGCAGTCCACCCCGAGCTGATCTCGGCGATGGACGAATCGATGGAGCGCTACGCCTTCTTCGGTGACCACTCGGTCGCCACCGGGCCGTTCGGCGCGGCCAATCTGGAAGACTTCGGGCCGGAGGCGCAGGCAGAATCGATCCGGGGGCTGCCCGCGACTTTCCCCGGCGTCGCCGCAGTGCTGCCGCGCTTCGAGGAGCTGCTGGAAGGGCATCGCGGCGGGGATGGCGCGCTGGCATTTCCTGCAGGCGTCACCGCCCGCCTGCTGCTGCAACAGGCCACCCGCGATACGCTTACGGCCAAGGGCCTCGACGTTTCCGGGCTCACCGACACCCAGATGAGCGACAACCATTTCCATCTCGTGTTCCCCAACCTGTTCATCACCATCCGCGCGGGCGAGGCGACGGTGATTGTCTCCACTCCGCACCCGGGCGGCGATCCGAACCGCTGCTTCTGGCATGTCATCATGCTGATATGGCTGCCGCCGGAACAGCGCGCGGCGGCGCGCCAGCCGCTCACGGAAATTGCCAACAAGGCGGACCATGTTCCCTATTTCATCGCGCTCGAACAGGATTACGACCAGATGCAGGCGCAGCAGAAAGGGCTGCGCCAGCAGGGCTTGCCGTTCATGGCGCTGACCAGACAGGAAGTGCGGCTGGCCTGGTTCCATTCGGTGCTGGACAGCTGGCTTGAGAGAAGAGGAAAGCCATGACGAATTTCACTACTGCCACTGCCACCAGCAGCGAGATCGGCCCGCTGCGCAAGGTCGTGACCGGGTTCAACGAGGTGCAGGCGAAAATCCTCGCTGCCGGGGTCAAATCGCCGGCCGACTGGGAGCCGATGGGCGAGTATATCGACATCGCCAGTTTCAAGCGGGTCGGCGCCTATCTCGAAGAGCTGAACTTCGCCGACTATTGCGAATTTCTCGCCGGCTGGGCGGCGGGGGGCACGCAGTTCGAATTCACCGAATTCTTCGTCACCGAGGTGGGTAACACGCTGTTCCAGGAAATCGAGGAGCGCCACACCCGCGGGGCCGATTTCATCCGCAAGAATGTGATCGCGGTCTACCGGTTCAACGCCGCGAACAAGATCGTCCATCTCGATATCTACGAGCAGGCGAAAGACAGCGGCGACTGGATCAAGGATGCGGCCAAGGCGGCGATGGCGGAGTAGTTCCCCTCCCGCAAGCGGGAGGGGGATTGCACCCCGCCCGCCTTGCCGCCACAAGCCGCGCGGATGGCAACCCTTCGCAATATCGTTGACCGCATCGCTTCCCGCCCCCGCCTCTGCGCGCCGATCCTGGGCGCGCTGGCGGCTTGCGGCTTCGCGCCGCTCGGGCTGTGGCCGTTGACCTTGCTGGCCATGGCCGGGCTGATCGAGCTGACCGCCCGCGCGCCGGGCTGGAAGCAAGCGGCGCTGACCGGCTGGCTGTTCGGGCTGGGCCATTTCGCCCTCGGCAACAACTGGATCGCCACCGCCTTCACCTATCAGGCGAAGATGCCCGGCTGGCTCGGCGGGATCGCGGTGGCGGGGCTGGCGCTGTATCTGGCGGTCTATCCGGCGCTGGCGGCGGCGGGGGCGTGGGTGATAGCGAAGACGTGGTTTCTTCCCCCCTCCCCTTCAGGGGAGGGGTCGGGGGTGGGGTTTGCCCGGATGGCTCAGCCATTGCCGACAAACCCCACCCCAACCCCTCCCCTGAAGGGGAGGGGCTTTAGGGCCCTTACCCTCGCCTTCGCCGCCGCCTGGGTCGTCAGCGAATGGTTGCGCGGCTGGGTGTTCACCGGCTTTGCCTGGAACCCGCTGGCGATGGCAGCGCTGGGGCCGTTTGCGCGTCCGGGGCTGGCGGTGCTCGCGCCGTGGCTGGGCACCTATGCGCTGTCGGGGCTGGTGGCGCTGCTGGCCGGGGCCTGGCTGATCGCCTTGAAGCGAGGCAAGATCGACTGGCGCGGCGCGGTGCTGGTGCTGGGGCCGGCGGTGCTGATGCTGCTGCCGAACAGCGTCCCGGCAGAGCAGGGCAGCCTTGCATTCACTCTCGTTCAGCCCGACATCCGCCAGGAAGACCTCGACAATCCGGCCAATTACGAAACCCAGTTCGCCAAGATCGCCGATCTCTCGCTGCCGCGCAGGGTGGACCAGACCCGGCTGGTGCTCTGGCCCGAATCGGGCGTGCCCGACTATCTGCGCGACGGCTATCCGGCCTTTGTCTACGAAGGCATCACCTTCGACAACGACCCGCGCCGCGCGCGCAAACGGATCGGCTGGGCTATCGGGCCGGGCAGTCTGCTGCTGACCGGGACCACCGACCTCGAAATTCGGGGCGGCGATGCCGCCGGTGCGCGCAATGTCGTTACCGCGCTGGACAGCGACGGAACTATTCGCGGCAGCTACGCCAAGGCGCATCTGGTGCCCGGCGGCGAATATCTTCCCCTGCGCCCGTTGCTGGAGCCTTTGGGCGCCTCGCGGCTGGTGCCGGGCAGCATCGACTTCTGGCCGGGGCCGGGGCCGCGCACTATGGACCTGGGCCGCTGGGGCAAGGCGGGGATGCAGATCTGCTACGAGATCGTGTTTTCCGGCGAGGTGGTCGATCGCAGCCGCCGCCCCGATTACATCTTCAACCCCTCCAACGACGGCTGGTTCGGCAGCTGGGGCCCGCCGCAGCATCTGGCGCAGGCGCGGCTGCGGGCGATCGAGGAGGGCCTGCCGGTGCTGCGCGCCACCACCACCGGGATCAGCGCAGTGATCGATGCCAATGGGATCGTCCGCCAGCATGTCCCGCGCCACCGGGCCGGCCGGCTCGACGGGCTGGTGCCGCCTGCCCATGCGCCCACCCTGTTTTCGCGGACTGGCAATCTGCTTCCGCTTGGCTGGGCAGCAGTTCTTCTTGTCCTCAGCCTTGTTGCCATGCGCCGCCGCCAAAGCTAAGGCGCACATCACATAAAGCTTCCTTTATATGAGTGTGTCATGCGCAGCGATTATCTGTTCACCTCCGAAAGCGTTTCCGAAGGCCATCCCGACAAGGTCTCCGACCAGATCAGCGACGCCATCGTCGATCTGTTCCTGTCGAAAGACCCCGAGGCGCGCATCGCCTGCGAGACGCTGACCACCACCCAGCTGGTGGTGCTGGCCGGCGAAATCCGCTGCAAGGGGGTGTTCGAGAACGGTGAGTGGGCACCCGGCGCCCAGCAGGAGATCGAGGCGCACGTGCGCAATACGGTTCGCGAAATCGGCTATCGAGCAGGACGGCTTCCATTGGGAGAAGCTGGAATTCATCAACCGGCTGCACGGCCAGTCTGCCCACATTGCCCAGGGCGTGGATGCTGGCAGCAACAAGGACGAGGGCGCGGGCGATCAGGGCATCATGTTCGGCTATGCCACCGACGAGACTTCGGACCTGATGCCCGCGACGCTCTATTACAGCCACAAGATCCTGGAACGCATGGCCGCCGACCGCCATTCGGGCGCGGCCCCGTTCCTCGAGCCCGATGCCAAGAGCCAGGTGACCTTGCGCTACGAAGGCAGCCTGCCGGTCGCCGCCACCGCCATCGTCGTCTCGACCCAGCACGCCAAAGGCTATGACGAGGGCGAGAAGGAGGCCGAGCTCCATGCCTATGTGAAGAAAGTCGTCGCCTCGATCCTGCCGCCGGTGCTGCTGCGCGAGACCGTCTATCACATCAACCCGACCGGCAGCTTCGAGATCGGCGGCCCGGACGGCGACGCCGGGCTGACCGGACGCAAGATCATCGTCGATACCTATGGCGGCGCGGCTCCGCATGGCGGCGGTGCATTCAGCGGCAAGGACCCGACCAAGGTCGACCGCTCGGCCGCCTATATCACCCGCTATCTCGCCAAGAACATCGTCGCGGCCGGGCTGGCGACGCGCTGCACCATCCAGTTGGCCTATGCCATCGGCGTCTCCAAGCCGCTGTCGCTCTATGTCGATACGCATGACACCGGCACGGTCGGCGATGACGTTATCGAGGCGGCGATCATGAAGATCGAAAAGCTCGGCGGGCTGACCCCGCGCGCGATCCGCACCCATCTCGGGCTCAACAAGCCGATCTACCGCAAGACCGCCGCCTATGGGCATTTCGGGCGGACGCCGGAGGGGGATTTCTTCCCCTGGGAGCGGACCGATCTGGTCGAGGATCTGAAGGCGGCTCTGGGGTGAACCAACCCTTCTTCCCCCATCGAGGGGGGAGGAAAGGGTGTTCCGGCAATGATCGATCATTACCCCGGCATGACGCTGAAATACCAGCCGTAGAAGCCGAGCCAAGACAGCGCGAGCAACCATTGCCGCGTTCTCAGGCTGAGCCAGCGGCTCATCCCGCGCGAAATGGCGCTGACCCCCAGCGCGATCAACACAAATCTCGGCAGGCGAGCGGCGATCGAGCCAAGCAGGAACAGGATTGCGTGGCCCTGCGGTGCTGTCCCCTGGGCATAGGCAAACAGCTTGTAGGGCGTGCCGGTAAAAGCGCCCTGAGCCATCGCCGCATAACCGCCCTCTGCCCAGCGCCCTGCAACCGCGCCAATCATCCGCCCATCGATGGCAGGCAGGGCCACCAGCGCGGCATGGGCGGAAGCCGCGTCGCCGTTCGCCCAAAGCGCCATCGCCAGTCCGCCCAGCGCCGCCGAGGGCGCGGCGATCAGCGCCGCCTTCAGTCCCGCCCGCCAGCCGTGGCGCAGCGCGATCCACGAGATCGGAATATCCGCGACGAGAAAGAACAGCAGCCCTTCGGCGAACGACCAGCCTGCGGTCAACGCCAGCAGACCGGTCATGGCACGAAGAAGTAGTTGGTCAGGTGGAAGAACAGCGGCGCGGCGAAGCTGACCGAATCCATCCGGTCGAGCGCGCCGCCGTGGCCCTCGATCATCGTTCCCCAGTCCTTCGCCGCCAGCGAGCGCTTGACGGCGGAGAGCACCAGCCCGCCGCAGAAGCCGCCGGTGACGATGGCCAGCGCCATGCCCCAGGCTTCGAGCGGCGAAAACGGCGTGATCCACCACAGCGCCGCTCCCGCCAGGCTGGCAGTCAGCCCGCCGCCGATCAGCCCCTCCCAGGTCTTGGCCGGGCTGACCCGGGGCGCGACCTTGTGTTTGCCGAAGAGCTTGCCGAAGATATATTGCAGCACGTCGCTGAGCTGGACGACGGTGATCAGGAAGAACAGCAACAGGAAGTTGCGGCCCTCGTAGCCCGGGATGTCGAGCAGCAGCAGCGCCGGGGCATGGCTGATGCAGAACACCGCCAGCATCAGCGCCCACTGGATGCGCGCGGTGCGTTGCAGGAAGTCGCGGGTCTCTCCCGCCAGCACCGCCAGCACCGGCAGCAGCAGGAACGACCACACCGGGATCGCGATCAGGAACAGGCTCTGCCAATCGCTCCATACCAGCCAGTATTGCAGCGGGATGAAGAGGTAGAAGGCAGCCACTGTGGGCCGGTGGTCTTCCGGGCGGGTCGGGGTGATCGAGAGGAATTCGCGCAGGCAATAGAAGCTGGTCAGCGCGAACAGCACGATGGTCATCGTCTGGCCGACCAGGAAGGCGACCGCAAACAGCCCGATCATCAGCCACCAGGCCTTGATCCGCTCGTTGAGGTTCTCGACCGTGGCGATTGCGGCGGGGCTGCTGGCGCGGCGGGCGAGGACGAAGCCGATCGCCGAAGCGAGGGCCAGCAGCGCGACGACGCCGCCGAACAGCGGGATCAGTTGCTCGGTCATTCGGCCTCCTCGCCTGCCAGCGCGCAAACCGCCGCATGGGCGCGCTCAAGGAATGGCGGCTTGGTCTCGCCAGCGATGCGCGGCATTGCAGGTCCGAAGCGCACCGCGCAGCTGATCGGCGCGGGGATCAGCGCGCCTTTGGGGAAGGCGCGGGCGAGGTTTTCGAGATAGACCGGGATCAGCTCGACCTCGGGGAAATCCCGCGCGAGGTGGAACAAACCGCCCTTGAACGGTCCGGGCAGCCGCTCCAGCTGCCGCGTGCCTTCGGGAAACAGGATCAGCGAATCGCCCTGTTCCAGCACGCTGCGCAGGGGCCCAAGCGGATCGGCGCGGCTCTCGCGGTCGACCAGCACGGCGTTCAGCACCTTGATCGCGATGTGCCGCTTGGCCGCATTGGTCCCCCAATAGTCGCGCGCGGCGACGGGATGCGTCACCCGGCGCAGCCAGCCGGGCAGCGCCGCCCACAGGATCACCGTATCGAGATGGCTGGCGTGGTTGGCGAAATAGATGCGCGGCCGCCCGTCGGGCTCGCTGCCCTGCCAGCGGGCGTGGCCGCCGACGAGGAAGCGGGTCGCGCCGCGCAGCAGGCTGGCGATCATGCGGCGGCTCCCTCGCGCAGCAGCCTCGCGATGCGGTCCGTGCGCCGGGCGATGGTCCAGGCGGTTCCGGCGGCGATGAGCGCCAGTGTCCACAGCATTACCGGCCACGGTTCGCCCGCCAGCCCCGCCGCAAAGCTCGCCAGCGCGCCCAGAGTCAGCGCCGCCATGCGGTGCGGCTTGGCCATCGGTCCGCGAAAATCCTGCCCGCAGCCGAGCGAAGCGCCGACCGCGCGCACGTAGGCGCAGCCGATCGCCAGCGCGGCGCTGAGCCAGCCCAGCCAGGCGCTGCCGCTGGCGTATCCGGCGGCGACCAGCAGCGCGAGGTCCTCGATCCGGTCGGGCAGTTCGTTATACAGCGCTCCGGTGGGTGCATGCCGCTGGCCCTCCACCGCCACCAGCCCGTCGAGCATGTTGGCGAGCAGCCGCAGCTGGATGCCCAGCGCCCCCGCCAGCCACAGCCACGGCTGCTGCGGCGCCAACAGCATCGCTGCTGCGCCCGCCAGCGCGAAACCCATGCCGATGACGGAAATCTGGTTGGGGGTGACGGGGGTCTTGAGCAGCAGGCCGGTCAGCGCGGAAGCCCAGCCGGTCGAGCGCGATTTGAGCGGCCGCCGCGCGGCGGAGGCGTCTTCCTCGGTTTGCATGACCCTGTTGCTACCCCGCCGCCGGTTAACGCCCCGCTCCACTAGCAGCCTGGACTCGCGATTGCACTCCCCGGCAAAACTGTTAGCGCTCTGTCAAATAACAGAGAGGATCGGACTATGGGCAGGCTCGCAGGCAAGGTTGCAGTGGTCACTGGCGGCAGTCAGGGTATCGGTTTCGCCATCGCCAAGGCCTATGCCCGCGAGGGTGCCGCCGTGGTTATCTCCGGCCGGCGCGGCGATGCGATCGCGGAGGCGGGCCAGCGGCTGGAGGCGGAGGGGGCAAGGGTCGTCGCGGTGCAGGCCGACGTCGCCAATCGCGACGATGCCGCCCGCACCATCGCCGCCGCCGCCGATGCGTTCGGCCGGATCGACATTCTCGCCAATAACGCCCAGTCGACCAGAAATGCGCTGATCGAGGACATCACCGACGAGATCATAAACCTCACCCTCGGCTC
The DNA here is from genome assembly GCA_963779195.1 of uncultured Alphaproteobacteria bacterium. GTDB lineage: Bacteria > Pseudomonadota > Alphaproteobacteria > Sphingomonadales > Sphingomonadaceae > Novosphingobium. The sequence continues at coordinate 799,585 of CAVZWZ010000008.1, forward strand.
GGGCCTGCTCGGCACGATCTACCACATGCAGGCGGCGGCGCCTTACCTCAAGCAGCAGGGCGGCTCGATCCTCAACCTCGGCTCGCGCCAGGGCATCTATGGCCAGCCGGGCGACGGCATCTATGGCGCGGGCAAGGAAGCGATCCGCGCGATGACCCGCACCGCCGCGCGCGAATGGGGCAAGTTCGGCATTCGCGCCAATGTGCTCAACCCCGCCGGCCTCAGCCCCGCCGCCGAAGCCTTCCTCAACGCCGACCCGGTGCGGGCGCAGAAATATTACGACGAAATGCCGCTTGGGCGGTTTGGGCGGCTGGACGAGGACATCGCGCCGATCGCCGTGTTCCTCGCCAGCGACGAGGGGCATTATGTCACCGGACAGACGATCAATGCCGATGGCGGACAGGTGATGCTGTAGCTTATTGCAGTCGCATGCCGCTCGCTTGATAGAATAGCGCAAACGAATTGGAGCAAGGCACAATGGCAGGCATCCGCATCCGCGATCTCGGCGAGAAGCTTCAGCTGGGGCTCGCGCGTCGAAGGGCTGGGCTGGGACAATATCGGCGACGAGGCGATCCGGGCGCAGCTCGCCCGGCTGTTCCGCGAGCGCGGCTTCATCGTCTTCGAGGGCATGGAGCCTTCGCCGAAAATGCAGGTCGAAGTCAGCAAGATCTTCGGCCCGATCAAGGATCATCCGACCCGCAATGTCCCCCGCGCCGAGGGCGAGGACATGCTCGGCGTGATCGACATGCGGGTGGAGCCGCGCGCCGATTTGGGGCACGATCACGGGCTGGTCGAGGTGGGTGGCCGGAAAGTCTTCTCCTTCCTGCCCTGGCACTTCGATCACAGCTATAACGACGAGCTCAACTATGCCGGCGTGCTGCGCTCGGTGGTCGCCGCGCCGGTCGATGGCCGCACCGGCTTTTCCGACGGGATCGAGCTTTACAAGGCGATGGACCCGGCGATCCTGCGCAAGATCGAGAACCTCAGCGCGATCTACACGCTGGATGTGCGGCTGACCCAGATGCGCTTTGGCCGCTATTTCAAAACCTTCGGTGATACCGAGCGCGAGCGCGCCAATACCGAGGAAGCCTCGGTCTTCCCGCGCGCGATCCATCCCTTCGTCTGGACGCGGGACAGCGGCGAGAAGGTCGCCCATTTCTGCGGCTTTTCGGCGGTGGGCATCGAGGGGCACGAAGATGCCGCAGGCGACGCGCTGTTCGAGGAGGCGGTGCAGGAGCTAAACCGCAAGGTGAACCCCTATTGGCACGAGTGGCGCCCGACCGACCTGGTGATCTGGGACAACCACCGCGTGCTCCACGCGGTCGAAGGCTGCGACCCGAAATACGAACGCCGCATGCACCGCACGACGATCAAGGGCGACTATGGCCTCGGGCGTTTCGAGGGCGGCAAGAAGATCGGCGAGGTGAGGCGCGAAGTCGCGCCGCTGTTGCTGCCGGCATAGGTTGCCGCCCGCTACCGGGCCTTCCCGTCAAGCGATGTCGCGGCGCGAAAGCCGCGCATGAAAAGCGGGGCGCCGCATCGCGACGCCCCGGGTTTTGCAATTGCCCTGAAGGCCGAGGATCAGAACTTCTTGGCGATGCCGAACTGGACATAACGGCCGATGGTGCGGCCATTGGTGTAGCCGTTTTCCCGCCGCGACAGGTCGTTTTGCAGGAGGTAGCGCGGCGGATCCTTATCGAAGACATTGTCGATTTTGACCGAAAGCGCCAGGCCGCCCAGCATACCCTCGTCGGGGAACTCATACTTCAGGAACAGGTCAACGGTGGTGAACGCTGTGACCTGGCTTTGTGTCGTGCCAACACCCACGCTCGGAACCAGATTGTAGCCTGCCCTGTGGTTCAAGGTTACCTGAGCCCGCAATTGCTGGATTTGGGCGCCGAGCGCCGTGCGGAAGCGGAAATTGCTGGCGTTATCATCGATCTGACCGACGAACGGCAGTCCCGCCGAAGACTGCTGATCACGGGTGAGATCGACGTTGCCGCTGAAGTTGAAATCCAGCGACCCGAAACCGGTCTGCGCAACATAGTTCATCGACAGATCGAGGCCTGACAGCTTCACCTGCGAAAGGTTGGTCTTGCGCGCTTCGACGATGACATAGCAGTTGGCGGCGCAGCTGGTTCCATTGACCCGGTCGGCCTTCGCAATCAGGGCATCGACCTGCGCTTGCGTGGGCAGGAAGGCGATCTCCTTGGTGCCGACAAAGTTCTGGTAGAAGGTGGAGGTGGTGAACGGCGGCAGGCCGAAGATGTTCTTGAAGTCGATGTTGTAATAAGTGCCGCTGAAGCGCAGCCCATCGACCCCCGGCACTTCGATATCGGCGCCCAGCGACCAGGTCGTCGCCTTTTCCGAAACGATCCCGGCCTGATTGCCCTGCAGCACGATCTGCGAACGGTTGTTGACCGGCGGAACCACAACCCCGTTGATCGTCGTTCCAACCAGGGCGGCGGCCGGCAGCAAGAAGGGGATATTGACGAAATTGAGCGTCAATGGAGCAGCGGTCTCGAAGTCGGCGAGACTGGGCGCAACGAACGACTTGCCCCAGGCGCCGCGCAACTTGAGCCAGTCGGTCGGTTTCCAGGTCAGGCCCAGCTTCGGATTGAACGTGCCGCCGAAATCGCTGTAATCGTCATAGCGGCCCGCAAGCGAAAAAGTCAGCTCGCGGAAACCGGCTGTTGCATTGTCGGCACCAAACAGCGGAACGACAATTTCGCCGAACACCGATTTCACATTGCGGCCGAGCCGCCTGGTTCTGGCGGCCCCATAAGCGGGAAGGATGGTTGTGCCATTGACCGCGACGGCGGGCGATCCTGTGTTCTCCGTGCCCGGCACGATCGATCCCAGGGTGAACTGCGTGATGAACTTGGTTTCGTCGTATTCGGCGCCGAAAGCCGCCTTTACGGCCCCACCGGGAAGCGGAAGCAAGTCGCCATCGATCACCAGCCTGGTGTTGAACCGGCTCTGCTTGACCCGGTTGAAGTTTTGCATGTTGGACAACACCGCAAGCGCTGCAGCATTGCTCGAAGACGGGTTATAGGGGTTGAACAGGCCGGCTGCAGCCGCATTGTTGACGGCGCTGGCGTCGATGTTGAACTGGTCCAACCTGACAGTGCTTTCGCCATAGCTGCCGAGCAATTTCGCGCGCCAGTTGTTGCCCAGCTTGGCCGTCACGGTCGGCGTAATGCCCCATGTGCTCAGATTGTTGCGGTCACGGACGGAACCCTGTGGCCCGAATTTATAGAAAACCTGTTGCGCTTCGAAGGTGTTGCACGGCAACGGGAAAACGACGCCGGGCGCCACCTGGGTCGGGCAAACTCCGGTAACAGCCGAGTTCGGGGCGAACAGCGGGCTCTGAATGAAGCCGAAGGCGGCGAGGAACGAGGGCCCGAAGTTGACCGAACCGTCGAACGGCCCGCCGTTTGTGTCCGTCTTGCGGTTGGTGTAGAAGCCGCGGAGATCGAGTTCGACGGCGTCGCTGAATTCGAAGTTCGCCCCGGCCATGACCGAATGCCGCCGCTCCTTCGGATAGATCGTAACGTCGTCCGAGGGATCGCACTGGTTGAGAGCAGCCTGCCGCGTTCCGTTGGCGGTCAACCCGTAAAAGCCCATGCCGGCTGCCGGCCCAGAACCGACGAAGCCGACGCTGACGTTGCCCGGCGAGCACCGCAGGTTGGTGGCGACGACGCTCCCGCCTCCGGGAGCACCGCCAATGGTTGCGAGCGGATAGAACACCCAGTCGCGGTCGCGGCCATTGAGTTCGTTGTGCTGGGAATGATTGTAGGAGATGAAAACCGATCCGCGATCCCAGCTCTTGCCTGCGGTAACGCTGGCATCGAAGCTGTGGTACTGGTCGGCGAAGCCATAGTTCGCGTCTACCGACAGGCCGTCGAACTTCTTCTTGGTGATGAAGTTGATCACGCCCGCGACGGCGTCCGAACCGTAGATCGCCGAACCGCCATCGGGCACGATCTCGACCCGCTCGATCATGCCGGGCGGCACGATATCGGCGTCAGGATCGGTCACCGAGATGCCGGCGCCAACCACACGGTGGCCATCGACGAGGACCAGCGTCGGCGAGGAGCCTGCGGTGGTGAAGCCGGGCAGGTTGCGCAAGTTCGGCCGGTTGGTCGTCACGAAGCTGGAGCCGCCCGCCGTTGTCTGCAAATCGTTGAACGTGCCGACCTGCGGAATTGTCTGAAGCAGCTGCGCGACTGACGAAACGCCGGTTTCCTCGATTGCTTTCGAGTCCGTTGTAATGACATTGGCCCCTGCAGGCGCAATGCCGCGCACCAAAGTGCCGGTGACGACGATCTCGCTTGAGTCTTCCTCACCCTCATCCGCCGCCGCATCCTGCGCGTATGCCTGAGTCGAAAGCGCCAGCAGGCTGACGGTGGCGAGCGCTAGCTTCGTGATTCGCATGAAAATTCCTCCCGTTGGCGGCGTCTGGCCTAACCAATTCAGCTCCGTCCATAGACAATTGCTCAGGCAGATAGCAAGTGGCCGCAGTGGCTTCGGCAGGAGGCCGCCGCACTATCCGCGAAGCTGTGGCTTTGAGGCTACAGTCCGCGACTTCTCTATCGCCGTGGCAACCGGCTTGCCAAATTGGTCAGGACAGTTGAAAATCGCGCGAGCCTGGGCTAGTTTGCGATAACTCAGACAACAACATGCTTGCCGTTGCCCGCTCTTTTTGAAATGACTGGGCGGACGCACACAGGCGACACAGGCGCGAGGAGGACCGAACATGGCAGTCCGGACGAAATCCCTGGTGCTCGCCGCAAGCTTGCTGGCGGGCGCGGCGGCTGGGGCGCAGGTCGCCGGGCTGGGCCTGCCCGCTCCGGCCTTGGCGCAGGATACGGCTGCGCCCGCCACGCCCGCGACGGATGCGCGCTGCGGCGCGCTCGCCGGTCTCAAGCTGGCCAATGTCGAAATCGCCGTCGCCGCCAGCCTCGCCGAAGGCGCACCGGTGGCCAATTCCGGACTCTCGCCGATGTTCGGCAATGCGGCGGTGGTCGCCAAGGCGTCCGCCGCGCTCTGCCGCGTCACCGGGCGCATCCGGCCCACCGCCGCCTCCGACATCGGCTTCGAGGTGTGGCTCCCGGCCTCTGGCTGGGACGGTCGGTTACACGGCATCGGCATCGGCGGTTTTGCCGGGGCGATCGATTATTTCAACCTGGGGCAGGCGGTCAAGGCCGGGCAGGCCGGCATGGCGACCGACACCGGCCATCGCGGCACGATGACCGAATACGACTGGGCCAAGGGCCAGCCGGAACGGGTGCGCGACTACAACTGGCGGGCGGTCCACCTCGCCACCGTCGCCGCCAAGCAGCTGGTCGCGGCCTATTACGGGCGGCGGCCGGACAAATCCTATTTCGTCGGCTGCTCGGGCGGCGGACGGCAGGGCCTGATGCAGGCGGCGCGGTTTCCGGAAGATTACGACGGAATTCTGGCGGGCGCCCCGGCGGCCGATTTCACCAGCCTCGCGATGGCCCTGATCAACAGCGTGCAGGCGCAGAATGCGCCCGGCGCGGCGATCCGCACCGAACAGGCGAAGTTGCTCGAGGAGGAAGTGCTGCGCCAGTGCGACAGCGCCGATGGCCAGGCCGACGGGCTGGTCGCCGATCCGCGCCAATGCCGCTTCGATGCCGCGAAGCTGGCGTGCGGGGCGAGCAGTTCGCCGCAATGCTTCAGCGATCCGCAGCTGGCGGCGCTGCGGCGGATCCATGCCGGTCCGCGCAATAGCGCAGGGCGGCAGCTGGCGGGCGGCTATCTGCCCTCGGGCTCGGAGGCGGGCGATCCAGCGCCCATGCTCGGCTGGGAAGGCTATCTGCTGCGCGGCAAAAGCGGCAAGCCGGGCGGCGAGGGGCTGGCCGACGGCATGCTGGGGGCGCTGGTGCAAAAGCCGTTCGCCACCCCCGCCAGCTTTGATTGGGACAAGCACCCGGCCAAGCTCAAAGCCGCTTCGCGCGAGATCGACGCGCCGGTCGATCTCAGCCGCTTCTTCGCGCGCGGCGGCCAGACTGATTATCTGGCACGGCTGGGCCGACGCCGCGATCCCGCCCGAGGCCACCTTGAATTACGACTCCGCCATGCTGCGCCAGTCGGGCGCGCGGGCGGCGGATTCCTCGCGGTTGTTCATGATCCCGGGGGTGCAGCACTGCTTCGGCGGCAAGGGGCCGGACAGCTTCGGCCAGAGCGGCGCACCGCAGCGCGACCAGACGCCCGAACGCAATATGGTGCTGGCGCTGCAGCACTGGGTGGAGGGGCAGCGGCCGGCGCCCGAGACCTTCGTCGCCCGTCGCGGCCATGGCGGCGGCTTCATGGGCGGCGGCACGCCGGGACCAGAGCGCCAGCGGCTGCTCTGCGCCTGGCCGAAGCAGGCGGTGCTGACCGCAGGCGCGGACCCGGACCAGGCGGCGAGTTATTCGTGCCGGGCGCCGGGCAAGCCGGGGTGAACCGGGGCCAGCCGGACCGGCGCGCCGCCGCTCAATGTGCCGAGGCCCCCGCCGCCCCGATCCCGGTCTCCGATCGCACCCGCTGCGCCGGATAGCCCGCGCGGTCCACCGCCGCGCGCCCGCTGCGGTCGAGCAAGGAGACCAGCCAGATCGTCAGGAAGGCCAGCGGCACCGAGAAGATCGCCGGCGAGCTGTAGGGGAACAGCGGTTCGGCATGGCCCAGGATGCTCACCCAGATTGCTGGCGACAGCACCGTCAGCACCAGCGCCAGCACCACGCCCAGGCTGCCGCCCGCGACCGCGCCGCGGGTGGTGCAGCCTTTCCACAGGATCGACATGACCAGCACCGGGAAATTGCCCGAAGCGGCCAGCGCAAAGGCCAGGCTGACCATGAAGGCGACGTTCTGCTGCTCGAAAGCGATGCCCAGCGCGATGGCGAGCGCGGCCAGCACCGGCACGGTGCGGCGCGAGACGCTGAGTTCCGCCGCCGGGTCCGCCGCGCCGCGCTTCAGCATCGAGGCATAGATATCGTGGCTGACAGCGGAAGCCCCCGACAGGGTCAGCCCGGCGACCACCGCGAGGATCGTGGCAAAGGCGACCGCGCTGACGAAGCCGAGGAACAGATCGCCGCCGATCGCCGAGGCGAGGTGCACCGCCGCCATATTGCCGCCGCCCCTGAGCGCGCCGTCGCCCAGCAGATAGGCCGGGTCGGTCGCCACCAGGGTGATCGCGCCGAAGCCGATGATGAAAGTCAGCAGGTAGAAATAGCCGATCCAGCCGGTCGCCCACAGCACCGATTTGCGCGCCGCCTTGGCGTCGGGCACGGTGAAGAAGCGCATCAATATGTGCGGCAGCCCTGCGGTGCCGAACATCAGCGCCATGCCGAAGCTGATCGCCGAAACCGGGTCCTTGATGAAGCCGCCCGGCGCCATGATGGCGAGGCCCTTGGCGGCGGCCTCGCCGGGGGCGGCGCCTGCCTTTGCCGCCAGGCCGGTCTTCACATCGACGGCTGCGGCGAACAGCGCCTCGGGCGAGAAACCGAAGCGCCACAGCACCGCCAGCGCCATGAACGTCGCGCAGCCCAGCAGCAGCCCCGCCTTGATGATCTGCACCCAGGTGGTCGCGATCATGCCGCCGAACAGCACATAGCAGGTCATCAGCACGCCAACGATCACCACCGCCCACTCGTATGGCAGGCCGAACAGCAGCTTGATCAGCTGCCCGGCGCCGACCATTTGCGCGATCAGGTAGAAGATCACCACCGCCAGCGTGCTGAAGGCGGCGAACAGCCGCACCGGCCCCTGCGCGAAGCGGAAGCTGGCGACGTCGGCGAAAGTATAGCGCCCGAGATTGCGCAACCGCTCGGCCAGCAGGAACAGGATGATCGGCCAGCCGACGAGGAAGCCGGTCGAATAGATCAGCCCGTCGTAGCCGTCGGCGAAGATCTGCGCGGAAATGCCGAGGAAGCTGGCGGCGGACATATAATCGCCGGCGATGGCGAGGCCGTTCTGGAAGCCGGTGATGCCGCCGCCCGCGGCGTAGAAATCGGAGGTGGTCTTGGTGCGCCGCGCCGCCCAGCGGGTGATGCCCAGCGTCACCGCGACAAAGGCGCCGAACATGGCGATGGCCGGCCAGTTGGCCGCCTGCTGCTGCGTTTCTCCGGTCAGCGCATCGGCGAGCAGGACGGCGGGGATGATCAGCGCGGCGAGGGCCAGTGCAGCCCGAGTGATCGGCAGTCCGCTCATCCGCGATGCTCCCGCCGGATCGCTTCGACCAGCGGATCGAACTCGCGGTTGGCGCGGCTGACGTAGATCGCGGTGAGCGCGATGCCGGCCAGGATCACGCCGAGCCCGGCGGGAATGCCCAGCGTGGTGACGCCATCGCCGATCGGCTGGGCGAGGATGTCGCGGCGGAAGGCGATCAGCAGGATATAGCCGAAATAGATCGCCAGCATGATGGCGGTGAGCAGCCAGGCGAAGCGCGAGCGGCGGCGCAGCAATTCACGGTAGCGCGGATCGAGCTCCAGCGCGGCGAGCGCCATTTCGTCGGGTTCGGTGCCGTCTCCCGCGTGTCGCTGCGCCATCCTCAACCTCCCTCGCGTTCGCTTTGGAATCGGGATAGGAGAGCGGCGGCGGCATGTAAATGCAGGGCGCGAAATTGGCTTGACCAATTGCCGGTGCAGTGTGCATGGCCGCACAGCGACGCGGCGAGCATGGGAGAGGCCGGAATGCGGATCGAAAGGGTCGATACCCCGCGCACCGATGGCGGCGAGAACCCGCTGTGGGACGCCGCCGGACAAGCGCTCTATTACATCGACAATGCCGGCATGAAGATCCACCGGCTGCATCCGGCTTCGGGCGCTACGCGGACGTGGACCATGCCCAGCGTCATCACCACGCTGGTGCTGCGCGCAGGCGGCGGGGCCTGCGTGACGCTGCGCAGCGGCATCTTCAACTTCGATTTCGAGACAGGCGAACTGGCGCCGCTGCACCCGCTCGGCGATCCGCCTCCCCATGTCTATAACGACGGCAAGGTCGATCGGCGCGGGCGTTTTCTGATCGGCGCCTGCACCGCGAACTTTGCCGCGCCGACGCCCGATGGCGGCCTCTACCGGCTCGATCCCGACCACAGCCTGCACCAGCTCGACAGCGGCATCCATTTCTCCAACGGGCCGTGCTTTTCGCCCGACGACCAGACCTTTTACTTCTCCGACAGCTGGCTGCACGATTGCTATGCCTACGACTACGACATCGCCACCGGGCAAGTCGCCAACCGCCGCGTGTTCGCCAACACCAAGGAACTGGGCGGCCTGCCGGACGGGTCTACAGTCGATGCCGATGGCTGCGTCTGGATCGCGATCTACGGCGGCGGCAAGATCGCCGCCTACAGCCCGGATGGCAAGCTCGAGCGGATTGTGGAAATGCCGGTGAAGCTGGTCTCCAGCGTCGCTTTCGGCGGGCCGGACCTCGATGTGCTCTATGTCACCACGATAGAACACGGCGCGCTGGGCGAGGCGGTGGAGCCGGGCGCGGGCGAGGTCTATGTGGTCGCGGGGCTGGGCGTCACCGGCGTGGCCGAGCCGCGCTTTGCCGGATAGCAATGCCATGCAACAGGGGAAAACCATGAACCGACCGAGATTGCGCGCAGCTTTGGCGCTCGCCACCGCGCTGACCGCCTGCCCGGCGCTGGCCCAGCAGCGCCTGCCCACGCCCCAGCCAGAGCAATTGCAGCCGGTCGAACCCAGCCTTGAGGAGCAGTTCCGCGACCCGCCCAACAGCGCCCGCCCGCGGGTGTGGTGGCACTGGATGAACGGAAACATCGCCAAGGACGGCATCGCCAAGGACCTCGCCTGGATGCAGCGCGTCGGCATCGGCGGCATGCAGAATTTCGATGCGGCGCTGATGACCCCGACGATAGTCGACAAGCGGCTGGTCTACATGACGCCGGAGTGGAAGGACGCCTTCAAATTCGCCGCGAGCGAGGCCGACCGGTTGGGTATGGAGCTGACCATCGCCTCCTCGCCCGGCTGGTCGGAAACCGGCGGGCCGTGGGTCAAGCCCGAAGACGCCATGAAAAAGCTGGTGTGGAGCGAAACCACGGTTGCAGGCGGCAAGAGGTTCACCGGCAGGCTGGCCCCGCCGCCGTCGAACACAGGTCCGTTCCAGTCGCTCAAGCCTGCGGGCGGTTTCGGCGATATGGTTTCGACCGAGAAGGCCAAAGTGCCGCCGCAGCATTATGGCGAGGTCAAGGTGCTGGCCTTCCCGGCGGGCGCGGCCACCGAACTGGCGCCGGTTGCCGCGCACGATGCGCTTGGCGGCAAACTGCTCGATCCGGCGGGGCTACGCGACGGCGACCTTGCCCAGGGTGTCGATATCGCGCGCGGCGGCACGGACAAGAACCCGCTGCTGGTGCTCGATTATGGCAAACGGGTGACGGCGCGCTCGCTGTCGATGTTCGCACCGGGTGCGGCGATGATGTTCGTCGGCGCGCTCTATGCGCCCCGGCTGGATGCCAGCGACAACGGCACCGACTGGCGCAAGGTCATCGATTTCGAAACCGCGCAGACCACCGCGATCTATGCCTTCGCGCCGGTCAGCGCACGCTATTTCCGCGTCGAATTCGTCCCCCGCAAGGGCATCGGCCTGAATATGGGCGAGCCGGCGCCTGGCCTGGCCATGGACATGAACATTGCCGAGACCATGGGCAAGGCCATTTTGGGCAAGCCCCTGACCGTTGCCGACCTGCGCCTGTCCGCCGATGCGCGGATCGATCGCGCCGAGACCAAGGCCGGCTACGCCATCTCGCAGGACTATTACGCGCTGACCGCCCCGGCGGACGGCGCGAAGGGCGTGGCTCCTGCCAGCGTCATCGACCTCACCTCGCGGATGAAGGCCGATGGCGCGCTCGACTGGTCGCCTCCGCGCCTGCCGAATGGGGGCAATTGGCGCGTGCTGCGCTTCGGCCATTCGCTGCTCGGCACCACCAACCACCCGGCCCCGCCCGAAGCCACTGGTCTCGAAGTCGACAAGTTCGATGGCGCGGCGGTGCGCCGCTATATCGACCATTATATCGGCATGTACCGCGACGCCTCGGGCGGGCTGATCGGCCAGCGCGGCGTGCGCGCGATACTGACCGACTCGATCGAAGTCGGCGCGGCCAACTGGACGCCGAAGATGATCGAGCAATTCAAGCGGCTGCGCGGCTACGATCCGGTGCCGTGGATGCCGGCGCTGACCGGCGCGCTGGTGGGCAGCCGCGAAGACAGCGACCGCTTCCTGTTCGACTATCGCCGCACCCTCGCCGACCTGCTGGCCAGCGAGCACTATGGCACCGTCGCCAAGGCGGCCCGCGAGAACGGGTTGATCGTCTATGGCGAGGCGCTGGAAGATCACCGGCCTTCGCTGGGCGACGACATGGCGATGCGCCGCCACGCCGATATTCCGATGGCGGCGATGTGGACCCACGCCCGCAAGGATGGCCCCAAGCTGACCTACCTCGCCGACATCAAGGGCGCGGCGTCGGTCGCGCATATCTATGGCCAGAACCTGGTCGCGGCGGAATCGATGACCGCGTCGATGAACCCGTGGAACTATGGCCCGGCCGATCTCAAGCGGGTGATCGATCTGGAGTTCGTCCTGGGGGTCAACCGCCCGGTGGTGCACACTTCGGTGCATGTGCCGCGCGACGACAAGGCGCCCGGCCTGTCGCTGTTCATTTTCGGCCAGTATTTCAACCGCAACGAGGCCTGGGCGGAGCTGGCGCGGCCCTGGGTCGATTACATGGCGCGCAATGCGCTGATGCTGCAGCAGGGGCGCAATGTCGCCGATGTCGCCTACTTTTATGGCGAGGAAGGGCCGCTGACCGGGCTTTATGGCGACAAGCAGGTCGCGGATGCGCCGGTGAGCAATGCCTATGATTTTGTCAACTTCGATGCGTTGACTTCGGCGCTGAAGAACGAGGGCGACGAACTCGTCACGCCCGGCGGCGCGCGTTACAAGGCGCTCTATCTCGGCGGCTCGTCGCACCGGATGAGCCTCACCGTGCTGCGCAAGCTGGCGGCGCTGGTCGATGGCGGGGCGACGGTGGTCGGGCATGCGCCGGAGGGCAACCCGGGGCTGGGCGGCGATGCGGCGGAATATGCCGCCCTGGCCAAGAAGCTGTGGCCCGGAACGCACCAGGCGGTGGCCGGCATCGGCAGGGTGATTCCCACCCGCGACATCGCTTCGGCGCTGCGCGAAATCGGCGTCGCGCCCGATTTCGACTACACCGGCTCGATGGATCGCGGCGAGATTCCCTTCGTCCACCGCAAACTGGCGGATGGCGAAAGCTACTTCCTGGTCAACCGCAGCGGCACGGCGCAAACCATCGAGGCCCGCTTCCGCGTCACCGGCAAGGCGCCCGAACTGTGGCGCGCAGAGACCGGCACTTTCGAACCGGTGGGCTATCTGATCAAGGACGGCATGACCAAGGTCAACCTTGCGCTCGGGATCGACGAGTTGGTCCATGTCGTGTTCCGCAAGCCTGCTGGGGCCGATGCGCTGGCAATCAAGCAGCTCGCGCCGGTCTCGCTGGCGAAGCTGGACGGGCCGTGGCAGGTCGCCTTCCAGTCAGGCCGGGGCGCGCCCGCAAGCGCCGTTCTGCCCAGCCTCGCACCGCTCAATGAGCACGCCGAACCCGGGATCAAATATTTTTCCGGCGAGGCCACCTATTCGAAGGACTTCGCCGCCCCGCGCGGCTGGAAGCCGGGCCAGCCGCTGTGGCTGAGCCTGGGTGAGGCGCGCGAGGTGGCGGAGGTTTCGGTCAACGGCACAGTCGCCGGTTCGGCCTGGCACGCGCCTTACCGGGTGGACATCGGCAAGGTGACGAAGCCCGGGCGCAACCGGCTGAGCATTCGCGTCGCCAATCTGTGGGTCAACCGGCTGATCGGCGACGCGCAAACGGACGCCAAACCGATCACCTGGACCGCCATGCCCAGCTACAAGGCGGATGCGCCGCTGCGCCGCTCCGGGCTGATCGGGCCGGTCGAGCTGCTGGGGCAGGGGCGGTAGGCCCTAAGCCGAATAGCGCGCGCGCTTGGCGGCGACGGCCTTGCGCGCCTCGGCAACGGCCTGTTCCTCGGTGGCGAACAGCAGGCTGTCGAGCACAGCTGAGAGATGCGCGCGCATCGCAGCACGGGCGGCAGCGGGGTCGCGGGCCTTCAGCGCCTCGAGGATGGCGGTGTGTTCCTCGACCACCGGTTTGACATTGGCGGTGCGGGCCTTCTCGTGGAGTAGCGCAGCTTCCGCAGAGCTGTCGCGCAAATCCCACAGCGTCTCCACCGCGCCCAGCAAGCCGCTGTTGCGGGTCGCCCTGGCGATGGCGAGATGAAAGCCCCGGTCGGCGCGCTCTGCGCCCTTTGCCGCCAGGTTTTCGCGGGCGATTTCCTGGACCAGCCCGGCAATCTCCGCGATCTCGGCATCGGTGATCTGCGCGGCTGCCAGTGCGGCGGTTTCGCCTTCGATCAGCAGCCGTGCTTCGGTCAGTTCGAAAGCGCTCATGGCGAAGCCGGGCACATCGGATTCGCCGGGCATCCGCACGACATAGGCGCCCGAGCCGATGCGCACTTCGACAAAACCCTGCACTTCGAGAGCGATCACCGCCTCGCGGACCGTCGGGCGGCTGACTTCGAATTGCACGGCCAGCTCGCGTTCTGCCGGCAGCCTGCTGCCGACCGGATACTTGCCTGCGACAATCCCGGCAGTCAGCGTGCGCGCCAGATCCTTGTAGAGCCGGTCGTTCGGCTTGCTGGCAATGTCTTTCATCCGGGTTTCCGCTGGCCTGACCAATGAGCCGGAGGCTTGGCAGCCCCGGCGTTCGCGGTCAAGTTCGCCGCGCCTGCTCACCGGCAGAGATGTTAGGAAGTCGTCCGCTATGGCCGGAATGCGGCATCTCGCCCGGCCTGCTGGCCGGCAAGCCAGCCAACCAAAGGATCGTCATGCCCCAGGACAGTTTCGCGCAGGAATGCGACCGGCTTTCGCATGTCGTCGATGGTGTCCAGTTCGAGCGCTTGCGCTGGGGCCGCACCGAAGGCCCGATGCTCGCGCGCTTGGTCGAACTCGCCCTTGCCGCCGTCGAGGAACGCGCCGATTTCGAATTGACCGAAGAGGGCTCCACCAGCGACATCCGGCGCTTCATCCTCAAGGTGCACAGCAAACGCGTTGCCGGGATCAGCTTTCGCCTCCAGGATGGCCAGGCGGTCGCAACTCTGCATGCGATCGAACGAAGCAAATACACGCTGGCGAAAGGTACGCCGCTCGGCAGCGATTTCTCGGCGGTGGACGAGCACTGGATGGCGGCAGTCCTCGCGGAACTGTTCAGCCGGGTGCAGGCCGCAGTCTAGGCAGCCTTGGCCTTCGCCCCGGCCTTGCCCTTGCCCCAGCCGTCGCCATAATCCAGCGTGCCGAACATCCAGTCGTAGAGCAGGGTGATCGTCGCGTAATTGCCGCCGGTGAATTTGGCGTGGTGGTTGTGGTGCATCACCGACATGGTGCTCAAATAGCGGAAGGGAAAGCGGTCCACATTCCAGCGATCGTGATTGTGCAGGTTGATCTCGGAAAAGGCGATCCAGGTGACGATCACCGTCGCCAGATGGAATTTGCCCATGAACGCCGACAGCACGGCAATCGTCGCGACATAAAGCCCCAGCCCGATCGCCACTTCCAGCGGGTGGATATAGCTCAGAATCCCAGCGGCACGGATTGTGCTGGCGGTGGTGCACCGCATGCATCCATTTCAGCGGCCCGCCGAAAAAGCCGCTGTCGTGGAACAGGAAGCGGTGGGTGAGATAGTAGAAAAAATCGTAGACCATCAGGATTACCGCCATGTCGAGCAGCATGCTCCACCACGGCTGCGCTTCCAGCGTCAGGCAGAACGGCAGGATGCCGCCGAAGATGATGACCAGGAAGAGGGCCGACCATTTGCGGTTCCACATCTGGTTGGCCGCGTAATTGGGCTTCTGCATCTTCGCCTTGTAGGTATCGGCATTGAGCCGCGCCGCTTCGCCGATCACCGGATTGAGCTTGAACAGCTCTCCGGCGAGGAAGCCGATCCCGAAAATGCCCACCAGCGCGGCGAGCGAGAGCTTCCACTCGTAGTTTGCGAGCAGAGAGGCGAGGAGGGGGCTGGTCATCGGGCGGGTCTCGGCAAATCTGTTTCCGGGGTTGGCGGCCATGTAGGTGCAATTGTTATGATCCGCAATAGATCATAACTCTTAAGGCTGGGTGAAAACCCCGCCGCGCGATTAGCGGGTCACTTCGATTGCCGCGACTACCGCCTTGCCGCCGCTGGCGCTGAATTCCAGTCTAAGCTCGCCGCCGCGCACCGTTACCGGAAAGCTGCGGGCGAGACCCTTGAGCGGACCTCCGGCGGCCTTGGCCACATTGAAGGGGGCCAGGGCCTGCTTGCCTTGCGCGAGGATGCGCAGCGTCTGCGCAGCCTTGGCTTCGGTATTCGGCTCGAAACTGTGGACAGTTACGGTCCAGCGCCCATCGGGCAGCGGGATCGCATACGAGAAGGCCTCGCCCTCGCGCCAATAGGCATAGAGTTCGGGCTCGGCGGCGGCGATCGTCAGCCCCGCCTGGCGGCGGTTGCCGATGCCGCCCATGCTGAGCACCTTGGCCTCGCCGCCGGTGACGAAACTGTCCGAACCGAACCGCCGTCCCGCCAGCTCGCGCCCGGCGAGGTCGCCAGCGTCGATGCGGATGCCTTGCGCCGGGTCGGGTCCGTTCCAGATGGCCGTGTCCTCGATCTGGAGCGGCATCGATGCGCCGCCCTGCCCTGGCGCCATCGCGCCCAGTATCGAGACCTCCGCCCGGTTCGGCCCTGGCTTCAGCGCGACATTCGGCCAGACGCAGAGCTTGTCCGGACAGGCGGTTTCGCCGATAGCGACGCCATTCATGCGCAGGACGGCGCGTTCGCCATTGCTGTAGGCCCTCACTTCCATGCGCGGATAGGCGCGGTCGGCATAGCGCTTGCCGGTGAGGTGGATCATCGGCTCCGGGTTCCACTGCGCCTTGTAGTAATAGAACGCGTCCTTGCGGGTCTTGCGATCGGACGTGACCAGCCCCTTGGTGTTGAGATCGACCGAATCGCCTTCGAGCCGCAGGTCCGAGGTGAAATCGAACATGTTCCACACCCAGCTGCCGAAGATGTAATCGCGCTCGCGGATCGCGGGCCAGCTGGCTTCGTGGACGAAGTTGGCGAATTCCTCGGGCTGGGGACGGCCGGCGAAGTTGACGAAGCCGGAGCGGATGTCGTCGCTGTGCTGCGAGGGCGCTGCGCCCGCGCCATATTCGGAGAGCGAGATCGGCTTGCCCGGATGCTTGGCGTGCAGCCGGTCCATCACCGTGCCGAGTTGCTTGGCCGCGTTCAGCGGCTGCGGCATGTACCAGCCGAAATAGCGGTTGTAGCCGATCAGATCGGTGACCTTCGACAGATCCTGCCGGGTCTTGCCGAATTCGCCCATGTCCTCGCTGAAATCGGCGAAGACGGTGGCGCGCGCGGGGTCTTCCTGCTTGGCCACCTCGTGCAGGCGGCGCAGCAGCTGCACCGGCGACGGCGTGGCTTCGGTGGCGCCGAAGGCCTTGGCCGAATCGACTTCGTTGCCCACCGACCACATGGCGATCGAGGGGTGGTTGTAATTCTGCCGGATCAGCTCGCGCAGCTGCTGTTCGGCATTGGCCCAGAGCTCGGGCGAGCCCTGCCCGCCGGTGAGGCTCGGCGCGCCGACGAAGCCGACTTCGGCCCAGACCACCATGCCTGCCCTGTCGGCCTCGTCGCTCCATTCGTCGGCGTGCTGGTAGTGCGCCTGGCGGACCGAATTCGCGCCCATTTCCTCGATGAGAGCCATATCCTCGGCGTGGTCGGCGCGGGTCAGCGCCCAGCCCTTGCCGAAGCGGTCCTGATGGCGCGAGACGCCTTGCAGCTTGAGGTGCTTGCCGTTGAGGAGGAAGCCGCGGTCGGGATCGACCTTGAAACTGCGGATGCCGAACGACTGGGTGACCGCATCGACCACGCGGCCCTTCTCGATCAGCTCGGCGGTGGCGCTGTAGAGGTAGGGATCGGTCCGTGCCGTTCCACAGCCGGGGCTTCGGGAATCGCCAGCCCGCATTTCGCCGTCATCGACCAGGCCGGGCCGCCAGCCGCCCTTGCTGGTCGTGATCCGCGTCTGCGGCGACCGCCGCGCCGCTCTGGTCGCGGATGGTCAGGCGGACATCGCCGGTGCGGCGGCGGCTGTCGGCATTGCGGATCTGCATGCGCGCGGCAACTTCGGCCTTCTCCTCAGCGACGCTGGGGGTCGCGATATAGAGCGCCGGTCCGCCGTGATCGAGCAGATCGAAGGAGAAGGGGCTGGCAGTGATCAGCGACACCCCGCGATAAATGCCGCCGTGAACGAAGAAGTCCCCCGCCAGCGGAATTATCTGCTCGGTCGAGCTGCCTGCGGCAGGCTTGGAATTATCCGCCCGCACCGCGATGACATTCGCCGCGCCGGTCTTCCACTGCGCCGTCACATCGAAGCGAAAGCGGCTGAACGCGCCCTTGTGCTGGCCCACATGCACCCCGTTGACCCAGACATCGGCAATCGTGCCGACGGCGGCGAAATCGAGATAGTGCCGCTGGCCTTTGGCGGCGGCCGGGGCCTGGTGGCTCAGCCGGTACCAGCCCACGCCTTGCGCATTGTTGGCCTGCGCCGAGCGCTTTTCGGCATATTCGCCGATGCGGTTCCAGCTGTGCGGGACCGCGACCTGCTCCCAGCTGCTGTCGTCGAAAGCGGGCGCGGCGGGGGCTTCGCCGGCCTCGCCATAGCGGAAGCGCCAGCCGGTTGAGAGATCGGCGGTCTGGCGCGGGGATGCAAGGCGGTTGCAGGCGCAATTGCCAATTCGGCAGCGGCAAGACTAGGTAGAGCTGCGGCGCCCCACAGGCTCAGAGCCAGCCCAAGGATTTTCTGGAGCACCGGTCATCCTCGATAATTGGTCAGGCCGGATTGACCTCACGCCCGGGAAAAGTCAATTGTCGGCGAGAAAGCCGGAACGATACAGAGACAATCGACGAGAGGATGATCGGTATGAAAAATCGGGATGCACTTAAGCCAGCCAAACCGGCAACTCTCCCGCGCGGCGGCCGCATCGGGCCGCTCGCTGGACTGTCGCTGGTGGCTGCGGGTCTGGCAGGCTCCACCGCCGCGCCGGTGCCGCTGGCCGCGCAAAGCTCGCCCGGGCTCGAAGCCGCCTGCACGCCCGAAGGGAATGCAGGCGATCGCCTCGGCGGTGACCAGCTCGCGCATCGTCATCGGCCCGGTCAAATTCGCCCCGCTGCCAAGCGGTGCGCGCTATGTCGCGGCATCGGGCTCCCGCCCGGCGTTCTGCCAGGTCAGCGGCAGCTTCGTCACCAATCCCGCCAGCGGCAAGACGGCCGGCTTCATGGCGACCTTCCCGGACAAGTGGAACGGCAAGTTCATGCAGCTGGGCTGCAGCGGGCATTGCGGCCAGTTCTTCGTCAGCGATCCCGCGCTGCCATCGATCACGGTGACGGCGCAGGGCCATGCCGGGCAGATCATCGAGAAGGGTTACGCCACATTCGCCACCAATGAAGGCCATGAGGGCATGGATTCGGCGCAGCTGGGCGGTGCGCAAGGACGGCACGGTCGATCAGGATTATGTCGATGACTGGCTCTACCGCGCCGACAAGGTGCTGTCGGTGATGGGCAAGGAATTCACCACCACCTTCTATGCCCGGATGAACGGCGGCGCCCCGGCGATCACGCGCTCCTATTTCAACGGCTGCTCGGGCGGCGGGCGCGATGCGATGGTGGCGGCTTCCTATTTCCCCGAAGCCTTCGACGGGATCATCGCGGGATCGCCCTACGATCCGCTGGGGATGAGCTTCCAGGCCTCGGCGATCGGCGCGGCTTCGAAGCGGTCGCCGGATGCGGGGCTGTCGCCAGCCTTGCTCGCGCTGTTCGACAAGACGGTCAAGGCGCAGTGCGACGGGCTCGACGGGGTCAGGGACGGCGCTCATCCAGAACCCGGCGGCGTGCAATTTCCGCCCCGAGCGCGATCTGCCGCGCTGCGCTGGCGGCGTTGCCGCCGGCGGCCAGTGCTTCACCCCGGCCCAGATCGAAACCGCCAGCGTCATTGTCAGCGGCGTCACCGACGAGCGCGGCACTGTGATCCAGCCGGGCTATTCGGTCAGCGAGCTGGCGGTGATGCCGGCGGCGATGGCATTTCTTTCCGATCCGACGCTCAAGATCTTCGTCCATGGCAACGATCCGGCCTTCGTGCCGTCGCTCGATCTTCAGCTTCAGGCGCGGCGGGCCGGGGCCGGTACCGCGTTCCACGCGGTGATCCCGCAGCAGAAGTCGCCCGGGCGAAGCAGGCGCTGCGCCTCGGCGCGGGCCATCTGCCCGAGAACACCGGCAGGCTGATGGCCAGCAAGACCAAACTGCTGATGTGGCACAATTCCAGCGACGAAAAGCTGACGCCGTCATTCGTCGATCAACTGGTACAAGCGGCTGGCGGCAAAGCATGGCGGCTATGCCAAAGTGCAGAACCAGGCGCGGCTGTTCATGCTGCCGGGCACCGATCATTGCAGCATCGGCGGCATCGCCCCCAACAGCTTCGATTCGATATCGGCGCTGGAGCACTGGGTCGAGATGGGGCATGCGCCCGACATGCTGATGGCCAGCGTCGCGGATCGCCAGTTCTCGCCGGGCCTGCCCAAGGCGGCGGTGCTGCAATATCCGGGCTGGACCATGCCGCTGTGCAAGTTCCCGGCAATGGCGCGCTACAGCGGCAAGGGCGACATCAAGGACGGGGCCAACTGGAGCTGCCCTGCCAATGACAAGCGCCTGCTGACCATCGGCGAAAGCGGCAGGCAGGCGGGCGTGACCAGGTGAGCGCAAGACTGCTCCTCATCGCGCTTTGCGCCGCCGGCTTGACCGGCGCGGCACCGCCAGCCTCCGGCGACCGCCCCGAACCGGGCAAGCAGGGTGAGACCATGGCCGGGGAAGCGCGAGGTGCTCGATGTCCCCTACGCCAAGGGCGTGCGCCGGATCGGGCACGATCCGATCCGGGGGCGCAATACCAACGTGCAACTCGCCTGGGCGGGACACTGCGCCTATGTCTCCAGCACCGGCGGTCCGTTTCCGGTGCTCGGGATCATGCAGGCCGATCCGGCCAAGACCGGCGTCGCGGTGATCGATGTGCGCAACCCGCGCAAGCCGAAGACCGTGGCGCTGCTGCGCGACCGCGGTTCGCTGGCCGCGCTGGAGGTGTTGCACGCGGTCGAGGCGCGCGGGCGCAAGGTGCTGGTCGCCGGGGCTTATCACGGCGGGACCAATGCCGCGGGCACGTCCGGCTCGGCGGATCACGATCCGGCGAGCGATGGCGCCTGGCTGGATATTTACGATGTGTCCGATTGCGCCAGGCCGAAGCTGATGGCCGAAGTGCAGTGGCCCGAGAATTCGCACAGCGCGCGGCTCTCGCCCGATGGCACGCTGGTTTATGGCGCCAACCTGTCGCCTTTCACCGGCGCGGGCGGGCTCCAGGTGATGGACATCTCCGACCTGCGCAGGCCGAAATTCCTCGGCAAATTCAGCGCCACCCGGCCCGACGGGACGAGCTTCGAATTCGCCTCGCATGAGGTTTCTTTCAGCCCAGACGGGCGGCGGCTTTACGCCGGGGTGACAGCGTCCAAGGGCGGCGACCTCAACACGGGGATCAAGACTTTTCCGCCCAGCCGCGTGTCGCTGGGACCGGATGGCGGCGGCGTTTATATTTTCGACAATACCGATTTCCAGGAGCGGCGCACCGATCCGAAGCTGCGGCTGCTCGGCGCGATGCCCGGCGGCGGCTGGCATTCGGCGCTGCCGGCGCGGATCGGCGGGGCGGATTATCTGGTCGGCGGGGCCGAGCTGGGCGCTTGCCCGGGCGCCTGGCCGCGCATCACCAGCATCGCCGACGAGACCGGGCCGGTGCTGGCGGGCGAGTTCAGACTGGCGATGAACCGCGCGGAAAACTGCCCGGAACCCAGCGCCGCCGAAAAGGCGGGCGGCGGCATTGTCCCCTCGCCCGGCACCGCCACCTTGCACTACAACGCAGTCGATAGCGCCACCGATACCAGGCTCGGCCTGTTCAACTTCATGTGGGCCGGGCTGCGCATCGCCGATCTGCGCGACCCTGCGAACCCGGTCGAGGTGGCCTATTTCAAGCCGGGCGATGTCTGCACCGGGCATGTGCGGCAAATGCCGGGCAGCGGGCACATCTGGCTGGTCTGCATGGACAGCGGCTTCCACGTCCTCGAACTGACGCCGCAGGTGCGCCGGGCGATACGGCGCAGGCGGATATCCAATCGTTAATCGCCTTGGCGTTTGCCGCCCGCTGGAGTAAATTGCAATTCTGCCCTGCGGGGGAAAATCGGGTGAAATTGCTGCGTCAGGCTTCGCGAATCATCGCTATGGCAACCCTGCTGGGCGCGCCGCCCGCGTTCGCCGAAACCGATGCGGCCCCCCAGGCGGCCCAGCCAAGCCAGCGCGCCACGGCAGAGGGCGGCGACAGGGCGTTCCGCGAACAGTTCCGCACCTGGAAGTCCCTCGACCAGACAGCCGCGCCGCCGCCGGTCCGGGCAGCCGCTTTCGTTCCGGCCCGCATCACCTTCGGCGCCGGACCCTCGCTGGCGACGATCACGGTTGGCGCAGCGGCGGGTTACGCCAATGTCACCTATGGCGCGGATGCAGACCACGGCTCCGCGAGCGTCACCTATGGCCGGGCGGTGGACGCCGCCGGGATGCCGGTCGATTTCGTCCGGTTCCAGCGTCAGGCCTCGATCTCGCTATCCTCGATCACCCGGCCTTCGGGGATGCCGGTGTCCTCGGCCTGGATGTCGAGCGGCTTCGGCATGCGCGGGCATCCGATTCTCGGCGGCCGGCGGCTGCATGCCGGGATCGACCTTGCCGCGCCGATGGGCACGCCGATCTATGCAACGTCGGACGGCGTGGTCAGCGAGGCCAACTGGCGCGGCGGCTATGGCCTGCTGGTGGCGCTGGAACATGGCGCCGGTTTGCAGACCCGCTATGGCCATATGTCGCGCATGGCGGTTTCGCCGGGGCAGCGGGTGCGCAAGGGCGAGGTGATCGGCTATGTCGGTTCGACCGGCAGGTCCACCGGCCCGCATGTCCACTACGAGACGCGGATCAATGGCCAGGCGGTCAACCCGGCGCATGTCCACCGGCGGTAATTGCGGGCGCGCACCCGGTGCGGCGGGGTTCTGCAATCACATCGGCTCAGGCGAATTCAGCAGATTGATCGCGGCATGAACGCGCGGCTCGATCTCCCCGCGCGGCAGGCCGGGGGGGATCGTCTCGCCGATCGCAATAGTAATCGTCCCGCGCCGCTTCCACAGCCGGTGATACAGCGGCCCGCTGTTCACCGCGATCGGCACCACCGGCATGCCGAGCAGCTTGTAGAGTCCGGCAAAGCCGGCTTGCAGCCGGGGATGCTGGCCATGCGGCACGCGGGTGCCTTCCGGGAAGATCACCAGCGTGCGCCCCTCGGCCGACAGCCGCTTGGCCTCGGCGACCATCGCCCGCAGCGCCTTGGCCCCCTGGTCGCGCTCGACCCCGAGGATGCCGTAAGCCGCCGCCGCCCGGCCCCACATGGGAATTTTCAGCAGCTCCGCCTTGGCGAAGACCGAGGGGTGGCGGATGATGCGCGGCACGTCGATCGCCTCGAAAAACGCCTCGTGCTTGTAGGCGACCAGCACCTGCCCTGGCGGCATTTCGCCGCGCAGCTCGATGCTTATGCCAAGCAGGCGGCGCACGCAAAAGCGGTGGAAGGTCGACCAATTGTCGGCGATGACGTGGAACCGGGCGGGGGCGAGGAACAGGGTGAGCGTGGTGGCGACGACGAAACCCACCGAGCCGCCATAGAACACGCTGTAAAAGGCCAGGCTGCGCAGCACATCGCCAAAACGCGGTCCGGTCTGCGGCATCGCCGGGCGCCTTCGCTCAGCCGCCCCACAGCAGCGAGGCGCGGCGCGCCAGCAGCTTGTGGTATTCGCGGAACAGCATGTCGAGCGAGGGCTGCGAGACGACGGCGTCCTCCGTCACCGTGACTCCTCCTGGAATCACCCGGTCGAGCTCGTAAGCGGCGCGGCGCATGTGCCAGTCGGTGGTGATCAGCCGGATCGACGTGAGCTTGTTCGCGGCGATCCAGCGCGCCGCCTCGCGCCCGTTCGAGCGGGTATCGACCGATTCGAAACCCAGCGTGACGCAGCAGGCCATCGTCGCCGCCGAAACGCGGTATTGCACGGCGAATTCGCGCGGCTTCACTTCGCGATCGACCCCGGCGACCAGCATGCGCTTCGCCCAGCCCTTGCGCAAAACCTCGAGCCCGCGCGGTATGCGGCCCTCGCCGCCGGTGAGGACGATCACGGCATCGGTCTTGCCGCCGTCTTGCGGCAGCGGCAGAGCCATGGCGAACCAGACAAATCCGGCCAGCCAGAGGAGCACGGCAAGCGCGATCAGTCGTTTCAGCACGCCGCCACCTTCACAGAATCCGGCGCAAGGCGCGCAGCACCGAGAGGCGCGCGGTGAGCACGGCAAGCACCGCGCCCGCCAGCGGGATCGCGCAAAGCAGCGACCAGTCCGCCCAGCCGAGCGCGCCGCTGTCGACCAGCCCGGCGCCCAGCGCGGCGAAACGGCGGCCGAGGAACAGCACCGCAACCAGCCCCAGCGCCAGCCCCAGCACCCCGCCCGCCGCCGCATCGATGGCGATGGAACGCTGGAAGATTCGGGCTATCTGGGCATCGGTGCCGCCCAGCAGATGGACGATCTCGATCGTCTCGCGGTTGTTGCCCAGCGCGGTGCGCGCCGCCAGCAGCACAGCCGCCGCCATGGCGAAACCGAGCAGCGCGACCAGCGCCAGCGCCAGCCATTGCAGCGATTCGATCGCGCCGAACACCGGCTTCAGCCAGCTCGACTGGGCATCGACCCGGGCTGCCGGCGCCGCCGCGCGCAAGGCTTCGCGCAATTCGGCAAGCCGCGCCGGGGTCGCCGGTCCGCCCAGCCGGGCATCGATCAGCGCCGGCACCGGGATCATTGCGCCGGCGCCGTTGTCCGCGCCGAGCCAGGGCTCGATCAGCGCATCGACATCGGCCTGCGGCACCAGCCGGACCGAGACGATATCCGGAATCTCGCGCAGCCGCGCCACGGCTGCCCGCGCCTGCTTGCCGCGCGACTCCGGCTCGGCCTCGACGATCTGGACGGTTACCCCGTCGCGCAGTTCGGCGGTGGCGGCGCTGGCGGTGTTGTGCAGCGACAGCCCGGCGGCGGCGGCGATCACCGTCAGCGCAACCATGATCGCGATCACCCAGGGCATCGGCCCGGAGAGCCGGGTCAGCTTCATCAGCTGGCCGTCGGCGCGCGCGGGTTTGCGCTGGCCGCCTGCTGCCGCCGCGCTCATGGCTGCGCCTTGCGGGTGAACGGCGCGCGGCGCGGAGGATAGCGCAGCGCCCCGGTCGGATCGGACAGCCGCCCCTTGTCGAGCCGCATGATCATCGAATCGGGCACTTTTTGCAGCAGATGCAGATCGTGGGTGGCGACCAGCACCGTGGTGCCGCGGCGATTCAGCGCCTCGAACAGGCGCAGCAGCTTCATCGCCATATCGGGATCGACGTTGCCGGTCGGCTCGTCGGCGAGCAGGATCGCCGGGCGGGTGATCACCGCCCGGGCGATGGCGATGCGCTGCTGCTCGCCGCCCGACAGCGTCGCGGGCGGGGCGTCCATGCGATCGGCGAGGCCGACCCAATCGAGCATGTCGCGCACCGGCTGTTCCAGCTCGCGCTCGCTGGCGCCCGAAATGCGCAGCGGCAGTGCGACATTGTCGAAGGCGGAGAGGTGCTGCACCAGGCGGAAGTCCTGGAACACCACGCCCAGCCGCCGCCGCAGATCGGGCAATTGCTTGCGCGGCATGGTGATGGCATCGGCGCCGAACATGCGGATCACCCCGCGGGAGGGGCGCTGGGCGAGATAGAGCAGCTTGAGCAGCGAGGTCTTGCCCGCGCCGCTCGCCCCGGTGAGAAAATAGAAGCTGCCGGGGTAAAGCGTGAAGGAAACATCGCTGAGCACTTCGCGGTCCGCGCCGAAACGCAGGCCGACATTGTCGAACTGGACGATTTCCCCGTCGGCGGGCTTGTTCATAAATTCGATACCGGTCCGGTCAGGGGGCGCCTGTTTGAGCCTATAGCCGCCAATCCATGTGGAAAAAAGAGCGTTGCGGCCCGGCTTTAACAGTCCAAGCCTTGCCGCGCGGTGCTGCATCATGCTTTAGGGACGCGCAATGATCATTGCATGTCCCGCCTGCGCGACCCGTTACGTCGTGCCCGACAGCGCAATCGGCGTCGATGGCCGCACGGTGCGTTGCGCAAAATGCCGACACAGCTGGTTTCAGGACGGGGCCCTGCCGGAGCGCGCCCCGCCGCCTCCCCCCCCTCCGCCATCGCCCCCGCGCGAGGTGGAGCCGCCGCCGGTGCGCGAGGCTGTCCAGCCCGAGCCGGACCGGGCAGAACCCGCCGCCGGGGCAATGCCCGAACCGGCAGCCCATGCCGCAGCGGATTCACCCCCTGCTTCCAGACCGGCCGAGGACCCGCAGCGCCGGCGGTGCACGAACCGTCTCCGGTCGCGGCGGTTCCGGTGGACGATCCCCCGGCCCCCCGCGCCTATGCCGACGAACGCGCCCCATCTGGCGAGGAAGCCGGCTATTCCAGCTTCGCGCATGAGCCGCCGTTCCGCCCGCGGCTCAACAAGCTGAAGCTGTGGACCTGGGCCGCCGCGCTGTTCGCGGTGCTGGCGCTTGGCGCGGTCGGGCTGGTGGCGCGGTTCGGCCTTCCCGACTGGATGCCGCTGGCGCGCCAGACCTTTGCCGAGGCGCAGCCGGACCTGGTGCTCGATTTCCCGCCCCAGCGGCAGGAGCGGCGCACCTTGCCCAATGGCACCGAATTTTTCGGCGCCAGCGGCAAGGTGACCAATGTCGGGCGGGCGCGGCGCACCGTGCCGACCATCCTGATCGTGCTGCGCGATGCGCGCGAGCGAATCGTCTACAGCTGGGAAGTCGCCCCACCCAAGCGCCAGCTCGCCCCCGGCGAAAGCGTGACGATCAACGAGGCCGTCACCGACGTGCCGCGCACCGCCAGGATCGCCGAAATCGGCTGGAAGCCCGGCTGAGCCGGCCCACCCACTCACTTCGCTTGCAGCGCCCGGCCCCATTTGCTAGGGGCGCGCTCCTACCCCCCGGGGGGCGGCACTTTCCGCCTTCCAGATTTAGCGGTCGTGGCGGAACTGGTAGACGCGCAACGTTGAGGTCGTTGTGGGCGAAAGCCCGTGGAAGTTCGAGTCTTCTCGACCGCACCAATCGAACATTGGCAGCATGGCTTTGCCGATAACCCGGCAGGGCTGCCCTGCGCCTGCGCCCTCTGCCCGCAAACATGAAACCCCCGGAGCCTTGGGCTCCGGGGGTTCGGCGGCGGGACACAGGGCAGCGGCCCGCCGCGATCTTGAGCTCTCCACTCACCCGCCAGATAGTCCAAATATCTTACCATATGGTATATATCTAAATATGGAATCGATCCTTCCGATCGGTTTTTCCTGGCGAGGCGCCGGGCGGCGGACGGGCGCCGGCTCGCGCAGATTGGCGCTTGACCCTGCCGGACATCCCATCCAATCGGTCAATCGACCGGTATGTCCGCCGGGGAGGCGAGCATGCAAGGGACCGGTGCCATCAAGGCCATGACCGCCATTTCCGCGCAGCCGGCGGGCGACGATTGGCCCAATCTCGGCTGGAACGGCGCGCGGATCATCGCGGCCGGCAGGTTCCTGCTGGCGACCTTGCTGGCTTTATTTGCGATCACCGATCCGCATTCGCTCGGTTTCAAATTCGAATTGGATGACATCGCGGCATCGGCCTACTGGCTGTTCAGCTGCCTGCTGTTCGCAATCGCGTGGCGCAGCTGGTGGTTCGATTTTCTGGTGTTCCCGGTGGCCTACGGGATCGACGTGCTGGCGTTCATCGTCATTCCGGCGACACTGCTTTCCAAAAACGATCTCGATGTGGTCGCGATGCTGACCATGGCGACTTACGTATTGCTTGCCGCCGGCAAGCGCTGGAACTGGGAAACTGCGGCGGTGATCGCGGTGGTGCTCAATCTGGTGCATATCGTCGCTTATGCCGCCCCGCCGCACATGGGCCTCGAACTCTCAGCCAACGATGAATTGCGCCGCATCGGCTATCTGGCGCTGGTGTCGTTCCTGCTGGTTCGCACCCGGCGGCGCGAAAGAAGCCAGCCGGTGCCCGATTTCGACTTCAACGACCTCTCGGGCGAGCGGTCGGTTCTCGACAGCGCGGTCGAATATGTCGAGTCGGTCTGCGGCACGGGCCAGACGGCGCTCTGCTGGACCCACGCAGGCGAGAACGAATGCACGCTGGCGCAGCGTGGCCTGGAGCCGCGGCTGATCAGCGCAGATCCGCCCGATTGCATCGTCGCCGAGGAATACAAGGATGCCCCGCCGTTCCTGTTCGATACCCGGCGTCGCCGGGCGCTGATGATCCGGCCGAACGGCGAGATCGGCATGTACCGCCGCGCGATGAGGGACCTTTCCCTGCTCAAGGAGTTCGGGATCGAAAAGGGCGGATGCATCCGCATCGACGGCGTCAGCGGCCATGGCATGCTGCTGGTCGGCGACACCAGGAATTTCAATGCGGATTTCCTGCGGCTGCTGGTGGCCGTCGGCAATGAGGTTGCGAGCGGCATCGACCGGTTCGAATATATGTCCGTGGTCCATGAAAAGGCGCTCGCCAATCTCAGCCAGGCGATCGCCCGCGACTTGCACGATGGCGCGGCGCAGGCGCTGGCCGGTGCGCGCTTCTGGTTGATGGCGATGAAGCAGCAAGTCGCCGACCGTCCCGAACTGCTGACGGAAATCGACGCGATCCAGAATGCGCTCAGCGAGGAACATCTCTACATTCGCGACGCCATCACCAGGCTGCGCCGGGGGACCAACTCGCGCGAACATTCCGAACTGGCCGACGAACTCCAGAACATTCTCACCGCTGCATCGGTGCAGTGGCGGATCGACGCCAGATTCGCCGGGCACAAGCGGCGCATGAACCTGCCGACCATGCTGGTTCTCGAAGTCCGCAAGATCGTGCGCGAAGCCATCGCCAATTGCGCACGTCACGGCAAAGCCCAGGATGTCGAACTGCGTTGCAATTTACATGAGGGTCAATTATTGCTGACCATATCGGATAACGGCAGCGGATTTGCCGATAATGCCAACGATCATAAGCCACAAACAATAATGGAACGGGTCAATAATCTCGGCGGTTCACTTCACATAAAGGCGGAAGCGGGATGGACGCATCTTGAAGTCAGCCTGCCGATTGGAGAAATAAAGTGACTAGTGTAGTAGTAGCTGACGATCATGCTTTCTTCAGAAGTGGTCTAGAAGCAGCGCTTAGTTCGGCGGGGTTCAAAATTCTTGCGTCGGTTCCCGACGGCCAATCTGCGCTCAAAGCGGTTGCGCAGCATAATCCGGATATCCTGATCATGGACGTTCGCATGCCGATATGCAACGGCGTCGAAGCTATCGAAATGTTGCGCGCCAGCGGCGACGATCGGCCGGTCATCGTGCTGGCCAACGAGCTGGACGACGAAGAACTCTATAAAGTCATGCTGGCCAACGCCAGCGGCATCGTGCTGAAGCACGGGCCCGAGGCGCATATCTTCAATGCCATCGAAGCCGCGATGGGCGGCGCCCGTTTCATCCAGGGCGACCTGCTTGAGCGGGCCATGGCGTCGTCGCAAACTGCGCGCGGCAGTTCCGCGATGGATACGCTAACCGAACGCGAGCGCAAGGTCGTCGAGGAAATCTCGCGCGGGCTGCGCAACAGCGAAATCGCCCAGCGGCTCGATGTCACCGAGGGCACGATCAAGGTTTATCTGCACAAGATCTATACCAAACTCGGGGTCAAGAGCCGCACCGAACTGGCGCTAATGGCACGGGACGGCCGGCCCAATTGAGGCCGCTTCGCGCAGCCCGCCGCAGTTTTCCGCGACAGCCATCGCCGCGCCGATCAGCAGGATAGCCGGACCCTCGCCCAGCGCTGCCGCCGCCGCCAGCGGCAGCAGGTCGAGCCGGGTGCGCAGCTGCCGTTCCTCCGCCAGGCTGGCGTTCTCGACCAGCGCCACCGGCGTATCGGCGGGCAGGCCCGCGCCGATCAGCCGCGCCGAAATCTCGCCCGCCGCCGCCTTGCCCATATAGATCGCCAGCGTCGCCGCCGGATCGGCCAGCGCCGCCCAGTCGAGGCTCAGCGCCTCGCCGGCGCGGGCGTGGGCGGTGACGAAGGTGAGCTTGCGCGCGGCGCCGCGCAGGGTCAGCGAGGCGCCCAGGCTGGCGGCGGCGGCGCTGGCGGCGGTGATGCCGGGGCAGATCCGCACCGCCACGCCCGCCGCGCGGCAGGCCTCCAGCTCTTCGCTGGCGCGGCCGAAAATCGAGGGATCGCCGCCCTTGAGCCGCACCACCCGCTCGCCCGCGAGCGCCGCCTCGACCAGCAGCCTATCGATGCTGGCCTGGTCCTTGGAGTGGCGGCCCGAGCGCTTGCCGACATAGACGCGGCGGGCGCTCGGCGCGGCGAGATCGAGGATGTCCGGGCCGACCAGCGCGTCATGGAAGACCACGCTGGCGGCGCGGAGCAGGCGCTCGGCCTTGCGGGTGAGCAGCTCCGCATCGCCGGGACCGGCGCCGACCAGCCAGACGCTGCCGGCCGGAAAATCGCCGGTCTGGAAATCGGTCATTCCGCTGCCTCCGATTGCAATTCCCGCGCGGCTTCGAGCAGCCGGGCGATCACCGGGCGGCACGAGCCGCAATTGGTCCCGGCGCAAGTCGCCTCGCCGATGGCGGCGACGGTTCGGGCGCCGGCATCGGCGGCGGCGGCGATCGCGAATTCGCCCACGCCGTGGCAGACGCAGACTACCGGGCCGCGATCGGGCGCGGGCCGGCTCGGACGGCCGGCCAGCAGTTCGGCGGGGGAGGCTTCGGTCGCGCCGAGCTGGTCGGCGGCCCAGTCGCGCGGCGGCAGCGCGCCCGAGCGGGTGACATAGAGTGCGGCGGCGAGCGCGCCGTCCGCGCCGCGCACCGCGATCCGCCGCATGCCGCGCGTGTGGTCGGCGGCCTCGAGGCGTTCGCCTGCTGGAAGCAGAGCGTCGGCATCGACCGGGCCGTCACCGGCCAGCTCGAGCAGCCAGCCGCCGGCAACGCGCGCACGCGACCAGTAGAGCAGTCCTGCCGGAGCGGCCTCATCGCGGCTGGCCAGGAAAGCGCGCCATTCCGGCGCGACCGGCTCGGCGCGCGCGGGCGTGTTCTTGAAGCCGGGCTGGCCGGAAAAGGGATCGGTAGCCTGCCCGGGCAGCAGGTTGCAGCGCCCGCCTCCGGACAGCACGTCGGTCCAGTGCATCGGCACGCAGATCTCGCCGCGCCGCTGGCCCGGCGCGTGAGCCACGCGGAAAATCGCTTCGCCCTGCGGCGTGACGACGCGGGCCAGCCCGTCGTCCGCCAAGCCCAGGTCGCGCGCATCGCCGGGGTTGACCTCAAGCAGCGGTTCGCGGCGATGCTGCGACAGCGTCGGCGACAGGCCGGTGCGGGTCATCGTGTGCCACTGGTCGCGGTAACGCGCGGTGTTGAGCCGCAGCGGGTAGGCGGAATCGGCGCTGGCTGCGGGCGGCGCGACCGCGATCAGCCGGGCCTTGCCGCTGGGGGTGGGATAGCCGTCGGCCAGCGGATAAGCGCCGCCCCACTGGAACGGCTGCATCGTCTCGTAGTCCCAATCGCCGATCGCGGCGTGATGGGTGAGGTCGAGCAGCTTGCCGTGCTGGCCGGCCAGCGCGGTCATCGCGGCATATTCGCGGTAAACCGCCACCGGGTTGGCGAAGGCGAAGGCTTCGCCCCAGCCGAGCCGGTGGGCGACATCGCAGATAATCGCCCAGTCCGCCCGCGGCGCCGAGCCGCCCGGGCCGGGGGCGGGGAACAGCGGACGCTGGCGGCTGATGCGGCGTTCGGAATTGGTCACCGTGCCGTCCTTCTCGCCCCAGCCCAGCGCGGGCAGGCGGATTTCCGCGAAGCGGCCGGTGTCGGTGTCGGCCATGACGTCGGAGACGACCACGGTGGGGCACCGGGCCAGGGCTTCGCGGACAAAGCCGGCGTCGGGCAGCGAGACGGCGGGATTGGTCGCCATCACCCAGAGGAATTTGATCCTCCCGTCGTGGACCGCGCGGAACATGTCTACCGCCTTGAGGCCGGGGCCGGTGCAGAGATTGCCGGTGTTCCAGAAGGCGGCGATATCGGCGCGTTCGGCCTCGGAAAAGCCGAGGTGGCAGGCGAGCATGTTGGCCAGCCCGCCGACCTCGCGCCCGCCCATGGCATTGGGCTGGCCAGTGATGCTGAACGGACCCGCTCCCACCTTGTTGATCCGCCCGGTGGCGAGGTGGAGGTTGGTTATCGCATTGCCCTTGTCGGTGCCCGAGATCGACTGGTTTGCGCCCTGGCTGAACAGGGTGATCGTGCGGGGGTGGGCGGCAAGCAGATCGGCGAGTTGGGCGAAGGCCGCGTCCGGGATGCCGTGTTCGCATGGCAGCCTGTCCCAGAACTCCTCGGGAACTTCGCAGTTTCTGTCATCCACCAGACCGCGAGCATCCATTTCCGCGAGCAGCGCGTTGAACAGGGCAACATCGCCGTCCGGCGCGATCGGCACATGCAGATCGGCCATTTCCGCCGTTTCG
Source organism: uncultured Alphaproteobacteria bacterium (assembly GCA_963779195.1). Taxonomy (GTDB): domain Bacteria; phylum Pseudomonadota; class Alphaproteobacteria; order Sphingomonadales; family Sphingomonadaceae; genus Novosphingobium. Next base: position 831,416 of record CAVZWZ010000008.1, read on the forward strand.
GTCCGGCGCGGATCGATCACCACCAGCTTGGTGCCGCGCCGTTCGCGCGCCTTCTCGATGCGCTGCCAGATCACCGGATGACACCAGGCGGTGTTCGAGCCGACCAGCAGGATCAGGTCCGCCGCGTCGAGATCGTCGTAGCTGCATGGGACGATGTCCTCACCGAAGGCGCGGTTGTGCGCGGCGACGGCGCTGGCCATGCAGAGGCGGGAATTGGTGTCGATGTTGCCGCTGCCGACGAAGCCCTTCATCAGCTTGTTGGCGACGTAATAGTCCTCGGTGAGCAGCTGTCCGGAGACATAGAAGGCGACGCTGTCGGGGCCATGCTGCGCGATGCAGTCCTGCATCTTGCCTGCAACCAGGTCCAGCGCCTCGTCCCAGCTCGCCTCTTGCTCGCCGATCATCGGATGCAGCAGGCGGCCTTCCAGCCCGACCGTCTCGCCAAGGTGCGTCCCCTTGGAGCACAGCTTCCCGAAATTCGCCGGGTGGTCCTTGTCTCCCTCGATCCGCACTTCGCGCGCGCCGGTGACACTGGCGGTGATGCCGCAACCGACGCCGCAATAGGCGCAGGTGGTGCGGACTTTCTTCACGGCTAGGCCGCCTTCGCTTTCGGCTTCGGCTTCGCATTTGGCCCCATAACCGCCTCGCGCAGCAGATAGATGCGCCCGGCATCGACCCGCAGCGGGATTGTCGGCACACAGCCCTCATCCTCGCCAAGCGCCTGGCCGGTCTTGAGCGAGATGTTCCAATTGTGCAGCGGGCAGGTGACGACGTTGCCGTGGACGATGCCCTGGCTGAGCGGGCCCTGCTTGTGCGGACAGGAGTTGACCAGCGCATAGAACTGGTTGTCGAGGGTGTGGAAAATGGCGATCTCGCGGGTTGCGTCCGGCCCGCCGCGCACCGGCAGGGTGCGGGCGTTGCCGGGGGCGATCTGGTCCACCGGACCGATGTCGAGCCAGTCGCCGATCATGACGCATACTCCAGCGGGCGAACTTCGGCGAGGTGCTGGTGCAGCTCGGCATCCTCCCCGGCGGCGCGCTTGGCCCAGGGATCGTCCTGCATGAATTGCTGCGAATAGCGGAACCGCGCGGCGAGCCTGCGCACGCTGTCCGGGTCGCCGAACAGCCCGGCCTTGATGTGTTCGAGCCCGACCCGCTCGATCCACGGCGCGGTGCGCTCGAGGTAATGCGCCTGTTCGCGGTAGAGCTGGATGAAGGCGGCGCAGTGATCGAGCGCCTCCTGCTCGGTGGCGACCTTGCACAGCAGGTCGGTGACGCGCACCTTGATCCCGCCGTTGCCGCCGACATGCAGTTCGTAGCCGCTATCGACGCAGATCACGCCGAAATCCTTGATCGTCGCCTCGGCGCAATTGCGCGGGCAGCCGCTGACCGCGATCTTGAACTTGTGCGGCATCCAGCTGCCCCAGGTCATCCGTTCGACCTGAACGCCGAGCCCGGTCGAATCCTGCGTGCCGAAGCGGCACCATTCGGAGCCGACGCAGGTCTTCACCGTGCGCAGCGACTTGCCATAGGCATGGCCCGAGACCATCCCGGCCTTGTTGAGATCGGCCCAGACGGCGGGCAAATCTTCCTTCTTGATCCCGAAGATATCGAGCCGCTGGCCGCCGGTGACCTTGACCATCGGCGCGTTGAACTTCTCGACGACGTCGGCGATCGCGCGCAGTTCGGTGGGGTTGGTGAGGCCGCCCCACATCCGCGGCACTACCGAATAGGTGCCGTCCTTCTGGATATTGGCGTGCATCCGCTCGTTGACGAAGCGGCTGTGCTGCTCGTCGGCATATTCGCCCGGCCAGGCGCAGAGCAGATAATAGTTGAGCGCCGGGCGGCACGAAGCGCAGCCGTCGGGCGTGGTCCAGTGCAGTGCCTGCATCAGCTGCGGGATCGCCTTCAATTCCTTTTCGAGGATCAGGCGGCGCACGTCGTCATGGGTGAAGCTGGTGCATTTGCAGACGGTCTTCTCCTTGCGCTCGCCGGCGAAGCCGTCGCCCAGAGTGACCGCGAGCAGGCTCTCGACCAGCCCGGTGCAGCTGCCGCAGCTGGCCGAGGCCTTGCAGCTGGAGCGCACCGCATCGAGGCTGTTCGCGCCGCCGAGGATGCAGCCGACCACCTTGCCCTTGGAAACGCCGTTGCAACCGCAGATCTCGGCATCGTCCGAGAGGGCGGCAACGGCGGCGTTAGGGTCCAGCTGCGCACCTCCGGACGCGAAGGCCTGACCGAAGATCAGCGCCTCCCGGATGTCGGAGATGTCTTCCTGTTTCCTGAGCAGGTCGAAATACCAGCTGCCGTCGGCGGTGTCGCCATAGAGCACGGCGCCTTCGATGCGGTTGTCGCGGACGATCACCCGCTTGTAGATGCCGCGCGCCGCATCGCGCATGACGATGTCTTCCGCGCCGTCGCCGCCGGTGAAGTCGCCCGCCGAAAACACGTCGATTCCAGAAACCTTGAGCTTGGTTGAGGTTACCGATCCTTCGTAGCCGGTCGGCGCGCCGGTGGCGTGATCGGCCAGCGCCCGGCACATGTCCCACAGCGGCGCGACCAGACCGTAGCAGGCGCCCCGGTGCTGGACGCATTCGCCGACCGCGAGGATCGCCGGATCGGAGGTGACCATGTGATCATCGACCATGATGCCGCGTTCGACCTCGATGCCTGCGCTCTTGGCCAGCGCTGTGGCCGGGCGGATGCCGACCGCCATGACGACGATATCGGCGGGCAGCTCGCGTCCGTCCTTGAGCCGGACGCCGGAAACATGATTGCCATTCGGACCGGCCTTGCCGGTGATCTCGGCGGTATCGGCGGCGGTGAGGATCACCTGCCCGCGGCGCTCCAGCTCTTCCTTGAGCAGCCACCCCGCCGCCTCGTCGAGCTGGCGCTCCATCAGCGTCGGCATCAGATGGACGACGGTGACGGCCATGCCCCGCAGCGATAGGCCATGCGCAGCCTCCAGCCCGAGCAGGCCGCCACCGATCACCACCGCCCGACCCTTCTCGCCATCAGCGCCGCCGGTTTCGGCGGCGGCGAGCATCTTGTCGACATCGTCGAGATCGCGGAAGGTGACGACGCCGGGCAGGTCCTTGCCCGGCACCGGTATGATGAAGGGATCGGAACCGGTGGCGATCAGCAGCTTGTCATAGGGCTCGACCCTGCCGCTCGCGGCGATCACCGTCTGGGTCGCGCGGTCGATCTGCGCCACCGGATCGCCGGAGATCAGCGCGATCGCGTTGTCATCGTACCAGGCGGCGTCGTTGATGACGATTTCGTCGAAAGTCTTTTCGCCCGCGAGCACCGGGGAGAGCATGATGCGGTTGTAATTGACCCGGGGCTCGGCGCCGAAGATGGCGATGTCGTAGCGGTGCGGATCGCGGGCGAGGATTTCCTCCACCGCGCGGCAGCCGGCCATGCCGTTGCCGATCACCACGAGGCGCTCGCGCAGCTGCCCGTCCGGCCCGGTTCCCTTGAAACTCATCGGCGCATTCACGTTACTCGCCTCCAATCCGGATCGCGGGCAACACAAAAAAGCCGCCACGAACCGGTCCCTTGGGAGCGGTACGGGCGGCTGCATTGCCACGCGTTGTCAGTGCCGAAGCTGCCGCGCTGGATCGTCCTGCATTGGACGGCGCAATTTCAGCTTCGACGTTCTTTTACCCGACTCGGGGAGGAATTGGCAAGTGCTTTTTGTGCGCTGCAACAATTCCTCCCGGTTCCGGCCACTCTTTGCGGCAAGCCGTCAGAACGCCACTTCCGCCTGCAGCCAGAAGATCTTGGTATTCACCCCGAACCCGCGCGCGCTGTAGGCGGCATATTTGGCGAGCAGATTGACCTTCGATATCCGGAAGCCGAGCGACGCGTCCCATTCATGGCCATAGTCGACGCCGCCGGCATCGCTGTGGAACTGGTGATAGGTCACCGCCGCGTTGAGCCCCGGGATCGCCTTGATCTGTTCGAATTTGTAGCTTGCGCCGATGTAGGTGTCTTCGAGCCCGGCGCCGGGCGTCACCAGGAAGCGATCGGCCCAGCCGTCGAACTTGTGCAGCGTCGCCATCGGCGTCTGGACGGCCCTTCCGTTGCTGCTGCCCTTTTTCTCCCAGCCGGCGGTAACGCCGAGCTGCTTGAACGCCAGGCCGCCTTCCAGCGCGATGTAATCCGCCGAATAGTCGACCGGATCCTGCTTCCAGTTCGATTGATTGGCATAGCTCGCCGCGAGGTTGAGCTTTACCCCCTTGGCCAGCGGCAGGCTGGTCGTCGCCCGCACCCCGTAGGTCTGGGTGTCGGCCATCGCCACGGCCAGCGCGCCGATCTGCTCGTCGGTGTCGTAGTCGAGCAGATAGGCGAAGGCCTTGAGCTGGACCGGCCCGAGCTTGGCCCCCGCGCCCAGCAGCACGAAGTCGCCGTCGAAGCCGGTGCGCGGCCCGCCGTCGTAGCCGAAGATCGTGCGCTGCGAGATCATATATGCGCCGTCGAGGCTGACCGGCCCGAGTTTGGCCTCCACCCGCGCGGCGTCGAAAGTCTGCTCGTTCTGCCGCCAGCCGACCGCGCCGACCCAGCGCTGATCGTCGAGATTGATCCGCTGGCGTCCGACGGTGACGGTCACCGCCTTGCTCTTGTATTGCAGCTGCAGGCGGTTGAGCTCGATGTTCTCGGGGTCCGCGACCACCGAAAACTGCGTGCGCCGCTGGCTGGTGGCGATCGCATAGGGAAAGGCGTTGTAGTCCTTGCCGATCGCCAGCGTGCCCTCGGCCTCGGCCAGCAGCGACAGGTTGGAGGCCTTGTGCTTCAGTTCGCCGCCCAGCCGCAGCCGCAGCGTCACCGCGTCGGCGTCGGTGGCCGGCTGGTCGACATGTTCGTAGCGCAGCCGCGCATCGACGATCGGATCGAGGGAGAGGCCGTCTCCTACCTTCACCGGATCGCCGAAGCTGTGCCTGGGCGGCTCGGCGGCGAGCGCGGGGTGTGCGGCAGCGATCGGCGCCGCGAGCGCGGCCGCCGTGAGCAGAAACTGGAACCTCATGTTTTTCCTTCCTGGCGAGCGATTATGCCCCGTCAGGCAATTCCCCCGGATGGTGTCAGGCCGCTTCGGATTGCGGCCCGTGATCGTATTCCGCGAGGAAATGCAGCACTTCCTGGCGATAGGCGTAGAAATCGGGATGTTTCAGCAAGGCCTTGCGGTCGCGCGGGCGCGGCAGATCGACCTTGAGGATCTTGCCGATGGTGGCATTCGGCCCGTTGGTCATCATCACCACCCGGTCGGCGAGCAGGATCGCCTCATCGACATCGTGGGTGACCATGATCGCGGTGACCTTGGTGCGGTTCCACACTTCGACCAGCACGTCCTGCAAGTCCCAGCGGGTCAGGCTGTCGAGCATGCCGAAAGGCTCGTCGAGCAGCAGCAGCCGTGGCGAAAGCGCGAAGGCGCGGGCGATGCCGACGCGCTGGCGCATGCCGTTCGACATTTCCGCCGCCAGCTTGTCGCGCGCATCGGCGAGGCCGACCCGTTCGAGGTAATAGTCGACGATCTCGCGGCGCTCCGCTTTGGAAGCATGCGGATAGACCCGCTCGACCCCGAGCGCGACATTCTGCCGCGCGGTCAGCCAAGGCATCAGGCTGGGGGCCTGGAACACCACCGCCTTGTCCGGCCCGGCGACATCGACTTCGTGGTTATCCAGCACGATGGCGCCGTGCGAAATCGCGTTGAGCCCGGCGGCCATGGTCAGCACGGTCGATTTGCCGCAGCCCGAATGGCCGATGAGGCTGACGAATTCGCCCTTGTCCATCAGCAGGTTGAAATCGTCGACGACCTTCAGCGGTCCCTTGGGCGTCGGATAGACCTTGTCGAGCTTGTAGAACTCGAGGAAGCGCCGTTCGGTGCCGCCCTTGGCCGCGTCGCGATAGGCCTTCGGCGGCGCCAGATCGAGCGGCGTGACCTTGGGCAGATTGCCGAAGTCGTCGGCAGTGCGCGCCTGCCCGGCGACCAGCGATCCCAGATAGGAGACGATCTCGCCGCGCAGCGCCTGGAAATCGGCGCTGTCGTTGACCGCCTCGCGGTCGCGCGGGCGGGGCAGGGCGACGTCGAAGATCCGGCCGATCCTGGCCGCCGGGGCGGGCGTCAGCACGGCGATGCGATCGGCCAGCAGCAAGGCCTCATCGACATCGTTGGTGACGAGCACGATGGTGCGGCCTTCCTGCGCGCGGATGCGTTCGATCTCGTCCTGCAGCTTCGCCCGGGTCAGCGCGTCGAGCGCCGAGAGCGGCTCGTCGAGCAGCAGGATTTCGGGCTCCATCGCCAGGGCGCGGGCCACCGCGACGCGCTGGCGCATCCCGCCCGAAAGCTGCGCCGGCTTGCGGTCCATGGCATGGCCGAGCCCGACCAGCTGCACCTTCTGGACGACCAGCGCCTTGCGTTCGGCGGCACTCTTGTCCTTGTGTACGGCATCGACCGCGAGCGCGACATTCTGTTCGACGTTGAGCCAGGGGAACAGCGAGTAGGACTGGAACACCAGTCCGCGTTCCTTGCAGGGTCCGTCGATCGGCTCGCCGCGCAGCAGCATTTCGCCGCTGTCGGGCTCGACCAGTCCGGCCAGCGCCGAGATCAGCGTGGTCTTGCCGGCGCCGGAGAAGCCGAGGATGGCGATGAATTCGCCTTCGGCCACGTCGAGGTCGATGCCGCCGAGCACTTCGCTGACGCCGCCGCCTTTGCCGGCATAGGACTTGCGCAGATTGCGGATCGAGAGGATCGGTTCGGCGTTCATGTCTGGAGAATTGGCCATGATCAGAATGTCCGGTTGCGGCTGACGAAGGCCTGCAGGGCCATCATGATGCGGTCGAGGGCGAAGCCGATCAGGCCGATGACCACCACCGCGACCATGATCCGCGCCAGCGATTTCTCGCTGCCGTTCTGGAACTCGTCCCAGACGAATTTGCCGAGGCCTGGGTTCTGCGCCAGCATTTCCGCCGCGATCAGCACCATCCAGCCGGTGCCCAGCGACAGCCGCATGCCGGTGAAAATATAGGGCAGGGCCGAGGGCAGCACCAGCCGGCGCAGCTTGGCGAACCAGCCGAGCTTGAGCACGCGGCCGACATTGAGCAGATCCTTGTCGATCGAGGCGGTGCCGATGGCGGTGTTGATCAGCGTCGGCCACAGCGAGCAGAGCATGACGACGACGGCCGAGATGACGAAGCTCTTGGCCATGGCCGGATCGTCGCTGGTGATCGAGGCGGAGACCACCATCGTCACGATCGGCAGCCAGGCCAGAGGGCTGACCGGGCGCATCACCTGGACGATCGGGTTGATCGCGGCGTTGAACCGCTTCGACATGCCCGCCACCAGCCCCAGCGGCACCGCGAACAGCGAGGCGAGGACGAAGCCGAGTGCGACGGTCTTCAGCGAGGTGAAGATCTGATCGACGAAAGTCGGCGGGCCGGTGTAGGAGCCGCCGCCGGCCACGGCTTCAGCCGCCGCCGCGCTGGCGGCGGAATATTCGACCATCAGCCCCTTGAAGGCATCCCAGACGTCGCCCGGCCCGGGCAGCGCGCCGAGCGAGGTTTGCACCATCGGCGCCAGCAGCGCCCACAGCGCCAGGAAGCCCAGGACCCCGGCCAGCGGCGGCCAGGCATCGTCGAACACGGTCCTGGCCGGCGGCAGCTTCAGCTTGGCGGGCAGCAATTTGCGGACCGGAGCCTTGGCGGGCGGCGACGCGACTGCCGCGCTCGCCGCCAGCGCATCGGCCGGCGGTGCGGTTTCGGCGCTCATGGTCACGTCTTCCTTGCTGAGCGTTGCGGCATTCATGGTCGGGGTCCTCACTTGACGCCAGCTGGCGTGACGGTCTGGCCGTCCTTCAGCCCGATGGCGAAGCTGGCGGCATAGGCGGCGGGGGACTTGGCATCGAAGGCGACGCCGTCGATCGCCTTGCGGCCATAGACGCGGAAGCCGTCGCTTGCGGGGAAGGCGGCGGCATCGGCCTTGCCCTCGGCGACCAGAGACTGCGCGGCGGCGGTGTAGAGATCGGGGCGGTAGACCGATTTGGCGGTGTCGAGATACCACTGGTCGGGCTTGGCTTCGGCGATCTGCCCCCAGCGGCGCATCTGCGTCAGGTACCAGATGGCGTCGGAATAGAACGGATATGCGGCCTGCTGGTCGAAGAACAGGTTGAATTCGGGCGTATCGCGCACGTCGCCTTCGGCGAAGGTGAACTTGCCGGTCATTGAGGCCAGCAGCACTTTCTCGTCGGCGCCGACATATTGCGGCTTGGCGAGCATCTTGACGGCTTCGGGCCGGTTCTTGCCGCCCTCTGCGTCGAGCCACATCGAGGCGCGGATCAGCGCGCGCAGGATCGCCTGCATCGTCTTGGGGTTCTTGGCGGCGAATTCCTCGGTCAGGCCGAACACCTTGTCTGCGGTGGTCCCGGCGATATCGGGATCGACGATGATCGGCACGCCGATCTTCTTGGCGACGGCGGCCTGGTTCCACGGCTCGCCGACCGAATAGCCGTTGATCGTGCCGGCCTCAAGCGTTGCGGGCATCTGCGGCGGCGGGGTGACGGAAAGCTGGACTTCGGCGCCGGTGGTGCCGGCCGTGTCGCCGGGCAAGTAATAGCCGGGATTGATCCCGCCGGCCGCGAGCCAGTAGCGCAGCACATAATTATGGGTCGAAACCGGAAAGACCATGCCCATCTTGAACGGCTTGCCGGCCGCATTGTCCGCTGCGACGACCGGCTTGAGCACCGCAGCGGATACCGGGTGGACGACCTTGCCGTCCGGTCCCTTGGCCAGGCCGGGCGCGATCGCGGAATAGACCCGGTTCGAAATGGTCACGCCCTTGCCGTTGATGTCGAGCGAAAAGGGCGCGATCAGCTTGACCTTGGCGCCGAATCCGGCGCCCGCCGCCAGCGGCTGGCCCGCCAGCATGTGGGCGCCATCGAGCTGTCCGCCGGTGACGCCGTCCAGCAACACCTTCCAGTTGGCTTGCGGCTCGAGCGTGACGTTGAGGCCCTCTTCGGCGAAAAAGCCCTTCTCCTTGGCGACGACCAGCGGGGCAATGTCGGTCAGCTTGATGAAGCCGAGCTTCAGGTTGCTCTTCTCGATGCCCTTCTCGGCGGCCAGCTTGGCGATCTCGCCGCCGCCGCCTGCCGGGGCCTCGCCGCTGCCGCAGCCGGCGAGCGCCGCGCCCAGCAGCAGCGCCGCCACGAATCCCCGCCTGTCGAACCCGATGCCCCGAACCATTTTCATTGCGCTCTTTCCTTTGCGGCGCGGACAACACGAAAAAGCCGCCTCGACTCGCCCCGGTTTGGGGTCGGATCGGGCGGCGACGTTGCCACGCAATGTTCTTGTCCGGCGGAAGAGATTGCCGCAGCCCGTCCTTGGACTGCATCCGTTTCCGCCGAGGGGGAGACTAAGCGATTCGCCGCCCCCGCGTAAAGTCTTTTTTGCAGTGCAGCAAAAATAATCCGTCAGGGCACGCTGGCGAGGTAGCCGGGAAGATCGGCGGGGTCGAATTGGGCGCCATCGAAAAAACCGTCTGCTGTCAATGTCATATTGCCTTGCTGGGTGCCCACGGCCAGCGGCCCGGCAAGACTGCCTTCGACCTTCGAACTGGCCCCGGGCAGGGGCTCGCCGCTGCCGGTAAGTGCGCTGCGGTAGACATCGGGGCGGAACACCCGCGCCGCCTTGCGGGCGTCTTCGGGCGAGAATTCCATCCCGTCCCAGCGCACCATCTGAGTATAGAGCCATTCCGCCTGGCTGACCCAGGGGAAATTCGCCGCCTCGCGGTACTGGAACATGAAATCGGGGAAATGCACCGGCGCGCCGCCGCGCGACAGCAGCAACCGGTCCGAAATCGCCCGGCGGACCAGCTCGGGCGAGGCGTCGAGGTATTCGCCGCGCGCCAGGATCGCGGCATTGGCGTCCCAGTTCTCCGGATCGACGAAATGCCGCCCGGTGCGCACCAGCGCGCGGATCAGCGCCTCGATGTCGCCGCGCCGTTCGTCGAGCAAGGCTTCGCGCAAGGTCAGCACCTTTTCCACGCCGCGCCGCCAGATCTGCGCGGTGAACAGCACGATCTCGCCGACCCCGCGCTCGACCGCGAGGCTGTTCCACGGCTCGCCGACGCAGATCGCATCGACTTCGCCCGCTTCCAGCGCGTCGCCGCAGAACACCGGCGGCACGGTGACTATCTCGACGTCGCGATCGGGCCGGATGCCGCAGGCGGCGAGCCAGTAGCGCAGCATGTAGTTGTGGCTTGAATAGCGATGGACCACGCCGAAGCGCAGCGGCGTGCCGGCATCGCGCCGCTCGGCGGCGAGCCGCGCCAAGGCCGCCCCGACCGTGGCTGGATCGCCGAGCTTGCCCGGCGTTGCCACCTGCGAAGCCAGCTCGGGCCGCATGGTCACGGCATTGCCGTTCAGTCCCAGCACGAAGGGCACGGAAAGGCGCTGCGAGGGTCTGCCGCGCCCCAGCGTCGTGGCGATCGCCAGCGGCGCGATCATATGTGCGGCGTCGCTGTGTCCATAGAGCAGCCGGTCGAGCACGGTCGCCCAGCTGACGTCCTTGACCAGCCGCAGGGTGACGCCCTCGTCCTCGGCGAAACCGTGCTCGCGGGCCAGAATCGGCAGGCAGGCGTCAACCAGGGGCAGGAAGCCGATGGTCAGGTCGTTGCTCATCGGGCGCCTCCTGGCGGCTTGGGGCCAAGCAGATTATGGGCCGTGACAATCGCCTCGGCGATATCGGCGATGCGTTTGCCCTGGCTCATCGCCGCGTCGCGCATTTCCTTGTAGGCGGCGGGTTCGGGCAGGCCGCGGCTGTCCATCAGGATGCGCTTGGCCCGATCGACCGTGTCGCGCTCGGCGAGCTTGCCCTTGGCCTCGTCGAGATCGGCCTGGAGGCGGGCGAAGGCGTTGAACCGCCGCACCGCGAGATCGAGCAGCGGGCGGATGCGATGCGCCGCCAGCCCATCGACGACATAGGCGGAGACCCCGGCATCGACCGAATCGGCGATCGCCGCCTCGTCCGATTCATCGACGAACATGGCGATCGGCCGGGCCAGCGCGCGGCTCACCGCGAAATATTCCTCGAGCATGTCGCGCGAGGGGTTGCCGAGGTCCATCAGCACGATATCCGGCGCAATCTCGCCGATCCGCGCCACCAGCCCGCGCCGCTGGGTGACGACGAAAATCTCGCAATCGTCGAGCGCGGCGATCCCCTCGTGGATCACCGCCGCGCGCATGGCGCTTTCATCGACGATGGCAATGCGCATCGCTCCATTGTGCAGCGCAACACGCCGGTTTGGCAAGCCTGCTGCGCGCAGGCGGGTCGCCCTGCGAAGCTGCGGGGCCAAAGCCCGGTGATCCAACCGTCGTTCGCCATCGTTAAAAGGGTCGCCACAGTTATGGCGCAGAAGTTCAGGATAACGTCGTCAGTCCGGCGAAGCCGGCAATCGGGAACCGCACATGGCAAACCTCTATTCCTACGGCACCGCGCTGGCGGTGTTCTTGCTGCTCGACATGGCTTGGCTGGGCACCATGGCGAGCAGGTTCTACCGGCCGATCATGGGCGACATTGCGCTGGCCAAGGTCAGCGTGACGCCGGCAATCGCGTTCTACCTGCTTTATCCGCTCGGCCTGGTGATTTTTGCCATCGCCCCGGCGCTGCGGGGCGGGGGCCTGCAATCGGCCCTGCTGCTGGGCGGGCTGTTCGGGCTGTTCACCTACGGCACCTACGACCTCACGAACCAGGCGACGCTGCGCAACTGGACAACGCAATTGACGCTGGTCGATATGGCGTGGGGCGGGCTGCTCGGCGCGCTGACTGCAGCGGCGGCCTTTGCTGTAACCAGCCGGTTCGCCGGCTGATCAGGCGCGCGGCGGCAACGGGAAGAACGCCGAGGTGCGCTGGCGGTAAGCCGCGAACGCCGCGCCGCGCGTGCGTTGCATATGCGCTTCGAGCGGCGGCAGGCCCGAGACGCTCGTCAGCAGCCAATACATGCAAAGCGGCGCAAGCACTGCCAGATAGCCAAGCGGGTGCTGGCCCGCCGGGTCGAACGCCAGCAGCGGATAGGCCAGCCAGCACAACCATTCGAAGAAGTAATTCGGGTGCCGCGACCAGCGCCACAGGCCGACATCGCAGATCGAGCCGGGTGCTGCCGAGCGCTTGAAGCGGCGCAGCTGCGCATCGGCGATCGCCTCACCCGCCAGCCCTGCGGCGAAAACGAGCACCGCCGCCACGTCGAGCAAGCCGAACAGCGGCGCCGGGTTGCGCGCCGCCAGCATGACGCAGACCGCCAACAGCAGCCCGACCAGCGCCTGGCTCTGCAAATGCCAGAACAGTTTCTGCGGCCCCTGCTCGCCCCATTGCCGGATCATGTCGCGATAACGCGGGTCGTCGTCCGCCTTGCGGGTGCGCTGCGCAATGTGCCAGCCCAGCCGCAGCGACCAGCAGGCGGCGAAAGCGACGGCGAGCCATTGGCGCGGCTGCTGGGCTGCGCCGCCCTCGGCGGGAGCCAGCGCAAGGAAGCAGGCCGCCGCGCCGGTGCCGAAGGTCCAGCAGACGTCGATCCAGCCGGAATTGCCGGTGCTCCGCTGCATTTTCCAGGCACCGGCCATGATGCCCGAGAGGACAATGGCCGCGACGGGAATGGCTGCGTCCAAGGCCCGGCTTCAGAGCGAGACGAATGGCTGCATCGCCCGCCCGAGCCAACCCTTCAGCTTGAGCTTGCCCTGCATCGCGACCAGGCAGATGCACTCGCTTTGCGGGCCGATGACGATTTCGTGGCTGCCATGCCGGTCGCCGAAGTCGAAATCGCCGGGGCAGAAGCTTGCGCCGTCGTGGCCGAAGCTGCCGGTCAGCACGCAGGTCATCTCGATGCCGGTGTGATCGTGCGGCAGCAGGCGCAGCCCCGCTTTCGCCCGCAGCAGGAACACGCGCGTGGCGCCCGGCGCGGTCAGCGCAAGCCGCCGCAGATGCAGGCCGGGCGCGAGCCACTTCCACTTGCCAGCCGGCAGGGCGCGCACGAAGGGCGGCAGTTGCGGCATGGCGCAGGCGCTTGACGCGCGCGGGGCGGCGGATACGGGCGGGGCGGCTTCGACGAGCCGGGCTTCGAGGCGGGCAAGGGCATCGTCCGCCATTTCCGCCGGCGGCAAGCCGCCGATCGCCGCGCCGCCGAGCTGTTCCATGCCATGCACCCAGTCGCGGCAGCGGGTGCACAGCTGGAGATGGGTCGCAACCGCGACATGCATGCCCTGATCGAGCGTGCCCGCGGCATAGCCGCTCAGCAATTCATCGGCGGGGTGGTGCAGGATAGTCATGCAGTTTCGTCCAACATGCTGCGCAGCTTGGCCATGGCCAGCCGCAAACGCGATTTTACCGTTCCGAGCGGGATGCCGAGCACCGTGGCGATATCGGCATGCGCCCGCTCCTGATAGAAGGAGAGCTCGACCACGCGCTGCTGATCGCCGGGCAGGGCGGCCATGGCCTCGCGCATGCGCTCGGCGCCCTGGCGGCTGGCCAGCGCCTCGTCGGCCAGCGGGGCTTCGTCTAGCAGGAACTCGTTATCGACGTCCGAGGCGCCTTGCAGCACACCCCGGCTCTCGCGGCGCAGGGCGTCGATCCGCAGGTTGCGCGCAATGGTGAAGATCCAGGCTTCGAAGCCGGACGTGCCGGGATTGAACAACGCCGCCTTGCGCCAAACGCGCAGCAGGGTTTCCTGGGCAAGGTTCTCGGCGTCGGCCTCGCTCAACCCGGAGCGGCGCATGAAGGTTTTGATCCGGGGCGCGAAATGGCCGAACAGTCTGGCAAAGGCGGCGCGGTCGCCGCGCGAGGCCACCGCTTCGATCAGCTGCTCCCAACCAGGCGCGGAAGCCTCGGGCCGGGCCTTATTGGACATCGCCGTCACCCGTTGAGCAGAGGGCGCAAGCCGCCCGCGAAAGCGCTCGCCAGGCCGCCCCTTGGGGGGAGGGAAGGGCGGCGGGGCGCAATTGTGCGGCATTTCGCAGACGGCTTGCATGTCGCGTTGAACGCATCGCAACGCCGTTTGGATCACCGACCGGTGATCCAATCCGCAAATTATGGCGTTGCAGCGTGAAAAATCTGGAATCTCCACCGCATGCCCGAAGTTGCTCGCCTCAAAATCGCCGTAGTGGGCACCGGCATCTCCGGCCTTTCAGCGGCATGGCTGCTCGGCCGCCGCCACGAGGTTACCCTATACGAACAAGCGGACCGGGTGGGAGGACATTCGAACACAGTGCAGGTCGAATGCAAGGGGCGGGCCATTCCGGTCGATACCGGCTTCATCGTGTTCAACCGGGCGACCTATCCCAATCTGACCGCCTTGTTCGCCCATCTGGGCGTGCCGACCCAACCCTCCAGCATGTCCTTCGCCGCCTCGCTCGATGGCGGCGCGTTCGAATACAAGGGCGGCGGCGGGCTGCCCGGGCTGTTCGCCCAGAAGCAGAACCTGGTGCGCCCGCGTTTCCTCAGCATGCTGGCGGGGGTGCGGCGGTTTTATGGCGAAGCCATGCGCGACTGCCGCTGACTCGCGCTGCGACGGGATGAACCTGGGGGAGTATCTGGAGCAAGGCGGATACAGCGCGGCCTTCCGCGACGATCATCTTCTGCCGATGGCCTGCGCGATCTGGTCGGCGACGCCGGCGGAGATGCTGTCGTTTCCGGCGCTCGCCTTCATCCGCTTTCACGCCAACCACGGCTTGCTGCAATTGCGCGGGCGTCCGGCCTGGGAAACCGTCACCGGCGGCAGCATCGCCTATGTCCGCCGGATGCTCGGCACTTTCGCCGGGCGGGTCAAACTCGATGCTGCGGTGCTGGGCGTGCGGCGGCTGGAAAATGGCGTGGAGCTGCGCGATGCGCGGGGCGATGTCGAGCGCTTCGACCATGTCGTCATGGCCAATCATGCCGACCAGGCGCTGGCCGCCATCGAAGACCCGACGCGCGGACGAAGCCGGGCTGCTCGGCGCCTTCCGCTATCAGCGCAATCTCGCGGTGCTGCATTCCGATGCGCGCTTCATGCCCCGCCGCCGCGCGGCCTGGGCCAGCTGGAACTACATCGGCGGCGCAGCGCGCGATGGCGGCGATGCCTGCTTCACCTATTGGATGAACCGCCTGCAGGACATCGACAGCGAGACGCCGCTGTTCGTCACGCTCAATCCCAAGACGCCGCCGACGCCCGAGATGCTGCATCACAGCGAGGTTTACGATCACCCGCTGTTCGACGCCGCCGCGATCGCCGCGCAGAGCCAGCTGTGGCGCTTGCAGGGCGCGCGGCGGACGTGGTTCTGCGGCGCCTATTTCGGTGCGGGGTTCCATGAGGACGGGCTGCAGGCCGGGCTTGCCGTCGCCGAAGCGTTGGGCGGCGTGCGGCGGCCGTGGCAGGTCGCGGAAGAATTGGGGCGCATCGTGCTGGGTCCATACGGCGGGGCGCTCGCCGAAACTGAGCTGTCCGGATGAGCGGCGGCTCGGCCATCTATGCCGGATCGGTGATGCACCGGCGGCTGACTCCGCGCCGGCACCGCTTTCGCTATCGCGGCTTCTGGCTGCTGCTCGATCTGGGCGAGCTGGAGCACCTGCCCGAGCGGCTGGCGCTGTTCTCGCGCAACCGCTTCAACCTGGTCAGCCTGCACGACCGCGATCACGGCGACGGCAGCGCCGCGCCGCTGCGCGCGCAGATCGAGCGCAAGCTGGCCGGGGCGGGGATTGCCTGGCCGGGCGGCAGCATCCGCCTGCTCTGCATGCCGCGCGTGCTGGGCTATGGCTTCAATCCGCTGAGCATCTATTTCTGCGCCGCCCCCGACGGTTCGCCTGCCGCCATCGTTTACGAAGTGCACAACACCTTCGGCGAGCGGCACAGCTATGTCATACCGCTAAGCGGGCGCGGCGATGCACGCCATTCCTGCCCGAAGGCCTTCTATGTCTCGCCGTTCCTCGACATCGACATGCGCTACGATTTCACGGTGAGCGAGCCGGGCGAGAGGCTGACGGTGTCGATCCGGGCGAGCCAGTGCGGCAGGCCGGTGATGATCGCCTGCCTCGCCGGAGAGCGCCGCGCGCTGACCGACGCGGCGCTGCTGCGGCTTCTGGCGACGATGCCACTGGTCACTTTCAAGGTCACCGCCGCGATCCATTGGCAGGCCTTGCGGCTGTGGCTCAAGGGCTTGCGCCTGCGCCCGCATCGACCGCTTGCCGCCGCCGCTTCGCCGGAATGAGCGGCAGACGCCGCCACCCTCTTGCCAGAGTCGCGGCACAGTGCTTTACGCAGACAAATAGACGTCAGCGGACAAGCATCGATGTATCTCGGAATCGACATCGGCACATCGGCGGTTAAGGCTCTCGTGCTGGACAGCAGCGGCGCGGTTCTGGCGCAGGCCACCGCGCCGCTTGCCGTGTCGCGCCCGCAGCCGCTGTGGTCCGAGCAGGATCCTGCGGACTGGTGGACGGCGGCGCAGGCGGCGGTGCTGGGACTCGATCCAAAGCTGCGCGCGGGCGTGCGAGGCATCGGTCTGGCCGGGCAGATGCACGGCGCGACCCTGCTGGGGGCCGGCGACAGGGTGCTGCGGCCGGCGATCCTGTGGAACGACGGACGCAGCTTTGCCGAATGCGATGAACTGGAGGCTGCCGAGCCCTGCTCGCGCGCGATAACCGGCAATCTCGCCATGCCCGGCTTCACCGCGCCCAAGCTGCTGTGGGTGAAGCACCATGAGCCGGAACTCTTCGCGCAAATCCAAAAGGTCCTGCTGCCCAAGGATTATGTCCGGCTGTGCATGACCGGCGATTATGCCTCCGACATGGCGGACAGCGCCGGGACGCTGTGGCTGGATGTGGGTGCGCGCGATTGGTCGGACGCGATGCTGGCGGCTACCAGCCTGGCGCGGGCGCAGATGCCGCAGCTGTTCGAAGGCAGCGAGATCGCCGGAACCCTGCGCGCCGAAGTCGCCGCGAGCTGGGGCATGGGGCGCGTTCCGGTCGCGGCGGGCGGGGGCGACAATGCCGCGGGGGCGGCGGGGGTTGGCGTGATCGCCGAGGGCGACGCTTTCCTCTCGCTCGGCACCTCCGGCGTGATCTTCGTCGCGACTGGAGGCTTCCGCCCCAACCCGGCGCGCGCGGTGCATGCCTTTTGCCATTGCCTGCCCGGCATGTGGCACCAGATGAGCGTGCACCTCTCGGCGGCCAGCTGCATCGACTGGGCGGCGCGGCTGACCGGGACCGACGTCCCCGGCTTCTTCGCGCTCGCGGAACAAGCTGGCGCCGGAGCGGGGCCGGAACTGTTCCTGCCCTATCTCTCGGGCGAGCGCACCCCGCACAATGATCCGCATGCGCGCGGCGCCTTCCTGGGCCTCGACAACGACACCGATCCCGGCCGCATTGCCGCCGCCGTGCTGGAGGGCGTCGCCTTCGCCCACGCCGACGGGCTCGACGCTTTGCGCGAGGCGGGGACGCGGGTCGAAGTGCTGAACATGATCGGCGGCGGGGCGCGCTCGCGGCACTGGGGCAGGGTGATTGCCGCCGCGCTAGGCGTGCCGCTCGCCTATCTCGAAGGCGGCGAAGTCGGCCCGGCGCTGGGCGCGGCCAAGCTGGCGCAGATGGCGGTGACTGGCGGCAGCGCCAGCGACGTCTGCACCCGCCCGCCGGTGCTCGAAGTCGATCGAGCCCGATCCCGCCCTCGCCGAACGCCTGGCCCCCAAACTCGCCCGCTTCCGCGCTGCCTATCCGGCGCTGCGCCCGCTAAACTGAGGAAACCTGACATGTCCGCCGACTATTTCGCACCCTTCGACACCGTCCGCTACGAAGGTCCGGACAGCACCAGCAATCTCGCCTATCGCTGGTACGACAAGGACCGGCTGGTGATGGGCAAGCGGATGGAGGACCATCTGCGCTTCGCCGTCTGCTTCTGGCACAGCTTCTGCTGGCCGGGCAGCGATGTGTTCGGCGCGGGGACGTTCAGCCGCCCGTGGCACGCCGGGCCGAACGATGCGGTGCGCGCCGCCGCCAAGCGCGAGGCGGGGCTGGCCTTCGTCGAAAAGCTGGATGTGCCGTTCTACTGTTTCCACGATGTCGATGTCATGGCCGACGCCGGCGATGTCGCCTCGTTCCGCAGCAGCTTCGCCGAAGCGGTCGATCACCTCGAAGCCTTGCAGGCCAGGCATGGCCGCAAGCTGTTGTGGGGCACCGCCAATCTGTTCAGCCACCCGCGCTATATGGCCGGCGCGGCGACCAATCCCGATCCGGCGGTCTATGCCTGGGCGGCGATGCAGGTGCGCGATTGCCTTGATGCCACCCACCGTCTGGGCGGCGCGAATTATGTGCTGTGGGGCGGGCGCGAGGGCTATGACACCATCCTCAACACCGAGCTTGCCACCGAGCAGGAGAATTTCGGGCGGTTCCTCAGCCTGGTGGTCGATCACAAGCACCGCATCGGCTTCACCGGCGCGATCCTGATCGAGCCCAAGCCGCATGAGCCGACCAAGCACCAATACGATTTCGACACCCAGACGGTCTATGCCTTCCTCAAGCGTTTCGGACTGGAGAACGAGGTGCGGGTCAATATCGAGGCCAACCACGCGACCCTGTCGGGCCATACCTTCGAGCACGAACTGGCGATGGCCCGCGCTCTGGGCATCTTCGGCTCGATCGACGCCAACCGTGGCGATCCGCAGAACGGATGGGATACCGACCAGTTCCCCAATTCGGTCGAGGAATTGACCCTGGCGCTGATCGAAGTGATCCGGGCCGGGGGTTTTACAACTGGTGGCTTCAACTTCGACGCCAAGGTCCGCCGGCAGAGCATCGACGCCGAGGATCTGTTCCACGGCCATATCGGCGGGATCGATTGCATCGCCCGGGCGCTGCTGCGCGCGGCGGCAATTGTCGAGGACGGCCAGCTCGATGCCTTCCGCAGCGCGCGCTATGCCGGCTGGCGGGGCGAGCTGGGCCGCGCGATCCATGCGCCCGAAGCAACGCTGGCTTCGGTGGCGGACATCGCGATCCACAGCAACAGCGCGCCCGAGCCGAAGTCGGGGCGGCAGGAATGGCTGGAGAATCTGGTCAACCGGTTTTGAGGGTTGACTGAGCAGGTTGCGTCCGAAGCGCGACTCATCCCCCACAACCGGCTACCCTGAGCTTGTCGAAGGGCCGTCCTTGTTCTTGAGGCTGGGCGCCAAGCTCCGAAGAAAAAGGCAGTGCTTCGACAAGCTCAGCATAGTCGGGTTTTGGGGGAGCATTGTTTGGTATCGCAAGGCGTCGCATCCTCTGCGGGAAGCTGCTAATCAGCGACTTAGAGGAGACCGGAAATGGCAACAGACGCAAAATCGATTTCGCTCGACAAGGCGCGTGAGGACGACGCCAAATTCTACTGGCTGGCGGACGGCTACGCCCCCGGCGGCTTCGTCAAGGAAATCGATCATGCCGCCGGTGTCCAGGGCACCCATGCGCTGTTCAACGGCATAAAGATCGTCGACTGCGACACCCATTTCACCGAACCGCCGGACCTGTTCAAGAATGCGCCGGAAAAGTTCAGGGACCGCGCCCCGCGCGTCGTGAGGGTGGATGGGCTTGATCGCTGGATGATCGGCGACAAGGATTTCGGCTCGCTGGGCGGCAATGTCATCGCCAAGGATCGCAACAAGCTGCTCGGTCGCCTGTCGTACCGCACCTATGACGAGATTCACCCCGGCTCCTATTCGGTCAAGCCGCGGCTCGAGGAAATGGACAAGACCGGCATCTGGGCGCAGATTTGCTTCCAGAACGGTGGGCTCACTCAGGCCGGATCGCTGCTGGCGCTGGGCGATATCGACCTGGCGATGTTCGTTATCCAGCGGTTCAACGACGCCTGCGCCGAACGGCAGCAGGAGTCGGGCGGGCGCATCAACTGCATGGCGACGCTGCCCTATTGGGACAAGGACCTGATGGTCGCGGAGGTCCGCCGCGTGCTCGACATGGGCGTCAAGGGCTTCACCCTGCCCGATCGGCCCGAGCGGCTGGTGCAGGGCTACCTCGGCGAGGATCACAAATGCTCGCCGTTCTGGGAGGAAGTTTTCGACATCTGCAATGCCACCGGCACGCCGATCAATTTCCACATCAACAGCTCGCTCGATGCCGGCTCGGCGATCTGGGACAATGTCGAGTTCAGCCAGCGGCTGCCGATCAATGCGATGATCCACACCATGGGCACGTCGGCGCAGATGGCCAACTTCATGGTCTCGGGCATCCTCGACAAATATGAGGACCTCAAGATCGGCATGATCGAAAGCGGCATCGGCTGGGTGCCCTTCGTGCTCGAAATGATGGAGCACCAGTGCGACGAGTTCCGCACGATGGAGACCAACGGCCTCAAGCGGCGGCCCAAGGAATATTTCGCGAAGAACTTCTGGGTCTCGTTCTGGTTCGAAACCTATGCCCCGCAGCACATGCTGGAGGAGATCGGCTTCGACCGGGTGCTGTTCGAAACCGACTTCCCGCACCCCACTTCGCTCTATCCCGGCGCGCAGGAGAAGCTGGCGGAGCAGCTTGGCCACTACGATTACGAGACGCGCAAGCTGATCCTCGAGACCAACGCGGCAAAGCTGTTCAACCTCGATATTTGATGGTTGCCAAGGGGCCTGCGCCCGCCAGCGCAGGCCCTGTTTGCCGGGCGAAAAGCCTGCGGCTCGTTTCGGCGGCTTACGGCGTTGGAATCGAATAAGGAATGCTGTCGTCCGATTTGGCTTTTGCTTCCCGCTCGCTCGACTTATGATGGCGGGGCAATCGCTACCGGGGGATAGATGGGCCGCTTGTTGAAGGCACTGGAGAAAGTCGGACTGGTCGAAGTTGCAGGCGCAGTCGATGAGGCCGAGCCTGCCGGGACGGTTCAGGACTCCATGGAGCCGATACCGTCCGATCCACCGTTGGCGACGGGCGACGAACAATCTCCTCGTCCAGGCGGCGAGGCGATAAAAGAAGGTCTGCCGTTCGAGTCCTTCTATTCCGGCATGCCGGCCAGTCCTTATCCGGCTGAAAAAATGCTCAAGCTGATTGACGGCTTGCAGGCAATGGACGCCGCCACGCGCCATAGCGCCATCCAGGCGATGGATGCGGCGGACGATAGCTGGGGGATCGACGATGCCGTTTCCGACGCTCAGGCCAAGATCGCCGCGCTCACCGCTCAGGCCTCTGCCTTCACCGCCCAGGTGACGGCCATCGAGAAGGAAACCGGCGCCGCACTGAAGGCGCTCGAAGCGGACAACGACAAGGCCGTATCGGCAATCCGCAAACAGATTGCCGAATTGGAGGCGCTGCTGGCGCGCCAGATCGAGAAGACGGGCAGTGACAAGACTGCGGCGCAAAGCCAATTGCAGTCTGCCCGCGAGGCCTGCACCCGCGAAACGGGCCGCTTGCACGCCGAGGCGTTGCGCCTGAGTGTGCTGGTCGAGATGTTTGGTGCGACCAAATAGTCATGCGATGCATCGGACTTACGACGATTTTAGGCTTTCATCAGCAAAGGATGGGCGATGGTTAGACTGACTCCGCTGGCAAGATGGCTTCTGGCCATCGCCGTTCTGGCATTGGCGGTTGCCGCGATGTGGCATCTCGGGCTGAAGAAGTGGCTTGGCGATGATGCCGGCAGTGCGGCCGCTCCCGGCGTGACCGCAGCGCAATCCCTCGCCGAACCGCTGGGCACTGCGGGCAACCCGCTGAAAGTCAGCATCGTCAGCTTCCACGGCTATGCGCCCGGCCTGCTGGCCAATGGCAAGTCGCTGAAGACCACCTCAGATTCGATCTACGCCAAATCCGGGCTGAATGTGGAATTCGTCATCCAGGACGACATCCCGACGCTCTCCACCATTTTCGAAGCCGGCACAGCGCAATGCGCCTGGCGCACTTCTGATTTCTGGGCGCAGGAACAGCCCAATCTGCGCAATTCCGGCCACGATGGCCGTGCGGTGATGATCGTCGATAACACCCAGGGGGCCGATGCGGTGATCTCGGCCAATCCGGCGGTCAACAAGATCGAGGATCTGGCCGGCAAGTCGATCGCGCTGCTGCAGTTCACTCCGTCGCACGGCATGGTGATCGATGCGCTGGAAAATTCCAGCCTCACCGCGAAGAAGCGCGAAAGCGTCAAATATGTCTTCATCAACGCCGAGGAAGGCACCGCCGGGGTCCGCGCCGCGCTCGAATCGGGAAGTGTCGATGCCGCCGCGCTGTGGGACCCGGACCTGTCGCTGGCAGTCCGCAACACCAAGGGCGCACATGTCGTCTATTCCACCAAGACCGCGACCAACCTGATCTACGACGTGATGGTCTGCGACAAGCGCTTCCTCGACAAGCCGGAGAATACCGCCACCTTCCAGAAATTCGTCGCCGGCTGGATGGACGGCGTCACCGCCGCCCGCGCCAATCCGGACGAGGCGGTGCAGGCGCTGGTCAAGACCGAGGAGTTCTTCACCCTGCTGGCCAAGCAGGAAGGCGAGCCCTTCGTGAAGAGCCTGTTCTCCAACATCGTGTGGACCGGGGTCGCCGAAAATGCCCGGGCGCTGGGGCTGGCGGGCGGCACCGACCATTATTCGCGGGTCTATCAGCGTTTCGATCAAATCTACCGGGCGGCGGGCGCGCTGGCCAATCCGAAATCGCCGGTGATCCCGCCGCAGGAATCGTTCGACTACCGCTTCATCAAGGCGCTGCTGGCCGGTGACAGCCAGGCGCAGGCCAGCGCCAAGACGGCTGAGTATCAGTATTCGGACACCGCCCGCGAAGCCGCAGTAGGCTCGCGCGAGGCGGCGGTGACCAAGCCGGTGATGGTCAATTTCATGACCGGCGCGGCCGACCTCAACAAGCGCAGCCAGCAGGTCGTCGATAAGGAAATGGTGCCGTTCATCGAAAACAACGGCGGCGCCTATTTCGTGCTCTCGGGCAATACCGACAGCACCGGCAGCACCGCGACCAATGACGCGCTGTCGCTGCGGCGCGCGCAAGCCGTGGCCGCCTATCTCGCCCGCGAGTGGGAGATCGATCCCACGCGGATCAAGATTGTCGGCAACGGCTCCGGCAGCCCGCTATGCAACGAAGCCAATCCGGGCGCGGAGGGGGTTTCGCTGGAGGAGTGCCGGGCGCTAAACCGCACCACCCGGCTGGCCGTCGTCGGACGGTAAGGCGCGGCTGGCGCAATGGAGAACCTGTTCAACCCCCACTTCCCGCTGACGGGTGGGCGCAAGCGGATGCTCGGCTTCGGCGCGGTGGTGCTGGTGCTGCTGGTCTGGTCTGTGGTTTCGCTGATGGGCCTGGTTTCGCCGAACAAGCTGCCCTCGCCGCTCGCGGTGGGCGGCGCCTTGCGCTATCTTGCCTGGGACGATGCCACAGGCAAGAGCCTGCTGCTTGAGGCGGCGCTGGCTTCGGTTGGCCGGATCGCGGTTGCGGGCCTGATTGTCATCGCCATCGGCATTCCGGTCGGCATCGTCATGGGCAGCTCGCCGCCGATCAATGCCGCGCTGTCGCCGATGATCGATCCCTTCCGCTCGGCGCCGGTGGTGGCATTGCTGCCGATCCTGGTGATGTGGCTGGGGATCGGCGAGACGATGAAAGTGGCGTTCCTCGTGCTGGGGGCGATTGTCTATCTGATCCCGCTGGTGCGCGATGCCGTGCAGGCGGTGCCGCAGACTCACTGGATCAGCGCCCGCGATATGGGCGCGAGCTATGCCGAATGCATCCGCCACGCGGTTTTGCCGCTCGCCGCGCCGCGGATTTTCGACGCGGTTACGGTCTGCGTCTCGGTCATGTGGACCTACATCACGGTCGCCGAATATGTGAACGCCGGGCAAGGGCTGGGCCAGCTGATCCAGAATGCGCGGCGGTTTTCGGCGATGGATCAGGTGTTCGCCGGCATCTTCGTCATCATCCTGCTGGCCTTGCTGACCTATCAGGGGATGCAATGGGCCAGGCGCCACCTGTTTGCCTGGGAAACCGAGCAATGACCGGGACCGCAGCTCAACCCGACGCTCAACTTGGCGCACAGCCGGTCGTGGCGATCGAGGATGTCACCCAGTCCTATGGCGAGACGCTGGTGATCGACAAGATCAACCTGGCGCTGCACGGGCCGCAGATGGTCATGCTGATGGGCCAGTCCGGCTGCGGCAAATCGACCCTGCTGCGCATGCTCGGCGGGGTGCGGCCGATCGGGGTGCAAACCCCCAGTTCGGGCCGGATCCTGATCGACGGCGAGCCCTGCATCGATGCCCGCGACGACACGATCATGATCTTCCAGCGCTATGCCAACCGGCCCGATCTCACGGTCTGGGACAATGTCGCGCTGCCCTATCGCTTCAGGGCCTGGGCGCACAAGAAGGCGGATGACGGCTGGCGGGCGCATGTCGATGAAATGATCGAGCGGGTCGGGCTCAAAGGCAAGGAGTCGATGCGCCCCGCCCAATTGTCGGGCGGCCAGAACCAGCGGGTGGCGATCGCCCGCGCCCTGGTGCTGCGCCCGCGCATCCTGTTGATGGACGAACCGTTCGGCGCGCTCGACAGCAGCACCCGCGCCGATGTCCAGGATTTGCTGCACGATCTGCACAAGACCGATCCCTGCCTGGTGGTGTTCGTCACCCACGATGTCGAAGAGGCGCTGCGGCTCGGCGACCGCATCCTGCTGATGTCCAGCCAGCCGGCGAAGATCGTCATGGATGCGCAGATCGCGACGCCGCGCGACAGCCGGGAGGGCTGGCTGAAAGGCGCAGAGGCCCGGTCGATCGAAGACCAGATCAAGGCGCAGATGAAGGCGGCCGGCACCGCGGCCGCAGGCGCCTGAAGCGATGGCCGATCCGACCAGGACAAATTATCTGGGCGAAATGCTCAAATCGGGCGCCACCGTCACCACCGGTGCGGCGGCTTTGGCGCTTGGCGGACTGATGGCAATTCCGCTGGGTCTGGCAGGCTTTCTGCTGCCGGTGGTGGCGGCGACCGCCGGGATCACGCTGGCCGGCATTTTCGTGCCCGCGCTGCCCGGTTACCGCTCGCGGGTGGATGCCCGCAAGCGTCAGGAAGCGCGCGGCAAGATCCGCCAGCATCTGATCGATTCGCTGATCTATCGCGCGGGGGAAAAGCACCCCAACTGGGAAAATCTGCTGCGCATGGAAGAACGCATTGCCGACTATCTCGCCTTCAAACGCGCCGCGTCGGAGGAATTGCCTTCGACCGACGTCGAACGGCTGATGGATGCACCCAACAGCTACCTGTCGCTGTGGGCGACGCATCTGTCGCTGGGCGAGCGGCTGGCCAAGCTGGAGCGGGCGGGCCTGCCGTCGCGGATCAAGTCGCTTGAGGCAGAGGTCGCCGCGAAGCCCGGCAACGCCAATCTGCTGAAGGCATTGGGCGACCTCAAAACGCTGCAAGCCCGGCGGTTCACCCTGGAGGCCAAGGAGAATGCGGTCGAGGCAGCGATGCTGTCGCTGCCCGATGCGGTCGATGAGGTCACCCAGGGCGCATATGGCGCAGCGCAGACCGAACAGGCGCTCGGCCGTTTGCGCAGCGCGGTCAGCGAATTGAACATAACTGAAGAGATCGAACAGCAATTGCAGGTGGAAATGGGCGAATTCGATCTCGACGCGCCCGATCCGACCGCGCAGACTGCCAACCGCTAACCCAGCCAGGAGAGCCAGCATGAGCCTCATTGCCCGCGTCGCCAATCTGTTCAGGGGTTTCCTGTCGTTGTTCATCAGCGATATCGAGAAGAACAATCCCGAAGTCGCCTATGAGAACTCGATCAACAGCCTGACCGGGAAATACGTCAAGCTGCGCGAGGCGACCGCCGCCGTCATCCGCCGCCGCGACGAGATCGACGCGCGCGAGGCCAAGGTCAACAAGGAGCTGGCGCAGGTCAACGCCGATCTCGAAGCCGCGCTGGCCACCAGTCAGGACGATCTCGCGCTGGTGCTGATCCAGAAGAAGGACATGCTGACCGCCGAAGCTGCCGATGTGCAGGCGGAATCCGATCTGGCCGACC
Source organism: uncultured Alphaproteobacteria bacterium (assembly GCA_963779195.1). Classification (GTDB taxonomy): domain Bacteria; phylum Pseudomonadota; class Alphaproteobacteria; order Sphingomonadales; family Sphingomonadaceae; genus Novosphingobium. Next base: position 857,393 of record CAVZWZ010000008.1, read on the forward strand.
GCGATGCCGACGAGGCCAAATCCTCGCTGCTGACGGTCAAGGCCGAAATCGGCAAGCTCAAGGCCGAAAAGGATTCGATGCTCGCCAAATTCAAGTCGGCCGAGGCGCGGGTCGCGATCCAGAGCCAGCTGGAGGGGCTGTCGGTCGATGCCGAAGTGCAGGCGCTCGACAAGGTCCGCGACCACATCAAGAACAAGGTCTCCGAAGCCAATCTCGGCCGCGAGCTGCACGAATCCGACATGGATGTGCGGCTCGCCAAGCTGCAGCAGCAGAGCGGCTCGATCACCGCCCAGGCCAAGCTCGACGAACTCAAGCGCCAGCGCGCGGCGGCGGCGCAGCAGACGGGGAACAAGACGCTTTGAGCGCTGCGCCGCAAACCCCCGCGCCTCTGCCGGCGTGGGCCGAGGACCTCCGCCAGAAATATCTGCGCGGCGAATATGCGGTGTTCATCGTCCACGGCAATGTCTACGACATCGTGCTGCACAAGGGCGAGGTGCTGTCGATCCGCGACTTCCTGAGCACCCATTTCCTCGGCCCGAGCCGCGACACCATCGTCGCATACGATCCGGCGCAAGGCATCGAAGTGCTCAAGGGCGAGCGGCGGCATCCGCCGGTCAGCGAGGTGGACGCGATGCTGCCCGGCATGTCCGATGCGCTGGCGGCGATCGAAAACCATTACCTCGATGGCCGGACCAGAACCGGGCTGATCCTCAGCTATTCGGGCGCGATCATGCCGGCAGGCGATCCGGCGATGCTTTCCGCGCAGGACCGCACCAATGCCGTGCGGTTCCACCAGTGGTCGATGTCGGGCCGGTTTCAGGACAGCGACAATATCTGTCTGGCGCTGTGCGAATCGCTGCCCGAACTCAATCCGATCCTGCTGTCGAATCCGCATATCGGCAGTGTCGAGCTTGCCCACCCCGGCCAGGCCGAGCGCGCCGCCTTCATCGCCCATATCAACCCGCATATGGCCAAAGCGACAGTGGAACTGCTCGCCCAGCAGATGGCCGGGCTGCGGCTGATCCAGATCCGCCAGATCCTCAATCCGGCAACCGATGCGCCGATGGGCGATGCGGAGCGGCTCGCGCTGATCGGCGAACTGCTCGGCCCCGAAGGCGCGGGCCGCGCGGCGAGCCTCGCCGCGCTGACCAAGGGCATGGGCGGATCGGCCATCCGGCAATTGGTCACTACTGCCACCGGTCTCGATAGCGACAGATCGGCGAGCGACGAGGTTGCGCTGCTGCTGCCCGCGATCCAGGCGCGCAAGCAGGCGATTCTCGAGCGCGAATGCGCCGGGCTGATCGAATTCGTCACCTCGAAGCACGATCTCGCTGCGGTTGGCGGCAACGACGATATCAAGGCGACGCTGGCCGCCATCGCCCAGTCGCTGCGCGAGGGCGACAAGGCGCGTGCGCCTATGGGCTTGCTGTTCGTCGGGGCGATGGGCTGCGGCAAGACCTTCGTCGCCAAGGCCTTCGTCAAATCCTCGGGCATTCCGGCGATCGTGCTCAAGAATTTCCGCTCGAAATGGGTCGGCTCGACCGAGGCCAATCTCGAAAAGGTGATCAGCCTGGTCAAGGCGCTGGGACCGATCATCGTCGTCATCGACGAGGGCGACCGCAGCTTCGGCAGCCAGAGCGAGGATAGCGACGGCGGCACCTCGTCGCGGGTGATCGCCCGGCTCAAGGAATTCATGAGCGACACCGACAATCGCGGCAATGTCCTCTTCATCCTGATGACCAACCGGCCCGACAAGCTCGATATCGACATCAAGCGCGCCGGGCGGCTCGATCAGAAGATACCGTTCTTCTATCCCAAGACCGCCGGCGAAGTGATGGACGTGCTGGCCGCGCTGGTCAAACGCGATAGCCTTTGGCCGGGCGATGCCCCGGCGAAGACGGGCCTTGCCGCGATGGCCGAGAAGCTGATCGATTTCTCGCAGGCCGAGCTGGAGAGCATCGTGCTGATGGCTTCGAACGAAGCCCATCGCAGCGGCAAGCCGGCGCTGGACGCCATGCATTGGGCGGCCGCCGAGTTCCTGCCGACCCGCGATGTGGCGATGATCAAGTTGATGGAACTGCTCGCGGTTTCCGAAGCGTCCCGGCGCAGCATGCTGCCCGAGCAGTATCGCGCCATCGATGCCGATGCCTTGAACGCCATGTTGCTCAAGCAAAAACAGCAGGTTGCCTTGTCGCACGGCCGGTGAAGCGCCCGCAGCACGGCGCCAACCTGCCTGACTGCTTCGCCTTCAAAGCTACACCACCCCGTGGGACATCATCGTCGGGACAATTTCAATCGCAATGCCAGCCCGTTCAATGGACCTTACGCCGTTGGGTTCGACGGCCCATTTCGGCGAATTTATGAACGTCTTGCGACGGCTAACGTAATTCAGAAAATCGACATGGCCTTGGCTTCCGATGGTCGTTTCAGTCAGCTTGTCGCAGCATTGCGCGCCGACAATCATCGTCCCCCAATTCGGGTGCGTGACCATGTGCGTATAGCGAAGTTCCTTCCCACAGTGTTCGCATTTGCCGTCCAGCCCGCCAAGGTCGTCTTGTCCGATTAACTCCCAATCGTTCGAAGGTTTGATGATGCCATGTTCCTTTGCGTGGCAACCACGGCAAAGAACTTCGCATTCATCGTAAGGGTATTCCCAAGGCAAACGGCCTTTGACGTATTTCGTATGATGCACCTGAAGGACGACTTCGTTGGCCGAACGAAGGCAGTCAGCGCAAACGCCGTTGTGCAATTTGATTTGTTCGGCGCAATACGCCTTCCATTCCCGTTGCCGATATAGCTTCATCGTTCCCGCCGTCGCACTGGCCGAAGGGTGAACGTATCTTAACGACAAATATTTCGCGACAGCTATCGGCGTAGTGTTCACCGCGAATCACGCCAATCCTATCGCCTTCAGGGTGTGGGGCGAAATGTGGGACGGCGCGACCTTCCTTCAGAAAATCGCGTTAAATCAATACATTATGAAGGAAGGTGGCGGAGATGGAGGGATTCGAACCCTCGGTACCGGATTTACCAGTACGACGGTTTAGCAAACCGTTGGTTTCAGCCACTCACCCACATCTCCGGATCGCAGCGGCGCGCCGGTGCCTATAGCCGGGGTGCGCGGAGGCGGCAAGGGGCTGTTCGCCAGTGATTTTCGGCGCCACCGCGCTCGCCTGACCGCAAGAAGGACTCGTTCTGTCGCCTGACCATTGCAGGCGCGGGCAAGCTGGATTCTCAATCGCTGCCATCAGCGAGCCGGGCGGCCGCAGGGGCCAGCCGGCGCATCAGGATGGACCCCGCAGTCATGACGATCGATCTCTTCCGAATGTGCCGGTCGGCCGGCGGCTGGCGCTGGCCGGTGCGGCAGCTTTGCTTATGGTGCAGATGCCGGTTTCCGCGAGCGCCCAGTCGAACCCGCCGGGCGGGGCGATCGATGGCGATCTTGCCGCGACTTCAGACCCGGTGACCCTGCCGGTTTCTGGGCCGGCATCGGCCCCGGCGCCCGTCGCCGATGCCGTGCCCGGTCCCAGCGTCGATATCGCCGGCCAGCCGCAAGCGCCCGCCGCCGATACTGCCGACGCCGCCGCGACCGCTGCGGCCGATGGCCGCGCCACCTATCAGAAGGACGATCTGGTCGGCGCGGCGCAGGGCGTATTCGGCAAGGGCGCATCCGGCCTCGCCGGGATTATCGAGGATCTGCTGCGCAAGCAGGGCGAGCCCAACGGCTATATCGTCGGACGCGAAGGCGGCGGCGCGCTGGTCATCGGCCTGCGCTATGGTTCGGGGACGCTGCACCACAAGGTCGAGGGCGAACGGCCGGTCTACTGGACCGGGCCATCGATCGGCTTCGACGCCGGCGCCAATGCCGCGAGCACATTCGTGCTGGTCTACAACCTCTACGACACCGAGGATCTCTACAAACGCTTCGGCGCCGGCGAGGGGCAGGCCTATCTCATCGGCGGCTTCCATGTCAGCTATCTCAAGCGCGGCAATATCGTGCTGATCCCGGTGCGTTCGGGCGCGGGGCTGCGGCTCGGGATCAATGCCGGCTACATGAAATTCGGGCACAAGCAGAACTGGATACCGTTTTAGTTCGCACTCCTGGCGTTGACTTCGCCGCGCCGCGCTGCCCAAATCCCGTGCAAGACAAAAGCATGGGAGAGCGTTCCATGACCGGCAGGCTGGCTGGCAAATGGCATTGACCGAGCGGACCGGTCTGGCGCCCGCCGGGGAATGGCGGCGGCACTGGACGGTCCTCATGCCCTGCCTCGCCGGGATGATGCTTGCGGGCGTCTATGGCTATTCGCTGGGCGTGATGATCGTGCCGCTGGAGCAGGAATTCGGCTGGTCGCGGGCGCAAATCTCGGCCGGACCGCTGATCGTATCCTGCATTGCGCTGTTTGCCGGGCCGGTCGTCGGCCTGGGCATCGACCGGATCGGTCCGCGCCCGATCGCCATCGCCGGCGTGCTGCTGACCTGCAGCGCCATCGCCTTCCTCGCCACCACCGCAGCCGCCGTCGAATCCTGGTGGCTGCGCTGGGTGATGCTCGGGCTGGCGGTGACGATGGTTTCGCCGACGGTCTGGACCACGGCGATCAACAGCCTGTTCGACAGGAATCGCGGCAAGGCGCTGGCGATTGCCCTGTGCGGCACCGGCCTGGTTGGCGCGATCGCGCCGCCGCTGACCAACGGGCTGGTCGAGAGTTATGGCTGGCGCGCGGCCTATGCCGGATTGGGAGCGGGAGCGGCGCTGGCGGTGCTGCCGCTGGTGCTGCTGTTCTTCCGCAGCGCCAAGGACCGCAGCCGGGCGCAAGGCCAAGCCGCCGCCAGTGCGCTGCCCGGCCTGACCGCGCGCGAAGGCTTCCGTTCGGCGATATTCTGCAAGCTGGCGCTCGCCTTCTTCGTCTTCGGCACCGGCGCCATCGCGCTGACCGTGATCGTCGTGCCGTTGCTGATCACCAAGGGATTTGGCGCGGGAGAGGCGGCGGGCATGGCGGCGCTGGTCGGCATCGGCTCGCTGGCCGGACGAGTGCTGGGCGGCATCCTGCTCGACTGGTTCGATGCCAAGAAGGTCGCGGCGGCCAGCGTGCTCGCGCCGGTGCTATCCTGCGCGCTGCTGATCGCTCTGCCCGGAAACGCCCTGCAGGCGATGGCTGCCTGCCTGCTGCTCGGCCTGGCGGTGGGCACCGAGGTCGATGCCTGCGCCTATCTCGCCGCCCGGCATCTGGGGATGAAGAGCTTCGGCGCGCTGTTCGGCGCGATCAACGGCCTGCTGCTGTTCGGCGCCGGACTCGCCCCGGTCGTCGCCAACCATGTCTACGATATTACCCGCAGCTACGATCCGGTGCTGTGGGCGCTGATCCCGACCTGCCTGTTCTCGGCGCTGCTGTTCCTGATGCTGGGCCGTTATCCTGATTTCGGCGGGAGCGCCGCACAGCCCTCCGCGCACTGAAATGCGTCAGCGATCCTCGAACCGCCGCAGATAGCCGCGTTGTCGCGCCGCGACCTGCGCCTTGCGCCCGGCCTTGTCGATCCACCTGACCCCGCCGGGCAGTTCGCGTTCCAGATCGTCGAACTTCACCACCCTGGAAGTCATCCATGGATCCGGGTTTTCCGCGCCCCGGGCAAAGGCCTGCCAGCGCTGGCCGAATTGGGTGCGGCGCACGCCGCCGTTGTCGAGCCAGTTGTGGATGCCGGGATCGCGGGCGGAGACGACGAAAGTGAAGTCTCCGTCCTCGTCCGCCGCCATCTGGTCCATGTTGAGGCTGGAGGTGCGCTTCCAATACTCGATCGAGATGTGGAAGGCGTCGGTCAGCACCAGATTGCGAAAGGTCGCGCCGGCCGCATTGCTGCGCACGATCAGCGCCTGGCCGTCGTCGAGCGCGAGATTGGCCTTGCAGCCCCATTGCGTCGGCATGCCGCCGAAGGCCCCGGAGGACATCGGCTGGCGCAGCTCGTTGGGCCCGGTCGCATTGCCCGAATGGGTGATGTAGAAGCTGTAATAGACCCCATCGACCGCGATTTTGGCAAGGCGGCGCGCCATGTCTTCCTCGCTCAGGGGATCGGCATCGGGATCGAGCCGGGTCACCTCGAGCGCATTGGCCGACTGGTTCAGCCAGTCGCCGAAAGCGTCGCGGATCATGATGAAATCGGCGCCGGGCCTGGTCTGGATATGGTTCTTGCGGCCATCGGCGGGGGTATCGTCGATGGTGATCGCGAAGCTGCCGTCGGCGGCGATGTCCATGTCGAGGCTGTCGAGGATCGCCTGGGTGACCGGCGCGGCGGAATTGTTGTCCATCAGCGAATAGTTTACTGACGGGGCCAGCTTGCAGCTTTGCGCACCCTTGATCTCGTAGCGTCCGCCGTGCGCGATCGGGATCGTGCGATAGATGAAATCGGGACTGTCGCCCGCCCAGCGCGAGCCCGGCACGTCGCGGGTGAACCAATGGTGCGGCGGGGCCATGAAACGGGTCGCATGGGGATGGTTGGCATCGCCGTTCGCCGCGCGCATCGCGTGGTGGAACATATATTCCTCGATCATCGGTTCGAAACGATCGCGCTGGTCGCGCGAGGGCCAGGCGGTGGCGTTATTCCACAGCAGCGTGACGACGCTGCGGATGCGCTCCATTTCCGGCCGCCGCAGCAGCGCGAGCGCCTTGTCCTCGACTGCGCGCTGGGCCGGGGTTGCAAGCGGGTTTCCTGACATGAGCCTCTCCTTGCGGGCAATCTGGCACATGTTCGCACCAGCCCGCCAGCCCTCGCCGCTCCCGCCAGCCTTACTCCCGGAACGCGCTGTCCTGCAGCCTGACGATCGGCGAGAGAATGTAGGACAGCACCGACTGGCTTTCGCCCAGCAGGCTGACGTCGGCGAGCATGCCCGGGCCGATTGGCAGGGGCCGTCCGTCCTTGGTCGTGAGCCCGGCGGACTTGGTCCGCACCCGGACGATATAGTGGCTCTCGCCGGTGCGTTCGTTGACCGTGGCGTCGGGCGAGACGTTGATCACTTCGCCGTCGAGCGCACCGTAGATCGCGCTGTCATAGGCGGTGACATTCACCCTGGCGCGCTGGCCGACCCTGACCGTGGCGATGTCCTTGGGATTGAACTGCGCTTCGATCACCAGCGAATCCGCAGAAGGGACGATTTCGACCAGCGGGCTGCCGGGGGTGACGGTTCCGCCGGGCGTATTGACCAGTACCCGGTTGACCCGCCCGGCGATCGGCGCGGTCACCGTGGTGCGCCGCAGCCGGTCGGCGAGCGCCGGCATCGATTGCCGCCGCGCGGCCAGTTCGGCCTGCGCGGTATCGAGTTCACCGCCGGCCCGGGCGCGCCAGCTGCTGACCTGCTCCTGTCCGGTGGCGACGGCGGTGGCGACGTTGGCCTGAGCGCGTTGTAATGCGGCTGCGGCTGCGGTCGCCTCGCTGCGCGCCGAAGCAGCGGCGCTCTGCGCCTGCACCAGCGACATCTGCGGCTCGATGCCGTTTTCGACCAGTGGCCGGATCTGGCTGAGTTGCGACTGGGCGGCCTGCGCCACCGCCTGGCGCGAGGCCAGCACAGCCCGCGCCTCATCGACCGCGCGGCGGGATTCGGTCGCGCGCGCGGCGGCGGCATTGGCGATGCCCGCGAGTTCGGCCATGCGCGAGCGATACAGCGCGCGCTCGGTCTCGATCTGGTCGGAGGCGCCGATGCCGCCGCCGGCAAAGCGGGGCTCTCGCCCGCTGGCTTCCGCCTGCAGCCGCTCGACCCGCATGGCCAGCGCCGCCACGGTCTCCCTGCCGCTGCCGAACTCAGCCGCGCTCACTGTCTGGTCGAGCCGCAGCAGCGCCGAACCGGCGGTGACAGCATCGCCCGCCTTGACCAGGATCGCCTCGACGATCCCGCCTTCGAGGTTGGAGACCACTTGCAGCTGCGAACTGGGCACGACCCGGCCCATGCCATTCACCGAGCGGTCGACCTTGGCCAGCGCGGCCCAGATCAGCGCCACGGCGCAGAAGCCGAGGATGATATACAGCAGCAGGTTGGATACCAGCCGCGGCCTGATCCGGTCTTCGAGCTGTTCGAGCTGGGCGTCGTCCATCTTCGTCAGCTCCGCTTGACCGTGATGCCCTTGAGCACCGCGTCGCGTGGCCCGTCGGCGACAATTTTTCCGCTGTCGAGCAGGATGACCCGCGTCACCAGCCGCAGCAGCGGCATGCGGTGGGTGATCAGCAGCAACGTGCGGTCTGCGCATTCCGCCTCCAGCCGCTGGATCGTCGCGCTCTCGGTCTGGTCGTCCATCGCGCTCGACGGCTCGTCGAGGATCAGCACCGGCGGCTTTCCGGCCAGCGCCCGCGCCAGGGCGATCGACTGCCGCTGCCCGCCCGACAGGCCCTCGCCCCGGTCGGCGAGGCGCAGATCGTAGCCATTGGCGATGCGCCCCATGAATTCATGCGTGCCGGAAAGCTGGGCGGCGCGCAGCAGTTCGGCATCGTCGACGTCTTGGCGGTCCAGGCCGATATTCTCGCGCACCGATCCCGACAGCAGCGCGGTATCCTGCAGCACGCAGCCGATCTGGCGGCGCAATCCTTCGGCGTCGTATTGGCGCACCTCGGTTCGGTCGATCATCACCAGCCCCTCGCTGGGCGGATAAAGCCCCATCACCAGCCGGGCGATGGTCGATTTGCCCGAACCGACCCGGCCGAGCAACGCCACCTTTTCGCCGGGCGCGATGGTGAAACTTATCCCGTCGAGCGCCGGCTGGGTGGCGCCGGGGTAGGAAAAGCGCACGTCCTTGAAGGCGATCTCGCCGGCAATTCGCGCCGGGGTCAAGGCATGGGCGCCGGCGGCTTCGACCGGGGTCTGCATCACGCTGTCGATCTGCCGGTAGGCCGCGCGGGTCGCATTGAGCCGCGAGAGCAGATTGGCGATTTGCGAGAGCGGAGCAATCGCCCTGCCGGACAGAATCGAGCAAGCGATCAAGGCGCCGACTGACAGGTTCTGGCTGGCGACCATGGCGACCCCGGCGATGACCACTGCGGCATAGGCGACTTGCTGCCCGGTTCCGGCAACCGTCATGCTGATCGAGCCGACCAGCCGCTGCATCAGCGAGGTCTTCGACTGTTCGGCGATGGCCTCGCTCCAGCGGCGCTTTAGCAGCGGCCCGGCATTGGCGCTCTTGACCATCTCGAGCCCGCCGATCGCCTCGACCAGAACCGATTGTTTGGCCATGGCCTGGCTGACGCTCTTGGCCGAAAGCCGGTCCATCGCCGGTTCGGTCAGCAGCGCGGTGAGGATGACGATCGGGATCAGCGCCAGCGGCACCAGCACCAGCCAGCCGCCGATCATCGCCATCACCGCCAGTGTCACCAGGATGAAGGGAACATCGACAATGGCGACCAATGTCGCCGAGGCGAAGAAATCGCGCAGCGATTCCAGCTCGCGCATCAGCCCGGCCAGCCCCCCGGTAGAGCCGCGCCGGTGGTCCAGCCGCAGCGCGAGAATCTGCGCGAAGATGCGTTCGCCTACCTGGCTGTCGATATCGGCGCCGGCGATGTCGATGAAATAGGAGCGCAGGATCTTGAGCACGAAATCGAAAATCAGCACGATGCCGAGGCCGATCGACAGGGCGATCAATGACTGGGTGGCGTTGTTGGGGATCACCCGGTTGAACACCACCATCGAAAACAGCGACGAGACCAGAGTGAACAGGTTGATCGCCACCGCCGCCAGCGCCACCTTGCCATAGATCGCGTGATTGGCGCGGATCGGCGCCATCAGCCATTCGGCGAAGCGCGGCGGGCGGCCGGTGATTTCTTCGGCGCCGGTTGCGCCGCTGATCGTGCCGTTCATGGCAATGCCTCCGTTCCCGGAACCGCCAGTCCGAGCGTATCGTTGAGCTGCCCGGTTCGCGCCAGCAGAACATAGCCTGCGGTATCGGCTTCGCTCACCGCGCGAATATAGTCGCTGGCGGCATTGAACAGCCGTTCTTCGGCGTCGAGCGTGTCGAACAGCGTGCCGCGCGACACCCGGAACCGCTCGAACACGGCATCGCGGGTGGTGCGGGCTGCGAGATAGTTGGCGCGATAGGCCGGCAGCATGGCTTGCTGCGCTTCGACTTCACTGAGGGCAATTGCGGCTTCGCGGGCGATCTCGTCTTCCACCGCTGCGGCGCGCGCGGCCGCAGCCTCGGCGCGGGCCTGCGCCTGGGCGGCGCGCGGCCCGCCCGCTCCGCCAAGGCGAAACCGCAGAACGACGCGGCCGCGCACGTCGTAATCGTTGCGGTCGCCTTCAAAGACCCCGTAGCGGCGGGCATCGATCCCGGCGGACAGCACCGGCAGCGTATCGGCGCGGGCGGCTTTGGCTTCGGACCGGGCGGAGCGGGCGGAGGCGCGGGCGCTGCGGATGGCGGGGGAACCCTGCACGGCATCGGCGATCCGGTCGCGGCTCTCCAACGCCAGCGCGGGCGGCGGCGAACGCTGGACGCGCGCTTCGGGCGCGGCGCCGAACAGTTCGGTATAGCGGGCCCGGGCATTGCCATGGGCGCGGCGGGCCTGTTCGAGCCGCAGGGTGGCTTCGGCAATCGCCGATTCGACCCGGGCGCGCTCGACCGGCGCCGAAAAGCCCTGGCGGATTCGCCGCTCGATGGCGCTGCGCATGTCCTGTTCGTTGCGCAGGTAAGCCTCGGAAAGACTAACCAGCGCGCCATAGGCAAACAGATCGTACCAGGCCCCGATTGCCCGCAAGGACACGGCCTCGCCGGTCTGCTCGGTCTCGGCGGTGGCGCTCTCGATTCGCGCCGCGGCGGCGGCGATCCGGCTCGAGGCCGAGCCGAAATCGAACAGCAACTGCTGCATGCTGGCATTGGCGTCGACCCGCCGGTCTGGCCTGGTGCGCTCGACGATCAGCGTCGGATCGTTCGAGAAGTTGCGGGCGATCGACTGGTTGCCGGTCATCGCGACTTCGAGCGAGGGGAACAGCGCCGCGCGCGCCTCGCGCCGCTGGGCGGCTGCCTCTGCCTGGCCGGCGCGGCCGGCAGCGAGCAGAGGGCTGCGCGTCAGCGCCGCACCGATCGCCAGGCTGAAATCCGCCGCGGTCATGGTGTCGCGCTCCAGCGCCAGCAGCGGATCGCTTTCGGTAGCATTCGCCAGCGGCTTGCGCGAAGGCGCGGGCAGTTCGGCCACTGCCTGCGCCCCGGCTGGACCCGCCAAGGGCGCCAGGGCCGCCAGCATGCAAACGAAGCGAACTGCGAACACTCTTTACCCCTTGGCGCATCCGGCCGCATCGCCACAGTGGAACAGACAACCCGGTCAGGCCGAATACACGGTTGGCTTTGCAGAGGTGAGGGAGAAAATCCACTCCCATCGGGCGGTTACCGGGCTGCCAAACCGTTTTGCCGGGCACCTGTGCCGAAATGGGGACAACCCGCTACCGATTCTTACCGCCCCCGAGAGCAGACATCGGACCGGTCAGGCATGCAGGGCGAGGCGTTTCGGCACAGCTCCGAGTTGCTGATACAAGTCGCGGTATTGCGCAATAACCGAATTGCGATCGTAATCGCGCACGATCCGCTCGCGCAAATCCGCCCCCATGCGGTCGCGCAGTTCCGGGTCTCGCAGCAGTTTGGTGATCGCCCGGGCGGTGTCTTCCGGATCGACCAGCGCGGTCACGATGCCGCCGTGCCTGACTTCTCCCCTGGTCGTGCCTTCGATCAGATCCCGGCAGCTTCCGACATCCGGAGCGACGACGGGGATGCCGCAAATTCCGCCTTCCAGGATGACCAGCGGCTGGGCCTCGGAAAGGCTGGTCAGCACCAGCACGTCGATTTTCGGCATCCAGTCGGCGATATCGACCATGCCGGTGAACTCGAAAACGTGGTCGATCCCCAACTCCGCCACCAGCGCCCGGCAATCGGCGGCGTAGTCCTTGTCCTCGTCCTCCGGGCCCATCACCACAAAGCGCGCATTGGGCACCCGGGCATGAACCTGCGCGGCGGCGCGGATATAGGTCTTGATGTCCTTGATCGGCACCACGCGGCCGATCAGCGCCACCAGCGGATAGACCGGATCGCGTTCGTCCGGACGATTGGCGAAGCGCCCGGGGTCGATTCCGTTGGGGATGATCTTCAGCCGCTCACCGGGCGCGCCCACTGCTTCTGCGCCAGGCTATTGGCCCCGTAGAGGGAAATGATAGGATTGCACGCGTTGTAGCAGGCCTTGGTATAGCTTTGGAAAGCCTTGATCCAGAGGTCGCGCAGATCGTAGTCGGCGCGGTCGAGCGCCAGGCCGGTCTCGGTCTGATCGCCGATCCAGTTCGCCATCATCACCTCGATCTGCCGCTCTAGCAGATAGATGCCGTGTTCGGTGACGAAAGCCGGCAAAGGCCGCTCTGGAACGATGCCCGCGCCGCCAGCAGGCCGGCAAAACCGGTCGAGACTGTGTGATAGACGCGCGCCTGCGGGAAGGGGGTCAGCAGCATGGTCAGCAAGCCGCCGAGCAACACCCGCATTGCCCAGAAATAGTGATGGAACGAGGTCTTGCGGAACGATTTTTCGTAATGCGCCTGAAACAGGCTGAACATCTGCGGATTGGAAAGAATGTCGCCCACGTTGGGCTGCGGATCGAGAAACGAGAGTTCGCGCAGCAGCGTGACCAGCGTGCTCGATTTGCCGCCGGTCAGAAAGCTGAGCAGCAGGTTTCCGATCCGCGTGATGAGATAGGGCGGATAGCGGCGCGGCGCCGTCGGATTGCTGCTGAGCGGCACTTCGACAACCGAAACGACATTCGCCGGCGGCTCGATTTTCCAGGCAAGATCCGATTCGTTGGGCTTGATCGCGACGATCGAAAAGCGGA
>CAVZWZ010000009.1:0-251660 GCA_963779195.1 uncultured Alphaproteobacteria bacterium
ACAGTCCATCCCAGACTGCGTCTATCGCCTTACATAAGCATCATAGCGACCAACCTTGTCAGGCAACTTGACGTAATCCGCCCACGCGGCTCTAAACCGCTGATCCTCCTCGTAAAACGCGAGGAAGTCGAATTTGGCGCCGCCTACGGCAAAACGCCGGGCGCAACATCGATCAGTATAACGGCAGGCTTTTTGGCAAGATCCTGTAGAATGTCTTCAATTGCCTTTTTCTCCGCGAAGCGGAGCAAATCAGTCTTTTCGTGCAAAGGGTCGCTGCGCAATTGGACAACTGCAGGGAGAAAAATGCGGCAGATGCTCACTGAAGCCCAGACTCGGTTAGCGTAACAGCTATGGAAAACCTGGAATCGGGTGGGTCGAGATAGCCGTGAATAGACCGCCTGCGGGGACGTTATTCTTGACAAACTGAACAAGATTTGCGTGCTTTGCCCAAGCGCACCACCTTTCGAACGGTAGTTGAACACGACCCTAGCTTCGTTCAGATTTTGCAGCATTATACCGGCAAACGCGGCATACAGGAGAAATCGAGACCTTCCTGTCGCCAACGGCAAAGCAAAAGCCACCGACAATAGCGCAAAGGCCAAAGCAGGGTACAAATGGTATTCGAAATATTTCTGCTGCATCAACATCGCACCCAAAAAGCCAGCCGACGCGATCGCGCATATTGTGGAATATGAATTCCGATAGGCAATGTCGACCCATAACAACAAAATGTAAGGCCCGAGCAGCAAGCGCATCATCATGTGCAATGCTAGAAAGATCGAGCCGGAAAATGCCCAGTAAGTTTTGAGTGCATCCGGAACGACACCGAAATCCAGCCGGGCGCAAATGCAAAGACCGCAATTGCATAGGCAACGGCCACTGCCAACGCAGCCAATGACTCTGGCCTGACTAGAGTGCGCAAGCTTCGCCTCTCGGCAACCAGCACCAATTCAATCAAAGCCGGAATGAGGACGAAATACGGCTTGATCGAGAATCCTAATCCGGCTGCCACACCAATTCCTGCGGACAAAGCCAATGGGATGCGAATCCCTCCGATTCTCGCTGCGGCTGCCGCTAGATAGGGAAAAACCAGAAACGTCGCGACATGCTCGCGTTGACCGAACGAACCATGAATAAAGTAGATAAACAAACATCCGCAAATTCCGGCGAAAACAGTTCTCCAACGCCATGACCACCGCTCTAATGACAAAATATAATCTACTACAACTATCGAACCCAGCGCCATAAATGATATGCATCCACGAAACGCATCGATTTCGGAAATACCCATAACATGCGCGATCGCATTCGGAATCATAGCAAACCACCACATAAGCGGCGGATTTACTTCTACAATATCAACACCGAATACCGCTCCATCTAGCATCCGATTTCGCAGAATAAATCGTCCAAGCGACGTCATGATTGATATAGATCTGGCTTTGCAGGATCAGGCCAACCAGCATAATTACAGCCACGGGCAGCAGGACAGCCAGGGTCGAAGCTTCGACGTACCGCCCCAGCGGCTCTCGAGCTTGCATTTCTTGTTCTGGAAATCTTAAGTTCAAAATGCTGTCACGCCCTCCCGTTTGATGCCGCCAAGCAGCAATCTGCGCGCCTCCACCCAATTAACGAAGCGTCCAGCCCCTATCCAAATCAGTGTAACTCCCACGATTCCGGCCAACCCATCCACAGCATAATGCCATCCCAGATGTACCGAACCGACCATAATTGTCATAGCGAAAGCGAAGGCTAGCAATTTTAGCCAAATTTGTCTTGTACTGTCGAGTGTAACAAGAAAACACAAAAAGGCTATCGACACATGCATTGATGGCATTGCAGAAATACCTGCGCCGATTTGGTCTTGTCCAATTGACTTCAATAGAAATTGCATTGCACCAGGTGCAAACAGTGTGTGCGACTGATTATCTTGATACAGCGCTAACATCAGGCCATCGAACCGGTCATTGCTATAAAATGCCTTATAGAAACAAGGTCCAACCGATGCCGTTAGAGTTGCAAACAAACTGCCGAGCAAACTCCAAGAAAAAAGGTAAGTCAATAATCCACGGAGCTGCAATTTTCGATTCCGTGTGAAGCATAACCAACCAATCATTAACATCATGATTGCAAACCACAAAAAATACACTCTGTCGATTATCGAGTTGCAAGCGGTCCAAACATAGAATGGGTTATGCGCCACGGATCCGTACCAAAAATCATTACGTCTAAGTCAGCAAAATAGGGTATCTGCAAAGAAAGGGTTAATTGTTGGAATTGCCGACTTAAATGAGGTTACCGCTCGCGCAAATGGAAAAATAACGGCGATGAACAACATGCCACGATAGAGCCAAAAGCGATTGCTCATCAATATCCTTCGAGAAGCAGCGAGCGGTCTTTTTACATTCCTCCGGAGCATCTCTACGGTCACGACAGCAAACCAGATGAATGGCACTAGCAGCCATACCGGTAACCGAACAAAAAGCGTGAAAGTAGAAAAGTATCCGTACCAAGGAGTAACTCCAAAGTACGCAGCAAACGAAAATGCCGTCGCTGCAACGAGCAAAAGTGTCCAGTACCCAAATCGCAGATTTCCGAACACAATTTCCCCTGCGCAACGTGGCATCAGGTTACTGAGACCCGTCCATAATAAGTGACATTTTGTAGCGCTAGCCGATTCGCCTGCGCTGTCGATACGTAATGTTCACTCTTTCTGATAAGATCAAGTACGGTAACCAAACCAGCATGCTTATGAGAACCTTCTGAATATTACCGTCAATCAGCTGCTCAAGCGATTTTGCGACTGGCATCGGTAGACCGCCTATGGTGCCTAGCTTTGCGGCAATCAACACCTGAACGGCAATATCCAGCGCCCAGACGAACACCAGCATGCGCGGAAACAGCGGCACATTGCGCAGCGCCATGACGAAGCAGACCATATAGAAGAAGCTCATCACCGCGACATCCGCCGCCATCAGCTGGAACAGCGACTGCCCCCAGCCCGGCGCCTGGCTGCCGAGCGCCGGCACCGCAAGCAGGAATTCGAAACTGCGCAACACGACATTGAGCAGCAGGCCGATCAGCATCGACGCCATCAGCCCCGCCGGGCCATAAGCGGGCGATTCGCTCGCTTCGAGCGGGCTAACGCGCCGCCATTTGCCGTAGAACGAGAGGCGGAAGGCGAGCTGGTTCAGCAGCGCGCCGTCGGCAAAACAGCGGGTGGCCAGCCGGTAGCCGGCGACCGGCGCATAGGCGATCAACAGATAGGGCAACAGGATCGCCAGCACATCGGCCAGGCCGCGCGCCTGAACCGCCGGAAACAGGATTTTCGGAATGCTGGCGAACAGGAAGGCCGCCATCCACAGCGTGGCGATGGTGCCGGCATGGCGATGCAGCGCCGGCGGGATGGCTTCGCTGCGCCGCTGCAGGGCGGCGAGGTAGCAGGTAATCGCGCTGCGGATGAGCCGGGACATGCCAATTCCTTCAATATTCGCGAAAAACAGGCCCCGACCGATTGACATCCGCAATCTGCTCGAAGTCAAGGCGTTAGGCGCGGTTTGCGAACAGATTTCCGGTTCGCGCGCGCCACCTTTCCACAGCTTCGCGAATCACCGCAGGCCGGTTCTGTGGCAAATTGGCCGCAGTTAACCTCTTCCGTTCACAAATCCTCCATATAACCAACTGCTTTTCCTAATTAATTTCTCATTAAGGGAATTCCATTGACCCTAACCGGGCATTGGGGGAAAGTATATCCAGTCCAGAGGGAACAGGCGTTGGTGGTCTGGCGTAGCAGCCGGAATTCACAGATGTCTCAAGATAGGCTCACACCTATCTAACGACATATAACAAGGTCGCGCCGGTTCCAGCAATTCCCCCCTCGGACGGGCACCCGGAAATAGAGGCCGGACCCATGTTTATCGATGCTGCGGCTGGTGGACCAGGGCAGTTAGATTCTCAGGGGTGAAAACCATGAAGACTTTTCTCAAAACCTTCCTGACCGACGAAACCGGCGCTTCGGCTGCCGAATATGCGCTGATCCTCGCCATTGTCGGCGTCGGCATCGGTGCCGCTGCCCTGTCATTGGGCGCTAACGTGCGAGCTGCGATCGGCGATGCTTCGGTCACGTCTACAGCTGCAACAATGCCGGCGCCGTTTCGGCCTCTTCGACAGTTCTGACCAGCTGTCCGTAATTATATAAGCCCCGCCGTCTGCGACGGCGGGGCTTATATCCTGAGTTCCACTTGCCTGCCCGATTGGGACAGGTGTGGCATATCAGACGAATTAGCGGGGGCTAAAATGCAAGGGCGAAACTGGATAATTCTCGGCGTAGCGGTCCTGGTAGGCCTCTTCGCGGTCATCCTGGCGAACGCTTATTTCTCCGGTGTCGAGGAAAAGCAGGCGCAGATCGCCAAGCAGCAGGAAATGGTGCAGATCGGCGACGCGGCGCAGCCGCTCGAATTCGGCACCGAGCTCAGCCCGCAGAACATCCACCTGAGCTGGCCCGCCACTTCGGTCCCCAAGGCGCGTTCCGCACTTCCTCGCGCTGAAGGACGATAGCGCGTGTCGCTGCTGGCGATCGTGCCACGAGCGGTGTCGCCAGCAAGGTCAGCCGCACCGATGGCCGCGCCACCCTCGCCGCGCTGCTGCCCGACGGCATGCGCGCCTACTCATTCCGATCGACACGGTGAAGGGCGTGGCCGGCTTCGTGCTGCCCAGAACTGCTCATCGTGCTGACCCGCAAGATCCAGGGCCCCGGCGAGACCAGCGAGGATCTGCGCGCCAACGTCATGCTGTCGAGCGTCAGGTGCTGGCGGTCAGCGGCTCGCCAGCGAAAAGGCCGCAAGCCGAAGCCGAGCAAGACCGCGACGCTCGCCGTCTCGCGGTTCAACGCCCAGCAGCTGACCATCGCCCAGGACGTCGGGCTCACTCAGCATCGGCCTGCGCAAGGTCGAGGGCGAAGCGGGCACCAATCCGACGGCACCGCCGTGCCGCAGCTCGCCGCGCAAACCGTCACCGGGCGTCAGCTCGGCGGGCCGCGGCTGTATGTACCGCCAAGGTGCAGGCCGCGCCGCGGCTCGCGATCACGGTCCGGAGCCGCTGCCAGGGCCGGCCGGCGATGCTGCGCACCGGCTATGCGGGAGCGCCTGCGGGTGCGAACATGACGGTCATCCGCGGACCGAGCCGACCAGTATCGGTCGGCTATATGGGGGGCTGTACATACATGCGCACGCGCATTCTGGCCGCGCTACTGGCCGCAGCGTGCTGAGCCACGGCCCTGTCCGCCGCGGCGCAAACCGCCGGGAGGCTCCACGCCGGCAGCCTCGAAGTGCCGGTCAACAAGAGCCAGGTGGTCACCGCCGACCGCAGCATCGCCAAGGCGCTGGTCGGCAACCCCAGCGTCGCCGACGTGCTGCCGTCGGAACGCTTGTCAATGTCCTGGGCAAGTCCTTCGGCACCACCAGCCTGACCCTGTATGACCGCATGAACCGCGTGATTGCGGTGATGGACGTGCAGGTCGGCCCCGATGTCGAAGGCATCCGCAGCCAGCTCTCGCAGCTCATCCCCGGCCAGCAGATCGAGGCCCTCGGCCGTCGAACGGATCGGCGGCGCTGACCGGCCTCGCCAGCAATGTCGGCGCTGGCCGAGCAACAGGAACTCAACCAAGGAACAGGGCACATAACACCGCCATTGCTGGCCGCGCCGACATTGCTGGCGAGGCCGGTGAGCACCACCGATCCGTTCGACAGCCGGGCCTCGATCTGCTGTCCGGGGATCAGCTGTGAGAGCTGGCTGCGGATGCCTTCGACATCGGGGCCGACCTGCACGTCCATCACCGCGATCACGCGGTTCATGCGGTCATACAGGGTCAGGCTGGTGGTGCCGAAGGACTTGCCCAGGACATAGACCGAGCGTTCCGAGATCGGCAGCACGTCGGCGACGCTGGGGTTGCCGACCAGCGCCTTGGCGATGCTGCGGTCGGCGGTGACCACCTGGCTCTTGTTGACCGGCACTTCGAGGCTGCCGGCGTGGAGCCCCCCGGCGGTTTGCGCCGCGGCGGGCAGGGCCGTCGTCAGCGCGCCTGCCGCCAGTAGCGCGGCCAGAATGCGCGTGCGCATACTCATGTTACATACCCCCCATATAGCCGACCGGATAGCTGGTCGGCTCGGTCCCGCGGATGACCGTCATGTTCGCACCCGCAGGCGCTCCCGCATAGCCGGTGCGCGGCATCGCCGGGCCGGCCCTGGGAGCCGGTTGCCGCACGGTGATCGCGAGCCGCGGCGCGGCCTGCACCTTGGCGGGGATATACAGCCGCGGCCCGCCGAGCTGACGCCCGGTGACGGTCTGCGCGGCGAGCTGCGGCACGGCGGTGCCATCGGGATTGGTGCCCGCTTCGCCCTCGACCTTGCGCAGCGCCATGCTGAGCGTGCCGACCTTCTGGGCGATGGTCAGCCGCTGGGCGTCGAACAGCGAGACGGCGAGCGTCGCGGTCTTGCTCGGCTTGGGCTTGTCGGCCTTTTCGCTGGCGAGCTGGTCGACCGCCAGCACCTGGACGTTCGACAGGATGACGTCGGCGCGCAGATCCTCGCTGGTCGCACCGGGGCCCTGGATCTTGCGGGTCAGCATGATGTCGACCATGGTCCCGGGCAGCACGAAGCCGGCCACGCCCTTCACCGTGTCGATCGGAATGGAGTAGGCGCGCATGCCGTCGGGCAGCAGCGCGGCGAGGGTGGCGCGGCCATCGGTGCCGCTGACCTTGCTGGCGAGCACCGGCTCGTTGGGCACGATCGGCCGCAGCGCGACGCGATTGTCCTTCAGCGCGAGCGGAAGGCTGCGGAACGCGCCTTCGGGCACCGAAGTGGCGGGCCAGGTCTGCAGGCGGATGTTCTGCGGGGTGAGCTTGGTGCCGAATTCGAGCGGCTGCGCCGCGACGACGATCTGCACCATTTCCTGCTGCTTGGCGATCTGCGCCTGCTTTTCCTCGACACCGGAGAAATAAGCGTTCGCCAGGATGACTGCGAAGAGGCCTACCAGGACCGCTACGCCGAGAATTATCCAGTTTCGCCCTTGCATTTTAGCCCCCGCTAATTCGTCTGATATGCCACACCTGTCCCAATCGGGCAGGCAAGTGGAACTCAGGATATAAGCCCCGCCGTCGCAGACGGCGGGGCTTATATAATTACGGACAGCTGGTCAGAACTGTCGAAGAGGCCGAAACGGCGCCGGCATTGTTGCAGCTGTAGACGTCGACCGAAGCATCGCCGATCGCAGCTCGCACGTTGGCGCCCAGTGACAGGGCAGCGGCACCGATGCCGACGCCGACAATGGCGAGGATCAGCGCATATTCGGCAGCCGAAGCGCCGGTTTCGTCGGTCAGGAAGGTTTTGAGAAAGGTCTTCATGGTTTTCACCCCTAGAATTTAACTGCCCTGGTCCACCAGCCGCAGCATCGATAAACATGGGTCCGGCCTCTATTTCCGGGTGCCCGTCCGAGGGGGGGAATTGCTGGAACCGGCGCGACCTTGTTATATGTCGTTAGATAGGTGTGAGCCTATCTTGAGACATCTGTGAATTCCGGCTGCTACGCCAGACCACCAACGCCTGTTCCCTCTGGACTGGATATACTTTCCCCCAATGCCCGGTTAGGGTCAATGGAATTCCCTTAATGAGAAATTAATACGGAAAAGCAGTAGGTTATACGGAAGATTTGTGAACGGAAGAGGTTAACTGCGGCCAATTTGCCACAGAACCGCCCTGCGGTGATTTGCGAAGCTGTGGAAAGGTGGCGCGCGCGAACCGGAAATCTGTTCGCAAACCGCGCCTAACGCCTTGACTTCGAGCAGATTGCGGATGTCAATCGGTCGGGGCCTGTTTTTCGCGAAATCTGAAGGAATTGGCATGTCCCGGCGCATCCGCAGCGCGATAACCTGCTACCTCGCCGCCCTGCAGCGGCGCAGCGAAGCCATCCCGCCGGCGCTGCATCGCCATGCCGGCACCATCGCCACGCTGTGGATGGCGGGCTTCCTGTTCGCCAGCATTCCGAAAATCCTGTTCCCGGCGGTTCAGGCGCGCGGCCTGGCCGATGCGCTGGCGATCCTGTTGCCCTATCTGCTGATCGCCTATGCGCCGGTCGCCGGCTACCGGCTCGCCACCCGCTGTTTTGCCGAGGGCGCGCTGCTGAACCAGCTCGCCTTCCGCCTCTCGTTCTACGGCAAATGGCGGCGCGTTAGCCCGCTCGAAGCGAGCGAATCGCCCGCTTATGGCCCGGCGGGGCTGATGGCGTCGATGCTGATCGGCCTGCTGCTCAATGTCGTGTTGCGCAGTTTCGAATTTCTGATTGCGGTGCCGGCGCTGGGCAGCCAGGCGCCGGGCTGGGGGCAGTCGCTGTTCCAGCTGATGGCGGCGGATGTCGCGGTGATGAGCTTCTTCTATATGGTCTGCTTCGTCATGGCGCTGCGCAATGTGCCGCTGTTTCCGCGCATGCTGGTGTTCGTCTGGGCGCTGGATATTGCCGTTCAGGTGTTGATTGCCGCAAAGCTAGGCACCATAGGCGGTCTACCGATGCCAGTCGCAAAATCGCTTGAGCAGCTGATTGACGGTAATATTCAGAAGGTTCTCATAAGCATGCTGGTTTGGTTACCGTACTTGATCTTATCAGAAAGAGTGAACATTACGTATCGCCAGCGCAGGCGAATCGGCTAGCGCTACAAAATGTCACTTATTATGGACGGGTCTCAGTAACCTGATGCCACGTTGCGCAGGGGGAATTGTGTTCGGAAATCTGCGATTTGGGTACTGGACACTTTTGCTCGTTGCAGCGACGGCATTTTCGTTTGCTGCGTACTTTGGAGTTACTCCTTGGTACGGATATTTTTCTACTTTCACGCTTTTTGTTCGGCTACCGGTATGGCTGCTAGTGCCATTCATCTGGTTTGCTGTCGTGACCGTAGAGATGCTCCGGAGGAATGTAAAAAGACCGCTCGCTGCTTCTCGAAGGATATTGATGAGCAATCGCTTTTGGCTCTATCGTGGCATGTTGTTCATCGCCGTTATTTTTCCATTTGCGCGAGCGGTAACGTCATTCAAGTCAGCGATTCCAACAATTAACCCTTTCTTTGCAGATCCCTATTTTGCTGACTTAGACGTAATGATTTTTGGTACGGATCCGTGGCGCATAACCCATTCTATGTTTGGACCGCTTGCAACTCTGATAATCGACAGGGTGTATTTTTTGTGGTTTGCAATCATGATGTTAATGATTGGTTGGTTATGCTTCACACGGAATCGAAAATTGCAGCTCCGTGGATTATTGACTTACCTTTTTTCTTGGAGTTTGCTCGGCAGTTTGTTTGCAACTCTAACGGCATCGGTTGGACCTTGTTTCTATAAGGCATTTTATAGCAATGACCGGTTCGATGGCCTGATGTTAGCGCTGTATCAAGATAATCAGTCGCACACACTGTTTGCACCTGGTGCAATGCAATTCCTATTGAAGTCAATTGGGAAAGACCAAATCGGCGCAGGTATTTCTGCAATGCCATCAATGCATGTGTCGATAGCCTTTTTGTGTTTTCTTGTTACACTCGACAGTACAAGACAAATTTGGCTAAAATTGTTAGCCTTCGCTTTCGCTATGACAATTATGGTCGGTTCGGTACATCTGGGATGGCATTATGCTGTGGATGGGTTGGCCGGGATTGCGGGAGTCACACTGATTTGGATAGGGGCTGGACGCTTCGTTAATTGGGTGGAGGCGCGGCAGATTGCTGCTTCAGGCGGCATCAAACAGGAGGGCATGACAGCATTTTGAACTTAAGATTTCCAGAACAAGAAATGCAAGCTCGAGAGCCGCCGGGGCGGTACGTCGAAGCTTCGACCCTGGCTGTCCTGCTGCCCGTGGCTGCAATTATGCTGGTTGGCCTGATCCTGCAAAGCCAGATCTATATCAATCATGACGTCGCCTGGACGATTTATTCTGCGAATCGGATGCTAGATGGAGCGGTATTCGGTGTTGATATTGTAGAAGTAAATCCACCGCTCATGTGGTGGTTTGCTATGATTCCGAATACGATTGCGCATATTATGGGCATTTCCGAAATCGATGCATTTCGTGGATGCATATCAATTATGGCGCTGGGTTCAATAGTTGTAGTAGATTTTATTTTGTCATTAGAGCGGTGGTCATGGCGTTGGAGAGCTGTTTTCGCCGGAATTTGCGGATGTTTGTTTATTTACTTTATTCATGGTTCGTTTGGTCAACGCGAGCATGTCGCGACGTTTCTGGTTTTTCCCTATCTAGCGGCAGCCGCAGCGAGAATAGGAGGGATTCGCATCCCATTGGCTTTGTCCGCAGGAATTGGTGTGGCGGCCGAATTGGGATTCTCGATCAAGCCGTATTTCGTCCTCATTCCGGCTTTGATTGAATTGGTCCTGGTTGCCGAGAGGCGAAGCTTGCGCACTCTAGTCAGGCCAGAGTCATTGGCTGCGTTGGCAGTGGCCGTTGCCTATGCAATTGCGGTCTTTGCATTTGCGCCCGGCTGGATCTTCGGTGTCGTTCCGGATGCACTCAAAACTTACTGGGCATTTTCCGGCTCGATCTTTCTAGCATTGCACATGATGATTCGCTTGCTGCTCGGGCCTTACATTTTGTTGTTATGGGTCAACATTGCCTATCGGAATTCATATTCCACAATATGCGCGATCGCGTCGGCTGGCTTTTTGGGCGCGATGTTGATGCAGCAGAAATATTTCGAATACCATTTGTACCCTGCTTTGGCTTTTGCGCTATTGTCGGTGGCTTTTGCCTTGCCGTTGGCGACAGGAAGGTCTCGATTTCTCCTGTATGCCGCGTTTGCCGGTTTAATGCTGCAGATCTGAACGAAGCTAGGGTCGTGTTCGACTACCGTTCGAAAGGTGGTGCGCTTGGGCAAAGCACGCAGAAATCTTGTTCAGTTTGTCAAGAATAACGTCCCCGCAGGCGAGTCATTCACGGCTATCTCGACCCACCCAATTCCAGGTTTTCCAGTGGCTGTCTACGCTAACCGAGACTGGGCTTCAGTGAGCATCTGCCGCATTTTTCTCCCTGCAGTTGTCCAATTGCGCAGCGACCCTTTGCACGAAAAGACTGATTTGCTCCGCTTCGCGGAGAAAAAGGCAATTGAAGACATTCTACAGGATCTTGCCAAAAAGCCTGCCGTTATTCTGATCGATGTCGCGCCCAGGCGTTTTGCCGTGGGCGGCGCCAAATTCGACTTCCTCGCGTTTTACGAGGAGGATCGGCGGTTTAGAGCCGCGTGGGCGGATTACGTCAAGTTGCCTGACAAGGTTGGTCGCTATGATGCTTATGTAAGGCGATAGACGCAGTCTGGGATGGACTGTGGTCGCTGGACGCCTGCGATCGCCGCCGCGCCCCCGCCCCCCGTCACCGCTCCGTCCGCCACCTTCCCACCGTCGCCTTGAGCAGCTCCGCGCCCGCGTCCTGGCTCCAGCGCTCGGAGAACACCGGGTCGTCGCTGGCCGGCCGGCGGCCTTCGGCGACGGTGTCGACCAGCACCCGCATCGGCACCGGCACGCCGTCGCCGCTGACGATGCATTCGCGGTTCTTGAGGGTGGCGATGACGTCGACCATGCTGCGTGCGCCCTCCGACATGCAGGCGCGCAGCTGGGCCTGGTCGTTGAGGTTGTTGAGCCGCATCGACAGGATCGTGCCGCATTGCGACAGCGCGGTCTCGGACAGCTCGCTCGGCCGCTGCGAGACCATCGCCAGGCAGACGCCATATTTGCGGCCCTCGCGGGCGATCCGCTCGAGCTGGCGCTCGACCGAGCGGGTGACGGTGGACTTGACCCGGGGGAGGTAGCGGTGCGCCTCCTCGCAGACCAGCAGGATCGGCTTGCGGCTCTCGCGCGGGGCCCAGATCGCATAGTCGAGGATCATGCGGGTGAGGGTGGAGACGACGACGTTGATGATCTCGGTCGGCACGCCGGCGAGGTCGATGATCGACACCGGCTTGCTGGCTACGGGAATGCGCAGCAGCTCGCCCAGCAGCTTCTCCAGCGAGGCGGCGGCATATTCCGGGTTGAAGATGAAGCGGAAGCGGCGGTCGTGGAAGAACTGCTCGATGGTCAGCCGCAGCTGGGTGTAGCGGCTGGCGTCGGCGAGCCGCTCAAGCTTGCCCGCCTCGTCCTCCAGCGCGCCGATGAGGTGGGCATACTGGTAGGAGATCGGGCTGTCGGCGGTGAATTTGGTGGCGTCGCCGTGGTGGATGTTGCGCATCCGCGCCTTGAGCAGGCATTTGGCGAGGATGTTGGCGTCGACCGCGCGGCTGTCCTCGCCCGAGGAGATGAAGGCCTCGCAGTGCTCTTCCAGGTTCATCGCCCAATAGGGCAGCTCGAGGTTGCCGACGTCCCACACCTGCGCGGCGTCGCCGAACGCCTTGGCGTATTCGCCGTGCGGATCGAGGATGACGACATGGCCGTGCGGCGCCTTCTGGATAATCCGGTCGAGCAGCAGGCTGACGGTGGTCGATTTGCCGGTGCCGCTCGATCCTACAACCGCGAAGTGGCGGCCCATCAGCATGTCGAACAGGATCGGCGCGCGCACGCTGTCGGTGGGGTAGACGGTGCCGAGCTGGATATGCGGCAGATCGGGCGGGGCGTAGATCCGCTCCATGTCGGTGTCGCTGGCGAAGCGCACCTGGTCGCCGGGCTGGGGATAGAGGCTGAGGCCGCGGCGGAAGCTGGCGACATGGCCGTCCGGCCCGGCCGGGCCTTCGCCCATATATTCGACCTCGGCCAGCACCGAGACGCCGTCGTTGCGGTTGGCGTTGAGGTCGCTCAGCGTGCCGAACAGGAAACGGCCGGCGACCGCGATCTTGACCAGCCCGCCGATCGAGGCCGCCGCCGGGTGGTCGGCATCGGCGACGCTGCGCGAGGCGGCCAGCGCGCGCAGGCTGAACTGGCAGATCGCCCGCTCGCCATTGGTGTCGAGCACCGTGCCCAGAACCCCTTGATCGATTTCGCTCATCGAACGTCCACTCCTGCTGCGGCGACTGACTTTAGCATGAGATTGCGCAGCGATGCTAATTGCTTAACCAATCGCAGCAACCGCCCGCATTCGCGCGGCTCGGCGCCACGGCGGACAGCTGCTTCGCGCCGCTGGCTGGCGACCGCCAATCTCGACCGCGCCGTCCGCCGAAACGCAATTCCGCCATTGCTGGATACGCAACCAGCGAATGATCGCCAAAGCCAAAGATTCGCACCCTGTCCGATTCTTCATCGGTCAGAGTGCGTCATCCGATGAAGGCGATGTCGGGGCCGCCCGGCAATTCCTTGCGATGCAGGCGAAAGCGATATCCCATCCGGTGCAGCAGCGAGCGCACCGTCAATTCCGGCTTGGTGTGCTTCGAGCCGATGCGCGACATCAATCGGCTGCGGCTTTCGGGCGTGCGGTTATCCGCCATTGCGGCTCAGGCCTGTAACTCCAGGCCGAGCCTATCCGAGATTGCCTAAGCCGCCTCTTTCCGCCGCCCCGCCTTCTTGCGTTCATGCGGGCACAGCAGCGCTTTCCGCAGGCGGATGCTCTTCGGCGTCACTTCGACCATCTCGTCGTCGTCGATATAGGCGATCGCCTGTTCCAGCGTCATCACGCGGGGCGGGGTGAGGCGGATGGCGTCGTCCTTGCCGGTGCTGCGGAAGTTGGTCAGCTGTTTCGACTTCATCGGATTGACTTCGAGATCGTCGGGCTTGGCGTTCTCGCCGATGACCATGCCCTCATAGACCTTTTCCTGGGGGCTGACGAACAGCGCGCCGCGCTCTTCCAGCATGTTGAGCGCATAGCCGACCGCTTCGCCGGTGCCGTTGGAGATCAGCACGCCGCACTGGCGTCCCGCAATGGCGCCCTTGTGGGCCCCGTATTTCTCGAACAGGCGGTTCATGATGCCGGTGCCGCGCGTATCGCTGAGGAATTCGCCGTGGTAGCCGATCAGGCCCCGGCTGGGAGCGGAGAAGGTGATGCGGGTCTTGCCGCCGGTCGAAGGGCGCATGTCGGTCATCTCGCCTTTGCGGATGGCGAGCTTCTCGACGACCGTGCCGGCATATTCGTCATCGACGTCGATCACCACTTGCTCATAGGGCTCGGTGCGTTTGCCGGCCTCGTCCTCGCCATAGAGCACGCGCGGGCGGCTGATGCCGAGCTCGAAGCCCTCGCGGCGCATGGTCTCGATCAGCACGCCGAGCTGCAATTCGCCGCGCCCGGCGACCTCGAAGCTGTCCCGGTCGGCGCTCTCGGTGACGCGGATGGCGACATTCGATTCCGCCTCGCGCAGCAGCCGGTCGCGGATCATGCGGCTGGTGACCTTGCTGCCCTCGCGCCCGGCGAAGGGGCTGTCATTCACGGCAAAGCGCATCGACAGCGTCGGCGGATCGATCGGCTGGGCGTGAAGCGGTTCGGTGACCGAGGGGTCGGCGATGGTGTTGGCGACGGTGGCTTCGGTGAGGCCGGCGATGGAAATGATGTCGCCGGCGCGGGCTTCGTCCACCGGCACGCGTTCGAGGCCGCGGAAGGCCATCAGCTTGGAGGCGCGCCCCGTCTCGATCACCTTGCCGTCGGGAGCGAGCGCGTGGATCGGCGAGTTGACCTTGATCGTGCCCGACTGCACCTTGCCAGTGAGGATGCGGCCGAGGAAATTGTCGCGGTCGAGCAGGGTAACGAGGAACTTGAACGGTCCATCGACATCGGCAGCCGGCGCCGGGACGTGCTCGACGATCTTCTCGAACAGCGGCGTCAGCGTGCCCGCGCGCAGCGACGGGTCTTCATTGGCATAGCCGTTGCGGCCCGAGGCGTAGAGCACGGGGAAATCGAGCTGCTCGTCGGTCGCCTCGAGGCTGACGAACAAGTCGAACACCTCGTCGAGCACTTGCTGGATGCGCTCGTCGGGCCGATCGACCTTGTTGACCACGACGATCGGCTTGAGGCCCAGCGCCAGCGCCTTGCCGGTGACGAATTTGGTCTGCGGCATCGCGCCTTCGCTGCTGTCCACCAGCAGGATCACGCCATCGACCATGGAGAGGATGCGCTCCACCTCGCCGCCGAAATCGGCGTGGCCGGGGGTGTCGACGATGTTGATGTGGGTGACGCCGTCCTTGCCGGGCCATTCGACCGAGGTGCACTTCGCCAGGATGGTGATCCCGCGTTCCTTCTCAAGATCGTTCGAATCCATCGCGCGCTCTTCGACGCGCTGGTTGTCGCGGAAGGTGCCGGATTGGCGGAACAGCTGATCGACCAGCGTGGTCTTGCCGTGGTCGACGTGCGCGATGATCGCGATATTGCGCAGGGGTAGCTGGGCGGACATGCGGTTGTTTCCGGAAATATGAGTTCAAGCGCGACCGATGTTGCGGCGCAGCATTGGCGCGCCCCTAGCCGAAGCGCGGCGCAATCGCAACCGCATCCAGCCAGCTTTGCCCGCGATAGTGTGCCTTTGTTGCAACATTGTGCATGGGTAACAGACTTTTGCCCATGTTTCGGCGAAATACCGATTGTGCCGGAATGCGGCGATTCCTATGCTCCGCGCTGAAAAGAGAGCGGATGCTGCCGACTGCGGCAAAAAGGCCGAGATGGCAGTCCCGGAGGAAAAAAAGGACTCGTCGCGCCCATGATCAGATTCACCACCGGCTTTGCCGCAACCACCCGCATTGCCCTGCTTGGCAGCGCCGCCGCCTTCTGCCTGGCCGGGCCCGCCGCCGCGCTGGCGCAGGATGCGGGGGAAGCCCAGCCCGCCACCGACGCACCCGCCGAGGAAGACTATTCGGGCAACGAGATCATTGTCACCGCGACCAAGCGCGAACAGACCCTGCAAGATGTGCCGATTGCGGTTTCGGTGACCACCAACGAGTCGATCGAGCGCGCGCAGATCCGCGATCTCAAGGACCTCTCAACCCTGGTGCCCTCGCTGCGCGTCGCCGAGCGGCAGACTTCGGCGAACACCAATTTCTTCATCCGCGGCTTCGGCAACGGCGCCAACAACGCCGGCATCGAACCCTCGGTCGGCGTCTTCGTCGATGGCGTCTACCGCTCGCGCTCGGCCGGTCAGATCACCGACTTGCCCGACGTGCAGCGGGTCGAGGTGCTGCGCGGGCCGCAATCGACGCTGTTCGGCAAGAATGCGTCGGCGGGGGTTATCTCGATCGTCACCCAGAAGCCCAAGTTCAAATTCGGCGGCAATGTCGAGGCGTCCTACGGCAACTACGATGCGATCGTGGTGAAGGGCGTGGTCACCGGGCCGATTTCCGAGACCGTCGCCGCCAGCCTGGCGGCGGGCTACAACAAGCGCAAGGGCTATAACGAGAACCTCGCCACCGGCGTGCGGGTCAACGATCGCAACCGCTGGTTCATCCGCGGCCAGCTGCTGTTCGAGGGCGACAGCAGCCTCAAGGCCCGGCTGATCGCCGACTATGGCAAGATCGACGAAGTCTGCTGCGGCGTATTCAGCGTGCTGACCGGGCCGCGCACCGGCATCTTGACCAATCCGCTGATCGGCGGCGGGCAGGTCAATGCCGCCAATGCGGCGTTCGACGACAAGCTTTATTTCAACACCAACCCGACCAACAAGATCGACAATTGGGGCCTTTCCGGCCAGCTCGATTATGAATTCGGCCCGGCGACGCTGACCTCGATCACCGCCTATCGCGAGACCAAGCTGCGCTCGCGCTTCGACATCGATTTCACCAGCGCCGATCTGCTCAACGGCGCCAATGTCGGCCGGATGGACCTCAAGACCTTCACCCAGGAACTGCGGCTGTCGGCCAATTTCGTCGACCGGGTCAATGTTCTGCTGGGCGCTTTCTACTTCAACGAGAAGGTGGATCAGGGCGGCGATCTGACCTGGGGCAGCAGGGCGCGACCGTATGCCGACGCGCTGGTGCGCGCATTCAGCAATAATGCCCTGAGCATTGCCGCGCTCGAAACCACATTCGGCGCGCTGCAGGGCAATCCGGCGTTATACACCGGCCCCAATCAGTTCTTCGCGCAGGGTCAGGGGCTGGTCGAGGCCGAGACGATGAAGAACGAGAATTTCTCGATCTTCAGCCAGGTCGATTTCAAGATCGCCGATCGGCTGACACTGACTGGCGGGGTCAACTACACCAACGACAAGAAGCGCTACACGATCGGTCTGACCAGCAACACTGACGCGTTCGCCGCACTCAATTTCAATGCGCCACAGTTTGCGCCGTTCCGGAACACGCTTCTGTTCCAGGGCGCCGTCGCGCAGGGTGCTGGCACGGCGCTGGGCTTGGGCCGCAGCGCCACCCAGGCCGAGATTGTCGCATTGGCATCCGGCACGTCTCCTCTCGGCGCTGCGGGAGCCGCGGCTTACGCAGGGCAAATCGTCCCGGGTGCGACTTTGTTCGCCAATGCCAACCAGAACAATCCACTGGCCAATCCGCTGGCCGGTCTGAGGCAGCTGCAATTCCTGCCGCCGATCCTCGGCATTCCCAATGCGGTGGAGAACGGCAGGACGTCGGACGACAAGTTCACCTTCACCGCGCGGCTCGCCTATGACATCACCGACCAGCTCAATGGCTATGTCAGCTACGCCACCGGCTACAAGGCGAGCTCGATCGACCTGTCGCGCTTCAGCCGGCCCTTCCTCGCCGATTCTGCGGCGCTGACCGCAGCCGGCATTGCCTTGCCCAACCAGGAATTCGGCACACGCTATGCCGACCCTGAAAACTCGGCAGTGATCGAAGGCGGGCTGAAGGGGCAATGGAGCGGTGTTTCCGCCAATCTTGCGGTGTTCCATCAGACCATCAAGGGCTTCCAGTCGAACATTTTCGTCGGCGACCGTTTCGTCCTTAGGAACGCGGGCAAGCAGTCGGTCTGGGGCGTTGAGTTCGAAAGCCAGTTCAAGCCGGTCAAGCCGCTGACGCTGGGCCTGTCGATGACTTTCCTCAATCCGAAATACGACGATTTCAGCAATTCGGCCTTCGGTCTGCTGACCGGCACCCGGCCGTCGGACATTCCGGGCTTCTCGGGCACGGTCAGCGCCGATTACACGCACGATCTGGCCAATGACGACAGCATCCTGTTCCATGTCGATTTCCATCATGAATCGAAGGTGCAGGTGATCGAAGGCCTGCCAGCCTTCGCGGTTGGCAGCAACTTCCAGCCAGCGCTCGATGCCGCCAAGCCGTTCACCCGCGAAGTCAACGAGATGAACGCCTCGCTGAGCTATGCGATGAGCAACGGGCTGGAGCTGACGGTCTGGGGCCGCAACCTGACCAACGACCGCTATATCAACACCATCTTCGATTCCCCGGCGCAGGCGGGATCGGTCTCCGCCTACACCAACCAGCCGCGCACCTGGGGCGGTTCGGTGCGCTTCCGGTTCTGACGCTTGTCGCCTCTCCCCACCGGGGAGAGGGAGAAGCGACTTGGAATTGGGCGCAACGCACCAGGACAGCACAAAAGCAGAGTGGAGAAGGGGGCCTGCGGGCTCCCTTTTTATTTGCCATTGCGGTTCATTTGTGGTGCCTTTGCCTTGTCTGCGGCTCGCAGGCGCAAGGAGAAGGGGAATTATCATGCTGGAATGGATGATCATGCCGCTGAAGCGCTATGCGGATTTCAAAGGCCGCTCTCGGCGCAAGGAGTTCTGGAGCTTCTTTCTGCTGAACATCATCGTCGTCGCCGTGATCGTGGGCCTGATGATGGCGTCCGGCGGGTTCATGGAGCGGATGGCGACAGTCGATCCAGCCAATCCGATGGGAGTTTACGGCGCCATGTTTGGCGGCGTCGGACTGATCCTCGCGCTGTGGTCGCTGGCGACGATAATCCCCAACATCGCGGTATCCGTGCGTCGCTTCCATGATCGCGACATGTCGGGCTGGTGGTATCTCGGCGTGATCGTCGGCTCGATGATCCCGCTGATCGGCCTGTTCATCAGCATCGCCTGGATCGTGATCATGGCCTTGCCGGGCACTGCCGGGCCCAACCGCTTCGGCCCCGATCCCAAAGACCCGGCCAGCGCCGCAGTCTTTTCATAAGGCCTACAACTCCCTCAGCGCCTGCGCCGGTTTCGCCCGCAGCAGCGGCAGCGAGCCGGCCAGCGCGAAGGTGAGGACCAGCGCCAATCCGCCACCCAGCACCGCCAGAATGCGCGGCCAATCGGGCAGCCAGTCGAATTCGAACATCTGCACGATCACCAGCCAGGCGACCATGCTGCCAAGACCCAGCGCGACCACTGCCAGCACCCCGGCCAGCAACCCGTATTCGGCCAGTTGCAGCAGCAGCAATTGCCGCTTGCTCGCGCCCAGCACCCGCAGGATGACATTGTCGTAGATCCGGCTGCTGCGCGCCGCCGCAATGGCCCCCAGCAGCACCGCGATCCCGGCCAGCACCGCGACAGATGCTGCGGCGAGGATTGCCACGCTCATCTGATTGAGCAGCGCGCGGGCTTCGCGCAGCAGCGTGCCGGTTTCGATCACCGCGCTCGACGGGAAAGCGCGGACCAGCTGGCGCAGCAACCCGGTCTTGGGCACGCCGGGCGGCACGTCGATGGTCGCGGCGAGATTGTGCGGCGCGGATGCCAGCGTGTTGGGCGAGAACACCAGCACATAGTTGAAGCCCATCGAGTCCCAGTCGATCCGCCGGAACGAGGCGATCCGCGCGGTGCGCTCGACCCCGAGCAGCGAGATGGTGAGAGTGTCGCCGAGTTGCAGATCCAGCGCATCGGACAGCCGCTGATCCACCGAGACCAGCGGCTCGCCGGTGTAGCTCTTGGGCCACCATTTGCCCCCGGTCAGCGTGCTGCCTTCGGGCACGGTTTCCGCATAGGTCAGCCCGCGCTCGCCGCGCAGCGCCCAGGCGTTCTCGGGGATCGCCTTGAGATCGGCGACCCGGGTCATCGCGCCCTGCGGGCCGTAAGCCAGGATCGCGCCGCGCAGCGCGGGAACCATGCGGATGTCCGAGCCGGGCACGGTCTTGAGCACCGCCGCCTCGAATGCCGCCGCCTGCGCGCGGGGCACGTCCATGACGAAGTAATCCGGCGCTTTGGCGGGGACGCGGCGGGCGATGTTGGCGGTGAGGCTGGTCTCGACCGCCGCCAGCAGCACGAAGGTCGAGAGGCCGAAACCGAGCGCGGTGACCAGCGCCCCGGTCTGCGCGCCGGGCCGGTGGAGATTGCCGAGCGCGGTGCGCAGCACCGGGTCTTTCGGGCGCGGCAGGCGCGCGGCGATGCGGCGGATCGCCCAGCCGAGCAGCGCCAGCAGCCCCATCAGCGCCGCCGCTCCGGCAAGGAAACCCCCGGAAGCAAGCGGCTGCGGCGCGGTCAGCAGCACCAGCGCCACGATCGCCGCCAGACCCAGGCCGACCGGGAGCAGCAGCGCCCGCGTCGATACCGTCAGCGGCGAAACCCGCGCGCGCATCAGCGCCAGCGCGGGAAACTCGCGCGCGCGCAGCAGCGGCGGCGCGGCGAACACCAGCGCGACCAGCAGGCCGTAAGCGGCGGCCTTGGCCAGGGCGAGCGGGTCGAACACGAAGCCGGGCGTCACTGGCAGCAGCGCGCCCAGCGCGGAGCCCAACAGCGGCGTCACCAGCACCCCGGCGGCGAGGCCGAGAAGGCTTCCGGCCAGCGCGGCGGCGGCGATCTGGAGCAGATAGATGCGCGCGATATCGCCGCTGCCCGCGCCCAGCACTTTCAGCGTGGCGATGCCGCCGCGCCGCGCCTCGAGATAGGACGACACCCCGCCGCCTATGCCGATCCCGGCGATCGCCAGCGCGGCGAGGCCGACCAGCACCAGGAATTCGCCCATGTTCTCGATGAAGCGCTCGGCCCCGGGAGCGGCGCGGTCGCGGGTCTTGTAGGTGAAGCCGGCCTCGGGGAAGCGCTGTCTTGAGTTGCGCGATAGTCTGCTTCGGATCGGCGCCGGGAGGCAAAGCGATGCGGGTTTTCGAACGGAACATCGCGCCGGGAGCGAGCAATCCGGCGCGGGCGGGGAAATCGCTGCGCACCAGCGCCACCGCGCCCATGGCGAAGCCTTCGCTCAGCCGGTCGGGCTCCTCGCCGACGATGCCGCCGACGGTGAGGCTTTGCCCGCCGATATCCACCTTGCCGCCGGGCGCAACGCCAAGCCGCTCCGCCGCGCCTTCGGCCAGCCAGAGCGAGCCTTCCGGCGGCGCGCCGACCGTGCGCCCGTCCGTGAGCTGCAGTCGCCCGTAAAGCGGCCAGCTGTCGTCCACCGCCTTGAGCGCCACCGGGGCGGTGTTCCCGCCCGCCGAGGCCATCGCCTGCGCGCGGATGCCGGATGAGACCTTGCCGAGGCCGGCAAACGCCTTGGCCTCCTCCGGCGAGGGGCTGCGCTGCCACACCTCGGCCTCGATATCGCCGCCGAGAATTGTTTGCCCGCGCGTCGCCAGCTCGCGCTCGATCGAGCCGGTCAGCGTGCCGATCGCCGCCAGTGCGCCGGTGCCGAGGAACAGGCATACCAGCAGCAGCCGCAAACCCCGGAACCGCGCCGAAAGATCGCGCCGGGCGATGCGCCAGGCGGTGGACCAGGGGAGGCTAGCTCCCCTCCCCTTCAGGGGAGGGGCTGGGGGTGGGGTTTGTCGTTTTATGGCAACGTCGCCGGAGCCGGACAGACCCCACCCCAACCCCTCCCCTGAAGGGGAGGGGCTGTTCCGATCTGCGAATTCACTCATAGGCCACCGCTATCGCTCGCTATCCGCCCATCCGCCAGCGTGATCACCCGCTCGCAGCGTTTGGCCAGCTCAGGATCGTGGGTGACGATCACCAGCGTCGCCCCGGCTTCGGCGCGCCGTGCGAACAGCAGGTCGATGATCCCGGCCCCGGTGGCGGCGTCGAGGTTGCCGGTGGGCTCGTCGGCGAAGACCAGCGCCGGGCGCGGGGCGACGGCGCGGGCGATGGCGACGCGCTGCTGTTCGCCGCCCGAAAGCTGCGCCGGGTAATGGGTGAGGCGGTGGCCGAGGCCGACGCTGGCGAGTTCCTCCGCCGCCCGCCCGGCGGCTCCCTCCATTCCGGCCAGTTCCAGCGGCGTCGCGACATTTTCCAGCGCGGTCATCGTCGGCAGCAGGTGGAAGGCTTGCAGGACAATGCCGATGCGGCCGCGCCGGGCGCGGGCGAGAGCGTCCTCGTCCATCGCCGCGAAATTCTCGCCGGCGACGCTGAGCGATCCCGATGTCGCGCGTTCAAGCCCGGAGAGCACCGCCATCAGCGAGCTCTTGCCCGATCCTGACGGGCCGAGCAACGCCAGCGCCTGGCCTTGCGGCACGGTCAGGTCGATGCCCTTGAGGATGGAGACCGCAGCATCGCCGCTGCCGAGGGTCAGGGTCAGGTTTTGCGCCGCGATCGCGGGGGAGGGGCTTGTCACGCCGCGCAGATGGCATAGTCAGGCATGGCCCGGCAAGGAGACAAACGTATGAAATTGTATGGAGTCGTGCTGGCTGCCGCGCTGTTGCTCGCAGCTTGCGGCAAAAGCGAGGAGGCCGCCGCGCCTGCCGCCGTCGATGGCGGGGCCTCGGCTGCGCCCGAAGTTCCGGTGATGGGGCGCGAATGGCGGGTGCTCGCGCTGGGCGACAGCCTGTTCGCCGGCTATGGCCTGCGCGCGGAAGAGAGCTATCCTGCCCGGCTCGAAGCGGCGCTGCGGGCGCGGGGGGTGAACGCCCGCGTCGCCAACGCCGGGGTCTCGGGCGACACCACCGCAGGCGGACTGGAACGGCTCGACTTCACCCTTGAGAGCCAGCCGCAAGCACCCGACCTCGCGATCGTCTCGCTCGGCGGCAACGACATGCTGCGCGGGCTGCCGCCGGAGCAGACCAGGGCCAACCTCGAGGCGATCGTCACCCAGCTGCGCGCACGCAAGATCCGGGTGCTGCTGATGGGCATGCTCGCCCCGCCCAATCTGGGGCCGGATTATCGCGGCAAGTTCGATACGATCTACCCGGCGCTGGCGGAGCAGCATGGGGTCTCGCTGGTGCCGTTCTTTTTGAAGGCGGTGATCGGCAAGCCCGATCTGGTGCAGCCGGATCACGTCCACCCGACCGCGAAGGGGATCGAGGAGATCGTCGCGGCGACGTCCTATGCGGTGCAGGGGGAACTGGTGGAGGGGGCGGATTAGCTCGATTGGTTTCGGGATCGGCTCAACCCTCTTCTTCCCCCTCGATGGGGGAAGGATACGGAGCCTTACCCCTGCAAGGGGTTAGGCGCAGTTGGATGGGGGTGATGGCGCCGGAAACGCTGTGCCAGGCGGAGAGCACACCCCCTCCCAACTGCGGCAAGGCTCGCTGCGCTCACCAAGCCTCCGTATCCCTCCCCCATCAAGGGGGAGGCGAAGGTCACGTGGTGAGGCTACCCCACTCGCTCTACCGCCCCGGCACTAACCCGCCACACCGCTGCCTCAGTCGCAATCCCCTCGAACGGCGCGAGCTCCGTGCCGGTCAGCCACACCTGCGCTGTCCCCTCGCGCAGGCGGGCGAACAGCGCCTCGCGCCGCAGCGGATCGAGATGCGCGGCGACCTCATCGAGCAGCAGAACCCGGGGCCGTTCCGCACCCAGCAGACCCGCATGCGCCAGCGTCATCGCAATCAGCATCGCTTTCTGCTCGCCGGTCGAACACTCCGCCGCTGGCCGATCCTTGCCGGCCATGGTCACCGCCAGCTCGTCGCGGTGCGGGCCGGTGAGGGTGCGCGTGGCGGCGCGGTCGCGGCGGCGGCTGTCCTTGAGCGCGCCGGCGAGTTCGGCCTGCGCGATCGGCCCGCCGGGGCGGTATTCCAGCGAAGGGCGGGCGAAGGGGGATTCCGGCAGCGCCTCCAGCGTGCGCTCGAGCCGCCTTGTCATGATATGCCGCGCCTGCGCAACCATCGCCCCGGCCTCGGCAATCTGCACCTCGATCGCGTCGAGCCAGGCGGGATCGGGCTCATCGGGCTCGGCGAGGATGCGGTTGCGCTCGCGCAGGGCGTTCTCCAGCCGGGCGGCGTTGCGCGCGTGATCGGGGGCGACGGCCATCACCATGCGGTCGAGAAACCGCCGCCGCGCGCCCGCTCCTTCCGCGAACAGGCGGTCCATCGCCGGGGTCAGCCAGCCGATGCTGAGCCATTCGGCGAGCCGCAGCGCGGGCGAGGGCGCCTCATTGATCTGGACGATGCGGCGCTTGGGCCGGTCAGGGACAGCACCGGTGCCAAGCCGCACCGGCCCATCGGCATTGGTCAGTTCCGCGCTGACCGCGAAGCCGCCCGGCCCAGCCTGCGCGGGCATATCGGGCAGCGCGGCGTGGCGCAGCCCGCGCCCCGGGGCGAGCAGCGAGATCGCCTCCAGCACATTGGTCTTGCCCGCGCCGTTCTCGCCGACCAGCAGGTTGAACCGCGCGGCGCCCTCGAGCGCGGTGTCGCGGTGGTTGCGGAAGTTTGCCAGAAGGATGCGGTCGAGCGCCATGATGCGGCTGCCTTAGACTGGCATGCGGATCAGGCCAACTAAACCGAAGAAGCCTTGGCGAAGGGAGAAAACTCGGTGCCGGTGTCATAGACATCGACGCCCTCGCGCGCCTTCATCCAGCCGACTACCGCATAGGTAACCGGCGTCAGCACCGCTTCCCACAGCACCTTAAGCCCCCAATTGGTGAACATGACGGCGACTACCGCCTCTGTCTCCCACACGCCAAGGAAGGCGACGGGATAGAAGATCGCGCTATCGACCGCCTGGCCGAAGATCGTCGAGCCGATCGTGCGGCTCCACAGATGCTTGCCCTGGGTCCAGACTTTCATCTTCGCGAGAACGAAGCTGTTGACGAATTCGCCAGCCCAGAACGCCAGCATCGAGGCGATGACGATGCGCGGCACCTGGCCGAACACACTCTCGTAGGCGGCTTGCCCGTCCCAGCCTGCGGCCGGCGGCATGGCGACCACCACCCAGCTCATGAAGGCCATGAACACCAGCGCGGAAAAGCCCGCCCAGATGCAGCGGCGGGCGTTGGCATAGCCGTACACCTCGGTCAGCACGTCGCCGATGACGTAGGAGACCGGGAAGAACAGGATGCCCGCGCCGAAGGTGAACGCGCCAATGAGCGGCAGATCGACGGTCGCCAGCTTGGCCGCACCGATCAGGTTCGACAACAGCAGGATCGCGACGAATGCCGCCATGACAAAGTCGAAATAGCGGAAGTGGCGGCGCGCGCCAGAGGCGCCGTCGAGGCGGGAAAGCGGCTGATCCATGGGCACTGCCTTTGCAGGTTGGCGCAATTTTCCCCCTCCCGCTTGCGGGAGGGGCTAGGGGTGGGCGAGTC
The DNA here is from genome assembly GCA_963779195.1 of uncultured Alphaproteobacteria bacterium. GTDB lineage: Bacteria > Pseudomonadota > Alphaproteobacteria > Sphingomonadales > Sphingomonadaceae > Novosphingobium. The sequence goes on from CAVZWZ010000009.1 coordinate 25,284, forward strand.
ACCTCGGCGCAGAGCCGCGCCCGATCCGACTTACCCACCCCCAACCCCTCCCGCAAGCGGGAGGGGAGACGCGGCAAGGCTAGCCGCATTTGCGCGCCGCGCAAGACGCGCTTAAAGGACGCGCGGCGCGCGCCCGTAGCTCATCTGGATAGAGCGCGAGACTTCTAATCTTGAGGCAGCAGGTTCGAGTCCTGCCGGGCGCGCCAGTTTCTCCCGCACCAGCAACATGCTCACCCCCGCTTGATCAGCCGGAACGGCTCGCCGAGCACCGGATAGCCATAGCCGTCGGGCATCATCAGCCAGTCCTCGCCGTCATGGTGCTGCTTGAAGGCATGGAGCACGTCGATCGGGAATTTGGCCGCGTGGGCGCAGGCGGCGGCGAAGCTGTCGGCAAGGGCGAGCCGCTCGACGTTGCGCTTGGTCGGGAAGATCAGGGTGATCTCGCCGGCCTCGGACATGTCGAGCGAGGCCCGCGCGCTGGCCCAGAACAGCCGCGTGTTCTCGGTCGCATCGACCGCGATATCGACCGCGCCGGTGCCGAGATCGGCTAGGAAGAAGCGCGTGTCGAAGGCCCCATCGACCGGCGGGCACCAATGCGCCCAGGGAACCAGCCGGTCGAGCTCGACCTGCCAGCCGAAGCGCTCGAGCACCGGCGCCAGCGCGCCCTGTTCGAGCAGCAGAGCGCGGGCGTCGGCGGCTTCGCTGGCGCTGACCGGGCGGGTCAAGGCGATGGCGAGGCCGGTTTCCTCCAGAGTCTCGCGAATCCCCGCCACCCGTGCGGCGGCGGCGAGCGGTTCGGCGGCGGGGGCAAGGCGCGCGGCCAGATCGCGGTCCTCCGGATCGATCCTGCCGCCGGGAAACACCGCCGCGCCGCCGGCAAAGCGCATTTCCTTGGCGCGCTGGACCATCAGCAGCTCGGGCGGGCCGCCTTGCGGGCAGTTGCGAAAGATCACCACCGTTGCGGCGGGGATCACTTTCGGCGGTTCTGGCGGCGGTTCTGGCGGCGAATTTGAGCGGCTCGGTTCCATGGAATTGCACTTGCGCGCGGGGGGCGGGCTGGCAAGTGAAAATCGTGCGGGATCATCCCGGCTTTCTGTCGGAACTTCTTACAGAAAAGCCTTGTGGTTAATTTCGCCATTCGCGAAAAATGGCGAAAATAAAGGAAAAATCGAGTTTGGCACGGTCCGTGCTTAGTCTGCCATACCCCCAAAGCAGTCTCGAATAGAGGCGGGGCTTCACCGGTCTCCGAAGCCCCGCCTCCCCGAGACGCTCTCTCCTGAAATCGCCAACACCCTACTTCGCCAGCGCAACCAATCGCTGTGCCAGGAACAGGAAGCGCGCCTCATCGACAGGCTTCTCGCTGTCGTTCCAGCTGGCGCTGGCGACGAACCAGTCGCCCCTGGCATTGCGCAGCAGCCAGCTGAGGTTGATCACGCCGGATTCCGATCCGCCCTTGTAGCCGCTGTAGGCGAAGGGTTCGAGCGCTCCGGCGGGCAGTCCGGGATTGACCGCGAGGATAGCCAGCACCTTCGGGTCCTTGCGCTTGCGCAGGCTATCGAACACCCCGGCGATGTCGTTCGCCGAAGCGAACCATTCGATCGTGTCGATAAATGCCGGATTGTCCGAAGCGACGGCGGCGGGATCGATCCGGGGCAATTGCGCATCGCGCCGATAGGTGGCGAGAAAGCGCGCCTGGCCTGCCTCGCTGGCGGAGAGGAAGGCCTGGCGATCCGCTTCCGGCCCCGACTTCAGCGCGAAGACTTCCGCCGTGGTGAGGATCGGCAGCAACTTTGCCGGGGCGGAATGGCGCGATGCGATCACCCGCCGCGCCACCGCCTCGCGCCCGACCAAGCGGATCAGCGTATCGGTGGCGGTGTTGTCGCTGCGCGAAATCATCAGCGTCGCCAGCGTTTCCAGCGTAACCGCTGCGCCCGGCGGCCAGTCCTGCATGATCCCGCTCGGCACCGAGCGCTGGCCGAGGCGGACGACCTGGTCCCAGCGCAGGCGCCCGGCGGCGATCTCTCCGGCCAGCGCGTCGAGCACCCACAGCTTGAACGCCGAGGCGACGGCGAAGTGTTCGGCGGGCTTGCCGGTCAGGATGGGCGAGGGGCCGGCCGGGCCCAGCTTGACCAGCGCGAAGCCACTGCGCCCGGGCAGCGCGGCGAAGTCATCGAGGATCCGTTGCGGCGCATCGTCCAGCGGCGCAGCCTGGGTGATCAGCAGCGAGGTGACCTTGCCGGGCTCGCTGGCGTCGATGCTGAACTGCGCCATGCCCTTGCCCCGCTCGAAGCGGATGACGAAGCGCGCGGCATTGCCCGATGACGGCGTCACCTCGTCCGCGCCGGTCACTGCGCCGAATTGCGCGACCATCGAGGTGACAATCGCGGCAAGCTTATCCGGCGGGATAGCCGCGAGGAAGCCGGCGCTGAAGACTTCTGCGGCGGGCCTGTCGCCCCGCATCACCGCGACAATATCGGCGGCGCGGGATGGCAGCATCGTCTGCGCAGCGGAAGTTGGTGCGGTGGACGCTGGCGCGACTTGGGCCATTGCGGGAACTGGCGCGGAAGCAAGCAGCAAGCCCGCGAGCAGGGCCCTCATCGTCTGGCCGCCGTTCCAGCCACCCGCATCATCCGCTCGCCTGCTCCGCGCTTTCGCCGTGCAGTTCGTCCCAGCTCACCCCGACCTGCGCCGGATCGAAGGCGATCACCGGCGGCGCGTCATCGTAGGGGGCGAGGGTATGGATGAAACGGTGGGTGCCGATCATATGGCCGCAGGTCGATCCCAGCTCGACGATTTCGGCCACGGTGAACACCTCGGCGAGGCCGCGATAGGTCTCGTCGCCGATCTGGCGGTGATCGCTGGCGAGGAGATCGAGGAAGCCGAGGGCCCGGCGTTCGCGTTCCGAAAGATCGCCGCGCAGCGCCGGATTGGCGATGCACACCGCGACTTCGTCGGTGACGCTGTCGACCTTGCGCGCATCCATGCAGGGATCGCAGCCGCCGAGCTGGGCGCTGCGGATGCGCAGCATTTCGAGCAGCCGTCCGGGCAGCAGATGGCGCGGATAGTTGTAATGCCGGTCGCCGTCCTCGGGGACATGATCGTGCAGCGCATAGGCGAGAATCCGCGAGGGCGTCTTGTCGGGCGGGGAGCTGCCATGCGCAATGGTATGCTCCATCCGCGCGCGCTCCGTGGGCTGGAGCTGGTCCCAGGGGATCGGTTCGATGCGGGGCATGGGGGGCTCTCCAAAGAGGGGGCATACTGCGCTATCGACTGCTAGTATGGCTATTTCCAATTTGGTGACCAGACCCGAATTGATTTTGCGAAGTATGCGCGCTTATTGACAATAATTGCACTTCCATGCACGATCCGGGCCATGGCCCAGATGAACATCTCGATCCCCGACAAGCTCAAGGCATACGTCGAATCGCGCGTTGCCGACGGCAGCTATGCCAGCAGCAGCGACTATCTGCGCGATCTGGTGCGGCAGGATCAGCGGGAGCGAGCGGCGCTGGAGCGGCTGCGGGCGGAAATCCAAGCCGGAATCGATTCCGGGATCAGCGACGTTGATCCGTTCGAACAGATAGAGCAATTGCGCCAGCGTGCTCATGCCGAGCTGGCGAAACGCGATGCGGCCTAGGCCCAGTGCGCCTTATCCAAAGTCCGCGCGCTTCGGCTGACCTCAACACTATCTACGAATACGGCGCATCGAACCACGGGATCGAGGCTGCCTTGACATATGTCGAAGCTATCGAGCGTCGTTTTCGGCTGCTGCTCGACCATCCCCGCAGCGGTCGCGCCGAAGACGCAATCATCACCGGCCTGCGCTCGATGCGCTCTGGCTCGCATCGGATTTACTACCGCATCGGCGGCGACACGATAACGATCCACCGGATTTTGCATATGGCTGCGGATGCGAAGCAGTGGCTGGAGTGAGATTGGAGCCCAAAGCCCCTCCCTCGCTCATCCTGAGCTTGTCGAAGGACGGGGAGGGGTTGGGGTGGGGGAGCGAGGCCGTTAGGCCCAAGGTTTCTGGGCGTCCACGCTGGCGTCGCACACCCCCACCCAACCTCCCCCTCAAGGGGGAGAGGCAAGTGGAAGCGAAGTCAGTCGCGGAATGGCTTGCCGAATATTTTGGCGATAGCTGCCGGGCTGGAATATTTGGGATTCGGCTCGGCGACGCGCCGGTCAATCTCTGCCAGTTCATCTGGCGTGAGATCGTAACGGTCGGACATGGATTCCATCAAGGCCGCCAGCGACTCTTCGACGGCCTCGCGCTGATCGACCGGCAGGGCGCTGGCGAAGGCGATGAATTTGTCGAGCAGGGTCATGGCTGGGGGATCATATCATGGATTTTGGAGGTGGGAAGGGGGCGGGCTATTGCATCGGGCATCATAATGCCGCTGCAAACTTGCCGACTTCAGGTTCGCAGGATAACATCGGGTAATGAACAAGGTGCTCGCCATTGACAGCCATGGTTCGGCAATAAGACGCCTTGCCCAGGAACATCGTGCCGCCAATCCGCGCGTGTTCGGCTCGGTGCTACATGGCACGGCAGCCAGCGGTAGCGATATCGATATCCTCGTCGATGCTTTGCCGGGGGCAACGCTGTTCGATCTCGGCGGATTGCAAGTCGCGTTGGAGGAACTGCTGGGCGCGCCGGTCGATCTGCTGACGCCGCAAGACCTACCGCCGCGCTTTCGCGACAAGGTGCTGGCCGAAGCCCGACCGATATGAGCGTTCCTGCGGCGGAGGAGTTGCTCGGGCATTTGCGCGATGCGGCTGTGCAAGCGGTGACCTATATCGATGGATTGGCGAAGGAGGATTTCCTCGCCGACAAGCGCACGCAGCAAGCGGTGATCCTGAACATCATCATCCTCGGCGAGGCTGCGACCAAGCTGATGGACAATTATCCCGAAGTGGTGTCAGCGATGCCGGACATCGAGTGGCGCTCCATGCGCGGAATGCGCAACCGGATTGCGCATGGGTATTATGACATCAATCTGGACGTGGTATGGGAGACGGTGAGTTCGGCATTGCCGGAGTTGGTGGAGCGGTTGAAACTGGCGAATAATTAGGTGCACTGTCACCGTATTCGCCACGCTGGCGTCGCACACCCCCACCCAGCCTCCCCCTCACGGGGGAGGGGCAGGAAGTGAGATTTGGGAGTTGATGCACCTGTCCCCAAAGCCCAATTAATCCACAGAAAATGGAATTCAATTATGAACAGGTTTATACACAGGTTCTGAGTTAACCACCGGCTTATCAACAAAATATGCTATTTTTTTGAGGATGGTCCACAGATTTTGCGGCAAAATGGCATTTTTGCCTTCAGGGCTGGGGATTGCTCGAATGTTGCGCTAGCGACTGTGATTCTGACGTCCTATGACGAACGCCAACGCGACGGCCTCACCGCCTGAGCGGGCGGGAAACGATGAATTCACCAGCCAGTCGACCACGTCTGCCCTACCAAAAGGCCGAGCGTGCGGTTCGCGAATTCATCGTTCCCGCCAATTTCTTGCCAGAAGCGGAGTTGTCGCGCAATCGAAGAACGCTAAGCATCAATCATCTCCGGGTCCAGCTCCCCCGCCCGGTTCTGGATGAACATGAACCGGTGCTCCGGGTTCCGCCCCATCAGCCGGTCCACCAGATCCTTCACCGCCGCCCGATTCCGGTGACAGTGCATCCATTTATCTATCCATCCACGCAGGCTATCGACGGTCTTTTGCATTGCAACTACCGTGACAGGTTCGAAAATCCCCAAACCACCCAGCACCGCCCACCGCTGCGTCGGCCAAGCCATCACGCCGCTTCCCGGCGGTCAAACCCCACCGTCGCCAGCATGACCGTCCTCGGCACCGGTTGTTCGCCCGACAGATAATAGGCAACCGTGCGCCGCGAGAGGCCGAGGGCTTCGGCGGTCTGGTCGAGGGTGAAGTGGTGGTTCTCGATCCAGGCGCGGAACATGGCGGGGGGCATGGCCTTGCCGGCCTGTTCGTCGGCCCAGCGGCGCAGCTGCGGTGCGCCGAAATCGATGCCCGAGGGCCATTCGACCGACCAGCCGTCATCCGACAGCTTCGCCCGGGCGAACTCTGCGGGATCGGCCAGCGGGGCAAGCGCCTTTTGCGCTGAAATGATGGCCGCGAGATCGACTGGCGCGCTCGCGCCGCCGTCCAAGCCCAGCGTCAACGCATGGTCGCCTGTGACGGTCAGGCTTGTCAGCTTGCCAATGCTCATTCGCTGTCTCCGCTCAAATCTCCCGCATCACTCGCTCAACGGCCTCAGGCGCATGGGCGATCATCGCCAGCAGAATTCGCGCGGAGCGTTCGGGCTGGCGGCGGCCTTGTTCCCAGTCGCGGACGGGGCGACGCTGAAGCCGTAAGTGCGGGCGAAGACGTCTTGGGTTTGGCCGCGCTGGTTGCGGATCGCGCGGACATCGACCTTGGCGGGGACATGCGTGATGAAGCCTTCGCGCTCGCCCCGTTGATAGGCGGCGACACATTTCAAGACCCTCGATCAAGTCCTTCAAAATCTTCCGGGTGCATGGATTCCTGGTTCGGCGGATTTAGCCATCGCGAATATCCTTTGCTGCTTCTTTCAAAATAGCTTTCTGGCTGTCGGTCAGGTTTGCAGCCATCGACTTGTTGAGCACCCACAGGAGATAGACTCGGACGGTTCACTGACATAAAATATGTCAACACTCCTGTAGCCGCCCGATTTGCCCTTGCCGCGACCCGGCACCCGAATTTTCCGGATGCCGCCGCCACCGACGATGATTTCGCCAGCAGTCGGGGTTTGCAGCAATCAGATCGACCGCAGCGACGCGTTCCGCATCGCTCATCCCGGCTTTGATCGCAGAGACCAGGAATGGCGGCGTCTCGACGACCGTGTGCATGGGATGCAATTACGGCATTGCCGTAGTAATGTCAATCCGTTTGTGTGCAACTCAAGCATCGATCATCTCCGGATCCAGCTCCCCCGCCCGGTTCTGGATAAACATGAACCGGTGCTCCGGGTTCCGCCCCATCAGCCGGTCGACCAGGTCCTTCACCGCCGCCCGCCCTTCGTATTCCGGCGGCAGGGTGATCCGCAGCAGCCCGCGCGTGGCCGGGGCCATCGTCGTTTCGCGCAATTGGCCGGGGTTCATTTCGCCCAGCCCCTTGAAGCGGCCGACTTCGACCTTCTTGCCCTTGAACTGGGTCGCTTCCAGCTCGGCCCGGTGGGCATCGTCGCGGGCATAGGCTGACACGCTGCCCGCAGGTCAGCCGGTAGAGCGGCGGCTGTGCCAGATACAAATGCCCGCGCCGCACCACTTCGGGCATTTCCTGGAAGAAGAACGTCATCAGCAGCGTGGCGATGTGCGCGCCGTCGACATCGGCGTCGGTCATGATGATGATGCGGTCGTAGCGCAGGTTGTCCGGGTTGCAGTCCTTGCGCATGCCGCAGCCCATGGCCAGCGCGAGGTCGGCGATTTCGCTGTTGGCGCGGATCTTGTCCATGGTGGCCGACTGGCCACGTTGAGGATTTTGCCGCGGATCGGCAGGATCGCCTGGGTCTTGCGGTCGCGCGCCTGTTTGGCGCTGCCGCCTGCCGAATCGCCCTCGACGATGAACAGCTCGGTCTCGGCCCATTAACCCTGCGCCCTCGCCGGTGCAGTCGGTGAGCTTGCCGGGGAGGCGCAGTTTGCGCGCGCTGGTCGCGGTCTTGCGCTTGATCTCGCGCTCGGCCTTGCGGGCGCAGGCGTTCGTCCATGCGTTCCATGACATGGCTGAGCAGCGCCTTGCCGCGCTCCATATTGTCGGCGAGGAAGTGGTCGAAATGGTCGCGCACCGCGTTCTCGACCAGGCGCGCGGCTTCGGGGCTGGTCAGGCGGTCCTTGGTCTGGCTCTGGAACTGGGGATCGCGCACGAACACCGAGAGCATCGATTCGCTGCCGGTGACGACGTCTTCGGGCGCGATGTCCTTGGCCTTCTTCTGGCCGACCAGTTCGGCGAAGGCGCGGATGCCTTTGACCAGCGCGGCGCGCAGGCCCTGTTCGTGGGTGCCGCCGTCGGGGGTGGGGATGGTGTTGCAATACCAGCTGTAGGCGCCGTCCGACCACAGCGGCCAGGCGACCGCCCATTCGGCGCGGCCCTGTTCTTCGCCGGGGAAATCCTGCGTGCCCTTGAAGAACTGGGTGGTGACGCATTCGCGCGTCGCCCAGCTGTTCGGTGAGGTGATCGGCCAGCCCGCCGGGGAACTGGAACACCGCCTCGGCGGGGACATCTTCGCTGACCAGCGAGGCGGCGCATTTCCAGCGGATTTCGACGCCGGCAAACAGGTAGGCCTTCGAGCGGGCGAGCTTGAACAGGCGGGCGGGCTTGAACTTGGCGTCCTCGCCGAAGATCTCGCCGTCGGGGATGAAGCTGACGGTGGTGCCGCGCCGGTTGGGGGTGCCGCCGAGGCTCTTCAGCGGGCCGGTGGGCAGCCCCTTGGAGAACTCCTGCGCCCACAGCTCCTTGTTCCGCGCGACTTCGACCCGCGTGTGGCTGGACAGTGCGTTGACCACCGAGACGCCGACGCCGTGGAGGCCGCCGCTGGTGGCATAGGCCTTGCCGGAGAACTTGCCGCCCGAATGCAGCGTGGTCAGGATCACTTCCAGCGCCGATTTGCCGGGATATTTGGGGTGCTCGTCGACCGGGATGCCGCGGCCGTTGTCGCTGATCGAAAGGCGGTTGCCCTCCTCCAGCGTCACTTCGATCCGCGTGGCGTGGCCGGCGACCGCCTCGTCCATCGCATTGTCGAGCACTTCGGCGGCGAGGTGGTGCAGCGCGCGCTCGTCGGTGCCGCCGACATACATGCCGGGGCGGCGGCGGACAGGCTCCAGCCCCTCCAGCACTTCGATGGCGCTGCCGTCATAGGCGTCGCCATTGCTGAGGGGCAGGGCTTCGAAGAGATCGTTCGCGGGTTTGGTGGCCATGGGAACGGCTATAGAACACCGGGATTCCCGCGGGCAAGCGGGGGTGACGGTTATCTACAGGCTGAGCGCGGGGATTGGGCCTAATTTCCGAACCGCGCCGGCGCCTCGTTCACCACATCGATCCCGCCGGCGCGCACCTGGCGCACTTCCAGCGCCCGCTCGATCGCGCCGTTGCTGCGAAAGCGGAAGGCGCCGTCGAGGCCGAGGAAGCCGCCGCTGTCGAACATCTTGGCTGTGGGGAAGGTCGCGCCCGGCTTCCAGTCGCGCGCGACCCGCAGGGTCAGCAGCACGCTGTCATAGCCGAGCGTGGCGATCCGGTAGGGCGCGGCGCCGAAGCGGTTGCGATAGCTGTCTGAGAACTGCCGCCAGCGGCCGTCCGATACGGCGGAATACCAGGCGCCTTGCAGCGCCGGTGTCGCCGGGATCGCGCTCTCCCCGCTCCACAGCTCGGTGCCGAGGATGCGCGGTCCGGGATCGGCGCGGCCTTTCAGAACCGGACCGGCCTGGGCGGCCATGCGCCCGCCGTCGGCGATCAGCACCGCGTCATAGCCGCCCTTGGCGCGCAGCCGGCGCGCGGCGGCGGTGACCGAGGCGGCGGTGCGGTCGAAGCTTTCCATCGCGGTCACCGTGCCGCCCTGCGCGCGCACGGTGGCGACCAGCGAGGCCGAGGCGCGCTGGCCGTATTCGCCCGACGGGATCAGCGCGGCGAAGCGGGCCGCCCCCTGGGCGCGGGCATAGCCGACGGTGCGCGCGACCGACTGGCTGGGCAGGCTGCCCATGATGAAAATGTCGCGCGCGGCGCGGGTCTCGTCGTTGGAATAAGAGATCACCGGGATCTTGGCCGGGCGCGATGCGGCGATCACCGCCGGAATGTCGTCCGAAAGCAGCGGCCCGAGGATCAGCTTGTTGCCGTCGGCGATCGCCTTGGACGCAGCGGCCTGCGCGCCGGTCGAGGTGTCGTATGTGGTGATGCGCAGGTTGGCCGCATTGGTATCGAGCAGCGCCATGGTCGAGGCATTGGCGATCGCCTGTCCGGCGGCGGCGTTGGAACCGCTCAGCGGCACCAGCAGGGCCACCCTGTGCCGCTGGGTGTCGGTCGGCAGCACGGTGGCGCTCGGCTGATCGGTCGGCGGCGGGGGCGGGGGCGGGGGTTTGCCGCCGGGGATCGCCTTGCAGGCGGCCAGCAGCGCGACACTCGCGACGGTAGCCAGCTTGCGGCGATCCAGCCTGAAACTGGCGATTTCACGATTGAACATAGCTTGCCGACCCCTGTCGCGCGGTCCATGGATTCCGGATGGACACGCCTCTTACGCCCGGCCTTTACATTGTCGCGACACCGATTGGCAATCTCGGCGATATCACATTGCGGGCCTGCGAGGTGCTGCGTGGCGTGGCTGCGGTGGCCTGCGAGGATAGCCGGGTTACCGGAAAGCTGCTCAATCGCCTCGGAATCAAGCAGAAGATGATCCGTTACGACGACCATGCCGGCGAGGCCGGCCGGGCGCGGCTGCTGGCGCTGATGGCGAGGGAACCGGTGGCGCTGGTCAGCGATGCGGGCACGCCGCTGATTTCGGACCCGGGCTTCCGCCTGGTGCGCGAGGCGCGGGCGGCGGGGATCGCGGTGACCAGCCTGCCGGGGCCTAGCGCGGCGATCGTGGCGCTGACACTGTCGGGGCTGCCGAGCGACCGCTTCCTGTTCGCCGGGTTCCTGCCGGCGAAGGCCAAGGCGCGGGCCGATGTGCTGGCGGAGCTGGCGGGGGTTCCGGCGACGCTGGTGTTCTACGAGACCGCGCCGCGCCTGGGCGATGCCCTGGCGGCGATCGCCGAGGGGCTCCCGGCGCGCGAGGTCGCGGTGGCGCGCGAGCTGACCAAGCGGTTCGAGGAATGCCGCACCGGAACGCCGGAGGAGCTCGCCGCGCATTATGCTGCGCATCCGCCCAAGGGCGAGATCGTGCTGCTGGTCGCGCCGCCGGGCGAGGCGGCGGCGGAGGATTTCGACGTCGATGCCCTGCTGCGCTCGGAGCTGGTCTCCGCCAAGGCTTCGCAGGCGGCGGGCAAGGTGGCCAGGCTGACCGGGATCGACCGCAAGGCGCTCTATGCCAGGGCGCTGGAGCTCAAGTGAGCAGCCGCGCCGAACGCGAAGCGCAAGGCCGGCGCGGCGAGTGGCTGGCGGGCTGGTATTTGCGGCTGAAGGGCTGGAGCATCGTCGCCCGGCGGATCAAGACGCCGCGCGGCGAGATCGATCTGGTGGCCCGGCGCGGCAGGATGGTCGCGTTTGTCGAGGTCAAATGGCGCGCGAAGGCCAGCGAACGCGATCGGGCGATCGACGCCTACCGCCTGCGCCGGGTCGCGGCGGCGGCGGAAGCGGTATCGGCGCGCTACCTCAAATCGGGCGATGATATGCGCGTCGATGTCATCCTGCTTGCGCCGGGGCACTTGCCGCGCCACATCGTCAATGCCTGGATGCCCTGAAGAGTTGGAAATCGTATGAGCCTGCGTGTCGCCGTCCAGATGGACCCCATCGAACACATCAACATCGCCGGCGATTCCAGCTTCTACCTGATGCTGGCGGCGCAGACGCGCGGGCATGCGCTGTGGCATTACGATGTCCGCACCCTGGCGCTCGATGAGGGCAGGCTGACGGCCTGGGCCGCACCGGTGATCGTGCAGCGCGTCGCTGGCGATCATTTTACAAGGGGCGATTACCGCAAGATCGACCTCGCGCAAGACATCGACGTGGTGCTGATGCGGCAGGATCCGCCGTTCGATCTCGGCTATATCACCGGCACCCATTTGCTCGAACGGCTCAAGGGCCAGACCCTGGTGGTCAACGATCCGGTGGCGGTGCGCAATGCGCCCGAGAAGGTGATGGTGCTCGATTACGCCCGCTTCATGCCGCCAACATTGATCGCCCGGCGGATCGAGGATGTGAAGGAGTTCCATTCCCGCCATCCCGGCGATCTGGTGGTCAAGCCGCTCCACGGCAATGGCGGCAAGGCGGTGTTCCGCATTCCCGCCGACGGCAGCAACCTCGGCGCTTTGGTCGAGATGTTCCAGAGCGCCTGGGTCGAGCCGTTCATGGTCCAGCCCTTCCTTCCCGGCGTCGCGCTGGGGGACAAGCGCATCGTGCTGGTCGATGGCGAATTTGCCGGGGCGATCAACCGCAAGCCGGGCGAAGGCGAGTTCCGCTCCAACCTGGCGGTTGGCGGCTCGGCGGAAGCGACGGAGCTGACCGCCCGCGAGGAGGAGATTTGCGCCGCCATGGGTCCGGAACTGAAGGCGCGCGGGCTGGTGTTCGTCGGCATCGATGTGATCGGCGGCCAATGGCTGACCGAGATCAATGTGACTTCGCCGACCGGCATCGTCGCCATCGACCGGTTCAACGGGACCGATACCGGCGGGCTGATCTGGGATGCGATCGAAGCGCGGCACCGGGCGATGTAGCGGGCAGCGGCAGGGAAAGGCGCGAAATTTAGCCTTGCTCCAGTTTGGGAGAAGGCCTGTGACCACCCGCCGCATCGCGCTGATCCACAATGCCGGGAGCTGCGGCAATCGGGCGTCGCGCTGCGGCTGGCGCAGTCCGGACATGACCTTGTGCTGCATGCCCAGCGCGACATTCCGGAAATGGCTCTCGGAAACAGGTGCCGCCGGCTGACCGGATCGACCGGAGCGGCTTCCTATCCACGCTCCCGCGGATGCGCATTGCGGTAAACATCCAGCAGCACCGCCGCATCCACCTTGGTGTAAATCTGGGTTGAGCCCAGGCTGGCATGGCCCAGCAGCTCCTGCAGCGAGCGCAAATCCGCGCCCGCGCCCAGCAGATGCGTGGCGAAGCTGTGGCGCAGCGCATGCGGCGTGGCGGTGGCGGGGAGGCCGAGCGCGATGCGGGCGCGGGCCATGGCCTTTTGCACCATGCCCTGGCTCAGCGGCCCGCCCTTGGCGCCGCGAAACAGCGCCGTGTCGCGGCCGAGCGGCCAGGGCTGCTTGCCGAGATAATCCGCCACCGCCTCGCGCACGATCGGCAGCAGCGGCACCACGCGCTGCTTGCCGCCTTTGCCGGTGACGGTCAGCACTTCGCCCAGCGGCAGCGCGCCGCCGGTCAGCGACAGCGCCTCGGCGATGCGCATGCCCGCGCCATAGAGCAGCAGCAGCACCGCCCGGTCGCGCGCGCCGATCCAGGGTTCGTGCGCGTCCTCCTCGACCGTGGCGGCGAGGTGGACGGCTTCGTCGGGCGTGACCGGGCGCGGCAGGCCCTTCTTGACGCGCGGCCCGCGCATGCGGGGCGGGGCGGGATCGGGCAGCCCGGCCTGGGCGCGGGCGAAGGCGATGAAGCTTTTCAGCGCGGATAGCTCGCGCGCGGCGGAGACATTGCCGATGCCGCCGGCGCGGCGGCGGGCGAGCTGGCCGCGCAGGGCAATCGCATCGAGCCGGGCGAGGGCGGGCCAGTCCGCTTCGGGAACCTCCTCCAGCAGCCGCGCGGCGGTGGCGACATAGGCGCGCACCGTATGCGGGCTGCGGCGGCGGCCCTCGGCGAGGTGGGCGCGCCAGGCTTCGAGAAGGTCGGCGGCGGTCATATCTTAAGCCCCTCTCCTTCAGGGGAGGGGTTGGGGTGGGGGCTATCGGTTAGCGCAGCGTATGCCGGAGAGCCCCCACCCCCGGCCCCTCCCCTGAAGGGGAGAGGAGCAGGAGGAAACAGGCTACGCATTGACCAGCTCCGCAGGCACCAGCTCGCCCAGCAGACCGTCGAGCAGAGGCATGCCCTGGGCGGTGACGCCGATGCGGCTGCCCTTGCGCCAGGCCAGCCCCTGCGCTTCGTAGAACGCCAGCTTGGCCGGATCGCACAGCGCCTCCTCGCCAAGGTCGAAGCGCCGGGCGAGGGCGGCAAGGTCCACGCCTTCCGCCAGACGCAGCCCCATCAGCATGGCTTCCGAGGCCTGCTCCCTGACGCCAAGCTCCCGCACCTCGGCAATCCCGTCGCCCTTTGCCGCCACCGCCTCCAGCCAGTTCTCCGGCTTGCGGTGGCGCACCGTCGCCAGCCCGCCGCGCCGGCCATGCGCGCCGGGGCCGATGCCGCAATAATCCTGGTAGCGCCAATAGGCGAGGTTGTGGCGGCTTTCCTCGCCGGGGCGGGCGTGGTTGCTCATCTCATAGGCGGGCAGGCCGGCGGCGGCGGTCAGCGCGCCGGTCAGCGCGAAGAGATCGGCGGCGGCATCCTCGTCCAGCGGGGTAAACTCGCCGCGCCGCACCATGCTCTCGAAGCGGGTGCCCGGCTCGATGGTCAGCTGGTAGAGCGAAAGGTGGCCGGTGCCAAAGGCGAGGGCGCGGGTGAGTTCCTCTTGCCACTGCGCCGTCGACTGGCCGGGGCGGGCGTAGATCAGGTCGAAATTCACCCTTGCGAAGTGGGCTTGCGCCACTTCGAGCGCCTTATGTGCCTCGCAGGTGTCGTGCTGGCGTCCGAGGAATTGCAGCGTCGCATCGTCAAGCGCCTGCAATCCCAGCGAAACCCGGTTTACCCCGGCCACGGCCAGTTTTGCGTAATTCGCCGATTCCACCGAAGTCGGATTGCCCTCCAGGGTGATCTCGACGCCCGGCGCGAAACCCCACAGCCTCTCCGCCTCGGCCAGCAATCGCGCGACCAGCGCGGGCGGCATCAGCGAGGGCGTGCCGCCGCCGAAGAATACCGAGGTCAGCGCTTCCCCGCCCGCCACTTCCGCCTCGCGGGCCATGTCGGCCAGCAGGGCGCGGCTCCAGAGCGCTTCGTCGATGCCCACGCGCACATGGCTGTTGAAGTCGCAATAGGGGCACTTGGCGAGACAGAAGGGCCAGTGGATATAGAGCGCGCGGGCCATGGGCGCTTTCAGCCGGGGTTCAGCGGGGAAAGTCAAGGTGTCGCCGATGGGAAAACGATGGGTCACCGCCGCGATAGTGGCATTTCTGGTTGCCGCAGCGCCGCCGCCGCCAGCGCTGCGGGAGCGGAGCGGGGTCTCTGCCCGGCTGCTGGCGGCGCATAATCGCGAGCGCGTGCGGTTGGGCATTGCTCCGCTCGCCTGGAACGACCGGCTCTCTGCGGAAGCGCAGCGGTGGGCCAATTCGCTAGCCCGCCGCCGTGCCTTCGAACATGCGCGGGGTCTGAGGGGAGTCGGCGAAAATCTGTGGACCGGCACAGCCGGGTCTTACAGCCCGGAAGAGATGATCGGCGGCTTCATCGATGAAGCGCGAGACTTCCGACCGGGCAAATTTCCCAACGTATCGCGCACCGGCAATTGGTCGGATGTCGGGCATTATACCCAGCTGATCTGGCCCGCCACCCGCGAAGTCGGCTGTGCGCTGGCGCGGGGGCGGAGCAATGAGGTGCTGGTCTGCCGTTACTTCCCGGCGGGGAATGTTGCCGGGCAGCGGGTGCCGTGAGTTACGAATCCGGGCCGAACTGAGCTGCAACCAGCTTGGCAAAGGCATCGGCGCGGTGGCTGATGCGGTGTTTTTCCTCCGGATCGAGCTCGGCGAAAGTCTGGGTGCGGCCTTGCGGAACGAACACCGGATCGTAGCCAAACCCCAGGGTCCCGCGCGGCGGCCAGGTGAGAGCGCCATCCACCCGCCCTTCGTAAACCGCGCTTTCTCCATCGGGCCAGGCCAGCGCCAGCACGCAGGAGAACCAGGCGCTGCGGTCCACATCCGGCCCCAGCGCGCAGAGCATGCCTTCGACCTTGCCCATCGCCATATACCAGTCGCGGCCCGCATCGCCCTCGAACCATTGCCGCTCGGCCCAGTCGGCGGTGTAAACCCCGGGGCGACCGCCCAGCGCCGCGACACTCAGCCCCGAATCGTCGGCCAGCGCGGGGATTTGCGATGCCTGCGCCGCCGCCCGCGCCTTGATCAGCGCGTTTTCGGCGAAGGTCTTGCCGGTCTCGGCAGGCTCGGGCAGGCCGAGGGCGCCGGCGGAGATGCACTCCACGCCATGGGGCGCGAGCAGCGCGGAGATTTCGCGCAATTTGCCCGCGTTGTGCGTGGCGATGACGAGCTTTCCGCCGAGTTTGCCCATTAGCCGCTGACAGCCTTGTCCTGTCCGGCAAAGATGCGGTCGCAGCCGATCCGCGCCAAGCGCAGCAGGCGCAGCAGGCCTTCCTCGTCATAGGTCGCGCCTTCGGCGGTGGCCTGGACCTCGGCGATGTGGCCGCCCTCGATCAGCACGAAATTGGCGTCGGCATCGGCATTGCTGTCCTCGTCGTAGTCGAGATCGAGCACCGGGGTGCCCTGGAAAATGCCGCAGGAGACCGCCGCGACCTTGCGGGTCAGCGGGTCTTCGGCGATCGCGCCGGAAGCCAGCAGGCCGTTGGTCGCCAGCTTCAGCGCCACCCAGGCGCCGGAAATCGCCGCCGTGCGGGTGCCGCCATCGGCCTGGATAACATCGCAATCGAGCACGATCTGGCGTTCGCCCAGCTTCTTCATATCGGTGACGGCGCGCAGGCTCCGCCCGATCAGCCGCTGGATCTCCTGCGTCCGTCCCGATTGTTTGCCCTTGGCCGCCTCGCGGCTGCCACGGGTATGCGTGGCGCGGGGCAGCATCGAATATTCCGCCGTTACCCAGCCTTCGCCCTTGCCGCGCAGAAACGGCGGGATTTTCTCCTCGACGCTGGCGGTGACCAGCACGCGGGTGTTGCCGAACGACACCAGAACAGAGCCTTCGGCATGGATGGTGTAGTTGGTGAGGAATTCGAGGGAGCGCATCTCGTCGGGCGCGCGGCCGGAGGGTCGCATGGGGGATCCTTATGCTGGTGTGATCGGGGCCATTGGCGTATTGGGCTTGAGGCTGCAAGCCCAGCCTCTACAAAGGCTCCATGCTTACGCCCCCCATCACCGAACTGACCACCCGCGCCCGCGAGATTTTCCGGCTCGCGGTGGAAGGCTATCTGACTTCCGGGCAGGCAGTGGGCTCCAAGGCGCTGGCAGGCGGTGGCGCGCTCAACCTGTCGTCGGCCTCGATCCGTTCGGTGCTGCACGAGCTGGAAGGACTTGGCCTGCTCGCCGCCCCGCACACCAGCGCCGGGCGGCTGCCCACCGAGGCGGGGCTCAGGCTGTTCGTCGATGGCATCATGCAGGTCGCCGAACCGACGCTGGAAGAGCGTGCGGCGATCGAGCGGCGCTTGTCCGGGCCAGGGCCGGTCGAGGCGGCGCTGGCGGCGACATCGGCCTTGCTGTCCGACCTCTCGGCTGGGGCCGGGGTAGTGATGGTCCCGGCCCGGGAACCTCGCCTGGCGCTGCTCAGCCTGGTGGCGCTGTCGCCCGGGCGAGCGCTGGCGGTGCTGGTCGGCGAGGATGGCGGGGTGGAGAACCGGGTGGTCGAACTGCCCGCCGCATTGCCGCCGGGAGCGCTGGAGGAAGCCTCGAACTATATCACCGCGCGGCTGGCGGGGCGCACACTGGCCGAAGCCGCGCGGGCGATGCGGGCAGAACTAGCGGCGGGTCAATCGGCGCTCGATGCCGCCAGCCGCGATCTGGTCGAGCGGGGGCTGGCAGTGTGGAGCGAGGATGCCGCGCGCCGTCCGGTGCTGATCGTGCGCGGCCAGGCCAATCTGCTCGACGAGGCAGCGCTGGGCGATATCGAGCGGGTGCGGATGCTGCTCGACGATCTCGAAAACAAGCAATCGGTTTCCGAACTGCTCGATCTCGCCCGCGAGGCCGAGGCGACGCGGATTTTCATCGGTTCCGAGAACCGGCTGTTCGCGCTGTCGGGCTCCTCGGTGATCGCCTCGCCCTATCGCGATCGCGACGGAAAGGTGGTCGGCGTGATCGGGGTTATCGGCCCGACGCGGTTGAATTATGCGCGCGTCGTCCCCATGGTGGATTTCACCGCCCAATCGCTGGGCAAGCTGATAGGTTAGCCGGGTATTTCATAACATGACAGACGACACCAAGCCGCAGGACGATCCGGCGGTTGCCGAGGAATTGAAGGGCGTTCCGCAGGAGCTGCTCGATCAGGGCGAGCCCGGGGGCGACGGGGTGGATCACTTCGCCAGGCTGATGGAGGACATCGAAGCGGCCAAACAGGAAGTGCTCTACGCCAAGGCGGAGACGCAGAACCTGCGCCGCCGCATGGAAAAGGACATCGCCGACACGCGCGCCTATGCCGCGACCGGCTTTGCGCGGGACATATTGTCGGTGGCCGACAATCTCGCCCGCGCGCTGGATTCGATCCCCGCAGAATTGCGCGAGGACGACAAGCTGAAGAACCTGGTGGCCGGCATCGAGGCGACCGCGCGCGAGATCGACAAGGTGTTCGCCGCGCACGGCATCGTCCGCATCGCCGCGATGGGCCTGCCGCTCGACCCCAACCAGCACCAGGCGATGCTGGAAGTGCCTTCGGCCGATGTGGAGGCGGGGACGGTAGTGCAGGAATTGCAGGCGGGCTACATGATCAAGGACCGGTTGCTGCGCCCGGCGATGGTGGCGGTGGCGAAGAAGGGCGGAGTGATCAGGCGAAGGGATTGCGGATGGTCAGGCTATCTTCGATGATCAGGCCATGCTGCATGTCTTCGCTGTAGAAGGTGTCGCAATCGGCGAGCAGGGCGGAAGCGAGCAGGGCGCTGTCATAAAAGCCGAGCTTGTAGCGAAATACAATTTCGCGGGCGAGATCGTGGGTTTCCTCGAAGACTGGTTCTATGTTCGCAACCTGTGATCGGATGTCCGAAACCAGCGAAGCGAGCGTTGAGCGGTCAAAGCGAAGCTTGCGCAGGCAGACATTGGCGAATTCATTCAAGACCTGCACGCTGATGGTTGCTCCAGCCAGAGCGGCGAGTGCTGGCTCGGATTTTGGGCCGGGTTCAAACGCATAGAGTGCAATGTTCGTGTCCACGAAATGCGCCACATCAGCCCCTCATATCGGGGTCGTTCCGGTCAATCTTCCAGTCCTCGGGTTTGATATCTTTGGGAAAGAGTTTGCGCGCCTCCCGGATTCGCGCGGTGGCTTCCTCGCGGGTCATTCTGCTCGCCGCCCGCTCCGCCTCAAGCCGGGCGCGGATTGCCGCGCCGCCCAGAATGACGTTCTGATCGATAAGGTCGCCTTCCTTGAGACCCATTTTCTTGACCATCTTGCTAGGCAGCCGGACAGCGAGGCTGTTGCCCCATTTGGCGACTTTGAACTGTTCCATGGTGATGCCTTCGGTGGATATACAATCTTAGGAATGTATATCCAAAATGATCGCTTGACGCAAGCTGCTTACATTTTGCCGGACTCGGCGGCTTCACCCGGCGATGGTGGCGGTGGCGAAGAATGAGAACATGCCTTGCGCCCAAGCTGTGCAATCTGGCTTTGAATGGATTTCAGTTGCGCAATGATACTTCGCATCTGTGCAAGCGTTATCGCCCGTCCAGTCGGAAATTTTGCGCATGCATCCTGTGAGTTGACAAAAAGGGCGGCGCTCTCTCCGTCGATTTGGCACGGCTTCATTCGGCTGTGAACGATGTCCGCCCGGATCGGCAGCAATTCGGCAATCATATCCGCCAGTTTGTCCCGGTCGGGAAAATTGGATTTGGCGATTTTTGGCGTTTTCTCGGCGCTTCGGAACAACTGGATGCGTTGACCGAACGGCTGTGCCGAAGGTGAGTTACCGCAGGTTTGCAGAATGCTGCACACTTGGGATTCAAGGTCTGAAAATGCGTTCAGAAAATCATTTCTCAGAAGGATCGCATCAAGCGAATGCTGCTGATCCAGATGGGCAATGGATGATTGTTCCATTTGCGAAATGTAGCCAGCGAGTTGCAAAAATAGCGTAAATTGCCAGATTGGAATTCAGCCAAAAGGCAAGATGCCCTCATAAACCCCCGCATCCGCCACACCCGCCACCGACCCCCCATTCCGCAGCAAAAACGCATGCCGCACGATCTCGGCCTGCTGCTCGATCCCGTAGCGCTCCAGCGGCCAGCCGGGCTTGATCGCATAATCGTAGCGCCGCGAAAACGAGCGGCACAGCGGCAGATACCACCAGCCCCGGGTCTGCGCCTGCCAGACATGCGTCATCTCGTGGATGAAAAGCCCCTGCCGCTGCAAATCGGTCGTCGAAAAATCGTCGCAATAGGACGGCGATCCGGGGTGGAAGTGGATATGCCCGCAGGGGGCCATCACCACCCGGCGCGGCTGCAAGGGGAACCAGCGCTTGCGCTTCAGCCGGACCTTGGCCGTGTCGATGGCGCCGCCGAAGACCGATCGCACCAGCTCCCCCTCGCCGGGAGTGAGCCCCCGATCGGACCCTGCCGGGCAGGCGTGGAGGTCTTGCCCTGCGCTCAGTGCGCGTCTCCGTGATCTGCGCTCGCGGCCGCCCCGCCCGGCGCCTCGATCGCCAGCGGGGTGGAGAGCTTGTCGCCGTCGGCGAAGACGATGGTCATTTCGGTCTTGCCGCCCGCCGCCAGCTTGGGCGCGATATCGAACACCATGGCGTGCAGCTGGCCGGGCTCCAGCTTGAGGCTGGTTCCCGCCGCGACTTCCAGCCGGTCTACCGGGATCATCGAATCCGAAACGGTCTGGTGGATTTCCGCCTTGCCCGCGCCGTCGATGGCGATCGCCGAAACCATCACGGTGCCGCCCGATTTGTTGTCGAGCAGGAAATAGGCCGCGCCGGGATTGCCCTTGACCGCGGGCAGCACCAGCCTGCGCGCCTTCGACCGCGATGCCCGGCTTGGCGTCGGGCTCTGCCTTGGCGGCGGCCTCGCTCTCTTGCCTGGGCTTGGCCGGCTGCTGCTGGCAGGCGGCGAGCGACAGGGCGGCAAGCGCCGCAATGCAGGGGAGTGATCTCACCGGGAATGTCCTTTGCTGGGAAGCTTCGCAATTCCGTGCAGGGCTAATGCGCCAATGGGCTTGTGCCAAGCAAAACCGCTCCTATATCCGCCTCGTCTCGGAGCCGCCGGGCCGCTCTGCCGCGTTTGCGGGGAGCAAATTGGCGGTGTCACACATGCGAAGCAAGGAATGGGGAATTCATGGCTAAAGTCATCGGTATCGACCTTGGCACCACCAATAGCTGCGTGTCCGTCATGGACGGCGGCAAGCCCAAGGTCATTGAAAATGCGGAAGGCGCGCGCACCACGCCCTCGATCGTCGCCTTCGCCAAGGACGGCGAACGCCTGATCGGTCAGCCTGCCAAGCGCCAGGCGGTGACCAACGGCGACAACACGATTTTCGCGGTCAAGCGCCTGATCGGCCGCCGCTTCGACGATCCGGTGACCAAGAAGGACACCGAGCTGGTGCCCTACAGCATCGTCAAGGGCAAGAACGGCGACGCCTGGGTGCGCGCCGGCGGCGAGGATTATTCGCCGAGCCAGATTTCCGCCTTCATCCTGCAGAAGATGAAGGAAACCGCCGAGAGCTATCTTGGCGAAACCGTCACCCAGGCGGTGATCACGGTTCCCGCCTATTTCAACGACGCCCAGCGCCAGGCGACCAAGGACGCCGGCCAGATCGCCGGGCTCGAAGTGCTGCGCATCATCAACGAGCCGACGGCGGCGGCGCTGGCCTATGGGCTGGAAAAGAACGAGGGCAAGACCATCGCGGTCTACGATCTTGGCGGCGGCACCTTCGACGTCTCGGTGCTGGAGATCGGCGACGGCGTGTTCGAGGTGAAGAGCACCAACGGCGACACCTTCCTGGGCGGCGAGGATTTCGACTCCAAGATGGTGGAATGGCTGGCCGACAAGTTCAAGGCCAAGGAGAACATGGACCTGAAGACCGACAAGCTCGCGCTTCAGCGTCTCAAGGAAGCCGCCGAAAAGGCCAAGATCGAGCTGTCCAGCACCACCACGACCGAGATCAACCTGCCGTTCATCACCGCGCGCATGGAAGGCGGCAGCACCACGCCGCTGCATCTGGTCGAGACGGTGACCCGGGCGGACCTCGAAAAGATGGTTTCCGAACTGATCCAGCGCACGCTTGAGCCCTGCAAGAAAGCGCTCGCCGATGCCGGGGTCAAGGCTTCGGACATCGACGACGTGATCCTGGTCGGCGGCATGACCCGCATGCCGCGGGTGCGCGAAGTAGTGAAGGAGTTCTTCGGCAAGGAACCGCACACCGGCGTCAATCCCGATGAAGTCGTCGCCATGGGCGCGGCGATCCAGGCGGGCGTGCTGCAGGGCGACGTCAAGGACGTGCTGCTGCTCGACGTCACCCCGCTGAGCCTCGGCATCGAGACGCTGGGCGGCGTGTTCACCCGGATGATCGATCGCAACACCACGATCCCGACCAAGAAGAGCCAGATCTATTCGACTGCCGAAGATAACCAGCAGGCGGTGACGATCCGGGTGTTCCAGGGCGAGCGCGAGATGGCGGCGGACAACAAGCTGCTCGGCCAGTTCGATCTGCTCGGCATCCCCCCGGCGCGGCGCGGGGTGCCGCAGATCGAGGTGATCTTCGACATCGACGCCAACGGCATCGTCCACGTCACCGCGAAGGACAAGGGCACCGGCAAGGAACAGCAGATCCGCATCCAGGCCTCGGGCGGGCTCAGCGACGCCGACATCGACCAGATGGTGCGCGACGCCGAGAAATTCGCCGAAGAGGACAAGAAGCGCCGCGAGGAAGCGGAAACCCGCAACAATGCCGACAGCCTGATTCACGCCACCGAGCGCCAGCTCGAGGAGAACGGCGACAAGATCGACCCGGCGCTCAAGACCGAGATCGAGACCGCCATCGCCGAGGCCAAGGCCGCCGTCGAAAGCGGCGACCTCGAGGCGATGAAGGACAAGACCCAGGCGCTCACCGACAAGGCGATGAAGATGGGTCAGGCGATCTACGAGAAGGAACAGGCCGCCGGCGCCTCGCCCGGTGCGGAAGCGCGCCCGGACGGCGACGAGGATGTCGTCGATGCCGAGTTCTCGGAAGTCGATGAGGGCAAGGGCTGACAGGCTTCCCCTCCCGTTGAGCTACGCTCGACTGCGTCTCAGGGGAGGGGATCGAGCGGTGGGGTCTGTCCGGCTAGCACCGTGTTAGCCTGACAGACCCCACCCCAACCCTTCCCCTGAGACGCAGTCGAGCGTAGCTCAACGGGAGGGGCTTAGGTATTCGGGGTGGGTCGATGGCTGGACAAGCCGATTTCTACGAATTGCTGGAAGTCGAACGCACTTCCGACGATGCGACGATTAAGTCGTCGTACCGGCGCCTCGCGATGCAGTGCCACCCGGACAAGAACCCCGGCTGCGCCGATTCCGAAGCGAAATTCAAGGCGATCAGCGCCGCCTACGATATCCTCAAGGATCCGCAAAAGCGCGCCGCCTATGACCAATATGGCCATGCCGCCTTCGAGCAGGGCGGGATGGGCGGCGGGGGCGGACCGGGCCAAGGCGGCTTCTCCGACCTCGGCGACATCTTCGAGAGCTTCTTCGGCAATGCCTTCGGCGGCGGCGGTCGCCAGCAAGCCCGGCGCGGCGCGGATTTGCGTTACGACATGGAGATCGGCCTCGACGAGGCATTCCACGGCAAGCAGGCGGAAATCGAGATCGAAGTCTCGCAGGTCTGCGATCCCTGCGAGGGCTCGGGTGCGGAGCCGGGCACCGGCACAAGGCGCTGCAATCTGTGCGGCGGCCACGGCAAGGTGCGCAGCCAGCAGGGCTTTTTCATGGTCGAGCGCACCTGCCCGACCTGCCACGGCCGCGGCGAGGTGATCGAAAGCCCGTGCCGCAGCTGCCGGGGCGAGGGCCGGGTCGACAAGCCGCAGACGCTCGACGTGCAGATCCCGCCAGGCGTCGATACCGGCACCCGCATCCGCCTGACCGGCAAGGGCGAGGCCGGCCCGTTCGGCGCGCCGCCGGGCGACCTCTACATCTTCATCCACATCCGCCGCCACAGCGTGTTCGAGCGCGACGGCACGACCTTGATCACCCGCGTGCCGATCGCCTTCACCACGGCGGCGCTGGGCGGCGAGATCGAGATCCCGGGGCTGGATGGCTCGCGGCATGCGATTTCGATCCCGGCGGGCATCCAGTCGGGCAAGCAGTTGCGCAAACGGGGCGCGGGTATGCCGGTGCTGCAAGGGCGCGGGACAGGCGATCTGGTGATCGAGATCGTGGTCGAGACGCCGAGCAAGCTGACCGCGCGGCAGAAGGAACTGCTGCGCGAATTGCAGGCGACCGAGACCGGGGAGGAGACGCCGGATTCGAAGGGGTTCTTTGACCGGATCAAGGATGCATGGGAAGGGCTGACGGAGTAAGCTGAGCGACTGGTTTGATCCCATTGCATGGCCCGCCAATGTATGCCATTGTCATACACCAAGCGCGAGGCCTAATAATGAACGCAATGCCCCCCAAATCCAACCCCGCCGTCCTCAGCGTGCGCCTCAACGCCTCCGAGCGCGCCATACTCGGAGCCGCCGCCGAGCAGGCGCGCACCACACTCAGCGACTATGTCAGGCGCAAGGCCCTGGTCGAAGCGGAAATGGACATGATGGACCGTCGTATCATCACGATCCCGGCAGAAGATTGGGAGAAATTCGAGGCTTGGGTCCATTCGCCCCCCAGGGAATTGCCCGGCTTGCGTAAACTGCTGGCCTCGCGGCCCGTATGGGAGGAATAGCTCCGCCGCGTCCGCTGGCCGCCGAAGACGATCGCGTCTCTTTCGATTGCGGTCGCGATGTGCTCAACCAATGGTCTCAGCGGCATGGCTGGCGAAACCAGCAATCGGGTGCCAGCCGCATCAGTGTGATCGAAGGCAACGCGAAGGGCGAGATTGCCGGGTATGTGAGTCTCTCAACAGCGCAGTTGGAGCGTGCTTGGCTCGCCAAGCCGGATCGGCGCAATCTACCTGATCCGATCCCGGCCATTTTGCTCGGCCAACTGGCGGTCGATCGGCATTATCAGGGCCACGGGCTGGCAAGATCGTTGCTGCTGCATGCGTTAAATACGGCCTTGCACGTTTCAGAAAGCGTCGGATGCATCGTGATCGTCACGCATCCGTTGGATGAAGGAGTGCGGGAATTCTATCGCAGGTTTGACTTCGAAGAGCTGCCATTCGATCCTGCTCGCAGCATGGTTCTGCGCGTTTCCGAATTGAGGGCTAACGGGCCTCTGTCTTAACCCGCCCCCAAAACCTCCGCCCTCAGCCCCGGCACCAGGCCCGGGTCCGCCATCAGCCGCCCTTCCTCCTCGTCCAGGATCGCCAGAAACGCCTCGCGCTTGAACCCGGCCAATTCCTCCGCCGACAGGGTCATATTGTCCGGCAAGGCCGAGGCGACCAGATCGACCATCCGCTCCGCCCCGTGCAGCCGCCCCCACAAATAATCGTTCTCGCGGTAGGCCTTGCTGAAAAACGCGCCGAAGTTGTAGAATTCGACCCCGCGCAAGGTCGCCAGCGCGCCGCCGCTGCGGATTGCGGGGGCGTCGTCGGGCGAGATGCGGTCGACGTTGACCGGGTCGAACTCGGTCATGCCTTCGCCGCGCAGCAGCGGCAGGGTGACGGTGTCGTAGAACGGGAAGCCGAGGTAGGCGAACAGCATCTGGCGGCGCAGCAGCACCGGCATGCCCGCTAGCGCGCCGGCCAGCATCGCATCGACCAGCAAATCGGTCTGGCGCAGCTGCCGCTGCTCGGCGATGGCGCTTAGCACCGCGCCGGGATCGTCGAACACTTTGGCGGCCAGAGCCGGGAAATCCTCGCCCAGCGCGCTGGCCGGTTCGCGGTCGAAATAGAGCGCCAGCGCGCCGTAAACCACCTCGCGCGCCTGTTCGCGCGCCGCATCGGTCACGTCTTCCCCGCCGCTGTCCCAATCGCCGGTCAGCCGCCGCGCGAGCAGGCGCAGGCGGCGGACGCGGAATTGCAGATCGTGGCCGGAGAAGAAGTCGATCGCCGCCGGCGATGCGCCGCCGCCGCGCAGCGCGGTGAGATGGTCGAGGCCCCTGGTTTCCAGGTGCGCGGTCAGATGCTGGGCGATGGGCTCGGGGCTGGCCAGCATCAGCTGCGGCGCGGCGGCGTGGATCAGTTCCGCCAGATCGTCGATCACCCCGGCGAATTTGACCTGGGCATAGCCGTGAAAGGCGAAGCCCGAGCGCTCCGACGCCGCCCGATGCGCCTTCGCCCGCCAGGCCGAGAGGCGCTTGAGGGTAGGCCGGTCGAAAAACAGCGTGCGGCCGAACAGCTTCTCGACGGTCTGTTCGACTTCGGGCCGCAGCGCCTCGACAATCCCGCGCAGCCGCGCCTTCTCCGAGGATTGGCGCGCCAGCACTTCGAGGTTGTCGCGCACCGGCTGCTCGCGCGGGATCGAAGAGAGCGAGCCGAAAATCGTTGCGAAGAAGCCCGGCGGGCGCGGATCGTCGCGGCGCTGGCCGCCCACCCGGTCGGGCTTGGGGTCGATATAGACGAAGCGCCGGTCGACCTCGCGCTGGGCCGGCTTGTCGCGCAATGCGTGCATCGCCTCGGCGAAGGGCGCGTTGACCAGCACCGATCCGTCGATCAGCGCGACGCCGTCGATCTTTCCGTGCAGCGCCTGCTCGGGCAACACCCGCTCGGCGAAGGCCTGACGGCTCGGCCATTGCTCGCCGCGCTCCTGCGCAAGCGCATCGATCTCGGCGAATTGCAGCGCGGGGAAGGCGCCGGGAAAGCTCGCGGTCGCGCGCGCCGCGAACAGCAGTTCGAACATCGGCGCCAGGCCGCTGCCGCCGCGCAGCGGCGTCGGCGCGCGGAAGCCGATCGACAGGCGGTGCTCGCTTTCCTGCACCAGCGGCGGGCTGTGCAGGCGGATGGTGCCGGGATGGCCCTTGAAGTCGGTGGCGGTGACGAACAGGTCGAGCGGATGCCCCGGCGGCAGCAGCGGCGGCCCTGCCTCGCAGGCGGCCATCGCATCGAAGGCTTCGCACAGCAGCCGCGAGAAGCCGAGTCCGCCGAACGGCGGCTCGAACCAGCGCGAGCGGATGAAGCGCGACAGCTTCAGGCGGACTTCCTTGCGGGTTTCCGGGGCGACGCTGGCGGAAATGGCGTTGCCCGGCCGGGTCAGGATGAAGCGCACCAGCGGCTTGGCCCAGAACTTGGCGAAGCGCGACCAGGGGCGGGCATCGGGATCGAGCAGCACGTCGATATCGGCGCGCTCCAGCCAGAGTTTGGTCAGCGGCTCCAGCGATTGCCCGGAATGGATCGCCTGCGACAGGAACACCCCGTTGATCCCGCCGGCGCTGGCGCCGGCGACGATGTCGGTCAGCACCCGCAGACGCAACCCGTGGTGCTGCTGGATGTGCCGCAGCAGCCGCAGATAGACGCTCTCGATGCCGGCGGCCTCGCTCTCGCCCGCCAGAAAGGCGCGGCTCGCGCGGGAGAGGTTCCACACCTCCTTGGTGACCCCGTGCATGTAGACCGCCAGGCTGACCCCGCCGTAGCAGATAAGCGCAATGCGGAGTTCCTTTTGGCGCATGGCGGCAGGCTATAGGGGAGCGAGTGGGTCAGGCAAGGCTCGGGGCCAGTAAGGCGATGCCCCTAAACTCATATCAGCGCCCGGAATTCCTCCAGAACCGCGCGGTAGACCCGCTTCTTGAACGGCACGATCAGATCCGGCAGCTCGTCGGGCTGGACCCACTTCCATTCGCAGAATTCTGGGTGATCGTGCGCGTCCAGCTTGATGTGCCGGTCCTCGCCGGTGAACCGCCCGAGCAGCCAGAACTGGCGCTGACCGCGGAATTGCCCTTTCCACAGCTTGCCCAGCAGCTCCTCGGGCAGATCGTAGAACAGCTCCTCGCGCGACTGGCCGATCAGGGTGACGTGGCTTTTGCCCACCCCGGTCTCCTCCCGCAACTCGCGCAGGGCGGCGGCCTGCAGCTCCTCGCCATCGTCGATCCCGCCCTGCGGCATCTGCCAGAAATCGCCGACGCGGTTGTCGATCCGTCGGCCGACGAAGGCCATGCCCTGGGCATTGACCAGCATCACGCCGACGCAAGGGCGATAGGGCAGGGCGGAATAATCGCTCACGGCAGCTGGAAGTCCCTCATGTCAGTTCTATATTCAGCGTGACGCAATGATTTCGGGCACAAGTCTGTTATGCTGCTCATAGGTCATGGATTGGTGCTTGACTAGCGCGGCGTGGGGGCGTTTTGCCTATGGCAGCGATTTGGCCCCTGACAGTTTTTCTGAATTGCAGCATTTCGTGGGGAGCATAGGGGGCAGGAGAGCGGACTGGTTGTGCCGCCGACAGAGGACAGAAATGGCAACGATTCTAGCCGAAAACGCATCGGCGGCTAAGCCGCTCGACACCACCGTACCCGAAGCTGTCGTCGTGCGCTTCGCCGGCGATTCCGGCGACGGCATGCAGCTGACCGGCGGACAGTTCACCCTGTCCACCGCGCTGGCGGGCAACGATCTTGCGACTTTTCCCGATTTTCCGGCGGAAATCCGGGCGCCGCAGGGCACGCTTTTCGGGGTTTCGGCCTTCCAGATCAATTTCGGCTCGACCGACATAACCACTGCGGGCGATGCGCCCGACGTGCTGGTGGCGATGAACCCGGCGGCGCTCAAGACCAATGTCGATGCGCTCAAAACGGGCGGTCTCATCATCGCCGACACCGGCGAGTTCACCAAGCGCAACCTGGAAAAGGCGAAATACGCAAGCAATCCGGTCGAGGATGGCAGTCTCGCCAAATGGGATGTGCTGGCTTTCGACATCAGCGCGATGACCATGGAATCGGTCAAGCCGTTCGGCCTGTCCAACAAGGACGCGCTGCGCTGCAAGAACATGTGGACGCTGGGCCTGGCCCTGTGGATGTTCGAGCGCGACCGCCAGCCGCTGATCGACTGGCTGAACGACAAGTTCAAGAAGAACCAGCTGCTGGCCGACGCCAACATCGCCGCGCTCAACGCCGGCCATGCCTATGGCGAAACCGCCGAGCTGTCTGGGCCGATCAAGAAGGTGCACCTGGAGCCGGTGCCGTCGTCGCCGGGGCTCTACCGGACGGTGACCGGCGCGGAATCGGTCAGCTATGGCCTGGTCGCCGGCGCGCAGCTGGCCGGGCTGAAGATGTTCTTCGGCGGCTATCCGATCACCCCGGCCTCGGCGATCCTGCACAATCTGGTGAAGATGAAGGAATTCGGCGTCACCACCTTCCAGGCGGAAGACGAGATCGCGGCGATCTGCGCGGCGATCGGCGCGTCCTATGCCGGGCAGCTGGGGGTGACCTCATCGTCGGGGCCGGGCATCGCGCTCAAGGGCGAGGCGATGGGCCTCGCGGTGATGACCGAGCTGCCGCTGGTGATCGTCAATTCGCAGCGCGGCGGGCCGTCCACCGGTTTGCCGACCAAGACCGAACAGTCCGACCTCTATCAGGCGGTCTATGGCCGCAACGGCGATGCGCCGATCCCGGTGGTCGCCGCGCGCTCGCCGGGCGACGCTTTCGACTGCGCGATCGAGGCCTGCCGCATCGCGGTGCAATATATGACCCCGGTGATCCTGCTGACCGACGGCTATATCGCCAATGCCGCCGAGCCGTGGAAAGTGCCCGATCCCAGCAGCTTCACCCCGTTTCCGGTGAAATTCCTTGAGGAAAAGAACGGCGGCGACACCATTCTGCCCTACAAGCGCGACGGCCAGGGCGTGCGCCCGTGGATCAAGCCCGGCACCCCCGGGCTGATGCACCGCATCGGCGGCATCGAGAAGGGCATCGACACCGGCGCGATCGATTATTCGTCCGATGTCCACCAGATCCAGACCGACGCCCGCAAGGCCAAGATCGACGGCATCGCCCAGGGCATTCCGGCGCAGGAGGTCTGCCTCGGCAACACCTCGGGCAAACTCGCGGTGGTCGGCTGGGGATCGACCTATGGCCCGATCCTCCAGGCGGTGCGCCGGGCGCGGGCGAAGGGGCTGGACGTCAGCCACATCCACATCCGCCACATCTGGCCGCTGCCGGCCAATCTGGGCAAACTTCTCAAGAGTTACGACAATATTCTCGTGCCCGAGATGAACACCGGCCAGCTCAAGACGGTGCTGCGCGACCAGTATCTGGTCGATGCCCAGCCGCTGACCAAGACCAGCGGCCAGCCGTTCACCATCGCCGAACTGGAAGCGGCGATCGGCGCTTATTTCGATCATATCCCCGGCAACGAAGGCGGCGATGTGCCGGCCGACGACACCCAGCTGCCCAGCACAAAGGCGGTAAACTCATGAACGACATGACCCCCATCAAGGTCGAGACCACGCTCAAGGATTGGGAAACCGACCAGGAAGTGCGCTGGTGCCCCGGCTGCGGCGACTATGCGATCCTCAAGGCGGTGCAGCGCACTTTGCCGGAAATCGGCGCAGACCCGGCCAAAACCGTGTTCGTCTCGGGCATCGGCTGCTCGAGCCGGTTCCCCTATTATGTCGAAAGCTACGGCTTCCACACCATCCACGGCCGCGCGCCGGCCTTTGCCACCGGCATCAAGCTCGCCAATCCCGAGCTCGACGTCTGGCTGGTGACCGGCGACGGCGACGGCATGTCGATCGGCGGCAACCACACGATGCACATCCTGCGCCGCAACCTCGATTGCCAGATCCTGCTGTTCAACAATGAGATTTACGGCCTGACCAAGGGGCAATATTCGCCGACCAGCCGGCTCGGCACGACCTCGCCCTCGACCCCCGGCGGCTCGGTCGACCGGCCCGCGCGGCCTGCCGCCTTCGCGCTCGGCGCGGGCGCGCGGTTCGTCGCGCGCGGCTTCGATGTCTCGAAGAACCTGCCCGAGGTGCTCAAAGCCGCCCATGCCCACAAGGGCGCGGCGTTCATCGAGATTTTCCAGAACTGCATCGTCTACAACAAGGACGTGTTCGACGATTTCGCCGCGCCCAAGGGCGCCGAGGCCAGCCAGCTGTGGCTCAAGGACGGCGAGCCGATGCTGTTCGGCTCTGAAAAATCCGGGGGCACCAAGGGGCTGACCGTCAACACCGATCATCTGCATCTGGAGGTGGTCGATGTCGTCGATGGCGATTGGCAGGCGGCGGGCGTGATCGTCCACGACGTCACCAACCGCGCCGTGGCGCATATGCTGATCGAGATGGTGTTCGGACCCTTCCCGATGGCGCTCGGCGTCCTCTACGACGACCCGCGCCCGACCTTCGAGGCCGAGCTGCTCGGCCAGGATGCCAAGATGGTCGAGGGCAAGACTGCCAATCTCGCCAAGCTGCTGGCCAAGGGGCAGACCTGGACGGTCGAGGGGTAAAAGAAATTTCACACGAAGACACGAAGCCACAAAGGCAGATCGGATAAGCGCTGAGCCCTTCGTGTCTTTGTGTCTTCGTGTGAGCAAATCTTTTGGGCCCAAGCCCGTTGGCCGCAGTTGCCCCGGCCCCCCAACCGGTCCATAATCCCCCCATGAATGCACAGGCGCCGATGAGGGGAGCGGAGCTTGTTGCGGGTGGCCGCACGTCCGGCTTTGGCCCGCAATGGCTGGCGCGCATGTGGGCTGGCGGCATCGAACGGATGCTCGACCGGCTCGACCGGGGCCTCGTGCGCGGTTCGATCGAAGGCGTGCTGCCCGATGGCGGCGTGCGCCTGCTTGGCGGACGCCAGCCGGGTTTTCATGCCCGCATCGACCTCAAGGATTACCGCGCCTTGCTGCGGCTCGCCACGGCGGGATCGGTCGGCTGGTACGAGGGCTGGGAAGCGGGCGAGTGGGACAGCCCCGATCCGGTCGCCTTCTTCGCGCTGATCGTGGACAATGCCGCCGCGCTGGGCGGCGCCACCCGGTCGCACGGGCCCTGGCGCTGGCTGGCGCGGCTGGCGCATTGGCGGCACCGCAACACCCGCAAGGGTTCGCTGCGCAACATCCACGCGCATTACGACCTCGGCAACGATTTCTACGCCGCCTGGCTCGATCCCGGCATGAGCTATTCATCCGCACGCTTCGATGGCGCCGCGATCGGGCTGGAAGCGGCGCAGCAGCGCAAGATAGAGAGCATCGCCGCGCGGATCGAGGGCGCGCAGTCGGTGCTCGAGATCGGCTGCGGCTGGGGTTCGCTGGCGCGGCATATTGCCGGCCGGGGCGCGGAGGTCACCGCCATCAGCCTGTCCGACGAGCAGCTGGCATGGGCGCGCGAACAGCACGGCGCCGCAGCTATCGACTTCCGCAAGCAGGACTACCGCGACGTTTCGGGCCAGTTCGACGCGATCGCCAGCGTCGAGATGGTCGAGGCGGTCGGGCGCGAATACTGGCCCGCCTTTTTCGATTGCATCGCCCGCAACCTCAAACCGGGCGGGTGCGCCGCGATCCAGTATATCGCGATGCGCGACGAATTGTTCGACGACTATGCGCGCAGCGCCGATTTCATCCAGACCTATATCTTCCCCGGCGGCATGCTGGTGCGCGAGAGCACCTTCCGCCAGCTGGCAGGCGAGCGCGGGCTGGAATGGCGCGACCGGGAGAGCTTTGCCGCCGATTACGCCGAGACCCTGCGGATCTGGCGCGAGAACTTTGACCGCGCGGTCGAGGAAGGGCGGCTGCCCGCCGGCTTCGATGCGCGTTTCGTGCGGCTGTGGCGCTATTATCTGATGTATTGCGAGGGCGGCTTCCGCGGCGGCGGCATCGACGTCGCGCAGGTGACCCTGGTGAAATCCGGCTTCAAGTCCGCCTGATCAGGGGATGTTGCGGAACACCGCCGGG
Organism: uncultured Alphaproteobacteria bacterium; assembly: GCA_963779195.1. GTDB lineage: Bacteria > Pseudomonadota > Alphaproteobacteria > Sphingomonadales > Sphingomonadaceae > Novosphingobium. Next base: position 57,818 of record CAVZWZ010000009.1, read on the forward strand.
CCGCGATAGCGGGCGAGCAGATTGTCGTGGACGATCGGGCTGAGCAGCTGCTGGAAGGCGCAGCCGACCATGCCGTTATCCCACCAGATCACTTCGGCCTGCTGCGATTCGAGGCCGGGGATCACCAGCCAGCAGATCGTGCCGATATGCATGCGGTTGATCGCCATGGCGGAAAATCCGCTCAGCGAGAGGTCGTTAACGACCGTCTGATAGCCCTTGGAACCCGATGGCCGCAGCGTCGCCGGAATCGAGATGCGGGTGCGCGGCGCGCTGCGGTCTTCCTGCGCGGCGGTCGAGTAGGTGTCTTGCGATCCGAAAAGCGTCGACATGCCATTCTCCGATGCTTGGCTCGTTTAAGCAAATGGCCGATTGAAAAACTGGCTTGCCGGAAAATGGCGGCAAGAGCTTACCATTGTCCTAAACGGAATGGTTAATCGCCTCGCGGTGGCCGCTGGCAAAGGGTTCCTGCAGCAGCGCGACGAGCCGCTGCGCGACCGCTTCGGGCGGCTTGAGCGTCGCCGGGTCTTCGCCGGGATAGGCGCGGGCGCGCATTGCGGTGCGGGTCGCGCCGGGATTGACCAGCGCCACCCGCAGTTTCGAGATATTCGCGGTCTCTTGCGCATAGCATTCCAGCAGCACGTCGAAAGCGGCCTTGCTGGCGGCATAGGCCCCCCAATAGGCGCGGGGATTCATGCCGGCATTGCTGGTGAGGCCGATCACGCGCGGGTCGTCGCTCTTGCGCAGCATCCGGTCGAAGGCGGCGATCAGCGCCTGGGTGGCGAGGACATTGACGGTCAGCGCCTGGTTGAACGCTTTGGGTTCGATATCCGCGACCGATGTCAGCTGCGGCAAGACAGCGGCATTGATCACGAGAATGTCGAGCGCCTGCCAGCGCTGCGCCATGGCGGCGGCGAGGCGGACGATGGCGTCGGGCTCGGCGAGATCGAGCGGGGCGATGGTGGCCTGGCCGCCGGCCTGATGGATGCGCTCCTCGACCGCTTCCAGCGCCTTGGCGTCGCGCCCGGTCAGCACGACATGCGCGCCCTCGCGGGCCAGCGCCTCGGCCGTCGCCGCGCCGATCCCGCGGCTCGCCCCGGTGACGAGCGCTACCTGGCCGCCAAAATTTGTCATACGCAGGCTGTCACGCGACCTTGTCGACCGGCAGCACCAGCTGCTGCGGGTTTTCCCGCTCGGCGAGATCGGTCAGCGATGTCGGGTAGTCGCCGGTGAAGCAGGCGTCGCAGTGCTGGGGACGCGCGGCGTTGCGCCCGGATTCGCCGACCGCGCGGTAAAGCCCGTCGATCGAGACGAAGGCGAGGCTGTCGGCCTTGATGAACTCCGCCATGCCTTGCACATCCATCCGCGCGGCGAGCAATTTGGAGCGTTCGGGCGTATCGACCCCGTAGAAGCAGCTATGCTCGGTCGGCGGGCTGGCGACGCGGAAGTGCACTTCGCGCGCGCCCGCATCGCGCATCATCTCGACGATTTTCATCGAAGTGGTGCCGCGCACGATCGAATCGTCGATCAGCACGATGCGCTTGCCTGCGACGATGGCGCGGTTGGCGTTGTGCTTGCGCTTGACGTCGGCATGGCGCGCGCCGTCCTCGGGCTGGATGAAGGTGCGTCCGACATAGTGCGAGCGGATGATGCCGAGCTCGAAGGGAATGCCCGATTGCTGGGCATAGCCGATCGCCGCCGGCACGCCGCTGTCGGGCACGGGGATGACGAGATCGGCTTCGGCAGGGGCTTCCCGGGCCAGTTCGACGCCGATCTGCTTGCGCACCTCATAGACCGATTTGCCGCCGCTGATCGAATCGGGGCGGCTGAAATAGACGTGTTCGAAGATGCAGGGCCGGGGGCTGAGCTCGCCGAACGGGTGGTGGCTGCTGATCCGCCCGTCCTGGCGCACTTCGACGATTTCGCCCGGCTCGACCTCGCGGACGAAATCCGCGCCGATCACGTCGAGCGCGACGGTCTCGCTGGCGAAAATCGTCGCTTCGCCGATCCGGCCCATCACCAGCGGCCGTATGCCCAGCGGATCGCGGCAGGCGACCAGGCGCTTGGGGGTCATGCAGATCAGCGAATAGGCGCCCTCGACCATGCGCAGCGCATCGACAAAGCGGTCGAGCAGGCGGGCGAAGCGGCTGGTGGCGATGAGATGGACGATGACCTCGGTGTCGGACGTCGATTGGAAGATCGAACCCTTCTCGACCAGCTCGCGCCGCAGCGCCATGCCGTTGGAAATATTGCCGTTATGCGCAATCGTGAAGCCGCCGCGGGCGAGATCGGCGTGGAGCGGCTGGACGTTGCGCAGCCCCTGGCCGCCGGTGGTGGAATAGCGGACATGGCCCGATGCCATATTGCCCGGCAGCTCGGCGAATTTGGCCTGGTCGTCGAACACCTGCGCGACATGGCCGAGACCGCGCCGGGAATAGAATTCGCTGCCATCGTAGCTGACGATGCCGACCGCTTCCTGGCCGCGGTGCTGCAGGGCGTGGAGGCCAAGCGCGGTGATCGCCGCGGCATCGCCCTTGGCGCCGATCACGCCGAAAATGCCGCACTCCTCGCGCAGCTTGTCGGCGTCGATATCCCAGGGGGCGTTGTCGGGGAAAGGATGGGTAGGGTTCATGGAATCGCGCCAGCCTCTGCTTGCGCGCCGCTTTGGCGGGGATTGGCCGGGAAGGCAAGGGGAGGGATGATCAACCCGCAGCTGCCAGCGACAAGCTTGGGGAGGATCGCCAATGCCCCATTGCTCCTGCGCCTGCCTGCGCCTAAATCCCCGGCGTTGCCATTTTGCCAGAACCGAGTGACCACTTGATCCTCTCCCCCTTCGAATGGACCATCGCCAAGCGCTACATGCTGCCCGGGCGCGGCGAGGCGTTTATTGCGCTGGTGGCGGGCATCAGCCTGGCGGCGGTGATGCTGGGCGTCGCCGCGCTGGTCATCGTGATGAGCGTGATGAACGGCTTTCGCGCCGAGCTGTTCGACAAGATCGTCGGGCTCAACGGCCACGCGATCATCCAGGCCTATGGCGGGCGGCTGGACAACTGGCAGCAGGTGCTGAAGCAGGTCAAGGCGACGCCCGGGGTGGTGCGCGCCTCGCCGCTGATCGAGCAGCCGCTGCTGGCGACATTCAACGGCCGGGTCGAGGCGATCCTGACGCGGGGCAATCTGCCCGACGACATCCGCCGCCTGAAGCCGCAGGTCAAACAGGGCAACCTCGCCGCGCTCCAGCCCAATGCCGGCAATGTCGCGATCGGCGCGCGGCTGGCGGAAAACCTGGGCGCGCAGGTCGGCGACACCATCACCATCATCAACCCGCAGGGCCGCTCGACCCCGTTCGGCACAGTCCCGCGCGAGATCGGCTACAACGTCTCGGCGATCTTCGAGATCGGGGTTTACGACTATGACAACGCCTTCGTCGTCATGCCGATGGAGGATGCGCAGACGCTGCTGCTGACCGGCGATGCCGTCGGCATGATCGAGGTCAAGACCGACGATCCCGACAATGTCGGCGAAATCCTCGCCCCGCTGGCGCGCAGCCTGGCCGGGCGGGCGGTGATTTCGGACTGGAAGACGATCAACGCCTCGCTGTTCGAGGCGCTGGCGGTGGAGCGGGTGGCGATGTTCGTGGTGCTGTCGATCATCGTGCTGGTGGCGGTGTTCAACATCCTCTCCTCGCTGATCATGCTGGTGCGGGCCAAGACCCGCGACATCGCCATCCTGCGCACGATGGGGGCGACGCGGAAGTCGCTGCTCAAGATTTTCGTCACCGCCGGATTTCCTGATCGGGGCGCTGGGGACGGTGGCCGGGCTGATCCTCGGCTTCGTCTTCCTGTTCTTCCGCCAGCCGATCGTGCGGCTGGTCGAACTGCTCACCGGGCAGAACCTGTGGGACCCCTCGATCCGCTTCCTCACCGAACTGCCCGCGCGCAGCGATCCGGTGGAGATTTTCACGATCAGCGTGATGGCGCTGATTTTCAGCTTCCTGGCGACGCTCTATCCCGCCTTCCGCGCGGCGAGCACCGATCCGGTGCAGGTGCTGCGCTATGAATGAGCCGGTCCAGCCCGCACCGGCGCAAACCGCCCCGCCGCTGCCCCCGCCAGTGGTGCGGGTGCGCGCGCTGACGCGCAGCTTCGAGCAGGGCGGGGTCAAGATCGACGTGCTGCGCGGCATCGATCTCGACATCCGCCCGGGCGAGATCGTCGCGCTGCTGGGGCCTTCGGGCTCGGGCAAATCGACCATGCTGCAAGCCATCGGCCTGCTCGAGGGCGGTTTCAGCGGCAAGATCGAGATCGCCGGGACCGAGGCGACCCGGCTCGACGGCGACGAGCGCACGACGCTGCGGCGCGACCACATCGGCTTCGTCTACCAGTTCCACCATCTGCTGCCCGATTTCACCGCGATCGAGAATGTCATCCTGCCGCAGCTGGTGGCGGACGTGCCGCGCGAGGATGCCGGGGAGCGCGCGCAGGAACTGCTCCAGGCCCTCGGCCTCGGCGAACGCCTCGATCACCGCCCGAGCCAGCTCTCCGGCGGCGAGCAGCAGCGCGTCGCGGTCGCCCGGGCGCTGGCCAACCGTCCGGCGCTGGTGCTGGCCGACGAGCCGACCGGCAATCTCGACGAGGCGACGGCCGACAAGGTGTTCGGCGAATTCATCCGCCTGGTGCGCGGCGAGGGCAGCGCCGCATTGGTGGCGACACATAACGAACGGCTCGCGCGCGGCATGGACCGCGTGCTGCGGTTGCATGAAGGGAAGCTGGAATGACGTCGATCGCCGATTTCACCGCAGCGCTGCCGAATGGCGAGAGCGTCAATCTGGCGGACAAGGCCGGCAAGGTGCTGCTGGTGGTCAACACCGCGTCCAAATGCGGCTTTACCCCGCAATATGCCGGGCTGGAGGCGCTGTGGCAGAAATACGGCGACCGCGGCTTCGAGGTTGTCGCCTTTCCCTGCAACCAGTTCGGCGGGCAGGAGCCGGGCAGCGCCGAGGACATCGAGCAGCTTCTGCAGCGTCAATTACGGCGTCAGCTTTCCGGTGATGGCCAAGATCGAGGTCAACGGCGACGGCGCCACCCCGCTCTATCGACTGGCTCAAGGCCGAGGCGCCGGGGATTCTTGGCACAAAGAAGATCAAGTGGAATTTCACCAAATTCCTGATCGGGCGCGATGGCAAGGTGGTGAAACGCTTCGCGCCGACGGACAAGCCGGAGCGGCTGGAAGGGGCGATCGAGGCGTTGTTGTAGGGACGAAACGCAACTTCTTCCCCCTTGATGGGGGAAGGATATGCAGGCTTGGCAGCTTGCTGCCTAGCCGAAATTGGATGAGGGTGTTCTCTCCGACAGACAAAACGCCAGCGGCCAGATCACCCCCATCCAACTGCGCCTAACTTCGCTTCGCTCCGTAAGGCTTCGTATCCTTCCCCCATCAAGGGGGAAGCGAAGAAGACGACTGTCACCCCGCCAGGCTCAGCAAATTGCCCTGATCGATCTTCGCCACCGCTTCCTTCAACTCGTCGATGCTCGCCGCCTTGCCCTCGGCCTCGATCATGAAGCGGTTGGCGACGACGACGCCGAACTTGCCCTGGCCGCTGGACTTGTTCCAGCTCTCGCTCTGCATCTGGCCGTTGACCGTGCCGGTGCGTTCATAGCTGTCGGCATCCTCTCGGTTCTGCTGGACGCCCAGCGCCGCGCCCATTCCGGCGATCGCACCAAACGCCGACATGTCGACGATCTTCAGGCGAAAATTGCTGTCGCCGGCGGTGTAGGTTCCCTCTGCCTCGCCGCCGACCGAACCCATGGCGATCGATTCCACCGCCGTGCGCTGGTAGGCGCCGATCGAGGCCGGCAACAGCGCCTGCAGTTTGGCGAGTTCGACCGGCGGCGCCTTGCCGTTGGCGATATCCTCGAACTGCTTGCCCATCTTCTCGACATTGCCGGTATCGATGGTGCCGCCGCCGGGCAAAGTGAGTTTGCCGCCGGTATCGGCATTGCCGGCGATCGACGACATGCCGCCAAAGGCGAACAGGCCGGTGATCGCCACGGTGACTGGCGCGATGATGAACGACAGCAGGATCGCACATAGGATCGTCACTGCGGTATAGGCCGCTGTCTTGTCCGCCGGGACTTTCATCAGCGGCTCGGCCCCGGTGTAATAGAGGTAGATGCTGTAGAGCCCCAGCAGGCTGAAAAAGCCGAGCGAGGGGATCAGGCCGAAAATGCCCGCCAGCCACATCGCACTCGAGCCATAGGCGACCATCTTGAACGCATTGAGCCGGTTGGACTGCCCGCCGAATTTGGGCGCGAGGAAATCGGCGATGAAGGTGAGGACGAAAACGCTGACGATGCCCAGAAGAATGCTGATCACCGCCGTGGCGATCGAGCCGAACAGGCTGGGGCGATAGGAAAAGCCCAAAGCGCCATAGCCGAACAGCTGGCCGCCGATCAGCGAAGCCAGCGGCCCGATGACGATCAAGGGCAAGACATAGCCCTTCAGAATATCGCCCTGCGACTTGGTCTCATTGGCGATCTTCGGCCATTCGTCCTTGGGCGTCAGGATGATGGCCTTGGCGCGTTCGACGATGGATTTGTGGTCTATTCCGGATAGATCGACCATGTCATCACCCTCCTGTTGGCGAGAGTAGAGCGGGAATAGGACCACATCTGGCGGATTTTGCAACCATTCTCGCGTGCAATCCCCAGATTGCCGGGCCAGGCAGCTTGATCGCGCCGCGCGCCGCGCGATAGTCTGCGGCGATGGCCCATGCTCCTTTCGTGCCCCTGCGGGTGTTCTCCAGCTATACGATGCTCGACGGGGCGATCGATCCCAAGGCTATCGCCAAGCTGGCCAAGGAACGCGGCTTTCCCGCCATCGCCATCTGCGACCGCAACGGGCTCTACGGCGCGGTCGCCTTTGCCGCAGGCTGCCGCGACAACGGCATCCAGCCGGTCTCGGGCACCTTCCTGGGGGTGTCGCGGGAAGATGGCGGGCGGATCGACGCGCTGGCCCTGTTCGCCAAGGACGAGGCCGGCTGGCAAAACCTGTGCCATCTGGTCAGCCGCGCGCACCTCGACCGGCCTTTGGAACTGGAGCCGCATGTCCGCCTCGACGATCTTGAGGGCCACAGCGACGGGTTGATCGCGCTGACCGGGGCAGGCGAGGGCGCGCTGGCGCGGCTGTTTGGCCGAGGGCAGGAACGAAGCGGCGGCGGATTATTGCGCGAAGCTGGAGGCGCTGTTCCCAGGGCGGCTCTATGTCGAGATCGCCCGGCGCGGCGATGCGGTGGAGGAAGCCGCGGAAGCGGCGCTGATCGATCTGGCTTATGCGCGCGATCTGCCGCTGGTCGCCACCAATCCCGCCAATTTCGCCGAACCCGGCTTCCATTCCGCGCATGACGCGCTGCTGTGCATCGCCAATTCCACCCATATCGACGCCGCCGACCGCCCGCGCTCCAGCCCGCAGGCCTGGGTCAAGAGCGCGCCGATGATGGCCGAGGCCTTCGCCGATCTGCCCGAGGCGCTGGCCAATACGCTGGTCGTCGCCCAGCGCTGCGCCTATGCCCCGCCCAAGCGCGATCCGATCCTGCCCAGCCTGGCCGGCGACAAGGAAGGCGAAGCGCGGATGCTGGCGGAGGACGCGCGCGAGGGGCTGGAAAAGCGCCTCGCGCCCTATGGCCCGATGAGCGTGGAGGAGCGCCAGGCCTACGCCGACCGCCTCGAATTCGAAGTCGATGTCATCAACCGCATGGGTTTCGCCGGCTATTTCCTGATCGTCGCCGATTTCATCAAATGGGCGAAGGAGCAGGGCATCCCGGTGGGGCCGGGGCGCGGCTCGGGCGCGGGCAGCGTGGTCGCCTGGGCGCTGACCATCACCGATCTCGATCCGCTGAAGCTCGGCCTGCTGTTCGAACGCTTCCTCAATCCCGAACGCGTGTCGATGCCGGACTTCGATATCGACTTCTGCGAAACCCGGCGCGGCGAGGTGATCCGCTATGTCCAGAGCAAATACGGCCACGATCACGTCGCCCAGATCATCACCTTCGGCAAGCTGAAGGCCCGCGCGGTGCTGCGCGATACCGGGCGCATCCTGCAGATGAGCTATGGCCAGGTCGACCGGCTGTGCAAGCTGGTGCCCAATCTGCCGACCGACCCCTGGGACTTGCCGCGCGCCTTGAACGGGGTAACCGAATTCAGGCGCGAATACGATACCGATCCCGAGGTCAAGCGCCTGGTCGATCTCGCCATGCAGCTCGAAGGCCTGCCGCGCAACAGCTCGACCCATGCCGCCGGCGTGGTGATCGGCGACCGGCCGCTGGCGCAGCTGGTGCCGCTCTACCGCGATCCGCGTTCGGACATGCCGGTGACCCAGTTCGACATGAAATATGTCGAGGAAGCGGGGCTGGTGAAGTTCGACTTCCTCGGCCTCAAGACGCTGTCGGTGCTGCGCAAGGCGACCGACCTGCTGCAGAAACGCGGCATTGCCATCGATCTCGACACGTTGAGCTGGGACGATGCCGAGGTCTACCAGCTGCTCCAGTCGGGCGACACCGTCGGCGTGTTCCAGCTGGAATCGGAGGGCATGCGCCGCACGCTCTCCGCCGTCAAACCCAGCAATTTCGGCGACATCATCGCGCTGGTCTCGCTCTACCGTCCCGGTCCGATGGACAACATCCCGCTGTTCGGCCGCCGCAAGAACGGGCTGGAGGCGATCGAATATCCGCATGCCAAGCTCGAAGGCATCCTCGCCGAGACCTATGGCGTCTTCGTCTATCAGGAACAGGTGATGCAGGCGGCGCAGGTGCTGGCGGGCTATTCGCTCGGCGACGCCGACCTGCTGCGCCGCGCCATGGGCAAGAAGATCCAGGCGGAAATGGACGCCCAGCGCCAGCGCTTCGTCGATGGCTGCAAGACGGTGTCGGAGATCGACGCGAAGAAGGCCAACGAGCTGTTCGACCTGATCGACAAATTCGCCGGCTATGGCTTCAACAAGAGCCACGCCGCCGCCTATGCCCTGCTCGCCTATCAGACCGCCTGGCTGAAGACGCATTACCCGCACGAGTTTTACGCCGCCTCGATGTGCTTCGATATGCACCAGTCGGACAAGCTGGCGACCTTTGTGGACGACATGCGGCGCGCAGGTGTCGCATTGGCTGCCCCCGACATCAACCATTCCGAGGGCGAATTCACCGTCGAGCAGACCGAGGACAGCTACGCCGTGCGCTATGCACTGGCCGGAATCCGCAATGTCGGCGAGAAGGCGATGGACGCGATTGTCGCCGAACGCGAGGCGAATGGGTTGTTCACCAGCCTGGAGGATTTGTTCCGCCGGGTGCCGCCCGGATCGATGAACCGCCGCCAGCTCGAAGGCCTCGCCGCCGCCGGGGCGCTCGACGGATTGGAGCCCAACCGCGCCAAGGTGCTGGCCAATGCCGACATGCTGCTCGCCGTCGCCGACGAGGCCGAACGCAGCCGCACCAGCGGCCAGGCGGCGCTGTTCGGCGGAGACGATCACGCCGAACCCTCGCTGCGCCTGGCCGAGGCGGAAGCCTGGTCGCGGCCCGAGCAGATGGCGAAAGAACGCGAGAATTTCGGCTTCTATTTCGCCGCGCATCCGGTCGCGCAGTTCCACGCCGTCGCCAGCGCCAATGGCGCGCGCTCCTATGCCAGCCTGATGGCGCAGGGGGTGCAGGGAGGGCGCACCCAGGCGGTGATGGCGGCGATGGTCGAAGGGGTGAACCGGGGGCAAGACCCGGCGCGGCACCGATTTCGTCCGCGCCGATTTCTCCGATTCTTCCGGCCAGTTCTCCGCCTCCTGCTTCGAGGAATCGCTGGTCGAGCCGATGCAGCGCTGGGCGGCGGAGGCGACCTGCGTGCTGCTGACAGTCGAGCTCGATGCGCCGAGTCCGGAGGAGCCGCCGCGCGTCACCGTGCGCGGGGCGCGGCCGCTCGCCGAAGTGACCAGCGCGGCGCGGATGCTGCTGAGCTTCGATGTCGAAAGCGCCGAGGCGATGAGCGCGCTGGCCTTGCTGCTCGAACCGGGCGAGGCAGGCCGGGGCGAAGTGCAGGCGCGGCTGCTAACCGGCGGCAGGGAGGAGCCGCTGCTGCGTCTTGGCCGCGACTTCCGCGTCGATGGCGAGCTTGCCGAGCGGCTGATGCTGGTGGAGGGCATCGCCAATGTCTCGCTCACCGCCCGGCGCGGCGGCGATCACTTGCGCCTTGTCGCCTGATTTGCGACGTTAGCCGAATTCAGAACCGGTATCGCTCGGAATGAACGGCTCTCCATTGAGGGAAAGACAATGCTCGGCGCAATGCAGGACCACGAACTGCGGGTTTCGTCACTGATCGACCACGCTGCGCGCGAATATGGCGCGCGCGAAATTGTCACGCGGTGGAACGACGGCAGCGAAAGCCGCACCGACTGGGCCGGAATTCGCCGCGATGCGCTCAAGATGGTGCAGGCTTTGCAGCGCTTGGGAATAAGGCCCGGCGACCGCGTCGCCACGCTGGCGATGAACCATGCGCCCCACCTCGTCACATGGTATGGCGCCACCGGGGCGGGGGCCGTCCTGCACACGATAAACCCGCGTCTGTTCGACGAGCAGCTCGAATTTATCGCCAACCACGCCGAAGACCGGGTAATGCTCTATGATGCGGTGTTCCAACCGCTGATCGACCGGATGAAGCCGCGCTGGACAACGATAGAGCATTATATCTGCTTCGATTCCGGCGAACACGCGCCGTTGTTTGCCGACTGGATCGATGCCGAAGATGGCAAGGCCGAATGGGCCACCGGAAGCGAACGCGATCCCTGCATGCTGTGCTACACCAGCGGCACTACCGGCAATCCCAAGGGCGTGCTGTTCGAGCACCGCTCGAATATCCTGCACACGTTTGCTGCGGTCGCCCCGCAATGCCTCGATCTCGATACAAAGGCTTGCGTGTTGCCGGTGGTGCCGATGTTTCATGCCAATGACTGGGCATTCCCCTGGGCCGGTGCGGCAGTCGGGGCCAAGCTGGTCTATTGTTCCAATAACGAGCCAGCCAATCTCTGCGATCTTATCGCGCAGGAAGGGGTGAACTATGTAGCCGGTGTGCCGACCGTCTGGCTCAGCCTGTTCCAGCATCTCGACTCCATCGGCAAGCCATTGCCGACTGCTATCAACCATGCGGTTTGCGGCGGTTCGGCGATGCCGCGCGCGATTGTCGAGCGGCTGATCCGGGCCGATGTGCGCATAGCCCACGCTTGGGGAATGACCGAAACCTCGCCAATCTCGACGATCGCCTATGAGCCTGCCGACTGGGATTCGCTTTCGTTCGAAGACAAGGTCACGATCAAGTGCCGCCAGGGTAAGCCGCTGTTCGGCGTCGAGTTGCGCACGGTCGATCTTGGTGACCCGGAGAAGGAACTGCCGCGAGACGGCAAGACTTCGGGCGCGCTGCAGGTGCGCGGTCCCTGGGTGATCAAGCGCTACTTCAAGGCCGAAGCGGACGCGGTGCTTGCCGGCCAGTGGTTCGATACCGGCGACGTCGCGACGATCTTCCCCGACGGCACGCTGCAATTGACCGACCGCACCAAGGATGTGATCAAATCCGGCGGCGAGTGGATCAGCTCGGTCGAGCTGGAGAACGCCGCCGTCGGCCATCCGGCGGTGGCGGAAGCGGCGGCGATCGGGATATATCATCCCAAGTGGGACGAGAGGCCGATCCTGGTGGTGGTCAGGCAGCCGGGGATGGAGGTGACCGAAAGCGAGCTGAAAGCCTTCCTGGCCGACAAGGTCGCCAAATGGTGGCTGCCCGACGCGGTCGAGTTCGTCGATGATATCCCGCACACCGGCACCGGCAAGATCAGCAAGAAGGACTTGCGCGACCAGTTCAAGGACTACAAGCTGGCCGGATAGGATGCTTGCGGGAAAGGCCGTGCGATGAATGCGACGATCGAAGCGGCGCTGCCGGTCTTGCCGGTAGAAGGCGCGGCGTTCTCGGCCGATCCGGAACCCTATTTGGTCGATGCCCGCCGGCAGCACCCCTGGCTCGCCCGCTTTTCGCAAGGCTATGTGATCCACGGCTACGAGGAAGTCTGCGAGCTGCTGGTCGATGACGCCAACCTCGCCACCGGTTTCGGCCCGCTGATCGACTTCTACGGGGTCGAGGGGACGATGTGGGGCAAGTTCATGATGGGCAACATGCTCTCGCTCAACGGCGAGGCGCATAGCCGTGTGCGCTCGGCGGTGGCGCATGCCTTCACCCCGCGCCACGCCAACCATGTCCGCCCGATGATGCGGCAGGTGATCGCCGAACTGCTCGACGATTGGGCGGCGCAGGGCGAGCTCGATTTCGCCCATGCCGCCTCGTTCTTCCCGGTATCGGTCATGTGCGGGGTGCTCGGGGTCTCGACCGCAGCGCTGCCCCGGCTGCGCCAGGCGCTGGAGGATCAGTTCAAGTCGCTGACCATGGATTTGGCGGTCAAGCCGCTGTTCCTTGCCGGCTGGGAGACGATGTGGACCTTTGTCGATGGCCTGGTCGCGGACCGCGAGGCGGGCGGCGAGAGCGATCCGGACGCGCTGCTCGACACGCTGATCGCCGCGAAGAACGAGGGCAGGATCGACGATACCGACGTGCGCTTCATCATCCTGACCCTGTTCTTCGGCGGCTATGACACGTCGAAGAACCAGCTGACGATGCTGATGAGCCTGCTGCTCGACCGCCCCGAAATCTACGCGCGCTGCGCCCAGGACAAGGACTATTGCGGCAAGGTGATCCGCGAATCCCTGCGCCATTCCGGCATCGCCTCGCCGTTCCGGCAGGTGGCGCGGGAGTTCACCTACAAGGGCCACAGCTTCCGCGAAGGCGAGACGCTGCTGATGGCCCCGCCGCTGGCCAATCGCGATCCCAAGGTCTTCCCAGCGCCGGAAGTGTTCGATCCCGAGCGCGAGAATGCCGGGCGGCATGTCGCCTTCGGGCGCGGCGTGCACAATTGCATCGGCCAGTTCCTCGTGCTCGCGCAGATGCAGGAGGGGCTGCATCTGATCGCCCGGCGCCTGCGCAATCCGCGCCTGACCGGCGAGCGGGTGTGGCGGCCGTTCATCGGCGCCTGGGGACTTGCATCGCTGCCGATCGCGTTCGACCCGGCCTGACGAGGGCGCGCTTGGCCCCGCCGGTGCCGCTCCAGTCATCTGGCGTTCAGGCTGGCGGCATAGATTCGGGGTCGATGATTTCAGCTAGGGAGAACACCGGATATGAAGCTGCGCGCGATAGTTCTGGCCGGGGCGACGACGATGCTGGTCGCAGGTGCTGCCGTTGCCGCGACTGGCAAGCTCAAGACGGTGCAGGTGGCGATGCCGGACGGCGGCGTCGCCCGGATCGCCTATAGCGGCGATGTGCCGCCCAGCGTCACCTTCGTGCCGGCGATGCAGGACACGGCGGCGGCGGACCCCTTCGCCGAAATGGAGCTGATGCAGGCGCGCATGGCGCAGCAGCACGCGCGGATGATGCAGCAGGTCGCGGAAATGCAGCGCCAGGCGGCTGCGGCGAGCACTGCGCAGCCGGGCCAGGTGGTGGTGAGCGGCACCTTGCCCGCCGGTTCGGCCTATAGCTATACGGTGGTCACCAGTTCCAGCGCCAATGGCCAGAGCTGCACCCGGACCGTGGAATATCGCACCGACGGCAGCAGCGCCGAGCCCAGGGTGACACACGCCAATTCGGGCGATTGCGACGCGGTGAAGCCCAACGCCAAGCCGGTTCCGGCAGCGGCGCCGAAGGCGGAAGACAAGCCGTTCGATCCGCGCACGATCTGATTTCGGGTCAATATGGAAGCGGTGCGGCTGGCCTGCTTCCCACTCTACTTGGCGGGGGATGAATTCCCTCCCGTTCGCGGGACAGGCTGGGGGTGGGTTGCTGATGGTGCCACGTTGCGAAAACCCCTTCGGATCGCCGGCCCATCTCCAGCCTGTCTTGCGAACGATGTGAGCTATCCTGCCCCCACCGGCTCCACCCGGCAGATCAGCCCGCGCATGTAATTGTCGCCGGCGTAGTCGGAGTAGGCCTCGCCGTCGGGCAGGATCGCGTTGATGTTCGATTCCCACAGGCCGTAATGCGCGTCGCCCTCGGCCTCGCGTTCGGGGTACCACATGTGGCTGTCGGCATGGACGACGCGCGGGTGCATGTTGGCGTCGAAATGCGCCTTCTGCCTTATGCGCCCGATCGGCGTCTCGACCCAGACCGGTTCGCCCTCGGCAATGCCCAGCCCGGCAGCAGTCTCCGGGTGGATGGTCAGCAGCGCATAGGGATGCTGCTTGCGCATCTGCGCCAGATGCTTGTGCTGCGAGCGGTAGTACCATTTCAGCGAATTGCCGGTCGACATGATCAGCGGGAATTTCTCGAACAGTTCCGGGCTGCGCTCGGGGCTCCAGGCGGGTTCCTCGTAATCGGGGATCGGATCGTAGCCGAGCTCGGCGAGCAGGTCCGACGACAGCTCGACCTTGCCCGAGGCGGTGGCGAAGCCCTGCTGCTCATAGCGCTTGTAACTCGGCTGCTGCATCACCCAGGGCATGTCGCGATCCGCCAGTTCGCCGTGAGAGACGCCCGAGGGCGCGAGGATATCGTCGAACCATTCCTCCATCGTATCGGGCCACATGCCTTGCTGGCCCAGCCGGTTGCCGAGTTCGCGCCAGAGCTGGTAGTCGTCGCGCCGCTCATACAGCGGATCGACGGTGCGGCGCGAGGCGGAGTGGCTGCCGGCGAAGCCCCACATGTTGCTGAGCAGCGGGCGTTCGAGGCCGTCGCTGGCGGGCAGCACATAGTCGGCCAGCTCGCCGCAGGGCGTCATCCAGTGGTCCATGTTGACGCTGAGTTCCAGCTCGTCGCTGAGCATCGCCTGATGCAGCCGCCGCGCATCGGTCAGCGAGACCAGCGGATTGCCGGCCTGGAGAATCAAGGCCTTGATCGGATAGGGCTTGCTCTCGAGGATCGCGGTGGGCAGCGCGGAGGGTGCGATCACCATATTGTAGATCGCCGGGCCGACGCCGAGCGGATGGACCTTGGCCATCGCCTTGCGATAGGCCTTGAGGCCCTTGACCGAGGCGATCGGATAGGTCTCCGCGCTGATATTGTCGCGGGTGCGCAGCGGGTGGTTGATCAGCGTGTCCCAGTGCATTTCCTCGCGGAAGCGGGTGTTGGTCGGCGGATCGCCGAACTTGGCCCCGCCCATCACATCGAGATTGCCGCAGATTGCGCGCAGATAGGTCTTGCCGAACACCGCCGAGGTGGTCGCCTTGCCCAGCTCCGCCGTGCCGAGGCCGAAGGGGATCAGCCCCGGCGTGTTGGTCGCATACATCCGCGCGGCGGCGGCGATCTGCTCGGCGGGCAGCCAGGTGATCGCCGCGACCCGCTCGGGCGTATAGGGACGGACCATGTCGGCCAGCGCGTCGAAGCCCGGTGCACCAGTCGCGCACGAAGGCCTGATCGTAGAGCTTCTCGGCGATGATGACGTTGAGCATGGCATAGGCCAGCGCACCGTCGGTGCCGGGGCGGATTTGCAGCCAGATATCGGCCATGTCGGTCAGCTCGGTGCGGCAGGGATCGATCGCGATGAGCTTGCCGCCCGCCGCCTGGAACGCCTTCAAATTCTTGCGCTGGCTGGCGAAGGCCATCGAGCCGCCGACGCCCCACAGGATCATGCTCTTGGTCACGCCGGGGATCGCGGCATTGCCGATGCAGGCCTGATCGCCATAAACCGCCCATTCGGACAATAGCTCGGCCTCGCCGCAGTTCTTGCCCTGATAGAGGATGTTGGGCGTGCCCCACAGGTTCGACCAGCGCCAGCAGGATGCGTCGCCCGGCGCCCTTGTAGGAGCCGCCCATGGTCTGCACCGCCTCGGGGCCGTGTTGCCCGCGGATCGCGGCGAGCTTGGCGGCGATTTCCTCCAGCGCCTGGTCCCAGCTAATCCGCTCCCACTTGCCCTCGCCGCGCTTGCCGCTGCGCTTCATCGGGTAGTTCACCCGGTCGGGGTGGTCGTGATACTCGACCGCCTGCCCGGCGCGCGGGCAATCGGCGGGGAAGCCGGCGGTGCGGTCGGGCCGGATGGTCTGGACGCGGTTGTTGGATATCTTGGCGGTGACATAGCAGCCGACCCCGCAAATCGGGCAAGTGCCGCGCTTGGTGCCGCAGCCGGGGGCTTCGTCGAGGGTTTGGGGCTGTGTCGCCATGGTTCGATTCTCCCGGCGCGAAGTGTGATCCGGGGCGGGGCGGTTGTCAAAGCAAACTGGGGTGACTTTCGGAGGAAGCTTTGTATTGACATTGTAGATACAAAATGCCATATTCCCCCTATGGCAAAGGCTCTCGCAACCCCACGAACTGCGCCGCAGGCGCCCGGTGCCAAGGGCAGCATAAATTTGCGGATCGAGGCGCAGACCCGGCAACTGATCGACGATGCCGCCGCCGTGCTCGGCAAAACCCGCACCGATTTCATGATCGACAGCGCCCGCGCGCAGGCGATCGACGTGCTGCTCGACCAGCGGTTGTTCGTGCTCGATGCAGCGGGCTACGATGCTTTCGCCCAAGCGCTCGACAATCCCCCCGCGCCCGGCCCCAAGCTGCGCGCCCTGCTGCGGCGCGTGCCTGCCTGGGATGCGTGAAAGTTGGCAGGTAGTGAAAACCACAAAGCCAAACCCGACTACCCTGAGCTTGTCGAAGGGCTGTCCTGGTTCTTGGGGCTGGGAGTCAAGTTCCGAAGAAAAGGACAGTGCTTCGACAAGCTCAGCATAGCCGGAGTTGGGGGTGGGTAATTCCCATTTCGAACGGTGGGCCGACGCATGAAGCTTTCGCCGCCCGTCCCGCTCACGGCGAGCCACGACCTCAGCGCCTTCGATTGCGGCAATCCGCTGCTCAACGACTGGCTCAAACATCGCGCCTTGAAGAACGAGAGCCGGTTCTCGCGGACCTATGTGGTCTGCGAGGGCAACCGCGTCGCCGCCTACTTCTGCATTTCTGGCAGGCGAGGTAAAACGCGAGGCCGCGCCCGGCAAGGTGCGGCGCAATGCGCCCGATAGCATTCCGGTCGCGGTGATCGGCCGCCTGGCGGTGAGCAAGGCCCATGCCGGACGCGGGCTGGGCGCGGATTTGCTGGCCGACGCCCTGCGCAGGATTGCCCTGGCCTCGCGGACAATCGGCATCGGCGCGGTGCTGGTGCAGGCGAAGGACGAGGCCGCCCGAGGCTTCTACCTCGCCTGCGGGGAGTTCATCGAATATCCGGCGGATAGCAGGACTTTGTTTTTGCCGATTGAGACGGTGATTGCGGGGTTTGGGTGAGGGCGAGGATTTCAATAGTGGCGATAAGGAAAGCTGCCCTCAACCACCATCACCCCTTCTATCCCGTCTCGCCGGGCTTGACCCGGGGTCCCGCTTTCCTTCAACTCGCAAAATTGACCGCGAACGCAAGGGCGGCTTTCACCTCATTAATAGAGTCCCAAACTCGCGCGAGCTTGCGCAATCTTCCAGATCAGGGCCCGGTTCTGAGCACTGCCCACCTTTGCTCCGCCAACCTCGAGACAATCGGCTTCTTGCCGAGTCCGTAACCACAGATCGACCGCCGGAAGGGTCGCAGCTGCTTCGGCGACAAGCGCTCGGCAAGCTGGTTCGTCTTCTGTCATATAGCGGTATTCGAATGGTCCCACCGCAGCCCTGAACGGTGTGCCGTCGATCGACCAGAGGTCAAAGGTGCGCTGCACAGTAGCTCGGTTGCGAAAATCTGTATGAGCGATTGAACGTTCGGTCCACGTATTGGCGGGTCCGCGACGATCCCAAGCTGCGGAAAAGGAGAACGATCCGCCGTATTTGGCGCTGAAAAAATAGAGAAAATGTATCTCGCCAGGAACTTCGCGGCGAAATTCAGGGTAGGCGCCAGTGAAACCCAGGGCCGCGATCTGCGGCTCCATCAGGTCGCGAATGGCTTTGCGAATAAATTTGGCGCCCGTCTTAGCGGCCACCTCAGACCTCCTTCAGTCGCGGCATCAATTCGACAAAATTGCACGGCCGGTTCCGGCTATCCAGCTGCTCGGCCAGAATCCCGTCCCAGCCGTCCTTCACCGCGCCGTTCGAGCCGGGCAGGGCGAAAATATAGGTCCCCCGCGCCACCACCGCGCAGGCGCGCGATTGGACCGTCGAGGTGCCGATCGACTGGAAGCTGATCCAGCGGAACAGCTCGCCGAAGCCTTCGATGTCCCGCCCGCCGCCGGATTCCTTGACCCGGCCCAGCGCCTCGGGAGTGACATCGCGCCCCGTCAGGCCGGTGCCGCCGGTGGTGATCACGCAATCGATGCCCTGGTCGTCGATCCAGTTGTTGAGCCGGTTGGCGATCACGCTCACATCGTCGCGCTCGATCGCCCGGGCGACCAGCGCATGCCCCGCGCCCTTGATGCGTTCGGCGAGGATGTCGCCCGAGGTGTCGTCGGCGGCGGTGCGGCTGTCGGAAATGGTCAGCAGGGCGATGTTTATCGGCTTGAATTGTCGGCTCTGGTCAACGGCCACGCAGGATCATCCCGTTCGCATTCATGCGCACCGCCTTCGATCCGGTGAGGCCCGGGAAGGTCGGCCACATGCCCTGGGCCAGCGCCGCCCGCGTTTCGGACGAGCCCCCCGCCTGGCGTTCATACATCCAGTAATTGCGCATCACAATGTTCACGTAACCCCGGGTTTCCCAATAGGGAATCAATTCGATCCACAGCAGCGGATCGCCCTTGTCCTGGATCTCGCTATTCCAGCGGGTGATCGGGGTGAGGCCGGCGTTATAGGCGGCCATCACCTTGGGCAGCAGGCCCTGGGTGCCTTCCGAATCGCGCAGCATCTGCAAGTGCTGCTGGCCGAACGCCAGATTGACTTCGGGCTTGTTGAGATCGCTGGGGGTGCCGGAATAGCCGAGATTGCCCGCGTGCTGCCGCGCGGCGGCGGGCATGATCTGCATCAGCCCGCGCGCGCCCGCCGGGCTGACGACGCTGGCGCGGAACACCGATTCCTGCAGGGCATGGGCATAGACCAGCGCCGGGTCGATCTGCCAGCCGCCCACCGGCGTCCATTTCGGCGTCGGGAAGCGGGTCGCCGGTTCGGGCTTGCCGCCATAGGGCGCATTATAGGCCATCCACAGCTGGGTCGCCGGCATGCCGAGATCGCGGGCGAGGCGCGACAGCGGCTGGTATTGCGACGGGCTGCCGATCCGCGCCTGGTGGCGCAGCGCATCGTCGGCGAGATCGTCGCGGCCGATCTGGCTGAGCGCGACGGCGTTGCGGATATTGCCGGTGTCGCGCAGCTTCTGCCAGTCGGCCTGGGTGAAATCGGCGGCGGCGTGGGTTTCGGGCAGCTTGAGCCCGAGCTGCTCGGCGGCGAGCATGCCGTAGAGGGTCTCGTCGCGAAGGGCGGCGAGGCGGAGCTGGGCGGAGGCTTTTTCCGGCTGGCGGCAGCGCACCAGCGCACGGGCCTGCCAGAAACGGGCGGCGGCCAGCAGTTCGGGATTATCGGCGCGGCTCGCCGCCTTGTCGAAGGCTTCGGCGGCCCCGGTGCAATCGTCGAGCCGCCAGGCGGCGAGGCCCGCCGTCCACCAGCCTTCGGCCACCCAGGGCCCGGCGCCGAGGCCCGCGAGCTGGCCAACGGCATAGGCGGAGGCATTGTCGTTCTCGATATAGAAGCTCCAGGCGACACGCTGGCGCCATTCGGCGCGGGCGCTGTCGCTCAGCGTCCAGTCGATCCCGTCGAGCAGCTGGCGCGCGCCCATCGGGTCGTCGGCCTTGATCCGGGCGAGGATGGCATTGGCGATATTGCCCGGCATGGAACCGTCGCCGCTATCGCGCGGCAGGATGCGCTTGGGCAGCGCGGGCAGGGTGATCAGCGGCTGCGGGCCGGGGATCGAGGGCAGGTTTTCCGCGCCGCGGCGGATGGCGAGCTGGGCGATCTGCTCGGCTGCGGGCAGCTCCGACCCTTTGGCGAGCCATTGCTGAAGCTCGCCCGCCTCGATCCGGGGCGAGCCGGCGGCGAGGTAATATTCCGCCTTGGCGGCCTGATGCAGCGGGCCGTCCGCCTTCTGGGCGAACAGCGCCTGCACTGTCGCCCAGTCCTTGCGGTCGATCGAGCCGAACAGATTGCTGTAATATTCGCGCTCTTCGGCGCTGAGTACGGAGGGGATGGCGGTGCGATCGGCGCGGTTGCGGAAATAATCGACGGCGGCGCTGTTGGCCCAGGCCGCAGGCACGGCGAACGGTGCGGCAAGTGCGCCGAGGGCGGCGCAGGCAAGGGCCAGATAACGTGCCTTGGCGATTCTCATACTCTGTTTCCGGTCCCCATGTTGCTGGAAGTCCATTCCAGCCAGCTTTGCCAGAAACCCGCCTTCCAGCGGGGACGCTCCAGCAGCGCGCCCAACTCTCTCCCCAACAGCAAGGGCACGCTGCGATCCCCATGGTTAAATTCGCGTGAATTAGCAGGACTATTCGCCGGGTCGTGTCCGAGCAGCGGCAGGATGTTGCCGCCGAACACAATCAGCCGCTTGGGCGCCGCCAGCGCGATGTGATGGCGCAGCACCTCGCCGATCCCGCGCCGCTTGGCCGCCGCCCAATCGGCATGGGGAGTGTGGCGGGGCAGGGCGCTGGCGAAATAGGCGGCTTCGGGCGCGATTCCCATCGCCGCGAGCATCGCATTGAGCAGCTTGCCTTGCGGGCCGGAGAGGAGTTCGGCGCTGTCGTTCCGCTCGGGTTCGGCGACTACGATCATCAGCTCCGCGCCGGGAACACCGCGCGGGGGCACGCGGCCTGCGGTCTGGCCTTCGTCGAGCACCGGATCGCTCAGCCACCAGGCGGGGAAGGCGGCAAGATCGGCGGGCCAGGTGCTGCGGTCGATGACGGGGGCGGCGAGGGGGGCGTCGGCGGCGGGGCGGGCGGAAGCAGCGGGGGCCGGTGCTGCCTTCGAGGCGGGCTCAGCCTCCTTCTCCAGAATCCAGCCCTGCGCCTCGTCGCGCAGGTCGCAATCCACCCCGGCGTCGCGCCACCAATCGAGCGCGGCGGCGATCTCTTCGCTCAGGGACGGTTTTGTGCCAATCTCCATCGTGCGGTCTTGACCTGCCGCAGCGCAGCAATCAAGGCTGTTATGCGCTGGTGTAGCGCCAAGAGACAATTGCGAGGACATTCATGACCGAACGTGAATCGATGCCTTATGACGTGGTTATCGTCGGCGGAGGCCCGGCAGGGCTGGCTGCGGCGATCCGGCTGAAGCAGGTCAATGCCGAGTTGACGGTGTGCATTCTCGAAAAAGGCTCGGAAGTCGGCGCGCATATTTTGTCGGGCGCGGTGGTCGATCCCAAGGCGCTCGACGAGCTGCTGCCGGACTGGCGCGAGCAGGACTGCCCGATGGCCGAGACGCCGGTGACCGATAACTGGCACTGGTTCCTGACCAAGGGCGGCAAGATGCCGATCCCGCATCTGATCATGCCGCCCTATATGTCGAACCACGGCAATTACACCGGCAGCCTCGGCAATCTCTGCCGCTGGCTGGCGGGCAAGGCCGAGGAACTGGGCGTCGAAATCTTCCCAGGCTTTCCTGCTGCGGAGATTCTCTACGACGACAATGGCGCCGTGATCGGCGTGCAGACCGGCGACATGGGGGTTGACCGCGAGGGCCAGCACAAGGGCGATTTTCAGCCCGGCATGAACCTGCTCGCCAAATATACCGTGTTCTGCGAAGGTGCGCGAGGTCATCTGACCAAGCGGCTGAAATCGCGTTACGATCTGGAGCGCGATTGCCAGCCGCAGAAATACGGCCTCGGCATCAAGGAGCTGTGGGACATCGACCCGGCCAACCATGTGCCCGGCCGGGTGCTGCACACCCAGGGCTGGCCGCTGAGCGAGAGCGGCAGCGGCGGCGGCGGGTTTCTGTATCATCAGGCCAATAACCAGGTGGCGCTCGGCTTCGTCGTCACGCTCGATTACGCCAACCCGCATGTCTATCCCTTCGAGGAATTCCAGCGCTGGAAGACCCACCCGGAAATCCGCAAGATCCTCGCAGGCGGCAAGCGCGTCTCCTATGGCGCGCGGGCAATCAACGAGGGCGGCTGGCAGGCGGTGCCGCATCTCGCCTTCCCCGGCGGCGTGCTGGCGGGCTGTTCGGCGGGCTTCGTCAACGTGCCCAGGATCAAGGGCAGCCACACCGCGATGAAAAGCGGCATGCTGGCTGCCGAGGCCATCGCGGCCGCCGTGGCTGCGGGCCGCGAGCAGGATGCGCTCGACGAATACGAGGCGGCGGTGCGCGGCAGCTGGATCGCCAAGGAACTGGCGCTGGTGCAGAATTCCGAGCCGATCCTCGCCAAATTCGGCGGCGATCTGCTGGCGACCGGCCTCTCGGGCATCGAAATGTGGCTGCGCTACCTGAAAATGCCGCTGGTCAAGCCGATGAAGCACCACACCGACGCCTCCACCCTCCAGCGCGCCGATCTGTTCGCGCCGATCCAGTATCCCAAGCCCGACGGGGTGCTGACTTTCGACCGGCTGACTTCTGTGTCGTTCTCCTTCACCAACCACGAGGAAGACCAGCCCTGCCATCTGCAACTGGCCGATCCGGCGATCCCGACCACGGTCAACCTGCCGCTCTACGCCGGACCCGAAGCGCGCTATTGCCCGGCGGGGGTCTATGAATTCGTCGGCGAGGGGCTGGAGCAGCGCTTGCAGATCAACGCGCAGAACTGCGTCCACTGCAAGACCTGCGACATCAAGGACCCGACCCAGAACATCACCTGGGTCAGCCCCGAAGGCGGCGGCGGGCCGAATTATCCGAATATGTAATCCTCCCCCTTGGGGGAGGGGGACCATCCGCAGGATGGTGGAGGGGCACGTGCCGGATCACAAGACGTCAAGTATGATCAACGGCCCCCGCGACACGATCAAACGCGCCCGCAAACTGCGCAGCGAAATGAGTCTGCCAGAGGTGTTGCTGTGGCGCGAATTGCGCAAGCGCCCCGATGGCCTGAAGTTTCGCCGGCAACACCCGGCGGGCATCTATGTTCTTGATTTCTATTGCGCAGCTGCCAGCCTTGCGATTGAAGTCGATGGCTTTGCCCATGATAATGAGCGGGCGGCCAAGGCGGATGCAAGGCGCTCGGAGTTTCTGCGCTCGCAGCATGTAGCTACTTTGCGCGTGCCTGCGAAAGTCATATTGGCGGAAATTGATGTTGCGGTTGCTCGGATTGTCGAGGTTTGTCGGCAGCGTGCCGAGCGGCTGTCCGGTTCGCGGCCTGTGCCCCTCCACCATCCTGCGGATGGTCCCCCTCCCCGTGCCGGGGAGGATTGAGTGCAAGAAACCGCCTACGCCAAGATCAACCTCGCGCTCCACGTCCGGCGGCGGCGCGACGATGGCTATCACGAGCTCGAAACCGTCTTCGCTTTCGTCGATAACGGCGACCTCATCGAAGTGCTGCCGGGCGACAAGGACAGCCTCATCCTCTCCGGCGAATTTGCCCCGCAACTGGCTCAAAGTCAGGACAATATCGTCCTCGCTGCGCTCAAAGCCGTGCCGCACAAGCAGCCCTGGACGGTGCTGCTCGAAAAGCGCCTGCCGGTCGCGGCGGGGCTGGGCGGGGGCTCGGCCGACGCCGGCGCGATCTTCCGGCTGGTCGAGCGCGCGCAGGGCCTGCCGACCGGCTGGCGGGCGCGCGCTTCGCTGCTGGGGGCGGACGTTCCGGCCTGTGTCGAGAGCCGCAGCTGCATCGGGGTCGGCACCGGCGCCGATCTCGCCCCGGTGGCAGACGACCTCTCCGGCATGCCGGTGCTGCTGGTCAACCCGCGCCTGCCGCTCAATACCGGCCCGGTGTTCCGCGCCTGGGACGGAGTGGATCGCGGGGCTTTGCCGCAGGGAACGGCGCGGCAGATTGCCCTGGCGGGACGCAACGATCTGGAAACGCCGGCGATCGCGCTGTGTCCGGCGATTGCCGAGGTGCTGGCGGCGCTGGGCCAGACGCAACCCTTGCTGGCGCGGATGTCGGGGTCGGGGGCGACCTGTTTTGCCCTCTACGAACGTCATGACGCCATGCGCAAGGCGTTGGATTATATCGATGAACGGCATCCGGAATGGTGGCTGATGGGGGGGCAGCTGCGGTGAGCGATGCCCCCTACCGGATCATCGGCACCCCGCGCTTCGGCGGCATCATCATCGTCGCCGACCACGCCTCGAACCGGGTGCCGGGTGACATCCAGCTCGGCATCGACCCCGCGCTGATGGAGCAACACATCGCCTGGGACATCGGCGTCGCCGGCGTGGCCGAGCGCATGTGCCAGCGCCCGGGCGCCGCCGCTTTCCTCGGCAATGTCAGCCGCCTGGTCTGCGACTTCAACCGCGAGGAAGGCGCGCCAGCGATCATTCCCATCGCCAGCGACGGCCACGCCATTCCCGGCAACAGCCTGAGCCACGAGCAGCACCTAGCCCGGCTGGAGCGCTTCTACCGCCCCTATCACGCCGCGCTGGCCGCGCTGCTCGACGACAAGCCCCCGGCGCTGATTCTTTCGTTGCACAGCTTCACGCCGCACCTCGCCAGCCATCCGGACGAGCAGCGTCCCTGGCAGGTGGGGGTGCTCTACAACCACGACGACCGCGCCGCCCGCCTCGCGATCCCCCTGCTGGAGGCGGAAGGGCTCGTGGTCGGCGACCAGCAGCCCTACTCGGGCAAGCTGCTCAACGCGACGATGAACCGCCACGCCGAGGCCGAGGGGCGGCCCTATCTGGGGGTGGAGATCCGGCAGGACGGGATTGCGGATGCGGCGGGGCAGGCGGTGTGGGCCGAGCGGCTGGGGCGGATTTGCAATTTGGTTGCCATTGCCTGATTGGTTCTTATTGCAAGGATGGGGACCATGAGCTATTTGTGGTCTAAAGAGAAAAAGAGTTGCCAAATGAACGCTCCGTTTAAGCTAGTCAAAAGCACACAAATATCGGTTTCGGCCAGCGGCAAGGTGCATTTGCCGGCCGAGCTTCGCAAGAAGCTGTCTGTAGAAAATGGCGGCAAGCTGATCGTCTTTGAGGACGAGGAGGGTGTCAAGATAAGGACAATCAAAGCGCATCTGGATGCCTTGCAGGCGCTCGCTGCCCCATACATGAAGGGCGACAGCGTTGATAAATTTCTCGCAGATCGCAAGGCTGAGGCTCAGCGTGAATGGGATGAGGACCGTTGAAGGCGGTAGTAGACAGTTCGGTCGTCATTGCCCGCTTGTTGGGCGAACCTGGCGCAGAAATGCTGGAAATTGCCGTCGAGGGTGGCAGTGTCATGTCGGACATCAATCGCGCTGAGGTCGTGCGTCGACAAATGCGCGATGGAGGAGCGGCGGTTACTGCCTTGTTTATCGCCAATAGCAATGGCCTCGATTTCATTCCATTCGATCAGGCGATCATGGCTGAAATGGTGCACATGTTTCCCTATGAAAGACGCGCCAACCTCAGCCTCGCCGATTGCGCCTGCCTGGCGACGGCCAAGCACCTGCGCCTGCCCGCGCTTACAGCGGACAAGGCCTGGGCGGAGATTGCCGGGGAAGTGGGGGTTGAGGTTGTGTGTGTGCGGTGAGGCATCGCCACGCCGAGGCCGAGGGGCGGCCCTATCTCGGGGTCGAGATCAAGCAGGACGGGATCGCAGATACGGCGGGGCAGGCGGTCTGGGCGGAGCGGTTGGCGCGGATTTGTAATGAGGTAGCGTTGGGTTGAGTCGTTTGGCTCCTACCAAGTTTAATAAAGACTGATATTCATGTCTATTTTCAAGTATTTCACTATGGAATCACACGCCAGAGCCTTCATCGATAAAGGTGAGATTTTGCTGCGACCACTTACCTATTTTCGAGCCTACGAAGATGACAACGTGAGGGGTGATTTGCGCGACGGGCAACTCAACTACATTCCAGAATGCGGCCTCCGAATCACAAAGGAGGATGGATCAGTTATCATCGTCGAGGGTGGGAGATTCACCTCATCTGCCAAGTGTGATGACATCTTTGTATTCTGCGCTAGCAACGAAAAATCTCAATTCCTTGCCAAACGCTTTGGAAGCTCATTTTGTGTCGAAATCACAGAGCCCGACCACCTCATTTCGCGATTGAAGAGTCGAGCGCATCCCACGTCGAAACTCGACTACAAGCAAATTTACAGTGGCAAAGTTGTATATAGAAATCACGATCAAGAACCGGACGCCGACTGGGCACTCCCAGAGCGGCTTGCCTTTTTAAAGGCGGAGGAATTTGCATGGCAGGATGAATTCAGAATCGCAGTCGGTAAGAGAGGAGCATTCGATCCCAACATGGTTGAGTGCACGATTGAAACCGCATTACACATCCCGATTGTGCAACCTCCATTGCAATCAAAATTGGTATTAACAATCAGTAGCTTGGGTGACTTTTCGCGAATGTATCGTCTGTAGCGGTACAATGCGTGCATTGGCGTCTTGACCCGCCCCCCCAACCTCGCGAAAGCACCGGGCAACAAGGAGTCCCCCGTGCCGCATACATTCGACAAGTCCAAGCTCCCCTCCCGCTACGTCTCGGTCGGCCCCGAGCGCGCGCCGCAGCGGTCTTATTACTATGCGATGGGGATGACCGAGGAGGAGATCGCCCGGCCGTTCGTCGCGGTGGTTTCCGCCGGGAATGACTCTGCGCCGTGCAATACCACGCTGGATTTTCAGGCTAATATCTGCCGCGACGGGGTGGAGCAGGGCGGCGGCACGCCGCGCCGGTTCAACACCATCACCGTCACAGACGGCATCGCCATGGGCCATCAGGGGATGAAATCATCGCTGGTCAGCCGCGAGGTGATCGCCGACTCGGTCGAGCTGTCGATGCGCGGGCATTGCTATGATGCGATGGTCACCTTTGCCGGCTGCGACAAGAGCCTGCCGGGGATGATGATGGCGATGCTGCGGCTCAATGTGCCGTCGATCTTCGTCTATGGCGGCTCGATCCTGCCGGGGCGCTATCAGGACCGCGATCTGACGGTGCAGGATGTGTTCGAGGTGGTCGGGCGCTATTCCGCCGGGGCCTGCCCGCTGAGCGAGCTGACCGCGATCGAGAAAGCGGCCTGTCCGGGGCATGGGGCCTGCGGCGGGCAGTTTACCGCCAACACCATGGCCTGCGTCGGCGAGGCTATCGGCCTTTCCTTGCCAAACAGCAATATGGCCCCGGCACCTTACAAATCGCGTGAGGAAGTTGCGGTGGCCGCAGGCAAGCAGGTGATGAAGCTGCTTGAGCTCAATCTGCGCCCGCGCGACATCTGCACCCGCGCCGCTTTCGAGAACGCCGCCCGCGTCGTCGCGGCGACCGGCGGCTCGACCAACGGCGCGCTGCATCTGCCGGCCATGGCCAATGAATGCGGCATCGAGTTCGACCTGTTCGACGTCGCCGAAATCTTCAAGTCGACGCCCTATATCGCCGACCTCAAGCCCGGCGGGAAATATGTCGCCAAGGACATGCACGATGCCGGCGGGGTCTACATGACGATGAAGACGCTGCTCGACGGCGGCTTCCTCGATGGCAATCCGCTGACCGTCACCGGCAAGACGCTGGGCGAGAATCTGGACGAGATTACATGGAATCCCGACCAGAAGGTGATCTATGACGTGAAGACGCCGATCACGCCGACCGGCGGCGTTGTCGGCCTGCGCGGTTCGATGGCGCCCGATGGCGCGATCGTGAAGGTCGCAGGCATGGAGCGGCTGCAATTCAGCGGCCCGGCGCAGGTGTTCGAATGCGAGGAGGATTGCTTCGCGGCGGTCGAAGCCCGCCAGATCAAGGAAGGCTGCGTCATCGTCATCCGCAACGAAGGCCCCAAGGGCGGCCCCGGCATGCGCGAAATGCTGGCGACGACGGCGGCGCTCTATGGCCAGGGCATGGGCGAAAAGGTCGCGCTGATCACCGACGGACGCTTTTCCGGCGCCACAAGAGGCTTCTGCATCGGCCATGTCGGGCCGGAAGCGGCGGACGGCGGGCCGATTGCGCTGGTCAAGGATGGCGACATCATCGCCATCGACGCGGTGGCGGGCACCATCGAGCTCGAAGTCTCCGAGGCCGAACTGGCCGAGCGCCGCAAGGCGTGGCAGCCGCGCGGCAACGACTATAATTCGGGGGCGCTGTGGCGCTATGCCCGCAATGTCGGCCCGGCCTGGCAGGGCGCGGTGACTCACCCCGGGGCAAAGGCGGAAACCCATGTTTTTGCGGATATCTAGCGCGGTCTTGCTGGCGGGGGCGCTGGCCGCCTGCTCGCCGGAGCCGCAAACGGCTGCTCCCGGCGCGTCCGGCCTTTCCGCCGATAGCGCGGAAACCGCCGCAAGCGGCCCCCAGGCGGTGCCCTGCGCGCTGGCCGGGGCCAAGCAATTCAAGGACGAATGCCAGTTCGAACGCACCAGTCAGGATGGCAAGCCCGCCGTCATCCTCCGCCACCCCGACGGCGGTTTTCGCCGGCTCGCCGAGCTCGACGGCGGCAAGCGCTACGCCGCTACTGGACGGCGCCGAAGGTCGCGATCGAGCAGAACGGGCAGGATTTGGAAGTGACCGTCGGCGACGATCACTATCTGTTTTCCGCGCCCGCCAAGCCCAATGCCCCGCCGCGCTGACCAGATCCTCACCGTCGCGCAAATGCGCGCAGCGGAGGAAGCGCTGATCGCGGGCGGGACAAGTGTCGATGCGCTGATGCAGATCGCCGGACGCGGCGCGGCGGACTATGTCTGGCGCATCGCCGCGCACCGCCGGGTGACGGTGCTGTGCGGCCCTGGCAACAATGGCGGCGACGGCTATGTGATCGCCGAAGCGATCCGCGAGCGCGGCGGGCGGGTTTGCGTGATCGCCGCGACAGAGCCGAAGACCGAGGCGGCCCGCCACGCGCACGCGCTCTATTAACGGCGATGTGCTGGGGCCGGAAGCCGATCCGCAGGTCGGCGATGTGCATGGAGAAGTGCTGGTCGATTGCCTGTTCGGCAGCGGGCTGACGCGGCCCTTGTCGGACGAGCATGCCGCGCTGCTGAGCCGCCTCGCCAAGGCGCACCGTCATGCCGTCGCCATCGATGTGCCAAGCGGGGTGCAGTCGGACAATGGCATGCTGCTCAATCAAGGCTTGCCGCATTACGATCTGACCGTGGCGCTCGGCGCCTGGAAGTTCGCGCATTTCCTGATGCCGGCCAGCGCCACAATGGGCGCGCTGCGCCTGGTCGGGATCGGGGTCGATGCCGTGGAGGGCGCGGCAGCAGTGATCGACCGGCCGAGGCTGTCCGCGCCCGCCGCCGCTGCGCATAAATACCGGCGAGGGCTGCTGGGCGTGGTCGGCGGCGCGATGCCCGGGGCGGCGCTGCTGGCCTGCGCGGCGGCGCAGGGGGCCGGAGCGGGCTATGTCAAATTGCTGGGCGAGCCGGCGCCCGCCGGACCTGCCGACCTCGTCATCGACACCTCACCGCTCGCCGACGCGCTTGCCGATGGCCGCTATGCCGCGCTGCTGATCGGTCCGGGACTGGGCCGCCACGCCGGCAGCCGCGAGCGCCTCGGCACCACGCTGGCCGCGCAAATCCCCACGGTGCTCGATGCCGATGCGCTGGTGCTGCTGGCCCCGCGCGTGCTGGCCGAGCATACCGCGCCGCTGATCGCCACGCCGCACGAAGGCGAGCTGGCGGTGCTGGAACGCGCCTTCGACTGCGAGGGCTCCGGCTCCAAGCCCGAACGCGCCGCCGCGCTGGCCCTGGCGAGCGGCATGGTGGTGGTCGCCAAGGGTCCGGACACGGTGATCGCCGCCCCCGATGGCCGCCTTTCCTGCGCGCCGCGCGCATCGAGCTGGCTGTCGGTGGCGGGGACGGGGGATGTGCTGGCCGGGGCGATCGCGAGCAGGCTGGCGGCGGGCACGGAGCCGTTTGCAGCGGCCTGCGAGGGCGTCTGGCTGCATGGCGATGCGGCGCGGCTGAGCGCGCCCGCTTTCGCTGCCGGACAATTGGCAGAAGCCATTCCGCAAGCGCTCGCAGCCTGCCTGTGAGTTCCAGCGAGCCCATCCTGCGCGTCGCCGCCAAAGGCGACGGCGTCACCGCCAGCGGACGCTTCGCCGCCGGAGCCGCGCCGGGCGACGTGCTGCTGGACGACGGAACGCTGGAGCACGGCCCGCATCACGCCACCGCGCCGTGCCGCCATTCCGCCATTCGACCGGCTCAGGGCTGCGGCGGCTGCCAGCTGCAGCATCTCGACGAGGAATCGCTGGCGCAATTCGTCGGCGACCGGGTGCGCCATGCCGCCGAGGGGCAGGGGCTGACGCCGGAGCATATCGCCCCGCCGCACCTCTCGCCGCCGCAAAGCCGCCGCCGCGCCTCGTTGCGGGCGGAAGGCGCGGGCGGGAAAGTGCTGCTGGGCTTCCGCGAGCAGGGGTCGCACAAGATCGTCGATCTGGCCGAGTGCCCGGTTCTCGCGCCGGAACTCGCCGCCCTCATCGCGCCGCTGCGGAAGTTGCTGGCGCGGCAGGGCAAGCGCTTGGCCGTCGATGTCGAGCTGGCGCTGGTCGAACAAGGCATCGATCTTGGCCTCAAGGGTCTGACCATCGAGGGCCTCGCCGCGACCGAAGCCATGCTGGATTTCGCGCGCGATCTGGGGCTGGCGAGGATTGTCCTCGACCAGGGCTATGGGCCGGAAGCATTCTGGGAGCCCGAGCCGGTCTCGGTCTCGCTGGCGGGTGTCAGCGTGCCGTTCCCTCCCGGCAGCTTCCTGCAAGCGACGGCGGATGGCGAAGCCGCGCTGATCGCCGCAGCGCGCGAGTGGCTGGCGGGTTCTGCGGCGATTGCCGATCTGTTTTCCGGGCTTGGCACTTTCGCCTTCGCCCTCGCAGGGCCTGCCAAAGTTTTGGCGGTGGAAGCGGCGCGCGATGCGCATCTGGCCTGCAAGGCTGCGGCGGCGCGGGCCGGGCTGCCGGTCCACGCCTTGCACCGCGATCTGTTCCGCAACCCGCTCCAGCCCGATGAGCTGAACCGCTTCGCCGCCGTGCTGCTCGACCCGCCCCGGGCCGGCGCCCGCGAGCAGGCGGCGCAGCTTGCTGCGAGCACGGTTGCGCGCGTGGTCTATGTCAGTTGCAATCCCTCTAGCTGGGCGAAGGATGCCGCGATGCTGGTCGCGGGCGGCTACCGGCTGGTGGAACTGCGCGCGGTGGGCCAATTCCGCTGGTCGACGCATGTCGAGCTGGCGAGTTTGTTCGTGCGCTAATTCCTCCCCATTCTTGCTGCGCAAGAACAGGGAGGAACGATAGTCAAAACACCGCCTGCGCCGCGCGGAATATCAGCGCCATCAGGCACAGCGTCGAAAGCGCGAACACGGCGAAGCGCAGCTGCACCTTGTTGACGGTCGCCTGGATCAGCGAATGCAGCACCCTCAGGGCAACATAGGCCCAGGCGACCTGCATGCCGTGTCCGCCGCCATTGCCGGTCACCGCCAGCACCAGCGCGGTCGCATAGAATACCGTCGGCGCCTCATGCAAATGGTTGTAATTATGCGCCTTCCACTGCACTTGCGGTGGCAGGATCTCGTCGAGCGACTTCTTCGGGCCTTGCACCAGATCGTCGGGATTGACCTTGGCGGCGGTGAGCGCCGGAATGCGGGTGGCATACATCCACACCCACATCGCCATGGTCCAGATCATCAGCGCCACGACCGGCTGCAGGATGGCTGTTGCAATCATTTCGTTCCCCCCTTGGCAATCCCGCCGGCAGAGTGGTTTCGGGCCGGGTCAAAGTCAAATCAAGCCGGGGAACGGCAAGGCTTCGCCCGCAGTTGTGCTGTCACACCAGCGCCCTATATGCGGCTCCATGATGCGGCCTCGTGCTGCGGCGAAGGAGACGCGCGTTGTCGAAAGTTCTGGTGATCGGTGCAGGCGGGGTCAGCTCGGTGGCGGTGCACAAGATGGCGATGAACAGCCAGATTTTCAGCCATATCAGCCTCGCCAGCCGGACGCTGAGCAAGTGCGACGCCATCGCCGAATCGGTCACGGCGCGCACCGGGACGACTATCGACACTTACGCGATCGATGCGGAAGATGTGCCGGCCCTTTCCGCGCTGATCCGCAAGA
Source organism: uncultured Alphaproteobacteria bacterium (assembly GCA_963779195.1). Classification (GTDB taxonomy): domain Bacteria; phylum Pseudomonadota; class Alphaproteobacteria; order Sphingomonadales; family Sphingomonadaceae; genus Novosphingobium. Next base: position 89,883 of record CAVZWZ010000009.1, read on the forward strand.
TCGGGCCGAAGCTGGTGGTCAATCTGGCGCTGCCCTATCAGGATCTGGCGATCATGGAGGCCTGCCTCCAGACCGGGGTGCATTATCTCGACACCGCCAACTACGAGCCGCGCCACGAGGCGAAGTTCGAATATAAATGGCAGTGGGATTTGCACGACCGCTTCAGGGAAAAGGGCCTGATGGCGCTGCTGGGCAGCGGCTTCGATCCCGGGCGTGACCAGCGTTTTCGCCATGTGGCTCAAGAAGCACAAGCTGAAGACCATCCGCACGCTCGATATCCTCGATTGCAACGGCGGCGATCACGGCCAGGCCTTTGCCACCAATTTCAACCCGGAAATCAATATCCGCGAAGTCACCGCCCCGGCGCGGCACTGGTCCAAGCAAGGGGGGCTGAAGGGCGAGTGGGTCGAAACCCCGGCGCTGACCATCCGCGAGAATTTCGACTTCGAAGCGGTCGGCCCGAAGAACATGTATCTGATGTATCACGAGGAATTGGAAAGCCTCGCCCGCTTCATCCCCGAACTGGAGCGCGGGCGCTTCTGGATGACGTTTGGCGATGCCTATATCAATCATCTGACCGTGCTGAAGAATGTCGGCATGATCGGGATCGAGCCGATCGAATTCCAGGGCCAGCAGATCGTCCCGCTGCAATTCCTCGCCGCCGTGCTGCCCAAGCCCGAGACGCTGGGCGCGACGACCAGGGGCAAGACCAACATCGGCGACATCGCCACCGGCGAGGCGTTGGACGGCATCGGGCGAGAAGACCTTCTACATCTCGAACATTTGCGACCATGAGGACGCTTATGCCGAGACCGGCAACCAGGCGATTTCACTATACCACGGGTGTCCCGGCGATGATCGGCGCGGCGATGGTGCTGACCGGGGCGTGGATGGGGCCAAGGCGAGGGGGGTGTTCAACATGGAGCAGATGGACCCCGATCCGTTCATGGCGATGCTGAACGAGCATGGGCTGCCGTGGACGGTGAAGGAACTGGCCGGGCCGTTGGGGTTTTGAGCGATTGACGGCGGCTGCTCGATACGTCCTGAACGATTGTAACCTCGCGTCGAGATCGATGGAGCACGAGACAAATCCACATAAACTTCGCGTACTTTGGATTGGTGCCTTGTCACTAGTTCGATTGGTTGGTGACGTTTTAGGCAATCACCTGGCTCGTGCGACGAATGCGTGTTCGTCGCCGATGATGGGAGACTTTCTGACCTACCGGCTGAGCACGGATTGCAACGTGTATGCGTCAATCCAGCTGACGCTCTGTCGCGCGATGGCGGGCGGATATATCGGCAGCGAGACCGAGTTGAGGGCGGAACAGTCGCGCTGCACCTCCCCATTTGTGCTTCGCAAAAATGGAGAGGACCGCTAGGCGGCTTGCATGGAAACCAGAGCCGGAGACCCAGGCGCATTCGCCCAGTTCGACCTCACCGGGTCGATAGCCCCGCCTTCGTGGTGGACGCCGCCAAACTGCGCGCCAACCTGGCCATCCTCGCCGATGTCCGCGACCGGGCCGGCATAAAAATGCTCGTCCGCGCTCAAGGCGTTCTCGATGTGGAGCGTCGCGCCGCTGATCGGCGAATATCTCGACGGGGTCTGCACCTCGGGCCTGTGGGAAGCGCGGCTGGCCAGCGAGTTCTATGACGGCGAGATCGCCACCTATTCGGCCGCCTACAAGCCCGACGACCTCGACGAAATCCTGCGCCTGTCCGACCATGTCATCTTCAACTCGCCGCAGCAGATCGTGCGCTGCAGCGCGATCATCGAGGCGGCGCGGGCGCGGGGGGAGAGTTTCGATATTGGCCTGCGGATCAATCCCTTGCATCCCGAAGGTGAAGTGCCGCGCTACGATCCCTGCGCCGCCCATTCGCGGCTCGGCTTCCCGATCGACCAGCTGACCGAGGAGCATATCGAGCTGATCGACGGCATGCACATGCACACCCTGTGCGAGCAGGACTTCGCGCCGCTCGGAGCGCACCTGGGACAAGGCCTTCGACCACCTCGAGCCCTTCTTCGGCCAGTTCAAATGGCTCAATCTCGGCGGCGGGCACCACATCACCCGCGCCGATTACCAGCGCGACGAGCTGGTGCAGTTCCTGCTCGACCTCAAGGAGGATACCGGCGCGGAGGTCTATCTCGAACCGGGCGAAGCCGTGGCGCTCGATGCCGGGATATCTGGTCGGCACCATCCTCGATGCATTCGACAACGGCATGCCGGTGGCGATCGCCGACATTTCCGCCACCTGCCACATGCCCGACGTGCTCGAAGCGCCCTACCGCCCTGCGATGCTGGGCGAAGTTCCCCTCCCCTTCAGGGGAGGGGCCGGGGGTGGGGTTTGCCGGACAAACGCCGCGCCAGACAGGCATACCCCACCCCAACCCCTCCCCTGAAGGGGAGGGGCTAATAGTCCGCCTCGGCGGCCCCTCGTGTCTCGCCGGCGACGTCATCGGCGACTACCGCCTGCCGGTCCCCTGCGAGCCCGGCCAGCGCATCGCCTTCCTCGATCAGGCGCATTATTCGATGGTCAAGACCACCACCTTCAACGGCGTGCCGCTGCCGTCGATCTGGCTGTGGGATTCGGACAGCGATTCGCTCGAATGCGTCCGCCAGTTCGGCTGGGAGGAGTTCCGGGGGCGGCTCAGCTGAAGCGCAAAAGCGCCCGAATCCGGGACGATTTTTGCACCCTCGCATTTTCACTTGCAGTTCATAATCACGCCTATATACGCACCCCCCGCTGCCCCAAGGGGACTTCCAATAACCGCAAGGCAGCCTCGTCCTATTGTTGCTCTGGCCGCAAGGCCTATTGGGGGTCCCTTGAATTGCACATCCATCCCGATGCACCGGCTGTAGTCCGCGCTCTTTCGCCGGACGAACCTGTTATTCTCAACCGCCCGCACGCCGCCGCGCGCGCCGCCCGTTTCTTCGTCGAGAAGTTTCCGGGCCGGTCGCTCTATGCGGTGAAGGCGAATCCGTCGCCCGATCTGCTGCGGGTGCTGTGGGATTCGGGCGTGACGCATTACGACGTCGCCTCGATCGCCGAGGTGCGCCTGGTGCGCGCCACACTGCCCGAGGCGGTGCTGTGCTTCATGCACCCGGTAAAGACCGCCAGCGCGATTGCCGAGGCCTACAAGCTTCACGGCGTGCGCACCTTCAGCCTCGATAGCCAGGAAGAACTCGACAAGATCGTTGCGGCGACGGCGGCCGAGGACGGTTCGACCGCCACCGACCTGCGGCTCTGCGTGCGGCTGCGCGTCAGTTCCGAATATGCCGAGCTCAGCCTCGCCTCGAAGTTCGGCGTGGATCTCGCCGATGCCGCGCCGCTGTTGCAGGCCACCCGCCAGGTTTCGGACTGGCTGGGCATCTGCTTCCACGTCGGCAGCCAGGCGATGACGCCGTTTGCCTATGTCCAGGCGCTGGAGCGGGTGCGCGCGGCGATTGTCGATGCGGCGGTCACGGTCGATATCGTCGATGTCGGCGGGGGCTTCCCGTCGATCTATCCGGGCATGGAGCCGCCGCCGCTGGAGGATTATTTCGGCGCGATCCACCGCGCGGCGGAATCGCTGCCGGTGTCCTATTCGTCGGAACTGTGGTGCGAGCCGGGCCGCGCGCTGTGCGCGGAATACAACTCGATGATCGTCAAGGTGGAGAAGCGCCGGGGCCGCGAACTCTATATCAACGACGGCGCTTACGGGGCGCTGTTCGATGCGGCGCATGTCGGCTGGCGTTTTCCGGTGCGGCTGCTCGGTGAAGGCGCCGATGAGGCCGAAGTGCCGTTCAGCTTCTTCGGCCCGACCTGCGACGACATGGACCACATGGAAGGCCCGTTCGATCTCCCCGCCGGCACCGATGCCGGCGATTACATCGAAATCGGCATGCTCGGCGCCTATGGCGCGGCGATGCGCACGGCGTTCAACGGCTTCGGCGTGGCGACGGTTGTCGAGGTAAGCGACGAGCCGATGGCCAGCCAGTATCTCGGCGACCGCCGCGATCCGCGTCAGAGCGACAATGTGGTGTCGCTGAGGTGACGTAGCCCGATCTCTCCCTCCCCGGCGGGGGAGGGGGCCAGGGTTTGGGGAAGCGTCGCCGCAAGGCCTTGCGGCGACGATTGCGCAGCGGTCGGCTGTTTATCGCCTGGCGCGCCGTATTTCCCGGTCTGTGCATTCCTGCACGATGCGCTGGGTTTCATCGTCCTCCCATACGCGGCCCCGCACAGACAATTCGCATTTTTCCCGTGCCTGCATCGATATCCGCGCTTGGCGGATGTACGGATTGGTTTCGTCTACAACCACCACCGGGCGGGTATTGGCGGCTTCCTGCAACAATTCCTGCGCAGTCTTTCGTCCTTGCAGCGGGTCAGCAGGCCTGCGAGGCGCAAGCGCGGGCGCGCCGGTTTCGCTTGCGGCCTCGCCGAAAACTTCGCGGGCGAATTGCGGGGTGAATATCTGCGTGACCGCAAGCGCACTCGCGGGCGCCAGCTCGGACTTGCCGAAGCGCACCGTCAGGTTCGGCCGTTCCCATATCCGGTAGCTTGCAGCGGTAAATCCCCCGTTGGCCGCGTTCGCGATGCGTTTCATCAGCATGCGCTTCTCCGGGCCAAACCGCCGATCGAGCACGTTGGATACTGCGGCCATGTCCGCGTTCGATCCGGCCATGAACTGAAGGCCGATGCCGGTCAGGATGTTCCGCTGATCGACGAACGCCATGATCAGCACAGCCTCGGGATCGGCCAGAGCGCGAAGGCCCGGAAATTCTGCTTCGATCTGCGTTGCGGATGGAACGATCTGGAGCGTGCGATAGGGCGTGTCGCCAAAGGCCGGTTTGACCAATTGATCTTGCCCCGCTTTTCCGATGCAGGGATAGCCGGGTGTCTGCACCCGCGCGGAGCATGCAGGCAAATTCGCGGGCCAGCGGTCGCCGATACGCAGGCCGAACAGCACCGGCGAAGGTGCTGTCGCGCTCCTGCCGGAAATATTGTCGCCCGCAAGCCCCAGGGGGCGATCGGGGTCGAGAGCATCGAACATGGCGATGACCGCCGCCTGCCATGCCGCCACCGGACTCTGATTGGCGACCCATGACCGTCCGTCATCGAGGATGAAGGAGAATTGCAGATCGAACCGGGTGAAGCCGCTGTTGCCGGGGCGTGGGGCGATGCCAGAGCACGACATCGTGGCCTGCGGTTGCGCCGCTGCGCCCCAGCGATTGAATTGGACGCCGCACGATCCTTCGTGCGGTTTGCCATTCACCGATTTGATCGTCAGTTGCGCGCTGTCCCCTATTGCCCTGCTGCTGTTGCCGAACCCGAGCAGCTGGCTGGTTCCCTTGAACTCGACGACGGCGCGCGGTGCACCCGGCGGCGCGATGGTAAGGGTCACGCTGCGGCCGGATTCAGCTTGTTGCGCTGTCGGAATGTGAACAATCACCCCGGCCAGGGCAGGCGCGCGGGCGCCCGATCGGGAAAACCTCCCGCCTGTCCAGAGTATAGCTCTGACACCCGACATTGAAGCTTCTGTCTGCCCGAACTGCCGCCGCGCTTTGAAAAGCGGGAGGTGCGGCTGCGCCGGATGGGGGCACTGCCTGCGCGCTTGTATCTTCCGGCTCGCCGCATTGCGCGCGAAACTCCGCGCTCTTGGCTTCGGGTATCCTGCTGTCGAGCCCTTTGAGATCGCGGTCGCGGACATAGGCGGTCATCTTGCCCAATATGCATTGCTGGGCAGCCGGGCTTTGCGCCCGGGAAGCGGGGGCGAAGACGGCAATCCCGGCGAAGGTCATTGCTGCCCCAGCAGCCCAGATCAGCGAACGCAGCATGATTGCCTCCCTGTCATTGCATCGGACAAATTTCGACCGGCTGCGATGAACCGAAAGTGAAAATGGCCCGGGGCACAAAAAAAGGGCCGGAGCTTGGCTCCGGCCCTGTTGTAGTTCGCAGATTGCTGCGGACTATTTCACGAATACCTCGACGCGGCGGGCGCCGGCCAGGTCTTCGGTGGCTTCGACTGCATCGGCGGGTTTGATAAGTTCGACCGCAGCGTCCGGGATGCCCGAGGTCACCAGCGCCGCCTTGACCGCTTGCGCGCGCTTTTTGGAGAGTTCGGCATTGGCGGCGGCATTGCCGCGCTTGTCGGCGAAGCCCGAGACCCCGAGGGTGCTGCCCGCGTGGCTATCGAGATAGGCCTTCATCGCGCCTGCGGCGGGAGCGAAGGCATCGACGATATTGGCTTTGCCGGTATCGAAATAGACCTTCACCACCGGCTTGCCGTCGCGGGTTTCGGTGGTCACTCCGGCGCCGGTCGGGATCGTGACGGTCCCTTCGGCGGGCGGCGGTGCCGCAGGAGCGGCAGCTTCGGTAGCTCCCGGCGCAACCGCTGCGGCGGTTTCGGCGGGCGCCGGTTCGGCAGTCGGTGCAGCCGCAGGCTGACGGAAGAACAGCCACCACAGCAGCAGCAGCGCGGCGAGCGCCAGCAGCAGCCATTTCAGCCAGCCGAGGCCGCCCGAGGTTTCGCCGGCATCGGCAGCGCCATAGCTGTCGCCGGTCAGCGCCTGCGCACCGCTGCCAAGCGAGCTTGCAGCGGCGGCGACGCCGCCGGCAGCAGCTGCGCCCACGGCGGCGACTGCGGCTATCGGCGCGGCTGCAGCCGGCTCAGGGACGGGTGCGGCAACCGGCTCGGCGTCATCCTTGCCGCCGAGACTGGCGAGACCCGCCACGCCGGCGGCAGCAGCGGCAGCGCCGCCCGCGACGGCAGCGCCGCCCTTGCCGAACAGGCCCAGCATGCCGAAACGCTCGGCGAGCAGATAATAGACCGTGACGCGGTTCTTGAAGTTCTCGCCCTTCATGCGCTCGCCGACTGCGGCGATCGCCTGGTTGAGGTCATCGTCGCTGTTGGTCAGCGCAAGCTTCTTCTTGAGGTAATTCTCGCGAACCCGGTCGGTCTCTTTCGTGTCGCCGAAGCTGACCAGCGAGGAATCGCGCTTCTGCAGCGCAATCCCGCAATAGCGCACGATGCCGGCGATGATGCCGTCGTCGGCATCCGGAACATATTTCTTGACGTTGATCGACCAGTCTTCGGCCATGCGTCCCTCCATTGTGAGCGATGCGCGATTCCCAGCGCATGGATGGCCCTCGAAGTCAGGCCAGCGCGGGGTTTTAACGCTTTTTTTCAATCGCGATAGGTATTTCTGGATAGGTCCATTTTGCCGGGCTGGCGCCGGTGCATGTCACCGTGCAGCGCGGGCGAACACGGTGAAAACGTCCGTGCCGATTTGCTGGGTGCCGACCGGGCGGTAATGCGCCCGCAATGCCGCCTCGAGCAAGGCACGGTAGGCATAGCCGGTCTCCGGCCCCGGATTGGTCCAGACCACGATCGCCGGAGGCCGGCTCGCCAGCACCCGGGCGACTTCCGCCCTCTGGTCGATGCCAAGCGCGCGGTCGTAGCGCTTCAGCGCGAGATGGTCGGGGAAGGCGAAGCGCGAGGGCAGGCAGCTGCGGGTCAGGTAATACAGGATCGACAGATCGTCGGCGACATAGAGGCAGCCCTTGCCGAGATGCGGCTGGATCAGCCCGGCCAGCCGGTCCATCCTGTCGCGGTCGCCCAGCCCGGCGACATCGACGATCCCGCGCGGATAGCCCGCTGCCAGGCCCAGTCCCACCACCAGGCCAATCGCGGCGCGCCGCCGGGTGACGCTGTCGAAGGCCAGCGCGGCGATCAGGCTGAGCGGCGCCAGCAGCGGCAGCACGTAATGATCGAACCAGTTGCCGAACAGCAGGAAGCCGGCGATGCTGGCGCCCGCCCAGGCGAAGATCCAGCGCGCTACCGGCTTTGCCTTGCAGCGGCGCCAGCCGATCCAGGCGCAAACCCAGAACGGCGAAAGGCCGAGCAGCTCCCACAGCAGCCTGACCAGCGCGGGCAGGAACGGCATTTCGTCGCGGAAGATCGACAGGAAATTGGCGTCGATGAAGGCCTCGCCGTGGCCCATCGCGGCATAGGCGGCATAGGCGGCCAGTGTCGGGGCCAGCGCGATGGCGATCCACACTGCGGCATCGGCGGCGAGCCTCGGCAGCGCCCGTCCGCGCTGTCGTCCGGTCCACAGCAGGCTGAGGCCGAAGAACAGCCCCTCGAACACCGCCGCATATTTGATCTGCATGGCCAGCCCCGCCAGCAGCATGATCGCGCAGCCCTGCGCGGTGAGGCGGCGGGCATCGGGCCTGACCGCCAGCGCCATCGTCCACGCCGCCGCTGCGGCCATCGGCAGATTGTAGAACACCGGCGATTGCCCGCCGATCCCGCCGAACAGCAGCAGCCACGCCGGATAGGCCGCCGCGCCGCCCAGCGCCGCCGCAAAGCCCGTCACCCGCCGCGCCATGGCGAACAGGATCAGGCTGGTGAGGACAACGCAGACGGCGGCGATCAGTTGATAGCCCGCCACCGGATCGGCAAACACCCGGTTGGCGAAGGCGTAGATCAGGAACAGGCCGACCGGCTTGCGGTCCCAGATATCGACATAGGGAAGATACCCCTCGGCCAGCCGCTGCCCGACGAGGAGGTAAAACTGATCGTCGACATGGATGGCGGGATTGCCGAATATCCAGGCGCGGGTCGCCAGGGCCAGCAAGGTCAGGACGATAGCCGCCCGCCAGCTTTCGGGAAGTTTGGACCAGAACCCGCCGCCGCGCGCTGCGGCGGCATGCGGCGGGGCGATCACGCCGCCTTGCGCATTTCCAGCCGGTCCCAGATTTCCGCCAGCGCCTTGGTCAGCTCGACCATCATCGCCTCGGTGTGGGCCGGGCCCGGAGTAAACCGCAGCCGCTCGGTGCCGCGCGGCACGGTGGGGTAGTTGATCGGCTGCACATAGACGCCGTATTCGGCGAGCAATATGTCGCTGATTTCTTTCGCGCGCACCGGATCGCCGACCATCAGCGGGACGATATGCGTGGTGGAGGGCATCACCGGCAGCCCGGCCCCGGCGAACAGGCGCTTGAGCGTCGCCGCCGAGGCCTGCTGGCCTTCGCGTTCGACGCTGGAGGCCTTGAGGTGGCGCACGCTGGCCAGCACGCCGGCAACCAGCACCGGCGACAGCGATGTAGTGAAGATGAATCCGGGCGCATAGCTGCGGATCACATCGACGATCTTGGCGTCGGCCGCGATATAGCCGCCCATCACGCCGAAGGCCTTGCCCAGCGTGCCTTCGATGATGTCGATGCGGTGCGCCGCCTCGTCGCGGTCGCTGATGCCGCCGCCGCGCGGGCCATACATGCCGACGGCGTGAACCTCGTCGATATAGGTGAGCGCGTTGTATTTCTCCGCCAGGTCGCAGATCGCATGGATCGGGGCGACATCGCCGTCCATCGAATAGACGCTTTCGAAGGCGATCAGCTTGGGCGCTTCGGGATCCGCTTCGGCGAGCAGCTCTTCCAGATGACCGAGATCGTTGTGCCGCCACACCTGCTTTTCCGCGCCCGAATTGCGGATGCCGGCGATCATGCTGGCGTGGTTGAGCTCGTCGGAGAAGACGATGCAGCCCGGCAGCAGCTTGGCCAGCGTCGAGAGCGTCGCGTCGTTGGAGACATAGCCGCTGGTGAACAGCAGCGCCCCGTCCTTGCCGTGGAGATCGGCCAGCTCGCGCTCCAGCTGAATGTGGTAATGGGTGTTGCCGCCGATATTGCGCGTGCCGCCCGAGCCCGCGCCGACATCGTGCAGCGCCTCTTCCATCGCCGCGATCACCTTGGGATGCTGGCCCATCGCGAGATAGTCGTTCGAGCACCACACGGTGATGTCCTTGGGGCCGTTATGCCCGGCGAAGCAGCGTGCGTTGGGGTAGGCGCCCTTGTTGCGCAATATGTCGATGAAGACGCGGTAGCGCCCTTCCGAATGCAGCCGCTCGATGGCCTGGCCGAAAATCTGATCGTAGTTCACGAGTTGCGGAATCCCACCGTTTCGCCGCCCCTTAGCGGAAGGCCGCAGCGAAGGCTAGCGGCTTGTTAGGACCCGCTTCCGTTTGAAACGGGGTCCGGCGTAAAATGCTCGATAATGCCGGCCTTGTTCTTGATATCCATCAACCAGACGTGATCGTGCCCGGGGATGACCTTCAGTCGCGGCGCCTGGGCTGCCAGCTGACGGATGGTCAGCATCCAGGCGAATGCCTCGCGGCGATCTTCTGGATCGATATAGTCGCCCATCAGCCGCGACCGGGCGCGCAACTGCTTCCAGCTTTGCGCCATGGTGGCGATATCGCCGGCGAAGAGATATTCGCTGCCATTGGCCAGCTGCACGAAGATCATCTGGCTTCCCGGCGTATGGCTGGGGGCGGGAATGACGACAATGCCCGGCGCGACCGCCTGCGGCGCGCCGGGCGCAATCGTCGCCGTCAGTCCCTCGCGCCGCGACCAGGGCAGCGTGCCGGCCAGCGGCGCGCCGGGCAGCTGCTGCGGATTGAGCCGGGCCTTGGCGATCGCCGGCGTGTTCGCCAGGGCGGCAAGTCCGGCCATGTGATCGACATGTTCATGCGTCGCTAAAATCAGACCGGCCCGCTGCATGGCGGCATTCACCCTGGCCTGGGCGGGCGCGATGAAATATTCGACGCCTAGTTCGCGGGCGGTCGCCGCGGTCATGCCGGTATCGACGATCACCGCGCCGCTGCCGGGAACCGGCAGGCGGAAAGCCATGAAGCCGAACAATTTGCGCTTGATGCCGCTGCCGGCGACGAAGACATTGCCGGGCATGCGGACGAAGGCGACCTGCTCCATCTCGACCGCAGTGGGCCGCTGTCCCGGGATGCTGGCGGCGATATGGCGCAGCTGCGCGATGGAAACCGGCTTGGGCCTGGCATCGCCGGGGCGGCTGTCGATCAGCAGCCAGTAATAGGGCAGGCCGAACCCAAGCAGCAGCGCCAGCAGCAGGATATTGAAGCGGCGGGTCATCTACAGCACCTCGGTCCGCCCGATGCCGTAGCGGGCGAGGGCGGGGGCCAGAAGCGCCATGTCCTCGCCATTGCGGGTGAACAGCGCGAGGTCGGGCCGGGCGCGGCGGAATGTCTGTCCTGCGGTGAGATGAGCTATCCGCCGGGCAATGCCCTGCGCCCCGTGGACGAAGGCAACGCCTGCGCCGAACGCTGCGGCCAATTCGGCCTCGACCAGCGGAAAATGGGTGCAGGCCAGCACTACCGTGTCGATGTCCTGGCCGCCCGGCATGGCGCGCAAGCTTGCAGCGGCAGAGGCAAAGACCGCCGGATCGACCGGCTCCCCGCGCAGCTTCGCCTCCGCCGCCGTCACCAGCCCGGGCGCAGCGTGGCGGAGCAGGTGCTTGCCCTGGGCGAATTCCGCCTCCAGCCGATCGACATAGCTTTGCCGGATTGTCGCCTCGGTGCCGAGCAAGCCGATGACCCCGCTGCGCGTCATCGCCGCTGCGGGCTTGATCGCGGGCACCGTGCCGACGATCGGGATTTGCAGCACGTCGCGGACCATGGCCAGCGCAATGGTCGAGGCGGTGTTGCAGGCGATGCAGATCAGCCGGGGCTGGAACCGCTCCGCCATCCGCCCCAGCAGCCCGCAGACCCGCGCCGCGATCTCGGCCTCGGTCTTGCCGCCATAGGGCAGACCGGCGTTGTCGGCGGCGTAGATTATCGGAGCATCGGGCAGGATCTTGCGAACTTCGGCCAGCACCGACAGCCCGCCAACGCCGGAATCGAACAGCAGGATGGGCTGGGCGGCGGTCATTCAGTTTCTCAGGATATCCGCGGGATAATGCGCAAACATCTCATCCGCCGTTGCTATTGTCAGGCCTTCGCAAATTGCCTGGGCAATCAGCATCCGGTCGAATGGGTCGCGGTGATGCAGTGGCAGTTCAGCCAGCAATCGTGTGTGACTGGCGTGAAACGGCAATGTATCGAAGCCGGTCCGCTCAATCAGGTCATCGAAATCGCCGGGGAGTTCGAGTTTGCCAATGCGCTGCTTGATCCTCAACTCGGCAATCCCGACGGCGCTTGCCCACACCTGGTTGCGAACATCCACCAGGACACTTGTCAGACTTGCGGAGACCTTTTGCGGCTCGATAATCGTCCAGAACAGAATATGACTGTCGAGCAGAATCCGCATCTGCCTAGTCGATGATGCCCAGCGCGCGCGCTTCTTCCTCGGGCCACTCGTCGAAATCGGGCGCCATCCAGCCCTTGCCCTTGCCAAGGCCCAGCACGCGCGCCTTCGGCTTCGGCACCACCGGCGACAATGTTGCCACCGGCAGGCCCGCACGCCCGATCACCACCTCTTCGCCCCGTTCGACCATGGCGAGCAGCTTTGAGAGATTGGCTTTGGCTTCGGTTACGGTCACAAGGGTCATGGACGTCATATAGACCAGACCAGACCAGACTAGCAAGTACCTCAAGCGCCAGACTGCGCCAAATCGGCGGTATTCCCATTTTTCCGCTGCATGATCGCAGGTCCGCAGCTATTAGGAGGTGGCAGAGGGGGAACCGATGGACACGATTGGCGCATTGCTGAGTCTGGTGGCGGGATACGCCTTGGGCTCGATCCCTTTCGGGCTGATCCTCACCCGGCTGACCGGGGCGGGGGATTTGCGCGGGATCGGATCGGGCAATATCGGCGCGACCAATGTGCTGCGCACCGGACGCAAGGGCCTCGCCGCGGCGACGCTGCTGCTCGATATCGCCAAGGGGCTCGCGGCTGTGCTGCTGGTGTCGCATTGGCTGCCGGGCTGGCAGGGGCTGGCGGGTCTCGCCGCCTTCATCGGCCACTGTTTCCCGGTGTGGCTGCGGTTCAAGGGCGGCAAGGGCGTGGCGACGATGATGGGCGTCTCGCTCGGCTTTGCCTGGCCGATCGGCGCGACTTACGCTGCTTTCTGGCTCGGCGTGCTGGCGCTGACGCGGATATCCTCGGTCGCGGGGATGACGGCGGCGACTGTCGCCCCGCTGGCGGCGCTGGCTTCGGGCCATGGCCAGTATTCGCCCGCGCTGCTGGCTATGGCGGCGCTTGTTCTGTGGCTCCACCGCGCCAATATCGGACGTTTGCGCGATGGGACCGAGCCCCGGGTGGGCGGAAAGTCCGGAGGCACCGGCGCGTGAGTTCCCTCTCGCAGCAGGAGGCTTTCGCCCGCATCCGGCTGCTGCGCTCGCCCAATATCGGACCGGTCAGCTACGCCCAGCTGCTGCGCCGCTTCGGCGATGCCCAGGCGGCGCTGGCGGCACTACCCGATCTCGCCGCGCGCGGGGGATCGCCCTACAAGGCGGCTGCGGAAGGCCGCATCGCCGACGAGATCGCGGCGATGAAGCAGACCGGGCGCGCGCTATCTGTTTCACGACATGCCCGACTATCCGCCCCTGCTCGGCGAGGTCGAGGGCGCGCCGCCGATCCTGCTGGTGCGCGGCGACGCCGCCGTCGCCTCGCGCCCGGCAGTCGCCATCGTCGGCGCGCGCAATTCCTCGGCCGGCGCGGTCAAGCTGGCGCGCGAGTTTGCCGCGGCGCTGGCCGAAGCGGGGCTGGCGGTGGTCTCTGGCCTGGCGCGCGGGATCGACGGGGCGGCGCATCGCGGCGCGCTGTCGGCGGGAGCGGGTGGCGGCGGCACGGTCGGGGTGATCGCCAGCGGCATCGATGTCTCTTACCCGCCCGAACATGCCGATTTGCAAGAGGAAGTCGCCGCGAACGGCCTGCTGGTTACCGAACATCCGCCGGGCACCGAACCGCTCGCCCGCCACTTCCCGGCGCGCAACCGCATCATCGCTGGTCTCGCGGCGGGCACGTTGGTGGTCGAGGCCGCGCCCAAGTCCGGCTCGCTGATCACCGCGCGGCTGGCGGGCGAGGCGGGGCGCGAGGTCATGGCGATCCCCGGCTCCCCGCTCGACAGCCGCGCCCACGGCGGCAACCAGCTGATCCGCGACGGCGCGGTGCTGGTGCAGAGCCCGGAGGATGTGATCGAGCTGCTTTCGGGCTTCAACGGCGTCCCGCGTTCCAGCTTCCGCGAGGCATCGCCCGCCTGGTTCGCGCGCCGAAGACGAACTGGCGGATGAACCGGCGGACCTCGCCGCGCTGCTCACCACCGCCCCGGTCGCCATCGACGAGCTGATCCGCCAGAGCGGCGACAGCGCGGCGGCGGTGCAGCTGGCCTTGCTTGAGCTGGAACTGGCGGGCAGGCTGGTGCGGCACGCGGCGGGGCGGGTGAGTTTGGCTGGGTGAAGCAGGGGAGCAGATCGGTGGCAATTCCAAACAGGGTCTCGTTCGGTGAAATCATCTCGGGCACCGCGCGGCTGATCCGCGACCATCCCGGGCCGATCGCAGCCTATGCGCTGGGCATGGCGGCGCTTTCGACCGCGCTCAGCATGGCGAAGGGCGGCGCCAGCTTTAGCAGTGCGGGCGTCGTAGTCACTTTCGTCGCATCCTACTTTCTCACCGAAATCCTGCTGCGCCGCGAGGGGCAGCTTGGCGATGCCGGCAATCGCCGGCGGATCGGCGCCTATGTCGGCGCATCGCTGCTCGCCGCTCTTGGCGCTCTGGCGGGCACGATACTGCTCATCGTGCCCGGCCTGATCTTGCTGGCCCGCTGGTCGATAGCCCCTGCGATGATCGTCGGAGAACAACTCGGCGTGATCGAATCGATGAAAGCCAGCTGGGAAGCCACCCGCGAGTCGCAGTGGCAGATCGTGCTGGCTTATCTGGCGCTCATTGCCGTCGTGATTGCCATAGTCGGCGTGCTGTTGGGCGGTGCGATGTTCTCATTCGGCGAAGGCATTCTGGGGGAAGAGGGAAGCCCGCTGACCTGGAGTCTGGAAACAAATGTGGTGAACTTCGTCGGCGAAGCGGCAGCGGAATTCGCCAGCGCCTGCAGCACCGCGATGACAGTCGCCATCCTGCTGGCGCTGCGGCCTTCCTCGGTCAGTCTCAATGCAGTGTTCGAATGAAAGCGGCTTGACGCCCCGCCCCAATCCTCCCCACCCTCGCGTACACGCACACGTATACGCGTAAGGGGAATTCGGGTCAGCCATGCAGCTAGTTATCGTCGAATTGCCGGCCAAGGCCAAAACCATCGAGAAATACCTCGGCGCGGACTACAAGGTCCTGGCCTCCTACGGCCACATCCGCGACCTGCCGCCCAAGGACGGTTCGGTCCGGCCCGACGAGGCCTTCGCGATGGACTGGGAGGTCTATGGCGACAAGGCGAGCCGGGTCAAAGCCATCGCCGATGCCGCCAAGGGCGCCGACCGGCTGATCCTCGCCACCGACCCCGACCGCGAGGGCGAGGCGATCAGCTGGCATGTCCGCGAATTCCTGACCAAGCGCAAGGCGCTGCCCAAGCTGGTCGAGCGGGTCACGTTCAACGCCATCACCAAGGCCACCGTCACCGAGGCGATGAAGCATCCGCGCGAGCTCGACCAGGATCTGATCGACGCCTATCTCGCCCGCCGCGCTCTGGATTATCTGTTCGGCTTCACCCTCTCGCCGGTGCTGTGGCGCAAGCTGCCCGGGGCCAAGAGCGCGGGGCGGGTGCAATCGGTGGCGCTGCGGCTGATCTGCGAGCGCGAGCGCGAGATCGAAGTGTTCCGCCCGCAGGAATACTGGTCTGTGATTGCCCGGCTGGAGCAGGGCGGCACCGAGTTTCCCGCAAGGCTGGTCAAGTTCGACGGCGAGAAGCTGGAGAAGCTCAGCCTCGGCGAAGAAGGCACGGCGATGCGCGCCAAGGCGGCTGTCGAGGGCGCGGTGTTCCGCGTGGAAGAGGTCGATACCCGCCCGCAAAAGCGCAATCCCTATCCGCCGTTCACTACCTCGACGCTGCAACAGGAGGCCGCGCGCAAGCTCGGCTTTTCGGCCAGCCACACCATGCGGGTGGCGCAGAACCTCTATGAGGCGGGCGCGATCACCTATATGCGCACCGACGGGGTGCAGATGGATAGCAGCGCGATTTCCGACGCGAGGAAGGCGATCAACGACCGCTATTCGGGCAACTTCCTGCCCGGAAAAACCCCGGCATTACGAGACCAAGGCCAAGAATGCGCAGGAAGCGCATGAAGCCATCCGCCCGGTCGATTTCACCAAGGACCGCTATGGCAGCGGCGACGAAGCGCGGCTGTACGAACTGGTGTGGAAGCGCGCGCTGGCCAGCCAGATGGCCTCGGCCAATCTTGAGCGAACCACCGTCACCCTGCGCGATCCGGCAGGCAAGCACGAGCTGCGCGCCACTGGCCAGGTGGTGAAGTTCCCCGGCTTCCTCGCGGTTTACGAGGAAGACCGCGACAATAAGGGCGATAGCGAGGACGACGAGAGCGGCCTGCTCCCCGCCATGGCCAAGGGCGATACGTCCCGGCGAAGAAGGGCGTCGATGCCGCGCAGCATTTCACCCAGCCGCCGCCGCGCTATTCCGAGGCCAGCCTGGTCAAGCGGCTCGAGGAACTCGGCATCGGCCGGCCTTCGACCTATGCCTCGACCTTGCAGGTGCTCAAGGACCGCAACTACGTCCGCACCGAGAAAAACCGTTTCTTTGCAGAGGAATTGGGGCGGCTGCTCACGGCCTTTCTCGAACGCTTCTTCCCGCGCTATGTCGCCTATGAATTCACCGCCGGGATGGAGGACGAACTCGACGAAGTCTCCGGCGGGCGCGCGGCGTGGAAGGCGGTGCTGGAGGCCTTCTGGAAGGACTTCAAGCCCTCGACCGACGAGGTGATGGAGCGCAAGCCCTCCGAAGTCACCGAGGCGCTCGACGAATTCCTCTCCGACTATCTGTTCCCGCCCAGCGACGACGGCGCCGATCCGCGCATCTGCCCGAAATGCGGCCCGGAAGGACGCAGCGGCGGTCGGCTGGCGCTTCGAGGGGGCCGCTTCGGCGCCTTCGTCGCCTGCTCCAACTATCCCGAATGCAAGTTCACCCGCAAATTCGCCCAGCCCGGCGGCAATGGCGCGGAAGGGGGAGACGATGCCGAAATCGGCAAGCACCCCGAAACCGGCGAGAGCATCACCCGCCGCGCCGGTCGCTTCGGCCCCTATATCCAGCTCGGCGAGGGCAAGGAGGCCAAGCGCAGCTCGATCCCCAAGGATATTCCCGAACTCGATCTCGACTGGGCGGTGAAGCTGCTCGGCCTGCCGCGCGCCGATCGGCGATCACCCCGAAACCCAGCTGCCGATCACCGCCAGTATCGGGCGTTACGGGCCATACCTCGCGCATAATGGCAAATACGCCAAGCTGCGCTCGACCGCCGAAGTGTTCGACACCGGGATGAACGCAGCCGTGGCCAAGCTGGCCGATGCGGCCAACGGCGGGGGCAGGGGAGCGCGCACCGCCGCCGAGCCGCTCAAGACCTTCGGGCCGCATCCGACCTCGGGCGGCGAGATGAAGCTGATGGCCGGGCGCTATGGGCCCTATGTAACCGATGGGACGACCAACGCCACCCTGCCGCGCGGCACCGAGCCCGAGGCCTTGACAGCGGAGGCTGCGGTGGTGCTGATCGACGAGAAAGCGGCGAAGGGGCCGTCCAAGGGCAAGCCGAAGCGCAAGGCTCCGGCAAAGAAGAAGGCTCCGGCGAAGAAGCCGAAGTAGCCTATCAAGTTCCTCCCCGTTTGGCGAAGCCGAATGGGGAGGGGGACCGCCCGAAGGGGGGTGGAGGGGTATCGACGTAGCGCCAGAACCCCTCCGTCAGCCCTTCGGGCTGCCACCTCCCCATTTTTGCTGCGCAAAAACAGGGAGGAATTAGGAGGAATTCCATGTCCGAACAATTCACCCGCCACCGCCAGCCCTGGAAGCCGGAGGAACTGGCCAAGCTGCGCACGCTGGCGGGCAAGGGCAAGGGCCTCAAGGAAATCGCCAAGGCGCTCAATCGCAGCGAGGAATCGACCAAGGACCGGGCCAAGGCGGACGGGATCGGGATTGCGAAGCTGCGTTAACGCCGCCCCTCCAGCCACCCCAGCATGATCCGCGAAAACACCTCCGGATGCTCCACCATCGGGATATGCCGCGCATTGGCGATCTCCCGATACCGCGCCCCGGGATCAGCGCGGCAATCCGCCGGTTGCCTTCGGCCGGCGTCCCCGGATCGTCGTCGCCGCAGACCACCAGCGTCTGCATCCGCACCTCGGGCAAGCGCTCCAGCACATCGAAGGCGATGATCGCCTCGGCCCCGCCGATGTAGCCCTCGGGCGAGGTATTCGCGACCATGTTCCACACCTGCTGCCAGCGGTTCTCATGGCCGGGGCGGAAAGCTTCGGTGAACCAGCGGGTCATGGTGGCGTCGGCTATCGGCGCGACCGTGTCTGCGGCGCGGATTGCGGCAAAGCGGGTGGGCCACATGTCCGGCGGGCCGGGCACCGCCTTGGGCGAGGTGCCGGTGAGCATCAGCGAGTGGAGACGCTGCGGGTGTTCCAGCGCCAGTTGCTGGCCGATCATCCCGCCGATCGAGAGCCCGACGAAGTGCATCTTGTGCCGCGCCGAGAAAATCCAGCACCGCGATCACATCCGCCGCAAGGCCGGACATGGAATAGGGTCCGCTTCCCGCCTCGCTGCCGCCGTGGCCGCGCATGTCGGGCCGCAGCACCCGCCAGCCGGCAGCGAGCAGCGGCGGCACCTGTTCGGCCCAGATGCCGCCGTCGGACGACAGCGAATGGGCGAGGCAGACCAGCGGGGCGCCCTCGGGGCCGAGCAGGTCGAAGTGGATGCGGCGGTTGGCGGTGTCGATGAGCATGCCAGATTCTCATGTGTGGTGGTCGATTGCCTCTTGGCCTCGTCGTCCGGCTGGTCAACACTGACCCGGCACAAATCGGGAGAGAGACAATGGAACAACCGGATTTCCTCGGGCTGACCGGCAAGCACGCCATTGTCTGGGGCGGCGGTTTCGGCATGGGCGAGCGGACTTCGATCCGGCTGGCGCAGGCGGGCGCGAAAGTGGCGGTGGTCGATCTGGTGCAAGAGCGGGCGGAAAAGATCGCCGGGGAGCTCAACCATCAGGGCGCCAAGGCGGTGGCATTTCAGGCCGATGTGCGCTCCGAAGACAGCGTCGAGATCGACCCTGGCCGCCGCCGAGGCGGCCTTCGGCCCGGTCGATGTCATGGCGACGGTGATCGGGCTGGGCGTGTGGGACCAGGTCGTCGACATGAGCCTCGCGAAATTCAACGAGGCGATTGCGCTCAACCTCACCTCGTTCTTCCTGCCCGCCCGCGCGGTCGGGCGCTCGCTGCTGAAGAACGGCAAGCCCGGCGCGATCGCCTGTGTCTCTTCGGTCAGCGGGCTGACTTCGGCCCCCAACCACGCCGGCTATGGCGCGGCCAAGGCCGGGATGATCAACCTGGTGCGGACCATGGCCGACGAGTGGGGGCCCTACGGCATCCGGGTCAACGCGGCGATGCCGGGCAGCGCCGCCACCCCGCGGCTAACGCTGAACGCCGAAGGCGAAGCAAAATTCAACGCCGCGATGAAGGCGAAAATCCCGCTCGGTCGCGCGGCGACGCCCGACGAACTGGCCAAGGCGATCCTGTTCCTGCTCTCCGACCTCGCCAGCTACATCACCGGGCACAATCTGCATGTCGATGGCGGCTGGACCAGCACCTTCCTGATGCAGAGTGTGGGCGAGGGCGGGCCGAATGCCGCGTCGGTGGTGCGTTGGCCGGGGTAGCGCCAGCTCAGCGTTCCAGCCCCAGATACCGCTCATAGATGTTGTGGAAATGCCGCACCTGGCTGTGCTGATAGACCCCCATCGTCAGCCCCGGCTTGGTCTTGCGCAACGTGTGCATGCCTTTCTGCACCTTGTCCAGATTCCACTCGTCCTGCGCGATCAGCGCCGCCGCCGCGCCCAGTTCCGGTGCGTCGAGCCAGCTGTCATCAGGGCCGAGGTGGGTGATGTGCGCCGGGGGCGGGCGCTCGCCCTTGAACGGGGAGAGGTAGAAGACCTCCATGGTGCACATGTCATGCCGGTCGCCGTATGGCTTGAAGCGCTGGTTGACCTGGTTGTAGGCGAGGTAGGGGTGGAAATTGGGGAACAGCGTGTAATAGAAGCTGTCCATGATTTCCGCGTCGCACAGCGCGTCCGCCTTGTCGCCGATCATCTTGCGCAGCTCCTCGCGGCCGGCCTGGGCGCCGACCTGGCGATAGGTCATGCCGTCGGGCACGGCAATGCCGCCGGTTGAATCGCGCGGCTTGTAGACGTTGGCGGCGATTTCCTGTTCGGTCGGCGACCAGGTGAGATGCGGGCTGGGGGTGCCGGCCGGGGTGATCGCGCGCGAGGCATGCGCGAAGACATCGTATTGGGTGTTGTCGTCGCCCGCGGCGGCGAGGATCTGCGGGTGCGAGGCGATCAGATGGAAGGCGTCCATGAAGGCCTCCTGCGCCGCCTTCCAGTTGCAGCGCATCACCTTCATGACATGGACAGACGTGTAGCGATCGCCGAGCGGATAGGAGTCCCAGTGGCGGAAAGCCTCGCCGAGGTAGCTTTCCAGCGGCTCGCAATCCGGGTCCATGTTGACGAAGACGAAGCCGTTCCACCGGGCCACCTTTACTTCCGGCAGGTTCATCTTCGCCGCATCGACATGCGGGAAGTCCCACATGCCGGGGATGTGCTTGAGCTTGCCGTCGGTGCGCCAGGTGAAGCCGTGATAGGGGCAGCGGATTTCGGCCATGCGGCAGGGCCGTTCGACCAGCTGACGGCCCATGTGCAGGCAGGCGTTGTAATAGGCCTTGATCTCGTCCGCAGCGGTGCGGACGATGAGGATCGAGGTGTCGGCGATTTCGTAGACATCGGCGTCGCCGACCTCCGGGATGCGCTCCTCGCGCACCGCCATCTGCCAGACCTTGGGCCAGAGCTTTTCTTTCTCCAGCTCGTGGTAATGGGGATCGATATAGCGTTCGAGGGGAATGTCGTGGTCGCCGAGGAACGCTGCCGTATCGACGCGCAGATGCGCGGGCACCGGCCTGGTGTCGGCGTCGAGCAGCTGCTGGTAGGATATCCCTGGGCTGCGGCGGATCTTGCGCGCCTTGAACGCGCCCGGATCGCTCTCGCTCATTTCGCCGCCTCCCTCGATCTATCCTCGATAATCGCCAGCCCGGTCAGCCAGATGCACATATGCGGATCGCATTGGCGCAGCTCGCCTTCGATCCAGGCCCCGAAACGGTCGAACCGGCCCCATTTGCCGCGATCGGTGACGCGGACGGCATTGGGTCCTTCCGCACGGTAATCGGCTCTGGTCAGCGGATGATGCGCCTCGATCGCCATGGGACCTCTCAGCTGTTTTCTGTTTGCGCGACAGCCTAATACAGCCTTGCCGGGGGGCCAAGAGGATTAAGCCGAAGGAAACCCGTCGCGGCAGGGTCCCGCCAGATGTCCGCCATCGACCAGCAGTTCCGAGCCGGTGCAATAGGAGCTCTCGTCCGAAGCGAAGAACAGCACGGCGTTGGCGATCTCCTCGACCCGGGCCATGCGCTTGATCGGCTGGCGGGCGATTGCCTCGCCGATGCCCTGCGCGCCGCCGGTGACCAGCGCCACCTTGCCCGCCAGCCTCGCTCCATGCGCCATGGAATCGGTTCCTTCCCCCAATGCCGGATCGGGGGAGGATAACCTCAGGCGCTGCGGGCGGACAAGCGGACTTCGTTGCGGGCGGCTTCGTAGGCGGCATCGATCCCGGCGGCGCGCAGGACGTCGAAGCCGACATAGCTGCTCATCGCCGGGGAGGAACTCAGCGCAGCAAGGGTTCCCGCTTCCATGCTGTCGCCGAACAGCGACAGCAGCTCGCCCAGCCTGACCGCCGCCTTGCCATTCGCGCCGATCCGCACCGGCAGTTCGCCCTTGCGGCCGCCGCTCGTTTCGACCGGGACCCTCAGATCGATCGCGCCGCCGATGATCTTGTCCAGCGGGCTTGCCTGTGCGCTTTCGCCCTGCTTGGCTGGCGCGGCCGCCGGTGCGGCGGCTGGTTCGGCCTGCATTGCGGCGCGGCCACTCTGTTTGCCGGGGCCGGAGATCGGCTTGATTCCCGAAAGCTGCGCATCGTCCAGCTTATGGAAGCCTGCGGCAGAGAGCGCCGCCGGGTCCGTCGCCGCCGCGCCCGGCGCTGTTTGCAGCGGCTGCGCCGCCGGAGCGCTGGGCGCCAGCTGCGGCGCGGTTTGCGGCTCGCCCAGCAAAGGCGAAGCGCCCATCGCCGGGGCGGCTGCAGACGGCGCGGCCAGCGGCGCTGCTTGCACGCCCAGCGGCTCGGGCGTCAGCACCGGTTGCGCAGGAGCAAGCTGCAGCGGCGCGGCGGAAACCGCACCTGGCGCGACAGGCTGCAAAGGCTGCATCGGCGCCAACAGCGGCTGCGGTGCGGCCAATTGCGCCGATACCGGCTCGATGCCTGGCGCGGTAAGCGGCTGCAGCGACGGGGCGGCGAAACTGCCGGTAATCCGGCGAGGCTGCGCGGCGACCGGCGCTGGCGGCGGCATTTCCACGCGCACAGTGCGCGAGGGCGGCACAGGCAACGGCGGCGGGGCGGGAAGCACGACGCGATTGACATAGCTGTAATCGGGCGCGGGCGACCGCGCGGCCGTCGGCGCGGCGGGAACTGGCGCCAGCTTTGGCGCGAGCGCGGGTTTGGGTGCGCGAACGGCCGGTTGGGCCTGCACTGCCGCCAGCCTCGCCGGAGCGGGGCGGGCGGCTTCGAGCGGCGCTGCAGCCGTCACCGGCGCGGTCAGGAACTTGACTTCGGGGAGGGTGGCGGCGGGCGTGGTGGCGGGAACTTGCGCCAGCTGCGGCGCGGCGGGAAGCCCGGGCGGGGCGAATTGGTCCATCCCGCCGGCCGGACCGGTCAGCGCCGACCAGGCGTAAATCCCCGCACCGCCCGCAGCCACCAGCCCGATCAGCAGGGGTTGCTGGACGATGCGCTGGAGCCTGCCCGGGCCGGGGTTCGCCTGCGCGTAGCCGCTCTGGAATGCCACAGTCGCCATGATTCGCCGCCTTGCAATTGCCGCGTAAATCTAACTAAACTAACGCAATTCAGCCACTTGCAATTGTGGTTAATGCACAGAAACTATGTGCGATTCCGGGACTTCTGGGTAATTTTCCTGAGGCTATTGCGACGATACTGCTCTCTCCCCGGCCAAACCGGGCGTGTCGGCTGCACCCTTGCCCAGCCGCTCGCTCCGTGTAACTCTGCTGCGTCAACAGCGACAATCTGGAGAGAGAGTGATGCCGGACAAGGGAGCTATACTGCGCGCATTGATCGACAAGGGCGAGCATTTCGTCTGCGGCGACACCTACTCCGCGATCACCGGGCGCATCTGCGAATTCGTCGGCTTTCCGGCCGCCTATCTCGGCGGCCACGCCTGCAGCGCCTTCCATTATGCGGTGCCCGACAATGGCGTGTTCAGCCAGGTCGAGCAGATCGAGCAGGCCAGCCGCATCGCCAACGTGATGAACATCCCGCTGATCGCCGACGCCGATACGCTGGGCGAGACGGTGGCCGACGCCTACCACTTCACCAAGCGCTATATCCAGCAGGGCATCGCCGGCTTCCACGTCGAGGACGAGCGCAATCCCAAGCACTCCAAGCACGTCAACGGGCTGTGGTCGATCGAGGACCAGCAGGCGCGGATCGACGCGGCGCGGCGGGCGCAGAAGGACAGCGGCCAGGATTTCGTCATCATCGCCCGCTGCGACGAGCTCTACACCAGCGAAATGGGCGGCGGCGGCACGGGTTCGATGGCCGAGGCGATCAAGCGCGGCCATGCCTATATGGAAGCCGGGGCCGACGCGCTGTTCTATCCGCCCAGGCCCGATTGGGTCGGCGATCTGGTCAAGGAATTCGAGCCGAAAATCCCGGTCTCGACCATGGGCTTTTCGGTGCCCGGCACCCATTTCAACATGGCGACCGGCGGCTGGGTGACGGCGGCGGCCAACCACCTCAAGATGATGCGCGAGCTGATGGAAACCGGGCAGGTCCAGTCGGCCAATTTCAATTTCCCGGAGAAATACGAGCTGATCGATCACCCGCTTTACGACGGGCTGATCGAGGAATGGGCGGACAAGACCGGGCGGCAGTCGCGGGGCAACCACGCGCCTTAGAATGAATAGCCCCTCCCCTTCAGGGGAGGGGTTGGGGTGGGGGCTATCGTCTTGACGCCGCGCTAGCCGGACAGCCCCCACCCCCGGCCGCTCCCCTGAAGGGGAGGGGGGAAAGAGGGGTGTCTCATGAAACTCGGCGTCGCGACGAATTACTGCTGGTTCGGCCCGCCAATCACCTCGATCGCCCGCAGCATCGAATCGCTTGGCTTCGAATCGATGTGGATGGGCGAGCATCCGGCGATCCCGGTCTCGGCGGAGGGCGCGGTGCGCTATGGTGTGCCGCTGCCGGCCAATTACCGGCACATGCCCGATCCCTTCGTCTCGCTCGCGGCGGCGGCGGCGGTGACGACCAGCCTCAAATTCGGCACCAATGTCTGCATCGTGCCGCAGCACAATCCGGTCAGCCTCGCCAAGGCGGTGGCGACGCTCGACCGGATTTCGGGCGGGCGGCTGATCTTCTCGTTCGGCACCGGCTGGGTCGAGGACGAGGCAGCTGTGTTCGGCTATCGTTTCGACAAACGCCTGGGCGTGACGCTCGATTACATGCAGGCGCTCAAACTGCTGTGGAGCGAGGAGACGCCCAGCTATCAGGGCGAATACATCTCCTTCCCGCCGCTGCACTGCAATCCCAAGCCGTTGCAGCAGCCGCTGCCGATCCTTGTCGGCTCGGGCAACGACAAGACCGACAACACCGCGATCCTGCGCCGCGTCGCCCGCATGGCGGATGGCTGGCTGCCAAGCTTCCTTGCGCCTGCCCAGATGCGCCAGCAGCTGGCGATGCTGCGGGGCTTTTGCGAAGAGGAAGGGCGGGATTTCGATGCTCTCGACATATCGCTGATCGTCCCGGCGATCAGCTTCGGGGTCGGCGAGCTGCCACCTTGGGGCGCCAATGCCTATGCCGATCTGAAGCCGGTCAACGCCAGGGAACTGCTGGCGGAGTACCAGGAAGCGGGGGTGAAACGCATCCTCGTCGGGCTGGGCGACATGGAGGACGACGGCGCGTTCAGGACGCTGGAGGACGCCGCCAAAGGCATCGGGCTGATCTGACGAGCATCCGGTTTGGGCATGGCCCTGTCCCCGCGCCGCCCCCCTTGCCAGGCAGCGCCGGCAAATTGGGGCTTGCCTCCCGGCGCGAAACAGGAAACCATAACCCTCGCCCGGACCTAACGGCCGGAGAATAAAGGAGGGTTGTAATGGATTTCTTCGCTGAGAATGGCTGGATCGGCTGGATTGTCATCGGCGGTCTGGCCGGCATGGTGGGCAAGTTCCTGATGCCGGGCAAGGATGGCGGCGGCATGATCATGACGGTCCTGCTCGGCATCGCCGGGGCCGTGGTGATGGGCTTTCTCGGCAAGGTCACCGGCTGGTATGGTTCGGGCCAGGGCCCCGACTTCATCGCGGCGGTGGTCGGCTCGATCGTCCTGCTGCTGGTGTACCGCATGGTGAAGAGCAAGCAGGGCAGCGGCGCACCCCCTGCTTGAGCCGCCCTGGGGGGAGGGGGTCAGCGGGGAACGGCAGGCTCCTCCACCCCCTCGGGCAGCACCAGCACCTCGACCGCGTCCTTCGCGGCTAGATAGCGCCGGGCCATGGCCTGCACATCTGCGGCAGTGAGCGCCAGCAGGCGTTCCTTCGCCTTGAAGTAGCGCTCGATCTGGTCCGGCTCGCTCTGCGCGCGGTCGGTCAGCGCCATCCAGCCGCGGTTGGACTTCAGCGCATTGTCGTGCGCCTCGACCAGTGGCTGGCGCGCGCGTTGGAGTTCGTCTGCATTGACCGGCGTATCGCGCAGCCGGGCGATGGTCTCGGCCATCGCCGCGCGGGCGGCGGAGACCTCCCTGACATCGACCGAGGCGGCGATGCCGAACACGCCGTAGCCGCGATAAAACGGCGAGGCGCTGCTGTTCGACGAGGGCGAATAGGCCTTGCCGAGCTTTTCGCGCAGCGTCTCGGTCAGTTCGATCCGCACCACCCGGTCGAGCAGTTCCAGCGCGATGGTCTCCACCGGATCGCTGTCGTCGCGGGTCGGCCAGGTCAGCCGCAGCAGCGCCTGGTCGGCGGGGCCAGTGTGGCGGACGATCCTGGGCGAGCGGTCTGCCGTGAACCCACGCTGGCGCTGCGCGGCATAGGGCTGGAAATCCGCCTCGCGCGGGGGCAGCGCACCCAGCGTTTTGGCCACCAGCGCGATCGCCTGCTCCTCGTCGATATCGCCGACAATGCCGAGCTCGATCGCCCCCTTGGCCAGCCGCTCGCCAATGTCCGCCCTGAGTTTGGCGAAAGTGAGCTTGCGGTAGTCCTCGACATTCTGCAGCGTGAAGCGCGGATCGTTGTCCGACAGCAGCCCGCCGATGCTGTTGCTCAGCGCTGCCTGCGGCGTCGCGCGCAGCTGGGCGAAGAAATTGTTGATCGTCTGGCGATAGCGCAATTCGCCCTCGGGCCGGAAGCCGGGATCGGCCAGCAGCGCGGCGAACAGCTGGAGCTGCAATTCGAGATCGCGCCGGGTGGTCTGCGCCGGGGCGACGAAGGTCTCGGGCGTGCTGGTCAGGGTGAAGCCGGCGGTGCGGCCAGCAAGGATCGACTGCAACTCATCCTGGCTGTGTTTGCCGAGCCCGCCGGCGGTCAGCGCGCTGACCATTTCGGTCGCCAGCGGGTTATCCTTGGTGTCGAGCATGTTGCCGCCATCGACGCTGAGCTGCAGCTGGATGCGGTCTTTCTCGATATCGGTGCGCTTGAGGTTGAGCCGCACGCCATTGCCGAAGCGCAGCTGGCGGATGCCGAGCGCCGGCTCGCGGCTGTCGCCGGTCACCGCGCCCGGCGCGCCGAACGCAGTATAGGCGAAAGCCGCGTTGTCCGAGCCACGCTCGCGGCGGAGGTCGCGGCGCATCGCTTCGTCCCAGGCGGCGCGGATTGCCGGCTCGCCGCCCTCGGGGTCGCGGCGGCCCTGGAAGCGCAGCAGCGGATCCTTGAGCGGAACCGCCTCGCGCTTCAGCGCGGCGAACACCCGCTTGGCGGTGATCCCGGGCGCGAAGGTCTCGAAGCGGGCGAGGGCGGTCTCCGGGGTAGCGGGCACGATATCGTTGCGCACCAGCGCGAACACCGCACCCACCAGCGTGCCATGGCTGCGCGTCGCGGCGGAGGCCGCCTCGTTGACCAGCGCCTCGCGAATATTGGCGAGCTGCTCGGCGACTTCCGCCTGCGAGAAACCGAAACGCAGCGCGCGGCGATATTCCAGCGCGGCGGCGGTCAGCCCGCGCCGCCATTTGCCATCGACGGTGTCGACCACGAGATTGGTCGTGCGTCCGGCCTCGAAGACGTCGCCGGTGCCAAAGCCTGCGTCGCGGAACGGCGGATCGGGCTGGCGCGAGAGGCGCTGGAGGCGGCGGTTGACAATGCCATAGCCGATCTGGCGGAGCAGGTTCTCGCGGCGCTGGGCTACGCTATCGGGCTCGTCGAGCCATTGCGCGTGGCGCGAGGCGCTGATGCGTTCCGACAGGGCCGGATCGACATAGATGTCGGTCTTGCCGCGCGCGGCGGCATCGACCGGTCCCGCCGGGGGTTGCGGCTCGGCCGCTGCCGGCTGCCAGCTTTCGAACCGCGTCTTGATTGCAATCTCCACCAGCTCGGGCGCGAAATCGCCGACAACGATCAGCGTGGTCTGCGCGGGCACATATTCGCGGGCCCAGAAGGCCTTCAGGCTGTCGCCGGTGGCAGCGTTGAGCGCCCCGGCGGTGCCGATCGGCAGCCGCCGCGTATAATGCGCGCCGGGGTTGATGAAAGCCAGCTGGTCCTCGAGGTTGCGCAATTGCCAGCTGTTGCGGTCGCGCATTTCCGCCAGCACCACGCCGCGCTCGCGTTCCACGGCTTCGGGCGCGAATTTCAGCTCGCTCGCCGTCTCGCGCATCAGCATCAGCGCGGTCTCGAGCAGCGCGGTATCGTTGCGCGGCAGGTCGAGCATATAGGTGGTGTGCTCGAAATTGGTCTGGGCATTGGTGTCGGCGCCGAAGGCCAGCCCCTGGCGCTGGAGCAGCCGCACCATCTCGCCCTCGGGGATATTGGTGCTGCCGTTGAACGCCATATGCTCGACGAAATGGGCGAAGCCGCGCTCGCCATCGGCTTCGTCGAGCGAACCGGCGGCGACCTGCATGCGCACCAGCGCGGTGCCTTTGGGCGTCGCGTTCTGGCGGATGGCATAGCGCATGCCGTTGGCGAGGCGGCCGAACGTATAGGCGGGATCGACCGGGATGTCGCTCGCCTCGAAGGCCCAGACCGGCCTTTCGCGGGGGCTGGGCGCAGCGGCGACGCGTTCCAGCTGCGGGGCGCAGGCCGAGAGTGCGAACAGGGCGAGCAAGAAGGGAAGCAGGCGACGCACTGGCGGCATCGTGGCGCAAGTCATCCGATTGGGCAAGCAGTCGCCGCGCTTACTTCCCCCGCAGCTTCCGGTGCTTCGACAAATCGAGCACCTCGCTCGCCGCGCCGTCCTCCTGGAGCAGCCCCAGCCGCCGCGCGACTTCCTGATAGGCCTCGAACTCGCCGCCGAGATCGCGGCGGAAGCGGTCCTTGTCGAGCTTTTCGCCGGTGGTCATGTCCCACAGCCGGCAACCGTCGGGGCTGATCTCGTCGGCGAGGATGACGCGGCTGTAGTCGCCGTCCCAGATGCGGCCGAATTCGAGCTTGAAATCGACCAGGCGGATGTTGATCGCCGCGAACATGCCGCAGAGGAAATCGTTGACCCGGATCGCCATCGCCGAGATGTCCTGCATCTCCTCGTTGCGTGGCCCAGCCGAAACAGGCGATGTGCTCTTCGGCGACCATCGGGTCTTCCAACTCGTCGCTCTTGAGGTAATATTCGATCAAAGTGTGCGGCAGCAGCTCGCCCTCGGGAATGCCGAGCCGCTTGCTGATCGAACCCGCCGCGACATTGCGCACCACCACTTCGAGCGGAATGATCTCCACCTGGCGCACCAGCTGCTCGCGCATGTTGAGGCGGCGGATGAAGTGAGTCGGGATGCCGATGTGCGACAGGCGGGTGAAGACATATTCGCTGATGCGGTTGTTGATCACGCCCTTGCCCTGGATCGTGCCCTTCTTCTGGGCGTTGAACGCAGTGGCGTCGTCCTTGAAATACTGGATGATGGTGCCGGGTTCCGGCCCTTCATAGAGGATCTTGGCCTTGCCTTCGTAGATCTGGCGGCGACGGGACATGGTGCTTCCTTGGTGCTCGAAACGGCAAACCCCGGCAAAGGCAGGTCGCGTGGGACGACTGCGCAGCCGGGGCGTCACCGCCCCTATAGTGGATGCAGGCGAAAAAGCAAACTGGCGCTGGGGCGCTCGGTTGCCTATCGCCGAGGCGCGACAGGAGAGAGATATGAACGCGGAAGTCTTGGAATTCATCCGCAGCGAGACCGGCAAGACCTATGTCTCGGACTGGATGCCGGTCGATCAGGCGCTGATCGACAGCTTCGCAGATCTCACCCGCGACTGGAATTTTCTCCATGTCGATCCGGCAGCGGCGGCGCAAACCGAATTCGGCGGGACGATTGCCCATGGCTTTCTCGTCCTGTCGCTGCTGGCGCCGCTGCGGTCCGAAACGCCGCGCCCGCGATTGCCGGGGATGCGGCTGGGGGTGAACTATGGTTTCGACCGGGTCCGCTGGGTGCAGCCGGTGCGTTCCGGCAGCCGCATTCGCGCCAGCTTCACGATCGCCGCACTGACTCCGGACGGCCCCGCGCAGCTGCGCGAGGAGCTGGATGTCATCGTCGAGGTCGAGGGGCTGGAACGCCCGGCCATCGCCGCGCGCTGGCTGACGATGTATATGCTGTGAGCGCCCCGGAATGGGCTTGAACTCGTATGCCCATGGGCTAACAGCCTGACAACAAATGGAGAGGCATCATGCGCGAATACACCAAGTTCTACATCGACGGACAATGGGTCGATCCGGTTGCGCCCAAGACCGGCGAGGTGATCAATCCGGCGACCGAGGCGGTTTCGGGCCGGATTTCGCTCGGCTCTGCCGCCGATATCGACAAGGCCGTCGCCGCCGCGCGCAAAGCCTTCCCTGCCTGGTCCGAGAGCAGCCGCGAGCAGCGGCTCGACCTGCTGCTGGCGATCCAGGCCGAATACGAGGTGCGCAAGCAGGAACTGGGCGAGGCGGTCACCGAGGAAATGGGCGCGCCGCTGTCGCTCGGCTGCGGCTTCCATACGCTGCTCGGCTCGGGGCATTTGCAGGCGGCGATCGACGTGCTGCGCGAGTTCAAGTTCGAGGAGCTGCGCGGCACGACCATGATCCGCCGCGAGCCGATCGGCGTCTGCGGGCTGATCACCCCGTGGAACTGGCCGATGAACCAGACCTGCGTGAAGATATTCCCGGCGCTGGCGAGCGGCTGCACGACGATCCTCAAGCCCCCGCAACTTGCGCCCTATTCGGCGCAGATTCTTGCCGAAATCCTGCACAAGGCCGGGGTGCCGGCGGGGGTGTTCAACATGGTCCAGGGCAGCGGCGCGGTGCTGGGCACGGCGCTGACGACGCATCAGGACGTCGATATGATCTCCTTCACCGGCTCCGAACCGGTCGGCGTGCAGATCCAGAAGGACGCGGCGGAAACGGTCAAGCGCGTCGGGCTGGAACTCGGCGGCAAAAGCGCCTTTATCGTGCTCGATGACGCCGACATGGCCAAGAACGTCACCGAAGCTACCGCTGGCATGATGGGCAATTCGGGGCAGACCTGCTCGGCCGGCTCGCGCCTGCTGGTGCCCAAGTGCGCGAATGGCCGAGGCCAAGGCGGCGGCGAAAGCGGCGGCGGATGCGGTGAGCGTCGGCGATCCGCGGGGCAATTTCGCCATGGGTCCGGTGGTCTCCAAGGGGCAATACAACATCATCCAGCAATATATCGAGCAGGCGCTAGCCGACGGCGTGTCGGAACTGGTCGCCGGCGGTCCGGGGCGGCCCGAGGGGCTGGACAAGGGCTGGTATGTGCGGCCCACCGTGTTCGCCACCACCAACGATACCGCGATCGGCCGCGAGGAAGTGTTCGGGCCGGTGCTGGCGATGATGGGCTATGACGACATCGACCACGCGGTAGAGATCGCCAACGACAGCACCTTCGGGCTGGCAGGCTACGTCAACGGTGTCGATAGCGCCGCCTGCAACGCCATCGCCAAGCGGCTGCGCACCGGCTGGGTCAACGTCAACAACGGCTTCGATTTCCAGGCTCCGTTCGGCGGCTACAAGCGCAGCGGCAACGGGCGCGAGTGGGGCGAGTTCGGCTTCCACGAATATCTGGAGATCAAGGCGATCCTGAATTACGCGGCCTGATAGCGTCCGGTGATCACACCTAATACCCCCCTCCCCGGCGGGAGGGGCCGGGGGTGGGGGAGCGAGGCCGCCAGGCCTCGCGTCGGCGCTGGCGTCGAACTCCCACCCCAACCCCTCCCCAAGGGGGAGGGGCTTTTAAGTTCAAAGCTGCTCGAGCATATGCTCGGCCGAGCTCACCTTGTATTCGCCCGGCGCTTCGACATTGAGCTGTTCGACCGTGCCGTCGTTCACCACCATCGACCAGCGCGAACCGCGCTGGCCCAGGCCGAAGCCCGAGCCGTCCATTTGCAGACCGAGCGCCTGCGCCAGATCGCCGTTGCCGTCGCCCAGCATGGTCACGTCGCTGCTGCCGTCGGCGCGGCCCCAGGCGCCCATGACGAAAGCGTCGTTGACCGCCGTGCAGGCGATCTCGTCGATGCCCTTGGCCTTGAGGCCGCCTGCGTTCTGCACATAGCTCGGCAGGTGCTTGGCCGAGCAGGTCGGGGTGAAGGCGCCGGGGACGGAGAACAGCGCCACCCGCTTGCCCTTGAAGTAAGTCGGCCGCCTGCACCGCCTCGGGGCCGCCCTCGGTGGCCTTCATCAGCTTAACGTCGGGCAGCTTGTCGCCCTGCTTGATCGTCATGGTCGCATCCTTTGCTTCGGGTGAATCGCAATGCGTGCCGATATAGGGAGCCGTGGCCCGCCCGCAACGGATTCGCGCCGGATTAAGGTTAATTTCATTTTACCGCGCTGCTTCAAGATTCCGTTAACGGATTGGAGCGATTGTGTCTCTCGCGGGAATGAACCCGCCGGGAGACTGCACATGATTAGGAAATGGGGGTCGCTGGCAGCAGCGAAGCGAAATATTCTTGGTTCCTCGCTGGTTATCGCAGCAACGCTCGCTTCCTCGGTCGCGGCATCCGCAGCTCCCGCCTCGGGCGGCGGCGCTCTGAGCGGCGCGGAAAAGCTGCGCCGGCTCGATATCATGCTGATGGTCACCAGCCTGCGCTGCCGCAGCACGGCGGATAATTTCAACGTCGAATACGGCCGCTTCACCACCAGCCACATGGCCGAGCTCAACCGCGCCAACGCCCAGCTGCGCGGGGAAATGGCGCGCCGCCATGGCCAGGCCGGGGCCAACCGCGCGCTCGACCGGATGAGCACGGTGATGGCCAACGCCTATGGCCAGGGCCATCCGTGGCTCAGCTGCGGCCAGCTCAAGATGGCGGCGAGCGATCTCGCCCGGGTTCGCGGCAGCGCCACGCTGATGGAAGCCGCCGACCAGCTGCTGGCCGACCGCAGCTCGCAGGGCATTGCCTACGCCCGCCGCTAGTCGCGAAAACATATAAAGACTTCTTTATATTTGCCTCCACCCCTCCCGGAGGCTAAGGGCGGCGCCTGCAAGGGTGCCGCCCTTCTTGTTGCATGACCGGGGCGGCGGCATCTCCCATTCGCAATTTCAGGAGTCAGAACGCCGTGGCAACCGTGCTTGAAGCCCGCAAGGATTACGTCATCGCCGACATCGGCCTCGCCGATTATGGCCGCGCCGAGATCGCCATCGCCGAGACCGAAATGCCCGGGCTGATGGCGCTGCGCCAGGAATTCGGCGCGGCCAAGCCGCTCAAGGGCGCGCGGATCACCGGCTCGCTGCACATGACGATCCAGACAGCGGTGCTGATCGAGACCCTGGTCGAACTTGGCGCCGAAGTGCGCTGGGCGACCTGCAACATCTATTCGACGCAGGATCATGCCGCCGCCGCGATCGCCGCTGCCGGCATCCCGGTGTTTGCGATCAAGGGCGAGAGCCTGGCCGATTACTGGGACTATGTCGGCTCGATCTTCGATTGGGACACCGACGGTTCAGGGCAGACCGCCAACATGATCCTCGACGATGGCGGCGACGCCACCATGTTCGCGCTGTGGGGCGCGCGGGTCGAGGCGGGCGAGGAGCTGTTCGCACCCTCGAACGAGGAAGAGATCGAATTCGTCCGCGCGCTCAACGCGTTCCTGAAAGCCAAGCCGGGCTATCTCACCATGTCGGTCGCGCACATCAAGGGCGTTTCCGAAGAGACCACCACCGGCGTCCACCGGCTTTACCAGATCGCCAAGGACGGCAAGCTGCCGTTCCCGGCGATCAATGTGAACGATAGCGTCACCAAGTCGAAGTTCGACAACCTCTACGGCTGCAAGGAATCGCTGGTCGACGCCATCCGCCGCGCCACCGACGTCATGCTGGCCGGCAAGGTCGCCTGCGTCGCCGGGTTCGGCGATGTCGGCAAGGGCTCGGCCGCCTCGCTGCGCCAGGGCGGCGCGCGGGTGATGGTCACCGAAGTCGATCCGATCTGCGCGCTGCAGGCGGCGATGGAGGGCTATGAAGTGGTGACGATGGAAGAGGCGGTGACCCGCTGCGACATCTTCGTCACCGCCACCGGCAACGAAGGCGTGATCACCGTCGATCATATGCGCGCGATGAAGCCGATGGCCATCGTCTGCAACATCGGCCATTTCGACAGCGAGATCCAGGTCGCCGCCTTGCAGAACTTCCAGTGGACCGAGGTCAAGCCGGGCACCGACCTGGTCACTTTCCCCGACGGCAAGCAGATCATCATGCTGGCCAAGGGCCGCCTGGTGAACCTGGGCTGCGCCACCGGCCATCCCAGTTTCGTCATGTCGGCCAGCTTCACCAACCAGACGCTGGCGCAGATCGAGCTGTTCACCAAGACCGCGCAATACAAGAACGAGGTCTACGTCCTGCCCAAGCACCTCGACGAAAAGGTCGCGGCGCTGCATCTCGACAAGCTGGGGGTCAAGCTGACCAAGCTTTCGCAGAAGCAGGCGGATTACATCGGCGTGCCGCAGACGGGGCCGTTCAAGCCGGATCATTACCGGTATTGAGGCGATCGGCGGCTCAGTCGGCGTGATAGGCTAGCGGATGACCGCGCAGGTCTGCGTCACGGGTCAGCAGGCGTCCGCCCATTTCCTGCGCGATGGTCAGCAACAGATTGTCGAACGGGTCGTCGTGCTTCAAGGCTACGCCAAGCTCCGCCGAGGCGTGCTCAGCGATCAGCGGCATTACGACAATCTTCATTCTGCGGATCGCCAATAACATCTCTCGTGGATGGATGGGGCCTTTTCGGTCGCCCGATCGAAACAACCTGTTTCATTTAATCCGCATCTCCCAGATAGATACAGCAGACACTACAATTTCGTTGTTGGGTTCCAGAATGATGTCCAATTCATTCTGTCGCAGCCGAGCCGTGTCCGATGCCAGCCAGAGCGCGATGTGCGTATCGAGCAGTATCACTCGGGTTCTAGTCCGAGCACCTGACGGCTGAATGCTGGATCGTCGAACTCAGGAGGCCAAAGATCAACTGAACCAGGGACCCAACCGATGCTCTTCAGATATTCTTCGCCAGCTGCAAGGTTGATCCGGTTTTTGACCTTGCGAGGGGGGCCAAGTTCAGCGACAACCTTGCCAAACTTGGTAATCGTAACGGCCTCGCCGCGTTCCACGGCTGCCACCGCAGCGGAAACCTTGGCTTTGAATTCGCGGATGGACATTTCCATTGTGGGCTGCTCCTTGCGCCTGAATGTAGCGCAGAACCGGTGTGACTACAAGTAGTCACCGATCCTCGCCTTGTAATCCAGCGCCAGCCCGCATAGCGGGGAGGCGATGATCCTCACGCAAACCGCGCTTGTTCTGATTGGCTTGCTGGTCGCCGCCTGGACGCTGGCGGCGGGCGCGGCGATCCTTGTCGCGCGCTCGGGCATGCGCAAGAATCTGGCGGAAAAGCAGGAAGCGCAGCGGCTGGCGCGGATGGTCGATGAGTCACCCGCGCTGCCGCTGCTGGTGCGGGTCGATGGCAAGATCGAAGCGCCCGCGCGGCTGGCCGGCTGGCTGGGGCTCGACAAGGTGCCGCAGTTCCTCACCGAGCTCGATGCCGGCGAAAAGGGCCTCAGCGCCGAACAGCTCGCCGAACTGACCGAGGCGGTGCGCCGCACGCAAAAGACCGCCGCGCCGTTCCGCATGGTCGCCACCCCGCGCGGCTCAAGCCGCAGCCTGGCGCTGCGCGGGCATCTCGCCGATCCGCAGGTCTCGCCGGGCGGGGCGGCGATGGTCTGGGTGTTCGATTTCAGCGACAGCGAGACCGAGCTGGTCAAGCTGCGCGCCGAAGCCTCCCGCGCCCGCAGCGATTTCACCGCGCTGGTCTCGCTGATCGAGGCCGCGCCGATGCCGATGTGGTTTCGCGGACCCGACGGCAAGCTGCGGCTGGTCAATTCGGCCTATGTCGCGGCCGTCGCCGGGCGCAGCGCCGAGGCGGTGGTCGAGGCCGGCACCGAGCTGATCGAACCGGTCGAAGGCGCCAGCGCGGAACACGTCGCCTTGCAGGCCGCCGCGAAGAAGCAGCCTTCCGAGCGGCTGGTGATGGCGACGATCGGCGGCGAGCGCCGGATGGTGCGGGTCAGCGACCTGCCATTGGGCGACGAGGGCATCGCCGGCTACGCGGTCGACGTCGAGGACATGGAAGAGCTTGGCCGCAACTTCCGCGCCTTCCGCGAGGCGCAGCGCTCGATGCTCGACCAGCTATCGGCCGGGGTCGCGCAGTTCGACGCCAGGCGGCAGCTGACCTTCGCCAACCAGCCGATCCAGCGCATTCTCGGGCTGACCCCGGCGATTGTCGCGGACCGCCCCTCGTTCGAGCGCCTGCTCGATATCGCCCGCGACGCCGGCCGGGTGCCGGAAGTGCGCGACTTCCCCGTCTGGCGGCGCGAGCGTGCGGCCTGGTTCGCCGCCAGCGAGCCGCATGACGAGGCCTGGGCGCTGGGCGACGGCACCCATGTCCGCATCGTCGCGCAGCCGATGCCCGATGGCGGGCTGCTGCTGCTGGCCGAAGACCGCACCGAGGAACTCCAGCTCTCCGCCACCCGCGACACGCTGCTGCGCACCCGCACCGCGACCTTTGACAGCCTGTTCGAATCGATCGCGGTGTTCGCCCCCAACGGCCGGATGCAGCTGTGGAACCGCCGTTTCGCCAGGGACTGGGGGCTGGATGCCGAATTCCTCGACACCCACCCGCATGTCGAGGCGCTGCTCGAGCGCATCGGGGCGCGGCTGATGCGCCCGCAGCTGGCCAAGGCCATCGGCGAGGTCGTCCGCGCCGCCGCGCTCGACCGCAAGCAGACCGGCGGGCGCGCGGCGCTGGCCGATGGCCGGACGCTGCGCTTCACCGGGGTGCCGCTGCCCGACGGCAACGCGCTGCTGGCGGTGCTCGACATCACCGATTCGCAAAAGGCCGAGGCGGCGCTGCGCGAACGCAACGCGGCGCTGATCGAAGCGGATGCGATCAAGACGCGCTTCCTCGCCAATATGAGCTACGAACTGCGCACGCCGCTGACCTCGATCGGCGGCTTTGCCGAGTTGCTGCAGGCCGGCCTTGGCGGCGAGCTGAACCCGCAAGGCAGCGAATATGTCGCCGACATTCTCACTTCGGTGGAACGGCTCGGCGAGCAGATCGAAAGCGTGCTCGACCTGGCGCAGAGCGAGGCGGGGCTTCTGCCGCTGGCCAGCGACGACATCGAGCTGCTGCCTTTCGTCACCAAAATCGTCGAAGAACGCCGCCAGCGCATCCGCGATGGCGGGATCGCGCTGGATCTGCGCGGCGACAAGCGGGCGGGGCGGATCACGGGCGACGCCAGGCGGCTCGGCCGGGCGATCGGCCATCTGCTCGACAATGCCATCGCCGCCACGCCGGGCGGCGGGCGCATCCTGGTCGAACTCTCGCGCAAGAAGACCCGGGCCCAGATCGTCGTGTCCGACAATGGTCCCGGCATGGACGCGGCGGCGCTGGCCCGCGCGCTGGGCGGGCTCAAGGTCTCGTCCGACGGCAAGACCGTCGAGCGCCGCCAGGGCATCGGCCTGCCGCTCGCCCGGCAGCTGATCGAGGCGCATGGCGGCAGTCTGGAACTCCATTCCGAACCGGGGCAGGGCACCGCCGCGATTGTCGATTTGCCGTGAGGCTGGAATTGCCGGATATCGCCGCGATGGACTGCTTTGGCGCGGCCATTGCCGGACGGCTGCGTGCGGGCGATGTGGTAGCGCTGTCCGGCGGCCTCGGCGCGGGCAAGACCACTCTCGCCCGCGCCATTCTCGCCAGTCTGGGGCAGCGCGGCGAGGTGCCGTCGCCCAGCTTCTCCATCCTCGAGATCTACGATCCGCCCGCAGTGCGCCTGCCGGTCGTTCATGCCGATTTCTATCGCCTGAAGCGCCCGGAAGAGGCCGAAGAACTTGGCCTCGACGATTACCGCGAGGGCCGTGCGCTGATCGCCGAATGGCCCGAAAACGCCGGCGGTTTTGCCAGCGATCCCGCATGTTTGTCGGTTGAACTGGAATTTGCCCGGGAAACTTGCGAATCCGGGCGCATCGCCATTGTCGAAGGCGGTGCCGATTGGCTAGGGCGTATGCCATGTCTGTAACGCTGCCCGAGGGCATCGATGCCTTTCTCGCCGCCGCCGGCTGGTCCGATGCGGTGATCGAGCCGCTCACCGGCGACGCCTCGTTCCGGCGCTATTTCCGCATCCGCAATGGCGAGAAGACCGCCATGCTGATGGACGCGCCGCCGCCGCAGGAAGACCCCGCCCCGTTCCTGCGCGCGGCCAAATGGCTCGACGCCAACGGCATGCGCGCGCCGCTGATCCTCGCCGAGGATGCGCCGCGCGGGCTGGTGTTGCTGGAGGATTTCGGCGAGGCGCGCATGCGCGACTACCTCGATCAATGGCCGGACGACGAACGCACGGTTTACGAAGCGGCGGTGGATGCGCTGGTCGCCTTGCACCGTCTGCCGCCGGGCCCCTTCCTCGATTACAGCATGAGCGAATATCAGCGCGAGGCGCGGCTGTTTGTCGAATGGTATTGCCCGGCGCAGAGCCTGGCCGTCGATGGCGCGTCCTATGCGGCGGCCTGGGAGGCCACGCTCAGCCAGTTGCTGCCGCGCCAGCGGCCCGGGGTGACGGTGCTGCGCGACTACCACGCCGAGAACATCATGCTGCTGGGCGGGCTGCACAGCCAGGGGTTGCTCGATTTCCAGGACGCGCTGGTGGGCCACCCGGCCTACGATCTGGTCTCGCTGCTGCAGGACGCGCGCCGCGATGTCTCGGTCGATATCGAAGCGACGATGTTCGATCGCTATGTCAAGGCTAGCGGTCTGGACAAGGAGAATTTCCTTGCCGATTATGCGCGTCTCGGCGCGCAGCGCAACGCCAAGATCGTCGGCATTTTCGTCCGTCTGTGGAAGCGCGACGGCAAGCCGCGTTATCTCGATTACATCCCCCGGGTCTGGGCGATGATGGAGCGCGACCTGGCGCATCCCGCTTTGGCGCCGGTGACGGAGTGGTTCGACCGGCATGTCCCGGCGGAGCTGCGTCAGGCGGGCGGGGGTAGCTTCGCGGTATGAGCAAGGGAACCGCCGCGCCCACCACCGCGATGATCATGGCCGCCGGCCTCGGCACGCCGGATGCTGCCGCTGACCCAAACCCGCCCCAAGCCGCTGATCGAGGTCGCCGGCACCACCCTGCTCGACCATGTGCTCGACCAGCTGCGCGATGCCGGGATCGGGCGGATCGTGGTCAATGTCCATTACCTCGCCGATCAGGTCGAGGCGCATCTTGCCAGCAACGCCGGCGACTTCGATGTCCGCATCTCCGATGAGCGCGCGCTGCTGCGCGATACCGGCGGCGGGCTGGTCAAGGCCAAGGCGCTGATCGCAGGCGATCCGCTGTTCTGCGTCAATGCCGACAATTGGTGGACCGACGAGGGTGGCAACGGTCTGCGCCGCATGGCCGATGCCTGGGACGCCGACCGCATGGACGTGCTGATGCTGGTGGCGCCTTTCGCACGCGCCGGCAACACCCAGGGCATGGGCGACTTCGACATGGACGAGGCCGGACGCCTCTCGCGCGAAGGGCCCAAGCGCCAGCGGCCCTTTGTCTGGACCGGGGTGCAGCTCATCGCCAAAGGCGTGATCGCCGATCCGCCTTCCGAGGTATTCTCGACCAATGTTTTCTGGGACCGGGCGATTGAGCGAGGCCGCTGTTTCGGGCTGGTGCATCAAGGGCAATGGTTCGATGTTGGCTATCCCGAGGCCATCGCGCTGACCGAGGCCGCGCTTGCCGGTGGCTGAGCGGCCCGGGCCAAAGCTCTATTCCATCGCCGCGCACCGCGGCTTTGCCGATGCGCTCGCCGCCGGGCTGATCCCGCGCTATACCCAGCCCGACACCGG
The DNA here is from genome assembly GCA_963779195.1 of uncultured Alphaproteobacteria bacterium. Taxonomy (GTDB): domain Bacteria; phylum Pseudomonadota; class Alphaproteobacteria; order Sphingomonadales; family Sphingomonadaceae; genus Novosphingobium. Next base: position 129,452 of record CAVZWZ010000009.1, read on the forward strand.
CCTCGCCCGGCTGACCCTGCTGCTGCCCAGCAGCCGCGCCGCGCGCACCGTGACCGAGGCTTTCGTGCGGCTGTCGGGCGGCAATGGCCTTGGGGGCCTGTTGCTGCCGCGCATGGCGGTGGTGGGCGATCTCGATCTCGACGAGACGCTGGGCGCGCTGTTCGACACGCTCGATGCCGGGGCCGACATTCCGCCCGCCGCCGATCCGGTGCGGCGCTGGCTGCGGCTGGCGGATATCCTCGGCCAGGTCGATGGCGATGCGGCGGGCAAGGGCGCGGCGCTGCTGCGCCGGGCCTTCGACATCGGCCGGACGATGGACCGGCTGCTGGTCGAGGGCATCGGGCCGCAGGAGCTGATGTCCGATCCTGTGCGCGGCATCGTCGGCGAGCTGTCGCAGCATTGGGAGCGCAGCACCGTCAGCTTACTCAGGGTGCAGGCGCACTGGCTGTCCGAGCTGGCGGAACGCGGCGAGGTCGATGCCCCGGCGCGGCGCAATCTGCTGTTCGAGCACGCGGCGCGGCGCTGGAGACAAGCGCCGCCGCCGCATCCGATCGTCGCAGCCGGCGTGACCAGCGCCTCGCCCGCGCTGGCGAAGCTGCTGCGGGTGGTTGCGGAACTGCCGGACGGGGCAGTGATCCTGCCCGACCTCGATCTGGCGCTGGATGAGGATGTCTGGGCCGCGCTCGGCACTGCGGGCATGCCGCGAAAGTCCCGGCGATCCGCCCTTCGGCAAAGGCGACGCCGTCACCCATCCGCAATATCACCTCAAGCTGCTGCTCAACCGCATGGGCATCGCCCGCGGCGAAGTGCAGCCGTGGCATCGCTCGGGCCTCGGGGCTGCTCCCCCCGCTCGCAGCCGGGCGATCTCCAACCTGTTCCTGCCGCCCGAGCCCAGCGCGCGCTGGGCGACGCTGGCGGCGGACCAGCGGCGGCTGTCGGGCGTGCGGCTGATGGAGAGCGCCCATCCCGGCGAGGAAGCCCAGGCGATCGCCATCCTGCTGCGCGAGGCGCTGGAGACGCCCGAACGCCGCGCCGCGCTGATCACGCCAGACCGGGGCCTCGCCGCGCGGGTGGTGGCGCAGCTGGGGCGCTGGGGAATCGAAGCGGACGACACCGCCGGACTGCCCTTGCCGCAGACCGCCGCCGGGCGCATCGCGCTGCTGCTCGCCGAAGTGCTGGCCGAGGACGCCGCGCCGGTGCCGCTGGTGGCGCTGCTGACCCATCCGCTGGCCGGGGCTGGCGAGGGCAGACCGGCCTGGCTGGACAATGCCCGCGCGCTCGACCTCGCCCTGCGCGGGCCGAGGCCGGCGCCGGGTCTGGCGCCGCTGGCCAAGCTGGCGGAAGAGAAAAAGCTCGCCGAATGGTGGGCGGAGGTTGCGGCGATCCTGGCGCCGCTGCTGGCGCTGACGGACGAAGCCCCGCTGGCCGATATGCTCGACATCCTCTCTGCTTCGGCGGAGGCGCTGTGCGGCGAAGGCCTGTGGGCCAATGCCGACGGCCGCGCCCTCTCCGCCTTCCTCGAGGAACTGCGCGAGGCTGCCCGCGCGGCGGGCACGCGGCTCGATCCGCGCGAGCTGCATGCGGTGCTGCACGACGCGATGGACCGCGTCGCGGTGCGCCCGCCGTGGGGCGGGCATCCGCGCGTGGCGATCTACGGCCTGCTCGAAGCGCGCATGGCGCGCGCCGATCTGGTGATCTGCGGCGGTCTGGTCGAGGGCGTCTGGCCCGCGAGCCCCGCGCCCGATCCGCTGCTGCCTCCTGCCGTGCTGCGCGCGCTCGGCGTGCCGGGCGCCGACTTCCGCATCGGCCTCGCCGCGCACGATCTCGCCGCCGCGCTCGGCGCGCCCGAGGTGGTGCTGAGCTGGGCCAAGCGCGACGCCGGGGGACCGGCGATCCCTTCGCGCTTTGTCCTGCGGATCAAGGCGATGCTGGGAGAACAGGCGGGGCAGCATGAGGAACGCGAAGCGCTGTGGCTCGCCCGGTTGATCGACGATGCGCCGCCGGCCCCCGCCTATCCACGCCCCCAGCCGCTGCCCAGCGCGCAGCAGCGCCAGGTCGATATTTCGGTCACCGGGCTCGACCGGCTGCGCGGCGATCCTTACCAGTTCTACGCCGGCTCGATCCTGCACCTCAAACGCCTCGATCTGCTCGACGAACAGCCGAGCGCGGCGTGGAAGGGGATCGCCGTCCACAAAATCCTGGAGACCTGGCACAAGGCCGGTGGCCGTGCGGGCGAGCTGGCGCCGACCGGCGAGCGCCTGCTCGACGGGATGAGCGCCCACCCGCTGATGCGCGGACTGTGGCGGCCGCGCCTGCTCAAGGCGCTGGAGTGGATCGACGAGCGGATCGTCGAGCTGCAAGGCAAGGAAGGCCGCAGTGTCCTCAAAAGCGAGATCTGGGGCGACATGCTGTTCAAGGGCATTCGCATCCACGGCCGCGCCGACCGCATCGACCGGCTCGCCGGCGAAGGGCTGGCGATCGTCGACTACAAGACCGGCATCCCGCCCTCGCGGCGGATGGTGAAGGACGGCTACTCGCTGCAACTCGGCCTGATCGGCCTGATCGCCGCCCATGGCGGCTTCGGGGGCGTCGCGGGAGACCCCGCCGAATTCGAATACTGGTCGTTGGCGCGCGACACAAAAAGCAAGGACGAAAACGGCTTCGGCTATGCGATGAGTCCGTTCAAGACCAGCCGGGCGGACGGCGTCGAGAAGGAAGAGTTCCTCTCGGTCACCCAGGCCTTTCTCGCCGACGCCATCGATCGCTGGATCCTGGGCGGCGATCCGTTCACCGCCCGGCTCAACCCCGACATCGGCGGGTTCAACGATTACGACCAGCTGATGCGGCTCGACGAGTGGCTGCCGCACATGAGCCCAGAAGAGGCGGACGAGGCATGAGCCCGCCGCCCAAACCGCAGCCGCTGTCGCCCGCGCAAATGGACGCGGTCGCGCCGGATCGCACGGTGTGGCTCTCCGCCTCGGCGGGGACCGGCAAGACCCAGGTGCTGTCCTCGCGGGTGCTGCGGCTGCTGCTCCAGCCGCAGTGTCGATCCCTCGCAAATCCTCTGCCTGACTTTCACCAAGGCCGGGGCGACCGAAATGGCGAGCCGGATAAACGACCGGCTGGCGCTGTGGGTGCGGCTCGACGAGACCCGGCTGGCGGGAGAACTCAAGGCGATCGGCGCGGATATCGGACCGGCCGAGCTCGCCCGCGCCCGCACCCTGTTCGCGGCGGTGCTCGATTGCCCGGGCGGGGGCCTGCGGATCGATACGATCCACGCCTTCTCGCAGTGGCTGCTCGGCGCGTTTCCGCTGGAAGCCGGCCTGATCCCCGGCGCGCGGGCGATGGAGGACCGCGAGCGGGTGCTGCTCCAGCGCCAGGTGCTGTCCGACCTGCTGGTGGCGGCGGAGAGCGAGCCGCTGGGCGACCCGCAGCTGCTCCGCGCGCTGGCCGATCTCAGCCTGCGGATGGGGCCGGACGATGTCGAGAAATGGCTGCTGCGCTGCGCCGAGGCGCGCCAGGCCTGGTTCGGACCGGGCGGCTGGCAGGAGCCGATGCGGCACAATGTCGAGCGGCTGCTGGGGCTGGCGGCGGGCACGGACGAAGGCGCGCTTGCCGCGCTGTGCGGCGACGATGAATTCGATGCCGATGCGCTGGAATGCTGCCTGTCGGCTTACCGCCAGTGGAACGGGGTCAAAGGGCAGGCTGGGCGCATCGTCATTGCCGATTGGCTGGCGGCAGACCCGGCCGGGCGGCTGGCCGGCTTCGGCGATCTGTTCAAGGTGCTGTTCACCCAGAAGGATACGGTCAAGGACGTCAAATCGCTCGAAAAGTTCGAGGAGAGCTTCGGTCAGGCGGCCGATGCCGTCCTCGCCTGCATGCTCCGCATCCGCGAATTGCGCACCCTGCTGGCGCTGGCTGACCGCCTGGTTCCCGCCTTCCGCCTCGGCCGCGCCTTCGCGCTGGCCTGGGACGAGGCCAAGCAGCGCGAGGGTTTGATCGATTTCGACGACCAGATCCGCATGGCCGCCGCGCTGCTGACCAGTTCGGACTATGCGCAATGGATCGGCTACAAGCTCGACCGGCGCTTCGACCATATTCTGGTCGATGAGGCGCAGGATACCAATGCGGCGCAATGGCGCATCATCCTCGACGGGCTGACGCAGGAGTTTTTCTCCGGCATCGGCCAGCGCGGCGAGATCATGCGCACGCTGTTCGTGGTCGGCGACTACAAGCAGGCGATCTTCCGCTTTCAGGGCACCAGCCCGCAGAATTTCCGCGCGGCGGCGGAACGGGTCAAACGCGATATGCAGGGCGCACTGGCCAACGCCGAGGCCGGGCGCGGCAATTTCCGTCCGCAGGAGCTGCTCGAACTGGGACTCGACCGCTCGTTCCGCAGCTTCCAGCCGGTGCTCGATTTCGTCGACCGGGCGATCGGCGCAGATCGGACACGAGAATTTCGGGCTGGACCGGCTTCCCGACAAGCATGAGGGCGAGGATCGCCCCGGCTATGTCGCGCTGTGGCGGCCGGTCGGCGCAGCGGCGGACGAAGAGGAGGCCTTCGACGAGACGGACGAGGGCGCCGAAGGCTGGTTGTCGAAGCCCGACCGCAAGCTGGCCGAACAGATCGCCAGGCAGGTCAGGCACTGGATCGACAGCGGCTTCCCGCTGCTCAAGGGCGCGCGCCGCGCCGCGACGGCGGGCGACGTCATGGTGCTGGTGCGCAAGCGCCGCGAGCTCGCCGGGCTGATCGTCGCGCGGCTGCATGCGGCGGGGGTGCCGGTGGCGGGGGTGGACCGGCTGCGGCTCGGCGCGCCGCTGGCGGTGCGCGATCTCGTCGCGGCGCTGCGCTTCGCCGCGCAGCCGTTCGACGATCTCAATCTCGCCTGCCTGCTGGTCTCGCCGCTGATCGGCTGGAGCCAGGAGCAGCTGCTCGAACACGGCTATCGCGCCAGGGAGGTGCGGCTGTGGGGGCATCTGCGCAAGGCTTCGCATCCCGAGGTTGCGGCAACCGTCGAACAGCTGAGCGAACTTCTCGCCAAGGCCGATTACGATCCCCCGCAGGCGCTGCTGCACTGGCTGCTGGTGGGGCAATGGCAGGGCAGGCGCAAGCTGATTGCCCGGCTTGGCCGCGAGGCGAACGATCCGATCGACGAACTGCTCAATGCCGCCCATGCCTATGCCATGGCCGCCACCCCCAGCCTCGCCGGCTTCCTCGCCTGGTTCGATGCCGGCGAGGGCGAGCTGAAGCGCGAGGCCGACGGTGCGGGCGGCATGGTGCGGGTCATGACCGTCCACGGCGCGAAAGGCTTGCAGGCGCCGATCGTCATCCTCGCCGACGCCACCGGCGATCCGGACAGAGGCCCTGGCGAGAAGCTCGACCTCGCCGATCCGCATAACGGCGAACGCCTGGTCCCGCTCCCCGCGCTCAAGGCGGAGGAGCGGCTGGGACGCATCGCCGAGGCGCATGACGCGCTCAGGCGCGAAATGGCGCAAGAGCACTGGCGGCTGCTCTATGTCGCGATGACCCGGGCCGAGGAGGCGCTGTTCGTCGCCGGAGCGCTGGGCCCGCGCGACAAGGGCGAGGTGCCCGAAGGCAGCTGGTATGCCGCGCTGCGCGCGCTGTTCGGCGCGGACGATTGGGTGGCGGACGGTCTGTGGGGATCGCGGCTCGAATCGGGCGATCCGCCCGTTTCCGCTCCCGCCGCCGGCGCGCCCGCCCGGCTGCCGCTTCCCGACCCGTTCCCCGCCTGGCTGCGCGCGCCGGCCGGGGCCGAACCGCGCCCGCCGCGTCCGCTGGCGCCCTCTTCGCTCGGCGAGGACACCTCGAGCGATCCGCCATACCCGCCCGGCGCCGGGATGGCGGCGGCGCGGCGCGGGGTGTTGATCCACAGGCTGCTCGAGCGGCTGCCCGGGGTTGCGCCGGGCGAGCGCCGCGAGGCCGGGCTGCGCTGGCTGGCGAAGAATGCGGCGGGGCTGGACGAGGCGGAGCGGGAAGCGCTGCTGGGCAATGCCCAAGCAGTGATCTCGCAGCCCGATTGGGCCGATCTGTTCGCCGCCGAGGCGCTGGCCGAGGCGCCGATTGCGGCGCTGGTCGGCGAGAGGGTGATCGCAGGCACGATCGACCGCTTGCTGATCGGCAAAGACCGCATCCGCCTGATCGACTTCAAGACCGCGCGCCGCCCTCCCGAATCGCTGGAACAAGTCCCGCTCGCGATCCTGCGCCAGATGGCCGCCTATGCCGCCGCGCTGGAGAGCGCCTTTCCCGGGCGCACGGCGGAAGCGGCGCTGCTCTATACCCAGACCCTGCGGCTGATCGCCATTCCCGCCGAACTGCTGGCGTTCCACAAGCAAGCCTTGCTAACGGCGGAGTAAAGCTTTTTTCAGCGAACATTGCCTTCCCGCCCGGCAGACCTAGATAGACGCCAACACCAAGAGGAGAATTTCCATGCCGACCAAACATGTCACCGACGCCAGCTGGCAGGCCGATGTCCTCGAATCGGACACGCCGGTGCTGGTCGATTTCTGGGCGGACTGGTGCGGCCCGTGCAAGATGATCGCCCCCGCGCTTGAGGAAATCAGCGACGAGCTGGCCGGCAAGGTGACCATCGCCAAGATGGACATCATGGAGAACACCAAGGTTTCCGGCGAGATGGGCGTGCAGTCGATCCCGCTGATGGTGCTGTTCAAGGACGGCAAGCCGGTCGCGCAGAAACTGGGTGCCGCGCCCAAGAGCCAGCTCAAGAGCTGGCTGGAGGGGGAGCTTCTAGATCCCCGCCATCCGCGCCGCCAGCTGGTCCCACAACGCCGGCGTCGCGGCCCCCAGCAGTCCGGGCCGGTCCGCCTCGTCCACCCGGTAGGGCGAACCGTCCGGCCTGGCCGCCTTGCCGCCCGCCTCGTTGAGCAACAGCACCCCGGCGGCGTGATCCCAGGCGTGGGTGCGCTCGAAGATCGAGATGTCGTTCTGTCCCAGCGCCAGCCGCGGCCATTGCTCCGCAGCGCAGCGCGGGATGTCGACCAGCGTGTAATGCGGGGCGATTTCGGTCTTGAGCGCGGCGCGCCGCGCCGGATCGGCGAAGATCAGCGATATGGCGGCAATCGGCGGCTCCATGCCGCTGGCCCGCGCAGTTATCCGCTGCTCGCCGACAAATGCGCCTTTGCCGCGCTGCGGCATGGCAGAACCGCCCGGTCAGCGGATCGAGAATCCACCCGGCGATCGTCTCCCCTGCCTCGGCCAGCGCCACCAATATGCCGAACGGCGGCCGGCCGGCGGCGTAATTGTTGGTGCCATCGACGGGATCGACGATCCAGCACAGCGCATCGCCCAGCTTGCGCAGCAGCGCAGGATCGGCATGCGCGGCCTCCTCGCCGACGATCGCGGCTTCGGGCAGCAGCCGGGCGAGGTGCTCGGAGAGGATTTCCTCGCTCTCGCGATCGGCGATGGTGACGACATCGTCCGCCGCCTTGTCCTCGATCTCATGCGCCGCCAGCGCCTGGTAGCGCGGCAGGATCGCGCGCTCGGCGGCATCCTGCATGATCGCGTGAACCGAGCGGGTGAGGGGGTCAAGAGAACTCAATGTGCTTGCCTCGTGCTTGGATTATTCAGGTTGTGCTGTTAGAACTCAAATGATGAACGCGCCATTCGGACACAATCGCCGATCCGCAGCAGGGATCCCTTATCGCATGTATGCCATCGTCTTCGACCTTGATACTACCGTGCTGGAGCAAACCTATTCGGGCACGTCGTGGCGCAATGCCTATTCGGAAATCCGCAAGGTGCTCGAGGATCGCGGCTTCGAATGGCAACAGGGATCCACGTATTTCGGCAACGAAGGCATTTCGCCGGTCGACTGTGTCTTGGCGGTCCAGGCGTTGAAGCGTGAATACAACTGGTTTCAGCCATCGATGCGCGACATTCGCATGCTGCGCATCGAAGAAAACAACGATCTTGGTCCTGCGCTGGAGTAGTTAGCTCCGATAATCCGCGTTGATCGAGATGTAGCCATGCGTCAGATCGCAGGTCCACACCGTGGCGCGGCCTTCGCCGAGGCCGAGATCGACGCCGATGCTGATCTCCTGCCCCTTGAGGTGCTCGGCCACCGGCGCCTCGTCGTAACTGTCCGCCGCCAGGCCCGCCTGCGCCACCCATTTGTCGGCAAAACGGATGGCGAGCTTGTCGCGGTCGGCGGGCTCGCCCGCCTTGCCCACCGCCATCACCACCCGGCCCCAATTGGCGTCCTCGCCGGCGATGGCGGTCTTGACCAGCGGCGAGTTGGCGACCGCCAGGCCGATCCGCCGCGCGCTGTCGTCGCTGACCGCGCCGGTGACTTCGATCTCGATGAATTTCTGCGCGCCTTCGCCGTCGCGCACCACCAGATGCGCCAGCTGCAGGCAGACCGCCTCCAGCGCGGCGGCGAAGGCGTCGGCGCCGGGGCTGTCGAACGAGGCGAGGGGGGCATTGCCCGCCTGGCCGGTGGCGAAGGCCAGCACGGTGTCGCTGGTCGAGGTGTCGCTGTCGACGGTGATGCAGCTGAAGGTCTTGAGGTTGGCGGCGGAAAGCAGCTCCTGCAGAAAGGCAGGCTCCACCGCCGCGTCGGTGAAGACGTAGCCCAGCATCGTCGCCATGTCGGGCGCGATCATGCCGCTGCCCTTGACGATCGCCGCGAGCGTGACGGTCGTATCGCCGACGATCGCCTGCATGGCGGCGCCCTTGGGGAAGGTGTCGGTGGTGCCGATGGTGCGCGCGGCGTCTTCCCAGGTGCAGGGCACCGCGCCCAGCGCTGCGGCGACCCCGTCGCGCGCCTTGTCGAGCGGCAGCGGCACGCCGATGACCCCGGTCGAGGAAACGAACACCTCGTCCTGCGCGCAACCAAGATGCGCGGCGACCTGCGCCGTGATCTGCTCCACCGCCTCGCGCCCGCGATAGCCGGTGAAGGCGTTGCTGTTCCCCGCATTGACCACCAGCGCCCGCGCGCGGCCTGCTTTGATCTGCTCGCGCCCCATTTCGACTTCGGTCGAGCAGCAGATGTTCCGGGTGAACACGCCGGCGACAGCGGTGCCTTCGGCCAGCTCGATATAGGTGAGGTCGCAGCGGCCCCAGTCCTTGTAACCCGCGCGGGCAATGCGCGGGGTTGCGCCGGCGATGGGCGGGATCGCGGGGAAGGGCGTGGCGAGCGGGGAAGGGGCGTCTGACATGGCCGAGCAATAGAAACCGCGGCCCCATCCGTCCATGCAACATTTACCGGTCACTGGACGTGCAAGTTCGCCAGACACTATGTGCCATTCCGACCATGACCCGCTTGCTGCTCACTCTGCTTGCCCTGCTGACGGGCCTGGCCGCGCACACCGCGCCTGCGCAGGCGCGGATGTGTCTGGGCAGCGAGGCGGAGGTCGGCGCGGTGGAGACGCCGTGTTCGGGCGTGCATATCGTCGTCCGCGGGATCGTCGATCGCTGCTCCGGCCGCGCGGCGGGAAACCGGCTATCGCGGTCAGAACTGCGCAAAGCCGCCCCGGACAATCGTCTATCTGCCGACCGTGCAATTGGGTATCGACCGCTCGCTCGATTAGCGCCGCATGCGATTCCGCCATCCGATGGCGCTGCGCCCCGCGACCGCGTGTCGCCAGCTGCGCGCATTCCATCACCCACCCCTTGAAATCACAGGAATTCCGCCATGCTCGGCAGCATCGCCAAGGCCATTTTCGGCTCGTCCAACGACCGCTACGTCAAGTCGCTCGACAAGATCGTGCGGCAGATCGCCGGTTTCGAACCCGCCATGGAGGCGATGAGCGACGAAGAGCTCAAGGACCAGACCGTCAAGTTCCGCCGCCTGCTGGGCGAGGGGCAGGAGCTCGACGATATCCTCCCCGAAGCCTTCGCCACCGTGCGCGAGGCGTCGCGGCGCGTGCTGGGCATGCGGCACTTCGATGTGCAGATGATCGGCGGCATCGTGCTCCATCGCGGCGAGATCGCCGAGATGCGGACCGGCGAGGGCAAGACCCTGGTGGCGACGCTGGCGGTCTATCTCAACGCGCTGGAAGGCAAGGGCGTGCATGTCGTCACGGTCAACGATTATCTCGCCCGCCGCGACGCCGACTGGATGGGGCAGATCTACACCTTCCTCGGCCTCACCGTCGGGGTGATCGTGCCCAATCTCCACGAGGAGGAACGCCGCGCCGCCTACGAATCCGACATCACCTATGCGACCAACAACGAGCTCGGCTTCGATTATCTGCGCGACAATATGAAGCATGAGCGCAGCCAGATGGTCCACCGCCCGTTCAACTACGCGATCGTCGACGAGGTCGATTCGATCCTGATCGACGAGGCGCGCACGCCGCTGATCATCTCCGGGCCGACCGACGACAAGTCCGAACTCTACATTTCGGTCGATGCCATCGTGAAACAGCTGGTCCCCGAGGATTACGAGGCGGACGAGAAGACCAAGAACATCATGCTGACCGAGGACGGGGTCGAGAAGGTCGAGCGGATTCTGGAGAACGCCGGGCTGCTGGTCGGCTCGAACCTCTACGATGTCGAGAACACCCAGGTGGTCCACCACCTCGACCAGGCGCTGAAGGCGATGGTCATGTTCAAGCGCGACACCGACTATATCGTCAAGGACGACAAGGTCGTCATCATCGACGAGTTCACCGGGCGGATGATGGACGGGCGGCGCTGGTCGAACGGGCTGCACCAGGCGGTGGAGGCCAAGGAAGGCGTCAATATCGAGCCCGAGAACCAGACCATGGCCTCGATCACCTTCCAGAACTATTTCCGCATGTATCCCAAGCTTTCCGGCATGACCGGCACTGCGGCGACCGAGGCTTCGGAATTCTTCGACATCTACAAGATGAACGTCGTCTCGATCCCGACCAACGTCCCGGTCGAGCGGATCGACGAGGAAGACGAGTTCTACAAGAACACGCTCGACAAGTTCGCCGCCATCGCCAAGGCGATCAAGGAAAAGAGCGACCTCGGCCAGCCGGTGCTGGTCGGCACGGTGTCGATCGAGAAGAGCGAACTGCTGTCCGACTTCCTCAAGCAGGAAGGGGTGAAGCACAATGTGCTCAACGCCCGCTTCCACGAGATGGAAGCGCATATCGTGGCGCAGGCGGGCCGCCTCGGCGCGGTGACCATCGCCACCAACATGGCCGGGCGCGGCACCGACATCAAGCTGGGCGGCAACCTCGAATTCCGCATGGAGGACGAGCACAAGGACATGCCAGAGGGGCCGGAGCGCGATGCCGCAGTCGAGCGGATTCTGGCCGAGATCGAGACCGAGAAGCAGGCGGTGCTCGACGCCGGCGGGCTGTTCGTGCTCGGCACCGAGCGCCACGAAAGCCGCCGCATCGACAACCAGCTGCGCGGCCGTTCGGGCCGCCAGGGCGACCCCGGCCTGTCGCGCTTCTATCTCTGCCTCGAGGACGATCTGCTGCGCATCTTCGGCCCGGACACGCTGTTCGCCAAGATGATGAACTCCAATCTCGCCGATGGCGAGGCGATCGGCTCGAAGTGGCTGTCCAAGGCGATCGAGACCGCGCAGAAGAAGGTCGAGGCGCGCAATTACGACATCCGCAAGCAGGTCGTCGAATACGACGATGTGATGAACGACCAGCGCAAGGTGATCTACGAACAGCGCGCCGACATCATGGATTCCGAAACGGTCGACGATGTCGTCGTCGACATGCGCCACGATACGGTCAACACGCTGGTCGGCGACGCCTGCCCGCCGGGCTCCTATCCCGAGCAGTGGGACCTCGAACGGCTGCAGGAGCGGGCAAAGGATATCCTTGGCGTCGATCTGCCGGTCGAGCAATGGGCGAGCGAAGATGGGCTGGAGCCCGACACGATCGACGAACGCATCGTCGCCCTGGCCGACACTGCCGTCGAAGCCAAGCGCGCCGGCAACGATCTGGAAGTCTGGCGGCAGGTCGAAAAAAGCGTGCTGCTGGAGCGCCTCGATCACTACTGGAAGGAGCATCTGGCGACGCTCGACGCGCTGCGCCAGGTGGTGTTCCTGCGCGCCTATGCGCAGAAGACGCCGATCAACGAATACAAGCAGGAAGCCTTCGGCCTGTTCGAGAAGATGCTGGAGACGATCCGCGAGGACGTCACGCGGATCCTCTCGACCAGCGAACTGTCGATGCAGGCGGCGGACATGGACCTGCCCGAACTGCCCGATTTCCTCACCGGCCACATCGATCCCTTCACCGGCGAGGACGACTATCGCGGCACCACGCCCGGCGCGGCGGCGATGATGGGAACGCTGGGCGGCGGGGTGATGGTCGCGGGGGGCGAGGATCCCTATGCCGGCCTCGGCCTGTCGCGCAATGCCCTGTGCCCCTGCGGTTCGGGCCAGAAATACAAGCATTGCCATGGAGCGACGTCCTGACGCGGCTTGAAATGGAAATCTAGCCGATGGCCTGGCTGCCTTTCGCCTTCTTCGGCACCGCGCTGCTCTATGCCTCGGTCGGCTTCGGCGGCGGCTCGACCTATTCGGCGCTGCTGGCCTTGGCCGGGACCAGCGCCGCGCTGCTGCCGATCGTCTCGCTGTCCTGCAACATCGTGGTGGTGACCGGCAGCACGGTCCGCTTCGCCCGGGGCAGGGAAGTGCCGTGGCGGGGGGCGCTGCTGCTGGCGCTGGTGGCGGCGCCGATGGCCTTCCTCGGCGGGCTGACCCCGATCAGGGAGAAGACCTTCCTGCTGCTGCTCGGCGCCAGCCTGGTGGTGGCGGGCCTCACCCTGCTGCTGCCGCGCGCGCCCGAGCGCGAGGGGCAGCCGGCGCCGCTGGCCAAATTCATGCCGCTGGCCGCCGCGCCGCTGGGTTATCTGGCGGGTCTGGTCGGCATCGGCGGCGGCATTTTCCTGGCGCCTTTGCTGCACCTGACCCGCTGGAACAGCGCCCGCAAGATCGCCGCGACCACCAGCCTGTTCATCCTGATCAATTCGGTCACCGGCCTCACCGGCCAGCTGACCAAGAACGGCCCGGAGAAATTCGGCGAGGCCCTGTCAGGCGCCTTGCCGCTGCTGATCGCGGTGGTGATCGGCGGGCAGCTCGGCAGCCTGCTGGCGATCCGCTTCCTGCCGGAACAGGTGATCCGCTGGCTGACCGCGGCGCTGACCATCTGGGCGGGCTCGCAGCTGCTGCTGAGCTAGAGCCAGATGACGTTAGGTTGTACCGCCATGACGGAGCCGATTTTGGCCCAGTGCAAGGAGTGAGGAGGGAGCCATGCCAAAGCATAGTGACCGACGAAGGACGCAGCAATGGGCCAAAAGCGGCCCGCCCTTGGGGGTTGCCACTGGAAGCCCCTCGGACTGCGTCGCGTCACTTGCACGGGTTCCCGACCCGCACTGCGCGACGCTCCTTGCCGAGAAGCTTCCAGTGGCAATCACGGCGGTACAACCTAACGTCATCTGGCTCTAGGCGGGAAGACGCATGACGGTTGGCCTGATCGGCCTTGGCAATGCCGTAACGGCGCTGGCCGCCGCGCTGGGGCGCAACGCGGATATTGTCGTCTGCGCCGGGCGCAATCGGCCAGGCCCGGTTGGCCAGCCTCAGTCGCCGAAGCGGTACTTCAGCCGGAAGCCAACCATGCGCGGTTCGCCCAGAACGATGTTGTCCGTGCCGAGCGTGGCAAGGCTGCCTGACGAGGCAACATAGTATTTCTGCTTGGTTACGTTGGTGGCGAACAGCGCGAGATCGATCGGTTGGCCAGCGATATCCTTCCAGTTCAGGTTCAATGTCAGCAGGTTCGTCGGCGGGGCGAGGCTTGGGTTGAAGGGTATCCTGCCCGCAGCGAATGCCGCATCGCCACCGTGATTGCTGAACTGTGCGTCGGTATGCGTGAAGGTGGCGCCGATCGACACCCTGCCGATGGCGTCCGGCAGCGGCAGTGTGTAGGTTCCGGTCAGGGTGAAACGGTTCTTCGGCGCAAAGGGCAACACCGATCCGGGGGTCAGGAAGACAGCCCGCTGACAGGCAAAGCTGGCCCTGGCGCAGGTAAAGGTGCCCGCAGAGCCGGTGATGACCCGCGCATCGACATAGGCATAGCCGAAATCGAGACGCAAATCGTCGGTGAAGAAGATCGATCCATCGGCCTCGAAACCCTTCAAGCGGGATTTGCCGAGGTTCTGGATGCCGTTAATGCCAGTGAACGCGGGTGCGGTGCAAAGCGGGTCGGGGCTGGCAACGGTGTTGACGCACTGGGGAATGAAGATCGACACCTGCTGGTTCTTGAAATCGTTCCAGAATCCCGCGAGGTTGAGATTACCGCGAATGGCTCCGCGGAAACTCGCCTTGAAGCCGATTTCGTAGGCATCGACAAATTCCGGCTGCCAGACTTCGAACAGCCGGTTCGCCTCATTGACGCCGCCTCCGCGATAGCCTCGCGCATATTTCGCATAGATCAGCATGTCGGCGTCAGGCTTGTAGTCGAGTCCGATCAGCCAAGTCGGCTTGCTGGATTCCGTGCTGAATGTGCGACCGATGCCGCAGGCGCCATTGGTCAGCAGACTGGTATTCGGCAACGGCGCATTGGGATTGGCCGGCGTCGCCGCCCGCGAGCAGGTGATCGAGAGCGGCCCGTTCGGCGAGGGGGTGACGCGGATATTGTCTGCGTTCACCTTCACCCAATCCCATGTATTGCGGATGCCGGCGTTGATGCTGAACTGGTCGGTGATCTTGAAGGTCGCCTGGGCATAGAGCCCGAAATTGCGATAGTGATAGTTGTTCTTGGCTACGCCGATGCTGCTCAGCAGCGGCGATACCGTGGTGCACTTGAACGCGTGGATATCGGTGCAGTTCGAGAGAACCGCAGTGTATTGCTCCTGGCCGTTGTTGGGCTTGCTCAATTCCATATATCCGCCGGCCTGCCAGGTCAGCCGGTTGTTGCCGGTCCGGCCCTGGAACTGCAGCTCTTCGGTCAGCGTCCACTGGTCGCCCTGCCCGTTGTTCGGACCGCCATAGGTGGTGACAAAGGGCGTCGGTACCGTGAGCGGCGCAATGATCGGAAAGTCGCCCGTAATGTTGAACGAATAGCGCTCCTTCGACTGGCCATAACTGACGATATTCTTCACTGTCAGCGTCTCGCTGGCCTGCCAGGTCGTGGTGTTGATCAATTGCCAGGTGCGTTGCAGCAAGTCGGCATCGGGATCGCTGTTAGATACGTCGTAGTAGCCAAAACCGGCCTCCCGCGGCAGCTGGGCGCAGGCTGCGTCGCGCACGGCCGCGCCGAACGAAGTGACCGCGTTGGCATCGCAGACGGCGGCCTTGCCGGTCATGCCCCGGGTGTGCGAGCGGCTGTAGGTAAACAGCGTGTAGTTCTCGATATCGGGTGACAGGTCGATGTCGATGCCCACTCGCGCCGCGAAGTAATTGAGGTCGTTCAGTTTGTCCGGGCCGATGCCCGAACGGTTGTTGAGCCAGCCATCGCGCTGATAGCGATCGATGCCGGCGCGCACCCGGATGCTGTCGGATAGCGGCACATTCAAGACCGCTTCGATCCGCTTGGCGTCGAAGTTGCCGATCGTGCCCTCGACATAGCCCCCGAGCCTGTCCTTGGGTTTCTGCGGCACCAGCAGGATCGCGCCGCCGGTGGTGTTGCGGCCGAACAGCGTGCCTTGCGGGCCTTTCAGAACCTGCACATTCTGCAGATCGAACATGCTGCCGACCCCGGCGCCGTTGCCGCTGGTGATGTTCGACGAGAGCCTGGGCGCGACGACATCCGCGAAATAGACGCCGACCGTCGGAAGGGTATTGAGGTCCTGCGAAAAGCCGCGGATGGCGAACGACGCCTTTTCCGGGCCGTAACGGCTGTTGACCGTCAGCGAGGGCGTGTAGGCGGCAAGATCGGCGCTGTTGGCGACATTGCGATTGCTCAGCTGCTCCTGGTTATACACCGTGATCGAGATCGGCACGTCCTGCAGCTTTTCCTCGATGCGCCGCGCGGTGACGACGATGTCGCCGGCGTCGCTCGCGCCATCGGCGGAATCCTGCGCATGGGCCGGTGCGGCCATTCCCAGAGCCAGCGCCGATGCCGCAAGCATGAGCGCACGATGCAGATTGGTCCCCATTTCCTCCACTCCTTCTATTTTTTATGCCCCGAGAGTTACGCATTTTGCAGCGTTCCGCAATCCCCGATCGCAAGCGCCTTGTCCGCAAAAGGAACATTGCATGCGGCGCGCATTTCTGGTCGATGCTGCACTGCCATGACTTCGCCCGCCACCGCGCCGCCGCCGCCGCTCAATCGCCTGTCGCTCGGCGTCACCGGCCACCGCGAGAGCAATCCGGTGTTCGCCGCCCACCGCCCGTCGACCGAGGCGGTGCTGGCGGATATCTTCGCGCGGATCGACACGCTGGTCGCGGCGGAGGCGGCGACGCTGGGTCCGGTGGCGGCGACGCGGCTGCACAATCTGCTCGCCAGCGGCATCGACCAGCTCGCGGCGGAATCCGCGCTGCAGCGGGGCTGGGAAGTGGTGGCGCCGCTGCCGTTCGGGCGGGCGCTCAACCTCGCGATCAATGCGCTGCCCGAAACCGTCGAGGATGCCGCAGCGCTGCTGCGCGGCGATAGCGCCGCCGATCCGCTGGTCGCGGCGCGGGCGGAGGGTATCCTGCGCTCCTATGCCTTCGCCAGGCTGTTCGAGCTGGCCGAGCAGGACGCAGGGATCGAACGGTTGCTGCTCGCCCGCCTTGCCGCGCCGGCCGACACCAAGCGGCTGGAATCGTTCAACGCGCATATTTCCGAACGCGTCGCCGTCGCCGGCCGGGTGATGATCGAGCAGTCGGACTTCGTCGTCGCGGTCTGGGACGGGGCGAGCCGCAGCCTTGTCGGCGGCACCGGCCACACCATCGCCGCCGCGCTGGAGCGGGGCACGCCGGTGGTCTGGATCGACCCGGCGCGGGCCGGCGACTGGCGCATCCTCAGCACGCCCGAATCGCTGCACGCAGCGCATCTGCCCGGCGACGACCGCGAGGCGGTGCTGGCCGGCCTGGTCCGCGCCGCCCTGCGCCCGGGCGAGGGCGGGGCGCTGCGGGCGGGGGCACAGGCGCTGGGAGCCGAAGCCTGGCATCCGCGCAGCACCTGGATCTGGCACAATTACCGCCGGATCGAAGCCGTGTTCGGCGGCGGCGGGCGGCCGTTCCGCTCGCTGGCGCAGGTTTATGAAACGCCCGACCGGATCGGCAGCGAGACCGGCAGCGGCGCCCGCACCATGGCGACCGCTCGCCAGCTGGCGGCGAGCGATCCCGGCTTTGTCGAGGCGATCGACCGCTCGCTGCTGCGCCGATTCGCCTGGGCCGACGGGATTTCGGCGCGGCTTTCGGACCATTACCGCGGCGGCATGGTCGCCAATTTCATTGTCTCGGCAGTCTCGGTCGGGGCCGGGCTGGCCTATCAGCCGCTGGCTGTCCAGCATGGCAAATGGGCCTTCTCGCTGATCGAGTTCCTGCTGCTCTGTTCGATCCTCACGGTCACCTGGGTGGGCGGCAAGTGGCGCTGGCACAAGCGCTGGTTCGAAACCCGCCGCGTCGCCGAATATTTCCGCCACGCGCCGATCATGCTGCTGCTCGGGGTGGCGCGGCCGCCCGGCCGCTGGCCCAAAGGGACCGACACCAGCTGGCCGGAATATTACGCGCGCCACGGGTTGCGCGAGCCCGGTCTGCCGCGTGTCACCATCACCGCCGCCTATCTGCGCGAGGCGCTCGGCGGCTTGCTGCTCGAACATTGCGTCAGCCAGCGCGATTACCACACCGGCAAGGCGGCGCGGCTGACCAAGGTGCACCAGCGGCTCGACCATTTGTCGGGGCGGCTGTTCCAGATGGCGGTGCTCTCGGTCAGCATCTATCTGCTGCTGATGGCCGAGGCCGCCGCCGGCATCGTTCCGCAGGCATGGCCCGATGGTCTCTCGAAGATATTCACCTATCTCGGGGTGATGTTCCCGGTGCTGGGCGCCTCGATCGCCGGCATCCGCTATTTCGGCGACTTCGAGCGCTTCGCCGCGATTTCGGAGGTCACCGCCGAAAAGCTCGACAATGTCCACCGCCGCATCCAGCTGCTGCTCGCCGCGCCCGATGGCATGCTCGACTATGCCGGCGTGTCGGAGCTGGCGCATACGGTCGACGATGTCGTCGTCGCCGAGATCGAGAACTGGCAGTCGGTGTTCGGCGGCAAGCACATCAGCGTGCCGGTTTAGCCGCGCCGGTCAGCGCTGCGCGCCGGGTTCCGGGCTGAGCGGGACGCGGGATTTGCTGGCGGACAGGGTGGGATTCGAACCCACGGTGAGCTTGCACCCACGCCGGTTTTCAAGACCGGTGCCTTAAACCGCTCGGCCACCTGTCCGTCACGCGCAAACGCGGCTAGCGGCGAAGCGCTGAAGCTGCAAGCTTGCGGTGAACCTGATTGCCGCAGGCCGGGCCACCGGCGCGCCGGTCGTTTCGCCGCGTTGCCGCAGCCGGACGGCTGAAAGCGGAAACGCGGCCATTCACAAATGCTTGCGACTATGCGAAAGCCGCAGCCGATGATGCTGCTTCGCCGCCTTGCGCTTGCTCTCCTGCCGATCCTCGCCGTCCTTGCCCCGCACACTGCGGCGCAGGCGCAGATGCAGGCGACCTACGATGCCGAATCGGGCTTTCAGGGCTATCTGCAGCTGCTCGCCGCCCGGGCCCGCTCCGAAGGGGTGCGCGAGGCGACGATCCAGCAGATGACCTGGGGGCTGACCTACAATCCGCGCGTGGTCGAACTCGATCGCGGCCAGCCGGGCATCTCGCCGCTGCCGCCGCCGACCGCGCCCTATATCCGCGAACATGTCGACAGCGCCCGGATCGCCCGGGGGCGCGACATGTATGCGCAGGTCGCCGGCTATGCCCCGCGCCTCCAGGGCAAATATGGCGTGCCCTTGCCGATCGTCCTGGCGATCTGGGGGCACGAGACCAATTACGGCAGCTATACCGGCGATTTCGATCTCGCCCGCTCGCTGGCGACGCTCGCCTATGAAGGGCGGCGGCGCGAGCTGTTCGCCGGCGAATTCGTCGCGTTGCTCAAGATGGCCGACCGCGGCGTGCCGCGCAGCCGGATGTTCGGCAGCTGGGCGGGGGCCTTCGGCAATCCGCAGTTCCTGCCCAGCGTCTATCTGCGCACCGCAGTCGACGAGGACGGCGACGGCAGCCGCGACATCTGGTCGAGCCGCGCCGATACGCTGGGATCGATCGCCAACTATTTCCGCGACGCCGGCTGGCGCAGCGGCGAGCCCTGGGGCGTGCGCGCCGCAGTGCCCTCCGGCTTCGCCCGCACCGGTTATCCCGGCAAGCTGCAAGCCGCTTCCTGCGCGCGGGTGCATGCCCGCCATTCGCAGTGGAAGCCGGTCGCCGAATGGCGCGCGCTGGGGGTGCAGCCGCTCGGCGCGATTAACGATAACACCATGGCGACGCTGTTCGAACCCGACGGCCCGGGCACCCCGGCATACCTCTTAACCGGGAATTATAGGGTTATCCTGCAATATAACTGCTCGAATTACTACGCTTTGTCCGTGGGGTTGCTTGCAGATGAGATTTCCCGTTAACCACGCGCTGCCGCTGGCGGCGCTTGTCCTGATCGGCGGCTGCCTGGGCGGTGGCTCGGGCCCTTCCAAGTCCCTCGAGCCGCTCGCCACCACCGGCCCCGCCGCGGATTACCCGGTGACGATCGGCGCGCCCTTCGTTGTCGATGGCGTCACCCACACCCCTTCCGACTCGCTCAATTCGGACGCAGTCGGCTATGCCGCGACCGGCAGCGAGGGCGGCGGCGCGATCTCGGTCGCGCACAAGACCCTGCCGTTGCCCAGCTATGCCGAGGTCACCTCGCTCGATAGCGGCAAGACCATTCTGGCGCGCGTCGAGCGGCGCGGGCCGATGACCAACGAGCGGCTGATCGAGCTGTCGCCAGGAGCAGCCGCGCAGCTCGGCATTGCCGCGCTCGACAAGGCGCCGGTCCGCATCCGCCGGGTCAATCCGCCGGAAATCGAGCGCGCCGCGCTGCGCAGCGGCCAGCGCGCCCCGGCGCGGATGGATACGCCGCAATCGCTGCTGACGGTGCTGCGGCGCAAGCTCGATCCGGGCCTCGCGCCGTTGACGCTGCCGAGCCCCGAACCCAGCCTGACACCGGCGCCCGCGCCGTCGCCAGCGCCCAGCACAAAGCCGCGCAAGGGCGCCAAGGCCAGCCCGCAGGCCTTGCCGACGATGGCGGCAACCCCCGCGCCCGAGCTGACACCAGCGCCTGCCGCAACACCGGCGCCCAGGCCCTCCGCAACACCGCGTCCCCGCCCGACGCCGCGCGCCACGCCGACGCCGCGCGCCACGCCGACGCCGAGGCCTTCGCCAACTCCCAGAGTGAAGCCATCGCCGCGTCCCACCCCGACGCCCGCTGCCAGCGCCAGCCCGCGCGCCTCTTCGGGCGGGTCGTACACTGTCCAGGTCGGCTCCTACGCCAACGCGCAGAACGCCAGCGCCGCCGCCGCCAAGACCGGCGGACGGGTCAGCGCGGGGGGCCGCATTTCGCGGGTGACGATGGGGCCGTTCGCCAGCCGGGCCGAGGCCGAAGCGGCGCTGGCGAAAGCGCGCTCCGCCGGATATAAGGACGCCCGGATAAGCAGCGCGCGCTAGGGCCGAACCGCCCTCGCGCCCAGCGGAATGGGTGCGGGGGAGCCTGAGTTGAAGCGAATCGCCGTTCCCGCCCTGCTGCTGCTGGCCGCCGCGCCGGCAGGCCTTGCCGCATGGGAAAAGGAATTCACGCCCAATCATCAGCCGCCGGTTTCGGCCGGGGCGATTCCGGTCAGCCTGGTCGCCGACATGGGCGCGAACCAGCTGCTGCATGCCCGGCAGACCGATCTGGCCTTTGTCCCCGCCTCGATGACCAAGGTGATGACCGCTTTTGTCGCCTTCGAACTGATCGCCGCCGGCAAGCTGACGCCCGAGCAGACTTTCACCGTCAGCCCGCAGGCCCACGCCGCCTGGCACGGCCAGGGCACCACCCTGTGGCTGCGCCCGGGCGAGAGCGTGCCGGTCGATGCGCTGCTGCGCGGGATCACCACCGTCTCGGCCAATGACGCCGCCGTGGTGCTGGCCGAGGGCGCGGGCGGCAGCATCGCGGGCTGGGCGGCGCTGATGAATGCCGAGGCGGCGAAACTCGGCATGACCCGCAGCCATTTCGCCTCGCCCAACGGCTGGCCCGACGGCGGCAAGACCTATGTCAGCGCGCGCGATCTGGCCCGCCTGGCCGAGGCGCTGATCACCCGGCACCCGGAGCTCTACCGCCGCTATTTCGGCCAGAAGAGCTTCGCCTGGAACGGCGTCACCCAGCAGAACCGCGATCCCACTCTGGGCGTTATCGCGGGTGCCGACGGGATCAAGACCGGCCATACCAATGAAGCGGGATACAACTTCCTCGGCTCGGCCGAGCGCGGCGGGCGGCGGATTGCGCTGGTGGTCGCCGGGGCCAAGACTGAGGCGGAGCGAGCGCTGGCCGCGCGCGAGCTGATGGAATGGGCCTTTGCCACCTTCGACAGCAAGCCGCTGTTTGCCCAAGGCGCGCTGGTCGGCTCGGCGAGAGTGCAGGGCGGCGATGCGCGCTGGGTGGGGCTGCGCGCGTTGAGGCCGATTTCCTATGTCACTCGCAAGGGCGAGACTGCGCCGCCGAAGCTGCGCATCGTCTATCGCGGACCGTGGTCGCTCCCTTCGCCCGGGATACGCCGGTGGCAGAGCTGGAAGTGACAGTGTCCGGATTTGCGCCCTCGCGGGTGCCGCTGCTCGCCGCCGAAGCTATCGGCGAGGCTGGGCCCTTGGACCGGCTGTGGAACGGGCTTATGGGGCTGGTGTCATGAGCCGGGGAAAATTCATTGCCTTCGAAGGCGGGGAAGGGGCGGGCAAATCGACCCAGGCCCGCCTGCTCGCCGAGGCCCTGCGCGCGCGCGGGCTTGCGGTGACGGTCACCCGCGAGCCCGGCGGCACTCCCGGCGCCGAAGCGATCCGCGCGCTGCTGCTGGGCACCGGCGGCGAGGGCTGGAACCCGCGCGCCGAGGCGTTGCTGTTCGCCGCCGCGCGCTCCGATCATGTCGAGCGGCTGATCCTGCCGGCGCTGGACGCAGGCCAATGGGTGATCTGCGACCGCTTCCTCGATTCGAGCCGCGCCTATCAGGGCGGGGGCGGGGGCCTGTCCGATGCGGATATCCTCGATCTCCACCGCGTCGGCAGCGGCGGCCTGCTGCCCGATCTGGTGCTGCTGCTGGAAATCCCGCCGCAGGAGGCCGCCGCGCGGCTCGCCCGGCGCGATCCGGACGGCGCCGACCGCATCGGCGGGCGCGCGGCGGACTATCACGCCCGCGTCGCCGCCGCCTTCGCCCGTTTCGCCGAAGCCGAGCCCCGCCGCTTCGCCCGGATCGACGGCAGCGGCGACATCGCGGCGACGCAGGCGCAAATCGCCGCCGCGCTGCGGCCGCTGCTGGCGGGCGCGGCATGAACCTCACCGGCCACGACGCCGCCTGGCGCGAATGGCGTGCGGCGCTGGGTTCGGCGCGGATGCATCACGGCTGGATTTTCGCCGGGATCAAGGGGCTGGGCAAGGGGCATTTCGCCCGCGCCGCCGCGCGCGAGCTGGTCGCCGAACCGGGCGTGCCGCAGTCCCGCGGCGAGCATCATCCCGATGTGCTGATCCTCGAACATCTCCCGGCAAATGACGACGAGGAAAAGAAAAAGGCCGAGGGCAAGCCCTACCAGCTCAAGCGCAACATCACCGTCGACCAGATCCGCCGCATGCAGCAGCGGCTGAACACCCGCCCGACGCTGGGCAGCCGCCGCGCGGTGATCATCGATCCAGCCGACGATATGGAGAAGGGCGCAGTCAACGCGCTGCTCAAGAGCCTGGAGGAGCCGCCGGCCGGCACTTTCTTCCTGCTGGTCGCGCACCGCCCGGGGCGGCTGCTGGCGACGGTGCGCTCGCGCTGCCTGACGATGCATTTCGCGCCGCTGGCGGATGCAGCGGTGGATGCGGTGCTGCGCCAGGAAGCGCCCGAGGCCGATGCCGATGCCCGCGCCGCCGCGATCGCCGCCGCGCGCGGTTCGCCCGGCATTGCGCTCGATTTCGTCGGGCAGGGGCTGGGCAAGATGCAGGCGCTGATGCAGCGCCTGGTGCGCGAGGGCGACCGCGACTTCGCCCTGCGCGGCGCGCTGGCCGAGGCCTTCGGCGCGCGGCCGGCGCGCGAACGGCAACTGGCGTCGCTCGATCTCGCCCGCGCGATTCTCGCCGGGGAACTGGCCGGGGCTCCGCGCCAGGGCCAGCAACGTATCGTCGCCGCCCATACCGCGCTGGCGAAGCTCACCGCCCAGGCGCCGACCTACAACTTCGACGCCGGGCTGCTGATCATGGAAATTGGCGGGTTGCTGGCCTCCGCCGCTGTGCCTAGAGAGGCGGCCTAGCCCAGAACCGGAAAGTTGCCCGCGCCGCCATGGCCGATCCCTATTACATCACCACCGCCATCGCCTATCCCAACGGCAAGCCGCATATCGGCCACGCCTATGAGGCGATCGCCGCCGACGCCATCGCGCGCTTCCACCGCATGCAGGGCAAGGACGTGCGCCTGGTCACCGGCACCGACGAGCATGGCCTCAAGATGGCGCAGACGGCGCGCGCAGCGGGGCAGGAAACGCTCGCCTTCGCCACGGAAATGTCAAACCATTTCCGCGAAATGTGCGCGCGATTGAACATCCAGTATGACGATTTCTGCCGCACCACCGAGGAACGCCACCACGCGGCCAGCATTGCCCTGTGGAGGGCGATGGAGGCTTCCGGCGATCTATACCTCGACCGCTATGAGGGCTGGTATTCGGTGCGCGACGAGGCGTTCTACGACGAGAAGGAGCTGACCGCAGGCGAGGGCGGCGAGAAGCTCTCGCCGCAGGGCACGCCGGTGGAATGGACGGTCGAGGAAAGCTGGTTCTTCCGCCTGTCGAAATACGAGAAGCAGCTGCTCGAACTCTATGAGAAACATCCCGAATTCATCCAGCCCGAAAGCCGTCGCAACGAAGTGATCCGCTTCGTCGAGGGCGGCCTCAAAGACCTCTCGGTCTCGCGCACCAGCTTCGACTGGGGGGTGCCGGTGCCGGGCAGCCCGGGCCATGTCATGTATGTCTGGGTCGATGCGCTGACCACCTATCTTACCGGCATCGGGTATCCTGATACCTCCGGCGACTTCGCCCGCTTCTGGCCGGCCGATCTGCACCTGATCGGCAAGGATATCGTGCGGTTCCACGCGGTCTACTGGCCGGCCTTCCTGTGGTCGGCGGGGCTGCCGCTGCCCAAGCAGATCTTCGGCCACGGCTTCCTGCTGGCGCGCGGCGAGAAGATGTCGAAGTCGCTCGGCAATGTGGTCGACCCGATCGAGCTGGCCGACCGCTTCGGGGTCGATGCTTTGCGCTATTTCCTGCTGCGCGAGGTGAGCTTCGGGCAGGATGGGAGTTATTCGGCGGAAGCGATTGTCACGCGCTGCAATGCGGAACTGGCGAACAGTTTCGGGAATTTGGCGCAGCGGGTTTTGTCGATGATTTCGCAAGAATCTCGATGGATGTGCTGACTATTGATTTTGACGGAGCCTGCAGATTTACCAACTGAACACCCTGGCTCGAACTGTGATAGTCCAGAATTCGCAATTCTTGCAGAGGCACTTCGAAGATCTCGACTTTAGCGATGGCCTCGATGCCTGGATGCGTGGCGTCTTCGCCTGCAACCAATATGTCGATGAACAGGCGCCGTGGGCATTGCGCAAGACCGATCCGGATCGCATGGTCGCCGTATTGATGACGCTCTGTTCAGTGCGTATCGTCGACCTGGCAATCGCCGTCCGGCCAATCGTTCCCGACGTCAGCGGACCAAGCTGCTGGATCAGATGGGCATTCCTGAGGACGAACGAAACTATGCCGCTCTGTTCGACGATGGAATTGGTTCTGCCAGCCTGCTGCGAGTCCGGATTCACCGCTCGAGCAACCGCATCGGCGATCTTCCCCCGCCTCGAACTGCCCGCCGAAGAGTGCCGATGCCAGTGACCGCTCCCACGCCCCAAAACTCTCTCACGCCAAGGCGCGAGAGGCGACAAGGATGTCAAAGTCTTCGTTGCGCCTTTGCGCCTTTGCGTGAAATAGAATGCTGATCGATTCCCACTGCCACCTCGAATACAAGGGCCTGGTCGAAGACCAGCCAGCCGTCCTCGCCCGCGCCCGCGAGGCCGGCATATCCGGATTCCTCAACATCTCGACCCGTCAGCGCGAATGGGACCAGGTGATCGCCACCGCCGCGCGCGAGGACGATGTCTGGGCCAGCGTCGGCATTCACCCGCATGAGGCCGATGCCCACGCCGATCTTGGCGCAGCGGCGCTGGTCGAGGCCGCCGCACACCCCAAGGTGATCGCCATCGGCGAGACCGGGCTGGATTATTATTACGAACACTCGCAGCGCGAGACCCAGCAGGCGCTTGTTCCGCACCCACATCGGCGTAGCCCGCAACACCGGCCTGCCGCTGATCGTCCACACCCGCGACGCCGAGGATGACACCGCCGCGATCCTGAGCGACGAAATGGGGAAGGGGGCCTTCCCCGCGCTGATCCACTGCTTCACCGCCTCGGCGGGTTTTGCCCGGCAGATGCTCGATCTCGGGCTGACCATCTCGCTGTCCGGCATCGTCACTTTCAAGAATGCCAAGGACTTGCAGGACATAGCGCGGGAATTGCCCGAAGACCGGCTGCTGGTCGAAACCGACGCCCCGTTCCTCGCGCCGATCCCGCATCGCGGCAGGGTCTGCGAGCCCGCTTTCACCGCCGACACCGCGCGCTTCGTCGCCGGGCTGCGCGGGGTCGAGCCGGAAGCCCTGGCTGAAACCACCACCGCCAATTTCTTCCGTCTGTTCGCGAAAGCCCGAATGGGATCGGTGACGCCGTGAAGCTGCTCATGCTGGGCTGCGGCACCTCGACCGGCGTGCCGAGGATCGGCAACGACTGGGGCGACTGCGATCCGCTCGAGCCCAAGAATCGCCGCTCGCGCGTGTCTGTCATTATCGAGAACGACGCCGGTTCGCGGCTGCTGATCGACACTTCCACCGATTTGCGCGCCCAGCTACTGGCCAACAATATCGATCGGCTCGACGCCGTATTCTGGACCCACGATCACGCCGACCACGCCCACGGCATCGACGATCTGCGCCCGATGCGCTATGGTCGCGGCGGGCCGATCGCCGGCTATGCCGCAGGCGAAACCGCACGCCGCCTGCGCCAGCGCTTCGGCTATGTCTTCGCCGGCGAGCACGGCTATGCGACCATTGTCGAGCTCGATACGCTCGACCGGCTGCGCATCTGCGCCGGTTTCGGCGTGGCCAGCTGCCAGATGCCGCACGGGCCCGCCCAGACCACCGGGTTCCGCTTCGATTGTGACGGAAAAGTAATAAGTTATGCGGTAGACTTCAGCGAGACTACCAATGAGATGATCGCGCTGTTCAGCGGCAGCGACATCCTGGTGGTCGATTGCCTGCGCCGCGAGCCGCATCCCACCCATGCCCATCTCGCCATGGCGCTGGAACTGGCCGAGGCGACCAAGGCGAGGCAGGTCGTGCTGACGCATCTCGACAAGAGCATGGATTATGGCAGGCTGAGCCGCGAAGTGCCGCCGCATGTGCTGGTCGGCTTCGATGGCATGGAGCTGGTGGCATGATGGCAATGGGCACGATGGTGGTTGCGCTGGTGGCGATGGCCGGCTGGCTGTTCCTCAATTACCGCGCGCTGCAGGCGCATCAGCTCTCGTTCGAGCAGAAGGCGGCGATGGGTGTCGGCTGGGCGATCATCATCGCGGTGCTGGCCTTTTTGCTCACCAGGATGGGCTTTTGAGCGCCGCATCCCCCGGCGGGGAAGCTGCGCGGGCCTCGACGTAATTTAACATAATATATATTATCAATCCCAGATGACCGAACCGCTCGACCGCCTCCTCCGGATCATGGCGCAGCTCAGGGACCCGGTCTCGGGCTGCGAATGGGACCGTGCGCAAAGCTTCGCCACCATCGCCCCCTATACGATCGAGGAAGCCTATGAAGTCGCCGACGCGATCGAGCGCGGCGATCTCGACGCCTTGCGCGACGAACTCGGCGATCTGCTGCTGCAAGTGGTGTTCCATGCACGCATGGCCGAGGAAGCCGGACACTTCGCCTTCGCCGATGTCG
Organism: uncultured Alphaproteobacteria bacterium; assembly: GCA_963779195.1. Taxonomy (GTDB): domain Bacteria; phylum Pseudomonadota; class Alphaproteobacteria; order Sphingomonadales; family Sphingomonadaceae; genus Novosphingobium. The sequence goes on from CAVZWZ010000009.1 coordinate 156,672, forward strand.
CCGCCGCCATTTCCGCGAAGCTGGAGGCGCGCCATCCGCATATCTTCGGCCCAAATGAAGATGAATGGGCGGAGGACAACGGCGAACGCCAGAGCGAACGCTGGGAAAAACTCAAGGCCGCAGGAACGCGCCGCCAAGGGCGCCACCGGCGCGCTCGACGGGATCGCCCAGGCGCTGCCCGCGCTGATGCGCGCGGAGAAGTTGCAGAAGCGCGCCGCGCGGCAGGGTTTCGACTGGCCCGATACCGCAGGCCCGGCGGAGAAGCTGCGCGAGGAAATGGCGGAACTTGCGGAAGCCAAGGGCGATGCGGCGAAGCTGGAGGAAGCCGGCGACCTGCTGTTCGCCGCAGTAAACCTCGTGCGCGCCCACGGCATTGCCCCGGAAGACGCGCTGCGCGCCGCCAATGCCAAGTTCGAACGGCGCTACCGGGCGATGGAGGCGCTGGCGGATGGAAACTTCGCTGCGCTATCGCTCGATGAGCAGGAGGCACTTTGGCAAGCGGTCAAGCGTTCGGAGCAAGTCATTTGATCGACTCCAAAGCCCCCAAATCCGACTACCCTGAGCTTGTCGAAGGGCTGCTTTGTTCTTCAGGAAGTTCCGCGTGACGCACGAAGAAAAAGGCAGTGGTTGACCTGCGGTCGCCTTCGGCTCGACAAGCTCAGCATATCCGGAGTAGTTTTGCGACGATCCGTGTTTGGATCAAAGCTGGCTAAACCGCCCTAGTTCGCGCGGGGTCAGCAGCACTTGCACGCGCCGCTGCGGGCCCCCTTCCCCCTCGCCGGCATCCTCCTCGCGCACCACTTCGCCGTGGGCGTGCAGCCAGGCGATCTTCTGGCCGGCGCTGGCGGGCAGGACAAAGCTGTGCAGCCGCGCGCCGGAAGTCAGCAACTGGCTTGCCTGCTGCAAGAGTTCGTCGCAACCTTCGCCGGTAACTGCCGAGACCGGCAGGATAATCTCCTCCACACGCGCCGCCCGCGCCGCCTCCAGTTCGCTTTTGCGCGCAGGATCGAGCAGATCCCATTTGTTCCACACTTCGACGATCGGAATGCGCGGCTCCCCATTTTCCCCATCGCCCCCCTCCCCCATCAGGTCGAGATCGGCAAGTATCTGAAGAACATGCCGTTTCTGCGAATCGCTATCCGGATTGGCGATATCGCGGACATGCAGGATGAGGTCGGCCGAAGTCACTTCCTCCAGCGTCGCGCGGAAAGCGGCGACCAGCTGGGTCGGCAGGTCGGAGATGAAACCCACCGTGTCGGAGAGGATCGCCTTTTCCACCCCCGGCAGCCGGATCGCCCGCATGGTCGGGTCGAGCGTGGCGAACAGCAGGTCTTCCGCCATGACATCGGCCCCGGTCAAGCGGTTGAACAGCGTGCTCTTGCCGGCATTGGTATAGCCGACCAGCGCGATCACCGGCCAGGGCGCCTTGCCGCGCCGGTCGCGGTGGAGGCCGCGGGTGCGCTTGACCTGTTCGAGCTCGCGGCGCAGCTTGGCCATGCGGTCGCGGATCAGCCGGCGGTCGGCCTCGATCTGGGTCTCGCCCGGCCCGCCGAGGAAGCCGAAGCCGCCGCGCTGGCGCTCGAGGTGGGTCCAGCTGCGCACCAGCCGTCCGGCCTGATAGTCGAGATGCGCCAGCTCGACCTGCAAACGCCCTTCCGCCGTCGCCGCGCGCTCGCCGAAGATCTCGAGGATCAGCCCGGTGCGGTCGATCACCTTGCGTTTCAGCTTTTCCTCGAGGTTGCGCTGCTGGATCGCCGACAGCGCGCCATCGACGATGACCAGCTCGGCCTGGTTCTGCTCGCAGGCGACGGCGATGTTCTGCACCTGCCCCTCGCCGAACAGGGTTGCGGCGCGGGGCGAACGGATCGGAATCGAGGAAGGCGTCGGCGACGACAATGCCGATCGCCGCCGCCAGCCCCCGCGCCTCTTCCAGTCGCGATTCGGCCTCAAGCCCGCCGCGCGTGCGGAATTGCGGGCACACCACCAGGCCCCGCGCGCCGCGGGAAACCTCGCCTGCAAGATCGTCCGAATTGTTCAGTCGTCAGCGTCCGCTTCGCCGTCCCAGTCACCCGAGAGATCGACCGGGGTCAGTGGCTGGATCGTCGATACCGCATGCTTGTAGGCGAGCTGGACATAGCCCTCGCGCTCGAGCAGCATGCAGAACAGATCGTAGGCGGCGACGCGGCCTTGCAGCATCACCCCGTTGACCAGGAACATCGTCACCTGGGCATTGGCCTTGCGGATGCTGGCGAGGAACACATCCTGCAGCAGGCGCAGCTTCTTGCCGCTATCGGCGCTGGTGGCGAACTGCGCCGGCATCGACCGGCGCGCTGGGCATGATCGTCGAGACGGCATGCTTGTAGACCAGCTGGGACTGGCCGTCGCGGCGCAGCAGGATCGAGAAATTGTCGAACCAGGTGACAATCCCCTGCAGCTTGACGCCCTTGACCAGGAACATCGTCACCGGGGTCTTGTTCTTGCGCAGCAGGTTGAGGAACTGGTCCTGAAGGCTCTGGCCCTTGCCGCCGGTCGGGACAGGGCCGGGTGCGGCTTCGATTTCGGGAGCCGGCTCCGGCTCGGGACGAGGGCGTGCGGTCAGGGTACGTCCAGCCATTGTATTCTCCTGTTTTTGGCGGCCGCTTGTGCGGTCCGCAATCTGGCCAAGCCGAAAGTGACTTAACCGGTGATCCGTTTCTATTACCCGCAGATGACGCCCGTGTGAACACGGTTCATCGATAGCGGGTCTCATTCCACCTCGTCTTCGCAATCCTCGCGCCGCTCGCCCATGCCCAGCAGCTTGAGCTTGCGGTGCAGCGCCGAGCGTTCCATGCCGATGAATCCTGCGGTTTTCGAGATGTTTCCGGAGAAGCGGCGGATCTGCACGCTGAGATATTCCCGCTCGAAATTTTCCCGCGCCTCGCGCAGCGGCACGCCCATCAGCGCCGACATCCGCGAATTGCCGTCGAGCCGCTCGCTGAGGATTTCCGGCGGCAGCATGTCCACCTCGATCCGGTCCAGCCGGTCGCGCGGCGCGAGGATGACGGTGCGCTCGACGACATTGCGCAGCTGGCGGACATTGCCCGGCCAGTCGTAGGATTGCAGCGCGGTGATAGCCTCGCCGCTGACCGCGGGCGGCGGAATCCCCTGGTCGCGCGCGTAGCGGGCGAAGAAATGATCCGCCAGCGCGGGAATGTCGTCGCGCCGTTCGGCCAGCGAGGGCACCTTGATCGGCACGACATTGAGCCGGTAGAACAGATCCTCGCGGAAGCGGCCGGCGGCGATTTCCTCCTCGAGGTGGCGCGAGGTCGATGAGACGACGCGGACATCGACGCGAATCTGGCGATTGCCGCCGACCCGCACGAAGGCTTGCTCGGTCAGCACCCGCAGGATGCGGGCCTGGGTCGACAGCGGCATGTCGGCGACTTCGTCGAGATAGAGCGTGCCGCCGTCGGCGGTCTCGAGCAGCCCGGGCCGCACCAGATTGCCGTCGGCCTCCTCGCCGAACAGCTCCTCCTCGAAGCGCTCCGGGGTGATCCGCGCCGAGTTGACGCTGACGAAGGCGCTGGCGGCGCGGGTGCTCCAGCTGTGCAGCAGCCGCGCGGCGACTTCCTTGCCCGCGCCGGCCGGGCCGCTGATCAGCAGCCGGCTGCCGGTGTTGGCGATCCGCTTCAGCGTGGCGCGCACCTGGTTGATCGCCGGGCTGTTGCCGGTGAATTCGTCGGCGGTGGTATAGCCTTGGCGCAGCTGGGCGTTTTCGCGGCGCAGCCGCTCGGTCTCGGTGGCGCGGCCGACCAGATGCAGCAGCTTTTCCGCCTCGAACGGCTTCTCGATGAAATCCACCGCGCCGCGGCCGATCGCCGAGACGGCGGTGTCGATGTTGCCGTGGCCGGAAAACACGATCACCGGCAAGCCGGGTTCGCGCGCCTTGATCGCGTCGAGCACTTCGAGCCCGTCCATCGGGCTGCCGTGCAGCCAGACGTCGAGCAGCACCAGCGAGGGGCGCTGCTTGTCGACCGCGTCGAGCGCCGCGGCGCTGTCGCCCGCAGTGCGGCACTCATAGCCCTCGTCGCTCAGCACGCCGGCCACCAGTTCGCGGATATCGCGTTCGTCGTCGACGATCAGGATGTCGAGCGCCATTGGTCCTCCATAGATGTTCCGGGCGCGTCCCTCATTCCGCTGCTTCCGATGTTCGCTTGTCCGCCAGCGGATCGCAGGCGAAGCGCATGGTCACGCAGGCGCCGCCTCCTTCCGCCGAAGCGAATGTCATTTCGCCGCCGTGTTCCTCGACGATCTTGTGGACGATGGCGAGCCCCAGCCCCGTGCCCTTTTCGCGGGTGGTGACATAGGGCTCGACAATGCGTTCGCGGTCGTACGGCAGGCCGATGCCGTTGTCGATGATGCTGACGGCGATGGCGTCGCCTTGCGAACGCATTTCCATCGCGATCCGCCCGCGATAGTCCTCGCCTTCCGACTTGGCGCGGGCATCGACCGCCTCCACCGCGTTTTTCAGCACATTGGTCATCGCCTGGCCGAACTGGTGCCGGTCGCAGGCGATCGCGGGCAGCTCGCCGGCGGCGGAAAAGGCGAAGGCGATGTCGGGCCGGGCGACTTCCTGGAGGAACAGCGCCTGGCGCGCGAGATCGACCGCATCCTCATTGCGGAACACCGGCTTGGGCAGCCGCGCGAACGACGAGAACTCGTCGACCATCTTGCGCAGATCGCCGACCTGGCGGATGATCGTGCTGGTCAGCTCGTCGAACAGCTCGGGCTGATCGACAATCTGCTTGGCGTAGCGGCGGCTGAGCCGCTCGGTGGCGAGCTGGATCGGGGTCAGCGGGTTCTTGATCTCGTGGGCGATGCGCCGCGCGACGTCCGACCAGGCCGCCTGGCGCTGGTCGAGCAATTGCCGGGTGATATCCTCGAAAGTGATCACCAGCCCGGTGCCGCTGCTGCCGATCTTCACCGCCAGCGTCTGCATGTCGCCGCCCCGCGCCGTATTGCACGATCCCGCTGGTCAGCCGCGCCTCGATCAGCGCGCCGATCTGCGGGGCGACTTCGGCGAGGTGCACGCCCAGCGGCCCCGGCCCCGGCTTGTCGAGCAGCAGCTTTTGCGCCGAGCTGTTCATCAGCAGGATCTGGCCTTCCTGATTGGTCGAGACGATCCCCGCCGACACCGATTCGAGCACCGCCTCGATGAAGGCGCGGCGGTCGTGCAGCTGGTGGTTGGCGCCGACCAGCGCCTGGGTCTGCTTTTCGAGCTGCGCGGTCATGCGGTTGAACGCGCGGTTGAGCAGGCCGATCTCGTCGGCGCCGGTGCGCCCTTCCACCCGCAGGGCGAAATTGCCGCTGCCCACCCGCCGCGCCGCATCGACCAGCTCGTAGATCGGCTTCACCTGCCGGTCGGCGAAACGCAGCGCCAGCCAGACGAAGAAGCCGACCAGCGCGAGGCTCAGCACGAACAATGCGACGTTGAAGCGCAATTGCAACACCCGCGCGCGCTGGGTCAGCACTTCGTAGGCCTTGACGATATTCTCGGCGCGCTGGCCCTGGCTCAGGGTCAAGCAGGTCGGAGACCCGCGCGGTGTAGAGATAGACGCCCGAACGCCGGTCGATCGGGGTGACCGCCTCGATCTTGTTGGCGGTGGCGTTGATCACGATGGTTTCGCCGCCATCGACCCGGCGCAGCACTTCGGGGGTTATGCGGCTGCGGCTGGTGTCGCTGGCGGGATCGACGATCGCCGCCGTGCGCAGCTGGCCGTCCTCGCCCTTCTGGACGATCGCCGATTCGTCGAGCCTGCGGTTGACCACCTGATAGACATAGAACTCCGAAAATTTGGGGCTGGCGATCGATTCGGCGCTGAGCACGCCGCGCAGGTCGCTGGCCATCGCGGTGGTCTCGTTGCTGACATCGCGCTGGGTCTGCTCGTAATAGCCGCGCGCCAGCTTGTTGGCGTTCTCCAGCAGCCCGCGCGAATTGTCGGAGAACCAGAATTCGACGCCCGACTGGAACAGCCAGGAGGCGAAGATCACCACCAGCAGCGTCGGGATCGCCGCGATCATCGAGAACAGGAACACCAGCTGGACGTGCATCCTGCCCGATCCGCCGATGCTCTCCGCCGCGCGGCGCAGCGCCAGGCGGCGGCCGAGCATGACCAGGATCGTCATCGCCGGCACCAGCATCCCGACGAGCAATGTGGCGGTCAGGTTCGGAGGGCAGCAGCTGGCCCTTCACGGCCTGGCTCGACAGGGTGCGCCAGGCGATCGCGGTCATCGCGATGAACGAGACGACCGCGACAACCTCGATGATGGCGAAGAAATTGGCCCGCCGCGCGGCGACCTGCACGCGCCGCCACCAGACCGGCCATCGCCGTTTGCGGGAAGGAGCCTGATCGCATATCAGTTGCAGCAATTACAACACAGCTGTTGCCCAACTGCAAGGGGAATTCGCTAAATCGCTTGTTCACGAACGCCGGGCGAAGGCGTCGGGATCGATTTCGAGCTCGCCCAGCCGCTTGCGCAGCGTGTTGCGGTTGATCCCCAGCAGCTGCGCCGCGCGCAGCTGGTTGCCGCCGGTCTCGCGCAGCACTGCGGCAAACAGCGGCCGCTCGAAGGCGGCGAGCGCGGCGTCGTAGACGGCGCCCGGCAGCGGGCGGACCGCAGCGAGCCACTGGCCGACAGCCGCATCCAGACCAGCGCCGCTCTCGCCATTCGCCCCCTCGGGCGCGCGCAGCTGGTCGAGCAGCGGCAGCACCGCTTCCGCGTCGATCAGATCCTCGCGCGCCAGCAGCGCCAGCCGGTAGATGCAGATTCTTGAGCTCGCGGACATTGCCGCGCCAGGGCTGGCGGGCAAGCAGCGCGGCGGCGTCGCCGGTCAGCTGGTGGCGCGGCAGGCCCTCGGCGGCGGCAAGCTGGAGGAAGTGCCGGGCCAGCGCCTCGACATCGTCGGGCCGCTCGCGCAGCGGCGGCAGGCTGATCGGCACCACGTTGATCCGGTAGAACAGATCCTCGCGGAACTGGCCGGCGGCGATCAGCGGTTCGAGATCGCGGTTGGTCGCCGCGACGATGCGGGCATCGACGCGGACTTCCTCGCGTCCGCCGACCCGGCGGATGCTGCCCGATTGCAGCGCGCGCAGCAGCCGGGTCTGCGCCTGCATCGGCATGTCGCCGATTTCGTCGAGGAACAGCGTGCCGCCGGCGGCCTGCTCGAACTTGCCGATGTGGCGCGCGACCGCGCCGGTGAAGGCGCCCTTCTCGTGGCCGAACAGCTCGCTTTCGATCAGCTCGGCGGGGATCGCCGCAGTGTTGACCGCGACGAACGGCCCGCTGGCGCGGTGGCCCAGCTGGTGGATCGCCTCGGCGACCAGTTCCTTGCCGGTGCCCGATTCGCCCAGGATCAGCACGGTCAGATCGTTGCGCAGCACCCGGGTGATCATCCGGTAGACCGCCTGCATCGGCGCGCTGCGTCCGACCAGCGGCAGCGCCTGATCGCCGTCCTCGTCGCCGCTCTCGCTCCGCCGCCTGCGCCTGCGCGCCGACGGCCTGGCGAACGGTGCGGGCCAGCTCGTCGATATCGAACGGCTTGGGGAAATATTCGAAGGCGCCGGTGCCGCTCGCCCGCACTGCGGTATCGAGCGTGTTCTGCGCCGAAAGGACGATCACCGGCATATCGGGATGCAGCGCGCGCACCGCGTCCAGCGTGTCGATGCCGTCGCCGTCGGGCAGCATGACATCGGTCGACCAGCGCCGCGAAGCGCTCGCCCGCCAGCAGCCGGTCGCGCTCGGCGATGGTGGCGCAGCGGGTCACCGCGAAGCCCTCCGCCTCCAGCGCGGCGGTGATGACGATGGCGATCGAATCGTCGTCCTCGACCAGCAGCACCCGGCTCATGCGCCGCCTCCCGCCCGGCTTGCGGCGCGCGGTTCGTTGGCCAGCGGCAGATGCAGGCGGAAATGGGTCCAGCCCCTGGCCTCGTCGCGCTCGTGGCTGATCCGGCCGTTCATCTCGCGCGACCAGCTTGCGCACCAGCGCGAGGCCCAGCCCCTGCCCGATCTTCTTGGTGGTGACGAAGGGATCGAAAATGCGCTCGCGCATCGCCGGATCGATCCCCGGCCCGTTGTCGCTGACCCGCAGCTCGATCGGCAGCCGCACCGGCTTGCCGCTTGCCGCTCGCATGCAGCTGCAGCCCGCTGGCGAAGCGGGTGCGCACGATCACCCGGGGCTCCGCCGCCCCGGCGCAGGCCTCGCGGGCGTTGGCCAGCAGGTTGATCAGCACCTGCACCAGCGCATCGGGACTGCCGAGCACCGGCGGCAGCGAGGGATCGAATTCCTCCTCGATGCGCGGGCCCTTGCCCGCCGCCGCGCCCAGCACCGCGCTGGCGCGGCGCACGGCTTCGTGCAGGTTGCACGGCTCGAGCGGCGCGACGGTGCGGCTGGCTCAGCGTCTGCATCTGGTCGATCAGCTTGGCGATGCGGTCGACCTCGTCGGCGATCAGCCGGGTCAGCGCCTGGTCGCCCGCCCCGACCTTGCGCGCCGAGCAACTGCGCCGCGCCGCGGATCCCCGCGAGCGGGTTCTTGATCTCATGCGCCAGCATTTCGGGCGCGCGCAGCAGCGCGTCGTCGGCGGCGCCGGCATCGTCGCCCATCGCCTCGGCGGCGCTGGAATCGTGGAGCGTGAGCATCTGCCAGCCGGGCTCGTCGATCACCGGCGCGGCGGTGACGTCGAGCCGGCGCGTGCCGATCCCGGCGATCGTCACGTCGATCTCGCGCGCCGAGACCGGCGTCTCGCTGATCGCCGAGCCGTTCGGCCAGGCGCGGTTCGTCGAAGCTCAGCGCATCGCGCAAGCGGCCGTCCGGCGAGGCGGCGCAGGCTCTGGCCGAGGAACTGCTCGGCGGCGGGATTGGCCGAGGCGATCGTCTGCCCCGGCGCCAGCAGCAGCACCGCGAGCGGCAGGCTGGCCAGCTGGCGCTGCGCGTCCGGCCCGTTCGCTCCGGCGCGGACTTCATGCCGCGCGCAGCTGGAGCTCGGGCCGGTCGAGCAGGGGCAGTAGAATTCGCGCAGCATCGCCACGACTTCGGCGGCATCGTCGACGAAGTTCACCCGGTTGCGGAACTCGGCCGAGCCCGGCAGGCCCTTGGTGTACCAGCCGAGGTGCTTGCGCGCCATCTTGACGCCGGTTTCCTTGCCATAATGCGCGAGCATCGCCTCGTAATGCTCCAGGATCAGAGATAATTGCTCGGTCCAGCGGCGGGATCGGCAATGCTCGTCCCGTGGCGCAGCCAGTGCATCATCTGGCCCAGCAGCCACGGCTTGCCATAGGCCCCGCGCCCGATCATCACCCCGTCCGCGCCGGACTGCTCCAGCGCCCGCGCGGCGTCGGCGATCGTGCAGATGTCGCCATTGACGATCACCGGCAGCGACACCGCCTGCCTTGACCCGGCGGACGAAGCGCCCAGTCGGCCTCGCCCTTGTACATCTGGTTGCGGGTGCGGCCGTGGACGGTGATCATCTTCGCGCCCAGATCCTCGGCGATGCGGGCGAGTTCCGGGGCGTTGAGGCTGTCGTGGCACCAGCCCATCCGCATCTTGACCGTCACCGGCACATCCACCGCCTTGACCGTCGCCTCGATCAGCGCTGCGGCGAGCGGCAGGTCGCGCATCAGCGCCGATCCGGCCTCGCCGTTGACCACCTTCTTCACCGGGCAGCCCATGTTGATGTCGATGATCGCCGCGCCGCGATCGGCATTGAGCTTGGCCGCCTCGGCCATCTCGGCGGGCGAGCAGCCGGCGAGCTGCAACGACACCGGCTCTTCCACCGCGTCCCACGCCGCTTTTTGCAGCGATTGGCGGGTCTCGCGGATCATCGCCGGGCTGGCGATCATCTCGGTGACGTTGAGCCCCGAGCCGAAGCGGCGCACCAGCCGGCGGAACGGCATGTCGGTGACGCCGGTCATCGGCGCGAGGATCACCGGGCAGTCGATGCCGACCGGGCCGACCTGGATCGGCGGCAGTTCGGGCGGGGTTGGAAGCGGATTCATATGAGTGCCTAAAATTTGGGCAGCACATAGGGAATTGCCGCGCGGACGGCAAGCGGTTACCCGCGCGGGGCGCATGAGCACAACTTCGCCCCCTCCCCGCACTGCTGCCGTCGTCGTCGCCGCCGGCCAGGGCCTGCGCGCCGGGCAGCCGCTGCCCAAGCAGTTCGCCCTCTGGCGCGGCAAGCCGGTGGTGCGGCATTCGGTCGAGGCGCTGGCGGCGGCGGGGATCTCGCCGATCGTCGTCGCGATTCCCGAAGGCGCGGAGGACATCGCCAGCGCGGCGCTGGCGGCATCGCCGGAGTGCGCTTCGTCACCGGCGGCGCGACCCGGCAGCATTCGGTGCGGCGCGGGCTCGAGGCGCTGGCGGACGATGCGCCCGGACCATGTGCTGATCCACGACGCCGCGCGGCCCGATCTGCCCGCCGGCCGTGATCGAGCGCGCTTGCTCGCCGCGCTCGCCATTCAGCAGGCAGCCATCCCGGTGCTGCCAGTGGTCGACAGTCTCGCCCAGCGAGAGGACGGCATGATGGGAAGCCCGGCAGACCGCGACGCCCTGCGCCGCGTGCAGACCCCGCAGGCGTTCCACTATCGCCGCGATCCTCGCCGCGCACCGCGCCTGGCAGCGGCGACGCCGATGCCGGGGACGATGCCCAGGTGGCGCAGGCGGCCGGGATTGGCGTCGCACTGGTCGCAGGAGACGAAGCCTTGCACAAGCTGACCTATTGCCGCCGATTTCGCCGCCGCCGCGCCGCCGGTCCGCATCGGCACCGGCTACGATGTCCATCGCCTGGCCGATGGCGAGGAACTGTGGCTGTGCGGCGTGCGGATCGAGCATCGCCAGGGGCTTGCCGGGCACAGCGATGCCGATGTCGCGATCCATGCGCTGGTCGATGCCCTGCTCGGCGCGATCGGCGCGGGCGATATCGGCCAGCATTTCCCGCCCAGCGATCCGCAGTGGCGCGGCGCGTCCTCGGACCGCTTCCTCGCCCATGCCGCCGCGCCTCGTTGCCGCAGGCGGGCTATGCCATCGGCAATGTCGATGTCACGATCATCTGCGAGGCGCCGAAGATCGGCCCGCACCGCGAGGCGATGCGCGCCCGGCTCGCCGAAATTCTCGGCGTCGACGCCGCGCTGGTCAGCGTCAAGGCGACGACCACCGAAAAGCTCGGCTTTACCGGCCGCGGCGAAGGCATCGCCGCCCAGGCCGTCGCCACCCTGATCCAGCACTGACTGGAGAATACGCCGATGCGCCAATTCATCGCCCTCGCAGCTGCCGCGCTGACCGCCCTGCCCGGCATTGCCGCCGCCGCCGAGCCGCCCTGCCTGACCCCGGCGGAATTCACCGCGCTGTCGAGCTATGCGCTGCCCAGCATCATCACCGGCACCACCCAGCGCTGCGCCGCCACGCTGCCCGCCGACGCCTGGCTGCGGCGCAACGGCGGCCAGCTCGCCGCGCGCTACGCCGCGGCCAAGCCCGCGGCCTGGCCGGGCGCCAAGGCCGCCTTCCTCAAGCTCAGCGCCGGCCAGGCAACGGCGACGCCGCCGATCTGCTCGCGGCATGCCCGATGCCTCGCTGCAGCCGATGGTCGATGCGCTGATCGCCGGCATGGTCGGCCAGCAGCTCCCCGCCGAGCGCTGCGGCATCGATCGACCGGCTGGTCCGCCTGCTCGCGCCGCTGCCGCCGGAAAACACCGCCGAACTGATCGCCGTCGCGGCCGGCCTTGGCGCGCAAGACCGGCAAGGCCCAGGTCGGCACGCTCAGCATCTGCCCGTGCTGATGACCGGAACTGTCGCTGCTGCCCTGCCGACATCGTCGCCCTCGCCGAGCGCGTCATCGCCGAGAACATCGCTGCCGGGCCGCACGCGTCGCGCTGGCGGAAAGCTGCACCGGCGGGCTGGTCGCGCGGCGCTGACCGAGATCGCCGGCTCGTCCGCCGTGCTCGATCGCGGTTTCGTTACCTATTCCAACGAGTCCAAGCGCGAAATGCTCGGCGTTCCCGAGGACATCCTCGATGCCTTCGGCGCGGTTTCGGTGGCGACGGCCTGGGCCATGGCGCAAGGCGCGCTGAGCGCACAGCAACGCCGATGTCGCGGTGGCGATCAGCGGCATCGCCGGGCCCGACGGCGGCAGCGAGCAGAAGCCGGTCGGCACCGTGGTCTTCGCCCGCGCGCTGCGCGGCAGCGAGGAAGTCGATGCCGAGGAGCGCCTGCTCGACGGATCGAGCCGCGCGCGGTGCGCCATCAGGCGGCGCTGGTCGCGCTGGAACTGCTGCTGCCGTAAAGCTGCTGCCGCCCGCGCTTCGAAGGCGGCGACCATCTTGCGGAAAGCCTGGTCGAAATACTGCCCGGCCAGGCTTTCGAACAGCGGCATTGCGGAAGCGTGAAGCTGACCGAGAAATCGACTTCGCAGGCGCTCGCGCCCAGCGGGCGGAACAGCCAGACATTGTCGAGATCGCGCATCGGCCCGTCGACGTAATGCACCTGGATCCGCCCGGGCCGCTGCTTCTCGACCCGCGAGGTGAACTTTTCGCGCAGGCTCTTGAAGCCCACCAGCATGTCGGCGACCATCTCGCTCTCGCTGTCCGACTGCACCCGCGTCGCCACCACCCAGGGCAGGAATTCGCCATAGCGCGCCGACATCGGCGACCAGATCGAACATCTGCTCGGCGCTGTAGCGGCAGGCGCGCGGATTTCGTGGATGCTGGGCATCAGCCGCGCTTTCGCCAGCTGCGCCTCGCGCGCCGCGCGCATCGCCCGGAAATCGTCGCCGGCGTGATAGCTCGAACGGGTCAGCGGGCTGGACGCGACCTGCAGGAAGCCCTTGGCCCGGGCGATCGCGCCATAGGCATCGAAGGCCTGCGGCGTGACGAATTCCATCGACCTCGGCATGTTTCGGGCGTCGGGCGCAGATATTGCCCCATGGTCAGGAAATCGATCCCGGCGCAGCGCATGTCGTCCATCACCTGATGCACCTCGAGCCGCTCCTCGCCCAGCCCCAGCATGATGCCGCGACTTGGTGAAGATCGACGGATCGTGCCGCTTGACCTGTTCGAGCAGCCGCAGCGAGGCGTAATAGCGCGCGCCGGGGCGGATCGTCGGATAGAGCCGCGGCACGGTTTCGAGGTTGTGGTTATAGACATCGGGCCGCGCGGCGACGATCGCCTCGACCGCCGCTTCCATCCGTGCCGCGGAAATCGGGGGTGAGGATTTCGATGGTGGTGTCCGGCGTGGTGCGGCGCAGCGCCTCGATCACCTTGACGAACTGCCCTGCCCCGCCATCGGGCAGATCGTCGCGGTCGACCGAGGTGACGACGATATGCTCCAGCCCCAGCTTCGCCGCCGCTTCGGCGACATGTTCGGGCTCGGCCGCATCGACCTTGCCCGGCATCCCGGTCTTGACGTTGCAGAAGGCGCAGGCGCGGGTGCAGGTGTCGCCCAGGATCATCACCGTGGCGTGCTTCTTGGTCCAGCATTCGCCGATGTTCGGGCAGGCCGCTTCCTCGCACACGGTGTTGAGCCCCAGCGAGCGCATCAGGTCGCGGGTTTCGCCAAAGGCCTTGCGAAGTCGGCGCCTTGACGCGGATCCAGTCGGGCTTGCGCTGGCGTTCGGCTGCGGGTGCGAGAGGAGAGGTCGTTCATGGCGCCCAGATAGGCGCATGTTTGCGCGCCTTGCCAGTGGCAATCTTGCCCGCCATTAGGCGCGGCATGACCGAATCCAGCTCCCCCGAATTCGCCCGCCTGCTCGATGGCTACCGCCGCTTCCGCGCCAACGCCTGGAGCCCCAACCGCGAGCGCTGGAAGCAGCTGCGCGAAGGCCAGAAGCCGGCGGTCATGGTCATCGCCTGTTCGGACAGCCGGGTCGATCCCGCGCAGATCTTCGATGTCGATCCGGGCGAGATCTTCGTCGTGCGCAATGTCGCCGCGATGGTGCCGCCGTTCGAGACCACGCCGGGCCATCACGGCGTCTCCGCCGCGCTCGAATTCGCGGTGCAGGTGCTGGAGGTCAAGGAAATCGTCGTCATGGGCCACGGCATGTGCGGCGGCTGCAAGGTCGGCGCTGACCCGCGAGCTGCACGGTACCGAGCCGGGCGAAGGCGGCTTCATCGCCGACTGGATCGCGCTGCTCGACGAAGCGCGCGAGCCGATCGCGCGCCAACTATGGCACCGAGGGCCGCGAGGCCGAGCGGGCGATGGAGCAGGCCGGGGTCGAGCGTCAGCCTCAGGAACCTGCGCAGCTTCCCCTGCATCCGCCGCAAGGAACGCGACGGCGAGCTGAAGCTGCGCGGCGCCTTCTTCGCCATCTCCGACGGGGTGCTGCATGTGCTCGACGAAGCGAGCGGGGTGTTCAACCCGATCGAATAGCTTTGCGTTTCGCTTCCCCCTCGATGGGGACGAGAAGATCGCTCACCAAAACGAAAAGGGCGGCAGTTGCCCGCCGCCCTTCCCCATCGAGCCTGGAAATATCCTCAGGGCGCCGCAGCCGCAACCGGCGCCGCCTTCTGCGCGGCATAGAGCCCCCACAGCTGCGCGATAGGCTTGCGCGGGCCAGTCGGCACCCTGGCGAATGTCGCCTGCGCCCCGGCCAGATTGCCCTGGTCGAGCTGGGCGATGCCGAGCCGGGTCAGCACCCGCGCCTGATCGGCGCCGGGCTTGGCCAGCGCGATGGTGTAAAGCGCTTCGGCCTTGGCCGCGTCGCCATAGCTGAGGAAAGCGTCGGCGGCGCCCGAAACGGTCACCCCCGTGGCATTGGCGGCGCGGGCTTCGCGCTCAAGCCCGGGCAGCGAGGCCCGGTCGGCGGCGATGCGGCCGCTGGCGATGGTCCGGGCTTCGCTGACGAACATCTCATTGGCCCGCAGCTTGCCGGACGCAACCCCCGCTTCGATCACCTTCAGCACTTCGCCCGGCAGGCGGCGGGCGTCGGCGGCCTGGATATATTCGATGTAGTCGCGTTCTTCGGCATAGCTGTTGGTGCGGCCCATCAGCCGCATCAGATCGAGCGATTCCTGCGCCGGGAACTTGCCGATCTCGCGCACCACGGTGATCGCGCCGGCCCAATTGTCCTTGGTCGGATAGGCCTGCACCAGCCCCATGGCGAACTCCGCCGCCTTGTCGAGCAGCTGCGCCTTGTAGGCCGCGCCGAGGCCGCGCCGGTACCAGCCGGCCGGGGCCTTGTTCGGCGTGGTGTTGCGGTAATCGATCGCCTGCTTGAGCACGGTCAGCCCCTGCGGCGGCCTGATTGTCGGAAATATAGGCCTCGGCGAGCAGCGCATCGATGTCGTTCTCGCGGAACCCGGCGGAGATCGCCGCCTGCAGCGCGGTCCGCGCCGCCGCAAAGTCAGCCTGGTCGAAGGCGAACTGGCCGAGGTAATATTGCAGCCGCGGGGCATCGGCGGGGGCGACCTTGCCGCTGCCGAGCATCGATTCGAGCCCGCGGCGCTGCAGCCGCGTATCCTTGGCCAGACCGCCCAGGTTTACCGCCAGGCTGCCGGCCATATAGCGGTCGTCCGGGTTGGTGGCGGCGGCATAGGCAGCTTCGAGCTGGGACTTTTCCGCCGTCAGCGAGGCGCCGAGCGCCGCCACCGCGCTGTTGAGATTGGCGGTGGCCTGCGTGCGCGCCGCGCCCCGGGCGTTCTGCAGCGCGGTCTGGGCGGCGGTGACAGTGCCCACCGCAGCGACCACGTCCGGCCGCTTCTTGGCGTCCTCGATCGCCTTGCTCAGCGGCGCGGCGGCAGCCTGGAACGGCTTGGAGAAGGACATTTTCGGCGCCTTTTGCGCCATTGCGGGCGCGGACAGCGCGGCCGCCCCGGTAACCAGGCCAAGGGCAAGCGCGGCATGCAGCGCCTTGCGGGTCAGCCGCGATCCTTGCGCGGTCGAAGTCATGCGGATCATCGAATTGGTCTCCTCAAGATCGCGGCGAAGATCGCTTGCGCCGTCCCAAATCCCTCGCTTTGCCCTAGGCGAGAATTCGCCTGCTTGGCAACCGGCTGCGCGACTAGGGCCGGGCCACTGAACCGCGATTGAATGCGCTTTGACCCGCCCATTCAGCTTGCGCACCCGCATATGTGGAAAAGCGGCGCTGGTCAGGCCGAATCGGCGCGCAATTGCTGGTGTTCTCGCGCCGCCTCGCCTAGGGCCGCAGGCACGCATTTCCCACCAACTTCGATTGACAAAACCGCGTGAGCGACGAGCCCGAAACCCCTGATTCCGTTCCGCCTTCCGGCGAATACGCGCGCATCGACATCGTCGATGAAATGAAGACCTCCTACCTCGATTACGCGATGAGCGTGATCGTCGCGCGCGCGCTGCCCGATGTCCGCGACGGGCTGAAGCCGGTGCACCGCCGCATCCTCTACGCCGCCCAGGAAGGCGGCATGGTCGCCGGGCGGCCCTACCGCAAATCGGCCAAGATCGTCGGCGACGTGATGGGCAATTATCACCCGCACGGCGACTGGGCGATCTACGACGCGCTGGCGCGGATGACGCAGGACTGGTCGATGCGGCTGCCGCTGATCGACGGCCAGGGCAATTTCGGCTCGATGGACCCCGATCCCCCGGCCTCGATGCGCTACACCGAGGCGCGGCTGGCCAAGGTCGCCAACAGCCTGCTCGACGATCTCGACAAGGATACGGTCAATTTCGTCGATAACTACGACGGCTCGCGGCAGGAGCCTTCGGTGCTGCCGGCGCGCTTTCCCAACCTGCTGGTCAACGGCGCGGGCGGCATCGCCGTCGGCATGGCGACCAACATCCCGCCGCACAATCTCGGCGAAGTGATCGACGCCTGCCTCGCCTTCATCGCCAACCCGGCGATCACCACCGAGGAACTGTTCGAGATCGTCCCCGGCCCCGATTTTCCCACCGCGCCGATCATCCTGGGCACGTCGGGCGCGCGCTCGGCCTATACCACCGGGCGCGGTTCGATCCTTCAGCGCTGCCGCCACGAGATCGAGGAAGGGCGCGGAGACCGGCGGTCGATCGTGCTGACCTCGATCCCCTATCAGACCGGCAAGAACGGGCTGGTCGAGAAGATCGCCGAAGCCGCCAAGGACAAGCGGATCGAGGGCGTTTCCGACATCCGCGACGAATCGAGCCGGCTCGGCGTGCGCGTGGTCATCGACCTCAAGCGCGACGCCACCCCCGAAGTGGTGCTCAACCAGCTGTGGCGGCACACGCCGGCGCAGTCGAGCTTCCCCGCCAACATGCTGGCGATCCGCGGCGGCCGTCCGGAAACGCTGCTGCTGCGCGATTTCATCCAGGCCTTCATCGCCTTCCGCGAGGAAGTGATCACCCGGCGCACCAAATTCGAGCTCAACAAGGCGCGCGACCGGGCGCATCTGTTGCTCGGGCTGGTGATCGCGGTGACCAATCTCGACGAGGTGGTGCGCATCATCCGCGCCTCGCGCAACCCCGCCGCCGCGCGCGCATCGCTGCTCGCGCGCGAATGGCCGATCGCCGAGATCGCCCGCTATGTCGCGCTGGTCGAGGCGATCGAGGATGACGGCGACGATGCCGCCGATGGCAAATACCAGCTTTCCGAAGCCCAGGTCAAAGCCATCCTCGACCTGCGCCTGCACCGTCTGACCGCGCTCGGCCGCGACGAGATCGGCGACGAATTGCAGCTTCTCGCCAACGCCATCGAGGAATTCCTCTCGATCCTCGCCGACCGGGTGAAGCTTTACGGCGTGATGCAGGACGAGCTGATCGCGGTGAAGCAGGCCTACGCCACCCCGCGCCTCTCGGAAATCGCCGCCGCCTGGGATGGCCTCGAAGACGAAGACCTGATCGAGCGCGAGGATATGGTCGTCACCGTCACCATGGACGGCTATATCAAGCGCACCCCGCTATCGACCTTCCGCGCCCAGGCGCGCGGCGGCAAGGGCCGCGCCGGCATGGCGACCAAGGACGAGGACGTCGTCTCCTCGATGTTCGTCACCAGCACGCATAATCCGGTGCTGTTCTTCTCGACCGCCGGCAAGGTCTACCGGCTCAAGGTGTGGAAGCT
This sequence comes from uncultured Alphaproteobacteria bacterium, assembly GCA_963779195.1. GTDB lineage: Bacteria > Pseudomonadota > Alphaproteobacteria > Sphingomonadales > Sphingomonadaceae > Novosphingobium. Next base: position 174,708 of record CAVZWZ010000009.1, read on the forward strand.
GCCCGAGGGCGGCCCGGCCACCCGCGGGAGGCCGATCGTCAATCTGCTGCCCGCGCTCGACCAGGGCGAGACCATCGCAACCGTGCTGCCCTTGCCCGAGGACGAGGGCGAATGGGGCAAGCTTTCGGTGGTGTTCGCCACCGCCAAGGGCAATGTCCGGCGCAACAGCATGGACCTGTTCACCAATGTCCCCTCGAACGGCAAGTTCGCCATGCGCTTCGAGGAGGATTCGGAGGACCGGCTGATCGGCGTCGCGCTGCTCGAAGCGCACGACGACGTGCTGCTCGCCAGCCGCCAGGGCAAGGCGATCCGCTTCGCCGGCGACGACGTCCGCGAATTCCAGAGCCGCACCTCCACCGGCGTGCGCGGCATGTTGCTGAAGGGCGGCGACGAGGTCATCTCGCTGTCGATCCTCCACCGCGTCGGCACCACCTCGGAAGAGCGCGAGGACTATGTCCGCTTTGCTCCGTGGAAGGGCGAGAAGGAGGGCGAGCCGTCGCTGCCTGCCGAACGCTTCGCCGAACTGCAGGCGCGCGAGCAATTCATCCTCACCGTCTGCGCCAATGGCTATGGCAAGCTGTCCTCGGCCTACGAATACCGCCGCACCGGCCGCGGCGGCCAGGGCATCACCAATATCGACAATATCGCCCGTAACGGCCCGGTGGTCGCGAGCTTCCCGGCGGTGGTCGCCGACCAGCTGATGCTGGTGACCGACCAGGCCAAGCTGATCCGCCTGCCGCTCGAATCGCTGCGGGTGATCGGGCGCGGCAGCGCCGGCGTGCGGCTGTTCAACGTCGCGGACGAGGAACATGTCGTCAGCGCGGTGAGATTGGCCGATGCGGGCGATGACGAGGAAGCGGCGGAAGACGGCGAACCGGATAGTGCTGCGCCGGAGGCTCCCGAGGCGGAATGAGCCGCTTGCCTGTTGTCGCTTACAAGGTGCTGACGGCGGAGCAGATGGCGTCGCTGCTGGCAGATGGCAGCTTCGCGGGCGCGCCGGTCGATCTGGCGGATGGCTATATCCACCTCTCGACTGCCGATCAGCTCGCCGGAACGCTGGACAAGCACTTTGCCGGGCAGACCGACCTGCACATCGCGGCGGTCGATCTTGCCGCGCTGGGCGATGCCGTCCGCTGGGAAGCATCGCGCGGCGGGCAGCTATTCCCGCATGTTTATGGCGCTTTGCCGCTCAGCGCGGTGATTGCGAATGGGCTGCTGAAACGATGCGAGAATGGTGCAGTCAGATTGCCGGAGGCATGAGCTCAAGCCCGCGCTTCAAGTAACGATCCGATCGCGAAACCAGCATGCGAGCTCGTCCTCGGCCAGCTCGCCTGCTGCTAGGCGCTGCATCATGACCGTCGCTTCCGATTTGTCGAAACCAATTGCTACGTCGTTCAGGCGAAGAAACAATCGCGCACCCACCCAGGCACTTCGCTTGTTGCCATCGACAAACGGGTGATTCCGCGCCAGTCCGAATGCCAGCGAAGCGGCAAGCTCGGCAACATCCGGTTCGCCATAAAGCGACAAATTGATCGGACGCGCGAGCGCTGACTCAAGCACATTTTCATCGCGAATGCCAACACCGCCGCCATGCTCGGCTATCTGGCGTTCATGAACCGCTTCGATGAGATCGCGGCTCACCCATTTCCACGGGGTCATTTTGCCAGAACGCGCAGAATGTCGCGATCCTCATGCATGATTTCCTCGGCGAGCGCCATTGCCGCTATGAATTCGGGATCGTATTTGCCGATCGCGAATTCGCCATTAGGCTTTTCATAGAAATGCAATTCGTCGCCCAACGAGGCCCGCAAACGCGTAAGCACTTCTTTCGGAACAATAATCCCGGTCGAATTACCGACTTTAATGAGTTTGGTCGTTGCGTTCATACGTATGTAATAACATAATTGATCGAAGGCCGCAACCCTCCAGTGCTTGCCCCCAAGGCTCTGCAACCGCTAGGCCGCGATTATGACCCACCAAGTCCACATCGTCGGCGGCGGCCTCGCCGGGAGCGAGGCGGCGTGGCAGCTCGCCCGCAGAGGCATCCGCGTGCGCCTCTCCGAAATGCGCGGGACGGGAGAGCGCAGCCCCGCCCACCAGACCGACGCGCTCGCCGAGCTGGTCTGCTCGAACAGCTTCCGTTCGGACGACGACGAGAACAACGCCGTCGGCCTGCTCCACCACGAGATGCGGCAATGCGGCTCGCTGGTGATGGCGGCGGCGGCAAAAGCGCAGGTGCCTGCGGGTTCGGCGCTGGCGGTGGACCGGGATGTCTTCTCCGCCGAAGTCGAGGCCGCCCTCGCCGCGCAGCCGACGCTGGAAATCGTGCGCGAGCGGATCGATGCCTTGCCCGATGCCGGGCTCACCCTGATCGCCACCGGCCCGCTCACCGCCGAAGCGCTGGCGGGCAGCATCGGCGCGGCCACCGGCGCGGACAGCCTCGCTTTCTTCGACGCCATCGCCCCGATCGTCTACCGCGAATCCATCGACATGGACATCTGCTGGATGGCCTCGCGCTGGGATAAGGGTGAAACCAAGGACTACATCAACTGCCCGATGACCCGCGAGCAATACCAGGCCTTCCACGCCGGCCTGGTCGCGGGCGAGAAGACGGTGTTCAAACAGTGGGAAGCCAACACCCCCTATTTCCAGGCCTGCATGCCGATCGAAGTGATGGCCGAGCGCGGCGAGGATACGCTGCGGTTCGGGCCGATGAAGCCGGTCGGCCTCGATAACCCGCACGATGCTTCGCCCGCGTTTCCCAATGGCCGCTGGCCCTATGCGGTGGTGCAGCTGCGCCAGGACAACAAGCTGGGCACGCTGTGGAACATGGTCGGCTTCCAGACCAAGCTCAAGCACGCCGAGCAAATCCGCCTGTTCCGCACCATCCCGGGGCTTGGAGAACGCCGAATTTGCCCGGCTCGGCGGGCTGCACCGCAACACCTTCCTCAATTCGCCGGTGCTGCTCGACCGCCAGTTGCGGCTCAAAGCCGCGCCGCATATCCGCTTCGCCGGGCAGATCACCGGCTGCGAGGGCTATGTCGAAAGCGCCGCCGTCGGGCTGATGGCCGGGCTGATGGCGGCGGCCGAGCTGGCCGGAGAGGATTGGCAGCCCCCTCCCCCGACCACCGCGATGGGCGCGCTGCTGGCGCATATCACCGGCGATGCCGAGGCCGAGAACTATCAGCCGATGAACGTCAACTTCGGCCTGTTCCCGCCGCTGCACGAGGTGAAGAAGAAGAGCCGCAAGCAGGCCTATACCGGGCGGGCTAAGGAGGATTTGCGGGCGTGGCTGGGGTTGTAGATTAGGAGAAATTTTTCTCACACGAAGACACGAAGACACGAAGATGCCGCACTCCGCCGCAGGCGGAACTCAATTCAATCGAAGGTCACGGCTAAGCCGCGAACCTTCGAATTGAAAAGAGGCTTCCGCCTGCGGCGAAGTGCGGCATCTTCGTGTCTTCGTGTCTTCGTGTGAGATAAGTCTTGACATGACGAACCATATCGGTTATACGCCCCGCACCTTCCGACTGGAAGGTTGCAGGACAAGGACCGGGCGAGGCCAGCCCTGGTTCCGGTCCTTCGCCTCATCGGCAAGCTCTGTCCGAGCGGACTCGATGCGGCGGCGCGGCCGGCGCGGCGGCGCGTGTTTGCGGGCGGTTACGCTCCAGCGGCATGCCCAGCCAAGAGCGTCGATGCGGCAGACCGGATGGCGCACTGCCGCGGCCTCTCCCGCCCACCCGTCTCCCCGCTCATCGGCGCGGAACGGCTACCGGGTTTGGCACCGGCATCGTCGATGTGGCGCGGCACGATCAGCCGCGCGGGTGCAGCAAGTGGCTTTCGCGAGCCTGCCACGCTGCCCCGGCCGGTCGCCGAAAGGAACGAGCCGGACGCGCCGCGGAAGAGCGCCCCGGCCATTCGCAAACTTCTCCGCCCGCCCCAGCGCGCGCTACCGACTAGCCCGCGCCGGCCGCGCGGTTCTGTATTCTTCTTGAACGGCCCGCTCACCCTGAGCCTGTCGAAGGGTAGCCCGCATTCGCCAGCGGGGGATGGCGCTTCGTCCTGGCGGATTGGCCGCAACTCCGCTCACCCCGATTTCACAGGCTTTCATCGCGCGACCACGAACGGCGCGGAACGCAGCGCATCGAAAGCCGCCTGCTACGGCCACCGCACAGCGCTGACAAACATTCATCCGTTCGTCGCGCCAGAACAACGCTATTCGACGAGGTGTTACAGTCCGTCGCCGTTATGAATCGTTCTATCGATAATCGCTGACCTGTTGCAAGGAAGCAACTCCGATGTCCCTTCGACGAAATGCCGATCCTGAACGACGAATTGTTCAATATAGCGGCAAATCGTCAATCGCGATGTTAATTTTCGGTTCATCGGCTGAATACATCTTCACTGAGGTCAGACACAGCTGGCCAGTTCTCGAATAGGAGGAGAACGTGAAGACTATTGGTTTGTTACCCATTCTCGCAATTGCCACCACCACCCCGGCCCTCGCCCAGGAGGAAGACTGGACCGGGCCCTATATCGGCGTCCATGCCGGATACACCGCCGCCAAATCCCAAGCCGATGTCGCGCTCTCCGGCCAATGGACAGCCGAGGCCCAACCCCTGCGCGATTTCGTCGGCAACAACTGGTCGAGCCGCCAGTCCTCCAGCGACATCAACGCCGGCGGCCAGATCGGCTATAACTACCAGGCCGGCGGCAATGCCGTGCTCGGGATCGAGGCGGATATTTCGGCGCTGACCGGCAGCCACAGCAAGGTGCGCGGACCCGCCGCCTTCGATCCCACGCTGAACTATACCTTCACCGATCGCCACGATCCCAAGCATCTGATGTCGCTGCGCGCCCGCGCCGGTTTCGCCGCCGGGCAGACGCTGGTCTACGCCACCGGCGGCTGGGCCTGGGCGCGCACCAGGCTGGCGACCGAAGCCATTTCCAACGGGGGCTATTCGAAGGAGGGTAGCGTGACCAAGACACTCGATGGCTACATCGTCGGCGGCGGGGTCGAGCAGAAGCTGGGCAACCGGCTCTCGGCCCGGGTCGAATACAACTACACCGATCAGGGCCGGGCGAATTACGCCACCAGCTACCGCCCGGGCAGCGCCTTCGTCACTCCGCCCTATAACGAGAACCTGTCGCAGGATCTGCGGTTGCACCTCGTCCGGGTCGGGGTGAACTACCACTTCTGAACCGCTTCCGTTCCGCTGTTGCCCCTGGCGGAACGGCAGGGCGCCGGTCTCCCCCCTGGGGCCGGCGCCCTTTTCATTCGGCTTCTGCTTCCTCGCCGTCTGCCGGATCGGCGACCGGCTCGGCAGGCGGGGCGGCGGCGCGGCGCTGGCGCGGCGCGGCGGCTCGCGCTGGCGCGCAATTACACGCCGGCCTGGCGGCGCGCTTCGGCCTGGTGCGGGCGAATTCCTCGCGGGTCAGCGCCCCGTCGCCATTGCCGTCGGCGCCCTTGAAGCGGGTCGCGGTGCGCACCGACCATTCCTGGAAGCTCAGCAGATTGTTCCCGTCGGCATCGAGCTTGCGGAACGCCCCCGCGCGCGGAGCGAGCATCTCGTTGCCGGTGATCCGCCCGTCGCGGTCGCGGTCGAGCCGGTCGAAGCGGCGCTGCTCGCGCGATTGCTCGCTCACCTGCGGCGGCGCGGGGCCGGTCATGCCGGCGCCATCGGCGAAGGGCAGCGGCTCCTCGGCGGGCGGCGCCGCCTGCGGAATGGCCGGCGGCGGCGCGCCCTGTTCGGTCGCCGCCCGGCCCTGCCACCAGAACAGCCCGGCGGCGGCCAGCAGCAAGGCCGCAACCGCGCCCAGCACAATGCGATTTATGATCTGCTTCCCTATGTCCCGGAAGCGATCCTAACAGCGAGTCAGCGTCCCAACAATCCGATCCGCATGGCGGTGAACAATGCCCGCGGCGTATCGGCCGGCGCGGCGTCGCCCGCCCGGATTGCCCGCGCCGCGAGGCCATGCAGCACCGCCAGCGGCCGCAGCCCGCGCGGCAGCGCTGCCCGGCGCCAGTCCTGCGCGAGGGCGAGCGCAAGTGCGGCCTCCCGCTCGGCGGGGTGCGTCAGCCGCCCGGCGATGTCGGCCAGCGCCCAGTTGCGCCCCATCCGCCGAGCCGCCTCGTGTCCTTGCGGAGAAGCGGCCAGCGCCGCGAAGCATTGCCCCCGCGCCGCCGCCAGCGCCGCGAACCGCGCGGATTCCAGCGGCGCAGCGCCGGTCATCCCCTCCCAGCCATCGACCAGCCCCGCCAGCGCCGCCAGCGGCCCGGGCCAGCCGGTCAGGGCGGCGAGCAGCGGCTCGCCCTGGGGCCGCGAGGCCGGATCGGCGCGCAATTGCTCGCGCCACCAGGCCAGCCGCAATTGCGCCAGCATCGGCTCGCGCGAGCCGCGCACGATGCCGGCCAGCCGGGCGTCGAAGGCCAGCAGCGTCAGCAGCGGCAAGCGGGTCGCCGCAGAGGCATAGGCCAGCGCCAGGCGCTGCACCGGCGGCAGGGTTTCGATCAAGCCGGCCTCGTCCTTGCCCTGCGGCACTGCGCAATCCTTACCTGCAATTAAGCCTGTTTGTTCAAGGGGCGATAACCCCCGCAGCGCTATTGCCCGAGCTTAAACAGGGCCACAGCTATGAAAACCACTCTTTCCAGTCGTATCCGGCGGTCGCTAGCCGAATTGCGCGCGAATGCCAGCGGCAACACCGCGCTGCTGATGGCGGCGGGCATGCCCGCGCTGATCGGCGGCGCCGGGCTCGCGGTCGATACCGCGCAGTGGTACATGTGGAAGCGCGAGATGCAATATGCGGTCGATCAGGCGGCGATCGCCGGCGCCTGGTCGAAAGTCGGCGGCAGCACCGGCACGGTCTACCAGACCCGCGCCACCCAGGAACTCGCCGCCAACATCCAGGTCGCCGACTTCCACGGCACCCCGACGATCGCCCTGGTCAACTATGCCGGCGGCACCAACAACAGCGTCACCGTGGCGATGAACGGAACCAAGCGGCTGCCGTTCAGCTCGTTCCTGACCAGCCGCCAGGTGCGGATCGCGGTCAGCGCCCAGGCGGTGTTCGAGGCGGCGCGCACCTTCACCAGCTGCCTGATCGCCGTCGATCCGACGACCAAGGGGGCGATCACCATCGGCGGCAACGCCTATGTCGTCGCCAACTGCGGCGCGGCGGCGCTGTCCAACAACGCCGAGGCGGTTACCCAGAACGGCACCAGCAGCGTGTTCAAGGTGGGCTGGATCGTCTCGGCCGGCGGCATCGACGACGATTTCGACGACGACGGCAACCAGATCTTCGAAAACCAGACCGGCCTGGTCGATCCCTTCGCGGGCATCCCCACGCCGGCCGGCAACGGCATCACCCGCACCTATGGCTGCTCGTCGGACACGGTCTATATGGCGACCTATGACGAGACCACGACCAACGCGACCAATACCTATGAAGGGGCGACGTCGGGCAGCCTGTCGCTGGCCAGCACGGTGGTGAATTCGTCGGGCACCGAGACCAAGACCAAGGCGGTCGCGACCGACGCCAAGAAGGGCGATACCTCGACGACCACGACCAATCTGACCACCGGCACCGAGACCACCTTTTCCAAGACCGTCACCACCGGCAACGGCAAGAATGCCGTGACGACAACTTCGACCTGGTATCGCCGGATCGATACCGACAAGACCGTCTCCAGCGTGATCACCAAGATCACCACGGAATTGGGGCCCGAGGTCGCCAATATGCAGCCCGGGAACTACACCGATTTTCAGGTCTCCTGCACCACCAATATGGCCAAGGGCATCTATATCATCGATGGCGGCGAATTCCGCACCAACTCGTCGTACAATCTGATTGGCGACGGGGTGATGATCGTGCTGAAGAATGGCGCCAGTTTCCGGATCAACGGCAACTCGGTCACCTATCTGCGCGCCATGACCACGCCGGAGATGGTGACCTATGGCCCGATGACCGAAGCCCAGGCGCTGAAGCTCAAGGACATGCTGATTTTCGAGGACCAGGCTTCGGAAGGCGACGAGAGCAGGGTCAACGGCACCTCCGGCAACACCCTCGATGGCACCATCTATCTGCCCAAGAGCACAGTGGTCTTCAACGGCAATGCCGGGGTCGTCGAACGCTGCCTGATCATCGCCTCGCGGCAGATCGTCATCGAAGGCGATACCAACATGACGACATTCTGCCCGGTGCCGCCGGGCGGCGGCACTGCCGGCGTCAATGTCGGCGGCGGCAACTCCAGCGTCCGGCTGGTGGCGTGATGCGCGCGTTGCTCCAGCGCCTGCTGCGCGACTGCCGGGGCTCGGCGGCGGTCGAGACCGCGCTGGTCGCGCCGGTGCTGATCCTGATGAGCGTCGGCAGCTTCCAGGTCAGCCAGATGGTCGCGCGCCAGCACGAGCTGAGCAACGGCGCGGACGAGGCGGCGGCGATGGTGCTGGCCGGCTGGACCGATTCGACCGCCCAGCGCACCGCGCTGAGCGAAGTCGTGCGCACGTCGCTGGGGCTGTCGGCAAACGAAGTCACGGTCACGGCGAAATACCGCTGCGGCGTCGCGACCGTCTATGTCGATGACAGTTCGACCTGCGCCTCGGGCACCAATATCGCCTCGTTTCTCAGGATCCAGCTGACCGACCAATATACGCCGATCTGGAGCGATTTCGGGGTCGGCTCGCCGTTCACCTTCACGGTCCATCGCATGGTGCAGGTGTCATGATCGGCGTGGCTGCAAAACTGCGCAAGGATTGCACCGGCAGCGCGGTCGTCGAATTCGCCCTGCTGGCGCCGGTCATCGTCGTGCTGATGCTGGGCAGTCTGCAGATGGGCATGTGGATGCATGGCCACAATGCGCTGCGCTCGCTGGCCTCGGAAACCGCGCGGCACGCCACCATTCAATACCAGAAGGGCTCGCGCATCGACAATATCGCGATGGCCAACTGGGCGCGCAACCGCGCGGCATCGAGCGCCTATGGCTTCCAGATCGCCAATGTCTCGACCTCGGTGATCGATGACGGGACGCAGACGATCACCGGCGTGACCCGCAAGAACCTGACTCTGAACTACCGCATGCCCTCGATCATGAAGATTGCCGGGCTCGGCACGATCGAACTGACCTTCACCCGGCCGATCTTCGTCAAATCGACCTGACCCGCCGCAACGCCGCCCTGCCCCGCGCGGCAGGAGCGGCCGGCGAAGTCTCGCCAACCCCGGAATTTCCCGTCGCGACCGCAGCGAGGCAGCCCCGCCGCTGACCGCGCTGCCGGGCGTTGCGTCTGGCCTGCGCCCTGCCCCTGTTGCTCACCGGCGTCCGGCTGCTTGCCGGCCCTGCGGCCGTTGTCCGCCTCCCCCTTTCATTCCTGCCGCCACGCGCCGTCCTTGCGCAGGGCCCGCGCGCCGGGTCCGGCGTGCCTGGATAGTTATCCCGATGAGAAGATTAGCTGAATTTTAACCACGATGATTCGATACTCTGCAATGTGAGTGCACTATCCAAAGTTATCTTCGCGTTCAGAGATCAGAGACGACCATGATCGAACAGTTGCAAAGCCCGGGCCGCAGAAGCCTCTTCGCCACGCTCAAGGCATGGGCGTCGCGCACCCGCAGCGAGGATGCGGCGACGCCGGAACCGGTCCAGGGCGGCTCCGACTCGTTGCTGCGCCAGGTGCTCGATAACGCGCGCGGCAATGTCATGGTGCTGACCGCGCTGGCGCTGCCGGTGCTGATCGGCATGACCGGCCTCGCGATCGAGGGCGGCAACTGGTACATGACCAAGCGCGCGATGCAGAATGCCGCCGATGCCGCCGCCCTCGCCGCCGCGACCAATGGCGGCGCCCGCTATTCGAACGAGGCCCTGGCGGTGACCCGGCAATACGGCTTTACCGACGGCAGCGGCAATACCACCGTCGCGGCGGCCAACAACGCGGCCTGCCCGGGCGGCGGTTCGAATTGCTACCAGGTGACCATCACCAGGCGCGTGCCCCAGTTCTTCTCGGGCATCGTCGGCTTTTCCGGCGGCGCGACCATCGGCACGTCGCGCGCGGTGTCGCTGCATTCGCAGGCGGTCGCCAGGTCGGGCACCGCGCCGCGCGAATATTGCATCCTTGCGCTCAGCACGATCGGCACGCCGCTGCAAGCCAACGGCGCGCCCAACGCCAACCTGACCGGCTGCAGCGTGATGTCCAACGGCAACGCCACCTGCAACGGCCACGATCTGGAAGCAACCTATGGCGACGCCGCCGGGGTCAACAACGGCTGCGGCAATATCCAGAACTCGAATGTTCCGGTCGTCGCCGATCCCTACAGCGGCATGGCATCGAACATCCCGACCAACAGCTGCAGCACCTATCCCCAGGCGACGATCCACAACAATGGCAAGACCGTGACCTCGGCGGGCAGCGCGACCACCATATCCGGCAGCTATAACACCACCGGAAACTGGGTGGTCTGCGGCGACCTGGTGCTCACCGGAAATGTCACGCTCAACGGCAACAGCGTCGTCATCATCATCCGCAACGGCGAGCTGCTGACCAACGGCTACACGATCCAGACGGCCGACGGCAAGGCGGCGACGATCGTCTTCACCGGCACTTCGGCCACCTCCGGCCATATTCCCAACACGACCGGCACCATCAACATCCAGGCCCCGTCTTCGGGCGTCTGGGCCGGCGCCGCGCTCTATCAGGATCCTGCCACGACATCCGGGGTCGATATCGACTACCGGGGCAACAACCCCAGCACGCCGGTGTGGCGCATCTCGGGCATGGTCTATATGCCGAAAGCCGCCGTTTCGTTCAGCGGCGCGGTCAACAAGTCGGCCTATGGCGACTCCTGTTTCATCATGGTGGTCAACTCGCTGCTGGTGAACGGCAATGGCACGATCTTCTCGCAAGGCGCCTGCACCTCGATCACCCGGCCGACCAACACCTTCAACGGCCGCGGCAGTCTGGTCACCTGAGCGATGAAATTCATCCCCTCCCGCAATGCCCTGCGGCGGCTTCCGCGCGACGAGGCCGGCTCCGGCGCGGTCGAATTCGCGCTGGTGATGACGGTGCTGTCGGCGCTCATGCTCAACGGCATCGAGCTTGCCCGCTTCGCCTATGCCAAGATGCAATTGCAGAACGCCACGCAGATGGCGGCCCAGGCGGTGTGGAAGACCTGCGATACCGCCGCCGAATTGCCGGTGACGATCAATTGCGCGGGGCGCACCACCGCGATTACCAATGCCCTGCAATCGACCTCGCTCGGCGCGCATGTCACGCTGTCCAGCGGCTTTCCGACCGAGGCCTATTATTGCGCGGCCACGATCGGCGGGGCGCTGACCAGTGTCGGTCCGGTTACCTCGGCCAAGCCGGCCAATTGCTCGCCGACCGGCAATGCCGCCGACACGCCGGGCAACTATGTCGTGGTCCAGGCGCAATATACCTACCGCCCGCTCTACCGCGGCGTTTCGGTGGGATCGCTGATGCGCTCGACCCTGACCGCATCGACCACGATGAGGATTTAGTGATGCGCCGCGTGCCCGCAATGACCCGCCTGCTGGCCGATCGCTCGGGCGCCGGCGCGGTCGAATTCGCGCTGCTGGCGCCGCTGATCCTGATGGTGTTCATCGGCGGCATGTATCTCTCGATGCTCGGCTTTTCCGCCGCCAGCCTGCACTATGCGACCGAAGCCGCCGCGCGCTGCTATTCGGTCAACAACACGATCTGCTCCAATGCGGCGACCACCCAGACCTTCGCCGCCGCGCGCTTCGTCAACATCACCGGCAATGCCGCGACCTTCACCGCATCGACCCAGGCCTGCGGCAAGAACGTGGCCGCCACGGTAACCTACAAGCTGGTCGCCGGAACCCGGACGCTCAACGTCCCGCTGCGGGCGGCGGCCTGCTTTCCTTAACGAAGCCATCGGCCCGGACGGCCATTTTCGCGCAAAACCGCCGAAAAAATTAACCAGGTTCGTTGGCCAAGAGGTTACGCGGCCTTGCTATGGCATCTGCGAATATGCGGAGATTGCCCTTGTTTCTGCCATCGCATGACGCGCCGGCCAAAGCCGCCAGGAAGCCCAGCTTTCTGGCCTCGCTGCGGCGCGACCGCTCGGGCAACGCCATGGCGATCGTCGCCGGCGCGCTGCTGCCGCTGATGGCGATCATCGGCGGCGGCATCGACATGGGCCGCGGCTATCTCGCCGAATTGCGGCTGCAAGCGGCCTGCGACGCCGGGGTGCTGGCGGCGCGCAAGAAGCTGGGCTCGGCAGTGGCGGCGGGCGGCGTGATCCCCGCCGACGTCGGCACCACCGGCCAGAGCTTCTTCAACATCAACTTCCCCGCCAACGTTTACGGCACCGAGAACCGGTCGTTCACCCCGACGCTGCAACCCGACTACGCGATCAGCGGCGTCGCCTCCGCCGACGTGCCGACCACGATCATGAAGATCTTCGCCTTCGACAAGCTGGCGGTCAGCGTCGAGTGCGAGGCCAAGCTCAACTTCTCCAATACCGACCTGATGCTGGTGCTCGATACCACCAAGTCGATGGAGACCGATGACCGAACTTGAATGATGTGCCAATGACCCGGCTTGCGGCGCTCAAGTCCGTGGTGCACGATTTTTACCTGCAAATGGACGCCTCGCGCACGCCGGGCACCCGCATCCGCTATGGCTTCATGCCCTATTCCAACAACGTCAATGTCGGCGCGCACCTGGCCGACGGCTGGGTCGCGACGACCTGGGATTACCAGTCGCGCGTGCAAGTGGCCGACCATGTCGGGGCACACCCTATATGTACGAATACGGCGAGAATTGGAATTCTGTCCTGAACGATTCCGGCGGCGTATGGAACCTTCTCGACCGATGAGTACAGCCGCTATGCCGCGACATGGAATGCGCCAAGCGGCGAGACCGGTGTCGGCTATTACAGCTGTCCGATAGCGCCGCCGAGCAACGACTGGAGCAGCACCACCACCACCGTGGAAGTCGCCCGGACCGAGGACCCTGTCGGCAGCGGGAGATACGTAACCAAGAAGAAGTGGAAGGGGAATGCCGTCGAGTATTGGCAGTATGTCGATGGAACCGATTGCGTCACCACACGCTATCGCTGGCAGAATTATGCGGAAACATACGATTACATCGAGGAGCCCTACACGCCGAGCTGGCCGGCCTACGATTACAAGCCGATATCGACGACATTCACCGACTGGCGCACCCAGACGCAGGGCTGCATCGAAGAGCGCCAGACGAGCAATGCGCACGATTTCAGCGATTTCACCGCGATCGATGTCAACACCACCTATCTGGACCTGAATCTCGATCTGGTGCCGACGGCCGGGAATCCCGCTACCCAATGGAAGCCCGCGCACCCCAGCGCGATCTATCTGCGCGGGAATCGACTGGTATGGCTATGGTACGCCCTCGCCCACCCCGATCCTCGATACGACATACGATTACATGCATCCGCAAACCACCTCCTACAAGGTGGGCATGACCGCATGTCCGGCGCAGGCGATGAAGCTGACGCAGTTCGACAACAATGTCTCGGCGGTCGACAGCTATCTTTCCACGCTGACAGCGACGGGCGTTACCTATCACGATATCGGCATGATCTGGGGCGGGCGTTTCCTGACGCAGAACGGCATTTTCGCGGCAGACAATGCCGATGTTTCCGGCAGGGCGACCAGCCGCCATCTGATCTTCATGACCGACGGACAGACCGAAACCTATGACATCGCCTATTCGGCCTATGGCATCGAAGGACTGGAGAACCGGCGCAAGCCCGCCAGCATCGCCAGCCTGGATGAAGTCGTAAACCGCCGCTTTGCCTTCGCCTGCGAGGAAGTGAAGAAGAAGAACATCACTGTCTGGGTGATCGGCTTCGGCACTACGCTTTCCGACAAGATGATGGACTTGCGCCGGCGACGATCACCACTGGTTCCAGGCCGACGATGCCGACGAACTGGCCGAGGCCTTCGAAACGATCGGCGCCTCGATGGGCGATTTGAGGATCACCAAGTGAGCCTGCTGCGCGACTTGCTTCGCGACGAGCGCGGCGGCTCGATCGTCGAGTTCGCGCTGGTTACGCCGGTGCTGCTGCTGACCCTGTTCGGCATGTTCGATATCGGCCACGCCATGTACACCAAGGCGCTGCTGCAAGGCGCAGTGGAAAATGCCGCGCGCGATTCGACAATCCAGGGCACCACCTCGCGCGGCGCTCGACACCCAGGTCAGGAATGTCGGTCAAGCAGATCGTGCCGGGGCGACGCCGGTGTTCACCCGGACCTATTACACCGATTTCACCGACGTCGCCCAGCCGGAGGAGTATATCGAAGCGAATGCCAATTCGGTCTGCGACAATGGCGAAAGCTACGAGGACGCCAACGGCAACGGCGTCTGGGACGCCGACCGCGGGCGCAACGGCCGGGGCGGCGCGCGCGATGCCGTGCTCTACAAGGTTACGGTATCCTATCCGCGCCTGTTCCCGGTCGCCAGTTTCATCGGCCAGTCGAACAACACCTCGATGACCGCCATCGCGGTGCTGCGCAACCAGCCCTATGGCTTCCAGAACATTCCCACCCAGACGAGGACGTGCCCATGACCCGCCTGGCGAGACGGCTCCGCCGCCTGATCCGCGACCGCTCCGGCGTCGCCATGACCGAGTTCGCGCTGTCGCTGCCGCTGCTGCTGGCCGCCGGGCTGGGCGGCGCCGAAACCGCCAACCTCACCATGACCCACATGAAGCTGGGCCAGGTGGCGATGCATCTCGCCGACAACGCCTCGCGCATCGGCGACACCTCGACGCTGATCAACCGCAAGATCTACGAGAAGGACATCAACGACCTGTTCCGGGGGGCGCATATCCACTCGCGGGGGCTCAACTTCTTCGATCGCGGCCGCGCGGTGATCTCCAGCCTCGAGGTCAAGACCGCCCCCGCCGGCCAGCAATATATCCACTGGCAGCGCTGCAAGGGAATGAAGACTGTCGGCTCGGCCTATGGCAGCGAGAACCAGCATGTCTCCGGCATGGGCCCGGCGGGCCAGCAGGTGCAGGCGCCGGCAGGCGGCGCGGTGATCTTCGTCGAGGTGTTCTACGATTACGATCCGCTGGTCTCGGACACCTTCTTCGGCACCATGACGCTCAAGACCCGCGCCGCCGCCATGGTCCGCGACAACCGCGATCAGTCGGCGCTCCATCAGAAGAAACCGGCGCAGCCCGATCCGATTTCGCGGTGCAACACTACTCGAGCTTCCCGGCGATCGCAGTCTAGCGATAGCACACCTGCCGGGCCGCCGCGACGATGCGGGGCACGTCGATCAGCGCCGCCTTCTCCAGATTGGCGGCATAGGGCAGCGGCACATCCTGGTTGCACACCCGCAGCACCGGCGCGTCGAGGTGGTCGAAGCCCTGCTCCATGCACAGCGCGACAATCTCCGAGGCGATCGAGCAGACCGGCCAGCCCTCTTCGGCGACGATCAGCCGGTTGGTTTTGGCGAGGCTGGCCAGCACCGCCTCGGTATCCAGCGGGCGCAGGGTGCGCAGGTCGATCACTTCCGCCTCGATCCCTTCCCCTGCCAGCTCCCTGGCCGCTTCCAGCGCCAGGCCGACGCCGATGGAGTAGCTGACGATGGTGACGTCCCGCCCCTCGCGCGCGACTTTCGCCTTGCCGATCGGCACCAGCTGGTCGTCTTCCTCGGGCAGCTCGAAATTGCGGCCATAGACCAGCTCGTTTTCCAGGAAGACCACCGGATCCTCGCTGCGGATCGCGGATTTGAGCAGGCCCTTGGCGTCCGCGGCATCGTAGGGCGCGATCACCACCAGCCCGGGCACGCTGGCATACCACGGCGCGTAATTCTGGCTGTGCTGCGCCCCGACCCGCGCCGCCGCGCCGTTGGGTCCGCGGAACACCACCGGGCAGCGCATCTGCCCGCCCGACATGTAATTGGTCTTGGCCGCCGAATTGATGATGTGGTCGATCGCCTGCATCGCGAAGTTGAAGGTCATGAACTCGACGATCGGCCTGAGGCCGCCCATCGCCGCGCCGGTGCCGATGCCGGCGAAGCCATATTCGGTGATCGGCGTATCGATCACCCGCTTCGGTCCGAATTCCTCGAGCAGCCCCTGGGTGACCTTGTAAGCCCCCTGATATTCCGCGACTTCCTCGCCCATGACGAACACCCGCTCGTCCCGGCGCATTTCCTCGGCCATGGCGTCGCGCAGGGCTTCGCGGACGGTGACGGTGCGCATGTTTGAGGCTGGCGGATCGACTGGCCCACCCCCGGCCCCTCCCGCAAGCGGGAGGGGGGATTCGGTTGCGCTTGAGGCCGGCGCCGGGTTTGGAGCCGGAGTATCTGCCTCCCCTCCCGCTTGCGGGAGGGGTTGGGGGTGGGCCACTCCGACACTCTCCCCCTCCCCCTCGATCAGCGCGATCACCGTGCCGACTTTCACCCCTTCCGCGCCTTCGGGCACGACGATCTTGCCGACGGTGCCTTCATCGACCGCTTCGAATTCCATCGTCGCCTTGTCGGTCTCGATCTCGGCGAGGATATCGCCGGAACGGACCGCGTCGCCTTCCTTGACCAGCCAGCGGGCGAGCTTGCCCTCCTCCATCGTCGGGGACAGCGCCGGCATCTTGAGTTCGAACGCCATCAGTAGCGCTCCACCAGCACATCGGTGTGCAGTTCGGTCAGCTCCGGCTCGGGCGAATTCTCGGCGAAATCGGCGGCGGCGACGACCGTGGCGCGGACCTGCTTCTCCAGCTCCTTCAGCCGCTCCTCGGCGATGCCGCGCTCCAGCAATTCGGCCCTGGCCCCGTCGATCGGATCGCGGTGCTCGCGCACTTCCTGCACTTCCTCGCGGCTGCGGTATTTCGCCGGATCGGACATCGAATGGCCGCGATAGCGATAGGTGTTGAGCTCCATCAGCACCGGGCCGTTGCCCTTGCGGACATAATCGAGCGCGATCTGAGCGCCTGCGCGCACTTCCAGCACGTCCATGCCGTTGACATCCATGCCGGGAATGCGGAACGCGGTGCCGCGCCGGTAGAAATGGGTCTCCGCCGAAGAGCGCTTCACCGCCGTGCCCATCGCATAGCCATTGTTCTCGATGACGAAGACGATCGGCAGCTTCCACAGGCTGGCCATGTTGAAGCTCTCGTAGACCTGGCCCTGGTTGGCCGCGCCGTCGCCGAAATAGGCCAGGCAGACGCCGCCGTCCTCGCGGTATTTGTGGGCGAAGGCCAGCCCCGTCCCCAGCGAGACCTGCGCGCCGACGATGCCGTGGCCGCCATAGAAGCGGTGATCGACGCTGAACATGTGCATCGATCCGCCCTTGCCCTTGGAAATCCCCGCCGCGCGGCCGGTCAGTTCGGCCATGATCAGCTTGGGATCGATGCCATAGGCCAGCATGTGGCCGTGATCGCGGTAGCCGGTGATGACGCTGTCGCGCGCCGGATCGAGCGCCGACTGGAGGCCCACCGCAACTGCCTCCTGCCCGATATAGAGGTGACAGAAGCCGCCGATGAAGCCGAGCCCGTAAAGCTGACCGGCGCGCTCCTCGAAGCGGCGGATCAGCAGCATCTGCTCGTAGAAGGCGAGCAGCTGCTCGTCGCTGGCGGCGAAGCGGCGGTTGGCTTCGTGCGCCTGCTGGAGGCTGCGCAGCGCGAGGTTCTCGTCGCCGGCGGGCGCCGGCTGGGCTGCGGATATCTTGCGGGCAGGCTTGGCCAATGTGTCCCCCGGGGAAGGTTGCCGGGCCGCTATAGACGCAGGCTTGCGGGAACGAAACTGCTTCGCCCGGAAATATGATGCCGAATCGGTAGAATTAATTCCCGCTCAGTCGAGCAGCATCACCATTTCATCGGGGTGGACGACGTTGAGATCCTTGCGCAGCAGTTCGCCGGCGAGGTCGGGATCGGTATTGCGCGGATCGAGCAGCGCGACGCGATTGCGCAGCTCGTCGCGCTCGACCGCCAGAACCTTGAGTTCCTTGCTGTATTCTTCCAGCATCCGCCGGTTTTCGCTCCAGGCGAGCAGCCCGCTTGGCCCGGCGACCGCCAGGCCGCCAAGAACAAGCAGCAAGGCGAGCGCCAGCCCTTCGGTCAGGCTCTGCCGCGCCAGTTTCGGTTCGGGGCGACTGGTTTTCATGAACTCGGTAAGAATCACAATTGATTCAGCAGTTCAAGAGGCAATGTGCAATTATTCCCGAGGATAAATCGCGAAAATCCACCGGACTGGCGTTCAGCCGGCCGGCATCAGGATCGAAACCCGCTGCATCACCCGGCGTTCGCGGTAATCGGGCACCAGCGCAAAGTGCATGGTCTTCCGCTGCCGAAGGTGGTGCGCCCGACGGGATTCGAACCCATGGCCCCCAGATTAGGAATCTGGTGCTCTATCCTGCTGAGCTACGGGCGCCCGGGAAGGCCTTAGGATGACGGACAGCCTAAGGCAATGTGGCGAGTGGCTTCAGTTGGCCTCGCCCGGCGGCGCGATCGGGAACGGCAGCGGGGCGACGTCGATGCCTTCCTCGATCAGTTCCTGCGCCTCTTTCAGCGTCGTCGTGCCGTGGATCGGTTCGATCTCGCGCTCGCCATAATGCA
Organism: uncultured Alphaproteobacteria bacterium; assembly: GCA_963779195.1. Lineage (GTDB taxonomy): Bacteria > Pseudomonadota > Alphaproteobacteria > Sphingomonadales > Sphingomonadaceae > Novosphingobium. Next base: position 193,285 of record CAVZWZ010000009.1, read on the forward strand.
TCTCGCGGGTGACTTCGGCGAAACCGTCGCCGACCCAGCGTGATTTGGCCAGCGCCTTGGCCTGCAACTCGGCCAGCGACTGCATCATTGCAACTGCCTCGGGCGGCAAGGCACCCTTGCTCATCGGGCGGGCGGCGGCAAGTGCGGGAACCGGGCCCGCAACCTGCGGCACTGCTTGCGGGCTAGCTTCGATCGCGGCGGGTGCGCTCGGCGCCTGGTTGCCCTTGCGGCCGATATTGGGGGCCATCGGCGCCTTGATCACATCGCAGCTGCCGCATTGCGGACAAGCGACCAGGCCCCGCGCCTGCTGCGCGGCATAATCGTCCGAAGAGCCGAACCAGCCCTCGAAACGGTGCCCGCCGGTGCGGCATGCGAGATCGAATGTTATCATGACAAGGGCTTAGTTGTGGATTTTCCGGCGATTTGCAAGGCTCGGCAATTGCCGGCGAACTGCGGCAATGCGCGCCGGGTCGATTTCGACAAAGCCGATGCCGCCCGAGGCGCCGCCCATGTCGAGCAGCACCTCGCCCCAGGGATCGGCCACCAGGCTGTGGCCATAGGTGCTGCGGCCGTCCTCGTGCCTGCCCACCTGCGCCGCCGAAACCGCATAGGCGCTCGCCTCCACCGCCCGGGCGCGCTGCAGCATATGCCAATGCGCCTCGCCGGTCGGCACGGTGAAGGCGGCGGGAATGGCGATGATATCGCAAGCCATTGCGCCAAGCGCCTCGAACAGCGCGGGAAAGCGGATATCGTAGCAGATCGACAGGCCGAGCCGGCCGGCGGGCGTCTCCACCGTCACCACCGCATCGCCGGGGGCATAGGCGCTGGATTCGCGCCAGCTCTCGCCGCTCGCCAGATCGACGTCGAACATGTGGATCTTGTCGTAGCGGGCAACGATTTCGCCCGAGGAATCGATGACGAAGGCCCGGTTCGCCCAGCGCCCGTCCTCGCGCGCCACCGCCAGCGAACCCAGCGCCACCCAGATGCCCGCTCCCGCCGCCGCCTCGCGCACCGCAGCGAGCACCGGGTCCTGCTCCTCGGGCACGATCTTGCCTGGCCGCCCGCTCGCGGTTGCGATCGATCAGGCCGGACATTTCGGGGGTGAACAGCATGGTTGCGCCGCCCATCGCCGCCGCGCCGATGGCGGAAACGATCGTCTGCGCATTGGCTGCGGGATCGATCCCCGAAGTCATCTGCAGCAAGGCGATGCGCGTCACGCAGCGATGCCGAGCAGCGGATCGAGCTTGCCCTGGCGGTCGAGCGCATGGATATCGTCGCTGCCGCCCACCGGCTGCCCGTCGATCAGAACCTGCGGCACCGTCCACGCGCCAGGCACTCTCTCGAGCATTTCGGCCCGTTTCGGCCCGCCCATGGTGATGTCGTATTCCTCGTAGGCGACGCCCTTGCCGCCGAGCAGCGCCTTGGCGGCGACGCAATAGGGGCAGCCCCACTTGGTATAAATTTCGACCTTCGCCGCAGCCATTTCGACCCTTCTCGGACGGAACCCTTGAAAGGCCGCCCTGCTATCATATCTCACAGGGCGTGTCATGCGCCGCAAGCCTGTCCTGAGCGAAGGCGAAGGGGGTGTGTGATGCACCAGCCGGGAGCGCCGGGCAGCCGGGTTCCCTTGTATCGAAGATTGCTCACCAGAGGATTTTTGCCATGAACCGTTTCGACTTTTCGCCCTACCGCCGCTCGATGGTCGGCTTCGACCGCCTGTTCGACATGCTGGAAAATCAGGGCCGCAGCCCCGGCGGCGACAACTACCCGCCGTTCAACATCGAAAAGCGCGGCGAGGACGCCTATCGCATCACTCTTGCGGTGGCCGGCTTCAAGCCCGCCGAACTCGACATCACCGCCCAACAGAACCTGCTGATTGTCCAGGGCAAGAAGGACGCGGAAGCGGCCAGCGGCCAGATGCTGCACGCCGGCATCGCCCAGCGCGGCTTCGAGCGCCGGTTCGAGCTGGCCGACTATGTCCGGGTGGCGGGCGCCGGCCTCGAAGACGGCTTGCTGTCGATCGATCTGCTGCGCGAAGTGCCCGAGGCGATGAAGCCCAAGAAGATCGCCATCGGCCCGGCGCCGCTGGCGATCGTGGAAGCCGGCGAGGCCAGCAAGGCCGCGTGATCTCCCGCATGGCTGGAATGAATTCGGGGGTGGGCCCGGGACGGCCCACCCCCGCGACATTTGCATGCCGCCCTGCCCCTGCGTGATCGTCCGGGTCGCTGTAGACGATCACCAGTAAGGCAAGCCCCTAAGTTCAGATTTGCAACCTATCGCCCTTATCGCCTCTTTGCAATCTGCCTGATTCTTTCACCAGGTCTTGTTAACAGACATAGCTTGCATCGGGTTACCGCAGGCCGCAAGCGGAGATACGTAACGGCGGTCACACAAGGCGGGATTGCCGCAGCGCCGCCTCGATGAAGCCGGTGAACAGCGGGTGCGGATCGAACGGCTTGCTCTTCAGTTCCGGATGAAACTGCACGCCGACGAACCACGGATGATCGGGCCGCTCGACGATCTCGGGCAGTTCGCCATCGGGCGACATGCCGCTGAAGGCCAGGCCGCAGGCCTCCAGCCGCTCGCGATAGGCGGTGTTGACTTCCCAGCGGTGGCGGTGGCGCTCGGAAATCCGCGTGCCGCCATAGACCGCAGCGGCATGGCTGTTGCCGGCCAGCACCGCCTCATAGGCCCCGAGCCGCATGGTGCCGCCCAGATCGCCGCCGGATTCGCGTTTTTGCAGCCCTTCTTCGCTCATCCATTCCTCGATGATGCCGACCACCGGTTCTGCGCTGGGGCCGAATTCGGTCGAGGAAGCCTCGGCGATACCGGCGAGATTGCGCGCGCCTTCGACGCAGGCCATCTGCATGCCGAAGCAGATGCCGAAGAACGGCACCTTGCGCTCGCGGGCGAAGCGAATCGCCTGGATCTTGCCCTCGGCCCCGCGCGAGCCGAAGGCGCCGGGCACCAGTATCGCATGCAGCGGCTCGAGCCGCGCGGCGACATCGCTGTCCGCCGCTTCGAAAATCTCGGCGTCGATCCACTGGATGTTGACCTTGACCCGGTTGGCCAGGCCGCCGTGGATCAGAGCTTCGTTGAGCGACTTGTAGGCATCGGGCAGGCCGACATATTTCCCGACCACGCCGACGGTCACTTCGCCCTCGGGATTGTGCAGCCGGTCGACGATATCGTGCCAGCGGCGCAGGTCCGGGGCGAGGCCGGGAGTTATGCCGAAGGCGCGCAGCACCTCGAAATCGAGGTTTTCCGCGTGATATTGCAGCGGCACTTCGTAGATGCTCTTGGCGTCGAGCGCCGGGATCACCGCTTCCTTGCGGACATTGCAGAAGGCGGCGATCTTGGCGCGCTCGCCTTCGGGCAGGGGATGCTCGCAGCGGCACACCAGCACATCGGGCTGGACGCCCAGCGCGGTCAGTTCCTTGACGCTGTGCTGGGTCGGCTTGGTCTTGAGTTCGCCCGCCGCAGCGATGTAGGGCACCAGCGTGACATGGACGAACACGGTCTGGTCGCGCCCGAGATCGTTGCGTATCTGGCGAATCGCCTCGATGAACGGCAGGCTCTCGATATCGCCGACAGTGCCGCCGATTTCGCACAGCACAAAGTCGAGATCGCCGGTGTCGGCCTGGGCGAATTGCTTGATCGCATCGGTGACATGCGGGATCACCTGCACGGTCGCGCCGAGATAATCCCCGCGCCGCTCGCGGGTGATGATCTGCTGATAGATCCGGCCCGAGGTGACATTATCCGATTGCCGCGCGGAAACGCCGGTGAAGCGCTCGTAATGGCCGAGGTCGAGGTCGGTCTCCGCGCCGTCGTCGGTGACATAGACTTCGCCGTGCTGATAGGGGCTCATCGTCCCCGGATCGACGTTGAGATAGGGGTCGAACTTGCGCAGTCGGACCTTGAAGCCGCGCGCCTGCAGCAGCGCCGCAAGGCTTGCCGCCATGAGTCCCTTGCCAAGCGATGAGACCACGCCGCCGGTGATGAAAATGAACCGCGCCATGGGAGCCAAGCCTTAGACGTGTGACTGCGATTCCGGCAAGCGGTCATTGGCATGGCCCGGCCGCAATCCACAGTCATCGCATTCCGCAGGCATGCACTGCGCCGTCAGGGGCCTGCGGATTGCGGGCCGCCTTGTCGAACGCATTGCCTTCCTATTGCTTGGCGGGTGCGCCCAGCGGGTCGGCCGGCGCCGGTGCTGGCCGGGGTAACCGGCGCAACACTGCCGCCAGCAGGAGGCAACGCCCCGGCCCCGCCGCCTAGCGGATTGGCCGGCGCTGCCGGTGCGCTGCGGTCCAGCGAGGTATCGATCTTGCGCTCCGAAGTCGTGCTCACCGCCAGCGCGGCCAGCGCGATGCTCAGCACGACGAAGACGATCGCCAGGATCGCGGTCATCCGGGTGAGGAAGTTGGAAGCGCCGCGCGCCGACATCAGACCGGCCGGGCTGCCGCCAACTCCCAGCCCGCCGCCTTCGGAGCGCTGGATCAGAATGATCCCCACCAGCACGGCGGCGACAATTGCCTGAATGACAGTCAGGAACAGGAACAGGGACATCGACAGGGGCCTTTGCAACCAAGTGGCGCGCATCTAGGGGCTGGCGCGCCCGACTGCAAGCGCGCGCTATTCTTCTGCGCTGGCCGCTGCGCCGATGATCGCGGTGAAACCCTCGGCAATCAGGCTGGCGCCGCCGACCAGCGCGCCGCCGACCTCGTCCGCCGCGAGCAGGGCGCCGGCATTTGTCGCATTGACCGACCCGCCATAGAGAATCCGCACGCCGGCGCCGTCCTGACCGTAGACCGCGATCAGCCTGGCGCGAATCGCCCGGTGCATCGCGCCGACATCCGCCACCGAAGGCACCCGCCCGGTGCCGATCGCCCAGACCGGCTCATAGGCGACCGACAGCCGCGCCGCCGCATCCTTGGATTGCGGCAAGGAGCCATCGAGTTGCCGGCAAACCACATCCTCGGCCGTGCCCGAATCGCGTTCGGCCTCGGTCTCGCCGACGCAGAGAATGACGGTCAGCCCCGCCGCCAGCGCCGCTTCGGCCTTGGCGCGGACCAGCGCATCGCTTTCGCCATGCAGCGCGCGGCGCTCGCTGTGGCCGACGATGGCGAAGTCGGCGCCGCTATCGGCGAGGATCGCGGCGGAAACGTCGCCGGTGAAGGCGCCGCCGGCTTCGGCATGGCAATCCTGCCCGCCGACGCCGATATCCTGCACCGCCTCGCGCATCGCCGCGATCAGCGGGAACGGCGGCGCCAGCGCAACCTGAACGCCGGGAAACCGCGCGGCGGCCCGGTCGATCGCCCGCGCCTCGGCCAGCATGGCGCGCGAGCCGTTCATCTTCCAGTTGCCGACAATATAGGGCAGATGTGACATTGGCCTCCCTTGGCGCTGTGCGAATCTCCGGCGGCATTGTTATGGCTTTCGGTGCAGAGCCCGCCCTAAACCGCCTGTCAGACCTGTCAACACGATCCGGGGCGTCTGGCCGGTCTGCCCCATTGCCCGACGTGGCAATGCCCCCTAAAGCCGCTCGCTCCGCCCCAGCGCGGGACACCATAGCCGAATCGCAAGCGAAACACCGATGATCCAGTTCCTGCGCAGACTTATCAGTTCCCGCTTTGGCGTGATGGTCGCCCTCGCCTTTCTCGTGTTGATCGCACTGGCGTTCGCCGCCGGCGACGTCGCCAATGTCCAGGGCGGCGGCAGCAGTTCGGCTGGCGACCGTGTCGCCACTGCGGGCAAGGAGCGCATCACGGCGGCGCAAGTCAGCCAGGCGGCCAGCGCGGCGGTGGAGGACATCAAGCGCAACGATCCGCGCATGACCATGGCCGGCTTTGTCGCATCGGGCGGGATCGAGAAGATCGTCGACCAGCTGCTCGACCGGGTATCGCTGGGCGTGTTCGGGCGGAGCAACAAGATCGTCGCCAGCGAGCGGCTGATCGACAGCGAGATCGCCAAGGTTCCAGCGTTTCGCGGACCGGACGGGAAATTCAGCGACAGCGCCTTCCGCCAGATGCTCCAGCAGCGCGGCCTCACCGAACAGCTGGTGCGCGAGGATCTGGCGCAGGGCCTGATCGCGCGGCAGCTGATGGTTCCCGCCGAGGCCGGCGCGGTGATGCCGGTGGAGCTGACGCTGCGCTACGCCACGCTGCTGCGCGACAGCCGCAGCGGCGCGATCGGCTTGCTCCCCTCGGCGGCCTTTGCCCCGAAGACGCCGCCGGCCGACGCCGAGCTGCAAGCCTTCTATGCCAAGAACCGCGACAAGTTCATCCGCCCCGAGCGCCGCGTGCTGCGCTATGCCACCTTCGGCGAGGCCGCGCTCAAGACTGTGCCAGCCCCCACCGAGGCCGAAATCGCCGCGCGCTACAATGCCAACAAGGCGCAATATGCCGCGCAGGAAGCCCGGCGGATCACCCAGCTGATCGTCCCGACCGAGGCCGCCGCCAAAGCGATCCTCGCCGAGGTTTCCGCCGGCAAGCGGCTCGAACAGGCAGCCTCGGCCAAAGGCCTCAGCGCCGCCCCGCTGGGAGCGCTGGGCAAGGATGCGCTGGCCGGGCAAAGCTCGGCTGCCGTCGCGGACGCCAGCTTTGCCGCCGCCGCCGGCGCCATCGCCGCTCCGGCGCGCAGCGCGCTCGGCTGGCACATCATGCGCATCGACGGCATCGACAAGCGCGCCGAGCGCGCGCTCGATGCGGTGCGCGGCGAGCTGACCAGCCAGCTGGCGGTGGAAAAGCGCCGCACCGCGCTCAACGATTTCTCCGCCCGGCTCGAAGAGCAATTCGACGAAGGCGGCAATCTCGCCGATGCCGCCAGGGAGCTGGGGCTGACCCTGCAGCAGACCCCGGCGATCACCGCCGACGGCCAGATTTATGGCCAGCCGGGCGCCACGGTTTCGCCGGCGCTGGCCAAGCTGGTGCAGACCGCCTTCGCCATGGAGAAGGAGAACCAGCCCCAGCTCGCCGAAGTCGAGGCCGGCAAGACTTTCGTCATCTTCGACGTCACCGCGATCACCGCCTCCGCCCCCGCCCCGCTGACCGAGATCAAGAACGACGTGCTGCTGCTGCATTCGCTGGAAAAGGGCTCGCTCGCGGCCAAGGCGGCGGCGGACAAGGTGCTGGCCGCGGCCAAGAAAGGCACGCCGCTTGGCGCGGCCATGGCCGCGCTCGGCACGCCGCTGCCGCCGGTGCAGAACGTCGATATGCCGCGCACCCAGTTGCAGCAATTCGGCAACCAGATTCCGCCGCCGCTGCAGCTGCTGTTCAGCATGGCCAAGGGCACGACCAAGTTGTTGCCCGCGCCGAACAATCGCGGCTGGTATGTGCTGGCGCTGAAGAACATCGTGCCGGGCAGCATCGATCCCAAGGATCCGCAATTCGTCGCTGCGCAGCGCGAATTCGGCCAGCTGGCGGGCCGCGAATACGCCGAGCAGCTGAACCGTGCGATCCGGGCCGAAGTGGGCGTGACCCGCAACGAGGCGGCCTTGAAGGCGCTGCGCACGCAGCTCACCGGCGGCAACTGACCGCTTCCGCCGCATGAGCTCCGCCCAGCCAGAGAACCACGCAGCCGCAGCCGCAGCGCTCGCCCAGGGCAGGCCCGCGCTGGTCTGGCGGCGGCTGATCGCCGATACCGAAACCCCGGTCGGCGCGGCGGTGAAGCTGATCGAGCCGGGCCGCGGCGATTTCCTGCTCGAATTGGTCGAGGGCGGGGAGGTGCGCGGGCGCTACAGCCTGCTGGGGATCGACCCCGACCTGGTGTTCCGCGCTACCGGCCACACCTGCGAGATCAACCGCAGCTGGAAAAGCGACCGCGAGGCCTTCGCGCCGCTTCCCGGCGACAGCCTGGCGGAGCTGCGCGCGCTGGTCGCCAACTGCCGCATCGACGTGCCGGAGGCCCTGCCCAAAGCGCTCGCCTGCCTGGTCGGCTATTTCGGTTATGAAACCATCGGCCTGGTCGAGAAACTGCCCCGCGCGCCGCAGAGCGCGCTGGAACTGCCCGACATGCTGTTCGTGCGCCCGACACTGATCCTGGTGTTCGACCGGTTGAGCGATGCGCTGTTCTGCATCGCCCCGCTGTGGCCTTCGGCGGCCCAGCCCGAAGCCGCGCTCGATGCCGCGCAGGAACGGATCGACGAGGCCCTGCGCCGCCTTGCCGGCGCTGTGCCGGTGCAGGCAGCCGATGCGGCCCTGCCCGTCCCGGAATTGCAGCCGGTGCTGGCGGCAGGCGACTACCGCGCGATGGTGCTGCGGGCGAAGGATTACATCGAGGCGGGCGACATCTTCCAGGTCGTGCTCGCCCAGCGCTTCACCTGCCCGTTCACCCTGCCGCCGCTGGCGCTTTACCGGGCGCTGCGCCGGGTGAACCCTTCGCCGTTCCTCTATTTCCTCGACTTTCCCGGCTTCGCCCTGACCGGTTCCAGCCCCGAAATCCTGGTCCGGGTGCGCGACGGGGAAGTGACGATAAGGCCGATCGCGGGCACGCGCCCTCGCGGGGCCACGCCGGAAGAAGATCGCAGTAACGAAGCCAGCCTGCTCGCCGATCCCAAGGAGCGCGCGGAACATCTGATGCTGCTCGATCTCGGCCGCAACGACGTCGGCCGGGTGGCCAGCGCGGGCACGGTGGAAGTCACCGCCAGCTACACGATCGAGCGCTACAGCCACGTCATGCACATCGTCTCGAATGTCGTCGGCAAACTCGATACGGCGAAGCACGACGCCATCGACGCGGTCTTCGCCGGCTTTCCCGCCGGCACGGTCAGCGGCGCGCCCAAGCTGCGCGCCTGCGAGATCATCGCCGAACTCGAGCCGGAAACCCGCGGCGCTTACGCAGGCGGCGTCGGCTATTTCGCGCCCGACGGTTCGATCGACAGCTGCATCGTGCTGCGCACCGGCATCGTCAAGGACGGCGTGCTGCATGTCCAGGCCGGGGCCGGCATCGTCGCCGATTCGGACCCCGGCTACGAGCAGCGCGAGTGCGAGGCCAAGACCAGCGCATTGATCGCGGCGGCGCGCGAAGCGGTGCGCGTGGCGGGCGAGGCGGGGTTCGGGCAATGAAGCGGCTTGCCCTCAGCGCGCTGCTGCTGCTCGCCGGGTGCGACCAGGGCGAGGCCGGAAAGTCCGGCGCGGTGACACGGATCGAGTTCGACAAGCAGGGGGTGCCTCGCGGTTCGCCAACGCCTGCCAAACCTGCTGATGCAGCGCCCTGCAAATCCGTGATCTTCGAGCAAGTGCCGCTGACAGATTGTGTCGCCGATCCGGCGCAGCACCGCATTGCCTCTGCGCTGTCGCCAAAAGGCGGCGAACCATATCGCAGCTTCGCGGCGCTCAAGCGGGCGTCGGCTTCGACTAAAATCGCCTTCGCGGTCAACGGCGGGATGTTCGACGCGGAAGGCAAGCCGATCGGCTATTATGTCGAGGAATTCAAGCGGTCCAAAACCCTTAACCGCGCCAAGGGTCCGGGCAATTTCCACCTGCTGCCCAACGGCGTGTTTTTCGGCACCGGCAAGAAATGGCGCGTGCTGAGCGCCGAAAAATTCCTCAAGCAGGTCGAGAAACGTCCGGAATTCGGCACCCAGTCCGGGCCGATGCTGGTTATCGACGGCAAGCTGCATCCGCGCATCTCCGAAGACGGCGAATCGCGCTTCATCCGCAACGCCGTCGGTATCGACCGCCAGGACCGCGCCCATTTCGTCATCGCCGAGGCGCCGCTCTCCTTCGGCAAACTCGCCCGCTATTTCCGTGACGAGCTGAAGGTGGAGAATGCCTTGTTTCTCGACGGCAATGTCTCTGCGCTGTGGCACCCGGCGGGCGGGCGGATGGACGAAGGGGCGCCGCTGGGGCCTTTGATTGTGGTGGAGAATCGGGCACAGGCGGTCGCCGAAAAGGCCGCCCCATGATCCTCGTCCTCGACAATTACGACAGCTTCACCTGGAACCTGGTCCATTATCTGATGGAGCTGGGCGCCGAGGTGGAAGTGGTCCGCAACGATGCGCTCAGCGCCGCGCAGGCGATTTCCTCCGGCGCGCAGGGTTTCCTGATTTCACCCGGCCCCTGCACCCCCAATGAGGCGGGGATCAGTCTCGATCTGGTCGGAGCCTGCGCCGATGCGGGGCAGCCCTTGCTGGGCGTCTGCCTGGGCCACCAGGCGATCGGGCAGTATTTCGGCGGCAGAGTGGTGCGCGGCGGGCTGATGCATGGCAAGACTTCGCCGGTGACGCATGATGGCAGCGGGCTGTTCAAGGGCCTCCCCTCGCCCTTCACCGCGACGCGCTATCACTCGCTGATCGTGGTCGATACGCCCGGCGAGCTGCTGGTCAACGCCACCTCGGACGATACCCACGTGATGGGCTTCCGCCATGCGGTCCACCCGATCCACGGCGTGCAGTTCCACCCGGAAAGCATCGCCACCGAGCACGGCCACGCGCTGCTGGCGAATTTCCTCCAGATTTGCGGGATCGCGGCCCGCGCCCCAGCGGGATTTGGCGCGTGAGCATCACCGGGGCCGAAGCGCTGTTCGGGCGGATGCTCGACGGCAGCATGGACGATGCGGAAATCGCCGCGACGCTGGTCGATATGGCGGAGCGGGGGGAGACTGCTGAGGAAATTGCCGGTGCAGTGCTGGCGATGCGCGCGCGAATGATCCCGGTGAAGGCCCCTGCGGATGCCATCGACGTCTGCGGAACAGGAGGGGACGGCCAGCACAGCCTCAATGTTTCGACCGCCGTGGCCATCGTCGTCGCGGCCTGCGGCGTGGCGGTGGCCAAGCACGGCAACCGCGCGGCGTCGAGCAAGGCGGGCGGTGCCGATACGCTGGAAGCCTTGGGGCTCGATCTCGCGCAGGCCAGCAAGCGCGCCGAACAGACGCTGGACAATCTCGGCATCGCCTTCTTCTTCGCCCAGGCGCATCACCCGGCGCTGGGGCGCATCGCGCCGATCCGCAAAGCACTGGGGCGGCGGACGATCTTCAACCTGATCGGGCCATTGGCCAACCCGGCGGGGGTGACGCGGCAGCTGGTCGGCGTCGCCAGCCCGGATTTGGTGCCGCTTTACCGGCAGGCGATGGAACTGCTCGGGACCGGGGCGGCGCTGATCGTTTCGGGCGAGGAAGGGCTGGATGAATTGTCCATCGCCGGGCCGAGCCGGATTGCCGCGATTGGCTTGCCGGATTTGGGCGAGCGCGTCACGCCCGAGAATGCCGGCTTGCCACGCCATCCGCTTGAAGCAATCCGCGGCGGCGAGGCGGAGTTCAACGCCGCAGCTTTGAGGCGCCTGCTGGAGGGCGAGGCCGGGGCCTATCGCGACGCCGTGCTGCTCAATGCGGCGGGGGCGCTGCTTGTCGCGGGGAAGCCGCGAGATTGGCGTGAGGGCGTTGCGATGGCGGCAGGCGCGATTGATAGCGGCAAAGCAAACATGCTGCTCGATCGTTGGATCGAGGCGGTAAGGTAAATCCACCCCCAACTCCGACTACCCTGAGCTTGTCGAAGGGCCGTTTTTTCTTCGGGCTTCGTGCGCTGCCTCAAGAACCAGAACAGCCCTTCGACAAGCTCAGGGTGGTCGGTTGTTTTGGGGGAGGATTGCCCCCTAAAATAAGGTCCCCCTACTTCTTCCGCCCCTGGTGCCGGATATTCCCCGGCCTCCCTCGCTGGCCAACCATATGCTTGCCCCTGTGCTTCAGGGGCAGCGGCCTGCCGCGTGGTTCCACCCTGCCCCCGTCGCTCTCCTCCAGCTCGAACTTCAGCGCGCCGGTCAGCGGATTGGCTTCGGCGAGGCGCAGCCGCAGCCGGTCGCCGACGGCATAGCGCGTGCCGCTGTCCTTGCCGACCAGCACCTGCGCCTTCTCGTCATAGACGAAATAATCCGCACCCAGCGTCGAGACCGGCACCAGCCCGTCGCCGCCGAGGCCGATAATCGTTGCGAAAAAGCCGAACTTCTGCACCCCCGTGATGCGTGTTTCGAACACCTCGCCGACCCGTGCGGAGAGCCAGGCGGCGACATAGCGGTCGATGGTTTCGCGCTCGGCGGCCATCGCCCGGCGCTCGGCGGCGCTGATCGCTTCGCTGACCTTGCCGAGGTCGTCGCGGTCCCTTTCGGACAAACCTGAACCAGACTTGATATTTCCTTGCGGGGCCGGCTGTTCGAGCCCGAAGGCATCGACCAGCGCCCGGTGCACCAGCAGATCGGCATAGCGCCGGATCGGCGAGGTGAAGTGAGCATAGCTGCCCAACGCCAACCCGAAATGCCCTGCATTGCGCGGCCCGTAATAGGCCTGGGTCTGGCTGCGCAGCACCGCCTCCATGATCAGCGCCTTCTCGCCATCGTCGGCGACGTCCTTGAGCATGCGGTTGAACAGGCCGGGGGTGATGACCTGGCCCAGCGCCAGCTTCATGTCGAAAGTGCCGAGATAATCCTTCAGCGCCACCAGCTTCTCGCGGCCCGGTGGCTCGTGAATGCGGTAGACGACCGGCGAGGCCTTGCTCTCCAGCGCCTTGGCGGCGGCGACATTGGCGGCGATCATGAAGTCCTCGACCACGCGGTGGGCGTCGAGCGGCTCGCGCAAGGCGATCTCGGCGATGCGGCCCTGCTCGTCGAGCACGACGCGGCGTTCGGGCAGTTCGAGCGCGAGCGGATCGCGGGCATCGCGGGCTGTGGCCAGGGCGCGCCAGCAGGCCCAGAGGTTTTGCAGGCTTTCTCCCGCCTCCCCGGCATCGATCCGCCGCTGCGCCTCCTCATAGGCGATCACTTCGGCGATCCTCACGATTGCCCGGGTGAACCGCCAGTCCGTCACCCGCCCCTGCCCGTCGATAGTCAGATGGCACGCCATCGCCGCCCGGACCTCGCCCGCCCGCAGCGAGCAGACATCGGCGCTGAGCACCTCGGGCAGCATCGGCACCACCCGGTCGGGGAAATAGACCGAGTTGCCGCGCTTCCGCGCCTCGCGATCGACCTCGCTGCCGGGGCGGACGTAGAAACTGACATCCGCGATCGCGACCAGGGCGCGGAAGCCCCCTTCCCCGTCCGGCTCGGCCCAGATCGCATCGTCGTGATCGCGCGCATCGACCGGGTCGATCGCCACGATCGGCAGGTGCCGCAAATCCTCGCGCCTGTCTCCGCTCAGCGGCAGTTTCGCCGCCAGCGCCGCCTCGGCGAGGGTCTCCTCGGTGAAGCGATTGGGAATGCCGTGCTTGTGGATCGCGATCAGGCTGAAGGCGCGCGGGGCGAGCGGGTCGCCGAGCACTTCGGTGACCTTCACCCCGGCGCGCGGGCCCCGCCCGGCCGGTTCCGCCAGCACCAGCTGGCCGCGCCCCGCCCCGCCCAGATCGGAAATCGGCGCGGAATTGCGCACCCGCTTGTCGACCGGGGCGAGCCAGCCCTTACCCGCCGCGTCGATCTCGACCACGCCCAGCAGCTGCTCCTCGCGGGCGGGCAACTTCTTCATCGGATGGGCGCGCCAGCCCGAGCCAGCCTCTTCGGTCCGCGCCAGCACCCGGTCGCCGATCTTCAGCGCGCTATGCTTGCCCCGCTCGACCATTCGCAGCCGCGGCGGCGGGGTCGCGTCATCCGGCTGCCAGCTGTCGGGCACCGCAATCGCCTCGCCGTCCTCGATGCTCACCACCCGCAGCACCGTGACCTTCGGCACCCCGCCCATGCGGTGAAACGCAGTCTTCTGGCCGTCGATCAGCCCCTCGTCGGCCATGTCCTTGAGCAGCGCCTTGAGCGCGATTTTCTCCTGCCCCTTCAGCCCGAAGCCGCGCGCGATCTCGCGTTTGCCCGCAGGCGTAGGGGAGTTCGCGATGAAATCGAGGATCTGCTTGCGGGTCGGCAAGCCGGGGGAATGCTGGGGTGGACGAGGCATCGGCCACGCCTTGGCCGCAAAGGCGGTCAAAGACAACGCCAAGCCGCAATTGCCATTCCGGCAAGCGGCGATTAGGTTCGCGCTTGAAACTTATCCTTTGAGGGAATGCCCGTGATTCGCACTCTAGCCATCGCCACCCTGCTCGCCTCCACCTGCGCCGTCCCGGCTGCGGCCAGGGAACTGCCGATCGATAGCTTCATCGGCTCGATCCGCGCCGACGCGCCGGATGCGGCGTCGATCAAGGCGATTTGCGACCGCCAGATCGCCGAGATCGAACGCCGCCAGCGCGAGCTTGAGGCCGAGCGCGGCGCCGCGACCCTGGCGCGCACGCTCCAGCGCTACGACGATATCGTCAATCTGCTCGGCTCGGGATCGGGCGAAGCCACGCTCTACCGCGAAGTCATGGCCGATCAGGCGCGGCGCGACGCCGCCGGAGAATGCGAAGTGCGCATGTCGAACGCCGCCAGCAAGATCAGCCTGTCGCGTCCGATCTACGACCGGCTGAAAGCGATTCGCGCGGGCAAGGCCGATGCCGCGACCCAGCTTTATCTGAAGCGCACGCTCGGCGATTTCGAACGCGCGGGCATCGCCAGCGACCCCGCCAAGCGGGCGCAGATCCAGGCTTTGCAGGAAGAGCTGGCCAAGATCTCTACCGATTTCGAGGCGAACATCGCCAAGTCCCGCAAGACCGTCACTGCCGATCCCGCCGAACTCGACGGCCTGCCCGCCGATTACATCGCCGCGCACAAGCCGGGGGCGGACGGCAAGGTGACGATCTCGACCGATTACCCCGATCTCAATCCGGTGATGGCCTATGCCACCAACGATGCGCTGCGCCAGCGGCTGATGCTCGCCAACCTCACCCGCGCCACCCCCGAAAACGACGCTCTGCTGCGCCGGGTTCTGGATTTGCGCGCGCAGCTGGCGGGCATGCTGGGCCGGCCCAATTACGCCGCGCTGGTGCTCGAGAACAAGATGGTCGATACACCGGCCAAGGTCGAAAAGCTGCTTGGCGACATGGCCGAAGCCGCGCGCCCAGCGGCGGAGCGCGACTATGCCAAGAAGCTGGCGGTGCTGAAGACCATGCGGCCCGACGCGACGAAGATCGATCCCTGGGCCAATGCCTGGCTTGGCAATCTCGTGCAGAAGTCGCTCTATGCCTACGACCGGCAGGAAGCGCGCAAATATTTCGCCTATAACGACGTCCGTGACGGCATATTGACGCTGACCCAGGACCTGTTCGGCGTGCAGTTCCGCCCCTGGAAAACCGCAGTTATGGGACCCGTCGGTCGAGGCTTATGAGCTGCTCGACCAGGGCAAGACGATCGGTCGCTTCTATTTCGATTCGCACCCCCGCCCCGGCAAATACAGCCACGCCAATATGGTGCCGCTGCGCAATGGCATCGCCGGGCGCACGCTCCCCGTCGCCGCGCTGGTCATGAACTTTCCCAAAGGCGATCATACGACCGGACTGATGGAACACCGCGATGTCGAAACCTTCCTCCACGAATTCGGCCATATGCTGCACGGCATGCTCAGCACGTCGCGGCGCTGGGCCGGGGTCAGCGGCATCACCACCGAGTGGGATTTCGTCGAGGCGCCCTCGCAGATGCTGGAAGAGTGGATCTACGATTACGACACGTTGCGCCGTTTCGCCCGCGACGCGCAGGGCAATCCGATCCCGCGCGAGCTGGTCGAGAAGATGAACACCGCGCGCTATTTCGACAGCGGCCTTGGCGACATGCGCCAGCTGGCGCTGTCCAACATTTCGCTGCGCCTGCACCAGGCCCCGGCCCCGGCGGACATCGGCGCCGAAGTCAAACGGCTCGATGCGCAGTACAATCTGGTGCCGCTGATGGAAGGAACCCAGTTCCAGAACAGCTTCGGCCACCTCACGGGCTACAGCGCGATCTATTACACCTATCGCTGGTCGAAAGTGATCGCCGACGACATGTTCACCCAGTTCAAGGCCAATGGCCTGCGCGACCGCGCTACGGCGGATCGCTATCGCCGGCTGGTGCTTGAGCCGGGCGGATCGAAACCGGCGGCGGCGATGGTGGAGGCGTTTCTCGGGCGGCCGATCAGCCTGGAGGCTTACAAGGCGTCGATGGCGAAGAACAAGTAGGGTTTGGACTCCGCAGGAGCAGGCGAAGCGACTAACCGGCGTTCAATCCGAGCACGAGCGAAAGGGCGGCATCGACGCGTTCCATGTCTTCGGGTGACAGTGTGCCGATGACTTTTCCGATATCGGACTTCGGGATCGCGCCGATCCGGTGGGTCATGAAACGGCTAGCTTCCGAAAGTCCATTCACGTCGTCTGGAGCCAGAATCGGCGTTGCTGGATCTTCTACCGCCTCGTAACTGGAGAGCGGGACGACGATGATTGTCTCGGCAAAGTCTAACCGCAACTCTTGAACGACGACTGCGGGACGCGGCTTTCCGCGAACCCTGCCCCCAGTCGAAACGATTAAGATCGCCCCCCGCGCGACCATCAATCGGGAAGGTCGCGCCAGGCGCGGGCGACAAATTCGTCCATCCATGCCGTTTCTTCGGGATGCTTGCGCTCAAACTCGTTTATCGCTCGATTGGCGCGTTCGATCTCAGCCAAATACGCAGGGTCGTTCCTGTCCCGCACCCACACTTGCTTCAGCCGGTAACCCTTGGCGCGCATTTCGGCGCGGTGCTTGCGCACCCGCTCGGTGCTGCTTGGCTTGATCGGATCGTGCTTGCCCATGGAGCGGTCTCGTCTCGTGTTGCTGAAACATAGGCGAGCGAAGCTTGGAAATCAACGCAAAGCGCGGTGCTCAATAAGAGCGTGCAACATAAATCCGCTCCACTGCGGGCTTGCCGGTGAAAATGCAGTCCCCTGTTACCGCCTCACCGCCCATTGGCGTGTTGCGGATCGTCAGCTTCAGCGCTTTGAGCTTCGCCACCACCGCTTCCAGCTCGGCCCCGCCCGGCTTCGACCAGCCCAGCTCCACCCAGCCGGGATAGCGGACGCCCTCGGCGAAGAATTCGGCCAGCGCTTCGAAGCTGCCGACCCCGCGCACGATATTGGCGTCGCGCCGCGCGGTTGCCTCGGCATGGAGCGAGCGCTGGATGTCCTCGATCTCGGCCGCAGCGCCGGCAAGGAACTCCTCCCGCCCCTGCGCAGCAAAATTCGGCTTGCCATCCTCGCGCCACAGCCGGTCGCGGCGCAGCACCGAAACCTGCCCGCCTGCCGCATCGCGCCCGCCGATCTCGAGGATCAGCGGCACGCCCTTCTTGACCCAGCCCCAGCGCTTGCCCGTCGCCTTGCCGGGGCGCTTGTCGAGCAGCACGCGCAGCGGTTCGCCCAGCGCCGATTGGCCCAGCAGCGCGCGGCGCAGTTCCTCGCAATAGGCGAGCAGCGCCGCGTCGCCATCGTCCTCGCGCAGCATCGGCAGGATAACGATCTGGTGCGGCGCGATGGCGGGGGGCACGCGCAGGCCATCGTCGTCGCCGTGGGTCATGATGACGCCGCCGATGAGGCGGGTGGAAACGCCCCAGCTGGTGGTGTGGCAATGCGTCTGCTTGCCCTCCCGGTCCTGATACTGGATGCCCGCCGCCTCGGCGAAGCCGGTGCCGAGGTAGTGCGAGGTGCCCGCCTGCAGCGCCTTGCCGTCCTGCATCATCGCCTCGATGGAATAGGTCGCCACCGCGCCGGGGAAGCGCTCGTTCTCGGGCTTTTCGCCGGCGATCACCGGCATCGCCAGCGCCTCTTCGGAAAAGCTGCGATACATCTCCAGCGCGCGCAGGGTTTCTGCCATGGCATCGGCCTTGTCGGCATGGGCGGTGTGGCCTTCCTGCCAGAGGAATTCGCTGGTGCGCAGGAACATGCGGGTGCGCATTTCCCAGCGCACGACATTGGCCCACTGGTTGGTGAGCAGCGGCAGGTCGCGCCAGCTCTGGACCCAGCGGGCCATGGCCGCGCCGATCACGGTTTCGGAGGTCGGGCGCACGATCAGCGGCTCTTCGAGCTTCGCCTCGGGATCGGGGATCAGCCCGCCCTTGCCGTCCGCGATCAGCCGGTGATGGGTGACCACCGCCATTTCCTTGGCGAAGCCCTCGACGTGCTCGGCCTCCTTCTCGAAATAGCTCAGCGGGATGAACAGCGGGAAATAGCAGTTCTCCACCCCCGCCGCCTTGATCCGCGCGTCCATCAGCGCCTGGATGCGCTCCCAGATGCCATAGCCCCACGGCTTGATCACCATGCAGCCGCGCACGCCGCTTTCCTCGGCCATCTCGGCCTCGGAGATCACTTCCTGATACCATTGGGCGAAATCGGCGTCGCGGGTGACGGAGAGGGCGTGGCGGATGGCGGACACGGGGGATGGCTTTCGGAAGGGTGGAACCGAAGGTGCGTGCGGCGCTCTCTACGCCGCGCCGGGTCTATTTGCCTAGCGCGTCGAGCTTCTTCTGCATCTCTGCCATCTGCTCGCGCAGCGCGGCGAGGTCGTCGCTCTTGCCGCGCAGCGTCGATGCGCTCTTGTCTGCCGCCCGGCATGAAGGAGGTTGCCGCCGCCTTGAACATCGCCATGTTCTGCTGCGCCAGCTTGGCCAGCGGGTTGTTGCCGATGCTGTCCTCGAACGCCTTGGCCAGCTTGACCTGATTGGTGCGGAAGTTGGCCATCGAGGCTTCGAGATAATGCGGCACCAGCGACTGCATCGAATTGCCATACATGCAGATCAGCTCGCGCAGGAAATTGACCGGCAGCATCTGCTCGCCGCCGCCCAATTCTTCGTCCATGATGATCTGGGTGAGAATCTGGTGGGTGATGTCGTTGCCGGTCTTGGCGTCGACGACTTTGAAATCGACCCCTTCGCGGGTCATTTTTGCGAGGTGATCCAGGGTGATATAGCTCGACGAGCGGGTGTTGTAGAGCCGCCGGTTGGCGTATTTCTTGATGATGACAGTATCGCCGTTCTTGGCGCCGTGCTCAGCCATTGCTCACCCGCTTGCTTGCAGAAAGCGCGGTGTTAGCACTTGCAGCAACGGCAGTGCAACAAGAGTCTGCTGCGCAGCAATCCAAGGGCCGTCGCGCTACCGAGCGAAGCGCTTCCCCAGCAGGGTGAGCAGCTCGTATTGCGACAGCCCGCTGGCGGCGGCGGCCTCGGGCAGCGCATAGTCCGCCTCGACCCAGTCTCCTTCCTGCAATTCGGGCGCGGCGGCGAGATCGATTACGGTCATGTCCATCGACACCCGGCCCAGCACCGGCAGGCGGCGGCCCTGCGACAGCATCGCTCCCTTGCCCGACCAGCAGCGCAGATAGCCGTCGGCATAACCCAGCGCGACCACCCCCACCCGCATCGCGCCGGGCGCGACGAAGATCGAATTATAGCCGACGCCGTCGCCCGCCGAAAGCTGACGCACCTGCATGATCGCCGCCATCGGCCGCGCAACCTGGCGGATCGCACCTGCCAGTTCGCCCCGGGCGATGCCGCCATAGAGCGACAGCCCCGGCCGGGTGAGATCGCCGTGCCAGGCTTCGCCCAGCACGATCCCGGCGCTGTTGGCGAGGCTGGCGCGGCGGTGGGGCACGGCGCGGCGGGCTTCCTCCCAGCGCCCCAGCTGCACCGCATTGAACGCAGTGTCCTCATCTGCCGAGGCGAGATGCGACATCACTATGTCGATATCGAGCTGGCCGACCAGCATGTCGCCCAGCGAATCCATCGGCAGCCCGAGCCGGTTGATGCCGGTATCGACCATCAGATCGCAGCGCCCTCCCCCGGCCTCAAGCCAGCGCCGCGCCTGGCTGAGCGAGTTGATCACCACCCGCACGCCCCGTTCGCGCGCCCATTGCGCATCGCCGTCGCTCAGCGGGCCGTGCAGCAGGGCGATGGTCTCCGGCGGAACCAGGTCGATGATGTCGGCCGCCTCACTGACATAAGTGACGAAAAAGTCGCGGCAGCCCGCCTGCCACAGTTCCGGCACGGCGACTCTTGCCCCGATCCCATAGGCATCCGCCTTCACCGCCGCACCGGCAGAGGCCTTGCCCGATAGCCGGTCCAGCGTCCGCCAGTTGTCCGCCAGCGCCGCGCGGTCGATATCGAGGCGGAGCGCTGCTGGTGGCGGGTCAGCCGTCGTCATCGGCATAGTCGCGCGGCGGTCCGCTCTTCAGGCCCCACATCGCCACCAGCAGCGCGAAGGCGGTGACGATCCAGGTGTACCACAGGCCCGAATAGGGATTGCCGGTGCTGGCGACGATCACGCCCGAGATGAACGGCAGGAAGCCGCCGAAATAGCCGGTGCCGATGTGGTAGGGGATCGACATCGAGCTGTAGCGGATGCGCGGCGGGAACATCTCGGTCAGCAGCGCCGCCACCGGGCCATAGCTCGCCGCCGACAACGCCATGATCAGCAGCAGCCCGAGGAACACGGCGAAGCCCGCCGCGAAGGACGGTGTGACCTTGGCGAGATTGTAGCCCGCTTCGCCCAGCCATGCCTGCATCTGCTTGCCGCGCGCCGCCTTGTCGTCCCAGGCATATTCGCCCAGCGGCAGCGGCTCGCCGCCGACCGTCACCGACAATTCCGCAGCCTCCGCCCGGCTGTAGGCCACGCCCACCCCCGAAAGATCGGCGAGCAGCTTGCCGCAGGGCGTTTTCTGTTCGGGCGAGAAGATCGAATAATCGCAGTCCGGCCCGGAAACCACCACCGGCGAACGCGCCGCCGCCGCAGCAAGGCCCGGATTGGCGTAGGAGCCGATCGCCCAGAACACCGGAAACAGCAGCAGCAGGGTCAGCGCATAGCCCCAGACGATCGGTTTCTTGCGCCCGATCCGGTCGGACAGCTTGCCCGAGACGACATAGAACCCCATGCCGCACAGCGCCGCCAGCCCGACGATGATCTCGGCCACCGTGTCGTCCATCCGCATCGCCGACTTGAGGAAGGCGAGGCCCGAGAACATCGAATTGTACCACACCACGGTCAGCCCGGCGGCGACGCCGAACAGCGCGATGAACAGGCGCTTCTTGTTGCCGGGATAGGTGAAGCTTTCGACGAAGGGGTTGTTGGCCAGCGTGCCCTCTTCCTTCATCGCCTTGAACACCGGGCTTTCGTTGAGCTTGAAACGCATCCACAGCGATATCGCGAGCAGGAAGATCGAAAGGAGGAACGGCACCCGCCAGCCCCAGTCGTTCCACGTCTCCACGCTCATCGCCGCCTTGCAGCCCAGCACCACCAGCAGACTCAGCACGAAGCCGCCGACCACGCTGGCCTGGATAAAACCGGTGAAATAGCCGCGCCGGTCGGGCGGAGAATGCTCGGCGACATAGATCGCCGCGCCGCCATATTCGCCGCCCAGCGCCAGCCCCTGCAGGATGCGCAGGAAGATGACGATGGCCGGGGCGGCATAGCCGATGGTCTCCGCCGAGGGCACCATGCCGACCCCCGCCGTGGCAATGCCCATCAGCGTCACCGTGACCAGGAAAGTGTATTTGCGGCCAAGCTTGTCGCCGAGATAGCCGAACAGGATCGCGCCCAGCGGCCGGAAGCCGAAGCCGACCGCGAAAACCAGCCAGAACAGCAGCATTTCCAGCGTGGCGTTGCCGGTCGGGAAGAAGGTCCGCGACAGGATCGTGCCGAGCGCGCCGTAGATGAAGAAATCGTACCATTCGAAGACCGTGCCCGCCGAGGAGGCGGCGATCACCAGGCGGATGTCGGATGCGCTCGGTTCGGCATGCGCGCCAGTGCTGGCTTCAATGCTGGCTTCGGCCATGAATTATTCCCCACCTAAATCCTTGGCGGCTTCTTTAGCGAGGCTGGACGCTTGTGGGAAGCAGCTCTCGCGCCGCTTGCCACGCCAGCTTGATCGCGCCGTGACGGGCGGGATAGGCGCGGGCCGGCTCGAGCAGGTCCAGCCCCGGCCAATCGGGGCGCGGGCCATCGCCCGCCAGCCAGGCATCGAGCGCTCTACCCAACTCGGCAATGCCGGCGGCTTCGCGGCCGATAGCAGCCAGCGCGAAGATCGCGGCGGACGCCTGGCCGATAGCGCAGGCCTGCGCCTTCAGCCCGACCCGTGCGATCCGGCCCTCCTTGTCCGTCGCCAGGCCCAAGGTCAGCGTGCTGCCGCAGCTCTTCGATCGGGCGCCCGCCTGCAACGGCAAATCGTCATGCAGCGGGAAAGCGGCGAGGCCGGTGGCGAGCGCCAGCACTTGCGGCGTATAGAGCGCCGTCGCGCCGGCCACCTGCTATTGCCGCTGCTTGGCTTGCCGAGCCGCCGCGTCGGTTGCCGCCTTGCGGCGTTCGGCGATGAGCGAGACCAGCTTTTCGCTGGCGGCATTGACGAAGGGATAGGTTCGCGCCTGGGTAATCCAGGTCGGCCGGCCGCCGGCGCCCCAGGTCAGATCGAAACCCAGCACCACGATCGAAAAGCCCATCACGACAATGATCAGTCCCTTGATCCCGCCGAAGCCGAAACCCAGCACCCGGTCGATCGGGCCGAGCACGGAGGCACGGCTGGCCTGCCCGGCCCAGCGGGCGACGACCTTCACCGCCATATAAGGCACCAGCAGCAGGATCGCGAAGGCAAGCACCGATGCGCCCGAGCGGGTTCCGGCGATCGGCACGAGAAGATCGTTGAGCGGGCCATGCAGGTAATGGATCGCGAACAGGGCGAATACCCACGATCCGAGCGCCAGAATTTCCTGCACAAATCCGCGCAGGAAGCCGGTGACCGCGCCCGCGCCAACCAGCAATAGCACCGCTATGTCGAAACCCGTCATGTGCGGCGCTGTTTACGCGTCGCCCAGAATGCGGTCAACGAGATTTGGCAGTAAGCTTAACGTTCGATAAGTTATCGCCTGATCTGCCTCCCCCCCGCCTGCCGCATTGTCCGGCGGGCCGAAAGCCTTGGCGAAGCCGAGCTTGGCCGCCTCGCGCCGCCGGATCGCGGCATGGGCGACCGGGCGGATCTCGCCCGCCAGCGACACTTCGCCGAACCACACCGCCCCGCAGGGCAACGGTTTGTCCGCCAGCGCCGAGACCAGCGCCGCCGCCACCGCCAGGTCCGCAGCGGGATCGGCGAGGCGATAGCCGCCGGCGACGTTGAGATAGACTTCGGCGCTGGAGAAACTCAGCCCGCAGCGCGCCTCCAGCACCGCCAGCAGCATCGCCATGCGTCCGCTGTCCCAGCCGACCACCGCCCGGCGCGGGGTCGCGCCGCTGGCGAGGCGGACGATCAGCGCCTGAATCTCGACCAGCACCGGGCGAGTGCCTTCCATCGCGGGGAATACCGCGCTGCCCGGCACAGGCTCTTCGCGGCCCGAGAGGAACAGCAGCGAGGGATTGGACACTTCCTCCAGCCCCTCGCTGGCCATGGCGAAAACGCCGATCTCGTCGACCGGGCCGAAGCGGTTCTTCAGGCTCCGCAGAATGCGGTACTGGTGGCTGCGCTCGCCCTCGAAGCTCATCACCACATCGACCATATGTTCGAGCACGCGCGGGCCCGCGATGCTGCCGTCCTTGGTGACATGGCCGACCAGCACCAGCGCGGTGCCGGCTTCCTTGGCATAGCGGATCAGCTCGAACGCGCAGCCGCGCACCTGGCTGACGGTGCCTGGCGCGCCTTCGATCTGGTCGGAGTGCATGGTCTGGATCGAATCGATCACCAGCAGCGCCGGCGCGCTCATGCCGCCCAGCGTCGTGATGATATCGCGCACGGAAGTTGCGGCGGCGAAGCGGATCGGCGCACCGGCGAGGCCGAGCCGGTCGGCGCGCAACCGCACCTGCCCCGCGCCCTCCTCGCCGCTGATATAGACGACCTCTCCGCCTTCCCGCGCCACCCGCGCCGCCGCCTGCAGCAGCAGCGTCGACTTGCCGATCCCGGGATCTCCGCCCATCAGGATCGCCGATCCCGGCACCAGCCCGCCGCCCAGCGCGCGGTCGAATTCCGCCAGGCCGGTAGTGCGGCGCTGGAGCGGCGCACCGGGAGCATCGAGCGGCTCGAAGGCGATCGACCGGCCGCCCGAAGAGAGGTGATGCTTGGCCGAAAACACCGTCTCCGGCGCTTCCTCGCTCAGCGTATTCCATTCGCCGCAATCGGCGCATTGCCCCTGCCAGCGTGTCGAGACGCTGCCGCAGGCGGCACAGACATAGCGGCGTTTGGGCTTGGCCATGAGGCTTGCATATCGAGAACATAAATGGAACGCAAGGGCCGTCTGGCGATTGGACAGGTGGCTAATCCGCCAGCAGCATCAGCGGCCTTTCGAGCCGCAGCTTCACCGCCTGGATGAAATTGGCCGCATCCCAGCCATCGACCACGCGGTGATCGCAGCTGATCGAGATGTTCATCGCCTTGCGCTTTTCGATGCGCTCGCCGCCCGCCCCGTCCGGCACGAACACCGCCCGCTCGACGATCCGGTTGGGGCCGATAATCGCGACTTCGGGGCGGTTGATCACCGGGGTGGTAGCGATCCCGCCCAGCGGGCCGAGCGAGGTCAGGCTGAGCGTCGAGCCGGAAAGCTCCTCCGATTTGGCGCTGCCGCCGCGTGCTGCCTCGGCCAGCCGGAGAATCTCGGCGGCGAGCTGCCATAGCGTTTTGGCCTGCGCATCGCGGATCACCGGCACCATCAGCCCGGCATCGGTCTGGGTGGCGATGCCGAGGTGGACCGAGGCATAGCGCGTCACCACTTCCGCCGAATCGTCGTAGCGCGCATTGATCATCGGGAATTCGGGCAATGCGCGAGCAGATCGCGCGGATCATCAGCGGCAGCAAAGTCAGCTTGGGGCGTTCGCTACGGGCCTCGTTCAGCTCGGCGCGCAACGCCTCCAGCGCGGTGACGTCACACTCCTCGACATAGGAAAAATGGGGGATGTGCCGCTTCGACGCCGTCATGGCGTCGGCTATCCGGCGGCGCAGGCCGATCAGCTTGATCTGTTCGCCGGCGCCGGGCAGCAATTCGACAGGTTTTTGCGCCGCTTTGTCCACAGGGGCCGGTGCGCGCGCGCTGAGGAAAGCATCGAGATCGGCGTGGTGGATGCGTCCGTCGCTGCTGGCGCGAACCTTGGCGAGGTCGATACCCAGGCTGTGCGCGCGGGCGCGCACAGCAGGGGCGGCGAGGACTTTGGCAGTGGTAAATGCTGCGCCAACCAAATCCGCCCACCCTGAACTTGTCGAAGGGCTGATTTTTGCTTCTGGCCCTGTGCCCGAAGAAAAAGGCAGCCCTTCGACAAGCTCAGGGTAATCGGACTTTTTGTTTGGGGCGGCGTTCTGGCCATCCGATTGCTCTTCCCCACCCCCCGCGACCTCCAGCACCACCAGCGGCGAGCGGATCGCGACGACATCCCCCACCTGCCCCGCCAGCTCGACGACAACCCCCGACACCGGGCTTTCCATCTCGACCGTCGCCTTGTCGGTCATCATGTCGGCAAGCCGGCCGTCTTCCTCGACCCGGTCGCCGACCTTGACATGCCAGGCGACGATCTCGGCTTCGGCGATGCCTTCGCCGATATCGGGCAGACGGAATGTGTAGCGGCCCATCGTTGCGCTACCCCGCCATCAGCCGGTCGACCGCCTCGCCGATCCGGACCGGCCCGGGGAAATAGGCCCATTCCAGACTGTGCGGATAGGGTGTGTCGAAGCCGGTGACGCGCTCGACCGGCGCTTCGAGCGAGTAGAAGCAGCGTTCCTGCACCAGCGCGACCAGCTCGCCGCCGAAACCGGAGGTGCGCGTCGCCTCGTGGATCACCAGGCATTTGCCGGTCTTGCGCACAGACTTTTCCACAGCCTCGATGTCGATCGGAACAAGCGTGCGCAAGTCGATGATTTCCGCGTCGATCCCCTTCTCCGCCAGCACCGCCTCGGCAATGTGGACCATCGTGCCATAGGCAAGCACCGTCAGCGCCTCGCCCTCGCGCACGATCCGCGCCTTGCCCAGGGGAATCGAATAATAACCCTCGGGCACTTCGCTGCCGGGATGGGTGTTCCAGGGCTTGGCCGGCTTGTCGTAATAGCCATCGAACGGGCCGTTGTAGATGCGTTTGGGCTCAAGGAAAATGACCGGATCGTTGTCTTCGATGGCCGCGATCAGCAGCCCCTTGGCATCGTGCGGTGTAGAGGGGATCACCGTCTTCAGCCCCGCGACATGGGTGAAGATCGCCTCCGGACTCTGGCTGTGGGTCTGCCCGCCGAAGATCCCCGCGCCATAGGGCGATCGCACGGTAAGCGGCGAAATAAATTCCCCCGCCGAGCGATAGCGCAGCCGCGCGGCTTCGGAGACCAGCTGGTCGAAGCCGGGGTAGATGTAATCGGCGAACTGGATTTCCGGCACCGGGCGCAGGCCGTAAGCCCCCATCCCCACCGCGACGCCGATAATGCCGCATTCGTTGATCGGTGTGTCGAACACCCGGGCCTTGCCATATCTCGCCTGCAAACCCGCCGTCGCGCGGAACACCCCGCCGAAATAGCCGGCATCCTCGCCGAAGATCACGACATTGGGATCGCGCTCGAGCATGCAATCGAGCGCCTCGTTGATCGCCTCGATCATGGTGATCCGGCGGGTCGGGGCTTCCGCAAGCGAGACCGGGCCTTCTTCGACGGTCATTCCTTCCACTCCGGCCATTTCACCCGCCGCTCGCGGATCGCCTGCTCGGCCTGCTCCTCGAGGTGCCAGGGCAGCTCCTCGTAAACATCCTCGAACATGGTGTGGAACGGATGGTGCAGGCCCTGGCCGAGAATGCCGTTCTTTTCCGCCTCCTTGGTCGCCGCGCGCACTTCGCCCGCCACCTTGCCATCCATCGCCTCGTGTTGCTCCTCCGACCATTCCCCCAGCGCGATCAGATGCTGCTTGAGCCGCGTCACCGGATCGCCCAGCGGCCATTCCTCGCGCTCATGCGCCGAGCGGTAGGAGCCGGGATCGTCCGAGGTCGAATGCCCCTCGGCGCGGTAGGTGAAATGCTCGATCAGCGTCGGCCCCTGATTGGCCCGTGCCCGGTTGGCGGCCCATTGCACTGCGGCATAGACCGCGAGGGCATCGTTGCCATCGACGCGCAGACCAGCGATGCCATAGCCGATCGCCCGCGCGGCAAACGTCGTCCGCTCCGATCCGGCGAAACCGGAGTAGCTCGAAATGGCGTATTGGTTGTTGACCAGATTGAGCACCACCGGCGCATTGTAGACTGCGGCGAAGGTCATCGCCGCGTGGAAATCGCCCTCGGCGCTGGAGCCCTCGCCGATCCAGCCGGTGGCGATGCGGGTGTCGCCCTTGATCGCGCTGGCCATCGCCCAGCCCACCGCTTGCGGATATTGCGTCGCGAGATTGCCCGAGATGGTGAAGAAGCCGAAATCCCGCGCCGAATACATGATCGGCAGCTGGCGGCCCTTCAGCCGGTCGGCGCGATTGGAGTATATCTGGTTGACCATCTCGACCAGCGGATAGTTCCGCGCGATCAGTATGCCCTGCTGGCGGTAGCTGGGAAACACCATGTCGTCGTCGGCCAGCGCAAAAGCGGCGGCGACCGAGCAGGCCTCCTCGCCGGTGCATTTCATGTAGAAGCTGGTCTTGCCCTGCCGCTGGCCGCGAAACATGCGTTCGTCGAACGCCCGGGTCAGCGCCATGACCCGCAGCATCCGGCGCAGCGTTTCCGGGTCGAGCTTCGGGTCCCACGGGCCGATGGCGCGGTGGTCGTCACCCAGCACGCGGATCAGATCGAGGCAGAGCGGATGGGTTTCGGCCGGGGCGCAGCTCTCGTCGGGGCGTGGCTGCGCGCCGGCGGGCGGCACCGCGAGGTGCGAATAATCGACCGGATCGCCGGGGCGGTAAGGCGGCTCGGGGACATGCAGTTCGAGCGGAGGCAAATTGCCTCGCGGCTTGCCGTTCTTGCGGGGAGGCTGGGCCATGGGCGGTTTCATACCGCGACCGGGGCGGAAATCGCCGCCTGGGGTTCGTAACCCGTCACCGCGAAATCCTCGATCCGGTAGTCGAACATGCTCTCCGGCCGCCGAACGATATCGAGCCGGGGCTGCCCCGACGGGCGGCGCGACAGCTGTTCTTCCACCAGCGCCGCGTGGTTGCGGTAGAGGTGGACATCGCCGCCCATCCACACCAGCTCGCCCGGCTCCAGGTCGCATTGCTGCGCCAGCATGCGGATGAACAGCGCCGCGCCCCACAG
The DNA here is from genome assembly GCA_963779195.1 of uncultured Alphaproteobacteria bacterium. GTDB lineage: Bacteria > Pseudomonadota > Alphaproteobacteria > Sphingomonadales > Sphingomonadaceae > Novosphingobium. The sequence continues at coordinate 221,279 of CAVZWZ010000009.1, forward strand.
GTTGAACGGCAGCCCCAGCGCGACGTCGCAGCTGCGCTGGTAGAGCAGGCCGGACAGCCGGCCCCCATTCTCTCCGGCGCTGACATGGAACTGGTAGCTTTTGTGGCAGGGCGGCAGCGCCATCTGGTCCAGCTCCGCCACATTCCAGCCCTCGACGATATGGCGGCGGCTGCCAGGATTGTTGCGCAGGCTTTCGACAACTTGCGCGACCTGGTTCACGCCTTGTGTGCGCTTGCGGAACGAGCCGTCCGGCTGCGGCTCATAGACCGGCCAATCGACCCATTGCTTGCCGTAGACCGGCCCGAGATCGCCCCATTGCCGGGCGAACGCCTCATCCTCGACGATGCGCTTCGAAAAATCCGCGCGCGCAATATCCTCGCCCGATTCGCGCCGGTAGCGGTCAAGCGGCCAGTCCGTCCAAATTTCCACGCCTTGGGCGCAGAGGGCGCGGATATTGGTTTCGCCAGCGAGAAACCAGAGGAATTCCCGGGTCGCGGTCTTCCAATAGACCCGCTTGGTCGTCAACAGCGGCATGCAGGTGTCCGATAGGCTGACACGCAATTGCGCCCCGAACAACGAGCGGGTGCCAACCCCGGTGCGATCGACCCGCTCGTCGCCGTCCTCCCAGATGCGGCGCATCAGCTCGAGATACTGCCATTCCCAGTGAGTTTGGCTTGGAGAATCGGGGGTCAAAGCGGCAGTGGCCATGGCCGCACCCTAGCCCGTGTCTCGCCTGGACGAAAGCATGCTTGCCACCCCGCGCATCGCTGACTATAGGCCCGCTCCTGCCTCGCCCCCGAGTCCAACGGATCTTGGGGGTGAACGATCGGTCGGGGAATAGCTCAGCCTGGTAGAGCACTGTCTTCGGGAGGCAGGGGCCGGAGGTTCGAATCCTCTTTCCCCGACCATTATATCGGCAACTCGTAAGCGCGGATTTAATTGACTGAAATAGATGGTTTTTTACCTGTGCAGGAGCTGTGCAGAAGTTTTTTCGGTATATCCCGACTGTGGCTTCGGGTCGCCCCCAAAAATCGGCGTGGCCAGTTGGCGTGAAGATCGTCGATCAAGTAGCGATGCGAATGGCCTGATTGCGACGTTGCGTGTTGCAGCTTGTGCGCATGGCTCTCGGCAAGGTCGGGATGTTCATGCACAATCACCATCGGGTCTATCGCAGGCCACAGCCAAAGGGTGAAGCCGGCAGGCTTTCGCTGTCCTACACAACCCTTTCGTGTCACATTCGCGCCCATGCCTCGCGTTCGGCCCTTCCCAGGTGAATTTTTCCTTTCGCGTCTGCGGTTGTCATTCCCGAATAACAGTGCTATTTCAGTGTCTTCACAGTCCCCGCACAGGTTTGCACACTGTCAACACTGTAAATCTGCCGCGCATTTGTATTCATATCCAAACCCCCAAAGCTGAACATCGCCTGCAAACCCGCTCCAGAAGCCGTTCAGTGAACCCAGCCTAAAGCTGAACGCGAAGCGGCGAATCGCGGAATGGCAATCTCGCCTTCCCCGGAACCGCTGCAGGAGTTTCGACATGCTCAAACTGGTCAAGAAGGCCTCGCTTGCCTCCGCCCTCGCCGCGATGACGCTGGCCAGCGCTTCGCCGGCCATGGCGCAGGACTATCGCGGGGATCGCCATCGCGGCGGCGGCGACGGGGTGGCGATTGCCGTCGGCGTCGGCATCATCGGCCTGGCGATCGCCGCCGCTGCTTCGGGCGGCAAGAACAAGCACCGCCGCCACCACAGCGACCGCTATCGCGATGGCTACGACGGCGGCTATTACCGCGACGGCTATCGCGGCGGCCATCGCCACAGCCGCGATTGCGAGGACGAGCACGGCCAGGGCGGCTATTACGATCGCCGCGGCTATCGCGACGGTTCCGGCTACGACCGCGGCTACGACCGCAACTACGATCGCGCCTTCTGATCCCCACTCTCTCCCGGGGACAGAGACGCAGGGCGCATGGTTTCATCCCGAGGGGTGGCCATGCGCCCTTTGCCTTGCGGGCGTTTCCTGACGAAAGGGTTAACGCGCGGTTCAGTGGGATTATGGCCAATTCAGTGCGTAACGAGCCGAATCGAACGGGTCGAATTCGGCGCCAGACCGGGAGTCCGGACGTGCTGACATTCCTCAAGAAATCCGCCATCGCCGGAGTGCTCTCGGCGCTGACCCTTGCCGCCGCAAGTCCCGCCCAGGCGCGCGACGGCTATCGCCACGGCGATGGCGGCGACGATGCCGCGATCGCCATCGGCGCCGGCGTGGTGGGCCTGGCGCTGGGCGCGGCGCTGGCCTCGGGCAGCCGCGACCGCTATTACGATGACGGCTATTACGACGACAGCGGCTATTACAACCGCTCCTATCCGCGCCGCCATTACAACACCTATTACTACCGCTCCTATCCACGCCAACACTGGCGCGGCGACGATCGCCGCCGCCATCACTGGCGCCGCGACCGGCGCGGCGGCTGGGACCGGCATGATGGCTGGAACCGCAATCGCGGCGGCAGGGGCCATCGCGACGGCAGGGGCCATCGCGACGGCTGGCGCGACTGACCGCTGCCGCTGAATCCTGCAGGGGTCTGAATTACAGGCGGGGCGCCCTGCGCCCTCGCCAAGCGCGCGCCAGGTCCCTATGGCGCGCGCTGACCATGCTGCATTCAGACCCTCGCCCCACTTCCGGTCCGCGCCCCAATTGCGATCTGCGGATCGCCTTGTTCAGCGGCAATTACAACTATGTGCGCGACGGGGCCAACCAGGCGCTCAACCGTCTGGTGGAATATCTGCTGCGCACCGGCGCGGCGGTGCGGGTCTATTCGCCGACGGTCGCCGAGCCCGCCTTCGCGCCCGCCGGCGACCTGGTCAGCTTGCCCTCGATCGCTTTTCCGGGCCGCGAGGAATACCGCTTTCCGCTGGGCCTGCCAGGCCGCGTCCGGCGCGACCTGGCCGCCTTCGCGCCCAATGTAGTGCATGTCTCCTCGCCCGACGTCTCCGGCCACCGCGCGGTTAGCTGGGCGCGGCATCGGAAACTACCGGTGCTGGCGTCGGTCCACACCCGCTTCGAGACCTATTTCCAGTATTACAACCTCGCCTGGATGGAGCCCGCCGCCGTCGCCCTGATCCGCCGGCTCTATCGCCGCTGCGACGCGCTGGTCGCCCCGTCGGAGAGCATGGCTCAGGTGCTGCGCGAAACCCGGATGAATTACGACATCGGCATCTGGTCGCGCGGGGTCGATCGCACGATCTTCCACCCGGGACGCCGCGACATGGCCTGGCGGCGAGCGCAGGGGATTGCCGACGGTGAGGTGGTGGTCGGCTTCTTCAGCCGGCTGGTGATGGAAAAGGGCCTCGACGTGTTCTCCGACGCGCTCGACGAATTGCGCCAGCGCGGCGTCGCCCACCGGGTGCTGATCGTCGGCGACGGCCCGGCGCGCGAATGGCTGGAAAACCGGCTGCCCGAAGCCATTTTCGCGGGATTTCTGGGCGGCGAGCAACTCGCCACGGCGGTCGCCGGCATGGACGTGCTGTTCTTCCCCTCGGTCACCGAAACCTTCGGCAATGTCACCTTGGAAGCCATGGCCTGCGGACTGCCGGTGGTGGCGGCGGCGGCGACCGGCAGCGAGAGCCTGGTCGACGACCGCGTCTCGGGCCGGCTGATCCGCCCCGGCGCGGTGCACCAGTTCGCCGAGGCGGTCCGCGCCTATGTCGAACAGCCCGAGCTGCGCTCCAGTCACGGCGCGGCGGGCGAGGCGCGTTCCCATGAATTCGGCTGGGACCGGATCAATCAGGTGGTCGCGGACACCTATCGGCGGCTGATCCGGCAGAAGTCAGTGCGGGGTTAGCGCAGCACCCCCGCCGCCGTCTGCTTGCGGCAATACCACCAGAAGAGCGCGACAACGGCCAGAATGACGAGCGGCATGGCCTTGCTTGCCGCCGTATCGAGCGACGCCGGCAGCGCATTCATCGTCTGTGAGGCGAAGCTGACCACGGCGCCGGCAAAGGATACAGCGAAAGCCGAAACAGCATGGCGCGACCGCAGCAGCATCAGCAGCGAACCCGCGACCGATCCCCAGACCCCGAATCCATAGCCCATTTGCGCCCACAGCGGAAAGGCTTCGACCCAGTGGATGATTTCCTGCGGATCGCCCATCTGGCTGAGATAGGCGGTGTTTCTGGTCATGGTCATGGTGTAGTCGTAACCGCCAAAGGCGTTCCACAGCAGGCCAAGGACGGCGATGATCCAGAAGCTCTTCGGCGCAGCGGCGCGGGCGATTGTATCGGTCACGGATTGTCTCCCCAAACTACCCAATCAGGAGAAATACTCCTGTTGGGAGGGCGATGCAAACTCCGCCGAATTGAGCTAGCGTGGGGGAATGGCCGACCTATTTGCCAACGATTTGCCCGATCGCCCGCTGGAATCCCCGCAAGAGGACGCCCCGCTGGCCGACCGGCTGCGCCCGGCATCGCTAGACGAGATCATCGGCCAGGAACACCTGACCGGCTCCGAGGGCGCGATCGGGCGGATGGTGGCGGCGGGGCGGCTGTCCTCGATGATCCTGTGGGGGCCGCCCGGCACCGGCAAAACCAGCATCGCCCGCCTGCTCGCCGACGCCGTCGGCATGCGCTTTGCCTCGATCAGCGCTGTGTTCTCCGGGGTGGCGGATCTCAAGAAAGCCTTCGCCGAAGCCGAGGTCGCGGCCAAGATGGGCAAGCGAACCCTGCTCTTCGTCGATGAGATTCACCGCTTCAATCGCGCCCAGCAGGATGGCTTCCTGCCGTTCGTCGAGAAGGGCACTGTCACGCTGGTCGGCGCGACGACCGAGAACCCCAGCTTCGAGCTTAACGCCGCGCTGCTCAGCCGGGCGCAGGTGCTGATCCTGCACCGGCTCGACGCAGCGGCGCTGGCGGTATTGCTGGCGCGGGCGGAGACGCTGGAAGGCGCGCCCCTGCCCCTCACTCCCGAGGCCCGCGAGGCGCTGCTAGCTTCAGCCGACGGCGATGGGCGCTTCCTGCTCAATCAGGCCGAAACGCTTTATGCCGCGAACATCCCCGAACCGCTCGATCCGGCGGCGCTGGGCAAATTCCTCCAGCGCCGCGTCGCAGTCTACGACAAGGACCGCGAGGGGCATTACAACCTGATCTCCGCGCTGCACAAAAGCCTGCGCGGCTCCGATCCGCAGAGCGCGCTCTACTATCTCGCGCGGATGCTGACGGCGGGCGAGGAGCCGCTCTATGTGCTGCGCCGCCTGGTGCGCTTCGCCAGCGAGGATATCGGCCTCGCCGATCCACAGGCGCTGATCCAATGCCTTGCCGCCAAGGACGCCTACGAGTTTCTCGGCAGCCCGGAAGGCGAGCTCGCCATCGTCCAGGCCTGCCTCTACCTCGCCACCGCGCCCAAATCGAACGCCGCCTATGCCGCGCAGAAGGAAGCGTGGAAGAGCTCCAGGGAAACCGGCTCGCTTAGTCCGCCGACACACATCCTCAACGCGCCGACCAGGCTGATGAAAGATATCGGCTACGGCAAGGGTTATGCCTACGATCACGAGACCGAGGACGGCTTCTCGGGCGCGGATTACTGGCCCGAGGGGATGGAGCCGCAAACCTTCTACCGTCCAGTCGCGCGGGGCTTCGAGCGGCAGGTGATCGAGCGGATCGAATGGTGGGACAAGAAGCGGCGGGAGCGCCGGGATTGAACCGCTTCACCCGCTTCGCCGCGATCGACTGGTCCGGCAAATCCGTCGCCCGGCCCAAGGGGCTGGCGCTGGCCGTCGCCGAGACGGGAGGCGGCGCGCCGGAACTGATCCGGCCTGAAGACGGCTGGTCGCGCGGGGCGCTGGGGGAATGGATCGCCGCCCAGGCTGGCGAGGACATGCTGATCGGAGTGGACCTGTCGATGGCCTTCCCGTTCCTCGATCGAGGGGCCTATTTCCCCGGCTGGGAGGGGGGCCCTGGCGATGCGCGCGGGCTGTGGTCGCTCGTCGAGGATATCGCCGCACCGGACCCGCATCTCGGCGCCGCCAGCTTCGTCGCTCACCCCGAGGCCCGCCGCCACTTCCGCCAGCGCGGCGAGTTGGGCGATCTTCACCCGCCGGGGCGCGGACGGCTGCGCATCTGCGAGCTTGGCCAGCGCGCCATGGGCCTGTCGCCTTACAGCTGCCTGAACCTCGTCGGCGCGGCGCAGGTCGGCAAGTCGAGTCTGACGGGCATGCGGGTGCTGCACCGGCTTTCCGGCCAAGTCGCCATCTGGCCGTTCGATCCGCTGCCCGAACGCGGCGCGGTGGTGCTCGAAATCTACACGGCGCTGGCCGCCCGCCAGGCCGGCGTCCGCGCGGGCCGGAGCAAGCTGCGCGACGGCGAAGCGCTTGACGCCGCGCTGGCCGCGCTGGGCAGCGCTCCGCATACTCCCCTCTCCCGCTATGACGACCACGCGACCGACGCCATCCTCACCGCCGCCTGGCTGCGCGGCGCGGCACATCGCCCGGGTCTGTGGTCTCCCGCAGAGCTAACACGCGACATTGCTCACACCGAAGGCTGGACCTTCGGAGTCGAATGACGGTCCTTGCCGCAAGACTTCGCAAATATTCACGCGGTGGACGAGGCTTGCAGATTGTTGTCTAACCCGGTTGCGAACAGAATCGACCAGCGGATTGCAGGCGACGGGAGACAGGAGAGTTGAATGGCTGAACCGGCAGTCGGCGATTATGTGTCTCTCGCCGAGGGGATATACCTTGAGGGTCTGGCAGTCGATCACGAGAGGGAAGTCGTCTGGTACAGCGACGTGATCGCGGGCGGCTGCCACGCGGTCAAGTTCGACGGCACGCCGGTCGGCTCGATCAACGAGAGCCGCATGTGGACCGGCGGCATCATGATGAACGCCGACGGCGCGGTGCTCTCCACCGGCGAAGGCGGCATCATGTGGAACCACCCGGTCACCGGCAGAAGCGGCTGGCTGCTCGAATGCAGCAGCTTTACAGATCTGGGCGGCGTCAACGAAATGTGGCCGGACGGCACCGGCGGCATCTATTTCGGCACCAACGACATCGATTATATCATCGCGGCGAAGGACACCCGCCCGGCCAAGCTCTACCGGCTGACCGCAGACCGGGAGGTGATCGAGTTCGACACGGACGTCTATTTCCCCAACGGCATCGCCTGCGATCCTTCGCGCCAGGCATTCTATTGCAGCGACACCTTCCGCAAGGGGTGGGCCTTCGATGTTGCCGCAGATCTCTCGCTGACGGGGCAGCGCCTGCTGCTCGACCGCGAGGATTGCGACGGGCTGGCGCTCGATACGGACGGCAATGTCTGGATCACCGGCTTCCGCTCGCCGGGCGTGCTGCACCGGGTAAAGCCCGACGGCACGGTGCTGCCAGACATCCCGACACCGCCGGGCGCGACCACCCAGATCCGCTTCGGCGGCAATGACGGGCGCGATTATTTCATCGTGATCTGCCCCGAAGGCGCGGGGGACTGCCTCAAGGAAGGCAGGCCGCTGGCGGATTCCGCCTATCTCTATCGCGGTCGCTCGGAAGTGGCCGGCGTGCTCACTCAGCCGGCGCGGTTCCAGCTGTGACCGGAGCCGCGCGATGAACGATCTGGCCAATCCCCCTGCCCGCGCCAAACCGCAGGCGGTGGTGATCCCGAACGAGCCCTTCGTCAGCCGCGACTATGCCGAGGCCGAGGGTGACAAGCTGTGGTCCAGAGTCTGGCAGGCCGCCTGCCGCGCTGAAGAACTGCCTAAGGCCGGCGACTTCGTCACCTACGACATCGGCGAGGAATCGATTATCGTGGTGCGCACTTCGCCGGATGAAATCCGCGCGATGTACAATGTCTGCCTGCATCGCGGGCGGCGGCTGATCGAAGGCTGCGGCCACACCAGCCAGTTCTATTGCCGCTTCCATGGCTGGAGCTGGAACATCGACGGCTCCAACCGCACGACGATCGGCCGCGAAGACTGGCAAGGCGCGCTGACCAACGAGAGCCTGACCATGAAGCAGGTCAATGTCGGCCTGTGGGGCGGCTGGGTGTGGATCAATATGGACCCGGATTGCCCGCCGCTGGAAGCTTACCTCGCGCCCGTGATTCGCATGCTCAGTCCATTCGAGACGGACAAGATGCGCTACGCCTGGCGGCAATGGCTCTATTTTCCCTGCAACTGGAAAGTCGCGCTCGGCGCCTTCAACGAGAGTTACCATGTCCATGCCTCGCACCCGCAACTCGGGCGCGGCATGGGCATCCAGGCATGGTGGTGCCGCACCGAAGGAGACCACGCCTGGCACGGGCCCCTGGGCACGCGCAGCGAAATCGGGGGCCTTCACGGCGGCTCGGGCAAGAAGATGAAGGGGCTGTCGGAGGCGCGTGGCGAAGCGGGGCAGGATCCGCGCAAGGCCGTCGCCGACGATCTCCAGATGTTGTGGGACACGCTGCGCGCGGTCACCACCGAAACCTTCGTCAAGGCGGGCCAGCGGCTCCAGCGAGAGTTGCCCGAAGGCGCGAGCATGGCAGAGGTTGGCCAGCATCTGCTGGCGAGCGCGAGGGCCGACGATGCCGCGCGCGGGGTGATCTGGCCGGAGGTTGCGCCAGAACATCTCGCCGAAGTCGGGATCGACTGGCACGTCTTCCCCAACTCGATCTTCCTGCCCAGCCTGACGACAGTTCTGTGCTACCGCGCCCGGCCCAACGGCGCCGATCCCGGCAGCTGCATCTTCGAGGTCTATGTGCTCGAACGCTTTCCGGAAGGGCAGGAGCCCGCGACCGAATGGGTGTTCGAGGCCGATCCCACCGAAGAGAATTGGCGGCTCATCCTGTCGCAGGACTTCGGCAACATGGCCGCTGTGCAAAAGGGGATGAAATCGCGCGGCTTCATGGGCGCGCGGCCCAATCCGATCGAAGAGGAAACGGTGGTCCATTTCTACCGGACGCTGGCCCGCTACATGGGCAGCGGCGCGCCGGAAACCATTGAGGCAGGAGTTCTGATCGGCATGGGAAATCGTCTCGAAGGCAAAGTCGCCATCATCACCGGCGCGGGCCAGGGCATCGGCGCTGCGATTGGCGAGAGCTATGCGGCGCAGGGCTGCAAGGTCCTCATCACCGGGCGCACCCAGAGCAAACTCGACGAGGTCGCGGCCAAGATCGCTGCGGCGGGCGGCGTCTGCACGCCCTTTGCGGCACTGGCCGGCGAAATGGAACAGTCCGAAGCGACCGTCGCCAAGGCTATCGGCGCCTGGGGCCGGGTAGATATCCTGGTCAACAACGCCCATACTTTCACCGACTATCTGCCGATCGAAGACCCCAAGATGGAAGCCAATTGCAAGATCGACTTCCAGTCGGCCTTCTTCGGCTCGCTGCAACTGATGCAGCTGTGCTTCCCGCATATGGTCAAGCAGGGCGGCGGCTCGATCATCAACATGGGTTCCAGCTACGGCCCGCGCAGTGAGCCGGGCTTCCTCGCCTATTCCGCCAGCAAGGAGGCGATCCGCTCGCTGACCCGCACCGGGGCGAAGGAATGGGGCAAGCATGGCATCCGGGTGAACACCATCCTGCCCAGCGCCCTCACCCCCAAGTCGATCTGGTATCTGGAGGATTTGGGCACTTACGATGTCGAACTCGCCAAGGTGGCGATGGGCCGCTTTGGCACGCCCGAGGACATCGCACCGATGTGCCTGTTCCTCGCCAGCGACGAAGGCAACTATGTCACCGGCCAGACCATCGGCGTCGATGGCGGCAGCACGATGTTCTGAGCGCGGCCCGGAACCCTGCCGAAAGGAAATAGACCGTGGCCGGCAAAACTCTCGATTGCGCCGATGTCGTCCGGTTCCTGGGCAGACCGCTGACCACCTGGACCCTGCGCGACGACCTCCACAACAACGAGTTCCGCCGCTGGGCGCAGGCGAAGGCCACGGCGCTTGCCCGGCGGCGATGGGCTTCATCCCCGATATCCACTTGATCTACGGCGGCGACGAGTGGTGGTTCCATGGCCCCCGTCTGTTTGCCGGCGACCGGGTGGTGCACTGGAAGATTCCCTTCGACTATGTGGTCGAGGAAACCAAAGTCGCCAGCCCCACCTGCTTCCAGCGCCGCCTTGACATGCGCCTGGCCGGTCGCGTCCCCGGGCAGTGATCGCCACCGCCGCGCCATTCTCGGCCAGCGGCGCAGGCGGCCCCCTTTGACACCCGCTAGCCCCCCGGCTAATGCGCGCGGCGCGTGCCGAACCGGTAGCCCGGAACCGGCCAGCCAGACGCCGGCTTAGCTCAGTTGGTAGAGCACCTGATTTGTAATCAGGGGGCCAGGGGTTCGAATCCTCTAGCCGGCACCATAAAATAACCTAATAACAATGGCTTATTGAACTGACAGAAACCGAGTGGAGCCTAGAATTTTCCATAGGCTCCATATAGGCTCCACCAATCGAGATTTCCACAGAATTGCATGAGCCGCCGTTCGCGCTGTGCGGGACTTTGGCTGCGATTCACACGAAACCGTTGAAATCCAGTCGAGTGATTTCAGGCTCGAAATCCTGACCAAATGAATGCATGTTCGCCATGCAATGGGTCGCAGGATCACACTCTATGAGGCTGCTTTGGCAGAGGCCGAGGCCACGGGCGGAGTAACCGCGCGGCAGGTTGCAATCGCCGCCTTCGAGAAGGCGGATTTCGTCTTCCGCCTGATCCACCGGATTTGGGAATACGTTGCTCCGGCGTTTGGCTTTCTTGCTCTACTCGTGTTGGTGGCTCTGACTATCGACTGGGGCTTGAGCGGTTTCACGCGCGACTACTGGGATTCCGGTCCGCCATCGGCAGCGTTGGTCCGGGCAGCCGCTTTCTTTGGAGCGGGGTTTGCTTGTTATTCGGTCTGGGACATCGCGCTGCTGCTCGAAAAGTTCGGCGTCGTTCCGGGCAGGTTGAAGGCCCCGGCCCTGGCACCATTCCGCGCGGTACGCGAACGATGCGCCGTTGCTGTGACAGCCGCATTCGAGCACGATGGCAAGTTGATCGACGGCCCGATTTTCAAATCCCTTTGGTCGCTGATCCTGTTCTCCCAATACCCCGCGCATCGCCGTTTCCGGTTGCCCGATGCGAACGGAGTTTTCGAGGCTCAGCCGCTCATCGATGCACCGGATTCCGGCGAGGTGAACGTGCTTGATCCGAGCCGCGAACCGGCGCTGGATGCGCCCGGCATCAATGCCGTGATCAACCTGTCCAGCACGACCAACACGCTCAATGTCCAGAACACATATCATGCTCCGCCCGAGCCGAAGCGCCGGGCGAAACCCGAGAAGCCGCACTGGTATTCGAGCGTAAGTTCCGAGATGCATTTGGAGCGATCGGTCAAGATAGCCAACCACTGGAATGGCAGCGAGACCGATCAGGTTCGCACCGCCCTGGACACGGCGTTTGCGCGGACGCGCGAGGGGCAGTTCCCCAACATCGCGCGCGGCGGTCTGGTCGATGAAATCGTCGCAGCGCCCAAGGCAGCGAACCTGAAAGTGGGACTTGGCAAGACCAACTCGAAGGAGTGGATCACCAAGATGTTCGGCGAAGGCGAGCGCCACGATTACACCTGGGTTCGCCGCTATCTGTGAATTGGCCTGCAATATTGACCCCGGTTTTGGGGTAATCGGCTTCTAAAATTGACCCCCTGAACCAGTGGTGTTCACGCTTTCGGTTTTGCCGGAGGCTGCGGGGAGATGTTGGTAGTGGAGACGGTTGCGCGCATCCGGCGCGAGTTTTTCGTCAAGGGCAAGTCGATCAAGGAGATTGTCCGCGATCTTGGCGTGTCGCGCAACACGGTGCGCAAGGTTCTGCGGTCCGGCAAGACGGCGTTTTCCTATGAGCGCAGCGTGCAACCGTTGCCGAAGCTGGGGCCGTGGGCGAGCGAGCTGGACGGGCTTCTGGAGGCGAACGGGCGCAAAGCGCGGCGCGAGCGGCTGACCTTGGTCAGGGTGTTCGAGGAGTTGCAGGGGCTTGGCTATCGCGGCGGTTACGATGCGGTGCGGCGGTATGCTGCGGCATGGCACCGGGAACGCTCGCTTGTAACGGCAGCAGCCTATGTGCCGCTGAGTTTTGCGCCCGGCGAAGCCTACCAGTTCGACTGGAGCCACGAAGTGGTGATCATCGCTGGTGCGACCACCACGGTGAAGGTTGCGCATGTCCGTCTCTGCCACAGCCGGATGTTCTATGTGCGGGCCTATCCACGCGAGAGCCAGGAGATGGTGTTCGACGCGCATGACAAGGCGTTCGTCTTCTTCGGCGGTGCCTGCCAGCGCGGCATTTACGATAACATGAAGACGGCAGTGGACGCGATCTTCATTGGCCGCGAGCGGAAGTACAATCGGCGCTTCGAGCAGATGTGCGGGCATTACCTGGTCGAGCCGGTGGCGTGCACGCCTGCCTCGGGGTGGGAGAAAGGCCAGGTCGAGAACCAGGTGGGCCTGGTGCGCGAACGCTTCTTCACGCCCCGGCTGCGGTTCAAGAGCTACAACGAGATGAACGCCTGGCTGGAAGACCGCTGCATCGCGCGGGCCAAGCAGGCCGCGCATCCCGAGTTGAAGGACCGCACCGTCTGGGATGTGTTCGAGGGTGCTGATCGCCCCGCGCTGATCGCCTATCGTGGCCCGTTCGATGGCTTCCACGCCTTGCCCGCTTCGGTATCAAAGACCCTGTTGGTTCGGTTCGATTACAACAAATACTCGGTCCATGCGCAGGCGGCAGGACGACCGGTCGAGATACATGCCTATGCTGACCGGATCGTCATCCGCCAGGGTGGCGAGATCGTAGCCGAACACGCCCGCCGGTTCGGACGCGAGCAGACGATCTATGATCCCTGGCACTATGTGCCGGTGCTGGCGAGAAAGCCCGGCGCGCTGCGGAACGGCGCACCGTTCAAGGACTGGGCACTGCCGCCCGCCATCGAGAGGGTGCGGCGGCGGCTTGGCAGCCATACCGATGGTGATCGGCAGATGGTTGGCATCCTGACCGCCATCACCAGTGACGGCATCGAGGCGGTGGAAGCGGCATGCGCCGAGGCGCTGGGCCACGGTCCGGTCAGCCGCGATGTCGTTCTCAACATCCTGACCCGTCAGCGCCAGCCACCGCCGCCGCTGACCATCGCCACGCCTGACGCGCTGCGGCTGACCCATGAGCCGATCGCCGACTGCGCCCGTTACGACAGCCTGAGGAGAGGACAGTATGGAACGCCACGAGATCCTGGAGATGATGGGCACACTCAAGCTTGCCGGCATGCGGCATGCCTATGATGAGATCGTTGCCGATGCCGTAAAACGGCAGCACTCGGCGCAGCGCATTGTCGGCGACCTCCTGAAGGCGGAGATCGACGAGAAGGCAGCACGCTCGATCAAGTATCAGATGACGATCGCCAAACTGCCGCTGGCCAAGGAGATCGCCGACTTCGACTTTGCCGCAACACCGATCAACGAGGTGCTGGTCAAAGACCTGGCTACGGGCGGCTTCCTGGCCCAGCAACGCAATGCCGTGCTGGTCGGCGGCACCGGCACCGGCAAGACCCATCTTGCAATCGCCATTGGCCGCGCCTGCGTGCGCACTGGCGCGCGGGTCCGCTTCTTCAACACCGTCGATCTGGTCAACCGGCTCGAGGCAGAGACCCGCGCCGGTAAACCGGGACGCATCGCCGATCATCTCTCGCGGATCGATCTCGTCATCCTCGATGAGCTCGGCTATCTGCCGTTCGCGCTGTCCGGCGGGCAGCTGCTGTTCCATCTCGTCAGCTGCCTCTACGAGCAGACCTCGGTGGTGGTCACCACCAACTTGGCGTTCGGCGAATGGCCACAGGTGTTCGGCGATGCCAAGATGACCACCGCGCTCCTCGACCGGCTGACCCACCATTGCGACATCGTCGAGACCGGCAACGAAAGCTGGCGGTTCAAAAATCGCGAAGCCGCTTAACCCCTTCCCCCGGACCCCCATCCCCCGGGTTGACCCGGTGGGTCCACAGGCACCTCCCACACGGACGCCGCCGCCAATGCGCTTGTGGATAGCGCGCGCCGGCGTCCGCGCGGGTCCCTCCCATGGACTACCGGGACAACCCGAATCCCAAACCCATGGGGGTCAACTTTGCACGCCGATAGGGGGTCAATATCCGGTGCCGATTGACATTCTGGTTGCAGCCAAGGAGGCCGAGGAGTCGCTCGGGGCGACTGCTGACGCGCGCGGCATAGGCTTGTCGGTCGAGCAGCGCGATGCTGCGCTTGCCATTCTCTCCGGGCTCGATCGCTACCAGTTGGTCCAGGGCGATGCCGGCAGCGGTAAGACCACGCTGTTCGCGCTGGTCAAGGACGTGCTGGCCTGCCGAGGCCATGACATTCTCGCGCTCGCGCCCCAGCACAAACTTGCCAACGAGTTGCGCGACAGCGCCGGATTGAAGACGGGGACGGTTGCCGGGTTCCTGGTCCGCCATGCCCAATTGACCGGCAAGCCCAATGTCTATGCAGCGCAGCTCGCCAAACAGCAGCTCGGCGGCAAAGTGCTGCTGGTCGATGAGGCATCGATGCTGTCGCACCGCCAGGTGCTGGGCTTGATGCAGATCGCCGATCATGCCGGGATCGCCAAGCTGGTGCTGGTCGGCGATGTCAGGCAGATCGCCTCCCCCGAAGCCGGGCGACCGTTTGCCATGCTCCAGGCAGAGGGCGCGCCTATCGCCCGCCTTTCCGAAAATCGCCGCCAGCTCGATCCGCAAATGCGCGAGGCGGTTGCCGCCGCCCGGCTCGGCAAGACCGGTCGCGCGCTTGATGCACTGGGCGGCAGGGTTGCGAAATCCCGTGATCCGGCGCTGTCTGGCGCAAAGGCCTGGCTGGCGCTGCCGCCCGAGGAGCGCGGCCGCACCGCGATCCTGACGTCGGGCCATGCCCTGCGGACCCAGGTGCTCGATCATGTCCGCAAGGGGCTGATCGCCGAGGGCGCTCTGGGCAAGGAAAGCCTCACGCTGCGGACCTACGAAAACCTCAACCTCACCCGCGAGCAGATCCGTCAAATCGGGAACTATGCGACCGGCCAGCGGTTCACGCTCTACCAGCAGCAATCGAAGCTCGGCCTGGAGCGCGGCGCATATCGGGTGGAATCAGTCGATGCCAAAAAGGGCGAAGTGCTGCTCAATCGGGATGGCGTCATCCGCCGGTTCGATCCTGCAAAGCTGAGTCCGGGCGCGACCAGGGCCAGTCTGTCAGTGCCATCGCAGATCGAAGTCCGCACAGGTGACCGGCTGATTTGGACCACCAACGACCGCCAGCTCGGCATCGCCAACGGCAATCCGGTCGAAGTGACCCGCATCCAGAACGGCGCAATAACGCTGACTGACGCCAAAGCCACCCGCATTCTCGCACCCAGTAATCCGCTACGCCAATCCCTCGCCCACGGCCTCGCGCTCAACATGCACCGCGCGCAAGGCATGACCGTCGACCGCGCGATCACCGTCATGTCTAGCCAGGATCGCCAGCTCAACAGCGCCAGCCTGTTCTACGTCCTCACCTCGCGCGCCCGCGAACACATTGGACTGCATGTGGATAGCAAGGACGATCTGGCTCGCTCGATCGGCCATCATCGCGGCGAGGTCGCCAATGCCCGCGAGGTATTCAATGAGGTGAAGCTCGGGAAGGACCGGAGCGCTCAGGCCGGGATCGATGCGGATGCAAGCAATATCCTGAATCTACCTGAAAAATATCTCGATCTTTCGCTTTGAAAGTGACGACTTTGTCGAAACATGGCGGCTCTCCGGTCATGTTTGCAATTTGCCATGAGCTGTCTCGTTCTGAAATCGGGCATTGTCGCCAGTTGCCCTCGGCAAGCGACGGATTTACCTTCTACACGGCGGTATGCAGCGGAAAATTGCAGACTTGGGTGCCTTCGACACACCCAGCGGCGCTTTGCGGCGATAGCTCTTGACGGATTGGCCGAAACGGTTGACGGCCTCGCCTGCGGGAAGCGGGTTTTCCTCCTGTTCGGGCTGGCTAGCCATCAGATCGACGATCTCGTGCGCCATCTTGACTGGGGTAGCCAAGAGCAGCGCGTTCACCCAATCCACATAACGGAGAGAATCTAACGGGCCTTGGCGAGCATACCGGTCATCGATTTGAGCAGCCCGGCCATGGCGATCGGTTTGAGGATCACATCGTCCGCGCCTCTGGCGAGGCAGCGTTCGCGCAGGTCCGGCGAGGTATCGGCAGTCACCACGATGATCGGCAACCCGGCCTTGGCGTCGCCGCGCGCCCTGATATGGTCGATCGCGGTGAGGCCGTCCATGCCGGGCATCCGCAAATCCATCAGGATCACGTTGTAGCTGTTCTCGTCGAGAAGCTGCAATCCGGACTTGGCATCGCAAGCCTCGGTCATCTCCGCGCCGACCACACCGAGCATGTCTTTGACGACACTCCGGTTCATCGGATCATCTTCGACGTAAAGAACTTGCATGGTCCACCCTGGAATGCCTCTCCTTGGAATGACACGAATAGGTAAATTATGGATAAACCATCATCCGTTAGATGCCATCAATGCCGGAGCAACAAACACTTCCGGCTGATCGGCGTAGACCGAGCGCAGGGCCGGGAGAAGCTGGTCGAGGGCGATCGGGCGGATGATGATCTGGGCGGCGCCGAGCATCATCGCTTGCGCCGGTGCCAGCGGTCCGTCCGTGGCGAGGATCAGCGAAAGTCTGGTTTCCCCGGCGTCGCAGGCCGTAACCAGGTCGCGCAGTCCGGCGACCGGGTCGCTTCCGGATTCGCCGATGCATGAGACATCGAACACCAGCTGGTCGATGTGCGTCCGGCCCAGCAGCCCTATCGCTGCGGTGAGGTCCGGCGCGAATTCGAGGCTTGCGGCTTCCGCCATCAGCGCCATCTTGAGCAGGATCGCTTCATCGTCGTTGGGAAGCACAGCCGCCAGGGCGAGGCCGGACAGGTCAGCAAGGCTGCCGTCCGCGCAATCCGCGCCTGCATCATCGTCGATGCGGATGAGCGGCAGAAGAATCGTGAAGGTCGAGCCGCTTCCCAACACGCTCTTCGCGAATATCGTGCCGCCCATCGCCTCGGCCAGCCGCTTGCAGATCGCCAGGCCAAGCCCGGTGCCGGAAAACTGCCGGGTGGTTCCGGCATCGACCTGCTTGAACGATTCGAAGATTATCTCGAGCATATCGTCGGGGATGCCGACTCCGCTGTCGATCACCTCGATCCTGAGCGTTTCCCCGCCGTCATCACGGCTTTCCGCCGATACCCTGAGAGTGACCTTGCCCTCAAGCGTGAACTTCAGCGCATTTGACATGAGGTTGAATACGATCTGCCGGATGCGCCCGCCGTCGCCGAGGATCAGGCGCGGAGCATCCTCGGTTTCGAGTTCGATACCAAGCTGCTTGGCTTCGGCCTGACCGGACCAGAGCTGATGCGTTTCTTTGAGAATGGCGGCAAGGTCGGTCTTTTCCGCGACGATTGTCAGCTCGCCGCTTTCCATCTTGGCGACATCGAGAATATCATCGACCAGCGCGCGCATGGTTTCGCCGGCGCTGTTGACCACCTCGATCCGGTTGCGCAGATCTGCCTCAACGCGGCGGTCGGCGAGCAGAACCTGCGTCATCCCGAGAATGCCGTTGAGCGGCGTGCGGATTTCGTGGCTGGTCATAGCCAGGAACTCAGTCTTGGCCTGAAGCGCCTTTTCGAGCGATGCGTTGGAGACCGTCAGATTGTCGTTCGCGGCCGCACCTCGTTGCGGCTGCGCCTCACCGAAATCAGGCCGAACAGCAAGACACACAGGATCACGGCAGCAGCCGATCCGAGGACCAGGAACAGCCGGGTTCTGGCGGCGATATCGCCTTTGAGCTTTTCCTCGTTGAGCCGCGCGATCTTGAGGTTTTGGTTGGCGAAGTCGAACTGCGCAGAAGCCAGCTGCGTGGCGATCGAAGCCGTCAGGTTGCGTGCTTCGCTGTCGAGCCGCTGGAATGCCTTGAAATGCCTCAGCGCCAGCTCGGTGTTTCCGGTCGCCTCGTAGACCCGGGAAGCGGTCAGGTGGATAATCGCGGAACAGCATGTCGCTGCTTGCAAGGTCGATCCCAGCGAAGGTCTGGTCGAGCAAGGAACGGGCACGGTTCATGTCCCCCTCGCTGGCCGCTGTCTTGGCCTGGGTGCCCAGCACAAACGGCCGCCAGCCCGCCGCTTCGCCGTTGGCCGCAAGCGTGAGCGCTTGCGCCAGCGCGGTCCGGGCTGCGGCAAATCTGCCCGCTTCGGTTTCGGAAACCGCCAGATTGGTCAGGATGCGCACTTGCAGCATCGGGCTGTCGAGTTCTCTCGCGGCGGCGAGCGCCAGGCGAAACTCGGTGAGCGCCAGATCGTGCTTTTTCTGGGCGCGATAGACATCCGCCCGGTTGTTGTGGGTTGTGAGGCTCAGGGCCGGATCATTACCATATATTTCCAGTGCTTGGCTATAATATCTCAGAACCTTCGGATAGTCTCCGGCGTCCGAATAGATCTGTCCGATATCCTGGAGGACAATCGCCTGGCCGCGCGGAATTTTCGCGGCCTGATAGACGCTGAAAGCGCTTTGGTAGTATTTAGCGCGGCGACGGCATTGCCGCCCATCGATTCGATTGCCCCGTGCGAACGCAGCAGGTCGCCATGCAGCTTGCTGTTACGGGCATGGCGTTCGGCCAGACCGAGTGCCTCGTCAATCACGGAGTGGCTGCGACCCGGTCGTTGGTGCCCAGCAGCGCCTCGCCTTCGAGCCAGAGCGCGGTGGCTCGGGCAATTCGGATTGCGGGGATTCGGGAAGCCGCCTGGCCATGGCGACAGCCATTGCGGGCCAGCGCAAGCGCCTGCTGGGGATCGCCCATCATCGCTGCCTTGGTCTTCTCGATGCTGGCCTCAAACTCGGCCTGGCTGGCCGGTCTGCCCGGCGCGGCGTTGGCCTGCGCAAAAGCCCGGTTTGCGCCAATCGGTCCCGGTCCTGCCAGCAATGCCAGGACATGCAGATCAGTGCAAAGGCAGGACGGACGAAGTGCATCCGACTGCCCTAACCCGGAATGGTTAAGTTCCGGGAAAACCGTGAAGTGCGCTGCCGCGCGGCGGCGCACTTCGTTTCGGTTCAGAATCTAAGGTTGAAGCTGACGCCGGCCGTTGCGCGTGCTTCGGCTGCGTTCTGGTCGAGGCGTCCGAGGCGGTATTTTCCGAACAGGTTGAGTTCGGCATTTCCACCCATCAGCGGCAGGCGGTAGATGCCTTCGGCAACCTGCGCGCGCGGGGCACCCTTCAAGCCGATGTGCTGGGTGACGACACCTAGCTCGCCGGTCTGGCGGTCTATGACTTCAACACCGGAAAATTCGATCGATCCGCTTTCGACGTGCAGCGGCTGCGAGACCGAAAGCCGCAAGCTGTCCTTGCTCGACAGCACCTTCGTCTTGGCCAGAGCGACCTGGAACGACGTGCTGGCGATGCCGCCTGCCGCGACGGTCAGATTCTGCTTCGAGCTATCGCCCTGGCGGGTTCTGCCGAGGGTGGCAGATGCGCCGATCGCGATATCCTCGCTGGGGGTCAGCTCGAGGCCGATCGTTGCGGAATCGGTGCGCGAACCGTCGCTGAAATCGCTGGGATCGGCAGATTGCATGCCCAGCAGGGCGCCCTGCTCGTCGAGCATGGTATATCCCATAGAGGCCGCCATCCAGTCATTTGCCTTGTAGGACAGCTTCAGCTGGTAGGCGCTGGCCTTGTAGGCCAGCGGCAGATGAAGGTTGCCTGCTCTTGACTGGCGATCCCGCTGGGCATCGCGGTGGGTGAAGCCGGCCGAAATCGTGGCCCGCTCACCCATGCGGTAATCGATCGAGGCGTAGGAAGAGCCCGAGGCCAGACCAAGGTAGGGATTGGTCCCGCCCGATTGCAGGTCAAAGTCCGAATTCATCGCGAAACCGGTCATGCCATGCAGCATCGCCGCGCCCTGGCCCGAACCGATGCTAAAGCGGACTTTTCCGTCGGGCGTTTGCAGGGCAAGGGCACTGTCGAACCGGGTGCCTGAATGTATATTGTCGGCCTGCAAGGCGCGCGGCCGCATAGTCAGGCTGGCCTGCAGCGCCCCTAAATTTCTGAACGAGTTTGACCGACCGGAGTCAGTGAAAGCGGCAAATCCGGTGCTTGTTCCGCCTGACGCTGTCGTCTGGGCCCAGTTCCAGAAGCGGCTCTGGAGGTAGGCCATGAACTGGTTCTGGCTGCTGCCAACGTCCTTGCCAACCAGTTTGGACGATAGCGGGATCGCGAAATCGCGGAATGACTTTCCGGTCGTCTCATACACGGTGACATAGGCGCTGTTGGTTTCCCAGGTCGCCTTGTTCTTGATGGCAGTGCTGGCCATGTTGCTGGCGGTGTAGGTGGTGGTAGTGCTGCCAACCCGCACCTTCCATTGCAGTTTCGAGAAGTCGAGCGGTGCCAGTGCCTTCGAGACGTTGAGCAGACCGCGGCCATAGACCGCATCGGTACCCGGCGCACCCAGATCGGTTGCCGAGTTCAGGATGATCCCGCTGATGTCACCGGGAGTGTTCTGCAACCACGGCCAGCGATCCACGATCAGCGCTGCGGTTCCTGAAACCAGCGGAGCAGAGAACGAGGTGCCCGACATGCGGGTGACGCCGCCCTGGCCGTCATCGACCAGAATGAACTCGCCAGGGGCCACCAGGAACCGGTTCATCAGCAGGCTTGCCGAGCCGCTGCACTTGCCGTCGGTGAGAAGGCAGGTCGTGCCCGGTGTATTCGAGAACTGCGAGATTACGTTGTTGGGATCGACCGATCCGACGACGATGAGCTCGGGGTTGTCCTTGCTCCATTCGATACTGGAGGGCTGGACCACGCCGTCGTTGCCGGCGGCAAGCACGAACAGCTGGCGCTTCGAGGCATCGAGGATGCTCTTGAGCATATCCGACAAGCCGCTGCCCGAGCCGGACGAATCCTCTTTGGCAAACACCTCGTTCCAGCCTTCGTTGAGGGTCCACCCCGGAACCCCGAGCGAAACGTTGACAACGCTGACCCGTTCATCCGCAAACATGGCAAGGCCCGTGCGGATGTCGGCCCAGCCGGCGGTCATGGTTTCGTCGAAGGGGTTGTAGCTGACGATCGAAGCAGTGGGGGCAATGCCCATCACGCCGCGTCCGTCGTGCGGCGCAGCGATCAGTCCGGCAACCGCCGTGCCATGGCCGCCGTCAACCGTCGAAATTCCCTTTGCCAGAGCAACGTTATCCTCGCTGACCCCGCCGATCGTGAAGTCGAGGACGCCGATCTTGGCGTCGACATAGCCGCCGCTCAGCTGCTGGGTCATCGCCGGAGTCCAGCCGACCTGCGGCATCCAGTAGTCGGTCTGATCGACGCCCGAGAAGTTCATCAGGTTGTCGTACCAGTCCATAAGGAACAGCTCGAGCGTGGCTTCGTCGAGGGTGCTGAGCGAAGCGGAGTTCTTCAGGTCGATGTGATATTTCATGAGCATGGCGCAGGCATAGCCATCGTAAAACGACTTGCCGGTCTGCTGCTGCACGGCGCTGCCCCAGGTCGCTTCCGAAGAGCTGACCATCTTGTTTATCTCGGTCAGCATTGCCTTTGCCGAGGTCGTGTCGGTTGTGAATGTGCGGATCTTGCCTGCAAAGGTGCGGATCTTGCCGGCCTGGGCTTCGTATGCGCCCGCAAAAGTCCTGATTTTTCCGGCACTGGCGGCCAGCGAGCCGGACAGCGGCTGGAGCGAACCCCAGAAGTTCGGATCGACACCCGTGGTCGTGAAATTCTGCGTCTGGAACGTGCGGATCTTGCCGGCGAGTCCGGCTATGTTGCCTGCGAATGTGCGGATCTTGCCAGCGTCCGGTTCAAGGTTGTCCTGAAATGTGCGGATTTTGCCTGCCGTGCCCGTCAATGCTCCGGCGAAAGTCCGGATTTTCCCGGCAAGTGGCTTGATCGGTCGGTCCGCTTCCGGGCAGGAACTCCTTGCACTCATCGGCACCGCTCGGCGCAGCGGTTTGCGCCAGCGCCAGTGACGGCACTAGCACGGTCCCCAGCATTGATGCCATGAGCAGGGTGAATTTGCCCGAGTTGCGAATCGGTTTCACGATGTTTGCCCCAAATACCTGTTTGTGATCCCTGATTTACAGGTCAGGTGTGAGGCAATCGGTTACGGAGAACCTTTCATTCGGGTTAATTGGCGCTCTTTCGCGGGAGCGGAATCAAGGAATTCTGCGGACGGTGATGTTCGCTGCCTTGCCAGCCGGTTACGAAATTGCAAAGCTGATCGAACGGCATCGGCGCGGCCACCAGGTATCCCTGGATGATGTCGCAACCCATCGCCCTGAGCAGGGCAAAGGCCATCGGATCGTCGACGCCTTCCGCAGTAACTTCCATTTCGAGAGCGTGCGCGAGATCGATCGTCGAGCGGATAATCAGCGGATCGCGATGGCTCTCAGTCAAGCCGGAAACGAATTCGCGATCGATCTTGAGTTCGTGGGCCGGGAGCTGCTTGAGATAGGCCAGCGATGACAGTCCCGATCCATAGTCATCAATCGCGATCCGCACCCCTGCCGCAGACAGCCTGCGAAGATTGGCAATCGCCAGCTCCGGCTCGACGATCACGGCGGTTTCGGTAACCTCGACGCCCATCGGCCGCGTGGTGGAGGTCAATCGCAGTAGCGCCCATTCGGTCATTTCGACATTTGCAAGCAATGTACCGGAAAAATTGATGTCGATCGATACATCCAGTCCGGCGCGGTCGAGCAGCTTCTGATCCGCAACTGCCTTATCGATCACCCACTTTGTCAGATCGCGGATCGCGCCAGTTGCTTCGGCGATTTCGATCAGCTCCTGCGTGGAAATGCGGCCATGGATGGGGTGCTCCCAACGCAGCAGCGCTTCAACTGCGCGGATATTGTCTGTCCGGCAGTGCAGTTTGGGCTGATAGAACAGCTCGAACTCGCCCTTCGCGATGGCCCGCGGAAAATCGCGGATGGCGATACCAGAATGAGCCGAACCGTGCGCCGGTTCGAGAACATCTACGACACGAGACCTTTCCCGCCGGGCGACTGCCGTCGTCAGAGCCGCTTCTGCCTGATGCAGGATGTGGTCGATTGCCCGACCGCCGTGCTCGGTAAGCCGCACCGCGCCGAAATGGGAAACAAGCCCGATGTGGCACCCATCGACTTCAAGCTCGGACTCAATTTTCTGGCTGAGCTTTTCGAGCCGCTCTTGCGCATTGTCGGGGTTCTTCGCTGCAAACACAAATTCAACTGATTTCCTGCCAACTCGTCCCAAGGTGCAGTTCGGAAGGGATTTTTCGATTTCAGCGGCAAACTGCGCAATGAGGTGATCGGACATCGGAAAACCGATTTGGCCGCGCAGTTCGGCAAAGCGATGCAGTTCGCCCAGAGCAACATATTTCCCGTTGGTAAGGGCAGACGTTAACCTGGATGACTCGTTGGAATTAGTGTCCTGCTTGCTCTGAAATTCATCGCTTTGCCCGTCGATTTCGAGGACGCCGATCGGGTTAGTTTTATGCTTTATATCAATAAGCTGTGGTATGTATATGAACAAACGACGCGAACAAATGCCCAGTGCAAATGCGGGAAGCGCAAGAAGGAGGCCTGAGACGGACATGGCTGCCGCAATAAGGCATAAGCTGTAAAATTGCGTAAATGCCGGAACAGTAGATCGCCCAAGTGCCCGGGCCGACTCCTGACATGACTATGCCTGGACAGCACCGAGCCGTTTTCGCATCTTCCTCGGCGGTTGCCCGAAGGTCTGCCCGTGCCAGCGGGTGAATGCGCCGATCGATCCATAGCCGAGCATCGAGGCAACGTCGGTGATGCGGGTGCGCGGGTTGGCAAGATAGCGGCGGGCCAGATGGGTTCGCACTTTGGCCAGCAGCAGGCTGAAGCTCGTTCCCTCGGCGTCGAGTCCGCGTTGCAGGGTGCGCACGG
This sequence comes from uncultured Alphaproteobacteria bacterium, assembly GCA_963779195.1. GTDB lineage: Bacteria > Pseudomonadota > Alphaproteobacteria > Sphingomonadales > Sphingomonadaceae > Novosphingobium. The sequence continues at coordinate 245,215 of CAVZWZ010000009.1, forward strand.
TCAGGCTGAGCAGGTCGGCGCAGGTCTGGACGGTGGCGCGACCGCTCGGCAGCAGCAGCATGATTGACTGCTCGACCGGCTGGGCCAGGCTCTGCCGCTCGGGGCTCATCGTCAATTCGAGCAGTCTGCGGGCATGTTCGGTCAGCGCTCGGTCGGCGAGGTGGTTTGGGCGATCAAGATCGGCGGAATCGAGCACCAGGCCGTTGTGTTGATTTGCATTGAGAGTTGACCCGGGATTTTCATCGAGAAGTGACCCGGGTGGATGGTATGTCCCGCGATGCGGGGTTTGGGTCAAGCTGGTGTTTTTTCCTTTCTAGATTTGGGTGCAGCCGAGCTGGCTCTGAACCGGAAGCTGTCGTTGCCGGTCTCGAGGATGTGGCAGTGATGGGTAAGCCGGTCCAGCAGGGCGGTGGTCATCTTGGCCCATGAGCGTTTTGGGCCGAACACGTCGGCCCATTCGCTGAAGCTGAGATTGGTGGTGATGACGACGCTGGTGCGTTCGTAGAGTTTGCTGAGCAGGTGGAACAGCAGCGCCCCGGCTGACTGGCTGAACGGCAGATAGCCCAACTCATTGAGGATGATGAGGTCGAGGCGCAGCAGGCGCTCGGCCAGTTGCCCGGCCTTGTTCATGGCCTTTTCCTGTTCGAGCGCGTTGACCAGGTCGACCGTGGAGTAGAACCGGACCTTCTTGCGGTGATGCTCGACCGCCTGAACACCGAGCGCAGTGGCGATGTGGGTCTTGCCGGTGCCGGGACCGCCTATTGCCACGACGTTGACCCAAGCACCCACGCCCCGCCCGGTTCTGCCGGGCGGGGCTTTGGCATGTTCAAGCAAGGAAAGGAACGGCAATGGGACTTTGGAACTGGCTGACCGGGCTATTCGATAACGACAGCGGCATTGCAGGCGATTGGCTGCTGACCCATACCGAAATCAATCCCGCGACCGGCCTGCCAATGATCGGCGGCATCGCCGTTGCCGGCAATCCGTTCGGCACCAATCAAGACCATTGGCACTCGCATGACGGCATCCCTGGCCATTCGCCGGATGGCGGAAGTTTCGAAAGCTGGTGAAATCGAAACGCGCTGTTGATTAGTTATCAATGTCTGATAACTAATGCCTGGTGGAAGCCGCTCCCAATTCGGGCCTCGATGCCTTGCTCCCGCTCGATGGGGAAGTGTTCTTTATCGACCCGCAAGGCAATCACTGGTTCAAGTTCGAGGTCAAGCGGGTCGCGGCATCTGCGGAGCGTCCGCATGGGCTTCGCTATTCGCTCACGCTCCACGCCAGGGACGGGGAGCGACTGGTGGGTTTTGACAACGCCCATCCGGTTACGTCCGGCTCGGGACCGGGTGCGAAGAGATCGGCGGCGTTCGATCACAAGCACCGGCTGCGGACAATCCGTCCCTACGAATACAGCGATGCCGCCAGCCTGCTCGAGGACTTCTGGAAGGAAGTCGAAGCGGCGCTGGCGGAACGAGGAGTGAAGCTATGACGACGTTGAAGATCGGTATCGCCAGCCCCGCCGAATACAAGGCCCGGACCCTGGCGATTGCGCGGGGCGAGCTGAAGCCCTCGCCCAAATCTCCCAAGGTCTGGTTCACCTCGATCGAAAGCGTCGCCAAGGTGCTTTCGGACCGCAATCGCGAACTGCTCGCGGTGATCGCCGAGGACAAGCCGGAATCGCTGCAAGCGCTGGCCGAGCGCACCGGACGGGCCAAGTCCAACCTCTCGCGCACCTTGAAGACGATGGAGCGCTACGGCCTCATCCGCCTCGAAAAGCGCCCCAACCGCGCGCTGGCACCCCGCGTCACCTTCGACGATATCCGTGTCGAACTGCCGTTGCGGTTCAAGGCTGCGGCTTAGGCGGCATTACAGGCGAATGGTCGCCGCTCCACGCGGACATCAATCCCGTGACCGGGCTGCCGATGATCGGCGGCACCGGTGGAGTCGATGAGGCTGGCAATCCGTTCGGCCACGACATGCACCGCTGGCATCATGCGCCAATGACGGGTGCGTCAAGCGCTGGTTATCCGTTCTGACCGACCGGGAGCGGTCCAACCGCTTTGGATGCGTAGTTGGAAACCGGCTTGTCCGACTGGGTGCATTGAATTGAGGCCGCAGTCTACGGCAGGCCCGCTAAGAGCTTGGCCATTTCCTTCAATCCGATTGCCTCGACACTACCGCCCAAGGGGAACCGATCGGTGCCGCCGTGGATCAGGAAAGCCTGCTTTGGCGCAATGTCGTCAAGTGCGCTTCTCAGACCACGTTCGACCTTGGGTGCGCTCGTGCGTTTTATCTCGATCGCCCACGTTCCATGGCGCGAGCCCATTTCGAGTATCAGATCGATCTCCGCCCCACCCACTGACCGGTAGAAGCTTGCGCGCGTGCCGGTTGGCGCGACCGCCAGCAGGCTCTCGATGACAAAGCCTTCCCAACTTGGTCCGGCGACCGGGTGGCCAAGCAGATCGTCGAGTGTCTCGATGCCAAGCAGGGCGTGGGTAAGACCGCTGTCGCGAACATAGACCTTTGGGCTCTTGACCAGCCGTTTGCCGAGATTGGCATGAAACGGCGGCAGACGTCGCACCAGCAGAAGATCGACCAGCAAACCGATATAGCTGGTTATTGTCGGAGCCGAGAGCTCCATGCTCGATGCCAGTCGCGAAGAATTGAGCAAAGCGCCTTGCGAATGCGCCAGCATCTTCCACATCCGTTCAAGTGCTTCGGCCGCGATGCGCGGCCCGAACATCGGCACGTCCCGTTCCAGATAGGTGCGGATGAAATTAAGCCGGTTCGCCAGGCTGTCGGCATCGTCGTTCGCGAGGAAACTGTCGGGAAAGCCGCCGCGCAACCACAAGCGCGCTATATTTTCATCCCGGGCCATTTCGATGGCCGTAAATGGGGAAAGCTCGACATATTCGATCCGGCCCGCAAGGCTCTCGCCCGATTGCCGCAGCAGATCGATGGCAGCCGATCCCAGGATCAAGAGGCGCCCCGTGCGCTTTCCCTCGCGCCTGCCCCGATCGATGACACCGCGCAGTTCCTCAAACAAAGCCGGCATTCTGTGAACCTCGTCGAGGATCACGAGTTCATCGGCATGGAGCGCGAGGAAGGCAGCTGGATCGGCAAGTCTTGCCCGGTCGTTGGCGCTTTCGAGATCGAGATAGAGCGAAGGCCGCTCCTCGCCAACTCCGTGGGCGAGCGTCGTCTTGCCGGATTGGCGCGGGCCTACTAGTGCCACCGCCGCCTGCCTGCCCAGCGCGCGCTGCAATTTTGCCATGGCGTATCGCTCAATCATCCTTGCAAATTAAAAGCAGTGCTTTCGATTTGCAAGGATGATTTGGGGCATATCGGCCGAAGTCAGATTACCAATTTCAAGGGTTGCCGCCGAGACCCCCGCGCCGCCGCCTTCCGCTCGATCAACTCCGCCCATTCCCGCAGCACCCGCTTGCGCGGTTCGAACAGTTCGGACTTGTTGTAGATGCGCATGATCTTGGAGGTGGTTGCGGTCGCGACGTGATTGAGGATGCGGTCCACCACCGCGATTTCCGCCCCCAGCACTTCGCAAGCCAGGGTGCTGAAGGTGGAGCGCAGGTCGTGGATGTTCCAGTGCTCCATTTCCACCGCCCCCCTACCCTCGGCCTTGGCCGCCGCTTCGCGTTTCTCGCGGATGACCCGGTCCAGCCGCTGCTTGCCCCTGGAATAGCCGGACACCGAGGTATCGCCGGTCAGACTGAATAGAAACGGGCTGTCTTTGGGCCGCTCAGGCGCGGCAAGGGCCTCGATAATGATCGCGCGCGCCAGCGGCGACAGCGGAACCCGGAGCGCGTTGCCTCGCTTGGTCCGGCCTGCGGGCAGCGACCAGACTGCATCGTCGGGATTGCCGCCGGGTGCCAGGTCGAGCTCGGCAACCGGCATCGCCGCAATTTCCTCGCGGCGCATCGGCAGGCATGCCAGCAAGCGGTAGAGCGGCGCGAACGGATATCCCAGTTCGCCCATGGCATCCCATATCTCGATGAACTCATCGAGCGAGTGATAGCGGTCGCGCGTCCGCTCTTTTGCCGGTTTCTTGATGGTCGCGGCGGGACTGCTCGCGATGATATCCTGATCGACGCACCAGTTGAGGAAGGCTTTGACATAGGCGAGCGAACGGTTGGCGGCGATCGGCGACTTCTGGGCATGGGCGCGAACGGCATCGGCAATGTCGCTCCGATCGACGGAAGCGATGTCCTTGTGCAGGAACGCCTTCAGAATTCCCCTTGGGCCGCCCAGCGCGCGCCGGTTTTCAGTGGCACTGCGCAGCTGCGACAGTTTCATCCGATCATACTGGTCGAGCGCCTCGGACAGACTGCGCCTGCCCTTGCCGCAATCGCGGCATCCCGAGTGACCTTGCGCTTTTCCTCGTTGGGATCGCCGCCAGACACGACCTCCAACTTCTTCGCTTGGGCGGCATGGCGCGCTTCGGAGATGCCCATGGCCGGCCAGCCACCCAGCTTGATCCGGGTACGCTTGCCATTCGTAGCCGCACGCAGAGCAACCAGGTCGCGGAGCGTTCACCTGCCCGGATGCGAAGCCCGGCCTCGCGCTCATCCACCAGTTCGGACTGCTTGCCCTTGACAGTCCGGGCGTGATTGATCAGCCCGTCGATCGTTGCCTGTTGAGTGAATCTGCCATCGCCGCCACCGGAGCCTAATTCCTATAGGCTCCATATAGGCTCCACTTTGCAGAAGGACAAATGCGATTCAGGGTGAACCGGATTGAACGTAAATTCACCACACCTTCTGACTATTATTTTCATTAAATCAAATTAATAGGCGGTCAATTAGAGACAGATTCGAACAATAATGGCCGGAATTGAACACGCCGATCGGGCATTTAACACGATTTGTAATCAGGGGGCCAGGGTTCAATCCTCTAGCCGGCACCATTTTTTGACCTGGACCGGGTTGCGACTTGTTGCGAAATTGGCTGTTGGTATTCGCAATAGTATTTTATAACCCTTGTTTATCAATCCAATATAGAACAGTCGTCTCAAGCTGGCTTGGCAGCCAATGCGACACCTGCGGCGCATAACGGCCGGATGGGGACGCCGCCCGCTCAATCGAGCGGCAGCACGCTTTCCTGCATGATGCGGTGGGTCTCGCTGAGGATTTTGACGATCTTCCGGTAGTGGCGAACATCGTCGAAGCTCAGCTTGCGGCCCTTGCGGTCCTTGAGCGACTTCTGCGCAGGCTCATAGCCGCCGATGTGGAAGCTCCAGGCGAGTTCGGGCACGGCATCGAACCACTGGTCCGGGTTGAGTAGAGTTCATTATTCATAGGGGCCCAAAAACCGCACCCCGTTGAAGTGGATCAAATGCGTCGGCGCGTCGGCAACCCACACCTCGGATTCCCACGCGATCTCGGCAAGGTAGCTCGCCATGACGGCGCGGGTCGGGAAGGCGGTGACATAGACCAAGCCAGCCCTTGATCCTGCGAACAGATCCATTAGCTCGGCGTGGCGCTTCCCATCGACAGGGCCGTTGCTGGTGACGGATTCGATCAGCAGAAGCCAGTTCCGCGTGAGTCGTGGAAGACGACATCGGGCATCTTGCCGTGACTATCGACTAGACGCCGAGTGCTGCCAATCGCTCGTCGTCAAAATAGCCCATCTTGTCGCCGGTATCGCCTGCATAAATCAGAATGCTGTCCGGCGCGAAGCGCGGCGCGAAATCGATGATGATGTCGCGGATCAGCGCGCTATGCTCGCCAGGACTCAGCCGGATTCTTGGCCCCGTCTGCCGAGCCGTCACCGGTATGCGCTCCATCTCGCGCTTGCTGGCATATTTGGCAATCGAGTGTCGTGACGTCGCCCTGATAGGCGGCAAGCCGCTTCGCCCATCCCGCCTTGCCATAGGCGTGAACAGCGTGAGCGCCTCTGGGCGAAACCTGATACACCGCTGCGGGGCTGTTAACCGGCCCGGCAGGATCGTCGGGATGATAGAGGGATCGGTCAGCAGGAACTGGTGCATCGTCTGGCGGCGGACGGTCTCGCGCGTGTTGGGCTTATATCCTTGCCGTAATGCGCCGCATCCAGTCCATGACGGGTGTGATGCCGATGAGCGGCGCGCTCGATCGCTTCCAATCCATGTCGGGCTGCAAATCGAGCAAGGCCAAGAGGGTCAGCGCCGAACGGTCATTTTGCTGCGTGCGAGGCAAGCCAATTTCGATCAGGATTTGCAGCGCAGCGGCAATATTGGGATGGTCGATGCAAGTGCCATTCACTTTTTCGTCAATGTCATCCTGCGACCAACGTTGGCGCGGGTCTTCGTCCATCGGCCCAGGACGATCAAGGCTTCCCGGCACGGGTAGCGCATCGCGCGAAGGTCAGTCGCATTGACCTGCGTATGGCCGTTGAAGCGCCGGAAATAGGTATCGACAGCGGTGGCGTTCAGATATGCGGCTAGCCCG